>NZ_JBVJMS010000003.1:0-705148 GCF_055584085.1 Streptomyces sp. NPDC104226
TCCGGCAAGGGCGACGTCTCCGTCGTCCGCACCGACAACAAGGTCACCCCCGACGCCTTCAAGTCCGGCTCCATCGACGGCGCCTGGGTCCCCGAGCCCACCGCCTCCAAGCTCGTCTCCGACGGCGGCACCGTCCTCCTCGACGAAACCACCCTGTGGCCCGACAAGAAGTTCGTGATCACGAACATCATCGTGTCCCAGAAGTTCCTCAAGGAACACGCGGACGTCGTCGAAGCCGTCCTCAAGGGCACGGTCGCCACCAACGCGTGGATCAACGCCAACCCCGACCAGGCCAAGGCCTCCGCCAACGCCAAGCTCGCCGCCGACAGCGGCAAGCCCCTCGACGCCAAGATCATCGACCCGGCCTGGCCCAGCATCCTCATCACCGACGACCCGCTGGCCGCGACGCTGAAGACCCAGTCCGAGTGGGCCGTCAAGGCCAAGCTCATCGAGCAGCCCGACCTCGCCGGCATCTACGACCTGACGCTCCTGAACAAGGTCCTCAAGGCCGCGGGCAAGCCCGAAGTCTCCGACGCCGGCCTCGGCGCCAAGTAGCACGCGCTCTGCGGTGCGGCGGCAGTCCTACCGGACCGCCGCCGCACCGGCGTTCGGCGGCCCCGTCGCTGTCGCTGTCGCCGTCGCCGTCGCTGTCGCTGTCGCTGTCGCTGTCGCTGTCGCTCAGGATGATGGCCGTACGGTCCGCATCCGCCCGTAGGCGTACACGCACCCCGCGAGCGCGAGGTCGGACAGCAGCATGAAGCCGATCGAGTACGAGTCCTTCGCGCTGTAGATCGCGCCCATCACCAGCGGGGGCACGAAGCCTCCGAGGCCGCCCATCGCTCCGACGATGCCCGTCACGCTGCCCACCTGCGGCTGCGGCGTGACCTGTGAGACCAGGGCGAAGACGCTGCCGCTGGCCGTCCCGAGTCCGGCCGCCATCAGGAGCAGGGCGCACGTGCCCACGGGGTTCATCACCGGGTCGAAGGCCTGCACGATCGCGAGGAGCGCCACCAGGCCGAGCGACCCGGCCGTGACCTGCGCCGGATGGATCCGGTCCGACAGCCAGCCGCCGATCGGCCGGAAGACCACCGTGACCAGGGCGAAGCCCGCCGCCTTCGTGCCGGCGTCGGTCGCCGACAGGCCGTACCAGGTCTTCAGATACGTCGGCAGGTACACCCCGAACGCGACGATCCCCCCGAAGCCGATCGCGTAGAGCGCGGCCAGCTCCCACGTCACCCGCAGACGCCCCGCGCCGCGCAGTCGCGAGGCGAGCGAGGCCGTCGGCACGGGCCGGTCCGGCCGGTCCCTGAGCAGCAGGGCGGCCAGGACGGCGTACCCGGCGAGCGCCAGGGCCACCACGAGGAAGGGCAGGTCGGGGTCGTGCTTGGCGATGCGGGGTGTGACGTACCCGGACAGCGCGACACCGCCCATGCCCATCCCGAAGACCCCCAGTGCGAAGCCCCGCCGGGCGGGCGGGAACCAGGAGTTGACCAGCGGGATGCCGATCGCGAACGTCGTGCCGCCCAGGCCCAGCAGGAAGCCGACCACGAGCGTCAGACCGTAGCTCCCGCGGGCCGGGATCAGCAGCAGCACGGGCACGATGGTGAGCGCGGACACGACCGGGAACATCAGCCTCGCGCCGTAGCGGTCGGTCAGTGCGCCCACCGGGATCCGCCCCAGCGACCCGACCAGGACCGGCACCGCGACGAGCAGCGACTGCTGGAACGAGGAGAGGTGGAGCCGGTCCTTGTAGTCGCCGGCCAGCGGCGCGATCAGGTCCCACGCCCAGAAGGTGAGCGTGAAGCCGAGCGTCGCCAGGGCCAGATTGCGGTACCCGGCGGACGAGGGCGGCGACGTCGACGTGGAGTCCATCCCGTCAGTCAAGTCGCCCCGAGCCGTCCGGGCACGCAGGACTGGGCCACAAGGACCACGGCCGCTCAGCCCACCCACAAGCTCGCGGCGGACACCGGCAAGGTCCTCGACCCGGAGGTCATCCACCCGGCATGGCCGATATCCGCGGTCGAGGCACCCCTTGCATGTTCTATGCCATACCCCATAAGTTACCGCGAGGTAGCGCGCGCTCGGTGGCCCGCGTCGTCGTCGCGAAGGGGGTGGAGCGGGTGAGCCCGCGCAAGAGTGACAGCCGTGACCGGATGGTCCTCAGTACGGTTGCCCTGCTGCCCGAGTACGGCGCGAGCGGGACCAGTATCGACCGGGTCCTCGCCCACAGCGGAGCCCCGCGGGGCTCGGTGTACCACCACTTCCCCGGCGGGCGGACCCAGCTCATCGACGAAGCCGTGGCGCTGGCCGGGGAGTTCATCTCGGGCCTGATCGACACCATGACGCAGGCCGGGGATCCAGTGGAGGCCATCGACGCGTTCTTCGTGCTGTGGCGCGACCGGCTCGTGGCGAGCGACTTCCGGGCCGGCTGCCCGATCGTGGCGGTGGCCGTGGAGAGCAACGACGAGGCCCCGCAGCTCGCCCGCTCCGCCGCCGCGGTCTTCGCCCGCTGGCAGGAGGCCTTCGCGACCCTGTTCGTCCGGCACGGCCTGACCGAGGAACGCAGCCGGAGGCTGGGGTCCTTCGTCATCGCCGCGGTCGAAGGCGCGGTGATCATGTGCCGGGCCGAACGGAGTGCCGCTCCGCTCGACGCGGCCGCCGCCGAGATCCACGACCTGCTCGTGTACGCCCTGCGCGACCGCCGCGAACCCTGACCCCGGCCCGGATCCCACGCCGGGGCCGTTGCCGACGCCGGCACTTCCCGCCGACCACCCTGCTCAAGGGCGGCACCAGCACCTCACCCAAGGAGAACGACCGTGACCACCACCGACCTCACCGCCCTGGCGGGCCTGTCCGGCCTGGAACTGATGCGCTGGGTCCAGACCGAACGCCCGGCCGACATCCCCTCCATCGGCCGCCTGCTCGGCATGCGCTTCGACGAGGTCGAGCACGGCCGCATCGTCGTCTCCCTCGACACCCGCCCCGACTTCGCCAACCCGCTCGGCACCGTCCACGGAGGCATCGCCGCCACCCTCCTCGACTCCGCCATGGGCTGCGCCGTCCACACCACGCTCCCCGCCGGTACCGGCTACACGACCCTCGAACTCAAGGTCAACTACATCCGGGCCGCCCGCACCGACGGCCAGGTGCTCACCGCCGAGGGCAAGGTCATCCACGCCGGCCGCCGCACCGCCACGGCCGAGGGCAAGGTGCTCGACGACCAGGGCAAGCTGATCGCCCACGCCACCACCACGTGCATGATCTTCTGATTGCCTGAGCCGGTTCCCGCGTTGCCCGCGGGCCCAGGACCGTCCGCTCAGACCGCGGCGGCCTCGGCGGCGGTGTAGGAGGAGACGAAGGTGAACGCGCGCGGGGACGGTCCGTGGGCCTGCAGCTCCGCCAGCCGCTCCAGGGCCTCCCCGACGGTGGGGAGATGACCGGCGGGGACCCACCAGAGCACCAGGTGCGCCTCGACGTGCCGTTCGAACCATTCGCGGCGCCGCCGCATCATCTCCAGGTGCCCGCTGCGGTAGGCGAAGTCCCACAGGGACTCCTGGGTCTCCCACACGGACAGGTTGACGATGCGGTCCTCGCCCGCCGGGCGCAGGCCGGTCGCGTCGGCCGCCCCCTCTTCCACGAGCCGCCACACGAAGCCGGGCGCACCGTCGGCGGCGGCGTTGACCGGGTCGAGCATCTCCACGAAGGGCGCCGACCTCGGGTCGTCGAGGGGGTGGAGGAGTGTGGCGACGTTGAGTTGGGCCAGGTGGGCGGCGTGCGGGGGCGCGGCGGATGCGGTCATGGACTCATCCCAGCACGGCGCCCTTTTCTATGTCAACAATCATTATCTTTAGAAGGTTCGATCACGACACAGCACTCCCCCGGCCGGGCGTCCATGCGGGCGCGCACAGGCCCGTCCGCACCGAGCAGCCCCTCCAGCAGGGCGAGGTTCATGCCGCAGACGAGCGGCGGGAAGCGTTCGGCAACGGCGTGGAAGGGGCAGTTGCGCATCCGGACCACGGGCGCGGCCGACCCCTCGGAGCCCTCCGGACCCGCGGGCCCGCCGACACCTTCCAGGTGCGGTTCGTACCCCCGGGCGGCCAGCACCTCCAGGGCCTCTTCGAGGCTGCCGCACGGCCCCTCCGGGCCGCGCAGGACCTCACCGCGCCGACGCGCGGCCGCACAGAGCCCGGCGTCCAGCCCGGCCTCCTCGGCGGCCTCTGCCAGCAGCTCGGCGGCGGTGCGGTAGTCGCGGGCGGGCAGCGACACCGACCGCTCGACCCGCGCCCGCGTGTACACCTTGGCGGGGCGACCCGCCCCGGGCCCCGAACGACCCGTCAGCCGACGGCTACCGCTCTCCAGCAGCCCGGCCCCGGTCAGCTTGTCCAGGTGGTGCGCAGCGAGCGTGCGCGCCACCCCGACCGCCTCGGCGGCCTCGTTGCGTCCGACTTCACGGCCCTGCGCCGCCACGTACTCGTACAGACGGCGCCGCACCGGATCCTGCAGAACCGCGATCGCATCGATGTCGTTCACCCGGTCAGTCTACGAACGCCGCAGAAGGGAGCCAGGAGAGCGCGACCTGCCGAAACGAGAGCAGTACGGAGAGCAGCCGGGGACGAGGGCAGAGGAGGGGGGGAGCCTCTCTCCCCGTAGGCCCGTTAGGCCGACAGGAGACGGCTCGCCGGTCCGGACGTGCGCCGGGGCGGCGGTGCGCCCAGGCTTGGGTGGGGACAAGGAGATGGGGCATGACCAGTCCGACCGAGAAGGCCCGACGTGGCCGGGCCGCCCGCAAGCGGGTGACCCGGAGCTCGCACGGGAGGTGGAGCGCGGCGGCGGACCGGCCCGATCCGCTCGACGTGCTGGAGCGGCAGGCCGCCGACCGGCTCGTCGAGCTGCTGCCGATCCGCTACGGGCGGATGGCCGCCTCCCCGTTCGCGTTCCTTCGGGGCGCGGCCGCGGTGATGGCCGCGGACCTGGCGGCCCAGCCCGACACCGGCCTGACCGTCCAGCTCTGCGGCGACGCCCACCTGCTGAACTTCGGCCTCTTCGCCTCACCCGAGCGGACGTTGCTGTTCGACCTCAACGACTTCGACGAAACCCTGCCCGGACCCTTCGAATGGGACGTCAAACGGCTCGCCGCCAGCACGGCCGTGGCCGCCCGGGAAGCCGGCCACGGCGACGACCGGGCATGGCAGTCGGCCCAAGCCGCCGCCCGGGCCTACCGGTCATCCATGCGACACCTCGCCGAGCTCGGCGAACTCGCCGTCTGGTACCAGCGGTTCGACACGGCCGAGGTCCTCCCGATGATCCGCAAGACCAAGCTGCGGAGCCGGGTCGAAGCAAATCTGGCGCGTGCCCGACGGCGCACCAGCCTGCAGGCCCTCGGCAAACTCACCGAGACCCGGGAAGGCCGCCGGCACATCGTCCACGACCCGCCCCTGCTCGAGCCCCTCACCGCACCCGACAGCGAGGCCGTCACCGAGATCTTCCGCGAGTACAGGGACACCCTCCCCGAGGAACGGCGCACCCTGCTCGACCGCTACCGGTTCGTCGACGCAGCACGGAAGGCGGTCGGCATCGGGAGCGTCGGCACCCGGTGCTTCATCGTCCTACTGACGGGCCGCGACGAGCAGGACCCGCTCTTCCTCCAGATCAAGGAGGCCGGACGCTCGGTACTGGAAGACCACCTCCCCGCCGACGCCCAGACCCACACCCACACCCACACCCACACCCACCACGGTCACCGCGTGGTCGCGGGGCAGAAACTCCTCCAGACAGGCGGAGACATCTTCCTCGGCTGGACGACGGGACCGGCCGGGCGCGACTTCTACGTCCGGCAGCTACGCGACATGAAGGGCTCTGCCGTCGTCGAGACCATGCCCCCGGCCCTTCTCCGCCAGTACGCGGAACTGTGCGGCACCACATTGGCCCGGGCCCACGCCCGTTCCGGCGACCGCATCGCCATCGCCGGGTACCTCGGCAACTCCGACACCTTCGACCGCGCCGTCGCCGACTTCGCACTCCGCTATGCGGACCAGACCCTCCAGGACCATGCCCTGCTCACCGCAGCCGTCTCCGAGGGCTCCATCACCGCCACCCACGGCATCTGATCGGCGCGTCCGCTGTCCCCGGTACGCCCGGCGTCGAGACTTCACAGTACGAAAGGATTGCCTTCCGCCAGACCCGTCTGAAGACGCGCGACGCCGTTTCTCGTGTCCACGCGCAGAATCAACGCGTACGGCCTCGATCCGCATTTACGGGCGATTCGACGCCAGTTGACGAGCAGAAAATCCGTGGCGGCAAGACTTGCCATGTCGCTGCTACCCGCGAAGAGAGTTATTCTTTTCCCGCTTGAATCGATGAAAAAAGATTGCACGATTGCAATCTCGGTTTCCGATCCTGCTCCACGCCCGGGAAAGAACTGCCCCGCCATGGGTCCTCTCGTGATCCTTACGCCCCACTCGCCGTCAGCCCCTCCCAATTCGGGTACCACCTGGCTGTCCATAAGGGCGAAGGACAGTCGAGTCAAGTGGTTGTACGCGGGGCCGCCCATGAGAACGAGGCTGCGTCCAGCCAGTTCGCCCGGCAGGTCGGTGAAGAACTGTGCCGCATCCCCAGTTGCCACGGATGCCGCACTCTCCGGGCAGGTGAGGGTCGCCTCGACCGGCCCACGGGAGCCCGTCCGGCCTGCTGCGACGAGCGGCCGTCCGGGCTTGAGAAGGCGTACCAAGGGATCCGTGAGCGAGTCCCGCAACGCCACTGCCGCTTCGAACTCGCAGCGCGTGACGGCGCTTCCGGTGAATCCGACAGTTCTGTACGTTCCGATCGTGCCCCCTGCCTTCACGCGCACGTCCGGAAGCAGCAGCAGGATGCGAACATTTCGCCGCGCCCCCAGCAGTTTGGCAAGTCCTCGATTCTGGCTACGTAGCAGTAGATAGCCGGACCCGACGGCCAGAACGGTCCAGATGGCACTTGCGATCAAGTTTTCCAAGATCGCGAAGGTGTTCACGCGATTCTCCCACCTCGGTAGAAAATTTGGTCACCACACATCCCCGGCGCGCCAGTGGGTTGTCAGATCCTGCGTGGGGTCGATGTCGCTTCCGCTGGGCAATCGGACCATGACCGCACCGCGGTCCGGAGAGCAGGGCACACGACCCGACGCCGTGATGGCGAAGGTAGGGCCGGCCCACTTCTCCCAACCCAGACGCTCGTAGAAGTGGTACTTGCTGGCGGCGAATGCGCCGATCTCGTGGTGGAGCCGGACCTCGGCGGTGGCCATCGCCATGACGATCGTGCCCAGACCGCGGTTGCGCAGGTCCGGAACGGTCGCCATCGACTCTCCGTACACACCTCGTAGCACTCGGCCGCCCTGTTCGAAATGGCGTGGCACCAGAGATCCGTGAGCGACCAACCGCCCGTTGTACCGGACGAGGTAATGGGTGCCACCCAAACAGTGCTGCCAGGACGTCTCGCCGTATCGGGAACCGAACGACTCCACTAGCATAGAGCGAATCTCTGCGAATTCATCCGAAGTCAACTCGGCGGTGTCGCGAGTATAAGGATGGAGGATCATACTCGATTCCCTTACTGTCCGAGCTTCACGTGACCCGCCAAAGGGAGAAATACCCGAAGCGGGGTGAAAACCTCTGCGTACTGACATCCGAATTGGATCCCGTGTACCCGGGCGCGAGCTCGGACGCCTTCTTCAGTCAGTTCTGGCCGGCGACCGAGTTGCGACCGATGCTCAGCGAGCAGCGAGATCTTCTCCGTGATGACACCACTGATGTCCACGGCAATTCCGCTGGACAGGACCGGAGACCTTGGAGACTCGAAAAACAGGACGCTGTGCAGGTTCCGAGCAGCGATCCGCAGGGCCTGGTGAGTGAGCACATGGTCCTGATGCGTGTCCTCCCCGAGGTGCGTGTACACGAGATCGGCACCGCAGAGCGCGAGCGCTTTCTCCAGCATGCCGGCGAAATCATTCAACGGGCCGAGATCTCCGTCGGGCAGACCCAGCATGATCACTTCGGCGCCAAGATGCGCCGCCGCTCGCATTTGTTCGCCGGCGCGTTCTGCCGTACCGCCGCCTTTTGCCCCATCACTCGCGATGATCAGGGTTATCTTGGCGCCCTGTTGGGAGTGGCGCACGAGAGCACCACCGCAACCGAATTCGATGTCGTCCGGATGTGCCCCCACAGCCGCTACGCTCCGCCACATTGTTCCCCCAGCACGGTCCTCCCCATGGAACCGTGTACCGACTATGCAGTGTTCGGCGGCGGTTGAAAAGGTGCGGCAGCAGGACGCTTCCATCTCGTCTTCGACAGGCCACGTAAGGCGAGGGCCTGGCCGGGGCGCTCACGCGCACGACGCCGAGTGAGACGATCACGCTGCCCCAGCAAGGAGGCGGTGTGTCGGGCGAGTCGACGGGTGACTGCACCTGATTCAACGCCGCAATCCCCAGCCTGGCTAACGCTTCTGGCCTCGATCTTTCATGAGGGTCCGTCGGTTGCTCCGGCGGGCCGTTTCGGCAGGTCGGATCGGTGGTGGGCACGCTGATGTCCGGCTGTCGCGTCGGGCGGTCGCCGGTGATCTCGGCGACCGGGCTTCGTCCCGGACCTCGCCGCCGGGCTCGATCGCTGCCCTCCAGGCCGGGGGAGTTGGGCCGTGACGTGCTCACGCGCTCCGGCCCGCGGCCCGTATCGCGGACAGGGCCTTCGGTCCAGCTGCTGCGAGGGCGTCGACCAGCCGGGAGACCGTCGGGTCGGAGATGCGGACTCGCGGACAGGACCCGCTTCAGGAAAGCGCGAGGCCAGGGACCAGCCACGCGCTCCCGGAAAAGAACGACATCGGAGCGTCCCGTCGTCCCTAACGGCGGGACTTACCCTCTGTACTCCTCCAGCAGTCGCAGCCAGATCTCGCTGATCGTCGGGAACGCCGGGACCGCGTGCCACAGGCGGTCGATGGGGACTTCGGCCGCGACCGCGATGGTCGCCGCGTGCAAGAGTTCGGCCGCGCCCGGGCCGACGAAGGTGACGCCGAGGAGGATCTCGCGGTCCAGGTCCACCACCATGCGGGCCCGGCCGCGGTAGCCGTCGGCGTACAGGCCCGATCCGGAGACCTTTCCCAGGTCGTAGTCCACTGCCCGGACCCGGTGGCCGGCGCGCTCCGCCTCCGCGAGGGTCAGGCCCACCGACGCGGCCTCTGGGTCGGTGAACACGGCCTGCGGGAGGGCCTCCGTATCGGCGGTCGCGGCGTGTGCGCCCCAACGGCCGGTGTCCAGCGATGCGTTGCCCGCCGCCCGGGCGGCGATGACGGAGCCCGCGATCCGCGCCTGGTACTTGCCCTGGTGGGTCAGCAGCGCCCGGTGGTTGACGTCGCCGACCGCGTACAGCCAGTCGGTACCCGGCACTCGGCAGCTGTCGTCCACCGTGATCCAGCCGCCCGGGGTGAGCCCGACCGTGTCCAGCCCGATGTCCTCGGTGCGCGGGGTACGCCCGGTCGCCATCAGCAGCTCGTCGCCCTCCAGCCGCTCGCCGTCTTCGAGCACCACCGTGACGGGCCCGGTCGGGCCGTCCCGTACGACGGACTCGACGGCCACACCCGTACGGACCACCGCGCCCGCCTCGCGCAGTGCGTCGGCGACCAGTTCCCCGGCGAAGGGCTCCATGCGGGGCAGCAGCCCGGAGCCCCGTACGAGCAGGGTCACCTCGGAGCCGAGCGCCTGCCAGGCCGTGGCCATCTCCACGGCCACCACCGACCCGCCGACGATCAACAGCCGGCCCGGCGCCGCCTGCGCCGACGTCGCCTCGCGGCTGGTCCACGGCCTGGCGTCCGCGATGCCCGGCAGGTCCGGGATCACGGCCCGGGTGCCGGTCGCGACGACGACCGCGTGCCGGGCGGAGAGCACGTGGTGCTCCCCCTCCGGGCTGGTGACGGCGACCTTGCGGACCCCGTACAGCCGACCGTGGCCCCGGTACACGTGGGCGCCGACCGACCCCAGCCAGTCGATCTGGCCGTCGTCCTTCCAGTTCCCGGTCCAGTAGTCCCGGTGCGCGAACACCGCTTCCGCGTCCAGCGGACCGGCCACGGACCCCGCGAGACCGGGCACCCGGCGCGCGTCGGCCCGCGCCAGCACCGGGCGCAGCAGCGCCTTGCTGGGGATGCAGGCCCAGTACGAGCACTCGCCGCCCACCAGCTCGCTCTCGACCAGCGCCGTGCTCAGCCCGGCGGCGCGGGTCCGGTCGACGACGTTCTCGCCGGCCGGGCCCCCGCCGAGGACCACTACGTCGTACTCCACCGCTTCGCTCATCGGGCCAGTCTCGCCGCAGGGCGGGAGCCCGTCACGTAATCGGACGTCCGGCGTGCCGGGATCAGGCGTCCGGCGTGCCGGGCTCCTCGGAACCGGCGCCGGCCTGCTCGGCGGCGATCTTCGTGCGCACCTCGTCCATGTCGAGCGCCCGGGCCTGGGCGATCAGGTCCGTCAGTGCCGCCTCGGGCAGTGCACCGGGCTGGGAGAAGATCGCGACCTGGTCCCGGACGATCATGAGGGTCGGGATCGAGCTGATCTGGAAGGCGGCGGCGAGCTCCTGCTGCGCCTCGGTGTCCACCTTGGCGAAGAGCAGGTCGGGATTGGCCTCGGCCGCCTTCTCGTAGACCGGGGCGAACTGCAGGCAGGGGCGGCACCAGCCCGCCCAGAAGTCGATCAGGACGAACGAGTTCTCGCTCACCGTCCGGTCGAAGTTCTCCTTGGTGAGTTCGACAGTAGCCACGGTTTTCCAGACCTCCAGAGTGCTGTGCTGCTTCTTTTCCCTGAACGAACGACCGGCCCGAAGCATTCCTGACCGCGAACGGTGCCCGCAATGCCCACACTGGAGCCGTGCCCTAGAAGGGATGCCCGCCCGGGGTGGCCCGGAGCGTGGTCCAGCGCAGCTCGGTGAAGGCGTCGAGGTTCGCCTCCCCGCCGAAGCGGGCGCCGGTGCCGGACGCGCCGACACCGCCGAAGGGGGCCACCGCCTCGTCGTTCACCGTCTGGTCGTTGACGTGCGCGATCCCGACCGGGATCCGCCCCGCCAGGTCCAGTCCGCGCGCCGCGTCACCGGTGACGATCCCGAGGGAGAGCCCGTAGGGGCCGGCCGAGGCCAGCTCCACGGCCTCGTCCTCCGTCGCGAAGGACCGTACGGGCGCCACCGGACCGAAGACCTCCTCCGTGTAGGCGGGGCAGTCCTCGCCGGCGCCCGCCAGCACCGTCGGCCGGTAGAAGAGGTCCTGGTGGGAGCCGCCCGTGACGAGTTTGGCGCCCTGCGCGGTGCTGGCTTCCACCAGGCCGTGGACCCGGTCGAGCTGGGACCGGTCGATGAGCGGCCCCAGGTGCACCCGCTCGCGGTACGGGTCCCCGACCGCGAGCTCCTCCGCGCGCACGGCGAGCCGCTCCACGTACTCGTCGTAGAGCGAGGCGTGCACGAGGTGCCGGCCGGCCGTCATGCAGATCTGGCCCTGGTGGAAGAAGGAGCCCCAGGAGGCCTGCGCGACGGCCGCCGCCACATCGGCGTCGCGCAGCACGACGAGGGCCGAGTTGCCGCCCAACTCCAGGTGGACGCGCTTGAGGTGACGGCCCGCCAGTTCCCCGACGGCCCGGCCGCTCGCCGTGGACCCGGTGAACGACACGACCCTGACCAGCGGATCGGCGACCACCGCCGCGCCCGTCTGCGCACCGCCGGGCAGGACGTGCAGCAGTCCGCCGGGCAGGCCGGCCGCCGCGAAGACGGCGGCGAGTGCGAGCCCGCCGCAGACGGCGGTACGGCGGTCCGGCTTGAGGAGCACCGCGTTGCCGAGGGCGAGCGCGGGTGCGACCGAGCGGATCGAGAGGATCAGCGGCGCGTTGAAGGGCGCCACCACCCCCACCACACCGACGGGTTCGCGGCGGGTGAAGGACAGGCGCGGCGCCTCGCTCGGCAGCACCTGCCCGGCCGGACGCGAGGCGAGGGCCGCGGCCTCGTAGCACTCCTGCGCGGCGACGTGCAGCTCGAAGTCGGCCTTGCCGGGGATGGATCCGGACTCGCGGACCAGCCAGTCCCGCAGCTCGTCGGCGTGGGCGGTGAACAGGTCCCCGGCCCGGCGCAGCACGGCCGCCCGCTCGAGGTGGGTGGCCCGCGCCCAGTCCCGCTGGGCCGCGTGGGCCCGTACGGCGACCTCCGCCACATCGGCCGGTGCGGCCAGGTCGATGGTCGCGAGGGTCTGGCCGGTGGCGGGTTCGAGGACCGGGGCGGTACCGCCGGTGAGGGTGGGTCCGTCCTGCCAGAGCGTCGGATCGAGGAGCGGCATGGCGCGAGGCCTCCGGATGCGGTGTGCGTGGCGGGGGGGGCGGCAGCACGCGCCATCGTGCCACCCCACCGCACCGGAGGCATCAATTCTTTTTACTTACCGATCAGTTGCCACCCGACTATGTCCGGAAACGATCGACGCCCCGGAGTCCGGTCAGCGCTCCAGCACGAGGGCGATTCCCTGCCCCACACCGATGCAGAGGGCCGCGATCCCGGTACCGCGTCCGGCCGCGGCGAGCTGGTGCGCCACCGAACCGGCCAGCCGGGCGCCCGAGGCGCCGAGCGGGTGCCCGATCGCGATGGCCCCGCCGCGCGGGTTGACCACGGCCGGATCCAGCTCGGGCCAGGAAGCCAGGCAGCCCAACGCCTGCGCCGCGAAAGCCTCGTTGAGTTCGAAGGAGGTGAGATCGGCGAAACCGCGGCCCGCCTTGGCGAGCGCGCGCTCGACGGCTTCCACCGGCCCCAGACCGAAGAGCTGGGGCTCGATCCCGGTGACGGCCGACGCGCTGATCCGGGCCAACGGCTCCCGCCCGGTGGCGGCCAGCCCCTCCTCGTCCGTCAACAGCAGTGCGGCGGCGCCGTCGTTGAGCGGCGAGGCGTTGCCCGCCGTGACCGTGCCGGTTCCGTCCGTCCGGAACGCGGGCTTCAGCCGGGCGAGCGCCTCCGGGGTGGAGCCCTCGCGGATGCACTCGTCGCGCAACAGGTCCACACCCGCGTACGGGACCACCTCGGCGTCGTACTGCCCTGCGGCCCAGGCGGCGGCCGCCTTGCGGTGGCTCTCCAGCGCGAAGGCGTCCTGCGCCTCGCGGGTGATGCCGTGCTTGTCGGCCACGAGCTCGGCGCCCTCGCCGAGGGAACCGGTCCACTCAGCGGGCATCCGGGGGTTGGTCATCCGCCAGCCGAGCGTGGTGGACCACATCTGCTGGTGCCCGGCCGGGAAGGCGCGCTCCGGCTTCTGCACCACCCAGGGGGCACGGCTCATGGACTCGACACCGCCGGCGATGGCGACGGAGGCGTCGCCGAGCGCGATGGCGCGGGCCGCCTGGACGACGGCTTCGAGCCCGGAGCCGCAGAGGCGGTTGACGGTGACCCCGGGCACGGTCACGGGGAGCCCGGCGAGCAGCACCGCCATGCGGGCCACGTCCCGGTTGTCCTCGCCCGCGCCGTTGGCGTCCCCGAAGACGACGTCGTCGATGCGGGCCGGGTCCAGTGCGGGCGTACGGTCCACGAGCGCGCGCACCACGTGAGCGGCCAGGTCGTCGGGGCGGACCCCGGCGAGTGCGCCGCCGAACTTCCCGATCGGCGTGCGGACGGCGTCGACGACATAGACGTCGCGGACGGTACGGATGCTCATGGAGTCCCTCCGGAGCGAACGGGAGGCGGCGCGGCACACCGACACCGCTGTCCGGCCCGGCGTACGCTCCGCCCGCGCCCGGTGGGGCGCGCCCGAAGTCTCCGTCGCCCCGACCCCCCTGTCAACGCCCCCCGGCTCCCCACGGGGCCCCGACCTGCGCGCGGACCCCGCGCCTCGGGAGCCACCGGCTCACGTCGAGTCCCGCGGCACCGCCACCGCCGCCATCAGGTCGTGCCTGCGCACCGCCGCCGCGGGCTCCCGTACCGCCTCGTCCAGCAGGGCCGCCAGCCGCTCGCCCGTCGGCATCTCGATCTGCACCGTGCTGAGCCTCGGCCGCAGCAGCCGCCCGATCAGCAGGTCGTCCGCGCCCATGACGGCCACGTCCTCCGGCACCCGCAGCCCGACGTCCTGGAAGGCCCGCATCAGCAGCATCGCGTACTCGTCGTTGTACGCGAACGCCGCCTCCAGCCCCAGCTCCGCCCACCGCCGCGCCAGCTCCGCCGCCGACTCCTCCGAGTAGGCCATCCGCAGGGCCACGATCTCCGCCCCCGGGACGGACCGCGCGCCCTCCAGCCGGGGCGCGGAGAAGAGTCCCAGCCCCTCCTCCTCCGGAACCACCACGCCGATCCGCCGCCGGCCCCGCTCCACCAGGTGCTCGGCCGCCCGCGCGCCGACCTCCGCCTGGTCCATGAGCAGCGCGTGCGCCCCGGGAACGGCGTCCGGGCCCATCGTCAGCACCGCGCGCGCCCCGGCCCGCTTGAGCGTGGCCACGTTGCGCGCGGACAGGGTGATCTCCCCGAGGGAGAGCACCGCGACCGGCCGTAGTTCGGCCCAGGCCCGCGCGGCCTCGTCACCGGTGAGGCCGAGGCTGCCGTACTGGACCACCGTGTAGTCCAGGCTGCGCAGCGCCCACTGCAGTTCGTTGAGGAAGGTGCTGTAGAGCGGGCCGACCGGCACGTGCGAGGTGGGCAGCAGCACGATGCGCGTGTGCCCGGCGCGCAGACTGCGGGCGGCCGCGTGGGGGACGTAGCCGAGCTCCTCGGCGGCCTCGCGCACCTTGCGGCGGGTCGGCTCGCTGATGCGTACGGCCTCCGCGTTGTTCAGGACGTACGAGACCGTCGCGCGCGACACGCCGGCAAGACGGGCGACGTCCGCGCTGGTCGGAACGGGCGACGGGGACTGCGGCGTGGGGGGCTTCGATGACTGAGACATTGCCGTGGCATCTTTCCAGACCGTTTGGGCCCAGGGGCTAGCGGATGGCCGGAAACCAATGCTACACAGTGGTTACACGATTCAGTGACACGTGTAACCATGGCGTCACCCCAGCTTCACCAAGGGTGTCTCCACACGTGCCTGTGCCGTGCCCGATCGTGCCGCCGCCCTGCCGTGTTCCGTCGCACCCCCGCCGTCGCGACAGGGCGGCGCGCACTCCTCCCCACACCCCTCAGTGCACCCCTCCCCACCCCCTCGCCCCTTCCCAATTGCCCAGGAGGGCACCGTGGCCCTTTCCTCCCCCGGCACCGGCACCGCCGCCGCCACCACCGAGGCCCCCGCCAACCGGCGCGGCCTGCTCCCCTTGCTGCTCGTCGGCAACGGGGCCATGTACGCCCTCTACATCGGCGTCGCCGGCGTACTCCTCGCCCTCCAGGTCGAAGACATCGACGCCGCGAACAAGGTCGCCAACTTCGGCCTGATCGCAGGGGTCTCCGCGATCTTCGCGACGGTCTTCAACCCGGTCGCGGGCGCCCTGTCCGACCGCAGCGGACGGCGCAACCCCTGGATCCTGGGCGGTGGACTCGCCGCGATACCGGCGATGTTCCTGCTCGGCGCCGCGAACACGATCCTCCTCATCACCATCGCCTGGTGCCTCGGCCAGGCCGTGATGAACATCTACCAGGCCGCCATCACCTCCGTGGTCCCCGACCGCGTGCCCATGAGCGCCCGCGGCAAGGCGTCCGCCGCCGTCGGCCTCGGCCTGCCGCTCGGCTCGACCATCGGCGCCCTGATCGGCGCGGCCTTCTCGGACGACTACCGCACCGGATACCTGGTCTTCGGCGCGATCGTCGCCGGTGCCGCCGTCCTGTTCACCACCTGCACCCGCGAGGAACGGCGCCCGGCCAAGCCCGCCATGCCGGTCAAGGAGCAGCTCGCCGCCTTCGCGAGCGCCCTCAAGGACCACGACTTCCGCTGGGCGTTCATCGGGCGGGCCCTGCTGGTCCTCGGCTACTTCGCGGTGAACGGCTACCAGCTGTACATCATCCAGGACCACACGGTGCTGCCCGCCGACCTGGAGCCCGAGGCGGCAGTGGCCATCTTGATGCCGCTGAGCAGCGTGGCCATGGTCGTCTCCACCGTCCTCGGCGGCTGGCTCTCGGACAAGTACGACCGCCGCAAGCTCTTCGTCGGCGCCTCCGCCCTGCTGTCCGCCGTCGCGCTGGTGATCCCGGCCCTGTCGACCAGCTGGACGGCCATGCTGGCCTTCGCCGTGATCAACGGCCTCGCGTTCGGCTGCTACATGGCCGTGGACACCGCCCTCGTGACGATGGTGCTCCCCAAGGCCGAGGACGCCGCCCGCGACATGGGCGTCCTCAACATCGCCAACGCCGGCCCGCAGATCATCGCCCCCTTCGTCGCCTCCGTGATCGTCTCCGTCAGCGGCGGCTACACGGCCCTGTTCATCGCGGCCGCCGCCCTGGCCGTAGCCGGCGCCCTGGCCGTCAAGCCGATCCGCAGCGTCCGCTAAGAACGCCTCCCCCTCACTCCGAAAGGCACCACAGTGCACCTCCACACCCACACCTGGGGCGAAGGCGACCGCATCGCCCTCCTGATCCACGGGATCATGGCCGACCACCGGACCTGGCGCCGGGTCGGCCCCGCCCTCGCCGAGCGCGGCTACCGCGCCATCGCCGTGGACCTCCGCGGCCACGGCGCCAGCGGCCGGGGCGAGTACAACCTGGAGGCCTTCGCCGACGACGTGGTCGAAACCCTCCCGGCCGGCGCCGAGCTCGCCATCGGCCACTCCCTGGGCGGCCTGACCCTCGCGAAGGCCGTCAACCGCCTCAAGCCGCAGCGCGCCGTGTTCTCCGACCCGGCCTGGCACCTGGCGGAACTCGGCGAAGGCTTCGGCCCCGAGATGTTCGCCCAGTTCAAGTCGGCCCCCAAGGAACAGATCCAGGCCATGAACCCGCGCTGGGAGGAGGCCGACGTGGACATCGAACTGGCCACCCTGGCCCTCTGGGACGAGGCGACCGCCCTGAGCCTGGCCTCGCTGACGGGCACGGACCTCCTCCCGGCCGCACCGGTGGTCCCGTCCCTCGTCCAACTGGCGGACCCGAGCTTCCTGATCACACCGGAGCGCGCGACGCTCCTCAAGGAACGCGGCTTCGAGGTCCGCTCGGTCACCGGCGCCGGCCACACCATCCACCGCGACGACTTCGACGGCTTCATGGCATCACTGGAAGGCTGGATCTAACCCGCACCACCCACCCACCCACCCACCCACCCACCCACCCACCCACCCACCCGCCCCTCGACCGAACTCCATCTCCGACCGAGGGGCGGTCTGCGTGACCACACGGCCGGCAGTCGCCAACCCAACCGCAACCACATAGCGATCGACCGCGCCGCACACCCCCGACGTCGCTCTCCTCCCCCGCCCCGCCCCACCCTTCCCCCCGGCCCTTCCCCGGGGGGATCCCGGGAGTCTTGTGTTGTTCCGTGGTGGGACGGTCCGTCAAGGGTGGCCGAAGGCCATCGCGTAGCGACGCGACGCAGGAGCGCCCTTGACGGACCGTCCCACCACGGAAGGACGCTCGACTGCCGGGACGCCGCCCGGCACCCCACGCAGCCGCCGACCCACCGGCGCACGCACCCCCGAAGCACCCCCTCACCCGGTAACCTCGCCCGAATGACGGCACTTTCCCACCACAGCAATGGTCACGTCGAGCAACCGGGTCGCGACGGGGTCACAGCGACAACCGAGGCCGATCCGCATGCCATCGGGCCGGTGCAAACCTCTTACGCCCCCGATCGCGACGGGGACCCCGATCCCGGCGAAATCGTGTGGACCTGGGTCCCGTTCGAGGAGAACGACGGACGCGGCAAGGACCGGCCGGTCCTGGTCGTGGCCCGGGAAGAGCGCGGCACGCTCCTGGCCGTGCAGCTGTCCAGCAAGCGGCACGACCACGACCGGGAGTGGGTCCCCATCGGTACCGGCCCCTGGGACAACGCGGGACGCGAGTCCTGGGTGGACGTGGACCGGGTGCTGCGCGTACACGAGGACGGCATGCGGCGCGAGGCGTGCGCGCTGGACCTGGGCCGGTTCCAACTCGTAGTGGACCGACTCCGCGAGCGGTACGGCTGGCGCTAGGCCGTCTAGGCACTGTCCGGCGGATCATGCTTCGGGGTCGAGGGCCCGGAGGTCGTAGAGGTAGGAGCGGTCGTCCTTGAAGCTGCGCCAGACGGTGGCCGGGGGTTCGGGTTCGTCGCCGTTGCTGTTGAGGGGATGGGCGGTGACGAGACCGTCAGCGATCTCGCAGTGCCAGCCGTCGGTCGACGACCAGACACACCGCACGTTCCCGTCTGTTCGGCGATAGGCAGGGCGGCCGTTGTGCTCGCCGTCCCGTTCAAAGCGGTAACTGAGCCCGTCCGTGTGGCGCACGAAGGTGAAGGATGCGAGTGCCGTCATATCTTCGGCACTGTATGGGACGACGCTGCTGGAGGCTCTGGGTGCAACCAGATACAGGGCGCATCTCACGGGCGGAGTCGGAGCCGGATTGCGGCGACGGTGCCGGTGCCGTGGAAGACGCAGGCCCTCTTGTCGGGTGGCGACGGCCCGGGAGCCGGTTTGTCGCCCCTCCCCTCCCCTCCCCTCCCCTCCCCTCCCCTCCCCTCCCCTCCCCTCCCCTCCCCGACATGTGACCTCCCCTCCCCCTTGCGACAATGGGTCCATGACCGGCACAGGGCCCCAGGGCCCGGGGCGCTACGGCGAGCGGGTCTTCCGCCCCGAGGCCGGCGGCGAGGGGGACCGGATCGACCTCGGCTCCCTCACCTACGACGCGACGACCATGTCCCGGCTGCGCAGGCTGGGCGTGGGTCCGGGCTGGCGCTGCCTGGACCTCGGAGCGGGCACCGGGACGGTGGCGCGTCGGCTGCTGGAGGAGGCGGGGGTCGCGGAGGTCCTCGCGGTGGACCGGGACATACGTTTCCTCACCGCGCACCCCGTACCGGGCCTGACCCCCCTCCAGGCGGACATCACCGCGGACGGAATCTCCCCGAACCTCGCCCCAGCCCCCTCCCCATCTCCCTCCCCAGGCAGCTTCCACCTGGTCCACGCCCGCTTCCTCCTCATGCACCTGCCGGACCGGCCGCGGCTGGTGGCCCACTGCGTCGAGCTGCTCGCCCCCGGCGGGGTCCTGGTGATCAGCGACGCCGTGGACCTGACGACGGAGTCCGCACCCCTGACCCCGTACACCGCCGCGATGCGGGCCATGTGGCGCGGGCTGCGCGACAGCATCGGCACGGACGTGTCGCAGGTGGTCCACCACCCCGAGCTGCTGGAGGCGGCGGGGCTGGAATCGGTGGCGGCCGAGATCCACGTGCCGCCGCTGCTGCCGGGCAGCGCGATCAGCCGGTTCTGGGCGGACACCTGGGACCGGGCCCGGGCGGACATGCTGGCGACGGGACTGCTGGACGAGGAAGGGCTCGACGAGGCCCTACGCCTGCTGGACTCCCCGGGGTACGCCGGGCTGTCGCCCGGCATGCTCACGACCTGGGGCTGGAAACCGGGAGCCCCCAAAGCCCCGTAGCCGCACCACCTCCCTCTCCTTCCTCCCTCTCCCTCCCCCCGTCCTGTACGTTCCCTCCCGTCACAGTCGATGAGCGGGTCGATGAGCAGCGAGGCGGTCGTCCATGGCGGACCACGACCTGTCGGGTTTCGAACGCGGGGCGTTCACCCACGGGGGCAGCACGCGTCCCGTCCTGCGCCGCGGCAGTGGGCCCGCGGTGATCGTGATCGCGGAGATTCCCGGGATCACCCCGAAGGTGCTGGAGTTCGCCGAGCGGGTGGCCGCACTGGGCTGCACCGCCGTCCTCCCGGTGCTGTTCGGCACCCCCGGCCACGACCCCCACCCCAAGGCCCACGGCCTGCTGCGGGGCGCGCTGTACACCGCGTCCAGCCTGTGGAACGTGTGCGTGAGCCGGGAGTTCACCGTCCTGGCCACCGGCCGGAGTTCGCCCGTCGTGGACTGGCTGCGCGCACTGTCCGCGGACGAGCACAAGCGCTGCGGCGGCCCGGGCGTGGGCGCCGTCGGCATGTGCCTGACCGGCGGCTTCGCCCTGGCCATGGCCGTCGACGAGCACCTCCTCGTGCCCGTCCTGTCGCAGCCGTCCCTTCCCCTGGGCCTCACCGCCCGGCAACGGAACGGCATCGACATCTCGCCCGAGGACCTCGCCGCCGTCCGGGGACGCTGCGAGCGCGAGGGCCTGCAGGTGCTGGGGCTGCGCTTCAGGAGCGACCGGCTCACACCCGGCGGCCGCTTCGCCTTCCTGCGCCGCGAGCTCGGTGACGCCTTCGTCGCCGTCGAGCTGGAGGACGAGGCCGCCAACCCCGACGCCGTGTTGCCGCCGCACTCCGTGCTCACCGAGCACCTCGTCGACCAGCCCGGACAACCCACCCGCGCGGCGCTGGACCAGGTGCTCGACCTCTTCCGAACCCGCCTCCTCCCGGACGCGTCCTAACGGGGGCGGGGGCGGGGGCGCAGACACAGAAGGGGCCAGCCCCTACGCAGCCCCCTCCCCCACCCCCGCCAGCACCCGCTCGAACGTCTCCCGCGTCTCGGGCTTCCGGTCGAGCACGCCGAACACCACCCGTTCGAACACGCCGGCGAACCGGCCCCCGCCCGCCAGCAGCGCGCGGAAGGCCTCCGCCACCTGGGCCGGGTCGTTCTGGAAGACCCCGCACCCCCAGGCCCCCAGCACCAGCCCCCGGTACCCGTGCAGCGCCGCCACCTCCAGAACCAGCTCCGCCCGGCGCGCGAGGGCTGCCGGGATCTCCGGCACGCGGTCCGGCTCCTGGCGGCGGATGGTGCCCGCGTTCGGGGCCGGCGAGGTGAGGAATCCGGCCCGGAAGGGGGTGTCCAGCAGGTCGCCCCGGTCGTCGCGGAAGACGGGCACCCCGGGCGAGTGAATCACCCGGTCGGTGTAGAAGGTGCTGACCTCGGCACGGTGGATCTCGTAGTACTCCGGGGCCTCCAGGAGGGTCTCGTACAACGCCGAGGCGCGGCAGAGGGCCTCCTCCTGCGCCTTGGCGCCGCGGACGTAGCCGCCCCCGGGATTCCGGGCCGAAGCGAAGTTCAGGACGGCGACGGAAACGGTCCCGGGGCGTTCCCCGTGCTCTCCGGTGAGCCTGCGGGCGGCGACCGTGCTGCTCTCGCCGGTGACCTCGACGGCGGTCCGGTGGGCGCCCCACCCGTCCGGCTCGCCTGGAATGAGCAGGTTTGGGCCATATAGTCTGGTTCCTGCCTTGGCCTCCGCCACGGCGGCGGCAAGAGAGACCTGCCGCCCCGACCGCGTCCGGTACGTACCGGACGCCACGATCTCCGCGTTCTCCCGCGCGATCTCGCGCAATCTGCCGCTCATGCAGTGATCTTCCGCACTCCGGCACGGCGCCCGCAATGGATTTGTGCCGCAAGGGACGGGTAGGCACGGGTGATGTCACAGTCGACGACAGGAGACGAGGGCCCCGTCATGCCCCAGGACTCGCTCACCCGACTGACCGAAGCAACCGCCGAGGAGCTGCTCCACGGCATCTGTTTCAAGACGGGCCCGCCCCGCCTGCTGGGCGCGGAGCTCGAATGGCTGGTGTTCGACCTCGAACAGCCGGGCCTGCCCGTATCCCCCGACCGGCTTGCCGCCGCGCACGCCGCTGCCCACGCCCTCCCCCTCGGTTCCGCCGTCACCGTCGAGCCCGGCGGCCAGCTGGAGCTCAGCTCCGCCCCCGCCACCTCCCTGACCGGCTGCATCGACGGCCTCCAAGCCGATCTGACCGCCGTCCGGGGCGCCCTGCGCACCCAGGGGCTGGCGCTGCGCGGACTCGGCCAGGACCCCCGCCGGCCCCTGACGCGGATGCTGACCAGCCCGCGGTACGACGCCATGGAGACCTACTTCGACCGCACCGGCCCGGCCGGGCGCGCCATGATGCGCGCCTCGGCCTCCGTGCAGGTCTGCGTGGACGCCGGTTACGAGGAGCCCGGACCGCTGGGTCACGGCAGGCGCTGGCGCCTCGCCCACCTCCTCGGTGCGGTACTGGTCGCCGCCTTCGCCAACTCCCCTGCGCACGAAGGCCCGTACGCCGGCTGGCGGTGTGCGCGCCAGGGGGTCTGGAGCGACCTCGACACCCGGCGCTCGCTCGCCCCGCCGCTGGAGACGGAGCCGCGCGATGCGTGGGCCCGGCAGGCGCTGGACACCGAGGTGATGTGCGTACGGACGGACGAGGAGGACGCCCCCTGGGAGGTACCGCGCGGGCTGACCTTCCGCGACTGGCTGCGCTCCGACGAAAGTCCCCGCGCCCACGGCGCTCACCGCCCGCCGACCGCCGCCGATCTGGACTACCACCTGACCACCCTCTTCCCCCCGGTGCGGCCCCGGGGCCATCTGGAGATGCGGATGATCGACGCCCAGCCCGGCGAGGACGGCTGGCTGGTCCCGGTGGCCGTCGTGCACGCGCTGTTCGACGACCCGGAGGCCGCGGAGACCGCGTACCGGGTGGCGAAGGGGCTGGCCGACTCCTACGGCGCCCAGCCCGCGCCGCGCAATCCGCTGTGGCGGTCCGCCGCCCGTGACGCGCTGTCCGATCCGGAACTGCGGTCCGCGGCCCGCGCCTGCTTCCGCGCCGCGGCCGCGGCGCTGCCCAGGCTGGGAGCCGGGGGCCATGTCATCGACACGGTAGGCGAGTTCACCGATCGCTACGTGTCCCGCGGCCGATGCCCGGCCGACGACCGAACCGAACCGGAGCAGACGCGGACGCGGACGCAGACGCAGACGCAGACGCAGACACAGACACAAACGCCAAGCGAGACGCAAACGCACCCGCACCCGCACCCGCACACGCACCCGCAGGCACCGACCCGCCCGCACCCGCGACCCCGACCGCAGCCGGCCGGCGAGGAGGCACGCTCATGACCACCGAACCGGAGCTCCTGCGCGAGCGGGCCGCCGCCGCCCTGACCGCGGCGCGTGTCCGCACGGCCGGGCTCACCGATGCCGTCAGCGAGGCGGAACTGACCGCCCAGCACTCCCCCTTGATGTCCCCGCTGGTCTGGGACCTCGCGCACATCGGGAACATGGAGGAGCTCTGGCTGCTGCGCAACGTGGCGGGCCGCGAGTCCATGCACCCCGAGATAGACCCGCTCTACGACGCGTTCGAGCATCCCCGCGCCGAGCGCCCGAAGTTGCCGCTGCTGAGCCCGGACGAGGCCCGCCGGTACGCCGCCGAGGTGCGCGGCCGGGTCTTCGACCTGCTCGACCGCACCCCCCTGGAGGGCACGGCCCTGCTGGACGGCGGTTACGTCTTCGGGATGATCGCCCAGCACGAACAGCAGCACGACGAGACGATGCTGATCACCCATCAGCTTCGCCAAGGCGCGCCGGTACTGGCGGCGCCCGACCCGGATCCACCACGAGCACCGCTGCCGACGGCGACCGAAGTGCTCATACCCGGCGGCCCGTTCACGATGGGCACCTCCGCGGAGCCCTGGTCGCTGGACAACGAGCGGCCCGCGCACCGGCGCGAGGTCGAGGCGTTCTGGATCGACACCGTTCCGGTGACCAATGCCGCCTACCAGGAGTTCATGGCGGACGGCGGGTACCACGAGGAGCGGTGGTGGGAGGCGCCCGGCTGGTCGGAGATCCGGCGGCACGGGATCGAGGCCCCGCTGTTCTGGCACCGCGAGGGCGGCACCTGGCTGCGCCGCCGCTTCGGGGTCACCGAGCCGGTGCCCGGGGACGAGCCGGTGCTGCACGTGAGCTGGTACGAGGCCGACGCGTACGCCCGCTGGGCGGGGCGGCGGCTGCCCACCGAGGCGGAGTGGGAAAAGGCAGCCCGCCACGATCCGGCGGCCGACCGCTCCACCCGCTATCCGTGGGGGGACGCGGACCCCACCCCCGCGCATGCCAATCTCGGCCAGCGCCACCTGCGCCCGGCCCGGGCGGGCGCCTATCCGGCCGGGTCCTCCCCGCTCGGGGTGCGCCAGCTCATCGGCGACGTGTGGGAGTGGACGGCTTCGGACTTCCTGCCCTATCCCGGCTTCCGGGCGTTCCCCTACCGCGAGTACTCGGAGGTGTTCTTCGGCCCCGAGCACAAGGTGCTGCGCGGCGGTTCCTTCGCCGTGGACGCCGTGGCATGCCGGGGCACCTTCCGCAACTGGGACCTCCCGGTGCGCCGGCAGATCTTCTCGGGGTTCCGGACCGCGCGCGACGCCGCGCCCGCGAACTCCGCCGCCGGGTCGGCCTGATGTGCCGTCACCTCGCCTATCTCGGGACGCCCGTGAGCCTCGGCCGGGTGCTGAGCGATCCCGAGCACTCGCTGGTCCGGCAGTCGTGGGAGCCGCGCCGTCAGCGTTCCGGCACGGTCAACGCGGACGGCTTCGGTGTCGGCTGGTACGCGGAGGGGGACCCGGTGCCCGCCCGCTACCGCCGGGCCGGGCCGATCTGGGGCGACCTGACCTTCGGCGACCTCGCCCGGGTGGTCCGCAGCGGGGCCGTGCTGGCCGCCGTACGGGACGCCACGCGTCCGGGGGCGGACGGGGAGGCGGCGGCCGCTCCGTTCGCGGAGGGGCACTGGCTGTTCAGCCACAACGGCTCGCTGCGGGACTGGCCGGACGCCGCGGCCCCCGTCGCGGCGTGTCTGCCGCCCCAGGAGCTGCTGTCGCTGGCCGCCCGGACGGATTCGGCCCTGATCTGGGCGCTGGTCCTGCACCGGCTGCGGGCGGACCCGGACCTCGGTGCGGCGCTGGCCGGGACGGTGCGGGAGCTGGCCGAGGCCGCGCCCGGGTCCCGGCTGAACCTGCTGCTGACCGACGGCCAGGCCATCGCGGCGACGGCCTGGGGGGATTCCCTGTGGTACCTGGCCGACACGGCGGCGCAGCGCACGGTGGTGGCCTCGGAGCCCTACGACGACGACGCGCGCTGGTGCGAGGTCCCCGACGGGACCCTGCTGACCGCGACCCGCAGCCGGATCGACCTCGTCTCCCTGAAGGAGCCCCCCGCCGGCCCGTCACGCGCACGCCACGCAGAGCAGACGCACCACTCACTCGACTCACCCCACGCACTCGACTCACCCCACGCACTCCAGGCACTGCACTCACTCCAGGCACCGCACGAGCCGCACGCACCGCAGCAGCAGCAGCAAGGAGACGAAGGCAAGTGAACGACTTCCAGCTGACCCGCACCCTCGACGAGCACGCCGCCGACACGGCGCTGCGTACGGATGTGCACGACGGGCTGACCCGGTCCCCCAAGTCCCTGCCGCCCAAGTGGTTCTACGATGCCCGCGGCAGTGAACTCTTCGAGGAGATCACCCGGTTGCCCGAGTACTACCCGACGCGCGCCGAGCGGGAGATCCTGCTCGAACGGGCCCGGGAGATCGCCTCGGTGAGCGGGGCCCGCACCTTGGTGGAGCTCGGGTCCGGCTCCTCGGAGAAGACCCGGCACCTGATCGAGGCGCTGCCCGCGCTGGACACGTACATCCCGGTGGACGTGAGCGAGAGCGCGCTGACCGGGGCGGCGAAGGTCCTGTTGGACGAGCATCCGGGGCTGCGCGTCCACGCGTTGCTCGCCGACTTCACGCGCGCGCTGCAGTTGCCGGACTCCCCCGGACCCCGGCTGGTGGTGTTCCTGGGCGGCACGATCGGGAACCTGTTGCCGGCGGAGCGGGCGGTGTTCCTGGCGGACGTACGGGCGATGCTGTCGCCCGGGGACGCACTGCTGATGGGGACGGACCTGGTGAAGGACCCGGCCGTCCTGGTGTCGGCGTACGACGACGCGCAGGGGGTGACGGCCGAGTTCAACGGGAACGTGCTGTCCGTGGTGAACCGGGAGCTGGGCGCGGACTTCCACACCGCCGACTTCGCGCACGTGGCGGTGTGGAACCGGGAGCACGAGTGGATCGAGATGCGGCTGCGGGCCCGCAGGCAGCTGGTGGTGAAGGTCCGGGCGCTGGATCTGGAAGTGCCCTTCGAGGCGGGTGAGGAGATCCTGACGGAGATCTCTGCGAAGTTCCGTCAGGACGGGGTCCGTAAGGAACTCGCTTCCGCAGGGCTTGAGTTGACCCATTGGTGGACGGACGCCGCGGGCCGCTTCGCCCTGTCGCTGTCGGTGGCGGACGGCATCGGCACCGACGGCTGGGAGGGCACTGCGGGCAGCAGCAGCGGCGCCGGTCGCGACACGGGTACCGGTTCGGCGAGCACGGCGGCCTGAGCCGCGGCCGCGAGGTCCCGCCGGTGTGCGTACCGGCCCGGCGGGATCCGCGGCAGCAGCCGGACCTCGGCGCGCACCCCGCGGGCCCGCGCGATCCGCCACAGCGAGGCGGTCAGCGGATCGTCCCCGACGAAGGCGGGCGCCCCGGCCGGCCCCCCGTCGTCGAGCAGGTAGGTGATCCGTACGGGCTGTACGGGCACCCGCGCATCCAGCGCGGCCTGGAACGCGGCCCGGCGGAAGGGGCCTTGGGCCCGCCCGCACCAGGTGGAGCCCTCGGGGTAGACGGTCACGCGGTCACCGTCGAGCAGGGCCCGGGTGAGGAGGCCCACGGTGGCGGGGAGGGTGCGGAGCCGGTCGCGTTCGATGTAGAGGGTGCCGGCCTGCCGGGAGAGCGGTCCGAGGACCGGCCAGCTGCGGATGTCGCTCTTGGCCAGCATCCGGGAGGGCATGACGGCGGCGACGAGCGGGATGTCCAGCCAGGAGATGTGGTTGGCGACGATCAGCCGGCCGCGGCCGGGGCCGGGTGTCCCGTGCACGGTGATCCGCAGGCCGAAGGCGCCCAGCAGGGCGGTCGCCCAGGCCCGTACCAGCACGTGCCGGGTCCGCTCCGGCAGCAGCCGCAGCGGCGGGGCTCCCAGGATCCCGAGCAGGACCAGGGCGATGGCGGCGGCGAGCCGCAGGACCGCGCGCGGCACGCTCGCGGTGCGCCCCTCGTGGCCGGCGCAGTCCTCGGGGGTGCAGGGCGAGGTCGGGAGCCAGGCGCTCATGCGGACGGGGCGAGCGACAGGAAGTGCTTGAGGTAGCGGGGGTTGGTGCGCCGCAGGGAGAGCAGGACGTACAGGTCGGCGCAGCCGAACTCGGCGTCCAGGGCGGGCTCGCCGCAGACCCAGGCGCCCAGGCGCAGGTAGCCGCGCAGCAGCGGGGGCAGCTCCATCCGGCCGGGGACGTCGATGCCTTCGGGGCTCCAGGGCAGGTGCGGGGTGACCCGGTACTCGACGGGTGCGAGGCTGCGGGCGAGGACGTTCTCCCGGGTGGCGGCGGCCAGCACCCCGCCGTCGGAGAGCGGTATGGAGCAGCAGCCGGCGAGCCAGTTGTGCCCGGAGGTGTCCATGTAGCGGGCGAGGCCGGCCCAGATGAGGGCGATGACGGCGCCGTTGCGGTGGTCGGGGTGGACGCAGGAGCGGCCCACCTCGACCAGGTCGGGGCGGATGGGGGCGAGGGCGGAGAGGTCGAACTCGCCCTCCGAGTAGAGGCGTCCGGCCACGGCGGCGCGTTCGGGGGGCAGCAGCCGGTAGGTGCCGACGACCTGCTCGGCCTCTTCGTCCACGACGAGGAGGTGGTCGCAGTAGGCGTCGAAGGGGTCGGAGTCCAGGCCCGGCTCCGGGCCGTCGAGACGGGCACCGAGCTCGCCGGCGAAGACCTGGTGGCGCAGCCGCTGTGCGGCGCGCACCTCGTCCTCGTTGCGGGCGAGGCGGACGGCGTAGTGGGGTGCGGGTGCTGCCGCGGGGGCGTCCGCCGGGCGCCGGGCGGGTGCCGGGGCGGGGAGGAGGGCGGGGGACGCGGCGGACGGGGACAGGACGGACGGGGACAGGGGGGCGATGGTCATGACGGCTCCTGGTCCGGCACGGGAAGCCAGGCCGGCGGGTGTGTGGCCTGGCTTCTTTACTTCTTCCGTGACCGGCTGGATTCGACATGGCCGCTTCGCGGCCCTCGGATGTGCGGACGCTGAACTTGGCGGGCGGGCCCCCGGGGGGCTGCCCCCGGGGCAGCGGTCGGGGTCAGCGGTCGGAGCTGAGGACCTTGCTGATGGTGTCGGAGGCCGCCTTCGCCGCCGTCGCGGGGTCCTGGCCGGTGAGCACGGCCGTCATGAACGGCTTGATCGGGTTCTTGGCCTCCACCTCGGCCCAGCGGGGGGACTGCGGGGTGGCGCGGCCCTGGGCCGCGCCGGGGGCCATCGCGGTGGCTCCGTCGTTGCCCTCGACGACGTGCGCGAGGGTGGTCTTGTTGGGCACGTAGCTCATCGTGCGGGCGAGTTCGGTCTGCCACTTCTCGCTGACCAGGGCCGTGATCACGTCGACCGCCTGCTTACGCTGCTTCGTCTTCTCGGGGATGATCAGGTCCGAGCCGCCGGTGAAGACCGAGCCCACCTTCTCGGCCGTCTTGCCGGGGATCGGGAAGAAGCCGAGCTTGCCCTTGAGGTCCGGGTTCGCGGCCTCGATGGCGGCGGCCTGGCCGGGCGGGGCGATGATCTGGGCGATCCCGCCGCGGGCGAAGACGTCGGACTGCGGGGGCGTCTCCTCGTCGGCGTCCTTGGGGCCGTCACCGAGGGCCTGGAGCTGCTTGTAGAACTCCATTCCGGCCATGGCCTTCTCCTCGTTGAGGGTGCCGAGCCACTGGCCGCTGCTCTCGACGGCGAGTTCGCCGCCCTCGTCCCAGATGAACCCGGCGAGGACGTACCAGTTCTGCCCGGCGAGGTAGATGCCCTGCTGGGGGCCCTTGTCGAGCTTCTGGGTGGCCTGGATCCACTCCTGGCGGGTCTTGATCGGCGTCTTGACCCCCGCGTTGGCGAAGAGCTCCTTGTTGTAGATCACCACGCGGTTGGCGGCGTACCACGGGACGCCGAACTGGGCTCCGCGGACCTTTCCCGGTTCGGAGAGGCCTTTCAGCCAGTCCTTGCCGTCCCACTCGCGCAGGGCTTCCAGGGTGAGCTCCGAGACGCCGCCGCCCTCCACGTACTGGGCGACCTGGGTGTTGCCGACCTCGATGACGTCGGCGCTCTCCGCACTCTTGCCGGACAGCACGGCGTTGACCTTGTCGCCGATGCCCTTCCACTCCTGGATCTTCACTTCGAGGTCCACGCCCGGGTGCTCCTTCTCGAAGCTGGTCGTGAACCGGCCTATGAACTCCTCGGAGGCGCTGCCCTTCATCAGCCACAGCGTCACCTTCTGCGTACCCCCGCCCGACCCGGCGAGGCCGCAGCCGGTGAGAGCGGTCGCGGCCGCGAGAGCGGTGGACACGGCAAGGAAGCGCATCTTCACGAAAGGTCACCTTCTGGGGGGATGGATCGCAGATGGCTTGAAATTGGCATAGACCAATGGGTGGGTCAAGGGGGTATCGCTATGGATTGTTCACGCAAAGTTCGCGGACCCGGACTTACTGGGGCACCGTAGAACAAGGCAACAGCCACCCAGTGTCGGGAGAGCTCCATGTCCAATCACACGTACCGGGTGACCGAGATCGTGGGCACGTCCAACGAGGGCATCGATCAGGCCATCCGCAACGGCATCGCGCGGGCGGGCGAAACCCTCCACAACCTTGACTGGCTCGAAGTGGTTCAGATCAGAGGGCACATCGAGAACGGCGAAGTCGCGCACTACCAGGTGGGGATCAAGGTCGGCTTCCGACTCGACGGCGAGGCCTGAGGCCCGGCACGCCCGGGGCTCTACGGGCTCTACGGCCCCTCCGGCCCCTCCGGGCTCTACGAGCGCCAAGTGACACCCGGGGGGCACATGCTCCCGGGGTGCGGCCTCCCCGGGCCCCTCGGGCCCGCCCGAGGGGCCCGGAGGCGCGGGGTGCGGACGTGCCCTCAGGTGCGGCCCTCGCCCTCCTGCGCGTCCTTGAGCTCCGGCGCGTCCGACGCCCAGTCCGCCAGGACCACGCGGAAGCCCTCCGCGCGCGCCGCCCCGCACACCAGCTCGTCGTCGTCCACGAGCATCCGCACCTCGCGGCCCCGCGAGATCCGCCGCAGCACTTCGAGCTTGGCCGTCCGGGCGGGCCGCCGGTCCTGGTTCCCGCGCATCCACAGCCGCCCCTCGGGCAGTCCGTTGCGCGCGAGCCAGTCCTCCGTGTCCGCGCGGCACCGCTCCGGGCGGCCGGTGAGGTACGTGACCTCGCAGTCGGCCGCGCTCTCCACCGCGAGCGCGATCCCGCGGGCGAGGGGCGGATCGGCCGGGGCCGCGCCGAAGAACCCGTTCCAGTCGCGCGGCCGGCGCTCCAGGAAGTGCTGGCGGTGGGCGGTGTCGGCCAGCGTGTTGTCGATGTCGAAGACGGCCAGGGGCCTGCGATTCTGAGTCTCGGTCACCCCGCCAGCCTAAGCAGGGCGGGCCGTCGGGAATCCTGACGCCCTGCGCGCGTTGACCCCAGTGTGATCCGCACACTCTCGATACTCGACCGGTCCCGCACCCGCGAGGGCCACCCCGCCGCCCAGGCCCTGCGCGACACCGTGGAGCTCGCGCGCACCGCGGAGCGGCTCGGGTACCACCGGTTCCTGGTCTCCGAGCACCACAGCGTGCCCGGGGTCGCCGGTTCCGCGCCCACGGTGCTCGCCGCCGCCGTCGCCGGGGCGACCTCCCGGATCCGCGTCGGCACCGGCGGCGTGATGCTGCCCAACCACCAGCCCCTGGTGGTCGCCGAGCAGTTCGGGGTCCTGGAGTCGCTGTTCCCCGGCCGGATCGACATGGGCCTCGGCCGCTCGGTCGGTTTCACCGGCGGGATCCGGCGCGCGCTGGGGCGGGACACCGCCGACGCCGACCGGTTCGAGGAGCAGCTCGCGGAGCTGCTGGGCTGGCTCGACGGCTCCCAGCGGGCCTACCCCGACGTGCACGCCCGCCCGGCGGAGGGGATGCGGATCCCGGCGTACGTGCTGGCCACCGGCGAGGGAGCCGGCATCGCGGCCCGCGCCGGGCTGCCCCTGGTCGTGGGGGACCTGCGGACCCGGGCGCGGGTCGCGGAGATCATCACGGCGTACCGCGAGGAGTTCCGCCCCTCCGCCTGGGGTGCGCGGCCGTACGTCGTGGTCTCCGGGACGGTCGCGGTGGCGGCCACCGCCGAGGCCGCCCGGCGGATCCTGGTGCCGGAGGCCTGGGCCGTCGCGTACTCGCGGACCCGGGGCAGCTTCCCGCCGCTGCGGCCGGCCGAGGAGATCGAGGCCCTCCCCATGAGCCCCAAGGAGCGGGAGCTGTACGAGGGCGCCCTCGCCGGGCACGTCCACGGCACGGAGGAGCAGGTCGCGGCAGAGCTGTCCGCGGTCGCGGAGCTGACCGGGGCGGACGAACTGCTGGTCACCACGTCCACGTACGACCGGACGGCGCTGGTGGACTCCTTCGCGCGGCTCGCCCGCCTCACCGGCCTCACCGAGACCTCCGACGGGCAAGCGACCGGGCCCGCGGACCCCCTCGGGCAGCCCACCGGCCCGGGACACTAAACTGGGACGAATGCACCAGCCCGCCACCCCGCACGTCACCCCGCACGCCCACGATCCCTACGTCCGCGTCCGCGGCGCCCGGGAGCACAATCTGCGCGGGGTCGACGTGGACGTTCCGCGTGACGCGCTGACCGTGTTCACCGGGGTCTCCGGCTCCGGGAAGAGCTCGCTGGCGTTCGGCACGCTCTTCGCCGAGGCCCAGCGCCGGTACTTCGAGTCCGTGGCCCCGTACGCCCGCCGGCTGATCCACCAGATCGGCGCGCCGAAGGTCGATTCCGTCACCGGGCTCCCGCCGGCCGTCTCGCTGGAGCAGCGGCGCTCCTCCCCCGGGTCCCGGTCCTCGGTCGGGACGGTGACCACCCTGTCCAACTCGCTGCGGATGCTGTACTCGCGGGCGGGCTCCTACCCGCCCGGCGCCGAGCGGCTGGACTCCGACTCCTTCTCCCCCAACACCGCGGCCGGGGCCTGCCCTTCCTGCCACGGCCTGGGCCGCGTGCACCGCACCAGCGAGGAACTGCTGGTGCCGGACGCGGGCCTGTCGATCCGTCAGGGCGCCATCGCCGCCTGGCCCGGCGCCTGGCAGGGCAAGAACCTGCGCGACATCCTGGAGGCCCTCGGCCACGACGTGGACGCGCCCTGGCGGGAGCTTGCGGCGGCGGACCGCGAGTGGATCCTGTTCACCGAGGAGCAGCCGGTGGTGACGGTGCACCCGGTGCGGGAGGCCGACCGGATCCAACGGCCTTACCAGGGCACGTACATGAGTGCCCACCGGTACGTGATGCGGACCTTCTCCGACAGCAAGAGCCTCACCCTGCGGGCCCGTGCCGAGAAGTTCCTGACCGATGCGCCGTGTCCGGTGTGCGAGGGCAGGCGGCTGCGTCCGGAGGCCCTGGCCGTGACCTTCGCCGGCCACACCATCGCGGAGGCGTCGGCCCTGGCACTGACGGAGCTGGACGGCGTACTGGCCACCGCGCACGGCGGCGGCGAAGCGTTCCGGGTGCTCACCGAGGACCTGCGCTCCCGGATCGGCCCGGTCACCGAGCTGGGGCTGGGCTACCTGAGCCTGGACCGCGCCGCCCCGACCCTGTCGGCGGGAGAGCTGCAACGGCTGCGGCTGGCGACGCAGTTGCGTTCGGGGCTGTTCGGGGTGGTGTACGTACTGGACGAGCCGTCGGCCGGGCTGCACCCGGCCGACACGGAGGCACTGCTCGGCGTCCTGGACCGACTCAAGGGCGCCGGCAACACGGTGTTCGTGGTGGAGCACGACCTGGCCGTGGTGCGGCACGCGGACTGGCTGGTGGACGTCGGACCGCTCGCCGGGGAGCACGGCGGGAGGGTGCTGCACAGCGGGCCCCCGGAGGCTCTGGCGGCGGTGGCGGAATCGGCGACGGCCCCGTACCTGTTCGGGGTCCGACGGCCGGACGAGTGGCGTTCGGCGGCCCCGCGGAAGGCGACCGGGTCCGTCCGGCTCACCGGTGTCGACCGGCACAACTTGCGGGACGTGGCGGCGGAGTTCCCGCTCGGGGTGTTCACGGCGGTGACCGGGGTGTCGGGGTCCGGGAAGTCCACGCTGGTGGGCCAGGCCCTCGCGCGGGAGGTCCACGAGCGGCTGGCGGAGCCGGAGTTCCCGGTGCGGCGGCTGGTGGAGGTGGACCAGAAGCCCATCGGCCGGACCCCGCGCTCCAACCTGGCCACGTACACGGGGCTCTTCGACGTGGTGCGCCGGCTCTTCACGGCGGCGCCGGAAGCGAAGGCGCGGGGCTGGAAGGCGGGCCGCTTCTCCTTCAACGTGCCGGGCGGGCGGTGCGAGGCCTGCCAGGGCGAGGGCTTCGTCTCGGTGGAGCTGCTGTTCCTGCCCAGCACCTACGCCCCGTGTCCGGAGTGCGCGGGAGCCCGCTACAACTCCGAGACCCTGGAGGTCCGTTACTCGGGACTGAACATCGCCGAGGTGCTCGCCCTGACGGTCGAGTCGGCGGCCTCCTTCTTCGCCGGGGTTCCGGCGGCGGCCCGCAGCCTCGGCGCGCTGTCGGACATCGGCCTGGGGTACCTGCGCCTCGGCCAGCCCGCCACGGAGCTGTCGGGCGGCGAGGCGCAGCGCATCAAGCTGGCGACGGAGCTCCAGCGCGTGCGCCGCGACCACACCCTGTACCTGCTGGACGAGCCGACGACGGGACTCCATCCGGCCGATGTCACGGTGCTGCTGCGGCAGTTGCACGGCCTGGTGGACGCCGGTCACTCGGTGGTGGTCGTGGAGCACGACATGGCGGTGGTGGCGGGCGCCGACTGGGTCATCGACCTGGGGCCGGGCGGCGGCGCGGACGGCGGCCGGGTGGTGGCCGCCGGCACGCCTGCCGAGGTGTCCCGCGCCGCGGGCAGCCGTACGGCGGCCTATCTGGCGCGAGCCCTCGCGGCGGTCCGGTAGCCGGGCGGGCGGTCACGCGTGGGGCACGCGGTCAGGCGTGGGGCGACTGGTCACGCGCCCTGGGCCTTGGCGAAGTCTCCGTAGCCCTGCCAGTCGATGACGACGCACGGCTCGTCGCCGAGCACCCAGGCATCGTGGCCGGGGTCGATCTGGATGAAGTCTCCGGGCTGCGCCTCGATGCTGTCGCCGCCGTCCATGACGATCTTCATCCGGCCGCTGATGACGTAGGCCACGTGGGCGGCCTCACAACTATCGGTCCCCGCAATGGGCTTGATGTGCTGCGACCACTGCCATCCGGGCTCGAACACGGCCCGGCCGATCGGCCCGTGCTCGGTGTTGAGCAGGTCGAGCCTGCCCTTGCCGTCCTCGAAACGACGGGTCTCGTCCGCGGAATCGAAGCCCCTTCGCACGATTCCAGTCATGATGGTCGACCTCCCGGCGCACCGCTGCCCCGAGTCCACTTCTCAGCGTACGCCTGTACCGCTACGCGTCGCCCTGGAGCAGGTGCTGCGGAAGCTCCTGGAAGGTCCAGACGCCCTGGCGGCGGGTGAAGGTCCACACCAGGTCGTAGCGGTCGGGCCAGGCGGCCGGCAGCCCCAGCACGTCCTGCGCTCCGAGGCCCCGGATCAGGCGGGGCATCCCCTGGTGCTCCCAACAGACCAGGACGGGCGTCCGCACCGCCAGCACCGCCCTGGCCAGGGCGGGCTCGGCGCCGACGGCGAACTCGGCACGGACGGGCGTACCCAGTGCGGTGGCGAGCGTCTCGACGGTCTGGCGGCACCGCGCGGGCGCCCCCGCCTTGCCGCCGGCCGCGAAGACGGCGCCCGGCCGGGGCAGGCGGGCGCCCCGGGTCGGCGGGAAGAGCGCGGGCAGCTCCTGTGCGCGGCGCCGGCCCCGGACGGCGAGGAAACCGGGGTCCTCGTTGCCCTCGTCGTCCTCGCCGGTGTCCCCGGCGTACGGCTTCTCGGCGTGCCGGATGACCATGACCAGCGCGTCCTTGACGGCCTCGGGGCCGGGCCCCGGCGTCGGGGCCCGTTCCTCTCCGGCGCATCCGGCCACCGCGAGCGGGGTGAGGGCGGCGGCCAGCAGGCTGCGGCGGCGCGGGCCGGATCCGGCGGGGGTGGGAGGGCCTGGAGACATGCGCCCACTGTCGCCCACGCCCGGGAGGGCGGCCGGTCACGGCGCGACGGGAGCCGCTCCGATCATCCGATCGGCGGACCCGTCGTGCCCGGACCCGTCGTGGCCGGGCCCGGTGGTACGGGCCTTCGCCGCGGCCCGGCCCGCAGCCTCGTACGGCGAGGCAACGGGGAAGTAGGCCTCCAGGAAGGCCTTCAGCTCGCGCTGCTGCACCTCCGGGGGGACTTCGGTGCCCGAGTCGTCGGCGAGGCAGAAGGCGTCGGTGCCCCGGTCGCGCAGGAGGCCGCCCAGCCGCTGGAGCTCCTTGGTGCCGGCGGTGGAGACGTACGCGGTGGCCAGGTCGCCTTCCACCGCGCGCCCCTGGGCGAGTGCCAGGTGCAGGGCGAGGGTGACGGGGGCGAGGTCCGTGGCACTGCGGAAGACTGACCGGCTGGTCGCGTCGAGCCCGCCGGGCAGCACCTCTTCCAGCCGGGCGTAGAGGGAGCGGCTCTGCGCGTACGGGGCATGCGCGAGGATGCGCGGGTACGTGCGGCCGGCGAGCGCCTCCACCGTGCGGCGGGTCGCCCGCTGCGAGGTGGTGTAGACGTCGTCGTGGCTGTCCGGGGAGCTGGGCGGGACGGCCCGGGTGTCGTGGAAGACCTTCGGCAGACCGGACGGCAGGAAGTAGTTCTGCGGGCGCTGGGGGCGGCCGAGGAAGATGTCGTCGTTGAAGTAGAGGTAGTGCTCGGCGAGGCCCGGGATGCGGTGCAGCTGGGTTTCGATGGCGTGCGAGTTGAAGACGGGCAGGGCGGCGGGGTCGGCGAAGAGCTCCCGGTGGTGGACCACGGTGAGCCCGGGGTGCTCCAGGGCCAGCCAGTCGGGGACCTGGTCGTCGGTGACGAGGAAGACCCGGCGGATCCAGGGCGCGTAGGCCGCGATGGAGCGCAGGCAGGAGCGCAGTTCGCCGCGGTCCCGGAAGCGGTGGTCGCCGCTGTCGGCGGCGTCGGCGTCCTCGGTGTCGGGACCGGCGGCTGTATCGGTGTCGACGGGGCCGTCGGCCTCGCCGTTCACGACGGCCGCCGTGCCCGCGATGGCCGCCTCGGCCCGGTCCCGGCGGCTGCGCCACTGGGGGTCCGAGCCGTCCACCCAGGTGATCACCGCGTCGATGGGGAAGTCGATGTCCTCGGGGAAGCGCCGGTCGAGGTCCGCCACCACCGGGTAGTCGCGGTCGCCGATGCGCCGGTGGGCCGTGGCCTCCATCGAGGGCACCCACCAGCCGAAGGGGGTCTCCCGGAGCGAGGCGACCCCGCCGGGGCCGTTGGCCGGCTTCCAGAACTCCAGGTCACAGCCCTGATCGGCAGCCATGTGGAGGGTGTACCCCGAGGTGACCACGGGGATGTAGAGCCGGATCCCCGCGACGACGGCGCCGGGCGTTTCGGCCTCCGCCGCGGCGACCGCCTCGGGCAGCTCCTCGGCGAGGACGGTGCCGAGCGCGGTGCGGTGGCCGAGGAGGTCGGCGTAGACGGGCCGGCCGGCGAAGCCCTTCGCGCAGGCGGCGAGCACGTCGCCGCGGGTGCCGGGGGCGAGTGCCACCCGGTGGACCAGTTCCCCGTCGGGGACCAGGCCGTAGGGCATCGCGGCCGCTTCCAGCACCTCGGCGACCTCGCGGAGGTTCATCTCGGCGAGTTCGGCGGGGAGCAGGTCGTCCCGTACGACGGCCAGCCGGCCCCCGTGTTCGACTATGCTCCCGGATTCGGCCGCCTGCGCCAGGATCTCCCGTTCGCGGACGGCCCGCCGGGCCTCGCGCGCCTGCGCCGGGGTCCGGGACCCGCGGCCGCGCTGCGACCCTCTCGGCTGCGAGGGCAGAGCGGTCCGGGGCTGGAACGGCATCCAGCTCAGATGCCGACGGATGCCGCTCATGATCACCTCAGGGCTCGTGGACGCAGAAATCGACCCCACCGTGCCCGACGGCCCCCGGTGGCCGAAACTCACCTTACGGGTCGGTGTCCGAAAGGTGAACAGGATCTTCCGCCCCCGGCCTCTTTCTTATGAAATCCACAGGTCAGCGGGGGCCCCGGCGAACCGCCCTCAGCCATTCCTTGTTCATGGCGGCGATCGACGGCAGCGGGATCCCCTTGGGGCAGGCGGTGGCGCACTCCCCGGTCAGGGTGCACCCGCCGAAGCCCTCGGCGTCCATCGTGGCGACCATGTCCAGGACCCGGGTCTCGCGCTCCGGCGAACCCTGCGGGAGCACGTTCAGGTGGTTGACCTTGGCGGAGGTGAAGAGCATCGCCGAGCCGTTGGGGCAGGCCGCCACGCACGCCCCGCAGCCGATGCACTCGGCGTGCTCGAAGGCGTAGTCGGCGTCGGGCTTGGGCACGGCCGTGGCGTGCGCCTCGGGGGCGGCGCCGGTCGGGGCGGTGATGTAGCCGCCGGCCTGGATGACCCGGTCGAGGGCCCCGCGGTCGACGACGAGGTCCTTCACGACCGGGAAGGCCGAGGCCCGCCAGGGTTCGACGTCGATGGTGTCGCCGTCGGCGAAGGAGCGCATGTGGAGCTGGCAGGTCGTGGTGCGCTCCGGCCCGTGGGCGTCGCCGTTGATGACGAGGCTGCACGCGCCGCAGATGCCCTCGCGGCAGTCGTGGTCGAAGGCGACGGGGTCCTCTCCGCCGAGGATGAGCTCCTCGTTGAGGGTGTCGAGCATTTCGAGGAAGGACATCTCCTCCGAGATGCCGTCGACCTCGTACGAGGCCATCGAGCCGGGGGCGTCGGCGTTCTTCTGGCGCCAGACGCGCAGGGTGAGCTTCATGCGTAGCTCCGCTGGGTGGGGTGGACGTACTCGAAGACGAGGTCTTCCTTGTGCAGGACGGGGGCGGCGCCGGTTCCGGCGTACTGCCAGGCGGCGGCGTACCCGAACTCCTCGTCGCGGCGGGCGGCTTCGCCGTCCGGGGTCTGGGATTCCTCGCGGAAGTGGCCGCCGCAGGATTCGGCGCGGTGGAGGGCGTCGAGGCACATCAGCTCGGCGAGCTCCAGGTAGTCGATGATGCGGTTGGCCTTCTCCAGCGACTGGTTGAACTCCTCGCCGCTGCCCGGCACCTTGATCCGCCTCCAGAACTCCTCGCGGATCTCGGGGATCCGGGCGAGGGCCTTGCGCAGGCCCTCCTCGGTCCGGGCCATCCCGCAGTACTCCCACATCAGTTCACCGATCTCCCGGTGGAAGGAGTCGGGCGTGCGGTCCCCGTCGACGGCGAGCAGCTTGGCGAGGGAGTCGCGGGTCTCGCGGACTGCGGCCGCGGCCTCCGGGTGGGTGTCGTCGACGGTGTCCTGGTGCGGGTGGCGGGCCAGGTAGTCGTTGATGGTGGAGGGCAGTACGAAGTAGCCGTCGCCGAGGCCCTGCATGAGGGCGGAGGCGCCGAGGCGGTTGGCGCCGTGGTCGGAGAAGTTGGCCTCGCCGATCGCGAACAGGCCCGGGACGGTGGTCTGGAGGTCGTAGTCGACCCACAGTCCGCCCATCGTGTAGTGCACGGCGGGGTAGATCCGCATGGGGACCTCGTACGGGTCCTCCGCGGTGATCCGCGCGTACATGTCGAAGAGGTTGCCGTACTTCTCGGCGACCTTCTCCTTGCCCATGCGGCGGATGGCGTCGGCGAAGTCGAGGTAGACGCCCTGGCCGCCGGGGCCGACGCCGCGGCCCTCGTCGCAGACGTTCTTGGCCGCGCGGGAAGCGATGTCGCGGGGCACGAGGTTGCCGAAGGAGGGGTAGATCCGCTCCAGGTAGTAGTCGCGCTCGGCTTCCGGGATCTCCGCCGCGGGGCGGGTGTCGCCCTTGGCCTTGGGGACCCAGATGCGGCCGTCGTTGCGCAGGGATTCGCTCATCAGCGTGAGCTTGGACTGGTGGTCGCCGGTGCGCGGGATGCAGGTGGGGTGGATCTGGGTGAAGCAGGGGTTCGCGAAGTACGCGCCGCGCCGGTGGGCCCGCCAGACGGCCGTCGCGTTGGAGTTCATGGCGTTGGTGGAGAGGTAGAAGACGTTGCCGTAGCCGCCGCTCGCGAGGACGACGGCGTCCGCGTAGTAGGTGTCGATCTTGCCGGTGACCAGGTCGCGGGCGACGATGCCGCGGGCGACGCCGTCGACGGTGATCAGGTCGAGCATCTCGGTGCGGGCGTGCATCTCCACGTTCCCGGCGGCGATCTGCCGCGAGAGCGCCTGGTAGGCGCCGAGCAGGAGCTGCTGTCCGGTCTGGCCGCGGGCGTAGAAGGTGCGGGAGACCTGGACGCCGCCGAAGGAACGGGTGTCGAGCAGGCCGCCGTACTCGCGGGCGAAGGGGACGCCCTGGGCCACGCACTGGTCGATGATCTCGACGGAGATCTGGGCGAGGCGGTGGACGTTGGACTCGCGGGCGCGGAAGTCGCCGCCCTTGACGGTGTCGTAGAACAGCCGGTGGACGGAGTCTCCGTCGTTCCGGTAGTTCTTGGCCGCGTTGATGCCGCCCTGGGCGGCGATCGAGTGGGCGCGGCGCGGGGAGTCGGAGAAGCAGAACTGGACCACGTGGTAGCCCTGTTCGGCGAGGGTGGCACCGGCGGCGCCACCGGCCAGTCCGGTGCCGACGACGATGACGGTGTGCCCGCGCCGGTTGGCCGGGTTGACCAGCTTGGCCTCGAAGCGGCGGCGGTCCCAGCGCTCGGCGATGGGGCCTTCGGGGGCCTTGGTGTCGGCGATCGGATCACCGGTGGTGTAGTCGGCGTAATCGGTGCTCATGTCAGCTCACCACTCCGGTCATGACGGCGACGGGCACGGACACGAAGCCCGCGAAGAGGACGAGGGCGAGGGCGTTGGCCAGGAACTTCAGCGTCCGGTCCCGCCGGGCGTTGCCCGCGCCCAGGGTCTGGGCGGCGCTCCAGAAGCCGTGGCGGACGTGCAGGCCGAGGGCGGCCATCGCCACGAGGTAGATGGTGTTGCCGTACCAGGTGGAGAAGGTGGCGAGGACGTTCTCGTACGGATGCCCGGCCCAGGCCCGCTCGTTCACGGTGAGCGTGGTGAGGTCGAGCAGGTGCCAGACGATGAAGAGGGCGAGGATGATGCCGCCCCAGCGCATGGTGCGGGTGGCGTAGCTCGCCCGGCTGCGCTTGTGGGCGTACTTCACCGGGCGCGCCTTGATGTCGCGGCGGCTGAGCTGGTACGCGCAGACCCCGTGCGCGACGACCGCCGCGAGCAGGACGACGCGGACGATCCACAGGGCCCACTCGTGGTGCAGGAAGGGCGAGCCGAGGGTGCGGAGCCAGTGGGCGTAGCCGTTGAACTCGTCCGCCCCGAAGAAGATCTTGAGGTTGCCGAGCATGTGCAGGACGAGGTAGCCGAGCATGATCAGGCCGGAGACGGCCATCACGGACTTCTTGCCGACGGAGGAGTCCCAGAGCGTGCGCGTGATGGACGGCCGTCGATCCGTCCGCGTTGCCAGAGCCATGACATCGACGGTAAGGACGAAGGTCCCGAAAGGTCCAAGACATGGTGGCGCTTATGTCAAGTGCTTCTGCCTATGGAGAGCGCTAGCCTCGGATGATGCAGTTCCAGCAGCTGGTCTACTTCGTCGCCGTCGCCGAGACCCGGCACTTCACGCGCGCGGCCGAGCGCGAGCACGTGGCCCAGCCCTCCCTGTCACAGCAGATCAAGGCGCTCGAACGGGAACTGGGCGCCGAGCTCTTCAGCCGGGCCCGCGGGAACATCACCCTCACCGACGCCGGCGAGACCCTGCTGCCGCTGGCCCGGCGGATCCTCGCGGACGCGGACACGGCGCGGCTGGAGGTGCAGGAGCTGGCGCAGCTGCGCCGCGGACGGATCCGGCTGGGGGCCACCCCGAGCGTGTGCACCGGGCTCCTGCCGGGGGTGCTCCGCGCCTTCCACACCGCCCATCCGGGGATCGAGCTGCTGATCGAGGAGAGCGGTTCGCTGGACCTCGTACGGGAGCTCGCGCGCGGCGCCCTGGACCTCGCGCTGATCGCCCTGCCGCTGCCCCCGTCGGCGCCGGCACTGACCACGGTGGAGCTGCTGACGGAGGACCTGGTGGTGGTCTCCTCCGCGGCCCTGCCGCCTCCGGCGGGCGGCGGTTCACTCACGGTGTCCGCACTGCGCGACGAGCCGATGGTCATGTTCCGGCACGGCTACGACCTGCGGGACCTCACGGTGGCGGCCTGCCGGGCGGAGGGCTTCGAGCCGGTGTTCACGGTGGAGGGCGGCGAGATGGATGCCGTACTGGGCTTCGTCCGTGCGGGGCTCGGCATCGCGGTGGTCCCGGCGATGGTCGTCGACCAGACGGGCTCCGGCCTGCGCGCCACCCCCCTGGCGGGCTCTCCCCTGCGCCGCACGATCGCCTTGGCCCACCGCACGGACGTGGCGCCCCCGCGCGCGGCCCGCGAACTGAAGCGGATCCTGCTGGGCTGAGCCCCCTCGGGGACGCGTACGCCCCGCGGCGGCCGATCCGGACACGGCCGGGGCGTCGGGCGTGGATTCGGGCGTGGCGTCGTGATTTGTGCGGTTCGTCTGGTGATGATGGCGCGGTGCGACTTGATCACGTGTCCTACGCGGTGGCCCGCGACAGCTTCGTTTCGACCGTTCAGTGGATCGGATCAGCTCTCGGAGCCGGGTTCGTCGACGGGGGCGTGCACCCACGGTTCGGCACGCGCAATTTCATCCTCCCGCTGAGCGGCGGCACCTACGTCGAGGTCGTCACCACGCTCGACCACCCCGCCGCCGACCGCGCACCCTTCGGCCAGGCCGTCGCGCGCCGCGCCGCCGAGGGCGGCGGCTGGCTCGGCTGGGTGGTCTCCGTCGACGACATCAGCCCGGTCGAGGCCCGCCTCGGGCGCACCTCGGACGAGGGCCACCGCGTCCGCCCCGACGGGTTCGACCTGAGGTGGAAGCAGATCGGCGTGCGGGAGCTGATGGAGGACCCGCAACTGCCCTTCTTCCTCCAGTGGGCCGTCCCCCTCGAGGAGCGCCCGAGCGCCGACCCGCGCACCTCCACCAGCATCCACGGGGTCTCCATCGCCGGGGACGCCGCCTCCATCGCCGAATTCCTCGGCGAACCGGCGGACCACCCCCTCGACCAGATCGACGTCACCTGGGTCGAGGACGAGGAGCCGGGCCTGATCGCGGTCGAGTTCGCCACCTCCAAGGGCCCGGTCACGATCTGACCCGGGGCCGGCGCGCGTCTCCGAGCGGTCACTGACGCCGCCTGCGGGTCCGGGGGCGGGCACAGGGGCGGGCACGGACACGGGCACGGGCTAGGGACCTGGTGCAGGCTCGGAACCGGGTTCGGGCTCGGAAGGGGGTTCGGGCTCGGAAGCGGGTTCGGGTTCGGAAGCGGGTTCGGGTTCGGCAACCGCGGGCACGACCGTGGCCGTCCACGAACCCGGCTCCGACGGTGGGTCCCAGACCACCACGACCTCACGCCCGTGGTAGTCCCGGGCTATCCCCCGCACCATCTCGGCGGCAGCCCGCTGCGCCACCTCCGGAGCCACGTCGGACGGGAGGTCGCCGAGCCCGCCGCACAAGGTCCCGTTCTCGGTGGACACCCCGGTCCGCCAGCCGTCGATCCCCACGCCGCCTCGGCCGGCCATGAGGATCACGCCGGTGGGCAGGCCGAAAGTGGGCCGCTGCTTCTTGGCCTTCCGGTTCTTCCGGGCCATGGCGTCAGGCCCGGCGGGCGGGCAGGGCCCGGTCGAGGCCGCCGGACAGCAGCGCGAAGGCGCGCTCCGCGTCGGCCACGGCCGCGGGGTGGGCCTCGTCGGCGCTCTGGCCGGCGTCGATGCGGCGCCAGTTCTCCCGGCCGAGCTCCTGCCGGGCCGCCACCAGGTATCCGGCCGCCAGGCGGGCCGTGAGCGGGTCGACCGCTTCGGCTTCGAGTACGGCGGCGAGCAACTCCACCTCGCGTGCGGTGTAGTGGGCCAGTCGGGACTCCAGGCTGGCGGTGCCGTAGAGGAGCCCCTGGAAGGCGAGCACGTCCGGGTGGTCGCAGAGCCCGGTGATCGGGTCGCGCTCGGTGAGCGCCGCCAGGAAGTGCGCACGCAGGGCCGCCGCCGGGGTCTGCCCCGCAGCCCGGTCCCGGACGATGCGCGCAGCCTCGTCCTGATGGTCGGCGAAGCGGTCGAGGACCAGGTCCTCCTTGCTCGGGAAGTAGCGGAACAGCGTGGGTTTGGAGACCTCGGCGGCGGCCGCGACATCGGCCACCGAGACGGCGTCGAAGCCCCGTTCCAGGAAGAGTTCCAGCGCCGTGGCCGCCAGCTGCCGACGCGTTCGGAGCTTCTTGTTCTCGCGCAGACCCTTCGTGTTCTCCATGCCTCCAGCCTAACACGAACGAGTGACCCGGTTAGTTTTGTAACCGGGTTGCATTTTCTCGCGAGAGCCGCTTTCCTTGAGATACCGACGACGAGGGGACCTCCGATGACCGACGCAGGGGCACATGGCACGGATCGTGCCGACGTACTGATCGTGGGCTCCGGCCCGACCGGGCTCACGCTCGCCTGCGGCCTGGCCCGCCACGGCATCGCGGTGCGGGTCGTCGAAGGCCGCCCGGCACCGCACCGCGAGTCCCGGGGCAAGGGCCTCCAGCCGGACAGCCTCGCGGTCTTCGAGGAGCTCGGCGTGGCCGACTCCGTGAGGCGCAAGGGGCGCGAGGGCGTGGTGCTGCGCAAGTACTTCGACGGAGAGCCCGTCAAGGACACCGCCGTGGAGGGAGGCCTGCTCATCGGGCAGTGGCAGGTGGAGGAGAGCCTGCGCGACCGGCTGGGCGAGCTGGGCGTGCGCGTCGCGTACGGGTCCCGGCTCGCCGGAATCACCCAGGATGCGGACGGCGTCAGCGCGCAGCTCGAGGACGGCACCGTGATCCGGGCCGGCTATCTGGCGGGGTGCGACGGCGGGCACAGCACCACCCGCGGGCTCCTCGGCATCCCCTTCGAGGGAGACGGGGAGAAGGAGCCGGCGATGGTGCTCGGGGACGTCAGGGCCCCGGGGCTCAGCCGCGCGTTCTGGCACCAGTGGTTCACGTCGGAGGGGGGCGGGATCCTGCTCTGCCCGATGCCGGGGACGGACACGTTCCAGCTGCAGGCCGCTCCGGAGACGGACGAGCGGGGCGAGGCGCTGCCGCCTTCGCTGGAGAGCTTCCAGCGCCTCTTCGACCGCCATGCCCGAATGCCGGGGATACGGCTCGCGGAGCCCAGCTGGCTCTCCTCCTGGCGGGTCAACGTCCGCATGGCCACCCGGATACGCGAGGGCCGGGCCTTCCTCGCCGGGGACGCCGCGCACGTCCACCCCATAGCCGGCGGGCTGGGCATGAACACCGGGATCCAGGACGCCGCCGCCCTCGGCCGGACGCTGTCCGCCGTCCTCTCCGGGGCGGCCGGGGAGAATGCGCTCGACTGGTACCAGGCGGAGCGGCTGCCGGTGGCCGCCCAGGTGCTGGCCGACACGGCCCGGCGCTACGAGCGGGTGGTGGCGGCCGTCCGCGAGCCGGGCCGGGGCACGGAAGCGGGCCTGGAGTGAACCCCGGCGGCCCGGGCCGCCCAGGCGAGGCGGGCAGCCCAGGCGGTCCGGGCGACGCTCAGAGGGTGGGCACCGCGTCCGACAGGGACAGCGTGTGGATGCGGTCGGCGGCGCCCGGGCGGGCGTAGTACCAGCCCTGGGCCGTGTCGCAGCCGAGGGCTCGGAGCTGGGCGGCCTGCGCGCCGGTCTCCACGCCTTCGACGGTGACGGCGAGTTCGAGGCTGTGGGCCAGGGCGACTATGCCCTCCACGATCTTGACGTCGACCGGGTTGGCCGGGTGCTGCTGCATGCCCTTGGTGAAGGAGCGGTCCAGCTTCAGAACGCTGACGGGCAGGCGGCGCAGGTTGGCCAGGTTGGAGTAGCCGGTGCCGAAGTCGTCGAGGGCGATGTCCACGCCCAGGGCGGCGAGCCGGCGCAGCGGTTCGAGGAGTTCGTCGTCGGCGCCGATCAGGGCCGACTCGGTGACCTCCAGACACAGGGTGCCCGGAGTCAGGCCCGAGGACTCCAGGACGCGGATCGTGTCGGCTACCAGGCCGGGATGGTGCAACTGGGTCGGCGACAGGTTGACGTTGATCCGCAGGGTGGCGCCGCCCTTCTGGTGCTGCCAGGCGCGGGCCTGGCGGACGGACTCCTCCAGGACCCAGCGGCCGAGCGGCACGATCAGTCCGGTGCGTTCGGCGAGCGGGATGAACCGGTCCGGCCCGAGCACCCCGTGCTGCGGGTGCGACCAGCGCACCAGTGCCTCGGCGCCGTGCACGCTGCCGTCGTGCATGTGGACCAGCGGCTGGTACTCGATGAAGAACTCACCGCGTTCCAGTGCCGCCGGGAGGGCGTTGGTCAGTCCGTGCCGGGTGATGGCCCGCGCGTCGGCAGCGGCGTCGGCGAACTCGAACCGGTTGCCGCCCGCCGCCTTGGCCCGGTACATGGTGATGTCGGCGCTGCGCAGCACCTCCGCGGGGGTGCGCTCGTGGGCCGGGCCCTCGACGATGCCGATGCTGCCCCGGACCGTCAGCTCGCGGCCCTCCAGCCGGATCGGGACGGAGAGGGCGGAGAGGATCCGGACGGCCAGTTCGGTGGCCTTCTCCTCGGTGTCGGGGCCGGTGGTCAGTGCCACGAACTCGTCGCCGCCGAGCCGCGCGACCACCTCGCCCGGTCCCGTGGCGCAGCTCTGCAGGCGGTCGGCGACCTCCACGAGCAGCCGGTCGCCGGCGGAGTGGCCGAGGCTGTCGTTGACCGCCTTGAAGCCGTCGAGATCGAGGTAGCACAGGCCGAAGCGCGAACCGCCGGCGCCGCTCAGGGCCTTCTCCAGACGCTCGAAGAAGAGCGTCCGGTTGGGCAGGCCGGTCAGGGCGTCGTGGGTGGCCTCGTAGCGCAGGCGCAGGTTGAGCAGCCGGCGCTCGGTGGTGTCCTCCATGAGGGCCAGCTGGTACTGCGGCACGCCCTCGGCGTCGCGCAGCAGCGAGACCGTCAGGTTGGTCCACAGCACGGTGCCGTCGTGCCGGTAGTACGGCTTCTCGACGCGGTAGCTCTCGCGTTCGCCGCGCACGAGCTCCCCGTACATCCGCCAGACGTGCGGGGTGTCGTCGGGGTGGCTCCATTCGCTGACGTTGCGGCCGCGGACGTGCCCGTCCATGCCGCCGAACATCTGGAGCAGCGCGTCGTTGATCTCCAGAACGTTGCCCTGCAGGTCGGCGATGCCGATCCCGACGGCCGCGCCCTCGAAGACCGCCCGGAAGCGCTCCTCGCTGGCGTGCAGTGCCTGCTGGGCGTCGGTGCGGGCGGTCAGCGCGGAACGCGCGATGGCCTCCTGCTCCTTGAGCGTGCGCTCGCGCAGTGCACGGGCGAATCCGGCCGCGATGCCGTGCTGGAGCCGGGCGCAGCGGGACCGGTACTCCTCGGTCCCCTCGACGCCCTCGGCGTCGGGGCCGTCCGGGCCGCAGTACAGCACCAGGTAGGACTCGACGACGCCGAGGGTGCCGGCCAGGGCCTCCGGGTCCGTGCAGTGGACCGCGACGAGCTCCTCCCCGACCCGCTGGCCGACGGAGGAGTCGAAGGGGCGGGCGCGCAGGGCCTCGACGAGGGTGCGGGTGAGGGGTACGAGGTGGCGTTCGAACTCTCCGCGGGTGAGCGAGGTCGCGGTGACCGGGAAGATCGCCCTCCCCCAGATGGTCGCGAACCGCCCGATCCGGTCCTCCAGACCGCCCTGCGGCGCGGCCGGGTCGTCCGCCGTCTGCGTCGGCAGTCTCACGCCTTGCGTCCCACTCCTGCGAAGCCCGAGAAGGCATAGGGGTCTTCGTCCAAGGCATCGCCGTCCGGCCCGCCGCTCGTGTCGGGCCGCCAGTCGGGCATGGAGACCAGTCCGGGCTCGATCAGGCCGAAGCCGTCGAAGAAGCGCCGGATCTGCTCCGCGTCCCGCATGACGAGCGGGTTGCGGATCTCGCGGTAGACGCCGACGGTTCCGCTCGCGACCTCCTCGGAGAGCGGGATCCCCTCGTACGAGGCGTGCGTGAGGACCAGCAGGCTGCCGGGGGCCAGGGCGTCGCGCAGCTGGGCGACGGCTTCGTAGGGCTCGTCCGAGTCCTCCAGGAAGTGCAGGACGGCGACCAGCATCAGGGCGACCGGGCGGCTCAGGTCGAGTCCCTGCGCGACCTCGGGGGCGGTCAGAATGTCCTGGGGCTTGCGCAGGTCGGCTGCGACGACCCCGGTCCGCTCGGTGCCGGCCAGGACGGCCTGGCTGTGGGCGACGGCCACCGGGTCGTGGTCGACGTAGACCACGCGTGCCTCGGGGCTGGCGGCCTGGGCGATCTCGTGGACGTTGCCGAAGGTGGGGATGCCGGAGCCGATGTCCAGGAACTGCGTCACGCCCTCGGCGACCGCGTACCGCACGGCCCGGCGCATGAATGCCCGGTTCGCCTGCATGATCTTGGGCAGGCCCGGCATGAATTCCATGGCCCTGCGGGCCGCCTGCCTGTCGACCTCGAAATTGTGGGAGCCGCCCAGGTAGTAATCGTAGATGCGGGACACGCTCGGCACCGATATGTCGATGCCTGGCGGGGCCCAGGCGGGGCGCTCCATCGGGGTCTCCAAGCCTTGGTCCTGCAGTGGTCCGGACGGATCGGACTCCTGTCCGAGCCGAATGTACTGATCATTGCCCAACGGAGCGAGCGAAAGCGGAAATTGGCGATCCGTTCTTCGTCACATGCCAAAGGCTGAACGGTCGAGACCCGGAGAATGATCGAAACCGACAAATACCTTTTGGGAAAAGGTCGGTGAACGATCGATCACGACCTGAATCTGGCTCAAACCTCCATAGCCAAAGCCTCACCCGTTCAGGCGAACCACGGTGAACCCTCACGCGCGCGAGCGCGCGCGACCCCATGATCCCCGGGTGAATAGAGCCTCTTCCAGGCGCCTGCTGGCCGTCCCGGTCCTCCTGTGGGCGGCCCTGTCCGCGACACCGGCCATGGCCGATAGCAGCGCATACGCGACGATCGACGCCGGTGACGGGGCGAGCGCCGTCAGGCACGCCGTGTCCGCCCTGAACGGCGCGACCGGGGGCATCCGAGGTGGCGGACGTCACGGCGACCAGGGCCGCCAGAACGACCAGGGCAACCGGGGCGGACGGGGTGACCGCGGAAACCAGGGCGGCCCGGGCAGCCACGGCGGCCCCGGTCAAGGCCAGAGCCAGAGCCAGGGTCACGGCAAGGGCAAGGGCCATGGCCACGGCAACGGCAACGGCAACGGCAACGGTCATGGCCACGGCGGACACGGTCACGGACCCGGCGGCCACCACGGCCACCCGCCCTGCCCGCCGCCGCCTCCCCCGCCGTGCCCGCCCAAGCCCACTCCGAAGCCCCCACCCCCGTCCCCGCCACCCCCGAAGCCCACGCCCACCCCGACACCTCCCCCGCCACCGCCCCCTCCGCCACCGCCCGCTCCGAAGCCGGTGCCGAAACCCCCCGAGCCGGCCCCGCCCCCCGCACGCCCGGCCCCCGCTCCCCCGGCTCCCAAGCCGGTCACGAAGCCGGCGCCGAAACCCGTCGCGGAGCCCCCCGCACCCCCGGCGCCGCCCCGGGTGATCCCGGTGGCCGCGCCCAAGAAGCCCGTCGCGCGCCCCGCTTACCAGGCGGCGGTGCGCAAGCCGGTGGAGCGCCACATCTCTCCGGTGACCTTCACCTTGATGACCGCGGCCCCCGCGGTGCTCGCGATCGTCGCGCTGCGCCCGCGCTAGAGCCGCCGCATTCCACCCCGTAATCGATTGGGAGTCATCTTGTCGGAATGGCTCGTCCTGTCCCTCGCGATGGCCGCGGCGTGTGCCGTGGTGCTGTCCATCGCCTTCTTCAATCAGCGCCGGATCGGTGAGGACGACGATCCCAGCGAGACCCCGGACGTCATCGAGTACATGACGATGATGATCGGCGTGATCTACGCGATCGTGCTGGGCCTGGCGATCGCCGGCGTCTGGGAGGGCCGCGGGGCCGCCCAGGAATACGTGCGCCAGGAATCGCAGGCCCTGCACGAGATCAGCGTCCGCTCCGAGGTCTACCCGGCGGACGTGCGCAAGAAGATCAGGTCCGACGTCGACGCCTACGTGAGCTACGTCGTCGACACCGAATGGAAGGAGATGGCCGAGAACGGCGAGCTGACGGACCGCAGCGGGGAGCTGCTGGAACGCATCCGCCGCGACGTGACGGACTACGAACCGCAGACCGACCACGAGGGCCAGGCCTACCAGCCGCTCGTGGACCAGGTCGCCGTGGTCGACGACGCGCGCAATGCGCGCGGCCAGAGCGCCGGGGCCACCATGCCCGGGGTGGTCTGGTTCGGCCTGATCGCCGGAGCCCTGGTGACGGTGGGGCTGATCTTCACCCTCCAGATCCGGCGCTCGTTCCGGGAAATGCTGCTAGCCGGGCTGTTCAGCGCGCTGATCGCGTTCCTGCTGTTCCTCATCTGGGACTTCGACGCCCCCTTCGGCCGGGGCATCGCCGCCACCGCCGAGCCGTTCCTCTCCCAGTTCCCGCATCTGCGCCTGGGCGACTGACACCGCGTCGCCCTCTGCCGGGCCCGGCAGACCATCAAACCGGGGACGGGCCTCCCGTCCCCGGTTCGGCCTACCGCCGTGCCCCATTCGCCCGTTCCTGATCGCGGGTCACCGCGCGCGGACCTAGCGTGGCGGACATCGAGGCGCACGACCCCCCACGTGCGGAAACCGTTCCGCGGCTGCTCCTCGGGGATCCGGAGAATCAACCATGGGCGCGATACCCACCTCCCCCACAGCCCTGTTGGGCGCCGCCGCGGCGGGCGCCCTCCTGATCGTCGGCACGGCGGCCGCTCCCGCCGTGCGCGCGGCCGAGGCCGCGCCCATCACCTCCTTCGGTTTCGCCATCACCCCCTCGACGGCCGCCCCCGGCGGTCAGGTGGTGCTGTCCGTCACCGGCTGCAACGCCGCCTTCGCCACCGTCTCCTCCGGTGTCTTCGACACCGTGAGCATCGACCGGGGCAAGACCGCACGGGTCACCGTGGACCGGGACGCGCGGCGCGGAGCCCAGTACTCCGTCTCCTTCACCTGCGCCGGCGAGACCGGCTCGGCCGATCTGACGATCGCCGGCGGCACCGGCAAGCCCACGACCAGCTCGACCGTCGGCGCCCGCAGGAGCGCGAGCGCGGTCGCCGGTACGAGTACGGGCACCAGCGCGGGCACCGGTACGGGCGCTTCGCGCCGCGCCACCCTTGGCGTCCGCGGAGGCCTCGGCGGCAGTGTGGCCAGGCTCGATCCCCTGGAACTCGGCGCCGGCGCGGGGCTCGTCCTCGGCGGTCTGGTCGGTCTCGGCTACGCCCTGCGCCGCCGGGACATCCGCCGCATCCACTGACGGCACCCCGCCACCGGTGCGCCCGGCCCACAGCCGCCCCCGCACCCACACCCACACCCACACGATCCCCACGGAAACGCCGGTCGCCCCGTGTCCTGGCCAGGACACGGGGCGACCGGCGGTTGTCCGGGCCGACCGGGGAGGTCGGCCGGTCAGGCCCGGCCGCGGATGGGGCGCCGGCGACGCATCACGTGGGCGCCGGCACCGAGGGCCGCCGCACCGACGAGGCTCGCGCCGATGGCGGTCTCGGTGGTGGACGGGCCGATGGAGCCGCCGAGGCCTCCCTGTGCGCCGCGGCCGTCCAGGATCGTGAAGCGGTGCGTGGCGACCAGGCTGTTGTCGTGGCACTTGACCGACAGCGTGTGGTGCCCGGGCGAGGCGTGGTTGAAGATCCGCACGGTCGCGAAGCCGATGGAGCCGGCGGACAGGTTCGTCTGCGGAAAGTTGCCGTGCGAGAAGACGATGCCGCCGTGGCCGCAGCCGGCCGCGCTGACCTGCATCGTGGAGCCCTGGTGCACGGAGTAGGGGTTGACCGTGACATTGCTGGGCCCGCCGTTTCCGCCCGAGGGCGGGCCGCCCGCGGGTGCTGCGGGGATCGCGGGGTTCACAGGGTTCACGGGATTCGCCGTGGCGAAGGGGGAACTGAGTGCGAGGGCGGCGCAGGTGGCCGCCGCGGTCACGGTAAGAGCGTGGAGAACACGCATGGTGGAACCTCCAGCGGGAAGCGCCCCGGAGCGGTGGCCCGGGCAGATCGACGAGAACGCCTCCCATCACGAACCCTCGACCGGGTCCGCAACCAGCGCATGTCCGCCTTTGGGCCGCAAGGTTGAGCGACACGCCGATGCGCGGACGCGTTTCCTGACGGATCCGCAGGTCACGACCCGTCAGGCATTTATGTGACGATTACCTGGATGGGCGCACCCCTTCCGGCCCCACCACCCGTTCGCCCTTCCCCGATCGCCGTCCCGCACGCACCCCCTTAGCGTGCGTGAAGTAGGGCGTGAAGGGGTGGGACAAGAACGCGGGTCGGGACCCCCGCGTCGGGAAGGGAGAACCATGCTCGAGGACGAGAGTGAGAGGCCACCGAGGAGACGCTCCCCCTGGGGTGCGATCGCGCTGGTCATGCTCAGCGGCCTCGCCATGATGCGCAACGGAGCCGAGGCCGGCGACGGACCCCCGCAGCCGGCCGCAGCGGCGGCGGTGAGTGCGCCGGCCGGGTCTGCGGTCGGGCCGCAGGGCAACCAGGCGCCCTCCGAGCCGCCCGTGCCGCCGCCGGACATGGAGGTGCTGGACCACTCGTCGGTCCAGCGCATCCGGATCCCGTCGATCAGCGTGGACGCGCCGGTGATGACGGTCGGGCTGGACGCACAGGGCTGGATCGACGCTCCGCCCCCGCAGGACAAGAACCTGGCGGGCTGGTACCTCAACGGCATCTCGCCGGGCCAGCAGGGTTCGTCGGTGATCGTGGGCCACGTGGACAACGCGCAGGGCCCCGCTGTCTTCTACGGGCTGGGCTCGGTCCAGAAGGGCAGTCGCATCGAGGTGGCGCGCTACGACGGCCGCACGGCGGTGTTCGAGGTGTACGGCGTGGAGGTGTTCTCCAAGAGCACCTTCCCCGGCTCCCGGGTGTACGGGGACACCGGTCACCCGGAACTCCGGGTCATCACCTGTGGAGGCGGCTACTCGAAGGGGCGCGGCTACGACGGCAACGTCGTCGTGTTCGCGCGGATGGTGGAGGCCCGCTGACCGACCACCCACCCGCCCGCGCGGCGGCGGCGGACCGCGCCGCCGCCGCGCGGGGTACGGCTCCTCAGCGCGGCGGCAGGTCCGGGAGCGTCATCCGGAATCCCCGTCCGAGCAGTTGCGGCAGGTAGCTCGCCAGCGCCTGCACGCTCTGCGAGCGGTTGCCGCCCGCGTCGTGGTTCAGCACGATCACCCCGGGCGCGGCCTGCTTGAGGACCCGCGAGACGATCGCGCCGGTGCCCGGCTCCTTCCAGTCCAGGGTGTCCACCGTCCAGGCGAGCGGTTCCATGCCGAGCTCCGCGCCGATCTCGAAGGCGGCCCGGTTCCACGCCCCGTAGGGCGCCCGGAACCACAGCGGAGCGGTGCCGACGGCCTTCTGTACGACCTCGCTCGTGCGGCCGATCTCGGAGGCCATCGCCGGTCGGCTGATCTTGGTGAGCTGCGGATGGGTCCAGGTGTGATTGCCGATGACGTGTCCTTCGGCCACCATCCTGCGCAGCAGGTCCTGGTTCTCCACCGCCATTTCCCCGCAGACGAAGAACATGGCCCGGACGCCGTGGCGCGCGAGGGTGTCCAGGATGCCCGGGGTGTAGCGGGGGTCGGGGCCGTCGTCGAAGGTGAGGGTCATGGCGCTCGCCGACCCGATGCCTCGCTGGGCACCGGCGGGCAGTTCCAGGATCGGCCGGGTCCGTACGGCGGGCTTCGCCGCGGGTGCGCGTTCCGGGGCCCCTTCGGAGGTCATCGGTTCGAGCCGGTACGGGGATCCGCGCGGGAACTGCGGCAGTCCGGCGGGGGCTCCGGTGAGGGGTCCGGGGCCTGCGGCCCCGCCGGGCGGCGTACCGGGGCCGGCGCCTGCGACGGGGGTCCGTGCACCCGAGGGCGGCAGATCGGTTTCACCGCCCGTCAGCAGACCTGCGGCGGCGGCGACTCCGAGGAAGACGGCGGAGCGCAGGAGCACGCGTCGCCCTACTGTCGGCTCGTCATTTTTCATTACTACTACGTATCAACGACATCGCCGCAGATGTCGAGAGGCGCGGACGCGCCCCCGCGCGCTCACCCGCTCGGAGCAGTCCTGCCGGTCAGCCCCGCCTCACCAGCGGGAACGGCAGCGTCTCTCGGATCGTGAGCCCCGTGAGGAACATGACGAGGCGGTCGACCCCGATGCCCAGGCCGCCGGTCGGCGGCATCGCGTACTCCAGCGCGTCCAGGAAGTCGTTGTCGAGCTCCATGGCCTCCGGATCCCCGCCCGCCGCCAGCAGCGACTGCGCGGTCAGCCTGCGCCGCTGTTCGACGGGGTCGGTCAGTTCCGAGTAGGCGGTGCCCAGTTCGGTGCCGAAGGCCACCAGGTCCCAGCGCTCCGCGAGCCTGGGGTCCTTGCGGTGCTGCCGGGTGAGCGGGGAGACGTCGGTCGGGAAGTCCTTGTAGAAGGTGGGGAGCTTGGTCCGTTCCTCCACGAGCCGCTCGTACATCTCCAGGACCACGTCGCCCCGGGTGTTGTCGGGCGTGTGCGGCACGGCCGCGCGGTCGCACAGCCGCCGCAGGACGTGCTCCTCGGTGTCGGCGTCGACCTCCTCGCCCAGTGCCTCGCTGATCGCCCCGTACATCGTCTTGACCGGCCAGGGTCCGGAGATGTCGTGGACGACGAGCTTTCCGTCCGGCCCCGCCTTGTGCGCGATGGGCGAGCCGAAGGCGGCCGTCGCGGCGCCCTGGATCAGCTCGCGGGTCAGGTCGAGCATCACGTCGTAGTCGGCGAAGGCCTGGTAGGCCTCCAGCATCGTGAACTCGGGGTTGTGCTTGTAGGAGACGCCCTCGTTGCGGAAGGTGCGGCCCATCTCGAAGACCTTCTCCATGCCGCCGACGCACAGCCGCTTCAGGTACAGCTCGGGTGCGATGCGCAGGTACAGGTCGAGGTCGTAGGCGTTGATGTGGGTGCGGAACGGGCGGGCGTTGGCCCCGCCGTGGATCTGCTGGAGCATCGGGGTCTCGACCTCCAGGTAGCCCCGGTCCAGCAGACCCTGCCGCAGGGCCTGGACGGCGCTGGAGCGGGCCCGTACGACGTCGCGCGCGTCGGGGCTGGCGACCAGGTCGAGGTAGCGCTGGCGGACCTTGGCTTCCGGGTCGGCGAGGCCCTTGCGCTTGTCGGGCAGCGGGCGCAGGCATTTGCCGGTGAGCTGCCAGGAGTCGACGACCACGGACAGTTCGCCGGTCTTGCTGGCGCCGACCTCGCCGCTCGCGACGACGTGGTCGCCGAAGTCCACCTGGGAGGTGAAGGCGTCGAGCACGGGGGCGCCCGCCTCGTCCCGGGTGAACATCAGCTGGACGTCCCCGGACCAGTCCCGCAGGACCGCGAACACCACGCCGCCGAGGTCGCGGACGACCATCACGCGTCCGGCGAGGGTGACGGGCGAGCCGGTGCGGGCGCCGGGCGGGTAGCCGGGGTGGACGGCCTTGAGTTCGGCGACGGTGTGGGTGCGCTGCGGGATGCCGACAGGGTACGGGTCGGTGCCGGCGGCCCGGATCCGCTCCAGCTTGTCGTGCCGGACCCGGACCTGTTCGGGCTGCCGCTCGGCCCGCGCGGCCTCGGCGTCCTCCTCCCCTACGGATTCCAGCCCGAGGGACTCGATGGGCGGCAGGCCCGCGGTGGTGGCGGGGGCGGTGAGCCCGCGCGGGTGGCCGTTGCCCCACAGGGTGCGCATGCTCGGCACGGAGACGAACCCTTCGGCGATGCCGGAGGCGAGGCTGACCCGGGCGAGCGAGCCGGCGTCCTGGAAGCAGAGGAACCGCGGGTACCACTCGGGGCCGTACTTGACGTTCGAGCGGTACAGCGCCTCCAGCTGCCACCAGCGGGAGAAGAAGAGCAGCAGCTTGCGCCACACCTTCAGGACGGGTCCGGCGCCGATCCGGCCGCCTTCTTCGAAGGCGGAGCGGAAGACGGCGAAGTTGAGGGAGATGCGGCGCACGCCCAGGCCCGGGGCGGCGGCGCAGAGCTCGGCGACCATGAACTCCATGACCCCGTTGGGCGCGGACCGGTCGCGGCGCATCAGGTCGAGGGAGATGCCGTCCTTTCCCCAGGGCACGAAGGAGAGCAGGGCGATCAGCTCGCCCTTGTCGTCGAAGGCCTCCACGAGCAGGCAGTCGCCGTCCGCGGCGTCGCCGAGCCGGTCCAGCGCCATGGAGAAACCGCGTTCGGTCTCGGTGTCCCGCCACTTGTCGGCCCGGTCCACGATCGTCTGCATCTCGTCCTCGGAGAGGGCCGAGTGGCGGCGGATGACGGTGGTGGCCCCGGTGCGCTTGACGCGGTTGACGGCCTGCCGGGTGACGCGCATGTCGCGGCCGTCGAGGTCGAAGTGGGCGACGTGCAGGATGGCCTCGTCGCCGAGCTGGAGGGCGCTGAGTCCGGAGCGGGCGTACGCGGTCGCGCCGTCCTCGGAGGCGCCCATGACGGCGGGCTGCCAGCCGTAGCGCCGGGCGACGGCGAGCCAGGCGTCGATGGCGGGGGTCCAGGCGGCCGGGTCGCCGACGGGGTCGCCGCTGCCGAGGCAGACGCCGGCCTCGACCCGGTAGGTGACGGCGGCCTTGCCGTTCGGGGCGAACACGACGGCCTTGTCCCGCCGGGTGGCGAAGTAGCCGAGGGAGTCGCTCCGTCCGTAGGCGCCCAGCAGCGCCCGGATGCGGGGTTCCTCGTCCCCGTGCAGGGCGGCGGTCAGCCGCTGGGAGCGGAAGAGGGTGGCGGCGGCGTTCAGCAGGGCGAGGGCGCCGAAGAGGCCGAGCAGGAAGTACAGGGGGCGGGGCGGGTGGCCGTCGAACTGCCGGGCCGAGAACAGTCCGCCGAAGACCTGCTTGGCGGACCAGTCCAGCCACTGCCCCCTGGGCAGGCTCCCCGGGAACAGCGCGACCAGGCCCCAGCCGAGGAGGACGGCCGCGAGCAGGCCGAGTCCGAGCACGAGCAGGGCCCGCCACAGGGCCCCCGGCCGGGAGGCGGCGTTGAACTCCTTGCGCGCGGCGATCAGGAGGACGAGGGCGGCGACCGCGACGGCCATGGAGGAGAAGCCGACCCAGTAGTCCTCTTCGGCCACGGTGAGCACGTCGACCAGGAGCAACAGGGCCAAATAGGTGACGACGATCCACCAGGCGATCTTCTTGCGCATGCCGAGTGCGGCGGCGAGGAGGAAGAGGAAGACGGCGTAGGCGAGGTTGGCGCTGACCGGTACGACGATGGCGTCGAGGAAGCGCACGATGGGCCGCAGCAGGCGGCGCAGCGCCGGGGAGAGCGACAGCAGGGCGCACAGCAGGCCCAGCGTGCCGAAGAACGCTCCGAAGGCGTCGGGCACCCGGTTCAGGAAGCGGCTGCGGCTGGCGCGCGTCCCGCGCGTCTCCTCCACGGTGGCACTCATGGTTCGCACTGTAGGGAGGGCCGTGCTCCTTCGCGCGGTGAGAAGGCCCGGCCGTCTGGTGCCGGGCGCCGCGACCCGGTGGACCTTTCCGGTCACGGCACTAGTCTCGGAGGGGTGACGGAGCACGTGGGTACGGAATTCGAGCGCGGTACGGACGGTCCGAAGGTGATTCTCGCCGGGGTGGACGGGTCGCAGTCCTCGCTGCGCGCCGCCGCCTACGCGGCGGGGCTGGCCCGGCGGCAGAACGCGCTGCTGGCGCTGGTGTACGTCCAGCCGGTGATGCCGGCCGGGGCCGCGCTGGGGGCTCCGGTGTCGGAGGCGACCGAGGAGATCGCGGAGGGGCTGGTGGCCGAGATCCGGGAGTCCGCGGAGCGGCTGAAGGGCGTCTACGACGTCCGCTGGCAGTTCCACACCTTCCGCGGGGACGCGTACGCCGGGCTGGTGAGCGCGGCGGAGGAGCTGATGGCGGACGCGGTGGTGGTCGGGGCCTCGGAGCAGGCCGGGCACCGGATCGTGGGCTCGGTGGCGATCCGCCTGGTGAAGGCGGGGCGCTGGCCGGTCACCGTGGTGCCGTAGGGAATCCCACCGCCGCGGCCGTGATTCGCCTCCGCAACCGGATCACCGTAGACGAGGGACTCCGCGTGACATACATTCATGCAGCTCATACAGGTCGGACCAGCCGCTGAGCGGTCCGTTTCCACATCTCTCGTTGCATATGTTCCCGTGGGGGGTATTTCGTCATGTCCATGAGTGCACCCGGTCCGTCGCCATCTGCGGCGCCGAACCCCTTCCCGCCGCAGCCCGCCGGCGTCCTGCGTTCCCCCGAGGGGTCGGCGACGGCCCTGACCCTGCTGCTGTCCTCGGTGGGTGTCCTCAACCTCGTCCTGTCCGGGGCCGACCTGTTCCGGGCGGACCTCCAGGGCGACCTCACGAGCGGGCCCTCGACCGAGACGAGCGAGAGCCTCGGCGGGCTCGACGCCCTCACCATCCCCCTCGACATCCTCCACCCGGTCCTGTATCTGGCCACTGCCGTGGTCTTCATCATCTGGTTCCACCGGGTCCGCTGCAACGGCCAGGTGTTCCGCCCCGACGGCTTCTCCCAGTCCGTCGGGTGGGCCATCGGCGGATGGTTCGTCCCGCTGGCGAACTTCTTCTTCCCGTACCGGACAGCGCGCGAGACCTGGAACGCCAGCACGCAGAACGCGCCCGACGGCTCCTTCCGACAGGTCTCCGGCGCCCCAGTGGTCGCCTGGTGGCTGGCGTTCGTCGTCAGCACGGTGCTCGACCGTGTGTCCTCGCGGCAATACCTGGCGGCCGAGACGCACGAGGCGCTGCGCGACGCCTCTTCCTTCGCGGCGGTCGCGGAGCTCTCCACCGCCGTGGCCGCCGTGCTGGCCGTCCTCTTCGTGCGGAAGCTGACCGCGTTGCAGCGCGTCAAGGCCGTGCAGGGGCCGAACGCCGCGGTCTGACCTCCGTGCCCGCGCGGGCCTACTTCGCCATCGTCAGCCCGTCCTTGGCCGCGCCGCGGCCGAGGACGGCCTCGGTGATCTCGTCGCGGGCGTTCTCGTAGTCCTCGCGGCCCGGCGACTGTGCGAGGGCGGCCGGGAGGTTGACGACCCGGCCCGCTCCGAGGTCCATCATCTGCGGGACGAACTCGGCCTTGGTGACCTGCCAGCGCTGCCCGGGGGCGGCCGGCGGGGCGAAGGTGAAGCGGCCGATGGAACCGTAGTTGCCGCGCATGTCCCGGGCCCCGCTGTAGTTGAACATCTCGCCGGCCACCTGGTCCCCCATGCCGTAGACGATCCAGGTCCCGTTGACCTTCTCGTACGCCTGCGGGATGTGGGCGTGGGTGCCGAGGATCATGTCCACGTCGGGGCGGCCGCCGGTCTGCGAGGCGGTCAGCGCCTTGCCGAGCGCGAGCTGCTTCTCGTCCGGTTCGGTCTGCCATTCCGTGCCCCAGTGGAGGCTGACGAGGACCACGTCGGCGCCCGCCTTACGGGCCGCCCGGGAGTCCGCGATGATCTTCTCCTGCTCCATCAGGTTGACGGCCCAGGGCTGGCCCTCGGGCATCGGGTAGCCGTTGGTGTCGTAGGTGTACGCGAGGTGCGCGACCTTCGCGGAGCCCGCGGTGTACATCGTCACGGTGCCCGCCTCGGCTTCCGTCCGGGCCGAACCCGCGTGCTTCAGACCGACCTTGTCGAACCGGTCGAGGGTCCGCTTCAGACCGGCGCCGCCGCCGTCGAGGGTGTGGTTCGAGGCCGTGGAGCAGCCGTCGTAGCCGGCGTCCTTGAGGCCGTCGGCGACCTCGGGCGGGGACTGGAAGGCCGGGTATCCGGTGAACGGGCCGCCTTCCGGACCGTAGATGGTCTCCATGTGGCAGAGGGCCAGGTCGGCGGCCGCGACGATCGGCTTGACCCCGGAGAACATCGGCCGGAAGTCGTGGCCGTCACCGTCCGCGTCGGAGGCCGCCCGCCGGATCACCGACTCGTGGGGCAGCACGTCGCCGCTCGCGACCAGGGTGAACCCCTTCATCGAGCCGCCGGCGGGGGCCGTAGTGGATCCGGGAGCGCCCGAGGCCGCCGGGGCGGACGGGGAGCCGGCGAGGCGGGCCGGCGCGGGGTCCCCGCCGGCGGAGCAGCCGGCTACGGCCGACAGGACGACGGCGGTCAGGAGTGCGAGGGCGTGGCGGGTGCGCGCGGTCATGGGTCCCGGCTCTCCTTGATGAGCTTGATTTGTACGACTACCTGATCTTCAGTCAATCCATAGAAAGAGACGCCTGAAGTCAAGAAACGGCTCCGCCGGCCGGCCGCGCACTCACCCCAATGGCCGTTCGGCGTGCCGTTCGACCGTTCACCGCCCCGCGCGGCCGCCCACCGGATGACCCGGGTGCTTGGGCGCACCGTCCGGACGGGACGGTTCCCGGGCGGCCCGGTGCAGGTCAGGGTGGATCCATCGACCCCGACCACCCCCGGAAGGAGCCTCCCGTGCCCCTTGCCCCCACCCTCCCGCGCACCGACCCCGAGGCACTGGCCGAACTCCAGCGCGAACACGGACGAGCCCTGTTCGGTTTCCTGCTGGGCCTCACGGCCGGGGACGCCCAGCGCGCGGAGGACCTCGTACAGGAGACCCTGCTGAGGCTCTGGCAGCACCCGGAGGTCCTGGGCAGCTCCTACGAGTCCCTGCGGCCCTGGCTGTTCACGGTGGCCCGGCGGCTCGCCATCGACGCCCGGCGGGCGCGCCTGTCCAGGCCCCTGGAGGTGGACCCGGAGGGGCTGGAGCAGGCACCCGCGCCGGGGGACGCGGTGGCGGGCTCGGTGACGGCCATAGACGTACGGCGGGCCGTGGGATCACTGGGGCCGGAGCACCGGGACGTCCTGGTGCAGGTCTACTTCCAGGACCGCTCGGTGGCCGAGGCCGCCGCCGAGCTCGGCATCCCGGCGGGGACGGTCAAATCCCGTACGTACTACGCTCTGCGCGCCCTGCGGAAGGGCCTCCAGGGGTACGGGTACGGACTCGGCGCCTGAGGGCGGCCCGGCCCGGGAGGCGCCTCTGCCGAGGTGCGGCGAATGCGTCAAAGAATGGCCTGAACGCCCATGAAGCGGACACGAACCGCATCGAAACCGGCATCGGACCGTTCAAGTTGAGTAAACATCCCCCGCTCCGCGAGCCGCGCAAGGAAGGCTCGGCGCTGACGGCGGGAAGACGCGACGCATGCGGGAGAAGGTGGAACGGTGCAGCCCGAGGGTACGAACGGCACCAGTGACGGTGGGCTCGCGGTGCCCATGGCATGGCTCTACGCGGAGTACATCGCCGACGAACTGCTGCGTACGGGCCGGCTGATCCCGGTCAGCACCCTGGAGTTCCGCGCCGGACGCGACACGCTCGCGCTGACCATCTACCTCTCGGACGCCGCCGGCGAACTCTCCGGGATCCGGGTCGTCTCGCAGCTCGACGAGTGGATGTCGCTGACGGCGTACGGTCACCCCTGGCGCGACTGGGTCCACACCCGGTTCCTCGCGCTGGGCGAGGAGGCCCGCGAGCGGGGCCGGGGCGAGGACCCCGATCTGGAACTGGCCCGGGCGGCCTGGCGCTGGCTGGACCACACGGAGCTGTTCGCCACCAACCTCGACCCGGGACGCCACGGCCACGCCGACACCCCGCCCGGCCTGGACGAGAACGCCCGGGTCTGGACCCCGGCGTGGCAACTCGGCCTGCCGCTGGGGCATCTGGCGATGCACCTGTTCTGAGCGCGGGCGGCGGCCTACTCGGGCCGGCGCGGGCCCGGCGACTCCGCCGGGTCGGTGACCAGCCCGGTGAAATCGGCCTCGTTGCGCTCGGCCCGGATCACGTACGCACGGGCGACGCACCACAGCACCGGGTACACCAGCACCCCGAGCGCGACCCAGACCAGCGGGCCCGACGCGACCCGCGGGTGCAGGAACAGCAGCGGCAGCAGGCCCACCAGGAGGAAGAGCGCGGCCAGGGCGGCGAGTCCGGCGCGGAGCTGGCTGCGCATGAGGGCCCGTACGTAAGTGGCGCCCAGGGTGGTCTGCTCGGAAATCTCGGACCGCGCCGGCGTGTGCGCGGGAGGCGTCCTGCGACTGCCGCGCGGGACCCCGGTGACGACCTCCCGCCGGGGCGGCTGGGACTGCTGCTCCTCGGGCACGGTCCGGAGTCTAGCCGGGCCTACTTCAGCAGCTTCGACAGCCTGCGGTCGGCGAGCGGCTTCCCTCCGGTCTGGCAGGTCGGGCAGTACTGGAGCGAGGAGTCGGCGAAGGAGACCGAGCGTACGGTGTCCCCGCACACCGGGCAGGGCTCGCCCGCGCGGCCGTGGACCCGCATCCCGCTCTTCTTCTCGGCCTTGAGCCGTCCGGCGGCCACCCCGTGCGCCCGCTCGACGGCCGTGCGCAGGGTCTCCTCGACGGCCGCGTACAGCTGGTCCGTCTGCGCCTCGTCGAAGGAGGCCGCCAGTTTGAAGGGGGAGACCTTGGCCTGGTGGAGGATCTCGTCGCTGTAGGCGTTGCCGATCCCCGCGATGACGCTCTGGTCGCGCAACACCCCTTTGATCTGCCGCCGTTCCCCGGCGAGCAGCGCCCCGAAGGCCTCGCGGTCGAAGCCCTCGGCGAGCGGGTCCGGGCCGAGCCGGGCGATGCCCGGGACCTCCTGCGGATCGCGGACCACGTACACGGCGAGCCGCTTCTGGGTTCCGGCCTCGGTGAGGTCGAACCCGCCGCCGCCCTCCAGGACCAGGCGCAGCGCGAGCGGTCCCTTGCCGGGGCCCGGCGGCCGGGCGGGGAAGGCGTCGGTCCAGCGGAGCCAGCCGGCCCGGGCGAGGTGGGTGACGAGGTGCAGTTCGCCGATGCGCAGCGCGAGGAACTTGCCGTACCGGGCCGTGGTGCCGGCCCGCTGCCCTTCGAGCGCGGTCAGGGGCGGGTCGTAGGTCTTGAGCACGCTCACCGCGAGCGGGAGGACGCGCTCGACCACCCGCCCGGCGAGGTGTTCGTCGAGGAACTCCCTCAGGGCCTCGACTTCGGGCAGCTCGGGCATGCCCCCAGCCTGCCGCGCCCTCAGGCGAAGCGCGAGCTGGGGACGGGGCCCGGCGAGCCGATCCGGTCCCGGGGGCCGGTCAGCCAGCCGGGTGCGAGGGCCGCGGCATAGGCCCGGAAGGCCTCGTCGGTGTCGGACGGGGTCGCCCCGTCGCCCTCGTCCGGGGCGGGGTCGGCGGCGGCGACGTCCCGGGCGATCTCCTCCTCGGGCCGGGTGTCGTCCTTCCACGGCTCCGTGACGAACTGCGCCTGCAGCGCGCTGAAGTCGGCGCTGACCGGCGGCGGGCTGGTCCACCGTGTGACGTGCTCGTACAGGATCTGCCCGTCGGCGCGTTCCGCGAGCCCGGGGTCCGCGTCGCCGAGGTCGTAGGCGACGACGAGGGTGTCGGGCCGGCCGGGCTCGTACGGGACGGCGGGCAGCGCGAGTACGGTCGCGGCGGCGAGCCCCAGGATCCGGTCGGAGCGGCCGGGCAGCAGCGAGACCGTGGCGGGCCGGCGGCCGGTGGCCTCCAGGGCCAGTGCGAGGCGGGCGAGGCCGCGGCGGCAGGTCTCGTGGCTGTCCCCGAGGAGGGCGTAGCGACCGGTCATGCCGGCGTCGTAGCCGTACGGGGAGAGGGTGCCGAGCAGGGTTCCGGTGAGCGCGAACTGCCAGCCGCGCAGGTCCGTGGAGTCCAGCGGTCCCGCGGTGGCGGCGAGTTCGGCGCGGGCGAGGATCCGGAGCTGGCGGGCGTGGGCCCAGCTCCAGGTGTCGTCCTCGGGGGCGGGCAGCCGGGCGGCGGTGGCGCGGGCACCGGCCAGGTCCCCCGCGAGGAGGGTGTGGTGGACGAGCAGGTACGTCTCGGGCCAGGCGGGGAGCCGGTCGCCCCGGGCGGCGAGCAGGGCCGCGGCCTCGGCGTGCCGTTCCTCGTCCTCCAGGGCGGAGACGAGCTCGGCGAGCAGCGGGCGCGCGTCCGGGACCAGCGCGAGCGCGGCGCGCAGGGGGGCTATTCCGAGGAAGGCGATGCCGTGTTCGACGCAGCCGTAGCCGAGGTCGTAGAGGGCCTGCGGATCGTCCGGCCGCTTGGCTGCGGCCTTGGCCGCCTTGGCCAGGTCCTTGAAGCCGGCCGCTTCGGCCAGTGCCCGGACGGCCCGGGCGAGTTCGGCCAGGGGGAGGGTCTCGGCGTGCGGGCGCAGGGACCGTACGGCGCCGGGCAGGTCGCCGGACTTCAGCAGGGTGCGGACGCGGTCCAGGGTGTCAGTCATCGCCACCGATCATCGGCGTGCTCCCGAGGGCCCCGCAACGGAGTTTCGGCCCCGACCGGCACGCCGCGGGGCCCTGCCGGTGTGCCGGGAAGCCGTTCCGGGCCGGGCGAGGGCTCACGGCATCGTGAACTCGCACCACACGCACTTGCCGCTCCCCCGTGATTCCACGCCCCAGACGTCCGCCAGCCGGTCCACCAGCATCAGGCCGCGCCCCGAGACCCCGGAGTCGCCCGCCTCCCTGCGGCGGGGCAGGGCGCTGGAGCGGTCCTCGACCTCCACGCGGAGCCGGCGTTCGAGGCCGGTGAGGACCCGCAGCGTCACGATGGCGGGGCCGTCGGTGTGCATGAGGGCGTTGACGATGAGCTCGTCGGCGACCAGCTCGATCTCGTCCGCCCGCTCCCGGGCGCCCCAGGTCCGTACCGCCGCGCCGATCATGTGGCGGGCCGATACGAGGGCCTCCGGATCGCCGGGCGCCACGTGCTGCTGGAGCCGGCCGCCGGCCTGCTGGACCTCTTCGGCCTCGCGGCGGAGCAGCAGCAGCGCCATGTCGTCGTCGCCGCCCCGGTCGTCCACGACCTCGCACAGCCGGTCGGCGAGCCGGGCCAGGTCGGCCGGTCCGGTGCGGACGAGGGAGGCGAGCAGCCGGACGCCGTCGTCGAGGTCGGCTCCGGGTTGTTCGACCAGGCCGTCCGTGCACAGCAGAAGCGTTTCTCCTGGTCCGAGCTCGACCGTGGTCACCGGATACTCCAGCAGCCCGAACTCCGCGGACAGCCCCAGCGGCATCCCGCCCTCCAGGGCGAGGCGCTCGCAGCCCCCGTCCCGGGTCCGCAGCAGGGGGTCGATGTGGCCGGCCCGGACCAGTTGCAGCACCCCGGTCGAGAGGTCGGCCTCGGCGTAGGTGCAGGTGGCGAAGCGGTCGGTGTCCAGCTCGTGCAGGAAGACGGAGGCCCGGGCCATGACGGTGGCCGGCGAGTGCCCTTCGGCGGCGTAGGCGCGCAGCACGATGCGCAGCTGGCCCATGACCGCCGCGGCGTGGGTGTCGTGGCCCTGGACGTCGCCGATGACGGCGCCGACCCGGCCGCCGGGCAGCGGGATGATGTCGTACCAGTCGCCGCCGATGTCCTGGCCCATCTTGGCCGACCGGTACCGTACGGCGATCTCGGCGCCCGGCACCGAGGGGATCCGGCGCGGCAGCATCGCCTGCTGGAGCCCTTCCGCCAGATCGTGCTCCTGCTCCAGCAGCATCGCCCGCTGCAGGCTCTGGGCGATGCTGCTGCCGAGTGCGACGAGGAGGTTGCGCTCCTCCTGCGTGAAGCCGGCCTTGTCCCGGTAGAGCAGGCCGATCGCGCCGATCGGGCGGGCCTGGGCGATCAGCGGCAGGTAGGCGGCCGCCGAGATGTGCATGGAGGAGATCTTCGCCCAGAGCCCGGGGTACCCGGCGGCGAACTCGGCCGCGGAGTCCAGGAACCGCGGCTGGAGCGAGCGCACCACCTCGCTCATCGGGTACTGCTCGTCGATGCGGGTGTAACGGGTGCCGGGGACGAAGCTGCCCGCGGGGCCCTCGGCGACGAGGTGGATCCGGCCGGCTTCGACCAGTCCCATCACCATGCCCATGGATCCGAGGCGTTCCAGTCCGTGGGCGTCGCCGAGCGCGTCGATGACGTCCTGGACGGTCCGGGCGTGCGCGAGTGCGGCGGTGGTGCTCTCGACCACGGACGTCTGACGGCGCCGCTCCTCGTCCAGCCCGAGGCGCTCCGCCGAATGACTGAGCTCCTCGGTGGCGTCCCGGACGATGCCGATGATCCGGTACGGGCGGCCGTCCGGGCCGCGCATGACCCGGCCCTGGGTGTGCGTCCAGCGCAGCGTGCCGTCGTGGCAGCGGATGCGGAAGTAGGCGCCGTAGCTGTCGACCCCGCTCTTGAGGGCCGAGGAGACCAGCGCGTCGAGCCGGATGCTCTCGGAGGGCGGGACGCGCGGCGAGAGGGACTCGGGCCGGCCGTCGTACGCCTCGGGGGCGGTGTCGAAGACCTCCAGGGCGGCCGTGTCCATGTGCATGAGACCGGTGACCAGGTCCCAGTCGAAACTGCCCATGCGGTTCAGCGAGAGCGACCGGTCCGGATGTGCGGGCCAGTCCTCCGGCAGAGATACGGCGGTCGGCACCGGTCCACCATGACACACGGGCCGGTCAGGCGCTCTCCAGGTACTGGCCGTCGTACGGGGCCGAGGGCTGCTGCTCGGGGACGGAGTAGGGGTCGGCATACGGGTCCGTGTCGGGGTTCGCGTACGGGTCCGTGTACGGGTCCGCGTACGGATCGCTCGGCTGCAGCGGCGCTCCGTCGGGACCGACCAGTACCCCCGGGTCGCCCGGGGTCTGCCCGGGCAGGTCGGAGGGGATGTCGGTGGGCTGGTCGGTGGCCGGCGGCGGGGCCGTGGGCGGCCCGGAGGGGAGCCCCTTCGAGGGCTGGTCGGGGGCCGTCGGGGTGGTGGGGGTGTTCGGAGCGGTCCGCGGGGAGCCGGGCGGGCAGTCGGTCGCGTTCGGGGCAGGGCTGCGGCCGGGGCTGGCCGGGCCGGTGGGCGGCTCGGTGCGGGCGAGGCTGTTGCTCTCCGGGGTCCGGCACGGTTCGGCGGGCTCGGTGCCGGGCGGGGTCGCGGGCCCGGTGGGGATCCCGTCGGCCGGGTCGTACGGGGGCGGCGTCTGCGGGGTGCGGTCCTGGGCTCCGTCGTCTCCGGCCGTGCGTTCGATCCAGGTGTTGTCGGCCATGTTGACGATGACCAGGTTGTTGATCACCTGCATCGTCGGCTCGATGACCACGACCTGGTTGGGCTGGTAGCCGCTCCAGGGTTCCCCCTTGAGCACCGGTGTGCCCTTGGCGGCGCGCGGAGCGAGCAGCGGGTTCCCGCAGGCGCAGCGGACGCGGGGCATTCCGTGGTCGTCCACGAGGACGGCGGTGCCGGCCTGGAGGACGGACTGGAAGGCACTGGGCTTGCCGCCGACGAAGCCGTGGTTGGTCACCCGGGTGTCGGCGCGCAGCACGACCGGGGTGAGGCCGCGCAGGAAGTCGGGGATCTTCTCCTGCTCCACCTGGGAGGCCTCGGCGAAGGCCCGCGCCTTGGCGTCGTCTGTGGTCAGGGACTGGACCTGCGCCTCCACGTCGCAGCTGCCGAGCCGCTGGGTCCCGCCGTACAGACCGGGGGTGGCCGCGTTCACGGTGCGGATGCCCTGGCCGGTCGCGTTGGGCAGCGGGGGCTGGACGGGGGCGGATTCGGCGGTGGCGGAGGAGGTGGTGAAGGGGTCGGGGCCCGCCGAGGCCACGGGCTGGAGGTGGACGTCCTGACTCTCGGCGGCGGGGCCCTTGGTCCGTCCCTCGTCGCCGGTGGCCCCGCAGGCCGCGGCGAGGAGTCCGAGGACGGCGAAGAGGGCCGCACGGGCCGGTGCGTGACGACGCGGCGCCTGACGGGGTGTCGGTGCGTGCACGTTTCATCTCCCTTTTCGCCCCGGTTGCTCCCTCTTGTCTGCCGTATGTACAGGGTGCCCGCAACCGGAGATCTTGCACCCGACGTCATCTTGAACATGTTCAAGATGACGTCTAGGCTCACGACCGTGAGTTGAACGCGTTCAATGCGTTCGTTCCCGGAGGGGGGTTCCGCCGTGACCGCACTGGTGAATCTGATCGTCACCTTGGGCATGTTCTACGTCGTACCGGCCGGCCTGCGCCTGATCGATCCGGTCCGTTTCGGGCGGACGGCCCGGCTCTGGCCGCTGTTCGCGGCCCCCGGAGCGGCCTGCCTGTGGCTGCCCCGGGGAGCCCCGGCCGCGGCCCTCGCCGCGATCTACGCGGCGGCCACGCTGGCCCTGGCCGTGCGGGGCGTGGTCCCGGCGGTGCGGGGCGTGGTCCCTGCGGTACGGGCGGCGGTGAGCCCGACCCATACCAGCGCACCCGGGCGGGGTCCCGGCCCCGCCGAGGTGGCCGTGCTCACCGCACTGGTGGCGCCCTCCGTCGCCGGGACCGCCCTCGTCGCCGAACGCGCCGGGCACCGGCTCTTCGGCTTCGACCTCGACATCCTGGCCCTGACCGTGCCGCACTTCCACTTCGCCGGATTCGCCGCGGCCCTGGTCGCCGGTCTGGTGTGCCGGGCCTCCGCCGCCGGAGCCCTCGCGCGCTGGGCGGCGTACAGCGTCCCGGCCGGGACCGCGCTGGTGCTCCTCGGCTACTTCATCGACGACTGGGCCGAGCTGGTGGGCGCGGTGACGCTGACCGGCGGCATGTGGGCGGTGGCCCTGCTGACCTGGCGGGACGTCCGCCCCGGGGCCCGGGGCCGGGACCGGATCACGGGTGCGCTGCTCGCGTGCTCGGCGGTCGTCCTGGTCGCCACCATGCTGCTCGCCCTGTGGTGGGCGCTCGGCGAGGCCACCGGGATCGTGCACCCCACCCTGACCTGGATGGCCGCGACCCACGGCCTCGGCAACGCCCTCGGCTTCGGCCTCTGCTCACTGCTGGCCTGGCGCCGCCTGACCGCCCACCCGGCCGCCGACCGGCCCGTCCGAACGGAGATCCCCGCATGACCCGCCTCATCAGCCAGGGCCGCAGCACCTTCAACTACCCGGAGCGGGGTGCCACCGCCGTGCGTCCGCTGCCCAGCGGATACAACATCACCCACCACCGCACCCGCCTCGGACACGGCCGGGCCGTCCTGGACGCGGCGGCCCTCGCCGTCACCACCTTCCACGCGCACCGTGCGTCGGGGATGCTCGTCACCGCCGGACCGCAGCCCGTCCGGCAGGGTGACCGGGTGGTGGTCGGGATGGGCGTCGGCCCGCTGCGGATCGATGCTCCGTGCGAGGTGATCTGGGCGGCGTACGAGCCCCGGCGGACCGGCTTCGCCTACGGGACGCTGAGCGGGCATCCCGCCCGCGGCGAGGAGTCCTTCGTGGTGGAGATGGAGGCGGACGGCTCGGTCTGGTTCGAGGTCAACGCCTTCAGCCGCCCGGAGCGCTGGTACGCCCGGCTGGGCGGCCCGGCCCTGCCCTTCCTCCAGCAGGCATACGCCCGCCGTCTCGGCCGGTACGTCCGGCAGCTGGCCACCGGCGACCGGCCCGCCCGATACTGGAGGGGATGGACTGGTTCACGGCGCCCGGATACTGGCTGGGACGGCTGATCTTCCAGCGGGCCCTGGCCGGCGTCTACCTCGTCGCCTTCGCCGGGGCCGCCCTGCAGTTCCGGGCACTGATCGGGGCACACGGCATGCTGCCCGTGCCGCGCCACCTGCGGTACGTGCCCTTCCGGCGCGCCCCGAGCCTGTTCCACCTGCACTATTCGGACCGGTTCTTCGCCTCCTGCGCCTGGACCGGGGCGGCCCTGGCGGCGGCGCTCGCCGCGGGGGCCGGGGACGCGGTGCCGCTGGGCGCGGCGATGGCGATGTGGGCGCTGCTGTGGCTGCTGTACCTGTCCATCGTGAACGTGGGGCAGACCTGGTACTCCTTCGGCTGGGAGTCGCTGCTGCTGGAGGTCGGCTTCCTGGCCGTCTTCCTCGGCAACGCGCGGGCCGGGCCACCGGTGCTGGTGCTGTGGCTGCTGCGCTGGGTGGTCTTCCGGGTGGAGTTCGGCGCGGGGCTCATCAAGATGCGGGGCGACCCCTGCTGGCGCCGGCTCACCTGCCTGTACTTCCACCACGAGACGCAGCCGATGCCCGGCCCGCTGAGCTGGTTCTTCCACCATCTGCCGAAGCCGCTGCACCGGGTGGAGTGCGCCGCCAACCACGTGACCCAACTGGTCGTGCCCGTCCTGCTGTTCACCCCGCAGCCGGTGGCCTCGTACGCCGCCGGGATCATCGTGGCGACCCAGCTGTGGCTGGTGGCCTCGGGGAACTTCGCCTGGCTGAACTGGATCACGATCACCGCGGCCCTGCCGGCCTTCGACTTCGGTGCGCTCGCGGGCGCCCCGCCGCCGGCCGCCTCCCGGCAGGGGCCGCTCTGGTACGTGGTGCTGGTGTGCGCGCTCACGGCGCTGGTGCTCGTCCTGAGCCGGCATCCGGTGGCCAACATGGTCTCGCGCCGCCAGGTCATGAACCGGTCCTTCGACCCCCTCCACCTGGTCAACACCTACGGGGCGTTCGGCACGGTGGGCCGGATCCGCGAGGAGGTGGTGGTGGAGGGCACCGCGGACCTCCGGCCCCGGGAGGACGGCGCGTGGCGGGAGTACGGCTTCAGGGGCAAGCCGGGTGACGTCCGCCGGATCCCGCGCCAGTTCGCCCCGTACCACCTGCGCCTCGACTCGAACCGGTTGGATTGGTACGGGCAGAGTAGCAGCCAAGATCGTTACGCGCATCAGCGCTCTGACCAGGAGGTTTCCCCCGATGCCGTCTGGCTGGAGTACGAGTTCTACGGCAAGCCCGGCGACGTCAAGCACCTCCCCCGCCAGTTCGCGCCCTACCACCTAAGACTTGATTGGCTTCTCTGGTTTGTCGCCCTCTCCCCCTCGTACGGAGCCTCCTGGTTCGGCGGCTTCATCGAGCGACTGCTGATCAACGACAGGGATACCCTCCGACTGATCCGCCGCAACCCCTTCCCGGACCGGCCCCCTACCTACGTCCGCGCCAGGATCTACCGCTACCGGTTCACCACCTGGCGTGAGCTACGCGAGACGGGCGCCTGGTGGCACCGCACCTTCGTGCGGGACCTCCTACCGCCCACCCGGCTGGAGATCGCACCAGCCCCGGAGAACGAGGACGACCTCCCTCCTTGAGAGTCACATTCCAACTTCACTGGATGAACTAACCCCCTCCGCCGACAGGCCCACGAGGGGGTTAGTTCATTCATGCAGACCTGGACGCCTAGAGCTCGACAGCCTTGGCATAGCCGAGAAGGGCGGGCCAGACGGGGTACTAGGTCACCGAGTACTCCGGACCATGGCCAAGAGGACAGGGGAGTCCGGGGACGGCTGGCTCGTACCGAGCGGGGTGTAGTTCCACGATTCGTAGATGCGCCGAACCTTCCCATCGCCAGCCTCCGGGTTCACCATCAGGCTCACATATTTCTCTTCGCGGCCCGCGAGAAGGTGATCGTGGATGCGCTGGGCGGCGCCGGTTCCTCGCCAGGCGGGGCGGACACCCAGCTCCTTGAGGGCGAAGCCGCTTCCACGAAGCGACAGGTCATCAGGGAAGGGTGTGATCCGAGCCCAGTACCTATCGTCCGGGCCAGCATGGTTGCCGTAGACATACCCGACCGGCTCGTCTCCGTCGTAACCGATTACGACCTCGAACCCTTCGTCCGTGGCGTGCCGATCAAGGCGCTCGGAGACGGTACTGACGGCGTAATTCGGCAGGTGCAGCAGCGGCGCTCGGACCTCTGCCCACAGGCCCAGGAACGTCTTCTTCACAGCCCCCAGCTCGGTGTACCGCTGGAGAGTGAGCGTGCTCGTCATAGGCCGGCCTTCCGTGTGTCGAGTGCGTACTGAGTCCAGCTAGCGGCTTCGGCGCTCCCGGGGGCCAGGGTCTGGAGCCGCTTCCCGAAGACGTGGAGCATCCCCGCTACCCGAGGGTGCAGCATCGCTGCGTCGCGGGACACGGACATCGCGGTTGCGACCGCAGGCTCCAGGTCACCCTGTTCCAACTGGGCTCGCGCGAGTCGAGTCGTGGAGATGGCCTTCGAGCGGGCCATGTGGGGGCGCAGGCTCGCCAGACACTGATGGGCGTGGTACTCGGCTCGGGCATGGTCGCCCAGAGCCAGGTATGCGGACAAGGCGAGGGAGTGAAGTTCAGCCTGGTCGAAGAAGGCGTTCATCCAGACCGGCCGGTAAGCCAACGGGTCGGCTCGGTCCATGGCGACCTGGGCATCGTGGAAGGCTCTGCGGGTCGAAGTCTTGTCACCAGCGGCCCCGTGGATCGCACCTTGGCGAGCGAGCCCGAGCGAGGCGAACATGGGGTCGCGGCGGGTGAGGTCCAGGTTCCTGGCGACCTGGTTCGCGGCGGCAGCGTCGACATGGCGCCCCATGTGCCGGTACATGGTGCCGGCGTGTGACCAGATCCGGAACTTGATGGCGGAGTCACCGGACATCTCAGCCAGGTGTTGAGCTGTCTGCATGTGCGCGATGGCGGCGTCGTACCTACGACCGTCGATCGCGGCCCACATAGCGGAGCTTCGGAAGGCAGCAGCAGTGCCGTACAGGTGACTACGGACTCGCTGACTGGCGCTCCCCGACTCCTGAAGGTCGAGAGCCTCACCGGACATGGCCGCGGCCTTGACCTCGATGTCTCGCTGACCCCCATGCCGGTGATCACTAGCAATGATCTCTGCGAACCGCTCCTGGAGCCGCTCGACATCTTGGGTCCCGATCCGCTTGGGCGAGGCGGAGGCGGTGGCCGGAATTGCGCTAGAGGCGACGATGCTGGTGGTTGCGGTGACAAAGCGGCGACGGAGCACGGAGTCCTCCCGAAGTGCTTCGGAGCTAGGTGGTCTAAACCCTAGTTCCGCGATCGGGCGTCCGAAAACGGACTCCAAAGCAATCCTCGTCTTACCGACAGGGCGGCTGGTCGAGCCGTTCAGCAGGTTCCTCACCGTGCGATCCGAGAAGTTGCCGGTCCTGCCGGTCAGCTGTTGGAGCGCAGTGTTCATCTGACCTGCTAACTCTTCTTGCTTGAAGCCGAGTTTGGCCAGTGCCGCCTTCAGTTCGGCGTTCTCTCCCATGTTGCACAAAGTAGTCGGGACACCACGGAGCAGGCCAGGGGTCGGGTAATCGCGGCGCAAAGTTTTCCGGTCGACCTCAACGGCCTCGCCCTCAACTCTTCCTGTCGCTAAGGCAGTCAGCGGTCCAATCTGTTGCTCACAAGGCCAGAGGTGATCAACGGAGGTGAGAAGTGGGAACCATGGCGACGGACGAGGAGCTGAGGAAGGGCGAGCGAGCTGCGGCCGATCTGAAGGCAGCTTTCGCGATCAACGACCTGCCGAGCGTGGCCCTGTTCGAGGACCCCAGAATCCCCGGATGTTGGCGCTTCACCAGCATGACCACTCGTGACATGGAGCGCCTGACCCACATTCTCACCAACTGGAACACGAGGTGACCTTCGTGGAAGGGGACGTGGTTGTGGACGCTCTGAGTCGAGTCGGTCGTGTGGACGCAGTGAACGGCGAGGTTCTGACCCTGGTACGCCCGCCGGGGGACACGAGCTGGACCACCGAATCCCGCCTCTGCCACTACGCCAGCGAGGACGAGGAGAAGGTCATCGTCGGTGACCGCCCGGTCCGCGTCATCGGGAACCACGAGCCTCCGGCGAGAAAGAGGTGAGAGGGTTGAGTCAGCGCGAGAGGGAGCCCCGCTTCCGCAAGGGGGATCGGGTCACGGACACCGAGCGCGGCGAGCGGGGTGTCGTGAAGGTGGTCCACCGAGGAGTTCTGGAGCTGGAGAACAGCAACGGCTTCGTGTGGCCCGCAATGGAGATGGTCTGCGTGAAGGACACCTCTTCTGGCCATGCACGGAACCGAAGCCGCGGTGGGACCAAAGGCCCGGGGCCGGCCAAGCCGAAAGGCCCGATCGGTTACGAGGCGATCGAGTGCCCGCCCAACAACGTCCGCGTCGGAGACCTCATCCCGCTGGACGGCGGGTACCACCGCGTGGATGACATGAGGGCGACGAGCGGACGCTCCCAGCGAGTGCTGATCTTCCGCACGCACGCCCCCTGGCTCATGACCGTGCACGGAAAGGTCTACCGCCCCCAGGCACGAATCGCCGCCTAGATTCCCCGCCCCGGCCGTCAGGAAGGGGGCCGGGGCGGGGGCTCCAACCCAGACGGAAGCAATGGCTCGGATCGTCCTCATCACGCCATCGGTAGCCGACCTCGGTTACCCGCACCAAGTCTTCCGGGACCCGGACACCCAACGGATCTACGCGTTGAGATGCCCGGGGATCGGCTGTGGTCGGCTCGCCGTCGTGACCCGAGGCCACATCACCAACCACACGAATTACACGCTCACCGAGCCGTGCTCCATATCGGGTGTCCCCGTAGAAGACCGAGCGGCCGGGCGCCGGCCTACCCGCACCATCACCCCCAACCGGAGGCGGGCCTAGTGGAGACCTCGGAGGCATGGTGTACCGACTGATCATCTTTCTCACCAGCTTCATCCTCGGTGTCCTCTTGTGCGCCACCTGGATCAAGAACCCCTAGATCTCCCGCGCGGCGATCAGCCGTTACCCGCGCGGGACGCGCTCCCGAGAGCTTCTGGCACACCCCCCATGCCAGGAAGGGAGCTGGGCCCGGCTGCATGTGTGGTCGCTCCCGAGTAGCCGGGCCCCATCAACTCCCCGCCCCAAACGGGCGGGCAAGCCACAAGTGCGGAGGTTGCTGTGACGATCACGCTCTCCCCTTACGACCCGCCGGTAGTCGACTGGACTGCCCTGCGGAACTTCAACGCCCTCCGGGGGCAGGCTCGAATCTCCCTCACGCCCAGGTGCGACCTGGCCTGCTTCTTCTGCCACAACGAGGGGGACACACCGCCCCCGCTCACGAAGAAGGACCGCACCCAGCAGCCGCGACCCCGCGAACTGGCGGCCACGGACTACATCACGATCATCGGGGCCTTGGCCGACAGGGGCATGGATCGCTTCTACTTCACCGGAGGCGAGCCCCTCACGTCCCCGATGGCCCGCCCGGTTCTGTCCGGACTCCCGCCGCTCGGCTCGGACGGCTCGTACACCCTGATCACGAACGGCACCCATGTTCGCCAGCATCAGCCGTGGCTCGCTAAGACCCGGCTGGACAAGGTCAAGGTCTCCCTCCACTACTTCTCCGACGAGACCTTCCGGACCATCGCCCAGACCCGCTTCGAGATCGCTCTCGTCCTCGACGGCATCGAGGCCGCCCGCGAGGTCTTCAAGGAAGTCGGACTGAACTGCCTCCTCCTCACGACCAACGCGCACGAGGTCCGAGGCATCCTCGACTTCGCTCTCAACCGCCGGATGCCGGTCCAGTTCATCGAACTCGTGAACACCGACTTCAACGCCGGAATCGTGGGCAACGCTGTCTCCGCGGACGCCGTGATCCGCCACCTGCGGACCCTGACGACAGACGAGCGGATCGAGGTGGCCGGCGTCGGCCAGGGACGCCGCGTGTTCAATGTGGACGGCGTCAAGATCGACGTCATCCACCGGGACCTGGGCCGCCACCACGTGGGCCAGTGCGGAACCTGCCCCCTGCGGTCGAAGTGCGTGGAGGGCTTCTGGTCACTGCGGGTCGACCACGGCGGGGGCCTCCAGCCCTGCCTGCTGCGAGACGACCTCCGGCTGGACCTCAAGGACCACCTGACCGACCCGGAGTACCTGGCCGAAATCGTGGCCAAGCACGTCACCGCTTTCACGGAGGGAACCCTGTGATCGACGCCATCCAGCTCCCCAGCGCCTTCGAGCCCATCACCTACGACGAGGACCGCGCCGAGGTCTTCATCGCCCTCGAATCGCCCTCGGGCTTCGGCAAGTCCACCCTGGCCAAGCTGCTGGCCCGGCGGTGGGATGGGACCGTCATACACACCCTGGACACCCCGCACGACGAGTGGTCGCGAGAAGCCAGCACCCTCAAGCCGCTGCCCCAGTTCGCGTTCTACGTGTCGGGGCTGCTGAACGTCTCCGACCGCGCCCGCCAGGCCCTCACCAACGGCCCCGTGATCGCGGACCGGTACACGTCCTCCGTCGTGGCCTGCCAGGCCGCCATCCACGGCGCCACGACCTCCGAGGTGGATCGGCTGCTCTTCCCGTTCAGGCCCTACCTGGTGGTGCCGGACGCGACCTTCTACCTGCGCTGCACGGAGGAAACCCTCCGGAACCGCCTGGAACAGAAGCCGGACTACAAGCAGGACGACGCAGACCTCTTCGGCATCCCCGGGCGCTTCAAGAGCCTCGTGGAGAGTTTCGATGCGGTCGCCGCCCAGGACCCCACCGCGGTCATGCTCGAAACGGACGGGCTCACCCCGAACGATCTCGTGCACGCCATCACAGCCCACATGGAGACCATCCGTGCTTAACCCCATCGACGTCGGTGCGATCGTTCGCGACGGAGGGGCATCCGGCCGAGTCCCTGAGCAGATCCACTCCGGGGTCGCCTGGTGGTTGGCCTCCTGCTTCGTCGTGGTGACCCGGGCGAATCAGCTCGTCGTCGCCCACGACGGGCACGAGGCCAGCAGCGAGTTCTTCGACCGCCTGTGCAGAGGAGCCATCAACGCCAGGCACTACGCCTGCAAGGTCTACGACCACGGCATCGCCAAGGAAGACGAGCTGCTCACCGCCATGACCGCCCTGGGCGGTGTTCCCGGGATGCGCGTGAAGACGGACTCCGGGGACAACGGCTCTCAGGTCGTCACTATCACCCTGTACGGGAAGGACGGGAAGCCGCTGACCGACGAGTCCGGCCTCATCCTGATCCGCCAGATGATCAGCAAGGACCAGGTACCCATCCCGGTCAACGAGCACGCCCGAGGAACCATCGAGCCCTACCCGGGTGTGATGTGGAGGTAGAAGTGATCAACGCGGCGGAGATCATCGAGACCGAGACGAACATCCTCTTCGTCACCTTGGACTCCCTCCGATACGACGTAGCCCGTCAGGCCCTCGACGAAGGCCTGACCCCGGCCCTGGCCGGCCTTCTCCCCGAAGGCGGCTGGGAGCTTCGCCAGACCCCGGGATCGTTCACCCTCCCGGCCCACATGGCGTACTTCTCCGGCTTCCTGCCCAAGCTGCCGCAGCCGGAGCAGCCGACGCGTCTGTGGGAGTGCCGCCCGCCGGCCTTCAAGAAGGTGCCACCTGAGACCTTCGTCTTCGACGCTCCGAACCTGCTGGTCGGGCTCGGGCAGCACGGGTACCGCACCGTGTGCATCGGAGGCGTCACCTACTTCTCCCGGGAGACGCCGCTCGGTGGGGTGCTCCCCGCGATGTTCGACGAGGACCACTGGCGTCCGGAGTTCTGCTCCCCGGAACCGGACTCCACCCGGCATCAGGTCGACCAGGCGTTGAGCGTCGCGGAAGGGCACGCGGCTCGCCCGCTCTTCCTGTTCGTCAATGTGTCGGCCACGCACGTACCCCACGGGCACTACCTCGGTGAGAGCACGGACAGCGTCCTCTCGCAGGCCGCAGCACTCGCCTACGCTGACGAACACCTGGGGCGTCTGATCACCACGCTCACCCAGAATCAGCGGTGGCTGATCATCCTCTGCGCCGACCATGGCGACTCGTTCGGGGAGGACGGATTCTGGGGTAGGGGGACTGCCCGCCCCGAGGTGATGAATGTTCCGTTCGCGGCATTCACTCGGTGAATCAGGTCTACTCTCAATCGATATGGACCACACGGACAACACCCCGGACGCGGCCGTCATCGTGGCCGTGGACCAGGACGGCCTTGTTGCGATTCTGAACGCGGAGTTCCCCCGCCACGGCGGCGACTACCTGTTCCTCCCAGGTGGACGGGTCGAAGGGGACGAGACCCCCGAGGAGTGCGCTCGTCGGGAACTTCAGGAAGAAGCGGGAGTCACCGCAGAGTCCTGGAGGAGCCTCGGTTCGTACGCCATCACTCTCGGGACCACGGCGCGCGTTCATCTCTTCGAGGCTCACGATCTCACCCTCGGTGCCCAGCAGCTCGAACCCTCCGAGGCAGACTTCAAGCTGTCTTGGTGGCCGATGCCGGACGCCATCCAGGCTGCTGCGGAAGGACAGTTCCTCCTCCCCGCCGGCCCCCTGGCGCTCATGCTGGCAGGCCGCGCATAACGCGGCACGAACACGGAGAACCCCCGGCCTTAGGCCGGGGGTTCTCCGCACATCAGAGCACCCTTCGACTCACCTTTTCCTCAGTCAGGTAGACGATCTCCCTCACACCCGCAGAGCGGATGAGCTTCGCGCAGTCGCGGCATGGCGCCCTCGTTATGTAGATCGTCGCGTCCTGGCAGGCCGGCCAGTCGGCGTACAGCAGCGCGTTGGCCTCGGCGTGTGTCTCAAGACAGTTCTCGTATGACGTGCCGGAGGGGACTTCCGAGCGGCAGCGCGGGCACTCGCCACGGCTGCACGACGGGCCGCCTGGAGGTGATCCGTTGTATCCCGTAGAGCGGATGCGCCGGTCAGGGCCGACCACCACAGCTCCGACGCGGCTGCGGCAACAATCACCTCGTGCAGCGACAGCTTGAGCGATTCCGAGGAAGTACGTGTCCCAGTCGGGGCGATCATCCATCAAGCCGTTTCCTCGAAGAAGCCCACAAGATCCGCCTGGCTGCTCATGCCGACCAGGCGGCCGGCCTCCCGGCTGTCCTTCATCGCCATGAGGGTCGGGACGCTGCTGACCTCCAGGACCTCGAAGAGGTCGTCGGGGGCGACCACATCGGTCACGGTCACATCGGCCGTGATGGATTCCTGGGCGATCAGAGGCTTCATACGCTGGCAGGGGATGCAGGCCGGGGACGAAAAGAGAAGGTACGAGGTCACTCCGCGGTCTCCTGCTCCTTGTAGCCCCAGTGGATCTTTGCCGCGTTCATCAGGTCGGTGAGAGTCACCTCGTTGTCGCCGCAGCAGGAGCAACCACCCTCGGCTATGGGGTCGTCGCGGTCCTTCATCCAGAGGACGACGCCGCCGTTTTCCATACCTTCAACAGTGAAGTGATCGGTGTTCACTCGGTCACCTCCGCTGCCGGGGTGCCGATCATGAGGAGGTGCCAAACATCGGCGCCCATGGCTTCGGCCAGATCCTTCGGCACTCCCCAGTCCTTCGCCTCCCTGATGACTGTCCCGCTGATTCGCGCGGACTTGAGGGCCGCGAGGCCGGTGCTCTCGATGAGCCGTTCGTGGATTTCCTTGCTGATACCGCCGACCAGTTCGTCAAACGGATCGTTCTCGTTGCTCATTCGTTCTCCTTGTGGATGGTGTCGCAGAGGTCGCAGTACTGGCCGGCAGCCATGTATCCGCAGCCCCAGCTCTTTCCGTAGACCGACACATCGGTGTCTATGAGGACGCCATTCATGGTTTCCTTCATGATTTGGGCGGCCTTGGTGGTGGCCTTCGAGGCGTGTTCTTCCGGGAATTGGAAGATCACCTCGTCATGGACCGGGAGCAGGCAGTAGGGTCCGTATCCGGCTGTCTGGAGTCGGAGGATGGCCCGGCCTGTCACATCCCGGCTCGCGCTCTGTACCGCATAGTTCAATGCGGCGTATGGGCGCCGCTTGTCAACCAGGAGCCGACGCCCCGTGTTTGTGGTGATGTAGCCGAAGCGGCGGGCTTCCTTCTGTAGCTCCTCGGAGTACTCCCGGACCCTGGGGAAGGCGTCGAAGAAGCCGTCGATCGCGCGTCGAGCTGTCTCCTCGCTGACTCCGGCCTGTGAGGCGAGGGCGGCCCAGCCTCCTCCGTACACGGTGAGGAACCCGGCCATCTTTCCCGTAGCCCGATCGACTCCGGCGGAGTCCGCGGTGATCTGGTGGAGGTCGGCTCCTTCACGGAAGGCCCGCTTCATGGCCTTGTCTCCCGACAGGGCCGCCAGGACTCGAAGCTCCTGGGCCTTGTAGTCCACGGCGCAGATCACGTATCCGGGGTCCGCGATGAAGCCTCGGCGGACCAGAGAATCCTTGGAGGGGAATGTCTGGGCCGGTATCGCGCCCGAGATCGACATCCGGGCCGTCCGGGCGCCAGTCGAGTTGATCGCGGCGTGCAGCCGATCCCCGGAGTCCCGGTTGTTCAGGGCGTTGTCGAACCATGTGCTCTTGGCCTTGGCTGCCTTCTTGCCCTGGTAGATCGCCTCACACAGGGGATCGCCGAGGTGGGCTTTGAGGAGCTGGTCATCGACCTTGGGCTGGCCCGTGGGGGTTGTGTCGGTTGGCCGGATTCCCCGGCCGATGATCGCGTCCCCCACCTGTTTCGGTGAGTTGATGTTCTCCAGTCCGAGCTTCGCGGCCACTTCCTTGAAGTGGACTTCGGTACGGGCCAGTTCGTGAGCGCGAGCTTGGATGTACGGGACGTCCGCCTTGATGCCCTTGCGGACCATGTAGGCGCACGCGGCGGCGAGCTGGTGTTCGTAGTCGAGGAGCTTTCGGGCGGAGGCCGGTATCAGCGGCTTGAGCTTCCGGGCCAGCCGGAAGGCCAGTACGGGGTCCATGCCGGCGTAGAGGTTGAAGCCTTCATGTTCCAGCGGGACGACCGGCCACACCTCGGCCTTCTTGACCTTCAACTCCTTGGCGATGGCGGTCATGCTGCTCTTCACCTCATCGGCCACCACTGTTGAGAGGTAGTGGCGGGTGAGTTCTTCGAGCGAATGACCTATGCCGCCGTCTTTGCGACCCCTGCTGTCTACGAGGTGGGCGACGATGCGGCTGTCGAGGAGTCGCGGGAATACTGATTCGGCCTTGACTCCCCACACCCGGTCCATGCAGAGGATGTCGTAGGTGCCGTTTTGCATGATGAGCTTCTGGACCCACGCGACAGCCTTGATTGCGTCCTCTTGAAAGAGGCCACCCTTCTCCACGGGGAGGACGTAGCTCTCGTGAGCGTTCCCGAACTGCGCGAGGCGGATTCGGAAGCCGTCCTCCCACCAGGAGAGGCCGTCTGTCTCTGTGTCGAAGCCGAGTGCGCGCCGGTTGGCGATGACGAAGTTCCGGAATTCGGGGAGGTCTTCTTCTGTCTCAACGACGTTGATGCGGATGCTGTCGCCGTTGAGGCTGTAGTCGATGACCTTCACAGAAGACTCCCAATGTCACATTCCAACTTCCCGCTCTCAAAAGGGCGGCTTCATACTTCGGTTTCGATCCCGCTCCGCGACCAGCGCGTCAAACTTTGCTTCGAGCGCGCTGTACTCGCGTACGACGATGTCGAGTTCTCGTTCCAGCTCGTCTGCGTAGAGGCCGAGCCGCTGTGCGATCTGCTGGTGCTTCGAGGCCGCTCGCTGGCTCAGCGCCAGCTCCGCTTCCACCTGCCGCAGTGCCGCAGCCTTCCTTCCGAGCATCAGTAGGTGCCTTCCAGGACGGTGGGGAACTCGGACTCTTCGGTGAGCGGGCCCACCCGCCGCTCGACGGTCATGTTGTTGTGGACGTAGACATGAAGAGGGACTTCGTCCCAGGTCTCAAAGAACACCGGCGGCCCGCATCGCGGTCGTCACCTCGTCAAGGCTGGCCTGGCTGGTGGCAGCGTCCGACCAGCGCTTGCCCTCCTGGGCACGATCGATCACACCCAGCAGGGCGCGCTTGCGGTCCGCAAGGTGCTTCACGAGCTGGACGTACCGGTGGCCGGCCCCCGCGGTCTTGCGGGTCCGCTCCGCCTCGTACCGGCCTCGCCAGTCCTTCGAGGCGCGCTTCTCATCGTCGTAGCGCTGGGTCCAGTACTTCCGGGCGTCGGTCAGTTCCGTCACCTTTGCTTCGGCCTGCGCGAGCTGGTCTCGCAGGGAGGTGATCAGCGCCGTGTTCTCCTCCTTGACCTCGATCGTCACCTTGTCCAAGGGGACGTTCAGAAGGTCCATCTGGGAGTTCCCACGCTCAAAGGTGGTCCACATGCTCATTCGTTGGCTCCAGGTATCTCGCAAGCCGTGCAGGCTGCGGGTTCTTCGGGGGTTTCGTCGGCGGGGTAGTCCAGGACGAAGGACATGCCGCAGCGGCACTGGTAGAAGGCCAGGAGGCTCACCAGCTCGGCCATCAGCGGAGGCGGGTGACGCAGCGGGCGGGGGTGTCGCCGACCTTCGCGTACGTCCACAGGCCGCAGGGGGCCTTGATCCAGATGAGGAATGAACTAACTGCGACCAGCACAAGGAGGAGCGCCGCCAGGGCGTTGCCGAGCTTCACGGCCCCACCCGTCCGTTCCGCACGAAGGTCTCGTGGGTCATCGGCATGTGGGTCTTGAAGTGCTCTTCCATCTGGTCCGCGACCATCTGAATCTCGACCTGGGGAAAGCTCGGGTAGGCCGCGTCATCACTCTTCGTGCGGAGCGACAGGAAGTGCATCAGGCTCCGCGGATTGCAGGTGACGTAGAAGGTCGAGAAGGTTCCGACCGGGAGGACGCTGCGGGCGACCTCGCGGGCGACGCCTTCGCCCAGCATGGCCTGGTACTGGGTCCATGCCTCGGTGTAGGCCATGCGCAGGGCCTCCCCGGCCACGAGGGCCTGGCGGAAGGTTCCGGCCTTGAAGTCGTACTTTCCGGCGCGGCCGACCTGGACCAGGGGGCGGTCGCCGGCCGGGACGTAGAAGACGGGTTCCAGTTCCCGGTACCGGGCCGATTCCTCGTTGTAGCTCATGCCGGCCCGATGCCTCATGAACTCGCGGACGACGAAGATCGGGGCGGAGATCCGGAACGTGAACAGGCCGTGCTCGAATGGAGAGCCGTGCCGGTCGCGCATGAGGTAGTTGATCAGGCCCTCGTTCTTCTCGCGGGTATAGGCCTGGACCGTGTTGCCGGTGGTGGAGACTCGGGCGGCCATGCAGACCATCTCGTCGTTGGCGAGCTGCTGCACGAGCTCCACATCCATGGCGCTCTGAAACTTCACGGGTGCCTTTCGGGGCCGGGGGGCCGGGCGGCAACCCGGCCCCCACGTGTCACATTCCAACTTTTAGCGCTGCTACTTCTGGACGTACTTGCCGCTCTTCTTATCCAGGAAGGCAGGCGGGCACTGGTCGGACTTCTCGCGCTCGGTGCAGAACATCGCCTCCCAGTCACCCTTGGCGAAGTGCTTCCGGCCGTGGGGGCAGGTGTCGTTCACCACGGCGGGACCGCCGTCCTGCTGGACACGACCGCCAGAGAAGGTGGTCTTGACCGCGGCCTTGGCCGCGACGCCCTTGTCCTTGGTGTTCAGCTCGGTGTTGAACGTCTGAATCTTGGCCATCTTGCGGAGCATGGATGCGATGGCCGGCCCCTCCTCCTCCAGGAGGTTGTCCATCTCGGCGACGGTCGCCGCCCGCAGCACGGCGAGGGAGGCGTCATAGCCGAGACCCCCCTTGAAGGAGACGGTGACACCCTCGGGCGCGGCGGTCGGGGCGGGGGCGGCAGTGGTCACAGGCGACTCCATGTTGGTCTCGTTCGGGGTGGTGTTCTCGGTGGGTTCATCCCAGGGGGAACCGCTTCCGAAGGGGCTCTCACTCATGTCTTGATCCTCGCATTCCTAGTGTCACATTCCAACTTGAGAGTGCGTGATCTAACTCTCAGATAGGGCAGGCCCCGGAGGCGCAGACCTCGTCATAGCCGGTATCTGCCACGACCTCCCCGATTTCGGACATGCGCTTCTCGTATTCCTCTTCGGAGATCCGCTCGTACGGGGGCTGGGTCCGACTCATCTCCGGGAAGATGGTGGTCCCCTTGAGGACCGGCAGGAACCCACGCAGGATTTCGTACACGTCCATCGCCGTATAGGTCTCCGGGTTCACCGAGGCCGTGTAGGACACGGCTTGGTCGGCCCAAAGCTCCTGGTACATCCGCTGAACCGAGAGCATCTGTTCAAGGGTCAGCTCCCCTGCGTGCTCGAAGGCCTCTACGCACTCGGGGTAGTCAGGGAGGAGCGGGTCCACAGTCGGGATCTCGACCACGACCGTGTTCGCCGAGTACACGCACGGCTCGGTGCGGTAGCCCTTCCTCTCGTACGCCTCGATCTGGGCCTTCTCGGTGGGCTCGATGGACGAGAACCGAATCCGGCGAAGGAAGAAGTCCGAGAAGGGGGCATGGATGCCCTCACCCGAAGCGCTGGCGAGCTTGGACGTGGTACCGGTCGGAGCGATCACCCTCTTCTTGATGGGTACCGGGATGCGTAGCTCATTGGCGTATTCCGCGGCGGCCTGGTCCACGGTGTCCGCGAAGTGGGCGAGGTCGGAGCGGACGCTGTGGTTGTACGGGGCTCGGCTGTACTTGATGCCCTGCCTGACCAGGTAGTCCGCGAACCCGAGGTGTCCGACGCCGATTCGCCTGAACTTCCGGATGGCCTCAGCCGACTTCGGGTCAGCCACCTTGGCGCATGTCGCACGGATGAGGTAGCGGGTGGCGTACCGGTGCGCGTCCTCCAGGCCGGCCAGGTCGGCTGCCCCGTCACGAACGAACCTACCGAGATTGACGGAACCGAGGTTGCACGGCTCCCAGGCGGTCAGCGTCGCTTCACCGCAAGGGTTGGTGGTGAAGGTGCCGTCTACCTCACCCTCGGCAGTCAGCGTCGAGTTCCAGAAGCCAGGCTCCCCGTTCCCAAGAGCGCCCTCGGCGATCGCCTTCATGATCTTCTGGGCACGGGGGTTCTTCTCGTCCAGGGCCTTCATGAAGGCTGAGTCGATCTCGACACTGATGTTCGTCGTCCACATCGCCGTGTCCGAAGACTTGCACTTCAAGAACTCCTCGATCTGGGAATCGTCCCAGTGCATGATGCTCATGCGGGCCGACCTGCGAACTCCGCCCGCGACGATGGCCATTGCGATCTGATGGTCTATCGCCATGGCATCCATGCCGTTGAGCGGCCAGCCGGCAGCCTCCGAGAGGATCGCGCCGACCTCGATCATCATGCGGGCGAACGGCTCGGGGCCCGAGGCGGTCCCACCGAAGCTTCGAAGCGGTGCTCCCTTGCCTCGGATGCGGCTCACGTCGAAGACCCGGTTGTGATGCTTCATCGTCGGCTCGTGCGCCGTGCGGATCAGGTCCCCGAGCGCCCAGGCCCAACCCTCCCGCGAGTCCTCCACCGAGTAGGCCCCGGCCCACTCGTAGTCGTACTCGGAGCTGAGGAGCCCGGCCTTGGACAGTTCCTCGTGGTCGGGGTGCGCGGGATCGCACACGATGTGTACGGTCACGCAGTTCTCGACGGTCGGGGCTCCGTGGAGGTACCGGCTGCTGTAGTTGCTGCCGACGCCGCCGCCCTCGGCCAGGCGGAGAAGGGTGAATGTGTAGTGCTCGGCGGGGTCTTCCGACCATCCCGCGGCCCAGCAGTTGTTCAACGCGAAATTGTTTACGCCGCTGCTCTTGAGGTGCCGGCCTGCGGGCAGGAACTTGAAGTCCTGGATCAGGTCAATGAGGGCCTGGCGCTCGCCGCTCTCGATGTATCGGGGCTCGACCAGTGCCAGGTTGCCGTCTACGACACGTTCGACGGTCTCGGGCCAGCTCTCCTGCGAGCCGTCGGGCTTCTTACGGGAGTAGGTGCGGAGGAACACGGTTTCTGCGGTTTCGGTCTGGAACAAGCGTTTCCCCTTAGTGGTTGGCCGCGAGTGCGGCGGTCAGCATTTCGATGACCTTGCGAAGGTCCTGCCGGTCGATGTTGAACTCCGCGCTGTCTGCCGCGCTGTGGAGTCCGAGGTAGACGGGCGAGATGGTGCCGGAGTCGTAGATCACGTCGAACGTGATGTCGTCACGGTCGTAGTGGTGGCGGGTCTCGATCACGCCTGGACCTTTCGTCGGATTGAGCGGTTCATCTCGTAGGAGAGGGCGACGACCGCCCGTTGGCAGGCTTTCTGGTCTGCGTCGGAAGTGAGAGGTATTCCAAGGACGTATCGGCTGTGGAGGAGTCGCTGATACCGCTCGTTGATCCGCTTCATGGCGTCCTCGGCGTCCAGCCGGGCCGTGTGAAGGTTCTCGCTGACGGTGCAGTGGTTGAGGTCGTCCTTCTTGCCGATGAGTCCGCTGAACTCCTCTGCGGTGTAGACCATGGTCAGGAGGGCCGACTTGGCCTCGTCGGCGGTGTAGAAGTACTCGCCGTCCACCAGGTCCCGGTAGAGTCGTTCCTTGGCGGCGTACCGCTTGCCGGCCGTCCAGAAGATCCGCTTGAGGAGGGCCTGGTCCTCGATGGCCAGGGCGACGTTCTTCCGCTCCCGGATGGCGTGTTCCAGGATGGCCTGCTTCACGTCGTCGGCTTCGACGATGTGCCAGCGTTCCGCGATGGAGTAGGCCACCTTCCCGGCGAGGTCGGACAGGTAGGCCCAGTCGAGTTCGACGTTCTCTGTCACGCTGCTGCCTTCCGTACGAACTGCCCGTTCTCGGCCCGGTGCAGGGCCCCGTACCGCTGACCCTCGACCGTGAAGGAACCGTCACTGGCCATGGGGACCAGGACCGGTGTCACGTCCCCGTATTTGCCGATGTAGAGCACGGTGAAGCCGGCCTGCCAATTGGTCGCCCCGCGCTTCAGGTAGGTGGCCTTGTTGATGTCCATGAAGTGGCCGACCTCGACTCCGGTGAGGGTCTGGAGGTTGCCCTTGTAGCCCCTGGACTCGTTGATGAGTCCGAGCTTGTGCACGTGGCCCATCACCACCGACTTGCCCATGGCCCGAGCTGCTGCCATGGCGGAGCCTCCTGCGTAGCGGCTGGACGAGAACCCGAGGTGGCCGTGTGTCGCTGTCCATCCCTCGGCGAAGTCGTAGAAGTCGCCCAGGTCGGCGATCTCGAATCCGGCGTAGTCGAGAAGTTCGGGCTCGTCGAAGGCGCCTGTCTTAGCGAGGGCCGGCGCGTACTTTCGGAGGTAGTCACGCGGCCGGTCGCCGTGGTTCGAGCGGAGGATGCCGAACCGGCCGCTGAAGACTTCTCGTACGGGGGCGATGACCTTCTTCTTGGTGTAGGCGGCCTGGTCGTAGACGTCGTCTTCGAACTCTCCGCGGCTGCCCTTGTTCCAGCGGGAGGGGGCGGTGAAGTCGCAGGTGTCACCGATTCCGAGAACTTCATCTGGTTCGAAGTCCTTTACGAAGCTGGTCCAGTTCCGGACCATGCGGGGGTCTTCGAGGGGAGCCTGTACGTCAGGCAAGACAACGATTCGCTTCATTCACTTCTCCACACGGATGTTGGCGATGTACCTGTTCGCGTACCAGATGAGCTTCTGAAGGTCCTGGCTTCCGCCGTCCTGGTGCTTGTGCTGGCAGCGCATCAGGTACTTGATCTGGTTGCCGAGGAGGTAGCCGAGGAAGGCTTCGTGGGTCATCGACGCCTGGATGATGTCGATGACTTCGTAGGCGCCTCGGGTGTAATGAGCCGGGCTGTTCACGGCATCGGCGTCACATTCCAACTTCTTGTCCTCGAAGAGGCGACTCATGACAGACCACACTTCTCTCGAAGGGCCTGGGGCCCGAATTCCTTGACGAATCGGCACACGTCGTACTTCTTGTCGAAGTAGATCGGCACGAGGTTGGGGATGCGCTCGGCGAGCTTGGCTACGAACTGCTCGCCGGGTCCGTCGCCGTCCGTGAAGCCGAAGACGACCTCGTACCCGAGGAAGGCGGGGTCGAAGTGGTCCCTCCACCCGGAGACGCCAGGGACTCCGGGGGTTGGAATGTCAGCCAACTCGGCGGCCATGCCGTCGAACTCACCCTCACTCAGGCCGATGTAGGGGCTGGGACGAATAAGGGAGGCCGTGTTGTAGAGCATGGGCTTCGAGCCGGGGAGCGACTGATACTTCCCATGTCCGTCGTGCTCCTCTTCATCGCGCCAGGAACCGTCCGGATTCCTGATGCACTGATCCGCGATGCAACGGAAGCGGATGGTCGCTACCCCGTTCTCACCACCTGCCGGCCGAAGGTACGGAATCGCGAGTCGGCCTGCCTGCTTCTCATGCCCCGTAGCGGGGTGCTCGACGTACCCGAGACCCATCCGGGTCGCGATGCTGTCCAAACCTCGGTGCCTGATGTACTCCGCGGCCGGACTGCCGGGGAAGCTCATGCTGTAGCCCTGGGCCATGTCCACCATCGAAGCGGTGGGCGGCGAACTCTTGAGCTGCACGGAACCCGATGCCTTCCTTTCTCATGATCACGTCGTAGCCGTCTTCGCTGATATCGCAGGCGAAGCAGGACCAGCGGGCCTTGAATGAACTAACTGACGCGCTGGGATTGTTCTCCGGGTGCTCGGGGCAGTGGATCTTCTCCCAGCCGCCCCTCCCCTTCACATCCACCTCGGGGTAGTAGTGCCGGAAGACCTGGACGATGTCCGGCTTCGCCATGTCACATACCAACCTTGAGGGCCGATTCAAGGCGGAGCTGGTTCATAACGTCCACCTCGGCGCGAACCAGCTCGGCCAGGGCGGGAATGCCCATCTCCTGCCGCATGGCGTCTCGGCGGCCCTTGTAGATGGCCACAGCCTGCTCGTGAAGCCCGAGCTGGGCTTCGGCTTCCAGGAGACGGAGGAGTTTCGTCAGGTTCGTCTTGCGAGTAAAGGTCACGTAGAGCGTGCCGCCGTCGAAGCTGATCATTTTCCGTCTTCCTTGTGATACCGCTTGCCGATGATTTGGATGGCCGGCGGGTTGTCGAGGTAGTCAGCCGCATTGCGGAGGATCGCCGGGCTGTCCCGAGCACCCTTCGCCAGCAGATAGTTGTTGCAGCGGCGGCAGAGGAGTCCGCGACAGAGGCCGGTCCTGTGGTCGTGATCGACGCTGAGGCGCTGCTGTCGGGCCTGCCGGCAGATGGCGCACTTCCCGCCCTGCTCCTGGAACAGGGTTGAGTATTCGCCCGGACCAAGTCCGTATGTCGCCTGGACTCTCGTCTCGTGGGAACTCGCACTCCGGGTGCGTTTTCTGCATGACGCACAGACCTTGCCGCGCGTAGAGGTGTAGAACTTCTCAGCCCGGTTCCGTTCGCACTTCACGCACGCCCGGAAACCCTTCCTCGGAGGACTCATCCCCCTGCCCCCCTTCCTCAATTATGTCACATTCCAACTTGGCGGCCAAACGAAAAGACTGTGAGCTAGAACTCATCGTCCAGGTCGGAGATTTGAAGATTCGACGTATTGACCTCGAAGGAGGCGTACGTCGCGCCGGAGGGGTCTGTGAATCCCTCACGGTTCTTCACGGGGCTGATGTGCAGGGTGCGGCCGTTCATGCCGTCCACTTCGGCGTGAATGGTGAGGACGACGGACGGCACGCGCCCGATCTTGCCCTTCACGCCATCCAGCGGGATCGGCTTGATCCCGGAGCTGTACTCGCCGACGACGTGATGCATGGCCATCACGTGCGAGTGGGTCTCCCTTGCCATCTCGTTGAAGTAGTCGCAGAGCCCTTCGAGGCCAAAGGTGTACTCCTCGGCGTTCGAGGAGCCCCCGCCGTCCACGTTGGTGATGTTGTCCACGACCACCAGGTGGGGGTAGATGCCGAACACCTCCCGGTAGCTCTCAAGGTGCGTTTCGATCTCCTTGGGGGTTGGCCTCGCCTGATAGTTGAACCGCAGCCACCACCGCTTGGCGAGTGCGGCCTCGTACACCGCAAAGGAGCCGTCGTCGGCGACCAGCTTCTTCTTGATGTCGCGGGCGTTGTCACCAGTGATCATCGCCGTGGCCCGCGAGAGCTGCGTGGCGGCAGTGCTGTCCGCCGAGAAGTACAGCGTGGGCACGTTCGACCAGACCGCCAGCCACAGGGCTGCCAGGGACTTGCCGGTGCCGCCCCCCGCGCACACGACGGAGAAGTCACCGCGACGGAACTCGACGTCGAGTTTCGAGAGCCCGGTGAAGGGGTTCTTCAAGGGCTCGCCGGCCGCACCGCGGACGAGTACGGACTGATTGAGACTGAACAAGGGTCACTTCCTCACGTGATGGGTCACATTCCAACTTCAGCGCCGAAAAACGCAGGCGTGGGAGACGTCGCAGAATCGGCATCCGAATCCGGGCTTGGCGGGGAAGTCGCCGGACTTCACCCCTTGGTCCATCCGGACGATCCTCTCCGTGATCTCGTCCTGGTCGGCGTCCGCCAGCTTCACGGGCCGGGAGACCTTGCCGGTCTTGGCCAGGTACCAGTCCCCGGAGGTCGCCTGCTGTTCGGGGTAGATCTGGTTCAGGGCCATCCCGTATACCCACAGCTGGAACTTGCTTTTGGTCGAACCCGTTTTGAGGTCGCGGACCCGGTTCGATTCGTCCCGGTTCTTCACCACCTGGTCGATGTAGCCGCGCACCTGTACGCCGCCGAAGTCGGCCAGAAAGTACATCTCGATCGCAGGCTTACTGCCGTCCGGGTACCAGAGCACGGGCGCGTACTCCTGTACGTACTCGACGTACTCGCGGGTCTGGCGGGAGCCTGCCTCGTAGCGCTCTTCGAGGTCGTCGGCGGCCGTGCCGCGGTTCGCCCGCATCCACAGGTCCACGTCGTTGACCTCGTCCAGGCCTCGGTTGATGCCCTTGGTGTATTCGTCCCGGAAGACGTCCACCACGGCATCGACGGCCGCCTCCCGGCCGCCGAGCTCGAACCGCTCGGCGGCCGTGTGGAAGGCGGTGCCGTGGACGCTCCAGGCGGCAGGTCGCGGTTGGACCCGCTCCACCCTCTTGAGCCAGCCCTTGTGCGGACACTCCTCGAATTCCGTGACCTGACTGACGGACCGCGCCATGCCGGCCCAGCGCTCGTAGTTCTTCTCGATGCTCACTTCGGTCACGCGATTGCCTCCTGAAAGATTCCGAACTGGATGAACGACGTGGACCCCTTCATCTTCGGGTGGGGCCAGTCGCAGAAGTCGTTGTAGACGATGACGCAGTCCCGCACGGGCCGCCCCACCCTCTCTTCAAGGAGGGCGAGCTGCCGACGCTCAGCGTCTCCCACATTGCTGCCGAGGGTCACCGTAGTGATCTCCCCATAGCCGACAGCGGTGGCCGTAACGATTCCACATGCAGGGGTTTCTACGGGCCGCTCGGACCACTGCTCGCACTGCGCGAAGGCAATGTTGATTTCAGCAGCATGAACATGGACCTTCATGTCTTTGAAGGTTTCGAACACGACGCCCCTCTTTCGCTTCCAACCGCCTCGGCTGTCGCACCTCGAACACTACAACCCCAGGCAGGGAAATGTCACATTCCAACTATATTGATGGCCGCCAATCGCACGGCTCTCTGTAACGAAGCCGTCCGCTTGCGAATGCGACGATCCCCACGGCAACGCCAACGCACATCCCTTCCCTCGGCGTAGCCACCCCCCGAAGCAGGCTGGCCAGCCATGCGGCCCCGCCTCATACAAACACCAACACCCCGAGCGGAAGTCGAGATCCCCGCCGCAGCGCGCTTCGATGATTGTTACGCACACCGAACCGGAACGATGTTTCCGGAACCCAAGTGCCGGAAGGTGTACCCGCCGGCTCCGCCCTCAACGATTGCCCCGGGGCCGCCAGAGAGAGCAATGCCCTTTCGCGCATCCTTTAGGGATAGGCCAACTTCCTTTTGACATCAACCTCCCCTGGTTTTCCGCCACCTACCCACCTTACGCGGGATGCACGAGCGAGCTCGCGACTCAATCACTGATACCCTCCGCTAACCCTCAGATAAGAGGGAACTAAGAGAGCAAGCAGAGAGACAGTGCAATATGCCGGATGGTTTGACAGGGTCACTTCGATCTGACTCTGAAGTCGGTGACGAGACGTCCGGCCTGCCACGGTTTTTGCGTGCGTGGCGAGCGGGCGCGGGCCAAAAGATGGGCCTGAATAGGCCGATGCCCCAGGCTCTCGTAGCCCAACGCTGCGGCATGAGCGACCGGTGGTACAGGGACATGGAGAAGGGCTACATGCCCCGGCCCGACCGAGAGGCCATGGAGCGCCTTGCCGATGCCTTGCTCCTGGATCCCGACCAGCGATTGACGCTCTTCCTTTACACCGTGGGTTGCACCCCGCCCGCAGGCGTGACCGCCCTCCACGACTCTCCGGAGCACAGAGCCATACAGCTGGTTCTGGATCAGCAGGACCCCCGGCCAGCCTACGTCTCCGACGCCGACTGGAACGTCATCGCGTATAACCGGCCCATGGGTGAATGGTTCCCGTGGGTGCGGGAAGAGGGCGCCAACCTGATGCACTGGGGGCTGATCAACCCCGAGTCCCGCGACCAGCTCGTCAGCTGGGAAAGTCATGCCCGCGTGTACCTGAGCATGATCCGCCTGGAACTCGCCCGGGGCCGCAGTAGCAGCGTCCTCCCCCAGATCCTTGAGCAGGCCCTTGAGGACCCACTGATCCGCGGCTACTGGGCCGAAGACACAACCGTGATCGCCAACCGGGATGGACACCACTTCCGTCTCCGCATTCCCCGGTTCCCTCAGGAGATCGACCTCATCAGCCAGGTTTTCATCCCGGCGAGGTTCGAGAACTTGCGCCTGGTCCTTCTCACCTGGCCGCACGAGGCGGAAAGCCCGCTGGGCTTTATGGTTCCGCCCGTCCTCGGCTGAACACCTTCACGACGAACGAGACTCCAAGATGAACGCCTTTACTTTCCAGTGTCAGGTTCGCTGGTCCGACATGGACGCGAACGGTCACGTGAACAACGCGGTGTATGCCCGGTACCTGGAAGAGGCCCGGATGCACATGTTCGCGGACCTGGTGCCCTCCGATCCTGACGAGCGCCTGGCGCGGAACTTCTTCGTCTCGGAGCAGTCGATGAAGTTCAAGAAGCCGCTGGTCCACCGTCCAAACCCGGTCATGGTCACTGCCCGCGTGACGGGCATCAAGGCGGTCAGCTTCTCGCTCGACTGCGAGATCCGTGACGCCGAGGACATCTACGTCACCGCCTCCACGCTCATGGTCGCCTTCGACTCGAAGGCAGGCCGGGTGCGCCGTATGTCCCAGGACGAACGCGCGTCCCTGGAGCGCTACGCGAGCGAATGAACTAACTGCGGCCCGGACAGGGCTGACACGGATCGGGCCCCTGGTGTGCACCAGGGGCCCGTTTCATTCAGTGCGGCGCCGGCCTCACTCGTCGGCGAGCGTGATCGCGTTCAGGTGCTCGCCCACGGGGAGCGGTCGGTCCTGCGGCCAGCGCAGAATCAGTGCACCGTCCTCGGGTGTCCGGGGTTCCAGGGTGAAGCCCTCGGCGGCGCGGTGGTAGGCGAGGATCAGGTTGTCGTTCCTGAGCCGCTTCTCGAACCTTGCCGCGGCGACGAGGTGGCTCTCCTTGAGCTGGTCGTCGCCAAGGGCCGCCCGTAGATACCCCTTGAGCTGCTTGGCCAAGTAGGTGTTGTGGTGCGAGCCCTTCTCCTTGGTCGTGAGCACATCCCAGGGGATCAGCTCGGTGATGACCGTCTTGGAGACCTGGCGCCGGTAGTACCCGCCAAGAGTCAGCGCCTTGTTCACGGCCTGCCCCGAGACGTCGTAGCGCCGCCCGATCTGCTCGTCGGCGAGGCCCTGCTGCGAGAGGCGGATCAACGTATTGAGGTCCGGCAGGCGCTTCTCCACGGGGCCGCTCCTTCCATGTGGCGTGCATCGAACGCGCTTACATGATCGACGGTAGCAAGGGATCGACACCCGAACCGCCCAAAGGTTGCATCACACTCCAACCTGAGAGCCATGTCACATCCCAACTCGAATCCCTGTTCGATCGACCCTTTGTGTCTCGTGTCACAATCCAACTGTCCGGCGTCCAGTCACAGCCCCTTGGACACCGACATAATTAGTGAGAAGAAGAGAAAAGAAGTAAGAATCTCCCTTAGGACTTCCTGACTCTTAAAGTCAGGAACACTATTCCCTTCCGTCCGATCTCCTGTTGAACATTTCCAGTAGAGATCCGGGAGGGCATCGGCCCCGGAGCCAGACCAGAATCCTCCGGGGCCACTCACCCGTATCCGCCCCCCGCCACATGCCCACGGGGTTCGACAACTTCACAGAGGAGGACCAATGCCCAGAGCCAAGCAAATCTGCCTTGTGAGCCGGTGCACCTCTGTGACCATTCGTTCCGGCCGGTGCGAGGACCACGCCCCGCCGGCCCGTCGAGGCTGGGACAGGCCTTCGGCTCGCAACCGAGCCCGCCCGGGTGACTGGTCCTCCCGCAGGGCCAAGGTCCTGACGCGGGACCGCTTCACCTGCCAGAAGTGCGGGACACGCGAAAACCTCCAGGTAGACCACCTCATCCCCGTTTCACGCGGCGGTAGTTGGGAGCTGGACAACCTCTGGACGCTCTGTGGCCGCTGCCACGCCCTCAAGACCTACCGCGAGGACCGAGGCCTGAGGCCGGTTAGTTCACGCATGGAGCCGCATAGTGACGACTGACCTCGACCTGGATGCCTGGGCCGACGAGCACCACCAGGAGCGCGGCGCCCGTCACTGGCCGCAGACCTCCAAGGCTGCGGCGAAGGCCCGGTGGCACAAGGACGCCCGCACCGAGCTCGAAGATCTGGGCGACCTGTACGGGGTCTCGCCCGACATGGTCAGAGGAGCTGTCTGATGCCTGCTCGACGCGGCCCTGCCCCGAGCCCCAACGCCGTCCGCCGGAACACGGATCACGCCCTGGGCGAGCGCAAGCTGTCCGGCCAGGCCAGTGCCGGCCGTGAGTTGCCCAAGGCCCTCGGGATCACCACCACCGGAGCCAAGAGGTTCTGGAAGACGTGGTCTTCGGCTCCTCAAACCGAGGAGTGGATGGAAACCGACTGGGCCGAACTGGAGATCGTCACGCGCCTTGTTGATGCCTTCTACCTCGGAGACATGAAGCTGGCCGGGGAGATCAGGCAGCGCGTAGGCAAGTGGGGTGCGACCACCGAGGACAGGGCCCGTCTCCGGATGTCCTTCGACAAACAGGCTCAGGTAGAAGCCACTTCGGCTCCCGAGTCTCCGAGCCCCACAGACATGGACGCCGAGCTCTACAAGCTCCTTTCCGAAGGTTAGAGGTGATGCCGGATGGCCCAGACGGGAAACCTCCCGGAAGGCGTTCCGGCTCCCCATGAATCCCTCGGCTACGGGATTATCCGTTGGGCCCAGACGTACATCGTCCAGCCTGACGGTGACACCGCTGGCGAAACCTGGAAGTTCACCCCCGAGCAGTTGAGGTTCGTACTCTGGTACTACGCAATCAATGCGGACGGCACCTGGAAGTACTCGGCCGGCACGCTGCGCCGCGCCAAAGGCTGGGGAAAGACACCACTGCTAGCGGCTCTGGCCATCGTGGAATTCATCGGTCCGGCCCGCTTCTCCCACTTCGATGAAAACGGAATGCCGGTCGGCAGGCGGGTTCCGCTGCCAATCGTCCAACTCGGCGCCACGGCGCTTGACCAGACACAGCAGACGCTCGACATGATCCGCGGAATGCTTTCCGAGTCCCCAGCCGAGAAGGAATACGGCCTGGAGATCAGCAAGAGCATGGTGCAGTTCAAGTCTGGGAAGCCGGGCTCGATCTCCCCGAAGGCGACCTCGGGTCGCACAAACGAGGGAAACCGGCCAACCTTTGTCGGGGCCCCAGTGGATTGAGTTCCGCTGGGGTCCCGGCGATGACTGATTCATTGTTATGGACGAGGTACACCACTGGGTGTCCTCGAACGGTGGACCTGACTTCTATCAGGTTCTCAAGCGCAATGTCGAAAAAACGACCAAGGCCGGCTCTCGCTGGGTGACGACGACCAACGCCTTCAATCCCAACGAGGATTCGGTCGCGCAGATCATCTTCGAGTCCGACATGGTGACGCAGGCCTTCTGGCTCTATGACTGCCTGGAAGGCTCGATCGACGTTGAAGACATCCGAGACGAGGAGAAGGTCCGGGCCGCGCTCGTCGAGGCATACGGCGACGCTCATTGGGCGGACATCCACGGTCTGACCAAGACCATTCTGTTCGACCGCACTACACCGGATTCGACCTACTGTCGCTTCTTCTTCAATCAGATCGCCGAAAGCTCCGACGGCTGGATGTCCAAGGCCGAATGGGATTCCTGCGAAGCCGTGGACGACATCAAGGCCGGTGAGCAGATCGCAATCGGATTCGATGGAAGTGTCCGCGGCGACGGAACAGCTTTGGTCGGCATTAGATTGCGTGACGCCAAGCTGTTCGTCCTCGGCAAATGGATGCGGCCCGAGCACGCCAAGGACGACTGGGAAGTCGATGTTCTTTCCGTCGAGGCAGCCGTCAAGAGAGCCTTCGACACCTACCGGGTTGAGTGGATGTACGCCGACCCGCCTTGGTGGCAGGAGAACATCGGCCGCTGGGCCGTCGAATGGGGAGACGACTACGTCTTCGAATTCTGGACCAACAAACCGACCCGGATGGTTCAGGCCGTTGAACGGTTCCGTACCGCCGTCATGGTCGGCGACCTCTCTCACGTTGGTGAACCCGAGATGACCCGCCATGTACTCAATGCGGTTGTTCGGGAAGTTCCACAGGGTGACCTGATCGTAAAGGACTCACCTCGATCCAAACGCAAAATCGATATCGCGGTGGCCGCCGTACTTGCACTTGAAGCACGCGCGGACGCGATTGCTGATGGACGTCTCCAAATCAAAAGGAGGCGAGTAGTCGGTTTCTGAGCCCCGCTCGAAAGGGGCTCAGATGGTAGCTGCTCTGGACAAGGCGACAGGCCTGGAAGGCGTCCTGTCGCCGCCATCAACGCCGCAGATGTGGATGGACTACCTGTCCTCCAAGCTCGCGTCCCGTTCGGGTCGCTACAAGCGTTACGGCGAGTATTACGACGGCAAGCATCAGAAGATGCTCTTCTCTCAGTCCAAGTTCCGGACTGAGTTCGCCCACGTCTTTGATCGCTGGAACGACAACTTCTGCGGCCTGATCATCGACAGCGTCAACGAGCGCATGTTCATCGACGGCTTCCGCCTATCGAAGGAACCAGGGGAAGACGACCTCGCACGCGAGATCTGGCAGCGGAACCGGATGGACTCCGAGTCCAACTCCGCCCACCTCGACGCGATGATCCAGGGGGCCGCCTACGCGGTCGTCTGGGGCGACTCCGACGGCAAGGCCGTGATCTCCGTCGAGTCCGCCGAGCACGTCGTCGTCCAGTACAAGCCCGGCTCGCGTCACGAGATCGAGGCCGCGGCCAAGTTCTACGTCGATGACTGGGGCCGCCAGTTCTGCACGCTGTGGCTCACCGAGGCCGTCTACGTCGGCAACTGGAAGATCGGCGGCTACACCATCGACGGGCCGGCCCAGCCGAACCCCCTCGGCGTGGTGCCCGTCGTACCCATCCAGAATCGCACCCGCCTTGTCGGCGAGCCGATGTCCGACCTGGCGACGGTCATCCCGATCCAGGATGCGATCAACAAGACCGTATCCGATTCCCTCGTCGCCTCCGAGTATGCGGCCTGGCCGCAGAGGTACGTGACCGGCCTGGAAATCCAGGAGGACGAGCACGGCAATCCGATCGAACCGTTCAAGGTCGCCGTAGACAAACTGCTCCAGGCCGAGGACCCCGCTGCCTCGTTCGGGCAATTCGAAGCCGCGAATTTGAGCAACTACGTGGATCTCGTGGACATGCTGACCATGCACATGGCCAGCATCGCGAGGGTCCCGTTCCATTACATGCTCAAGGGCGGACAGCCACCGAGCGGCGACGCGATCACTTCGTCGGAGGCCGGCTTGGTTTCGAAGACACGGGAACGGATGCTCCACTTCGGAGAATCCTGGGAGCGGGTCATGAGACTCGCCATCGCGGTAGAGAACAGTGGCGAACTCCGCGAGGAGCACGAAGCGGCCGAGGTTATCTGGCGCGATCCGGAGAACAGAACCGAAGCCCAGCACATCGACGCCTTGCTCAAACTTCAGCAGCTCAATGTTCCCAAGCAGCAGCTATGGCAGGACGCGGGTTACACACCCTCTCAGATTGCACGCTTCGACCAGCTGCTTGAAGAGGAAGCCAAGACCGAAATGGAACGGGCCGACAAGTATCAGACTGCTGCACAGAAGCAAGAGCTCGCCATCGCGCAGCAAGGTGCGGACGCCAGGTCCGCGGCCTCTTCCGCCAAAGCGAAGGCTGACGCCATGAAACCACCGCAGGGCAATTCCGGGAACGCGAACCGGCAGCGGTTCGAGAAGTAGCAGAAACGTTTTCCCGATGGCTTCCGAAATGGCAGCCGCCCCTTGATCCGAAATGGATGATCAAATGAGCGACGACCAGAACACCGCAGACAGCGCCCAGCCGGCAGGGGCGAGTGACGGCACCGACGTCACCGCCCTCCAGGCCGAGGTCGACAAGTGGAAGGCCCTCTCCCGCAAGAACGAGGACCGCTTCAAGCAGGCCTCGGGGGAGCTTGAGGGGTACCGCCAGTCGCAGATGTCCGACTCCGAGAAGGCCATCGAGGCCGCCCGGCAGGAGGCCCGACAGGCGGCACTGTCCGAGGTGGGCGCGAAGCTGATCGGCGCCGAGCTCCGCGCCGCCTCCGCTGCGGCAGGGGTGGCTCTTCCCGGCGCCGAGTTCCTGAACCTGGACTCCTTCCTCACCGAAGACGGCCACCCCGATTCCGCTCGCATCGAGGCGTTCGTGTCGTCCCTTCCCAAGCCGAGTTCTGCCCCGCCCTATGCGCAGAATCTCGGCCTCGGTCGTCAGGGGAGCCCGGCCGCCGGCCAGCTCACTCGTGAAGACCTTTCCCGCATGTCTCCGAGGGAGATCAACGAGGCCCGCAAGGCGGGCAAGTGTGACGCCCTCATGCGAGGCGAAATCTAGAGCGTGACCCCTTTTTTTGCACCCCAAGTTGGAGTGTGACATTCGGGTCGTTGCTTGCTCACTAAGGAATTGCTATGGCTGGTAACGACTTCACCACTCAGACCGCATCGGGCCTCCTGACCGGAGGCCCGGCAGGGCAGGACCCCACTCTCAAGGGGCACGGCGTCTTCGTCCCTGAGCTGTGGACTGCGCAGCTCCTCCAGGACCTTGAGGACAATCTCATCCTCGGTTCCGCGGAGATCACCAACCGGAACTACGAGGGTGAGTTCCGGCGCGAGGGCGACCGGATTCGCATCCCGCACTTCATCGACACCGTGGAAGACAAGGGCCTGATCAAGGCGTACGGCGAGATCGGCGACAAGGACCATGCGGCCCTTGAGTACATCCCGATGACCGTAGCCAAGGGCTCCAGCTTCCACATCGAGATCGACGCCCTCCACCAGCTCCAGACGAAGAGCGGCATCGACCTCATGTCGGAGCTGGTCCGCCAGCGAGGCCGCCAGGCTGCCGTCTCGATCGACAGGATGCTGGCCCAGACCCTCACCGCGGCCGTCGTCGGCAAGGACCTCAACGGCACCGAGACGATGCCGGCCGACCTCAACACCCTGCCCGCGCTCCACGGCAAGATCGACACCGTGACGCCGAACGCCCTCGACTCCGAGGTCATCGGCGTCTACGACTACGTGGTCGCCATGCTGGAGAACCTGGACCTCAAGAACGCCCCGGACTCCCGCTACCTGTTCATCTCCCCGCGCCTGCGGTCGCTGCTTCTGCGCGACCCCAAGTTCATCGACGCGTCGCACTTCGGCAGCTCGGTCATGCCGTCCGGTGTCATCGGCACCATCCTCGGCATCCCGATCCGCGTGTCCAACACGCTGGGTACGGCCCGAGCTGAGGCCGGCAAGCTGGTCAAGGGCCGTCGCCATGACGATTTCAAGAACATCGACATGTTCATGGGTGCGACCTCCGCGACCTCCCTGGTGATCCCGTTCGCGCAGATGGAGGCGTACAAGCCGGAGAAGTCCTTCACGGACGCGATCAAGTCGCGCGTGATCTACGACGCCAAGGTCATCCGGCCCGAGCAGCTGCTTGTCGCCACGGGTGTCGAGAAGGCGATCCAGGACCACAACAAGGTGGCCGTGGAGAAGAACCGCACCGTCGCCGTTCAGGCCGCGAAGTAGCAGACCCCCTTTTTTGTGCCCGAAGTTGGGATGTGACACATGAGTATCACCGTGGACGACATCTCTGTCCGCCTGGGGCGCACGATCGGGGACGACGAGAAGGCGAGGGTGGAGGCGTTCATCGAGGACGCCTCCGCCCTCGTCCGGGACTACTGCGGCAGCGGGTATGCGGAGACCCCCGGCATCAAGGCCGTCGTTTGCGCCGAGGTGATCCGGTGGCTCGCCGTGGCTCCCGGCATCGTGAGCGAGCGCGTTGGAGACATCCAGGTCGAGTTCGGCTCGACTGCGACCACCCAGTCCCTCTCGCCTGCGGCCCGGTCCTCCCTCAAGCGCTACCGGAAGAAGCTCGGCACGATCTCGCTGATCCGGGAGGTCGAGTGAAGAGCCTCTTCCGAGACGAGGTCCGCGTCCTCCGTGCCGGGCTCACAGAATCCGCCTACGGCAAGAAGCGGGACTGGACCAGGGTGGTGGTCGTCTTCGAGGGCCTGGGCCACATTCAGCCGGATCGGTCCTTTGAGGTGCGCTCCCCGGAACGGGAGACGGCACAGGAGCGGGTCCGGGTGTACCTGCCCTTCGGGGCCGACGTGGACTCCGCGGACCGGCTCCAGTCCGGCCATCAGCAGTACGAGGTGGACGGCGTTCCAACGCCTTGGGGGCACGGGTCGCTGAGACACCTGCGTGTCCGGGCCTGGCGGGTGGAGCACTAATGCCGGCCCGCGTCCGCCTGGTCCTGTACGAGGACGCCCTCCAGCGGCTTTCGTCCTCCGCCGAGACGGCGAAGATGCTCGCTCAGAAGGCATCGGCCATCGCGGCGACAGCCCGCGGTGCGGCCCCCAAGAACCGCAGGGGTTCGTGGAACATGTACGCCCGCTCCCTCTCCGTCACGGCGTACGAGGTCGAGGGGACAGTTCATTCAGCGGTGCAGGCAGACAGGCACGCACTCCTCATCGAGTACGGCTGGCGAGACAAGGGCGGCCGTCGCCACCCCGGCCACCACACCCTGAAAGACGCCCTGATGAAGGAGCGTGAATGATGCGCCTCGACCCCGTCTCGGTGGTGTTCCGCTTCCTCAAGGGCGTGAATGAACTAACTGACTTCGTTACCGGTGACCTTGTCGGACGCGAGCCGGGCGACACCACGATCTACCTGGAGCACGCCGGGGGATTTCGGGCTGTCCGGGACCGCATGGACCGGGCCGACATCACGTACCAGGTGTACGCGAAGGACAGAGCCGAAGCCGCTGCGGTCGCGTTTCAGGTACGCGAGTACCTGCTCGAAGGCCTGCCGGCCCGCGTCGTGGGTAACGCCCTGGTCCTCGATGTGAACGAGGCGATCAGCCCCCGGTACTTCCCTGACTCGACCTCCCGTGAGCACACGTACCAGGGGGAAGTAAGCCTCTTCCTGATCGAGGCGTAGGGCTCCACGGCCTCTCTTTTTTGCCCCGAGGTTGGAATGTGACACCCCGTTCCGTCTTCTGGCCCCTGCCGCAGGGGCCTTTTTCATGCCTACTCACAGGAGGCCCCATGGCTGACAATTACGGTAACGCCAAGAAGATCCGCTTCGCACCGTCGGGCGAAATCTACGTCGCACCGGCCGACGAGGTCGCGAACCTGCTCCCCCGGGACACCGTCCCCTTCACCGCCGACGGCGACTACCGGGCCCTGGGATATGTGGATGAGGGCGGCGTGACCATCACCCCGTCCATCGAGACCGACCCTGTCAACGTGTGGCAGAGCGCGGTACCCGTGCTCTACAACGTCAAGAGTGCATCCTTCCAGGTCAAGGCCACCCTGATGGAGACGACCCAGCTCACGACCGAGCTCTTCTTCGGAGCCAAGTGGGTGCCGGCCACCGACAAGGAAGGCAAGGTCATTCCGGGCACGTACCGGCTTGACCTCAAGTCCACGCCGGAGCTCCAGGAAATCGCACTCGTCGTGGACTGGTCGCAGTCCGTTGACGGCAAGCCGGTCCGGTACCGCTGCGTCATCGGTCGGGCCATGATCTCCGACCGTGGCGCGATCCAGCTCCAGCGCGCCGAGTCCGGCAAGTTCGAGCTCACGATTGAGGCCCTCGACCGCTCCGGAAACCTCGGCTACGTCCTCACCGACGACCAGGTCATCGACGGCCCCGTCGAGGTGGAGACCAAGGTGACGCTCCAGCCCGGCACCGTCGAGCAGGGTGGCCACTTCACCGTGGCCGGCCAGGGCTTCCCGAAGGGTGAGGCGGTGAGCCTGTCCTTCTCCTCCGAGTCCGCCAAGTACACCTACGCGACCAAGGCCGTCGAGGAGAACGGTTCGTTTGCGATCCCGGTGACGGTCGCAGCGGACACTCCGGCATCCCAGTACACCGTCAAGGCCAGCGCAGGAACCGTCCTCAACGTCGAGGCCACGGAGAAGCTGACCGTCAACGTCAAGCCGTCCGGCGCCTAACGGACGCTCCCCGTGGCGGGGAGGGACAAATCCCCGCCTCCTCTCGACAACCCCTGAATCAATGGAGTTCCCATGACGACTGCCGCCAAGACCACCACTGCCGCGAAGTCCGCCGAGGCCAAGGGCAAGGAGACTGCCTTCGAGTTCAAGGGCGAGACGTTCGTGATCCCCGCCCCGCTTGATCTCCCGGACGAGGTTCTGGACGTGATCGAGGAGGGGGCCGGCGAGCGTGCCATCACCCGCGCCATCGTCGGCCAGGAGCAGTGGGCGACGTACCGGTCCCTGCGCTGCACCATCGGCGAGTTCAACGAATTCCTGGAGAAGGTGACCGACGCCGCGGGCTTCGGTGAGCCGGGAAACTGATCCAGACCGCCCGCATCCTCCACGAGTACAGCGATCCACTCGAAGCCGACCTCCTGTCGCACTTCGGTGTGGATCTGCTTGACCTCTGGTGCGGGCGGCTCTCCCTTCGACGGGTCCACGTACTGATTCAGGCGCTCTTCAAGAAGCCTGGTGAATCACTGCTTCTGATCGAGATCGACGAAGCAACATCCTGGACCGAAAGCAACCACCTTCTCGCCCGGATTTCCGATGGCCTGGAACTGTCGAACTACTTGTTCATCAAGGCCAACTCCGAGGACAACGACCTCGAACCCCCGGAACCATTGCCCCGCCCTGGTCGGGTTGCACAGCCGAAGCCCCGCGAGTTCGCCTCGGGCGATGAGGTGGCCTCGTTCTTCAACACCTTCGGCAACCCCTAGGAGGCTGCATGGCTACGCGCGGAAGGGCACCGGTCAAGGTAGGCGCCGGATACATCGAGATCTACCCGGAGCTTTCCAGGACTGCGATGGGTCGGCTTCGCAGCGACCTCACCACGCAGCTTACCGCGATGGGAAAGACCGGTGCGGCAGCTTTCTCCAAGGGTCTGAGCGGCGGATTCCAGGGCATCGCCACAGCCGCCTCCAAGGCCGCCAAGCAGGCCGGCAAGGCGACGGAGAAGGAAGCGGTCGACACCTCCAACAAGCTGCGCCAGGTCGAACGGAGCCTGACACGCTTCCACGGCGAGGAGGCCGGCAAGCAGTTCCGTACCTACCGGAACCTTGCGAAGCAGCGGGAGCAGCTTGAGGAAGGCACGTCCAAGGCCACCCGGAAGGCGATCTCCGACACGGTCCGGGCGAACCGTCAGGCCGTCCAGGAGGCGATCCGCGACGAACGGCAGAAGGCCCAGGAGAAGGCCCGCGCCGACAGGGAAGCCCGAGCCGAGACCGCACGTCGCGTCCAAGCCGAGCGCAAGGAAGAGCGGGCCCTCGCCGTCGAAGTCGCACAGATCCGCCGCGAGCAGACCGCCGAACTCCGGGCCCAGGCCCAGGAGCGTACCCGTCTCCATCGGGAAGCCATGGTGGAGACTCGGCGCCGCGTTCAGGCCGAGAGGACCGAGGAACGCGAGCTGGCTCGCGAGGTCGCACAGGTCAAGCGTGAGGTCGCTGCTGCGGCACGGCAGGCCGCGGCCGAGCAGAAGGCCGCCGAACGCGAGCTGGCCGCAGCCGTGCGTCAGCGCCTGGCCGAAGAGCGCGCCGCGAATCAGGCCCGCGTCGGATTCCTGCGTGACGAGCTGCGCGGCCTCCAGCTGGCCCGTACCGCGTACGCGGACACGATCACCAGCAACCGACGTCAGATCGCTACCTGGGACCGCGAGCACCGATCCTCCACCCGGTCGGCCGGCGAGCAGTGGAAGTCCCTCTCCCAGACCACCGAGACCTACGGCCAAAACCTTGAACAGGTCGGCCGCAGCATCACCCAGAACCTTGTCGCGCCCCTGGCCATCGCGGCCGGATACGTCACCAAGATCGGTACGACTTCGGCGGACATGCAGTTCTACTCCTCGGAAGGCCTGAACCGGGCCGGCTTCAATCAGAAGGAGGTCGCCAAGGGACTCCAGTCCATCCAGGACTTCGCGGTGCACACTCCGTTCAGCCTGGAGGACATGACCGACAAGTTCTCGCAGGTTGCGCGCAACTTCGAGAGCTACGGAAACTCGACCTCCGAGTCCCTGAAGAAGTCCGGACTGCTCATCAAGGGAATCGCGGACTACGCGGCCTCCTTCGGCGTGACCAGCCCGGAGAAGGTCAAGGGCGGCATGATGGCCGCCGACATGATGATGGACCAGGGCAAGCTGTCCACGCGGTACCTTCGCCAGTTTGTTCGCGGCACTGGCATTCCGATGAATGAAATCGGCAAGATCGCCGGTTACAAGGGCGGCCCCGACTTCCTCAAGGACGTTCAGGACCCCAAGGGCGGAGTGGACTCCAAGGAGTTCTTCGACCGCTTCATTGCCCGGTATCAGACAGCACCGGGAGTCAAGGGGTCCGCGGAGGCCCTTGGTACCGGCTCCATCGGCGGACACTTCACGTCCGTCAAGGAGCAGATGCAGCTGACTCTCGGCAAGCTCTTCGGTGGCTTCGACGAGGAGACCGGCAAGTTCGAGTGGACTGAACTCGGCAAGAACACACACAAACTCGCGGACCGCCTCCAAGACCTCGTTGAGGACCCGGACTTCCAGAAGCTCGCGGGGGGCCTGTCCGGGAATCTGATCAAGGCGCTCAACCTGCTGCTGGGTGGAGTCGAGAAGACGGAGCAGTTCCTCAACGACCATCCGTGGCTGAAGGACCTCGTCGCCAAGGGGGTCCAGCTCGTAGCAGTGCTGGGTCCTCTGGCCATTGCGATCGGCCTGGCCACCAAGATCATCGGCAAGGTCGGTAAGTCCTTCCTGCCGCTCGTGAAGGTCGGAGGCGGACTCGCCAAGGGAGTCCGCGGCGGCTTCCGCACCACGAACCAGTTCCTTTCCGGTGTCGCTGCCGGTAAGGGCAACTTCCGTGAGGCATACCAGGCTCGCCGGGCCGACTACCACGACGGCGACGACCGCTCTCTGGCCCGCCGGGGCATGGACCGGATGCAGGGACAGGACAGTCGCTCCTCCCGCCTGACGGTCGAAACCGGCGACGCCGAGCGTGCCCTTCGCGAGGTGGACCAGAAGATCCAGCAGATCCAGAGCAGGATCTACAACCTCAACCGGGAACGGCTGAACGCACTCGCCAACGAACTGGGCGGCGAGGCCGGTACCAGCGTCAAGGGCGGCGCCCAGGGCGCGGACCGTGAGATCGACCAGGCCCGCCTTTCCGTGCGGGAGCTGAATCAGGCTCCGCTCGCCGAGCTTGGTCAGCGGCTGCTCGCCATCAAGGAGAAGGCCGAGACTGCGCAGTCGGGCATCAAGCAGGTCCGCCAGGCCGTGAACGATCTCAACGACGGCAAACTCGGGATGATCAGGCAGCAGTTCGAGTTCCTGAAGGACAAGGCCGACACCGCACGGCGCTACGTCGCCCAGGTCACCGCAAAGGTGCAGGACCTCAACGCGCGATCCCTCCAAAGCCTTCGAGGGAAGTTCTCCTCGAACCTCACGCCTGCGATCAACGGCTCGCACTCGGCGGCCAAGGATCTCAACGAGAAGGTCAAGGACATCAACGGCCGGGGCCTGGGTCAGGTCACCTCCCGGGTCCGGACCCTCCGTGACGCCCTCGACCAGGCCGAAAGCAAGGCCGGGGGCCTCGGCGGCAAGCTCGGGGAGGTCAACACCCTCACCGGCTTCGGTGGCGGGGGCAACGGCAAGAGCAAGGGCACCAAGCACGCCCTCGGCGGCATCGTCCCCGGCTATGCGCCGGGCGTGGACAACTACCACGCGATCCTCTCCCCCGGCGAAGCCGTGCTCAGGCCGGAGGTCGCCAACGCTCTCGGCTCCGACAGGATCAACTCCTGGAATGCAGCTGCCACGCGTGGCCGGATCTCCCGGCACGCGAAGGGCAAGGCCGGCGCCGGGTCTTCGAAGTCCGGAACGTGGCCGCTCAGCGTCCTCGAAGAGCTCTACGACATCGTGAACGTGGGGCCCGGAATCGGAGCCTTCACCGGCGGTATCGGCATGGCCGGGGCCGGTCAGGGCATCGGCGGCCCGACGGGCGCAAACGTGCGCCGTTGGGGTGCCCAGGCAGGCGGCGACGGCGCCGGACGCCTGGTGAACGACCGGTTCTTCAAGATGAAGGACTTCATCCTGGAGCGGGTTCCGTCGTTCCTGACGAAGGCGCCGACCGGAATCGGAAACCTCATCGGAATCGCAGCAGGCGGCATCGCGCCGACTGCGGGACAGCTCTTCTGGGATGACGTCTGGAAGGGCGAGGGAAACATCCTCCAGCGAGGAGCCCGTTTCACGACCGACCTGGTGAAATCCCTTCCTCAGATCCTCAAGGATCTGGTCTCGAATGTGTGGGACTCCGGAAAGGAAATTCTCGGCGCACTGACGGACGCGATTACCGATCCCGTGGGCTTCTTCGAGGGCGCCCTGTCCTCCGTCAAGTCGATGTTCCAGGGCATGGTCGATCAAGTCCGCGAAATGGTAAGCCTGCTCCAGGAAATCTGGTCGAACCCCTCCGAATATGCGGAAGAAGTCTTCGACAACTTCATCGTGCGCGTCAAGGAACTGATGCCGAACACGACCGGGCTCTTCAAGTTCGCGGACGGTGGAGTGGTCCCCGGATACTCGCCGGGCAACGACCGCGTCCACGCGATGCTCTCTCCCGGCGAGGCCGTCCTCCGCCCGGAGGCCGCCCGATTCCTCGGTCACGCCGCCATCCAGCGACTCAACGCTGGAGCCAAGGCCGGCACGCTTTCCGGCGGATCGAAGTTGGAACGTGACACCACGATCGTTCCTGACGCCGAGGCGTACGAAGAGGCCGTGGCCAAGATCGTCGCATCGCTCGAAGCGCTGACGAAGGCCGTGACTGCACACCGCGCGGCGTCGGTCGCCGACTGGGACCAGGTGGCGGACAAGGTCCGTACAGCCATGGACGGCACCGTCATCCCGGCGCAGACCAGGTGGGCACAACACCTGTCCGGGCCGCTGGCCCAGACACAGCGCGCCTTCCAGGCCGCCAACCAGGGTGTCTGGTCGGACGTGCAGAGCAGGGTCTCCTCGTCGGTCTCCGACGTTTCCGGGTCCCTCACTCGGCTCCGCGGCGACCTGGACACCACGAAGCGGTTCTTCGAGGCCTCCGGCACGCAGATCAGGACCGCGTGGAGCCAGGCCATGTCCTACGTGGACTCGTCCACCAGGAGCACGGTCTCCGGCCCCTACAACCGGGGCGCCGTACCGATGCTGTCCTCGATGGCGAAGCTCGCCGGAACCGGGGCCCCTCTAGCACCGGTGCAGTTCTCTACCGGTGGCATCGTCCCCGGCTACCAGCCGGGCGTCGATACGGTCCCGGCCATCCTCTCGAAGGGTGAGGGCATCCTTCGCCCGGAGGTCGTCCGGTCCCTGGGTGCGGACACCATCCTCCGTTGGAACGAGCAGGCCAGGCGGGGCGGCCACGTCTACGCCAAGGGCGGGATCGTCGGTCCCGCCTCGTTCGCCGGTCCGACCGGCGCGGACTGGGTGAACAAGCACAAGGACGACGACTTCGACGGCTACACCAGCGCTTTCAAGGCCGGTTGGACGTCGGTCATCAGGCCCATGCTCGACACCGTCACCCGCACTTTCGGTGCTGCCGGAGACATCTCCTCGAAGGGCTTCGGCAAGAGCCAGCCGTGGGCGGAGAAGTGGACCAAGTGGGTTGACGACCACACCTCCGGAGGCGGGGGTGCTGCGGTGAAGGTCGCCCTGGACGAGTACCGCGCCGAAGCCCCGATGGTCGGCGGCTCCAAGTACAACCTCGGCAACGGGGAGGCGTGGTGCGCCGACTTCATCTCGTACGTGGTGGACAAGGCCGGAGCCAACGCCGCGTACGGGAACAGCCCCAAGGGAGCACCGCAGAATCGCTGGCCGGCCGTAGCGACCTGGAACGCGGCCATGCGTCACGTTCCCGTCTCACAGTCGCAGCCGGGCGACCTGATGACCTACCAGGGCAACGGACACATCAACATCCGGACCGGTCCGGACGAGACGGTTGGCGGCAACGAGTCCAACCAGCTCAAGCGGTCCCGCGGCTACTGGCGCAACGCCACGGCGGCTCTCCGACCGACCGGAGGGATGACCGCTTCCGACGGCCCGGTCCTTAACGCCTGGCCCGGATCCATCCCGAAGTTCACGGGCACCCTGGGTGGCGGCGTGGACTCGGCGATCGGCCAGTACATCGCCCAGGCAATGGGACTGACCAAGGTCAGCGGTCAGAGTTGGGCTGACGGCCTCGCGACGATCATCCGCCGAGAGTCCGGCGGCAACGCCCGAGCCGTGAACAACTGGGATTCGAACGCGAAGGCCGGCACCCCTTCCAAGGGCCTGGCCCAGCTCATCGACCCGACCTTCCGTGCCTACCACCAGGCAGGTACGTCGTGGGACATCTTCGATCCCGTCGCGAACATCTCTGCCGCGATCAACTACATCAAGGCACGGTACGGCGACATCTCGCGCGTCCAGCAGGCCGATCCGACCAAGCCCCCCAAGGGCTACTGGACCGGAACGAGGTACGCCTCCCCTGGTCTCGCCCTCGTCGGTGAGCGAGGCCCCGAGCTGGTCAATTTCCGCGGAGGAGAGCGGGTCTTCAACAACGGGGACACCCGGGACCTTCTCGGAAATCGGTACGAGATCCACATCCACGAAGCAAAGGCCGAGGACACCACTCAGGCCGTAATTCGCGGACTTCAGTACGTGGAAACCATGTACGGAATGTAACGGCATCAAAAGCCCCGGCCAGCCGGCCGGGGATTTTGTTTGCCCACAACCGAGCGAGGTGTGCAATGCCAATTCCGGGATACCGGCAACCCAAGTGGGAAGAGAACGTGCCCGTCAGCGGGAAGCCGCCTTCCCCGGATGCATGGGGGCACACGAACGTCACGCTCACCGGAGGCAACGGCAGGGGCGAGACCATCCCCCTCACCGACTTCTCCGGCCGGGCCTGGCCGGCCATCTTCCTCCAGGACGGCGCACAGGGCCTGGACATGCCCCCCATGGAGGTCTTCTCCGACACCAGCCCCAACCTCGACGGTGGCTCCTTCCGATCCACCCGCGCCGGGGCTCGGGAGATCATGCTCCCCCTGTACCTGTACGGCGTCGACCGTAGAACCCTGCTGCGCCTCAAGCGGAGCCTTACGCGGGCCCTGAACCCGAAGAACGGGTACTGCGTCCTTCGCTTCACCGAAGGCGACGGCACCTCCCGCTCCATCACCGCCTACTACAAGGGCGGCCTGGAAGGCAAGGAGGGCCCTGACGACGCCGGGTTCACCTGGTGCCGGTACGGCGTCCAGCTCACCGCCTTCGACCCGTGGTTCTACGGGACCAGCGAGCTCATGGCCGAGTGGAAGACCGGCGCCGCGAAGGTCTTCCTCAAGGGGGCCGCCAAGCCGTTCCTGCCGCTGGAGGTCAGCCGCGGCACCATCACATCCTCCGGTGTCCCGGTAAGCAACCCCGGGGATGTCGAGTGCTGGCCGATATGGGAACTGACAGGCCCCATCCGATCCTTCACCATCTCCAACGCGGCGGGAAAGAAGTTTGGCATCACCAAGGGCGACGGAACGAAGGACATCATCGCCGGAGGCGAAACCCTGACGATAGACACCCGTCCCGGATACAAGACCATACGCAGCAGTACCGGCAAGAACTTCTGGCCCGACTTGGATAAGAACCCTGCCCTGTTTCCGATTCCGTCAGGTGAGTCCAAGGTCAGCGTCAAGATGAACCCGGGGGCCTCCAGCGCGGCACTTCGCCTGCGGATGCTCCCCCGATACGAGAGCTACTGACGATGGGTTACCGAATTGAGGTCCGTGATCGGAACCTGGCCCGAATAGGCGAACTGGATACCTGGATGAAGCTGGACCTCGTCCTGCGCTTCAACCGTGCCGGCTCCTGGCAGCTCCTCGTCCGCGACGGAACCCCCCAAGCCAAGCTCCTGGAGAAGGGCGGAGGGATCGCCGTGTGGATGGATGAAAACCCCCAGGCACCCATCTTCACCGGACGGATCGAGACGTTCCAGAAATACTGGACAACCCAACAGCACACAGGCGTCGGCTCCGTCTACGTGGGCGGCAAGTGCGACAACGCCATCCCCTACGGGTACCTGGCCCTCCCCGGGACGACCGGCGAGGGCGACACCCGCACCGTCCTGCCGATCGATCAGCAGTGGAAGGGCGAGGACCGCAGGACGTACGGATTCGAGGCGGGACAGGCCCTCTGGGTCGAGTACGACTTCGCGTTCGGCAACCGCGGCCTGCCGGGGCGTCGCATTCCCGGGGTGCAGATGGGCCCGAAACCCGTGACGGCCGGCACCCCGCCGAAGGTCGGCAAGAAGATCGGCGGGACGCTCCGGTACGACTCCATCGGCACCCTGGCAGAGACCTGGACCAAGGAAGGCGAGATCGGCTACCGGTTCCTCTGGAACCCGGACACCAGGAAGATTGAACTAACTGTCTTCGAACCCGCCGACAAGTCGAGGGACGTCCGGTTCAGCCCCGACCTCGGCAACCTCCGGGAGTACATTGCCACCTTGACAGCCCCCAGGGTCACCCGAGTGATCGCGGCCTGCCAGGGCGAGGGCAAGGAGCGCTTCATCAAGCAGTTCCCGGAGAGGGACGCCAAGGACGAGGCCGGCAAGCCGATCTGGGTTGGCGAGATCACCCAGGACGAAGACGAGTGGGGCTGCGTCATCGAGCAGTTCCTCGACCGTCGTGACGTACCGCTGAAGACGGGAAAGGACGGCAACCCCGAGCTGGTCACCAAGACCGACAGTGACGGCTTCGAGGACATCGGCCAGAACCCGGAAGGCCGGGACTGGACTCCCGAGTTGACCACGCGGAAGACCGCGCTCGCAGCAGCCGACAAGGCCGTGGAGGCCGCCGAGAAGGCACTCAGGGACGCCAAGACAGAGGCCGAGAAGACCGCGGCTGCCTCACAGATGCTCGCCGCCAATACCAACCAGGCGATGGCGCGGCAGAACCTCAAGGCGGCGACCACACAGGCGAAGCCCGTCGTCGTCAAGCACTTCCTGGACTCTCTCAAGACTGCCGCCGACGGCATCTTCAAGGAGAACCAGAAGAACGGAAATTTCCAGGTCTATCCCGTGGAAACCCCGCAGTGCCGGTTCGGCCGGGACTACTACCTCGGAGACAAAGTAACCGTCGACATCGACGGCGACACCTATGTGGACGTGGTTCGCGAAGTCAACATCACCGTTGAGGAAGGCGGGCGGGTTTCTACCGTGACACCGAAGATCGGCGAACAAGGCACCGGCGAACCACTCAATCTCTACAAGCACGTTAGTGAGCTTCGCGAGAAGCTGCGCAAGCTGGAAGCGAGGCTATAAATGGCGGAGTCGAGTTACCCGTTCGAGAAGGACACCCCGGATGGCGGCCGTACGGCGGTCACCCAGAACGACTGGCAGAGCATGGCCTCAATGTGGTCGGGCGACCGCATCAACTCGCTCCTGACCTCCAGCAACATGGTCCCGGAAGCCATGCCGTTCTACGCACGCGTAAGCGACGTGAACACCCTCACCGTGCAGCCGGGCGAGGCCTTCGTCGGGGGCTTCTACTACAAGCTCGACGCCCCTTCCGCCGTCCGGATCGACAGCAACCTGTCCAAGGACAAGTCCCGCGTCGATCTGCTCGTTCTCCGAGCAGACCTCGCGAAGGGTTCCGTCAACCTCGTGATACGACGCGGCGCCGAATCAACGAGCCCCAAGATTCCGCGGCCGGCCCGCCAGCCGGGAGGCGAGTGGGAGCTTCCGCTGTACGTCGTGCGTGTACCCAAGGGCGGCGGCGGCAGTCCCGTGGCTGAGCCGGTGCACCCGTACGTAGCCGCAGCCGACGCGGCCTCCGTGGCCCCCGCCCAGTCCGTTGCCTACCACCAGCCGCAGGGCACGTTCATCCGCTGCCTCGACCCGAAGGGCCAGTACGAGGCCTTCAACGGCTCCGACGGCTACACCGTGACCCGGGACCTGGGTGCCACCAAGAGCTACACTCCCAAGATTCTCAACACCCGCGTTGCGACGGACAACAAGCTGCAAGCACGCGGACGTTGGCGCTGGATCGCGCCAAATACCGTCTGGTACGCGATCGATATCGCGAACAACACAGAGACCGACTTCTGGAACAACTCGAAGGACGACTGCATCTCCTTCACCCTCCCGATGCCGTTCCACGGAGAAACGGGCCAGGTCCTCTCCGGACAGATGACGAATGGCGGATATGACGCCAACATGCCCAACTTTGTTGACCTCCGGGGATACACATGGGGCGGCAACCGGACGAATGTGGCCCGAATCCTGTACCAGAACCCGAAGTACCTGCATGAAGGCCTGGACTACCTCCGTGTGTTTCCCCGGAAGTCCTACATCCTCTTCTCCGGCGTCTACGAGGCGCAGGGGCTCAAGTAGTCAGGAGATCCCATGGCACGAAACTTCTTCGGCGGCACATCAGCGGACGTGGCAGAGGACGAGGCCGGCACCCGGCTGCCGAATCTCCCCGGCCGGGTCTACCTGACCGCGACGGACCCTGACCCCGCCCGGGACATCCTCGGCCCCAACGACGAGCCCCTGGACGGTCTCCTCTCGGACGAGCGCGGCATGATCCCGCCGTTCCAGGGACCGGACGGGGCGGAGCAGGTGTGGGTGGACTTCGGCAAGGGCCGGGTCATGCTCACCGCCAACAACGTAGGCGTGCGACTGCGGACACACCTGATGCCGAACGGCGACCCTCACGGCGACCGCGCCTACGCCCGCGAGCTTCTGGAACAGGCCGTACTCAAGACGCAGCGGAACGACCTCCGGACGATCCCGAGCGAACCACTGCTCAACGTTGACGTCCCGGCTGGCACCAACGATGTCCTGCGCATGAGCCGTGACGGGAAGGTCGGGACCAACATCAAATCCAGCGGGGCCCTGTACCTCGATCCGTTCACCGACAACACGGCCCTGGTCATCAACAGCGCCAACGTCACCGACGGAAAGCCGCTGATCACGCTGAACGGAACGACCTCTTCCGTGTATCGGGTGATGCGGAACGGCGACATCCGCACCGCCGGTGCCCTCATTTCCACCTCGCCGGTACAAGCCCCCAACGTCGGCGACGCCCGCGTCTTCTCCGGGCCGGCCGACCCAGCCACGCAGGGTGTCACGCTAAAGCCCGGCGACATTTGGGTGTCCTATGGCATCTAGTTACAACCGGATGATGCGGTGGACAGGAACAGAATGGCGTGAGGCCACAAAGAAGGTCTGGGACGGAACCAAGTGGTCGGACAAGCCTTCCGTCCGAGTCTGGGACGGGGCGGCATGGATGTTCAAATACCCGACCCCGGTTCAGTATCCCTCTTTCCAGGGAGCCAATGGGGCTCCGCGCGAGGATTCTGAATACCGGACGTACAAGATTCCGACAGGAGTCCGCCTCGGCGATTTCGTTGTGTCCATCTGCGTAGCATGGAACGACATGCCGCAACTCCTCAACCCGACCCTTTCCATGCCGCAGATGAAGCAGCTCGCCACGGGCTCATGGGTAGCCTGCGTCGTCTTCCGGTACGACGGGGAATGGGGGCTGCGCGACGGCGATTCAGTTCGCTGGCGCATCCCCAGCGGCGGAGACTCCACGGTGGCCAACTACGTGTACCGCAACGCCGACACGATGAACCTCCCCCTGACTCCGCTCCAGACAATCCGCGAGCATCGCAACGTGTACGAAGTGCCGATGAACTCCCCACTCGGCAATACTTCACTGTTCACCGTCGTCTCCGAATCCAAAAATCTCTCCACTGTTCAGTTCCCCGAAGGCCTTATCTCCAGGCACTCGATGAGCGGCAAGTTCGGGGAGAGTCAGATACGCCTGCACGCGGCGGACACACCTGGCTCAGGAGGCAGTATCGGCGTCGCAAAATTCGACACGACAGTTCCGGCTGCGGCAGTGATCACGATCAGAATTCCCGGGGCCGACGACGGCCGACCGACGTGGATTCTCGGTGACTCCACGGCATCCGTTCTCGGTAAGACCACCTATCTCCAGTAAGGGGGGCACTATGCCCAAGCCAACATTGGCGCGGTGGCAGTCCCGCGAAATTCCCAGTCCGGCCCTTATCAAGCAGAGGGTGACCACGCCTCAGAAGTACTACGCTAAAATGCCGTACTTCTCGGCACGAGGAGTTAAGGTCGGCACTGCGTTCCCGGGGGGTGTTCCCCCGAATCAATCTCTCAACGCCGGGCAGCGGCGGGATGTCACGTGGGAACCGTCCCGCCAGCACAAGAACGGCTTTTCCACGCCGGACAATATTCGCTTTACGATTCCCGAGGACGGGATCTACCACGTCACGTTCAATGCAACGGTCTGGGGAAACGCCGTCAGGAGTGTCGGCGAGAACGTAAACGCCTACCTCACCGCCGAGGGCGCGAGCGGTGCCGGCGTCTCCGGCACGATCGGGCACACGACGTTCCAGCACCAGCAGGCGTCGGCTCACACGACCGTACGCGTCAGCGTCACAGAGTTCTTCACCACCGGTACGTCGATCCGGGCGCAGGTCTACCTCGACTCAGGAGCCACGGGTTGGTGGGGGATCGTGGCGGCCGAGTTCGACGCCGACTTCAACGCCTTCATGCTCAGCCCCAGCAGCGACGGCTGGTCGCAGCCGGCAGTCGAACCGGCAACCCTGACGCCCTGGAAGGACAGTGGAGTCGTCACCACGGCCTCCATGAACGCAGCGACCTTCGACGTCTTCGCCCACCTGGAGAACCGGCCGAGGTTCACCGCCCGCGGAACCTCCTTCAACGTGGCCTCCGGGCAGGAGAAAGTTGCCCTGGCCTGGTCTGGGATGTACGCCAACGACCCCGGCTTCGAGCTGCGCAGGCTGGCAGACGGCTACGCGGACCGGACGGCGATCTCCGTCCCCTATACGGGGCTGTACCTCGTCCACTTCTTCTGCTCGACCAAGCACAGCGACGGAACGGACTCAGCGTCTTACGGGTTTCAGTTCAAGATCCACGGCACCAGTGGAGACGCGCGGATCCTCGCCCAGAACAGCACCACCCGCATCAACCAGGACTGTTCGGTCGCCGTTGACGACCTTCTGTACCTCACCGCAGGCGAGGCCCTGAACGTCCGCTTCTACGGCTGGGGCTCCGGCACCCGCTGGGTCAGCGGTGACGGCGACGGCCGTATCAGCACCTTGGGAGCTGTCTACTTGGGGGCCTGAATGCTCACTTATCCGACCTGGTCTTCGCGGCAGCTCGTGTCCGCCGCAGACCTCAATGCACACGTTCACGAAAACGCCAAGCTCCTTGCCAGCCCAAGCGCGTTCCGCGTCAAGGGGCTTGACAGCCTGGCCAGCTTCTCCAGTCGCACGCAGGTGAAGTGGGACCTGGTGGACTTCCAGCGGCAGGGCTGGACCAACAGCGGTATGACGAAGTTCCGATGCCCGTCCTCGGGGACGTACTTCGTCGCCGCGAACCTCACCTTTCGGCCCCCTGCCGACATGGACGGCAAGAAGGCCGTGATGCTCGATGCCGTGGTGAGCCTTCAGGCGCCGGACGACGACAGCGTGAACGACGTCCTCAAGTCCCTGACAACGACGAAGATCATCGGCTCCTACATCAGCGTGAACGTCTCTGGCCTGATCCACATCCCGGAGGGTTTCAACATCTCTGTGCGAGTGGCCGGCTGGGGCGGCGAATGGACCAAGGCCACATCAGAGAACAAGAGCTGGTCCATGAACTCGCTCTCCGCAGTGCAGATCGCGGCGGACGCTAAGGAGCTTTCCGGATGAATACCACGACGCTGATCCTCAACACGTTTGGCCTGTGCGGCATCCTCGCCACCATCGTCGGCGGATTCGTCGTCGTTCGCGCGACGAAGGAAGCCAAAACCGCCGAGGTATGGAAGGCCGAGGCGGAAGCACAGAAGGCACGCGGTGACCGTCTGGAGCTCGACCTCACCGAGATCAAGGAACGCCTCCAGCGGATTGAGCAGGAGAACGCCCGGCTCATCCAGATCCTCACCGCCATCGACCCGGAGCGTCTGATCGTACTACGTCGCACTGAATGAACTAACTGATCACAGAGGTTAGTTCACGCACGGCCGCCCGCATCGGGTGGCCTTTTTTCATGCCCGAAAGGGGGCACATATGAGTCAGGTATCCCAGGTTCTATCCATCGCCAAGGGCGAGGTCGGCTACCGCGCCGAGCGCGGCGCCGGTGAACGGCCCTCCGGCCACCAGAAGTACTCCCCGCAGGTGCCGGGGCTGGAGTGGTCGAACTACCAGCCCTGGTGCGCCACATGGGTCTCGTGGGTTGCCATGAAGGCGGGCGTCGCCACGCTCTTCCCGCGCACCGCAAGCGTGTGGACGGCGATGCAGTGGTTCAAGCAGCGCTCCCGCTGGAGCGAGTACCCCGCCATCGGGGCTCAGGTCATCTACGGCACCTCGGGCAGCACCCACACCGGCATCTGCTACGCCTACGACCAGACGTACATCTACACCTACGAGGGCAACACATCCCTCTCGAACGATGCGAACGGCAACGGCGTCATGGCCCGCAAGCGGACCCGCCGTGACTCCTACGTCCACGGCTACGGTCTCCCGCAGTACACCGACGGCATCGTCACCGCAGACCCGTCGAAGAAGGGCAAGGTCGGCTTCACCTACGCCGCATCGGCATCGGCGCCGGCCTCCGGCGGAAACGGCTCCACGGGCACGTCGGGCGGTAAGTACAAGGTGAAGAAGGGGCAGACCCTCGGTGCCATCGCAGCCCTGTTCGGCGTGACCCTTGCAGCCCTCCTGGCCGCGAATCCCGACATCAAGGACCCGAACCTCGTCCACCCGGACCAGGAGATCAACGTCCCGGTCAAGCCGACCGCGCCTACGCCGCCGCGGAAGCCCACGCCGCCCGTACCGGAGAAGCCGAAGCCCCCGGCACCCCCGGCAGCCGGGAGCACGTACACGGTGGCGAAGGGCGACTCGCTCTCCTCGATCGCGAACCGCTTCGGGCTGAGCGTGTCTCAGCTTCTGAGCTGGAACGCGGGCCTGGCAGCCAACCCCCACCTGATCTACCCCGGCCAGCAGGTGAAGGTACGGGCCGGAAAGCACGCGGCTGTGCCTGCCGTGGTGAAGGAGTCGAAGCGTGAGCAGTCCCGTCCCCCTCAGCCTGTTGCGCCTGCGGTTCGGAAGCCCTCACAGGATGACCGTCTGGCACGGATCGAGAAGGAGCTGCGAGAGGTCAAGGACCGGCTCGACGAGGTCTCCGGGAAGCTCGACAAGCTGACGCAGAAGCCGGAGTCGAAGCCGACCGGCAAGCCGAAGCCCGACTCAGGCGAGAAGCCCGAGCGTCCCAAGCCGGACGTTCCGAAGCCTGTCCACCCCGAGGTCACCAAGCCTACGCACGTCCCCGTTGTCCCCCAGCTCGTCATCCCGTCTCCGGAGGTTACCCATGTTCCGTAAGCACGCCGTCCGCCTGCTCGGCGCCTTGGCCGCCCTGACCCCCTGGCTGGTGCTCCAGTTCCCGGATGTCCCTTGGGAGGCCCTGATCCCGGCGTCCCTTGCTCTGCTGGGTGGTGCAGAGGTGGCGCAGCGGGTCGAGGACCGGAAGACCGAGACCGCCCTCTTCGAGCCGTCCCCTGCCGAGACGGCTTCCGCCGCGCACCTCCGACTCGCCCTTTACGAGGCAGGTCTCACCAACTCGCCGGACGGGGCGAAGGTGTAGGGGTGCGAGCCTTGACCCTCGAATGAACTAACTAACTGTGGCACAAACGTTGATACAAAGTGGATAACAAAAAAGGCCGGGGCCCCCACTGGGGGCCCCGGCCTTTTTTGCGTTGCTAGGAATTCAGTCCGCTTCGACCCACAAACCTGCGGACCACTTCCGGGCGAGGGCGCTGTAGCGGCCCTGCACAATGCGCATAGGCCGCCTCTGTGGCATCTGGTCCGGGCTCACAGGAGTCCAGCCAGCGGGTTGGCACTCTCCTCCTGCGGAGGCTCGACCACCTTCTTCGCGACCGCCTTCCGCGGGGCTGCCTTCCGGGCCGGTTCGCTCGCCTTCTTGGCGGGCGGTCGGACAGGTGCCGCCTTGCGCTGGGCGGGTACCACGGTCAGCTTGGGCCGCTCAGCATCGTCGGACGCCTGGGGTCCGGCCTCCTCCTGGGCCTCCCGGACGGCCGGCCGGTCGTGCTCACGAGTCGCGTCCACAAACCGAACGACCACAGGCTTCGGCCCGCCCTTGGCGGAGCCCGGCCGCTTCTCCATCACCACGTCGGGCATCTTCTCGATGGCGGCCTCCATGGAGTCCGCGTTGCCCCGTGTGCCGAGGGATCGCAGGATCAGAGTTCGGGTGGCCTCGCCCCCGTACCGGGTCAGGGCCTCCCGGATGACCTGCTCGACCGTCTTCATCTGACGGCCCGTACCCTGCTGGGCTTCATTGATCAGCTTCTCCGTGCAGTTCATGGAGTACTCGATCATTGCGTGGGCCGCCTCCCACGCCTTGACCGAGATCACGGTCTTGCGTTCCGCGGCGACCAGGAGGCAGGCGATCCGGAGCAGGTTCTCGTCGCCGCGCTCAATGAAGCACGAGATCTCCTCGGGCAACGAGGCCATCCGGTCATCGAACTCCGCGCGATAGGCGTCGTGCTTCGCCGCCGCTTCGGGAGACAGCTCCATCTCACGGGCCTTCTCCCGCGCCCAGCGGTAGGCCCGGGTCAGGGCCGGCGTCTCCTTCACCGCGTCGAGCGGCTTCTTGATGCTCGACGGCAAGGACTTCGACTGGCTGACCAGGAAGTGAGGGATACGGTTGAAGGCGCCCCCGAGGGCAAACTCGGGCTTGACCAGGGGCGCCCACCTGCCCGGCTGGATGTGGACGTGGTAGCCGAGGAGGGGCACGTCGATCCGCTGCTCCTCCCTCTTGCCTCCCTTGCCCTTGGTCGTATTGACGACCGCTTCGCCGTCCCAGGCGTTGATGAGCTGGTCGTGGTAAGTCGCATCCCTGTTTGCCCGCTTGAGGACCGAAGCCCACTCGCCTTCCGCGATCATCACGCGGCCGTCCCGCCCGTCCTCCGAGGTAAGGGACTCCTGCTCGACCTCGAAGAGGGTCGTCACGAGCGACGGCCCACTGCTGATTCCCTTACGCATCCGCGTGTCGAGGAACGCGCCGATCGACGGGTCCAGGACCGCGCGGGCCGTCGCCAGGGCGAAGCCCTTGCGGCCGACCCTCGACCGCCCCACGAGCGCCGACCACAACACCGTCGGCCGGCCCGAGGGCTGGAACACCTTCCCCGCCACTGCCGCAGACCAGAGCGACAGGGTTGCCGCATAGACGCCGATCGGGTCCGCTTCGGTGTGCGGCATCGCCGCCGCGACCGCCTTCCCCAGGGGGCCGTACTGCATCGCCTTGAACGTGGTCACTTGTGCTTCTCTCCCCTTAAGCCGCGACGGTCGCGACGGAACCGAACAGGTCTGCGAAATAGGCCGCGAACTTATCGCCGTGCTCCTGGCACAGGTCGTAGCTTGCCGAGCCTATAGCAAGCTCGATAACGCCCGTCCGCTCTTTACCTTTTACCGAGCAGGCGTCACATACGACTGCTTCGACTACCTTCCTAGCCATCTGTCCTCCTATGACCGATAGACCATGGCCGGAAGGCCGTCCTTTCGGACGGCCTTGGCCAAAATCCATCGGTTGGTTATGCGGCTGCATTCAACGCACGCACGCGGTAGGCGTACCGGCCAAAGGGCGTGAGCTCGTACTCATCGTCGATGAACTCGAAGTTCAGGAGCCTTGCTGCCGAGGTACCAAGTCCCTTGATCTTTCCGTTCTTGACCGGGATGTCTCCGGTGAGCTGGCCGAGGACCCGGAGGTTGAAGTCCGTCAGGGCCTCGATGCGCTCCATCAGCGTCATGTCCGCGATCCTGATCGTCCGGTCGCATCCGGACCCCTCACGCTTCGCCCAGTTCTTCTCCCGCCCGGCCGGGACGGGCAGCGCCTCGTAGTGCCGGGCGGCCTCTGCCTCGCCCACGATCACCAGAGCGTTGTCGCTCACTCGCTTCGCCTCCTGGCGACGGGCGTCCTCGTGCTTTCGGGGACTTGCATCGCCCGCCTGGTCTGCGCGGTACGCCTGCTGCACGTCCAGAGGGATCCGCCCGCGAGGGGAAACGGTGTATCCGTGTTCCTGCGCCCAGGCCCTCACAGCCTTCGGGTCCAGTACGTCTCCGTCACGCACCGCAGGGCGGGCCGCGGGACGGCCGGCCTGGGCCTGCCCTATCGCTCGGGCGGCTACCCGGTAGGGGGCCAGGAGCTCGCGGAGCTGGTCTGCGTGTACGTCCGTAAGGTCGATCTCGTACGAGACTCCGTCGATCCCGAACTCGACGGTGCGGATCTCGTTCGGAACGGTGGACTCGGTACCGTCGAGGTCGTCGATGTAGATGGTGATCTGCTTGGTTGCCATGGAGTGTCCTTCTGTCGTCTGATCGCGTTTCGATCAGCCATGACGAAGGGCCCGGCCGAAGCCGGGCCCTTCATCAAGGCCACCGAACCGGTTAGCCGTAGTTCTCCTCGTACATCGCTGTCTCCGCCTCGCCCAGGCGGTCAGTCACCTGATGCACGAGGATCGCGGGGAAGTCCTCCACCCCGTGCGGCTCCTCGGCCCCGCAGTGGAAGCGGGTGGGAGCGTCGTTGCCTGCGGCCGTGAAGTGCGCGGCCCCTTCTTCGTCGGTCCAGACGTCGAGGTACAGCGGGACCGTCATGGACAGGAAGGAGTCGCAGTCCTCAACTGGGCAGGGATATCGCGATAGTTCGATCTCATTCATGCGTCATACCTCGGGTTGGTTGGGGGTGTTCAGCGTCAGGGCCAGCGCACCTTGGGGTCGTGCACCAGTGCAGGCCCGCGAAGGTGGCCCCGCCATGGGCGGCCAGAGCGCCAGCGGCGAGCCCTCGGGCGAGTGCGTTGAATGCCTTCGCCGTCTCACCTCGTTTCGGGGAACGGAACTGCAACACGTCACCCTGAGAACCGATGACCGTGGCGGACTCGACAGCGATCCGTTGGAGCTCCGCCGGTGAGCGTGAGGCGAGCTGCGTCATGTGCAGCGGGACCGCCACCCGCAGGGACTCGACCAGGACCACGTTTTCGGCTGCGGCCTCCTTCACTGCGACCGTCCTGCCTTTGTCCACTCGTAGTGCCAGTGCTCGGGGTCGAGGGACCGGCCGGCCGCGATGCTGGCCGCCTTCCAGGCCGCGTAGCTCTCGGGGTAGTACACCTTCCAGTCGTCCACGAACCGCCGTAGCCAGATCAGGGCGTCGAGGAGATCCACCAGGTCGGCTTCGACCAGCAGGGCCGTACCCTGGCGGTCGTAGACCCACTTCTTCGAGCCGGGCGCGGACGCCCGCCAACTGTCGGCGACGTTTCGGATCAGGGTCTGTTCTGTCGGGCGCATCCCTCAGCCCTCCAGCTCAACCGGATTCGCGGCGAAGAACTTGACGTACAGCGCCTTAAGCTCAGCCCTCCGCGCCCGCCGCTCGGGCCGGTTAAGGGTGCCTGGGAGGACCGCCACCACACGGTCGAGCAACAGGTGCAGCGTCCGCCTGCGGACGTGCACGGCGCATCGCTCGCACGCCACCCAAGGCTCGGAGAAGACGTGCGTGTTGTCGCCCTGCATCATCACGATTGCCTTGACTGTCTCGAACGCGGTCACCGTGCTGCCGGACGAGCAGAAGTCGCAGATCACGGCCAGCCGTTCGGGGTCCACGGCAACAGGCGCCGGGTCGTGATCCCAGGTAACTCCCTGCCAATCCGGATGGCGGTAGGTGACATCTCGGAAGATCGCACCGACGTGCTGATTCAGGGCGACGCAGCAGACGTCACACATTCGCGGTTCCGGGGCGAATACGCTCATGCGGCCACCCCGTCCAGGACGAGTTCGGTTCGGGAGTCCAGGAAGGCCGAGACCGCTTCCTTCACCAGCATTTCCGCTACGGCGTGGGGGCAGTGGTAGCCGTTCGCGGCCGTCCCACACATCTCCCAGACGCGTTCCATGCGGCTCATGCGCCCTTCATGGGTCGGCTCGTGAGCCGCCTCTATCGCCTCCTCGCGCACCGCTGCACGATCCTGTTCGTACGCCTTCATGCGTCCCACTTCCGTCTTCCTTTCCGGTTTGAAGCGAGTCCTTAGAGACTCAAAGCCAGAGGCTCACATTCCAACTTGAGCCCCTGACGTTCAGCCGCTAAGCGTCAGTTATCGCGGACGAAGTGCCAGGTACCACGCCCCTCATAGAGGGCGGACTCTCCACAGATCAGGCGGTCATGCGCTTCACTCACAGCGATTGCCTGCATATGACCGTGGAACTGCTTGGGAAGTTCGTCCCAGTAGTGGTCCTCCTCTTGGAGGATGTAGGCGGCGTAGGCGTTCGCCTCCGGACCCAACTCCTCTTCAACCGCGCCGATGTAGCGTTCCTGGCAGGTCTCCAACAGATCTTCTGCGTCCACGTCGCCATAGAAGTGGGCGACAACCACGGCCGGGTATTCGTCCAAAGCCAGCGCTATGGCATGGAGGTCATCAAGCGACTCATACTCCCCGAGCGGGAGCCCCCCAAATCCGTCGTAGTCGTGAATCGCATACTCCTCCGCACCCTGTATCGGCGAAGACTCCAGCATCATCTGGATTGCGTGATCGATGGACTCGGGGTCCTGCGTGGCATCAATCCATTCACCGTGAAGGATGCCGTTGTTGTAGGAGGCGAGGCAGGCGGCATAAATCTGATGCATGACTAGCGGGCCTTTCGAACGTCGGCGAGGGGGATTACGTGGATGTCGTGGGAGCGCTCGATCGGACGCGTGTCGTACGAGCCCTGTATGACAACGTGGGTGATGTTGGCCCGCTTCATTTTGGGTGCGCCGTAGATAACACCTCGGATCGTTCCGTTGAGCTTGTGTCCAAACATCGAGCGGTACTGCACACGCATTCCGATTTGAACGGCTGCGAGGCTTACCATCCCGACCACCAGGAGCGAACCTCTTCCGGCTCCTCCTCGTAGTTCTCACGGATGACGTCATCAAGCGAAGCGTTCGGGTTTTCGAGGATGTGCATTACCGCGTTCACGACCATGTTCATGAGGTCCTGATCCCGTTCCGAACCGGTCAGCTCATCCGCTACGAGGTCCACGCCAGCGTTAACCGCCGAGGAAATGTCTTCACGCGTCCAGACGTAAACCGTCTCGTGCACGCCACGGCTGATAGATCCGGCGTACTCGCCCATCTTCACGACCGCCGAGGGCGTGAGAACTTCGAGGGCTGTCCCCCGGCCGGCCTGGGTCTCCTGGTGCGTCGTTGTCATTCTTCTACTCTCCGTCGTTCACGAGCGGCGCATGGCCGTGCAGGATTGCGATGTGCTTCAGATAGAAGGCAACCTCTCCCCCGAGAAGTACCTGCGCCTGTTCGTCTGCGAAGTCGCTCGCATCGCAGGCATTTTCCGCCCAGACGTGGAAGACCACTGGTTCGTCACCGCCCCCGGTGGCCCGGATTTCATCCGCACCGGATTCCCACCAGTCCGATTCCCAGTCGAGTACCACCGTGTAGGGCCGCTGCGAGTGCATCACCCCGCATCACCCTTAAGAGTCACGGCGTGCACGTACCGCTCTTCGGCGTCGTGGTAGTAGAGATGCTCCTCAGAAACTGGAAGCGTCTCCCAGAAATCCCATGCCGCATCGGTTGCCGCGTCCTCACTTTCCGCTTCCACTTCAAACCGGTACGTAACATGCTGGACGTACTCCACCTCATAGGTCTTCACGGTTAGCGACCCTCGATCCAGACGCCATGGGAGTCCATTCGCGCGGATCCACTAAGGAAGCCGTTACCCTCCGCGTATCCCTTCCACGGCACCCATATGCCGATGTGGTCGCCCTTCACGTACTCAATTTCACCTCGATAGGTACCGGCACTCCGCCCGCTGTACGCGTCGTAGGAGAGCCTGATCTGAACACGCTTGCCCACGGTGAGCTCGCCCCGATCCATCTGGTCAAGGTGGATAGTCGCCACAACATTTCCTTTCGTTTGCACTCTCGCCTGTCTGAGAGTCCATAGCCGAGACCACATGTCACATTCCAACCTGTGGGCCCGACTAAAGAGCATCAGATTCCGAGCATGGCCCTACCGTTCGGCCAGCGGACCGGATAGCACGTTTCACATCCTCGCTGAATCTCCCGCAGGTCTGCGGAAGTGGGGTACAGCGACATATGCCGGAGCGTCGCTACGTAAGACGGGATACATTCACAGTCGCCCTCCTTTTCACGCTCCGCACAGTCGTAACAGACGCGTTCGCCCGGATATTCGCCAGTCCTAATCCACTCGGTACAGTCCATGCATTGGGCATACCCGAGTGACGCCAACGCATCTTCCACATCACAGCTTGAGCAGTTGGAGCAGTGCGGGACTTCCGACATTTCCCGGATCACGTCATCGCCCGTCACTCCCTCGGGGAGCGTGTAGCATTCCTCGATCATCTTGACTGCGTTTTCCCACTCCAGTTCAGACAGCCGGTCGTCATCCAGGATGGGATACCCGGCCAACTTGTCAGATATCTGGCGAGCGATCCTGAGTCCACGGATGTCGCAAGCATCGAATGCCACGAGGCCGCGCCATTCCCAGTGCTCTACTCCGGCCGCCTCAAATGCTGCGTGAGCAGTTTCAGCATTGACTCGAATGGTGTTCTCGCTGCAATCGCAGTTGTAATACCCCCGCGAATCCCAGTCGGAAAGGGGTTGTCCGTCCGAATCTTCAATGAGGCCGAACCCCTTGGCGTCGGTCAGCCTCTCCGTCTGTTCCCGCATGTCCCGCATGCCGTAGGTACCACACTCCCCACCTCCATAACCATGCTGCTCCGCGTACTCACGGGCAAACCGAGTGAAGCGAAACCCCTTGCGAGGAGAATCGCTGGCAATCTTTCCCATATTGCTAACCCCAGCTCTCAATTGTTGTCACATTCCAACTTGCGGACGTTTCCAATCGGGTGCGCCAGAGATGAGACGGAACCCGTCTCGCTTCAACCTGATGCCAAACATGCAGGAACCACAGCGACCATGCTCGACTCTCGTGTCCGACCACGGGCCGACGAATCGCGCTTCACGGTAGATGCCCCACATTTCACAGACCGCACAGCACACTTGCGCGCCCCTCTCCCTCGTTACGAGTGCCCTACTGTCACTCACCCCCACACATCCACTCTCAGACGCTTAGAGACGCACTGTGGGCCGTCACTCATGGCGTTGGCCCTATGCGCTGGATGCGTCATGTTGCTTGGGTGTGTGAGAGTCAATCTCAGTAGTGCATTGATCTATCCATGCCGGGGCGATCACATCCCGCTATCCGCTCACTCTCCTATGGCGTACTCCGGACCACGCTGCAACACATGCAGATATAGGTTCGGGCGCTCTAGGTTCAACCCGGCTATTCGCTTCGCCAGGTGTGGCCTATGTGATGTTCCTAGTCGGTTTCCCTGCAAGCCGCTGTGCGGCTCTTACGCAGGGACCTAGTCCTAGTACCTGTCTTGCGGGTCCATCTTCCTTTGGGGGCCATTCTGAGCGCCCCTGTCGCGGCCCTGACGCCCGGATTCAGATTCAGGCCCCGTATCCACATCCCCGCTTAGCGGGTGGGTCTCGGTTGGCCTTTCCGGTCGGTGTCTCGCTGACAGGAAGAACACTGTCACACTCCAACTTGACTGTCCACCTCATGCACATGCCAATGCCGACGCCACCGACCCGAACACATCAAGCGGCGCCCTTGGATATCAAAGGAGACGTACGCGAAACCACACTTGCGGGGCGAATGTCAATAGGCATCAAGGTGATTATGGGCACACATATAGAGGGATGTATGCACATTCCTGGCGGAGTGTATATGTGCGGTTCCCACAACCTATAGGCATGATCCTTGTCGCCTTTCTCCTGAGAGGCACAATCCCGCCCACGCTTACTAATGTGGCGCACCTCACACATCTCCCGTACGCAAGGCTGTTCGGCACGGAGCGCATAACGCTAGGTTATCGGCTGAATACCCCTCGATTACGGTTAGTTCATGCATTCCGGGGCACAGAATGGCGCTAGCCGCAATAGCCCAGAAGATATTCCGCACCTGAATGCAGGCAGGTGAATGAACTAACCCGCGCACATACACACACATACACACACGGGGGTAATACCTGTGCATTCATTCAAAGGACCCACCAGGGGTGCCTTCCTTCGACCGTGTACGGGTATGAACTAACTGACGGCCTCCTAAGAGCCTGCCGGCCCGTCGCCCTCAAATCCCTCCCGTGACCTCTTTTGCCGCCCTTGAGTGGCCATTCAGGGTGTTTCGGGAGCAATTTTGGCCCTCAAATCTCCCCGCGGCCCCGAATGGACCTTCGAATCATGTGATCCGGATCTCATTCGACGGGTTTGGCGTCCTGCCGGCTACCCAAAGACGCCGACATTTCTTTTGAGGGGGGTTATATGCTCCTCGGGAGGGGTCCGGGCAACGCAGAGACCCCCTCCCGACAGATGCCGGAGAGGGGGTCTACGTCCTAGCCGTGTACTGCGGGCCGTCTAGGACAAGCCGACCCTACCTCACTCACGAGAGCACCATCCGACTGCTTCCGAGTGCCGGCCCACCCCCTCTGAGGGGTGGAGGATGAAGCAACAGCCGTGAATGAATGAACTAACCGCAGTACAATGACTGACACAAAGGCCCCCGGGTGCACCCGGGGCCCCACCGGCAGGAGCTACGGTCGCCAGCCCTCTCGCCACTCAGGGTCGCCCAGGTCCCCTAGCGGGCGGGCGATGGCCAGCATCAGCCTGCCGAGGACCAAGCGGGCCGGCTCGTCCCCTGCGTCCTTCGCACCCCGGTACTCACGGAGCACAGTTTCGACTACCGGTCGCCCTGCCATCACTGGCGCCTTGGCCTCAAGGAACTCTTCCACCGTATCCATAGCTGTCATCCTTCCCCATGCCTCTGACATCGGCCGCGGCCTCGTCGCCGTCCCTGGCTCTAGGCGTTCGCCGACTGCACCGAGGCCCCCGAACCGGGCGGGGGCCCCTCTTTCAGCTCATGTGTGAACTAACTGTCCTTGTTTGACTCTGTGAACCTTCGGAGCCTGTAGAGCAGGTCATCCGGAAGTTCGAGAACCAGTCGAACCGGTGCGTCCTTGGCCTTGGTCGGCCAGCAGCGGGCTATAACGTCGCACTGACGAAGGAGCTCGCCGCGTGCGGGCCATGTCAGGGATTCCCAGGTCTTGCTGTAAGTCTCGCCAGTCGGTACCCACTCGTAGTGAGGGGTTACGACCTCCTGAGCCTCCAGGCTCTTCCTGCGGCCGGCAAGGTTCCTCATCCGCTCCAGGTACTCCTCCTGGCCACCCGGGTAGTCGTAGAGGTTGGCGTCCTTCTCACCGCGCACGTCGGAGATCAGCTTCTTGACGTTCTCCAACTCCTTGCCGACGTCGTTGCCCGCGATGTAGACCTTCTTCATCGCCGGTTCTTCGCCGACACGTTCCAGGAAGCTCTTCTCTATGAGCCTCTTGACCTCGTCCATGGGCACCGTGCTCACGTCAGGGTGGCACTTCTGAGTCGTGTTGGCCGAGGCGCACCGCAGGTACTTGTACTCGGTCCCGTTCTCGGTCCGCACCCCAACGACCCCATACATGGCGCGACCACAGTTCAGGCACACGCCCACCTTCTTGAGGAACATGGACGCCTTCGTGGCCCCGCCCTCGCTCAGCCCGCGCGAGGCAAGTTTGTCCTGTAGCTCTTCGAACTTCTCGGGGCTGATGAGCGCGTCTGCCCTCAGTACGACGGCCCCGTGTTCGTCACGTACTGGCTTGCCCTCGTGCCAGGACTCGCCGGTGATCACGCGGTTGGTCAGCAGGGAGTAGACCGCTCCCGCGAACCACTGGCCAGGAGGCCGGCCAGCCGCCTCTTCCGGGGTGAGTTCTCCCTTCTTGATCAGAATCCGGCGCTCTGTTCGCTCAGCCGGTGAGATCGCCTCCAGCTCTTCGAGCTTCCTGGCAATGGCGCCGGTCGAGTAGCCGTCGCCTTCCATGGCCATGGCGACCATCATGGAGACCCATCGGATGCTGCCCTCCTCGAAGCGCAGGAAGTACTTGCCTCCGCGCTCGGGGTCGCGGATGGGGGTCCATCCGTAGGGGATTGGGCCGCCCTTCCAGTAGCCGTTGGACCTGTGCTTCCGTGTGGCGTCGAGGTTGCGCTGTTGGATCGCTGTCCACTCCCAGGAAGCGACCATGGCCATCATCTCCGCCATGATCTGACCCGTCTTGGTGGTGGTGTCGATCCCGTCGTCGGTGATGATCGCCTTGCCGTACGTCCGCATCCAGTCCATGAGGATGTGGAAGTGGATCGCGCGGCGAGTGATGCGGTCCATCTTCCAGGCGGTGAGCGCGTCCCACTGGCCCATGCATGGGTCCTTGGGCGTGTGTCCGCAGTCGTTCGTCAGGCAGGTGGGTTCCAGGTCCCGGAACCACGGCCCCAGACCGCTCCGTGACATGGGGTTCGTGGTGCCGGAGACACTGAGGTCGTCCGCGGTGTAGATCAGGGTGCGGTCGTCTCGGCTCGTGACGCGGTTGATGGCGTCGCGCTGCCGTTCAGGGCTGGTGGTGAAGTCGACTTCGAGGGACAGGCGGACGGTGCCGAGGCAACGTAGTACCTGGTCAGGCGGGGTGGGGTCGTGGTGCATGCAGCCATCCTAAGTTGGAATGTGACATTTTTGTCAATCCAACCGGTGGTTCGACTGGCTCATGTGGTTCGCGGCGCTCTCCCCCGGCTACGCCCGCGACTGGTTCGGGCCCTTCGTGGAACGCCTGCTGTCGGGCGACCGGGACACCCTGAAGCTGCTCCGCCACAACCCCTTCCCGGACGCACCGCCGCGCTACGTCCGGGCGCGGCTGTACCGCTACCGGTTCACCACGTGGCGGGAGCTGCGCGAGACGGGTGCCTGGTGGCACCGCACCTTCGTACGGGAGTACCTGCCGCCGACCCGGCTCGCGGAAGCCGCCCGCGACAGGCTCTAGGGGGGCCTGTCGCGGGACCTGTCGATCGGGCCGGCCGATCCGGGTGCGGGATGCGGGGCGGTCAGTGCCCCAGGAGCAGGGCCTCCTGTTCCGCGTTCATGCCCGGGGCGGGCCGGTCGGGGCGCTGCGGGGCGACGCGGTCGAGCTCCTGGAGCCAGGCCCAGGTGTCTGCGACGGTCTCCTCGACGGGGCGGCACTTCAGGCCCGCCGCGAGCGCCTTCGAGACGTCCGCGCCGTACATGTAGTCGTGCGGTTCGCCCTCGAGCATCCAGCACGGCAGGTCGGTCCAGGCCTGCACGCCCGCTTCCTCGATCCGGGCCGGATCGGTCCAGCGGAGCTCGGCGCCGCCGCCGGTCACCTTCGCGCAGGCTTCCAGGAGGCTGCCCATCGTGGCGTGGCCGGTCGGCGAGACCACGTTGTAGGGGCCGCCGTGGCCGGCCTCGGCGGCATCCAGGGTCCAGTGCGCGAGATCGCGCACGTCCACGTACTGGAGCCGAAGCTCACGCGGCCCGGGGGCGGGCAGCGGGCCGCCGCGCGCCGTGCGGTTCAGCCACCAGGGCAGCCGGCCCACGTTCTCGTACGGGCCGAGGATGAGCCCGGCGCGCACCAGCAGGGCACGGTCGCCGAAGGCGTCCACGGCGGCGATCTCGGCGCCGCGCTTGTCCTCGGCGTAGGCGACGGAGTCCGCGTCGGGCGAGCCGTCGACGAGCGGGCCGTCCTCGCCCATGCCCGCCGGGGCGGGGTAGGTGTGCACCGAGCGGCTGGATATGTACGCGTACCGTCCGACCCGGCCGGCGAGCAGCCGGGCGCTGTCGCGCACGGCGGTGGGGGCGCCGCCCCAGGTGTCGACGACGAGGTCCCACTCCCCCTCGGCGAGGGCGTCCAGGCCGCCGGGAGCGGTGCGGTCCCCGTGCAGGGCCGTGGTCCCCGGCGGGGGTGCGTGGTGGCCGCGGTGGAAGACGGTGACGTCCCACCCGCGGCTCAGGGCGTCTTCGGTGATCGCGCGCCCGACGAATTCGGTCCCACCCAGCATCAGCAGCTTCATGCAGGTCAGCCTGCCCGCGACCGGCGGTGCGCGGAACCCTTGATCGCCCACAGCGATGACGCCCACGGCGTACCGGTCCCGGGAACTCCGGGGCCCGCGCGCCGCCGCCCGCCGTCCCGGTTCGTCACCGGGGCGGCGGGCGGCGGACCGCACCGTACGGGTCTAGTCGATGCCGGGAAGGATGTGCGGCTCGGCGAGGTCGTCCTCGTAGCCGGCGAGGCGGATGGGAGCGGACCGGGCCCAGACCTCCAGGTTGCCGAGCGTCTCGGGGCGCTTGCTGCTGCGCGACCCCGTTCGTTCCCTCGGTGCCTGCTCCGTCGTCGTCAGTTCTGGTGTCACCGCGCACTCCTTTGTGTCGCGTAACCCGGCGGGCGAACCGCGCGCCGGTGCGGGAAGGGAAGGTTTCCGGACGCGGTGGCGCCTTGGTGGAGCGAGGGCCCGTGTGGGGCTCTCATGGCGATCAGAGTACACATATGAGCGCACCCCCGCTCGATGGAATAGTAAAATCCACTCCGGACAGCTTGTTTTCGCCACGAGTTCATCACCTCGCACGTCGGCGCGTCGCGTACGACTGATCTGCTCGACGGCGCCATACGGGTGATACGCGGTCGGGCGACGGAAGGAACGACAGTGGCGGAGTCCGAGGTGCCGGTGGTCGTCGGAAGCGTCGGCGAACTGATGGACCTGCTGCGGGTCGGGCACGGCGACGGCCACGGCCTGCGGGTCGCCGCGCTGCTGCGCCGCTCGCACCCCTTCGACAAGGAACTGCAGGTCGCGGGGCTGCTGATCGACCACCCCGCGGAGACGATCCGCCCCCTGCTCGGCGAGCGGGTGGCCCGGCTCCTACGGCTCCACAGGCCCGGCGCCCCGGCCCCCGGGCCGGACCCCGACGCGGAGTCCCTGGGCCACGCGGCCGAAGCGGGCCGGTCCCCGGGCCTGGACGCGGGCGTGCTGGAGGACTGGCGCCCGGTGCTGGAACTGGTGGCGGCGGGGGCCTACGGCCGCACCGCGTGAACCACCCGAACCGCCTGAACCGCGCGAACCGTCCGAAAACACGACAGCGCCCCCGGTCCCTCCTGAGTGAGGGACCGGGGGCGCTCCGTTGACGCGGGCGACCCGACGCCGTGCGGCCTACCAGTTGGCGGGTGCGTAGTCCTTGAGGAAGACCCCGTACAGGTCCTCGCCGAGCTCGCCGCGGACGATCGGGTCGTAGACCCGGGCCGCGCCGTCGACCAGGTCGAGGGGGGCGTGGAAGCCCTCCTCGGCGAGGCGCAGCTTGTCGAAGTGCGGGCGCTCGTCCGTGATCCAGCCGGTGTCGACCGAGGTCATCAGGATCCGGTCGGACTGGAACATCTCCTGGCCGCTGGTCCGGGTCACCATGTTCATCGCAGCCTTGGCGGCATTGGTGTTCGGGTGCCCCGCACCCTTGTAGCCGCGGCTGAAGACGCCCTCCATCGCCGAGACGTTCACGACGTACGCCCGTCCGCCCGACGCCTTGCGGGCGGCCTCGGCCATGGCCGGCCGGAGCGCGCTGATCAGGATGAACGGCGACGTGTAGTTGCACAGCTGGGTTTCGAGCAGCTCCACCGGGGAGATCTGGTCGATGGTCTGCACCCACGTGTTGCTCTCGACGACGTCGGGCAGCAGGCCGCCCGCGTCGATGGCGGTGCCGGCGAGGTGCCGCTCCAGGCTGGCGTTGCCCGCGACCAGTGCGAGGTCGGCGACCTTCTGCGCCTCGAGCCCGCTCACGCCGATGGGCAGCGCCGCCAGACCGTCGACCGCGCCGGAGTTGAAGGCTCCGATGACGTGGTGGGCCGGGAGCTCGCCCGCCGGCAGCGGGGCGCTCTCCCCCTCGACCAGCGCCGCGTAGGCACTGGGCAGGCGGCGCACGGTCTGCGTCGCGTTGTTGATCAGGATGTCGAGCGGGCCGGCCGCGGCCACCTGCTCGGCGAGGGCCACGGACTGGGCCGGGTCGCGCAGGTCGATGCCGACGACCTCCAGGCGGTGCATCCACTCCGCCGAGTCCTCCATCGCCTTGAAGCGGCGGATGGCGTCCTTGGGGAAGCGGGTGGTGATCGTGGTGTGCGCGCCGTCGCGCAGCAGCCGCAGCGCGATGTACATGCCGATCTTGGCCCGGCCGCCGGTGAGCAGCGCGCGCTTGCCGGTGAGGTCGGCGCGGGCCTCCCGCTTGGCCCGGTTCACGGTGGCGCAGGCCTGGCAGAGCTGGTGGTAGAAGTAGTCGACCTCGACGTAGCGCGTCTTGCAGACGTAGCAGGAGCGCGGGCGCTGGAGTATTCCGGCGATCCGGCCGGCCTCCGTGACCGAGGAGGGCAGCAGGCCCTCGGTCTCGTCGTCGATGCGCTCGGCGGAGCCCGTCGCGGTCGCCTCGGTGACGGCCTTGTCGTTGGCGGTCTTGGCGGCGCGGCGGTCCTGGCGGCGGCGCTGCTTGACCGTGCGGTACAGACCGGCGGTGGCTCGGCGCACGGTGATCGCGTCGGGGTGGTCGACGTCGAGCTTGTCGAGCTCGTCGAGCACGCTGAGGCAGAGGGCCAGGCGGTCGGGGTCGATGCCGGGCCCGAAGGCGTGGCCCTGCTCCTGGCTGTCTTCGGTCACCGTCATACCGCTGTCGTTCCTTGATCAGTCGTCCGCGTCCGCCGGCTGCGGAAGTCCCCAAAAGGGCTAGTGTACGGATCCCCGGGGCGGGAAGACAAACGCGCTGCCGCGCTCACGGCTACTGCGTTGGGAGTACGCCCCAGGACGTACACGTCCCCGTCTTCAGGGGGAGGAATAGCTCTCGGGACTCGGGCATTGTGACTTTTATGAGTGCCCTAGCGTTTTCGGTCCTGCTGTGCCTGGTGTCCGCCGTGGCGTATGCGGCCGGTGCGATCGTCCAGGAACGGGTCGCGGCCGGCGCGACGGGCACGTCCTACGCCCCGGTGCGCCGGCCCGCGTGGTACGCCGCGATCGCGCTGAACGGCCTCGGAGCCCTGCTGCACGTGGTGGCGCTCGCGTACGGGCCGCTGAGCCTGGTGCAGCCGCTCGGGGCACTCACCATCGTCTTCGCGCTCCCGATGGCGGCCGTGTTCGTACGGCGGCGGGCGGGGGCCGCGGCTTGGCGCGGGGCCGTCCTGGCCACGGCCGGGCTGGCCGGGCTGCTGGCCCTGACGGGCGGGGGCGGGCGGGCCGAGCAGTCCCTCTCGGGCGGGGAGCAGAGCCTGCTCCTGGCGGCGACCGGGGCCCTGGTGTCCGTGCTGTTCCTGGCCGCGCGCCGGGTGCGCCGGGTCACCCTGCACAGCGTGCTGCTGGCCACGGCGGCCGGGGCCGCCTTCGGGATGGGCTCGGTGTTCACGAAGTCGGTGGCGGAGAGCTTCGCCCCGGACGCGCTGGTCGGCCTGTGGCCGGAGCTGACCGCGATCGCCGGGCTGGCCGCCGCGGGACTCCTGCTGTCGCAGGCGGCCTACCGCGGTGCCGGGCTGACCGCCCCGCTGGCCACCGTGACGGTGGCCAACCCGGTGGTCGCGGCGGCGGTCGGCATCGCGCTGTTCGACGAGGGCTTCCGCTACGGGGCGGCCGGTGTCGCCGCGGCGCTGGTGAGCGCGGCGGCGGCAGCGACCGGGCTCGTCCTGCTCACCCTCGCGCCCCGGGACCGGGACGGGCGCGCGCCCGTCCCGTCGGTACCGGCGCCGGCTGTCGCGCCCACCGCGGCGCCGGCTGCGGCTCCGGCCGTGGCCGGGACCCCGGTTTCCGCCGCGGCCCCGGCGTCAGATGGCGACTCCGTGGGCCCGCAGGTATTTGAGCGGGTCGATGTCGGAGCCGTAGCCGGGTCCCGTACGCATCTCGAAGTGAAGGTGCGGCCCGGTCACGTTGCCCGTCGAGCCGGAACGGCCGATCCGCTGTCCGCCGGTGACCGCCGCGCCGGCTTTGACCGAGAGCGCCGAGAGGTGCGCGTACTGGGAGTACCGGCCGTCGGTGTGACGGATGACGACCTGGTACCCGTACGCACCGGCCCAGCCCGCTGAGACGACCTGCCCGTTGCTGACGGCCTTGACGGTGGTCCCGGTGGCCACCGGGAAGTCGATGCCCGTGTGGTAGCCGCTCGACCAGGACGAGCCCGCCACGTGGTAGGCGGTGCCCAGGCGCGCGTCGACCGGGGCGCTGAAGGCTCCGGAGGGGGCCTGCGGCTTTTCCGCGGGCTTCTCGGCCGGCTTTTCGGCCGGTTTCGCACCGGCCTGCTCGGCGGGCTTCGCCGGCGCCACGGGCTTCACGGGTTCGGCCGTGCGCGGCGGCTTCTCCGGATTCGGCGCGGGCGGCGCGGCAGGGGCGGCGGTGACGCGCAGGGTGAGCCGCTGTCCGGGGAAGATCAGGTCCGGATCGCCGCCGACGACGGCCCGGTTGGTCTCGTACAGGGACTGCCAGCCGCCCTCGACGTGCTGCTCGGTGGCGATCGCCGACAGCGAGTCCCCGGGGGCGACGACGTAGGGGTTGGGCAGGACGGACGTCCCGGTCGGGCGCGGCGCCGTGCTCTGGGCGGCGGCTTTCGGAGCCGCCTGGGGAGCGGCCGGCGCCACGGCCTTCGGAGCCGCCTTCGCGGGGACCGTCGCCTTGCCCTGGGCCCCGAGGGCGGGCGCGGGGCCGCTGCGGCTGAGTCCGGCCTGCTTCCCGCACACCGGCCAGGCCTGCGGTCCCTGCCCCTTCAGCACCTTCTCGGCGACGGCGATCTGCTGTTCCTTGGTGGCCAGGTCGGCGCGGGCGGCGTACGCGGTTCCGCCGAAGGCGCGCCAGGTGCTCTGGCTGAACTGGAGTCCGCCGTAGTAGCCGTTGCCGGTGTTGATGTGCCAGTTGCTCGTGGATTCGCAGGCGGCGACCTTGTTCCAGGTGTCCACGGAGGCGGCGTGTGCCGCTCCTGCCCCGATCAGCGGCAGCGCGATCCCGGCTCCGCCCGCGGTGACGACGAGCGAGGCGCGGTTGATGCTGCTCGGCTGATACCGGCGGTGCCGGCCCCGTACACCCATGGGAGCCCCCATCGAAGACATCAGGAACCCCGCAACGTAGCGCCACGACCGGGGCATGACAAGGCGCACAACACAACGCATCCGAGCGGAAGTTGATTTCCCGCCGAATGTAGGACACCGGTAAGGATCTCCGTCGGGGTAGCGTCGGTGTTCCTGCATTCCTCCGCACATCGAATGCATTGCCGACGCACTCAGGAGCGCACGCACATGACCAGCAGCACGGCCCAGATCGGAGTCACCGGACTCGCGGTGATGGGCAGCAACCTCGCCCGCAACTTCGCCCGCAACGGGTTCACCGTCGCCGTCCACAACCGCACCACCGCCAAGACCACGGCGCTCGTGGAGGAGTTCGGACACGAGGGCTCCTTCGTGGCCGCCGGGAGCGCGAAGGAGTTCGTGGACGCGCTGGAGCGCCCGCGCCGTCTGATCATCATGGTGAAGGCCGGCGAGCCGACCGACGCGGTGATCCGCGAGTTCGCTCCGCTGCTGGAGCCGGGCGACGTGATCATCGACGGCGGGAACGCCCACTTCGAGGACACCCGCCGCCGCGAGAAGGAGCTGCGCGAGCAGGGCCTGCACTTCGTGGGCGTCGGCATCTCGGGCGGCGAGGAGGGCGCGCTGCTCGGCCCCAGCATCATGCCCGGCGGATCCGAGGAGTCGTACGCCTCGCTCGGCCCGCTGCTGGAGAAGATCTCCGCCAAGGCCGCCGACGGCACCCCCTGCACCTCGCACGTGGGCCCCGACGGCGCCGGCCACTTCGTGAAGATGGTGCACAACGGCATCGAGTACGCCGACATGCAGCTGATCGCGGAGGCCTACCACCTGCTGCGCGAGGTGGCCGGCTACTCCCCCGCGAAGATCGCCGAGACCTTCCGCGCCTGGAACAAGGGCCGGCTGGACTCGTACCTGATCGAGATCACCGCCGAGGTGCTCGCGCACACGGACGCCGCCACCGGCCTGCCGTTCGTGGACGTGGTCACCGACGCCGCCGAGCAGAAGGGCACCGGCCGCTGGACCGTGCAGATCGCCCTCGACCTGGGCGTGCCGGTCTCCGGGATCGCCGAGGCGGTCTTCGCCCGCGCGGTATCGGGCCACGGCGAACTGCGCACGGCCGCGCGGGGTCTTGCGGGGCCGCAGGCCGCCCCGCTGTCCGGCGCGGCGGCGGACGCCTTCGCGGCCCGGGTGGAGCAGGCCCTGTACGCCTCGAAGATCGTCTCCTACACGCAGGGCTTCCACCAGATCCAGGCCGGCAGCGAGGAGTACGGCTGGGGCGTGGACCCGGGCGCCGTGGCCTCGCTGTGGCGCGGCGGCTGCATCATCCGCGCCGCGTTCCTGGACCGGATCCGGGCCGCGTACGACGCCCGGCCGGAGCTGCCGAGCCTGCTGGCGGACGCCGGCTTCGCCGACGAGATCGGCGCCGCTCAGGAGGACTGGCGCGAGGTGCTGGTGGCGGCGGTCCGCCAGGGCATCCCCGTACCGGCCTTCGCGGCCTCGCTGGCGTACTACGACGCCCTGCGCTCGGAGCGGCTCCCGGCCGCCCTGACCCAGGGCCAGCGCGACTTCTTCGGAGCGCACACCTACCGGCGCACCGACCGGGAGGGCTCGTACCACACGCTGTGGAGCGGAGACCGCTCCGAAGTCCGTACGGCCTGAGGCGCACGGCCCGGCGGCCCCGCCTCAGCTCAGCGGCTCCGGCGGGGGCTGGGGCGCGGGGCCGGGCGGCGGCGGTACGGGGTCGGGTTCGGGCACCGGAGCGGGTGTGGGCGGCTCGGGCCGGGGCAGCGGCCCCGGATCCGGGAACGGATTCGGCACCGGGACCGGGTCGGGCACGGGAGGCTGTGTCATACCTCCAGCCTCCCCCGATCCCGGCCGCCGCGCCCACCGGGCTATACCGGTTGCGTCACCACAGGTCGGCGTCCGAGGCGAGCTGCGCCTTGGCGGCGGCCACCACCCCGGCGGGCGCCTCGGGCGCCTGCTCGGGGTGTTTGGCGGCCCATGCGGCGGCATACGGGCAGAGCGGGACGACGGGGACGCCCTCGTCGGCCGCGATCCCGTAGAAGGCCTTCACCAGGTTCCCGGCGATCCCCCGTCCCTCGTGCCCCGGCTCGACGACGGTGTGGACCGCCACGAGGGCGTGCGGGTCCTCGGCGAGCACGAAGTAGGCGATGTGTCCGACCACCGCCCCGTCCTCGACGGCCTGCAGCCGCCCGGCCGCACGGTCGTCCACGATCTTGATCGGTTCACTCGGCCCGGTCTGCGCCATGGTCCCCACTCTCCTCAGACAGCCACCGCGTGGGGGCTGCGCTCCTGGTCCGTGCCCGGAACCGGGGCGGAGGGATCCACACCCAGCTCGATGATGCGGTTGTCGCCGTCGACGTGGACGACACGCGGCTCGAACGCGCGCGCCTCGGCGTCTTCCATCTGCCCGTAGCTGATGAGGATGACCAGGTCTCCGGGGTGCACGAGGTGCGCGGCGGCCCCGTTGATCCCGATGACCCCCGAGCCGCGCTCGCCCTTGATGACGTACGTCTCCAGCCGCGCCCCGTTGGTGATGTCGACGATGTGCACGAGCTCGCCGGGCAGCAGGTCAGCCGCGTCGAGGAGATCGGCGTCGATGGTCACGGACCCGACGTAGTGCAGGTCGGCCTGGGTGACGGTGGCCCGGTGGATCTTGGACTTGAACATGGTGCGAAGCATGCGAAACTCCCGATGTGTCTGCTCCCTGCCTGCTTCACGCAGGTCAAGGGCGGTCTGCGGAGCCTACAACGATTCGCATCCGCGGTCAGCTGCTTCCAGGGGGAGTCAGCTCGCGGCAGGGAGGATCTCGAAGGTCGGGGCCTTGAGGTCCTTCAGGCATGCGGTGTCCAGCGCCTTGGGGTCGTCGAAGAAGGAGACGGTGATGGTCTGCGCGCACTGCGACGCGGCGAAGACCACGTGGGCCACGTAGGGGATCGTGACGACGGTGGCGTTGGGCAGGGTGCGCGCCACGTACGCTCCGTTGGACGCCGCGGTCTGGGCGTCGAACCCGCCGGAGATGGCGAGGGTGGGGATGTCGCTCTCGGTGACGTCCCGGATGGAGGCGGGCGCCGCGGGGACGTTCCAGGCGTCGCAGTCGGGACGCAGGAACGTGAGCAGCGGGGCCTGGGCCTGTACCGATTCGGGGAACGACGGGTAGGTCTTCTTGCCTGCGGCGAGCGCTTCGGCCTGGGTCTCGTACGGGGTCCACTCGCTGCAGAAGACGCCGTAGACGAGTCCGTGGGACAGCCGGCCGATGGCCTGGGGGCTGTACTTGCCGCCCGCCCACTGCTCGGCGATGCGCTGGGGCTTGCCGTTGTCCAGTTCGTCGAGGGCCGCGGGCACCTGCTCCGCCACATGGGTGGCGGCGGTCATCCAGTTGACCAGGGTTCCGCCGTCCAGGGTGACTTTGACCTGCTTGCCGCTGTCGGGGAGCGTGACGGTGGTGGTGACCGGCTCGGCTTCGAGTTCACGGACGAGCCGTTCGAAGGTGGCGGACAGGTTCGGATAGCGGCGGTTGCAGTCCGGCTGCTCCGCGCAGGCCTTGAACACGCCGTCGAAGCCCTGTTTGGCGGCGCTCCAGGTCACGGCCGAACCTCCGGTGGACGGCGGCAGGATGCCGTCGATGCCGACCGACCGGATTCCCTCGGGGTGCAGGCGCATGGTGACGAGTGCCAGCTGGGTGCCGTAGGAGATGCCGAACAGGTTCCATTCCTCTAGACCCAGCGCGGTGCGCAGGTCGGCGTAGTCCGCGGCGCTCTCGATGTCGTTGTAGGCGGCGAGGTCGGCCCCGCTCGCCGCCAGTGCGTCGCGGCAGGCCTTGGTGGCCGCGACGTGCTCGCGTTCGGTGGACGGCGCGTCGTAGACGAGACCGGTCGCGCGCGCGTTGAACTCGTCGACGTTTCGGCAGGTGAGTGCCGGGTCGGCCGAGTACGTGCCGCGCTGGGACATGAAGATCACGTCGCGGTCGCGGTTCAGCCCGCCGCCGATCGCCATCTTCGCCTCGCCGACCGCGTCGTCGCCGGGCCCGCCGGCGAGCCACACGATCGGATCGGGTTTCGGTTCGGCCGCTTCGGCCGCCACGATCGCGACCCCGAGGGTGATCTTCGGGCTGTCCGGCTTCGTACGGTTCTCCGGCACGGTGAGCGTGCCGCAGCGGGCTCCTTCGAGCTCGGCGACCGGATCAGCCGTCCTGGGGCAGGGCCCCGGCGTGTACGTCGCATCACCCACGGTGCGGGCGACCGTACCGGTCGGCGAAGGCGTCTCCTCCTGCGCACTCACCGGCGCCGCGAACAGACCGGCGAGCAGCACCCCGGTCGCCGCCGCGGCCGGTCCGGTGCGCAGGCGTCCTGCGTGTGACCGTGCCATCATTCCTCCCCGTCATTTCGGGGTGATCGTGAACGGTTCCCACCTCAGCCCCGCCACGCAGCCGGTGTCGGGTGCGTTCGGATCGGCGAGGAAGGATGCCAGCACCTTCTGGGCGCAGGGCGATTGCGGGACCACCCAGTGTCCGATCCCGGGCACTTGCACGGTGGTCGCGCGGGACAGGGTGCGGGCGGTCTTGGGGGCCCAGCTCGCCCCGGTCTTCATGTCGAACGTCCCGTTGACGAAGAGGACCGGCACCGAACTGACGGTGGGCACCCGCACGTCGGCCGTGCGGTCCTGGACGTTCCAGATCCGGCACAGCGCGTCCTGGAAGGGCAGTTGGGGCGCCTGCGCCTGGACCTGTTCGGGCCATGCGGGGAACGCTTCGCGGCCCGCCTTCAGCACGTCGGACGTCGAGTGGCCCGGCAGCCATTCGCTGCACACCACCGACTGGGTCAGACCGTGTGCGGTCTGGCCTTCCACCGCGACCGCACCGGCGGCCCGGGCCTTGGCGAGGCGCTCGGGGTTTCCCCGGCTGAGCTCGTCGATCGCGGCCGGGGAGTCGGCGAACGGAATCGCCTTGGCGACCAGCAGGTTCACCAGCGCGCCGCCGTCCAGGACGACCTTCACCGGGTCTCCGCCTTGCGGCGGGCTGACGTTCAGCGTCAGCGGGTTCGCCTCGAGCTTCCGCACCTGCTCGTCCAGGGTGCGTTCGAGGTCCGGGTACCGGGCCTTGCAGCGGGGTTCGGCCGCGCAGGCCTTGTACAGGTTGTCCAGTCCCTCCCGGGCGTTGGCCCAGGCGAACGGCAGGGAGACGTACGGCGCGGGGGCGGCCGAGTCGAGCGCCACCGCGCGGATTCCCCGGGGGTGCAGGCGCAGGTAGGTCAGGGCCAGGTTGCTTCCGTAGGAGTGGCCGTAGACGTTCCACTGCTTGAAGCCCAGTGCGGTGCGCAGGTCGGCGAAGTCGGCTGCGTTCTCGGTGCTGTTGTAGGCGCTCAGGTCGGTCCCGTCGGCCGTCAGGCGGTCCCTGCACTGTTTCACCGCGTCGGCCATGAGCTTTTCCGTCTGCGGCGCGTACGAGGGCAGGCCGACGGCCTTGGCGTAGAAGCGGTCCAGTTCGGGGCAGGCGAGGTTGGGCTCGTCGTAGAGGTTGCCGCGCTGGGCCATGACGACCAGGTCGCGGTCCCGGTTCAGGCCGGAGGAGACCAGGAAGGGGATGTCGTCGAAGGTCTCGCCGCCGGGTCCGCCCGCCATGAACACCACGGGGTCCGGGGCGGGTTTCGCCGTGACGGCCGGGATGACCGCCACGGCCAGCCCGATGGTCCGGCCGTCGGGACGGTCCCGGTTCTCGGGGACTTCGAGGACGCCGCACCGTGCGGTGGCCAGCGCTTCGATCGGTTCGGCCGGCTCGGGGCAGGGACCGGGCACGAACCGCGAGGCAGCGGCCGTGCCGGGCCCGGTGACGCGGGTGGTGTCGGCGGGCGGTGGGGCGGCGCTCGCCGCGCCGGGACCGAGGGCTGCCAGGAGGGCCAACGTGACGCCTGCGACCGGCACCGCGAGGTGGAAGCTCTGATCGGCCATGTGATCCCGTTCCTCTGCCGGACTACGGCTGTCCCCCACCGGGCGATGACCAGGCGATCTGGGCGGAACGCACATATCTACGATAACGGGCGCCTTTCGGGCGCACAACGAAGGGCTCCGGCCGGCGGCCGTATTCGACAACTTCGCCACGTGGTCGCAGGCGCCCTTCCTGGCGGGGCCGAACCCCCGGGTCCGCGCCGGAGGGCGGACGGTGACCCCCCGTACCGGGGTGCGTACCCGGCGTTTCGGGCGCCTCGGCGGGTCGACCGGCGGAGTCAGGCTCGTAGCCTGGGGCAACGGTGGTGTCCACCAAGTGAGTTACTCGCCGGTGGGCATAGGCCGGTGGGCACGGTTCCGGTAGCTTTCCGTCACGACGCCGCCACACCCGGGGCACAGGGCCCCACGGGACTTGCGGCGCGAAGGACCCGACTCCTGTTGACGACACTGACCGAAGTCTTCACAGTCCGGCCGTACACCCCGCACTGCCAGGTGATCACCGATGAAGGCGATCACGCCGTCATCGGCATCTCGCCCGGAAACAGCTACTTCTCCGCCCAGCGCGTTCTCGACCTCGCCCAGTGGGGCATGCGCAACTTCGCGCAGGTCGACATCATCTACACCGACCTCCACGTCGCCGACATGTACGAGGCCCTCGGCTACGACGCCGACGAAGCCCGGCGCAAGGCGGTCAAGAACCTGCGGGGCGTCCGCGCGAAGGTCAACAACGCCGCGGCCGAGGCCGACCCCAGTGGTGAGCGCCTGCGCGCACGCCCGATGTCGGCCCTCACCGAGATACCCGCGTACGTGAGTCTCCACACTCACCTGTACAACCTGCTCGACGCCGACCCGGAGTTCCTCGAGACCTGCAACTCCCTGGTCGACTCGTTCCTCTCCTCCAAGGTGCTCGGCGGGAAGTCCGCCACCACCCGACAGCGCGAGGTCTGCCTGCAGTACGTGTGCGCCGAGGCGCCGCTCTTCCTGGACACCCCCGCGATCCTCGGGGTGCCGTCCTCCCTGAACTGCTACCACCAGCTCCTGCCGATGGCGGAACTGCTCTACTCGCGCGGCTCCGGCCTGCGCGCGTCCCGCAACCAGGGCCATGCCGTCATCACCCCCGCCGAAGGAGCATCCGATGTCCACTGAGACCCTTCTCGACTTCCCCTTCTCCGCTCGCGGCGACCAGCTCCCCCGCGAGGTCGAGGAGCTGCGCGACCAGCCGGTCAAGCGGGTCCGGACGATCGCCGGCGACGAAGCCTGGCTCGTCTCCTCCTATGAACTGTGCAAGCAGGTCCTGGAGGATCCCAGATTCAGCCTGAAGGACACCTCGGCCCCCGGGGCGCCCCGCCAGTACGCGCTGACGATCCCGCCCGAGGTCGTCAACAACATGGGCAACATCACCGGAGCCGGCCTGCGCAAGGCCGTCCTCAAGGCGATCAACCCGAAGACCGACGGCCTCACCGACTGGATGCGCGCCGAAGCCGCCGCCCTCGTCGACGGGCTCCTCGCCCACGGGGCCCCGGTCGACCTGCGCGCCCAGTTCACCAACCCGTACGCCGAGAACCTGCACTGCCGCATCCTCGGCATCCCGCAGGCCGACGCCCCCCGTCTGGCGTCCAGCCTCGACATCGCGTTCATGAACTCGGCCTGCCCCGTCACCGGTGCCAAGCTCAACTGGGACCGGGACATGGCCTACATGGTCGAGCGCCTGGACGACCCGGCCACCACCGGGCTCGTCGCGGAGCTGGCAGCCCTGCGCAAGGACCCCCAGTACGCCCACCTCACGGACGAGATGCTCGCCACGGTCGGGGTGACCTTCTTCGGCGCCGGCGTCATCTCCACCATGGGCTTCCTGACGATGGCGATCTTCTCGCTGCTCCAGAACCCGGACGTGTGGGAGCAGCTGCGGAAGGCCCCGGAGAAGATCCCGGCCGCCGTGGACGAACTCCTGCGGGTCAACCTCTCGATCGCCGACGGCCTGCCCCGTCTCGCCCTCGAGGACGTCACCCTCGGGGACGTCGAGGTGAAGAAGGGGGAGCTCCTCCTCGTGCTGGTCGAGGGCGCCAACACCGACGCGTCCGTGTACAGCGACCCCCACGTCGTCGACATCGACCGGGAGAACGCGGGCACCCACCTCTCCTTCGGCGGCGGACCGCACTACTGCCCCGCCACCGCCCTCGGCAAGCGGCACGCCGAGATCGCCATCGAGACGCTCCTGGAGAAGATGCCCCGTCTCCAGCTCGCCGTGCCGGTCGACCAGCTCGTCTGGCGCACCCGCTTCATGAAGCGCATCCCGGAGCGGCTGCCCGTCCTCTGGTAGCGCGCGGTAGCACGCGTACGGGCCGAGGGGCCCCGTCCGGACTGTCCGGGCGGGGCCCTTCGGGTCATTCCTCGGTGGCCCCCAGGTCGGGGCGGTCGCGCAGCTCCACCGTGCGGGTGGCCGAGGCGTGCAGTTCGAGGACGGTGATCTCGTTGCGGCCCGCCCGGAGCACCGGGGCGGGGACGTACAGGGTGGCCTGTGCGCCGCGGGACCAGTACCGGCCCAGGGCGAAGCCGTTGATCCAGACGCTGCCCTTGGTCCAGCCCGGGAGGGCGAGGAAGCCGTCGGCCGGCTCCGGGATGTCGGCGTACCCGCGGTGGAAGGCGGGGCCCACCGGCGGCGCCGCCGGATCGGAGGCGCCGTAGGGCAGGCCGGCGAGGTCGGCGGGGTCGTCCAGGGGCAGGGCCCGGCTGGTCCACCGTTCCGGGGTCAGGCCGCCCACGAGGACCCGGCCGAGCAGTCCCTTCCGGTCGTGGATGCCCGGCCCGTAGTTGACCCTTCCCTGGTTCTCGACGAGTACGGACAGCCGGGCTCCGGGACGGGGGACGGTGAAGGCGAGGGCGTGCTCGTGGTTCTCGCGTTCGAGTACGCCGACGGGCTGTCCGTCCACGAAGACCTGTGCGCGGTCGCGCACGTCCTCGACGGAGAGCACGGCCGGGCCGCGGGCCGCCAGCCGGGTCTCGTACAGCACGAAGCCGAAGTCCTGGCCGAGTTGCTCCATCGTGAGCGGCCGGTCGCCCTCCACCGGCCCGCCGAGGAGCTCCGCATGCTCCAACAAGGCTGCTGAGTGGGTGAGTTCGACCGTCCCGCAGTCGATCTTCGGGCCGGGGGCGGGCACCGGCCCGTCGGGGACGGGGCCGTACTTCGCGAGGACCTCGCGGAAGGCCGCGTACTTGGGGGTGGGGTCTCCGGCCTCGTCCAGGAGCGCGTCGTAGTCGTACGAGGTGACCGTGGGCCGGTACGTGCCCTTGTCGTTCGCGCCGTTGGTGAAGCCGAAGTTCGTTCCGCCGTGGAACATGTAGACGTTCACGGAGGCGCCGGCGGCGAGCAGCCGGTCCAGGTCGGCCGCGGCGTCCTCGGCGCCGCGCACGGTATGGGGCCCGCCCCAGCGGTCGAACCAGCCGATCCAGAACTCCGAGCACATCAGGGGTCCTTCGGGGAGGTGCGCGCGCAGCTCCGTGAGCCCGGCCTCGACCTTGCTGCCGAGGTTGACGGTGCTCAGTACTCCTTCGAGGCTGCCGCGGGCCAGGTCCGAGGGCTGGTCGCAGGTGAACAGGGGGACGTCCACGCCGTGCCGGCGCAGCAGACCCGCCAGTTCGGCGAGGTAGCCGGGGTCCTGGCCGTAGGCCCCGTACTCGTTCTCGAGCTGGACGGCGAGCACCGGGCCGCCCCGGCTGCCCAGCCGGGACAGCAGGGGCGGCAGGAGCACGCCGAGGTACTCGTCCACGGCCCGCAGGAAGCGCGGATCGCGGCTGCGCAGGGCGATGCCCTCCTCGGCGAGCAGCCACGGGGGCAGGCCGCCCCCCTCCCATTCCGCGCAGATGTACGGGCCCGGGCGTAGCAGGACGTACAGGCCTTCGGCGGCGGCGAGGTCGAGGAACCGGGGCAGGTCGAGACCCCCTTCGAGCCGGAACTCCCTGCGCCGCGGGGCGTGCAGGTTCCACGGGACGTAGGTCTCGACCGTGTTGAGGCCCAGCAGGCGTGCCTTGTGGAGCCGGTCGGCCCATTGCTCCGGATGGACGCGGAAGTAGTGCAGTGCACCGGAGACGATGCGGAACGGCCGGTCGTCGAGACGGAAGCCGTCTGCGGCGATCTCCAGTCGGGGCATGCCGTGCGCTCCTGGGGAGGGGGAAGGGGACGGGTCAGTTCAGCGGGCGGCACAGCAGGGCGTCCGGGACGCCGCCGTGGTTCCACTTCCAGGTGTAGGCGACGCCCGCGAGGTACTCGGTGTCGGCGCACTGGCCCTTGTAGTTGCCGGGTGCCCAGTCGCTGGCGTTCGAGCCGCCGGTGGCGGGTCGGTTGTCCCCGTGGTCGAACCAGAGCGTGCGGCCCGTGCCGGGCAGGGAGGCGGCGGCGGGGGCGCACAGCAGGGCGGACATGGCGTTGTTGCGGACGCTGTAGCCGACGGCGAAGGTCTGTGCGGGGCACTGGAGCTTGTTGTAGCCGGATGCCCAGTCGCCCCCGGTGACGTACCGCTCGTCCGTGACCGTGGTCCAGGACCCGGTGGCCTTGGCCGGGCCGCCGGCGTCGGTGCACAGGCCCCGGCTGCTGCTGCGGCCGAGGCCGGTCAGCCGCTGGGTGTCGGGGCAGTTGCCCTTGCGGTTGCCCGGGGACCAGTCGGGCTTGGCGAGCATGGTGGCGGAGACGTCGTAGTCGGCGTGGTCGAGGTCGAGCATGTTCCAGCGGCTGACCGGGGCCACCGGGCCGGTGCGGCCGGGGGTGGAGACCAGCCGGTTCCAGTCGTCGGCGCGCCAGTCACCGCCGTCGCGGATGCCCTGGCGGACACCGGTGGCCGAGTAGGACAGCAGGGCCCAGTTGTCCATCGGGGCGCCGGCCGCGTCGGTCCAGCCGACGAGCGGCCAGATGGCGAAGTCGGTGTCGTTGGCCACGAGGATGTCGGTGAAGCGGTGCAGCCAGGTCTGTTCCTTGGGGTCGTTCGATCCGCGGCCGCCGGCTCCGAACTCGCTGATCCACACCGGGGCGGTGAAGTGCTGCCCTTCCTGAGTGACGAACAGGGCCTGGGAGTTGACCACTTGGGCGAGCTGCTCGGGGGTGAAGTCCTGGTAGCGCGGGTCGTTGGTGGAGCCGGGGCCGCTTCCGGCGCCGGTGTTGGCCGGGCCGGTGTAGGCGTAGAAGTGGGCGGCGTAGACGAGCTTGCCCGATTCGATGAGCGTGTGGGAGAGGTTGGCCACCGGCGTCAGCATGGGCCGCCCGTGCGGAAGTCCGGCGAGCGGGATGCCGTACCAGTTGATGCCCTCCATGACGACCAGCATGTCGGGGGCGGCCCGCAGGATCCGGTTCCCGGCCTCCTCGAAGGCGGCGTAGGCGTCGTGGTTGTCGTACCAGCCCCAGTTGGGGTCGTCCCAGGTGTCGCGGCGTATCTCGTTGCGCAGGTCCGCGCCCACCACCCGCTTGTCCGCCTTGTAGCGGTTCACCATGAACACCCAGTCGTCGACCCACTGCTGGGTGCTCTGGCTGCTGTTCCAGCGCTCGTTGCCGTCGAGGCCGCAGCAGAAGCGGGAGGTGGTGGTGTGGTTGTTGAGGATGACGGCGAACCCGTCGGCGGTGAGCGCCGCGACGACCGCGTCGAGGACCTGGAGCGGGGTCTTGCCCCTCAGCTGCGGGTTGGCGGCGACGGCGGCGTCCGGGACGGGCCTGGTGTCGTGGACGAGGGCGTTGGAGAACGGCAGCCGGATGCTGTTGAGGCCCAGGCCGTGGAAGTCGGCCAGGATCGCGGACATGGGTGCCCGGTCCAGGCCCAGGGGCATGTCGTGGGCGTGTATGCCGTGCATGTGGCTGGCGGGATCGTTGGCGTCCCCGCTGCCGGTCCATGTCCCTTGGGCGCCGGCCCAGTTGCCGGCCCTGAGCTTGAAGCGGTTCCCCGCGGCGTCGACGATCCAGCGGCCCCGGGTGCTGAGCGGTGCGGTCCAGGAGGCGGCCAGTTCGGGACCGGTGAGGACGGTGGGCGCCGCCGGGGCGCCGGCCGTGTCGGGTGCGGTGGCCGTCGCGCCGGCCGCGGTCGTGGTGCCGAGGAGCAGCGCGGACAGCACGGCGAGTGCCGATGCCGCGCGTCGGAGCAGTGGTGTGCCTGTCACGTTGGATCCTTCGGAGAGGGAGGATGTTCCGTGCGGTTGAGGTTGCGGTTGCGGTTGCGGTTGCGTGTCGTGCTGGTGGCGCTCAGCCCTTGAGGCCGCTGGTGGCGATGCCCGCGACGATGTACCGCTGGGCGACCAGGAACATGACGACCAGGGGAACGATCGTCACGACGGCTCCGGCGAACAGGCCGGGCAGGTTGATGGTCTGCGAGGTGAGGAACGTCGACAAGGCGATCTGGGCCGTCCAGGCCGACGGGTCCTGTCCGATGACCAGGGGCCACAGGAAGGAGTTCCAGCTGTCGATGAACGCCAGCGCGCCGAGCGAGGCGAGCATCGCCCCCGAGTTGGGCAGGGCGATCCGGCGGTAGAGGCCGATCCAGCCGAGTCCGTCCAGCCGTCCGGCTTCCTCGATCTCGGCCGGGAGCTGGAGGTAGAAGTTGCGGAAGAGGAGGACGGCGAAGGGGTTGAACAGGCCGGGCACGATGATGCCCCACAGCGTGTTCACGCCGCCCAGTGAGCCGACCACGACGAAGGTCGGTACGAAGGTCACCGATCCGGGGATCATCAGGGTGGCGACCACCAGACCGAGCAGGACGCCGCGTCCCGGTACCGGGATCCGGGCGAAGGCGTAGCCGGCGGCGGAGGCCAGGAGCGTGGAGACGGGGGCCGTGACGAGGGCGATCACGGTGGAGTTCGCCAGCGCCCGGCCCATGGACAGGGTCGGGTCGTCGAAGAGTGCGGAGAAGTTCTCGAAGTGCATCGTCGACGGCCACCAGGTCCAGTGCGGCGACGTGATGCCCCGGGCGTCCATCAGGGAGCCGCGCAGCATCAGGTAGAAGGGCGTCAGGAAGGCCGTCGTCAGCAGGCCCACCAGCAGTCCGCGCACGCAGAGGCCCAGCGCTCCGGACAGTCTCGCTCCGGTCGTCACGGGCGGTTCACCCCTCGCTCCTGCCGAATCCGGTGAGGCGCCCCTGGATCAGGGTCACCCCGACGATGAGCGCGGTGAGCACGAAGGCTCCGGCCGATCCGAGTCCGTAGTCCTGGCTGCCCATCGCGGTGTTGTACAGGTAGCCCAGCGGGGTCTGGACGGGGGCCGAACCGGTGCCCGAGAGACCGCTGTTGAAGAGGTTGTAGAACTCGTCGAAGGCCTGGAAGGCGGCGATGAAGAGCAGCATGAGCACGGCGACGGAGGTACCGCGCAGCATCGGCAGCGTGATCCTGCGCAGCAGCCGCAGGCCGGTCGCGCCGTCGAGGGCGGCGGCCTCGTAGAGGTCGTGGGGGATGCTCTGGAGTCCGGCGAGGAAGAGCACCATGTAGAAGCCGACCTGGAGCCAGAGCCGGAGGGTGACCAGCACGATCCAGTACAGCGGTGGCGAGGTGGTCTGCAGCCAGGGGACCGGGTCCATGCCGAACCAGCCGCCCAGGGTGTTGGCGATGCCGGCCGGGAGCCCGTTGAACAGGCACATCTTCCACAGCAGCGAGGCGGCGACGTAGGACACGGCCGCCGGGATGAGGAAGACGGTGCGCAGCGCCGCCCGCCCCCGCCGGATCCGGTGGACCAGCAGGGCGAGCCCGAGGGAGGCGGCGAAGGTGACCGGCACGATGAAGGCGGTGAACAGCAGGATCTGGGTCAGGGAGCCGCGGAACGCGCCGTCGGAGAGCAGGGTCCGGTAGTTGTCCAGCCCCACCCACCGGCTGGGAGCGATGGTCCCGCGCGCGTCGCTGAGGCTGAGCAGGAAACTCCAGCCGATGGCCACGTACTTGAAGACGCCGAGTCCGATCAGCAGCGGAGCGGTGAGCAGCGCGAAGGCGGTCCATGCGGAGCGGCCGGCCCGGGGACGACCCGTGCGGGGACGACCGGCGCCGGGGCGGCCCGTGCGGGGGCGACCCGTGCGGGCCGCCCCGGCCACGGGCTGCCGGGACGGTCCCGGCCGCCCGGACGGCCCCGTGGTGTGCGGTGCGGAGAGCATCAGCCGCGCTGCTTGTCGATGGCGCCCTGGGCCTGGCGCACCGCGTCCGCCAGGACCTCCGCGGGGTCCCCCTGCCCGCCGGTGATCTTCGCGGCGGCGGCCGAGAACGCGGAGCTGACCGCGGTGTCCCAGGTGCCCGGGTTGGACTTGCCGTACTTGGCGGCCAGTTCCACGGCCTCCTTGGCGGCTCCGCCGGTGAGCTTCGCGGCACCCGCCGCCACGGACTTGCGGGGCGGGACGTGGAACCCGTAGCTCTCGGCCCAGTCCTTCTGCAGGTCCGCCTGCTGGATCCACAGCCACTGGACGAACTTCTTCGCGGCGTCCACGTGCTTGCTCTTGGCGTTGACGCAGCTGGTCCAGCCCCCGACGCGCACGACGGGGCTGCCCCCGGCCTTGTGGGCGGGCCACGGCAGGACGCCGAAGTCCTCGCCCAGCGCGGTCTTGACGGCGGGCATGGCCCACAGGCCGCACCACTGCATCGGAACGACGCCCTGGACGAGGGCGGACGGATCCCACCAGTCGGTGGTGAAGCCGAGGAGGAGGGACTTGTCCTCGTGCAGGCGCCGCAGGCCGGTCAGTGCCTCCAGTGCCTGCGGTGAGCCGAAGGCCACCGTGCCGTCGGTCACCAGGTCGCCGCCGTTCGAGCGGACGGCGAGGATCGGGCTGTCTCCGAGGCCGTCGTTGCCGAGGAACAGGCCCTTGCCGGACTTGGTGGTGAGGGCCTTGGCCGCCGCGACGAGCTCGTCGAAGGTGGTGGGCGGGGTGATGCCGGCCTGGGACAGCACGCTCTTGCGGAAGTACAGCATCATGACGTCGTCGATCATCTTGACGCCGTAGAGCTTGCCGTCGACGCCCACACCGGCGATCGCGTTGTCGTTGAAGTCCGACCTGTCGCTGCCGTAGAGCTCGTCGAGGGCGGCTATCTGGCCCCGGCGGGCCAGGCTCTCGCTGAAGTCGCCGATCTCGAAGACGTCCGGGGCCGCGTCGGTGAGCAGGGTCGCGTTGAGCTTGGCGGAGTAGTCGCCGGGAACCCAGGTGACCTTGACGGCGATGTCCGGGTGGGCCTTGGTGAAGGCGGTCGCGTAGCGCAGTGCGGCCTGCTGCGTGCCGGCCTCGCCGTACGCGTGGAACCAGACGTTCAGGGTGGTCTTCGCGTCGGCGGAGGCGCCGGCGTTCGGGTCGGTGGAGCAGGCGGTGGCCGCCACCGCTCCGGCGACGATCATCAGTGATCCGCCGAGAAAACGCCGTCGGCTAAGCTCGGTCCTGTGCGCGCTCATGTCGCATCCTTCCGTGAGGGTAGGCGGGATGTGGGTGTGTCCGGCCCGGTCGGTGCCCTCCATCAGTGCTTGCCGGCAGTGAGGGGCACCGGCCGGGTGGGCCGGGTGCGGTACGCGTGGTGCGGTGGTACGGGAGTGGTGCGGCGTTACGGGAGTGGTGCGGCGTTACGGGAGTGCTGCGGCGTTACGGCAGTGCCGGGGCGGCCGCGCTCGGCGGGAACAGCGCCTGGACCGCCACCGCGGCGGCTCCACGGGCCCACTCCTCCCAGGGGAGCGGGCGCAGGGACAGCGGGCACCTGACCGCGGCCCCGAAGGCGTGTGCCGCGTAGGCGTCCTTGATGTGCTGTCCGAACAGGTCGTAGGTACCGGCTCCTTCGCCGCTGACCACGACGCGTTCCGGACCCACGAGGTTGACCAGGGCGGCGATGCCGACGCCGATCGCGCGGCCCGCCCGGGCGAAGGCCTCGCGGGCCACGGGGTCCCCGTCGCGGGCCAGTTCCACGGCCCGGTCGAAGCCGAGGTCGGCCGCTCCGGTCCCGCGGCGGACCGCCTCGAGGATCGCGCCGGTCGAGGCGATGGCCTCGACGCAGCCGACCGCGCCGCAGCGGCAGCGCGGACCGGCCGGGTCGACGGGGATGTGCCCCATCTCCCCGGCCACTCCGTAGGCACCGGTCACCAGCTCTCCGTTGACGACGAGCGCCGAGCCGATCCCCGCGCCGATCGTGACCAGCGCGAAGTAGCCGGTGCCGACCCCCTCCCCGAACCAGTGCTCGGCAATGGTGAGTGCTTTGACGTCGTTCTCCACGGTGACCGTCAGACCGGTGGCGGCGGCCAGCGTCTCGGCGAGCGGTACGTCGCGCCAGCCGAGACGGCCGGAGAAGCGGACCCGGCCGCCGCCGCGGTCCACGTCGCCCGAGACCGCGATGCCGAGGTGCCGGGTGCGGTCCCGGAACGCGGTGTCCGTGTCGAGCAGTTCGTCGACCAGGTCGGTCAACAGTCCGGCGACCGAGGCGGGTTCATGACTGTCGAGGGTCCGTTCGGCCGTGGCCCGGACCCGGGCACGCAGGTCGCACACCACGCCGAACAGCCGGTCGTCGCTGATCTTCACTCCGACGAAGAACTCCCGGTCCGGGGTGACGGCCAGCGGGTTGACCGGACGGCCGGCCCCGGGAGCGGTGCGCTCGGGCGGGAGTTCGTACAGGTACCCGTCGTCGATGAGCGGCCGCGCGGCCTTGGTGATGGCCGTCGAGGAGAGTCCGGTGCGGCGCGCGAGCTCCACCCGGCTGAGGGGGCCCTCGGCCAGGAGCAGGGCGAGGACCGCCGTTTCGGCCGGTGCGCTGACCAGCGGTGACTGGGAGTGGTTTCGAAACACGGGTGCAACGTAGAGCAAATAAATAACTTCGTCCAGTATTGATTTCGACCCGGGGTCCGCCCTAGCCTCTGGCCAACTCCTGGCCCGGATAAGGGCCTTCGACCTCAGGGGACCCCTTCGTGCCTGCCGCGCTCCCGCCCGTCACCTTCGATCCCGCTTCCGGCATCGCCGTGCTCCGCACTCCGAACAGCGTGTACGCCCTGCGCACGGGGCCCGACGGCAGCCCGCGGCACGTGCATTGGGGCGCACCGCTCGACACCGCCGCCCTGACCCTGCTGCCGGAGGCCACCTCGCCCGCCGCGAGCAGCTTCGAAGCCGGGGCCGCGGCCGACGAGCTGGCCCCGCAGACCGGGGCGCGGTTCGGCCCGGCGGGCCTCCAGGTCCGCTTCGCCGACGGAACCGTCGGCGCACAGTGGGAGTTCGCCGGACACCGCGTCGACGGCGGCGAACTGCGGCTGCTCCTCGCGGACCGCCGCTACCCCCTGCGCGCGGAGCTCTGCTACCGCGTCCGGCCGGGCAGCGACGTCGTAGAACGCTGGGTGGAGCTCACGCACACCGGAGCCGCGGCTGCGGTCGGTGTCGGGGCCGAGGCCGGGCCGGTCACCGTCGACCGGCTGGACTCCGCCTCCTGGACGGCCCCGACGCTCGCCGACTACCGGCTCAGCCACCTCACGGGCGGTTGGAACAGCGAGTTCCAGCTGCATCGCGACCGGCTCCCCGTCGCCGAGACCGTCCTGACCAGCCGCCGCGGGCTCACCGGCCACCACGCCAGCCCCTGGCTCGCCCTCGACGACGGCGCCGCGACCGAGGAGCGGGGCGAGGTGTGGAGCACCGCCCTTGCCTGGAGCGGCAGTTGGCGCATCACGTTGCACCGCGACGCGGTGGGCCGCACCACCTGGACGGGAGGGTTCGGCCACGAGGGGCTGCGGTGGACCCTGGAACCGGGCGGGAGCCTGCGGACCCCCGTGTTCGCCGGGCTCTACACCCCGCACGGCTTCGGCGCGGCCAGCCGGGCCTGGCACGGCTACGTCGCGGACCACGTACTTCCGGAGCCCGAACGGGAGCGGCCCGTCCTCTACAACTCCTGGGAGGCCACCGGCTTCGACGTCGACCAGGCCGGCCAGATCAAGCTGGCCCACCTGGCCGCCGGCCTCGGCGCCGAGCTGTTCGTCCTCGACGACGGCTGGTTCGGCACGCGGCGCGACGACCGGGCCGGGCTGGGCGACTGGACCCCGCGCCCCGAGGCCTTTCCCGAGGGGCTGCGCCCCCTCGCCGACGAGGTCCGCCGCCTCGGCATGACCTTCGGTCTGTGGGTGGAGCCCGAAATGGTCAACCGCGACAGCGAGTTGTACCGCGCGCATCCGGACTGGGTCCTGCACTCCCCCACCCGGGAGGCGACCGAACTGCGTCATCAGCTCGTACTGAACTTCGCCCGGCCCGAGGTCGAGGCCTGGGCCCACCGCACCCTGGACCGCCTCGTACGCGACCACGGGGTGGGCTGGCTCAAATGGGACGCCAACCGCGCCTTCACCGAGGCCGGCTGGGAGGGGAACCCCGATCCCGACCGGCTGTGGATCGACCACACCCGGGCCGTCTACCGGGTCATGGACCGGCTGCGCGCGGACCACCCGGGCCTGCGCATCGAGGCGTGCGCCGGCGGTGGCGGGCGCGCCGACCTCGGCATCCTGGCCCGCACCGACCAGGCGTGGACCTCGGACAACACCGACCCCGTCGACCGGATCGCGATCCAGGACGGCTTCAGCCAGCTCTTCCCGGCCCGGATCATGGCCGCGTGGGTCACCGACAGCCCCAACACGGCCACCGGCCGGCGCACCCCGCTGCGCTTCCGTTTCCACGTCGCCATGTCCGGGGCGCTCGGCCTCGGCGGGGACCTGACGGGCTGGTCCGCCGAGGAGCTCGACGAGGCCGCCGCGCTCGTGGCCCAGTACAAGCAGATCCGTCCGCTGGTCCAGCACGGGATCCAGTACCGCCTGAAGGGCGCGGGCGGGGTGACGGCCGTCCACTACGCCGCCGCGGACGGTGGCGAGCACGCCGTGCTCGCCTGGCGGCCCGCGACCCGGTTCGGCCACCGGCCCGCGCCCCTCAGGCTGCCCGCACTCGACACCGGCGCCCACTACCTGGACCCGGACCGGGACCAGGTGCACAGCGGCGCCGTCCTGGTCCACCGCGGCATCGACCTCGCGCTGCCCGCCGGGGACTACGCGAGCCGGCTGATCCGGCTGCGCCGCACCACCCCCTGACCCTGCGGACCGGCCACCGCGCCGCTGCGCAGAGACCCGCACCCACCCACGGACACCCTGGACCGGCCATGCACACGCAACACGTTCTGGTCGTCGGCATCGACGGCGTACGGCTCGACCTGCTCCCGCAGCTCGACACCCCCCACCTCGACGGGATAGCCGAGGCGGGGTTCCTCGCCCCCGTCGAGATCGACGAGGCCACACCGACCATGTCCGGGCCGTGCTGGGCCACCATCGCCACCGGCGTCACCGTCGCCAAGCACGGGGTGTGGGGCAACCGGCTCGACGGCAACCGCCTCGACGTCTTCCCCGACTTCACCACGCGGCTGGCACTCGAATGCGGGCGGCGCACCTTCGCGGCCGGCGGCTGGGCCCCCCTGTTCCTCGCCCAGCAGGGCGGCCCGCTCTTCACCGCCCCCAGCCGGCTGAGCTTCATCGCCCCGCGCGCGGACACGCCGGAGGCCTGGGAGGAGGTGGACGAGGCCGTGACCGCCGAAGCGGCGCACGTGCTGGGCTCCGGGGAGGTGCTCCACGCCTCCTTCGTCTACCTCGGCGCCGTCGACGAGACCGCCCACTTCCTCGGCTGCGGCGAGGAGTACCGCCGGTCGATCGAGACGGCGGACCAGCGCCTGGGCCGACTCCTCAAGGCCGTGCGCGACCGCCCGGGCCACCCCGGGGAACGGTGGACGGTCATCGTGGTGACCGACCACGGGCACCGTGACGAAGGCGGCCACGGGGGACGCAGCGAGCTGGAGCGGACCGCCTGGGTGGCCGCCTGCGGCCCGGACCTGGCCGCAGGCGTGACGCCGAAGGCGGTCCGGCACACCGATGTCGCCGCCCACGTCTACGCCGCGCTGGGCATCGGCCTGGACGCCCACTGGACACTGGACGGCGCCCCCTTCACCGCCTGATCGGGCCGGCTGCCGGGGCCCTGGCCTGCGCCCGGGCCCCGGCTACGGCTACGGCTACGGCTACGGCTACGGCTACGGCTCCAGCCGGCGCGCGCCCGCCGCCGGGGTCGCGGTGAGGAGGCGCGGCAGCCGGTGGCCGGCCGCCGCGAAGGCCGCCGTGACGGCCCCGCCCACCGCGTCCTCGCGGCCCGCCTCCACCAGCGCGATGACGGAGCCTCCGAAGCCGCCTCCCGTCATCCGGGCGCCGAGGGCTCCGGCGCTCAGGGCGGCCGTCACGGCGAGGTCGGTCTCCGGGCAGGAGACCCGGTAGTCGTCGCGGAGCGAGGCGTGACCGGCCGTCAGGATCGGGCCGAGGGCGGCCGCGTCGCCCTCCCGGAGCCGGGCGACCGCCTCGGTGACCCGGCCGTTCTCCGTCACCACGTGGCGGACCAGCGGGACGAGGTCCGCCGGGAGCTCCTCCAGGGCCCCGGCGAGGTTCCGGGCGGGCAGATCCCGCAGGGCGCGCAGGCCGAGCAGCCCGGCGGCCCGTTCACAGCCCGCGCGCAGGGCCGCGTACGCCCCGTCGCCCAGGTCGTGGGAGACCCGGGTGTCGATCACGAGGAGGACGAGTCCCTGCCCGGGGAGGTCGAGGGGGACCTGCCGGTGGAGCTCCGGGGTGCGGGCGTCGAGGTGGAGCGCGGCGCCGGTGGTGCAGCACACGGAGGCCATCTGGTCCATGATCCCGCAGGGGACTCCGGCGAAGCCGTTCTCGGCCCGCTGGGCGATGCGGGCCAGTTCCGGCCCGGGCAGTCGCAATCCGTACAGCTCGTCGTAGGCGACGGCGACCACGCATTCCAGCGCCGCGGACGAGGAGAGGCCGGCGCCGGTGGGCACCGTGCTGTCGAAGTGGAGGTCGGCGCCGCCGACCCGGTGTCCCGCCCCGGCGAGGGCCCAGACCACTCCGGCCGGGTACGCGGCCCAGCCCGGTACCGCTCCGGGGGTCAGGTCCGCCACGGCGAGCTCGGTGATCCGGCCGTCGCCCTGCGCGCTGTGCAGCAGCAGCCGCCCGTCCGTACGGGCCCTGGCGGCGAGCAGGGTGGTCTGCGGGAGGGCGACGGGGAGGGCGAACCCGTCGTTGTAGTCGGTGTGTTCACCGATCAGGTTGACCCGGCCGGGCGCCGCCCAGATCCCGTCGGGGACGCCGCCGTAGAGCTTCGCGAAGGTGGCCGCGGCCTGCTCGGAGCGGCTCATGCCAGGGCCTCCCGCAGTCGTCGCGCCGCCGTCTCCGGGGCCACGTCGTTGATGAAGGCCTCCGTCCCGGACTCCGTGCCGGCGAGGAACTTGAGCTTGTCGGGGGTCCTGCGGATGGTGAACAGCTCCAGGTGCAGGGCCAGTTCCCCGCCGTGGGTGCGGGGCGCCTGGTGCCATGCGGAGATGTACGGGGTGGGCGCGGGCTGCTTCTGCGGTACGGGGAACAGCCGGTCGAAGCGTCGGAGCAGGTCGAGGTAGATCCCCGGGAACTCGGCCCGCTCGGCTTCCGTGAGGCAGGTCAGGTCGGGGACCCGGCGGTGCGGATAGAGGTGGACCTCGTACGGCCAGCGGGCGGCGTGGGGCACGAAGGCGGTCCAGTGCTCCCCGGCCGTCACCACCCGCTCCGTGGCGGCGCGGGCCCTGCCCAGCAGGTCCTCGAAGAGGTTGCGGCCGGTGGCGGCGCGGTGCGCCTGCGCGGCGGCCGTCATCTTGGCGGTGCGCGGCGTGACGAAGGGGAAGGCGTAGATCTGGCCGTGCGGATGCGCGAGGGTCACCCCGATCTCCGCTCCCCGGTTCTCGAAGCAGTACACCTGCTCGACGCCGGGGAGCGCGGAGAGCTCGGCGGTGCGGTCGGTCCACGCGTCGAGGACCAGCCGGGCGGCGGACGGGGTCAGATCGGCGAAACCCGCGTCGTGGTCGGGGGTGAAGCAGACGACTTCGCAGCGTCCGGCCTCGCCCGCGAGGGAGGGGAAGCGGTTCTCGAAGACGGCCACCTCGTAGTCGGCGGCGGGGATCTCGCTGAGCCGGCCGTCACGGGACGGGCAGAGCGGGCATTCGCCGGCGGGCGGGTGGTAGGTCCGGTTCTGGCGGTGGGAGGCGATGGTGATCCAGTCGCCGGTGGCCTCGTCGCGCCGCAGTTCCGGGCGGCTGTCCACCGGATCCAGTGGGCGCAGGTCGGGCGCGTCGCGCACGGCACCTTCGTCGGTGTCGAAGTAGATCAGTTCGCGGCCGTCCGCGAGTTTCGCGAGGGTCTTCTTCACCCACCGAGAATAAACACTCTCGAACATTTTCCACCAGCCTGGAGCGAGGTTTCCCCCAGACTTCAACAACATGGCCGTGTTATCTTGCTGCCTTCTGACCGGTTTCGCCGATTCCCGGGAGCGACCCGTGGCCGAGCAGGCTGCCCAACTGGCCCACCAGCGACGCGCTCTCATCCTCGACGCGGTCCGGCGCGAGGGCGCGGTACGAGTGGCCGACCTGGTCGGGCAGCTCGGCGTGTCCGACATGACCGTCCGCCGGGACCTGGACGCCCTCGCCCGGCGCGGCGTCGTCGAGAAGGTCCACGGCGGAGCCGTCGCCCCGGCCGGGGCGAGCGGGCACGAGCCCGGCTTCGAGGCCAAGTCGGACCTGGAGGGCGATGCCAAGGCCGCCATCGCGGACACGGCCGCGGCCCTGGTGGAACCGGGCAGCGTGGTCGCGGTCTCGGGCGGCACCACCGCGCACGCCGTCGCCACCCGGCTCCTCGGGGTCCCCCGGCTCACCATCGTCACCAACTCCCTCCCGGTCGCGGAGCTGGTGTGGGCCGACGGCCGCGACCGCGGAGCCGGTTCCCCGACCCTGCTGCTCACCGGCGGCTCCCCGACCCCCTCGGCCGCCCTGGTCGGACCGCTCGCCGACCTGGCGATCGGCTCGCTCCACGTGGACCTGCTCTTCCTCGGGGCGCACGGGGTGGCGCAGGGCGCCGGCCTGACCACCCCCAACCTCATGGAGGCCCAGACCAACCGCGCCCTGGTCGCCTCGGCACGCCGGGTCGCCGTCGTGGCGGACCACAGCAAGTGGGGGGTGGTGGGGCTCAGCGGCTTCGCGGCGCTCCACCAGGCCGACTGGTTCATCACCGACGCTGGCCTGCCCGCCGCTGCGCGCGCCGCCCTCTCGGAGGAGGTCGGCGAGCTCCTCGTCGCGGACGAGGAGCGGCACTGAGCCCGCCCCCGGATCAGGGCGGGATCCGGCCCGGGCCAGGCCCGGATCAGACCCCGGGCTCCGCGGGGGCCGGCCCGGTGGTGGCCCGGATGACCAGTTCGGGGTCGAAGAGCAGCTCGCCCGTGGGCACGTCCCGGTTGCTGACCAGCGCCAGTACGCTGCGCCCGACCTCCAGGGCCAGCCGGTCGGCGGGCTGGCGCACGGTGGTCAGGGGCGGGTCGGTGAACTCGGTGATGGAGGAGCCGTCGTACCCCACGACCGATACGTCTCCCGGCACCGCCCGTCCCTGCCGGCGGATGCCCCGGATCGCCCCGAGGGCCATGTAGTCGCTGGCGGCCACGATCGCGGTGGCGCCCAGGGCGAGCAGCGGGCCGACGGCGGCCTGGCCGCCCTCCACCGTGTACGACTGCCGGATCACCCAGCGCTCCGGCTCCGCGATGCCCCGCTTGGCCATGGCCTCGACGAAGCCCCGTACCCGCCGGTCGGCGGGCTGGTTACCGGCCGGTCCGGAGGCCATCCCGATCCTGCGGTGGCCCAGCCGGTGGAGGTGGTCGACGGCCAGCTCCGCGGCGAGCGCGTCGTCCGTCGAGAACACCGGGGTCGCCACCCCGTCCGCGAACTCGCCGTTGATGCCGACGTACGGCACCCTGCGCTGGCGCAGCAGTTCGTACGTCTCGTTGTCGGCGCCCTCGACGGTGTTGGAGGCGGAGAGGAAGACGACGGCCGCGACGCCCTTGTCGACGAGCGCGGAGATGAAGTCCCGCTCCTGGACCCCGCCCGGGAAGGCCGGGCACAGGATGGTCTTGAGCCCGTGCGGGGCGAGCGCCGACTCGATGCGCTCGGCGACATCGGCGAAGAACGGATTGGACACGAACTCGGTGATCACCGCGACCAGTTGGCCCTGGGTCTGGCGTTCGTAGCCGACGTCCGCCATGGCCTGTTCGACCGCGTCCCGGGTCTTCTTCGACACGCCCTGGCGTCGGTTGATCACCCGGCTCACGGTCGCCTCGCTGACCTGGGCGCGAGCGGCGACCTCGGTGATCCCGACCTTCATCGCGGTCCTTCCGTGAGCGTGAGCGATACCAGCCCCCCGCGCGGCACCGCCAGCGAGCGTGCTCCCTCCGGCAGGTACGACGGCGGGCCGTCCATGATACGGCCGTCCGGCCCGTGGACCACTCCCCGGACCCCGCCCCCGCCGCCCAGCACCTCGACCATCACCCGGTCCCGCTCCGAGCCGTTGGCCAGGTCGAAGCGTCGGTACGCGGAGAAGTCCAGCGGGACGACCCGGTCACCGTGCACGCTCAGCAGGCAGTGGTCCCCGGCGCTCGCCCGCACCAGCGGGTACAGCTCGTCGGGCCGGCCCGGCTCCACCTCCCCGTCCAGCAGCAGTTCCCGGTGGACCCGCCACTGTGCCAGCCAGAACCCGATCGCCTCCCGGTGCGCCGCGGGGACCCGGTCCAGCCGTACGGAGATCTGCGGGACCGCGTGGAGTGCCCCGATCAGCTGCCGGGCCACCGTCGCCACGGGGGCGTCGGGTGACCACAGGAGCATGTCGGAGTGGACGGCTCCGCCGACGGCGAGCAGCGAGGTGTCGAGGGTGCGGACCCGGTTCGCGGTGGCGTCCGCGGGGCAGTCGAAGGAGCGCAGCATGTTGCCGAAGGGGGCCATGCCCGGTCCCGTGTACGGCTGGCGCAGTTCCAGCAGCACGCCGGGGCGTACGGCCTCCAGCGCCGCGCGGAGCTCCGTCAGCAGGGCCACCATGGCCCGTCCGACGTCACCGGCTCCGTCGCCCGCGTAGACCATGGCCTGCTCGAGGAAGTCGAGCTTGAGTCCGTCGAGCCCGTACGAGCGGACCAGCCGGACGCAGAGCCCGACGACGTGCGCGCGCACCTCGGGGCGGCGGGGGTCCAGCACGTGCGCACCGGGCACGCCGGACGGGGCGGGTGCGCAGGCGGCCCAGCGGTCGTGGCAGGCGGCTCCGGGTCCCAGGAGCAGGGGGGCGACCCAGGCGAGGTAGCTCAGCCCGTGGGCCCGGACCCGGGCCACGTGCCCGGCGAAGTCGGGGAACTTGGCCCGGTCGGGCTCCCAGTCCCCGCAGCCGGCGTAGCCGCGCCCGTGGCCGCCCTCCTGCCAGCCGTCGTCGAGGATCAGCGCTCCGCAGCCGAGTCCGGCGGCCAGTTCGGCCTGGGTTTCGACGGCGGGGGCGCTGACGTCCTGGTTGAAGGCGTACCAGGTGGAGTAGACGGGGGTGCGGGCCGCGTCGGGCACCGGCGCCGGGGCGAGCGCGGCGTCGAACCAGGAGCGCAGGGCCCGCATGGCCCGTGCCACGGAGGGGGCGCGGGGGGCGAGCAGGATCCGGTGGGCCTGCCGTGCGGCGGGCAGGCGGAGGTGGACGACGTGGGTGTCGTTCTCCTCGGAGACCCCGAAGCGGAGCTCCGCCTCGGGTACCGGGTCGGTCGCGGCGAAGGTGAGCAGGGTGGCGCCGCCGTGGTCGTAGAGGCAGCCGGCGGCGTGTCCGTGGACCAGCGAGACCTGGGAGCGGCCCTCCCAGTCCGCGAGCAGGGTGCGCTGCCAGCCGCCCTGCGGGTGCCAGTACCCGGCGGCGTCGCCGAGGGGCACGGAGAAGCGGATCTCGACGGGGGCCCCGTCGGCCCGCACCTCCAGCATCCGCAGCCTGCCCGGGAGTTCGGCCAGGGTCCAGGCGGGGTGGACGCCGGGGGCGTGGGCGAGGACGGCGAGCGAGACCCCGTCGAGCAGCGGCTGCTCGGCGGCGGGTGCGAGCCCGGCGGTGGTCACGGGATCGGCGGTGGCTACGGGAGCGGTGGTGCCGGGACCGGCGGTGGTCACGGGATCGGCGGCGGTCACGGTCACTCCTTCACGGCGCCGGCGAGCAGGCCGGACACGAACTGGCGCTGGAGCGCGAGGAATACGAGGGCCATCGGGATCGCGGCGGCCGCGGTTCCGGCGAGGATCGCTCCGTAGTCGGTCTCGTCGAGGCCCTGGAGGGAGGCGAGGGCCACGGGGACGGTGAACGTGGCGCTGTCGCGCAGGACGATCAGCGGCCAGACGAAGTCGTTCCACTGGTACAGGAACAGGAAGATCGCCAGGGCGGCCAGCGCCGGTTTCATGGGCGGGAGCACCACCTTCCAGAACAGCCGCAGTTCGCCGCAGCCGTCCATGCGCCCCGAGTCGAGGAGTTCGTCGGGGAGCGCGGCCATCGACTGGCGCATCAGGAAGATGCCGAAGGGCAGGGCCAGGTTGGGCATGATCACCGCCTGGTACGTGCCCAGCCAGCGCAGTTCGGCCATCAGCTGGAAGAGGGGCACGAGGGTGACCTGGGCGGGGACCACGAGTCCGAGCATGAGCAGGCCGAACAGCGGTTCGCGCCCGCGGAAGCGGTACTTGGCGAAGCCGTAGCCGGCGAGGGTGCAGACGGCGCCCGCGCACACGGTGTAGATCGCCGCGATGAGAACGGAGTTGAGGAGCACCCGGCCGAACTGCGCGGTGTCCTGGAGGGTCCGGAGGTTCTCCGCCAGATGGCCGCCGGGCAGCAGCGGCGGCGGGCTGTCGAAGATCTCCCCGGAGCTGTGCGTGGCGGCGACCACGAGCCAGTAGAAGGGGATCAGGACGGCGGCCAGCGCGATGGCGAGTCCGGAGGTGAGCAGGATGCTCCTGCCGCGGTGGCGGGCGGCGGTCATGACTTCTCCCCCAGGAAGCGGAACTGGATCACGCCGAGGATGCCGATGAGGACGGCGAGGGCGTAGGCGATGGCGGAGGCGTAGCCGAAGTCGAAGTACTTGAAGGCGTTCTGGTAGAGGTACACGCCGATGGTCAGGGTGGCGTTGTCCGGGCCGCCGCCGGTGAGCACGTACGGCTCGTCGAAGATCTGCAGGGTGCCGATGGTGGACAGCACCGTGGTGAGCAGCAGGGCGGGGCGCAGGCCCGGCAGGGTGACGTGGCGGAAGGAGGTCCAGGCGCCGGCCCCGTCGACGGAGGCCGCGTCGTACAGCTCGGCAGGTACGGACTGCAGGCGGGCGAGCAGGATCACCGCGTTGTAGCCGGTGTAGTGCCAGGTCAGCGCCAGGCCGAGGGAGACCTTCGCCCACAGGGGGTCGGTCAGCCACGGCACCGGGTCCAGGCCGGCCAGGCCCGTCAGCCAGTTGACCAGCCCGTAGTCCTTGTTGAGGAGGACGGAGAAGATGATCCCGTAGGCGACCAGCCCGGTGACCATGGGCAGGAAGAAGCCCAGCCGGAAGACCGTGCGGCCGCGCAGCAGCGTGGAGTCGAGGGCCACGGCCAGTCCGGTGGCGAGGGCCAGCATGACCGGCACCTGGACGGCGAGGATCACCGCGGTGTTCTTCAGGGCGGTCCAGAAGAGCGGATCGCCCATCAGCCGCGTGTAGTTGTCGGCGCCGACGAACCGTTCGGTCCCGCCGACGGTCTTGTGCAGGCTGATCACGAAGGACCGGCCGATGGGGTAGAGCTTGAAGGCGGCGAAGAGGAGCAGCGCGGGCAGGACGAAGAGGTACGGGGCCGGGCGCCGGCGGGGCCGGGTGCGCGGGGCCGTCCCCCGGGAGGGGACGGCCCGGGTCTCGCCGCCGGTGAGCGTGACGGTCATCGGGAGACCTTGCGTCCGGTCTGCTGGGCGAGCTGGTCGGCGGCCTCCTTGAGCACCTTCGCCGGGTCGGCGCCGCCCAGCAGCACCTTGGACTGGGCGTCGGTGACGAGCTTGAGGGCGCGGGCGTAGTCGGCGGTGTAGTTGAAGGCGGACGAGGGCGCCTTCAGGGCCTCCAGGAAGACCTCGCCCTTCTTCTGGCCGCCGAAGAAGGGGGACGGCTCGTGGAAGACCGCGTCGTCGTACGCCTTCATGAGGGCCGGGGCGATGCCCTTGCCCTTGTAGATCTGCACCTGGGAGGCGGGGCGGGTGAGGACGAACTCGACGAAGGACCAGGCCGCGGCCTGGTGTTTGCCGGCGCCCGCCACGGCGAGGTGGGTGGAGTTGACCGTGGCCGCCGTCGAGCCGCCCCGGCGGACGGCCGGGGGCAGCCGGACCTTCCACTTCCCGGCCTCCTCGGGCACCTGCTCCTGGATGATGCCGCCGAACCAGGTGGGCATGGGCAGGACGGCCGCGGTCCCCTGCTTGAGGGAACTCATCAGTGCGTTCCAGCCGCCGGCGAGATCGCTGACCAGGCCGGCGTCGTTCATCGTCTTGATGAGGGTCATGGCCTTCACGGCCTCCGGGGAGTCGAGCGTGATGTCCCCGGCGAGGCTGAAGTAGAAGGAGCCCTGGAGCTGGAGCAGCATCTGGAAGAAGTTGGCGGCGTCGGCCTGTGAGGCGGGCTTGTCGATGCCCAGCAGGTGGGCGCCGGTCTTCGCCTTGATCTCCTTTCCGGCTTCGATGGTCTCCTCCCAGGTCTGGAGGGCGCCGGCGTCGATGCCCGCCTTCTCGAAGAGGTCGGCCCGGTAGTAGAAGCCCGCCGAATTCGCCTCCCAGGGGAGCGCGTTGACGCGCTTGCCGTCGGGGGACACGGTCTGCCACATGCCCTGCGCGAAGGCGTCGCGGTAGGCGTTCGCGCCGAGCGGGCCGAGGTCGGCGAGGCCGCCGGGGAACTTCTCCACGTAGCCCGGCAGGTAGTCGACGCCGATGTGCAGGACGTCGGCGAGACCCTGGCCGCCGGCGGCGAGCCCGGTGGTGATCTTGTCCCAGATCGCCGGGTTGCCGATGTCCTCGACCGTCACCTCGATCCCGGGGTACGTCTTGTTGAACTCCGGTACGAGGGACTTCATTTCGGCGGCGGGACCCTGCCAGGACCAGACCGTGATCCTGCCCTTGTCCTTCTCCCCCGCGGCTCCCGAGACCCCGCCCTGGCCCGTGCCACCCGTTCCGGAACAGGCGGTCAGGCCGGTGAGCCCGGCCCCCGCGGCGATCGCGCCACCCAGCTGCAGCACTCTCCGACGTTCCATTCCCATACCTGACCCACCCCTGCTCGCACCGTTGCGGAAGCCGACTGGCCAGGACTGTAGCCAGGCCGACTCTCGACTTGCAAGAGTTCGATGAAATCTTTCAGTTCGATCTGGCAGATAATTTTGACAAGGTCATTGCAAATCTTCCGGCGGGGTTGCTAGCGTGCCGCCCGCCCTGCTCCGCGCAGGCCGGCCGGCCCACTGCACGACCACCGCACGGCCACCCCACCCCACCCCACCCCACCCCCTCAGGGAGAACCCGATGACGCGTTCCCGTGTGTCGCTGCTGTCCGCCCTCGCCCTGCTCCTCCCGTTGACCCCGCTCGCCCTCGGCGGCCAGGCCGCAGCGGCCGCGCAGGGTGTGCAGGGTGCGCCCGCGCCGCTCACCGTCACCAACCCGGGCTTCGAACAGGGCAGTACCGGCTGGCAGTTCACCTCCGGAACCGGGGTCGCCACGAACTACCCGCACGGCGCGGCCCGGCTCGCCTACCTCGACGCCGGGTCCGGGATGAAGGTGTCCCAGACCGTGACGGCAGCGGGCCGGGGTGCGTACGACATATCCGCCTGGATCGCGACGGGCGGGCCGAACGGCCGCTACACCGCCCGCGTCAACGGCGCGGTCGCCGGCACGCTCACCCTGCCGAGCGCGGCGAACTACCGCCGCTACACGCTCAGCCGGATCGCCCTGGCCCCCGGGGACAGGCTGGAGATCGCCTTCGAGTCGGGGGACGGCTGGGTCAACGCCGACGACGTGATGCTCTCCCCGGCCTCCCCCGCGGACCCGCGGGTCAGCTCGTCCGACCCGAAGATCGTCGAGATGTTCGACTGGTCCAAGCGCAAGGCCAACAGCTGGGTCCACCTGCCGGGCACGAAGGGCCCGCTCAACGTGGACGAGAACCGCACCGGCGGCAGTGGCACCGGCACCTACGCCGCCTCCTACTGGGCCGGGTACGCCAACCGCAGCGGCTACTACTCGCGCGACATGGCCCACCAGCTGTCCGGCGCGGGAGTCCTCGCCCTGCACGCCGAGAACAAGTCGATGCTCCGCTCGTTCGCCGCGTCCGCCACCCCCGCGCACAAGTACTACCCGGCGTGGGCCTTCAACTTCGACACCTCGACCTACCTCTCGATCGACTACAAGAGCCCGACGAACTTCGTCCGCGAGGTGCCGGCCACCTTCGAGCTGGTGCAGAAGTCCGAGGAGGCCTACCGCTGGAGCGGGGACCGCGCCTACCTCGACGATCCGGCCCTGTGGAACTTCTACCGCCGCGCCACCGACGAGTTCGTCACCCTGCACGACGGCCTCAAGGACAACGGCGCGGTGAAGGTGGCCGAGGGCACGGGCCAGGGCATCTTCCAGGGCACCGCCAGCTACAACGAGCAGAGCGGAGAGCCCCTCGCCGAGGCGGGCGACGCGATCGGCTCCCAGTACCAGGCCTACCTGGCGATGGCCTCGCTCGCCCGCTCCAAGGGGGACCGTACGCTCGCCGACCGGTACGAGACCAAGGCCCGGGAGCTGAAGACCTACTTCAACTCCACCTGGACCGGGACCGGTTCGGGTGCGGACATGGTCCGCGGGTACACCACGGACGGGCGGGCCCTGACCGGCTGGGGCATGGAGAACAGCTGGTTCATGCCGATGAAGGGGATCCTCGAACCCGGCGCCCGCCGGGAGGCCTACCTCGACTACGTGGACCAGCAGGCCTCGGGTCCGGGCCGGCCCTCCAACATCGAGGCCCTCACCTACCTGCCGGACACCTTCTTCCGGAACAACCGCAACGACACCGGCTGGAAGTGGATGAAGGACGTCTACGACCACAAGGACATCCAGCACGTGAACACCAAGCAGGGGACCAACGGGGACTACCCGGAGGTCTCCTTCACCCTGCTCGGGCAGACCGTGCAAGGCCTGATGGGCGTGGCCCCCGACGCGCCCGCGCACGCCCTGACCACCCAGTCCCGGCTGCCCTCGGGCATGGACTGGCTGCGCATCGACGACCTCCGGGTCGGCGGCTCGGCCTTCTCCCTGCGCCACGACGGGGCGACGCGGTCCTCGCTCACGCACACCTCGGGCAACTGCCCGTACACCTGGGAGGCCCGCTTCCCCGGCACGTACGCCACGCTCACCGTCGACGGGGTGGCCCGGCCGGCCCGCACCAAGGTGGTGGACGGGGTGACCTACAGCTACGTGACCCCGGTCGTGGCCCCGGGCCGCACGGTCACCGTCCAGGCCGGCTGACCCCCGCGGGCGGACCGGCCGTTCACTCCGGACGGTCCGCCCGCGCCAGCAGCCCGGACAGCAGGACCTGCAGCGTGTCGCGCAGCGTGTCGGCGAAGTCCAGGCGCAGGACGGCGAGCGAGGGGTCCGCCTCGTAGGCGGCGCGCATCGCGGCGGACGGGTTGGAATGGGCCCAGACGGCCCCCGTGAACATGATCGCGGAGGCGACGAAGCGGAAGGCGCCCGCTTCGCCCAGCTCCGGCAGGTGCGCGGCGATCCGCCCGGCCACCGCGGTGGCAACGGCGACGGCGGCCCGTTTGTACTGGGCGGCGACCTGCGGGGAGACGTTGCGCTCCAGGACGGCGGCCTGGGCGCTGGTCAGGTCGCAGAGGACGGGACGCTCGGCCAGGGCCCGCGCCAGGTGCCCCGCGAGCCGGTCGGCGCGCTCGGCCGGGGTGCCGGCCTCCACACCGGCCGCCGCCTCGGCCTCGGCCTCGGTGAGCACGCCGTCGAGGTGGGCGGCGAACTCGCGGAAGGCATCCGCGAGCAGTTCGAGCAGGACGTCCTCGCGGGACTCGAAGTAGCGCAGCACATTCGATTTGGCCAGTCCCGCCCGGCGGCTGAGCTCGTTCAGGGTGACCTGGGCGACCGGCATTTCCATGAGCATCGCGGCCGTCGCGTCGAGGATCGCCCGGCGGCGGGCGGCGCGCTGCTCCTCGCTGCGGGCGCGCTGGAAGTTCGTAGGCGTGGACACGGTGCCAGCTTACAGACCGCGGGGGCTTTAGAGACCCGCGGTCTGTTGTTATCAGACCAGCGGTCTGCTAGCTTCGGGGAAGGCGGACAGACCGCCGGTCTCTTATTTTTCGACCCACCGAACCCCCTTGCCTGCCCTGCCCCGAGGAGCACGCCATGTACGCCGTCCCCGACCAGTCCGGAACGTTCGCCGTCGTCACCGGCTCCAACAGCGGTACGGGCAAGGAGGCCGCCCGCCGCCTCGCCGAGGCCGGAGCCCGCGTGGTCCTGGCCGTCCGCACCCCCGCCAAGGGGGACCGGGCCCGGGCCGAGATCCTGGCCCGGCATCCCGGGGCCCAGGTCGAGGTGCGCCGGATCGACCTGGCCGACCTCGCCTCGGTCGAGGCCTTCGCCGACGGGATCCTCGCCGACGGAACCCCGCTCGACCTGCTCGTCAACAACGCCGGGGTGATGGCCCCGCCGACCCGCATGACCACGGCCGACGGCTTCGAGGTCCAGTTCGGCAGCAACTTCCTCGGCCCGCTGGCCCTGACCGTGCGGCTGCTGCCCGCGCTGCTGGCGGCCCGCGCACCGCGGGTGGCCACGATGAGCAGCGGCACCGCGAACTTCGGCCGGATCGACTTCGCCGACCTGCAGTGGGAGCGGCGGCGCTACAGCCCGATGCGCTCCTACGCGCAGTCCAAGCTGGCCGATCTGATGCTGTCCCGGCACCTGGCGGTCCTGGCCGCCGAGAACGGCTGGCCGCTGCGCAGCACCGCCGCGCACCCCGGGTACACCAAGACCAACCTGCAGACGGCCGGAGCGAGCCTGGCCACGGGCCGGCCCTCCCTCGGGAGCCGGATTCTGTACGCGGTGGACTTCCTGCCGAAGCAGGAGGTCGGGCCCGGTACCGAGCCCCTCCTGTACGCCGCCACCAGCCCGGACGCGGCGGCCGGCGGCTACTACGGCCCGGGCGGCCGGTTCGGCCTGGTCGGTCCGAGCACGGAGGCCCGCATCACCCGCCGGGCCCTGGACCCGGCGGCCAACGCCCGGCTCTGGTCCGCGGCGGAGCGGCTCACGGGCGTCGGCCCGGCCGCAGCCGTAGCCGCGGGGCGGTGACCGGGCCCTGACCCGACCCGTCGACCGGCTCCCGCGAGCCCCCGGGCCGGCTCCCCCGCAACGGGGTCGGCAGCAAGGTCAGCAGGATCGCCCGCCGGAGATCACCCGAGCAGGGCGTAGACCGTGGAGGCTTTGGCCGCCGGCTCCTGGGAGCCGTCGGGGGTCATCGTGATGTCGGCGAAGGCCATCCGCTTGCCGAGTTTGGTGATCCGTACGTCGATCAGCACATCGGCGCCCACCACCGGCCGCTGGAAGCTGGTGGACTGCTGGACGGTGGTCATCGGGCCGTACGCCCCGCGCGCGGCGGAGACGGCGATGACGGTGGCGGTGTCCGCGGCGGCCATCAGGGCCTGGCCGGACAGGCCCCCGCCGTCGCGGGCGAGGGTATCGGACCAGGGCAGCCGCAGGACGGCGTGCCGTTCGCCGGTCTCCTGGACGGTGAGTCCGAGGGCGAGCACCCAGGGGGCGAAGTTGTCGTGGAGGATCTTGTCCGCGTCTGCCGGTGTCAGCGTCGTCACCAGGTGATTGTGGCGGCCCGGGCCGGGCCGCCACAACACCCCCGCCACGCGCGAGTGGTGGGTCTCAGAGGGTGGCGGCCAGCTCGGTGCCCTGGCGGATGGCCCGCTTGGCGTCGAGCTCGGCGGCCACGTCGGCGCCGCCGATCAGGTGCGCCTCGACACCGGCCGCGCGCAGGTCCTCGTACAGGTCGCGGCGCGGTTCCTGGCCGGTGCACAGGACCACCGTGTCGGCGGGTACCAGGCGCTGCTCGCCGTCCACCGTGATGTGCAGGCCCTCGCTGTCGATCCGGTCGTACGCGGCCCCCGCGACGGAGACGACGCCGCGGTGCTTGAGCTCCGCCCGGTGGATCCACCCGGTGGTGGTCCCGAGCCCGGCGCCGACCTTGGTGGCCTTGCGCTGGAGCAGGTGGACCTGGCGCGGCGGGGCGGGGCGCTCGGGGGCGGCGAGTCCACCGGGGCCGGTGTAGGCGGTGTCCACACCCCAGTGGCGGAAGTAGACCTCGGGGTCCTGGGAGGCGCCTTCGCCGCTGTCGGTGAGGAACTCCGCGACGTCGAAGCCGATTCCGCCGGCGCCGAGGACGGCGACGCGCTGTCCGACGGGGGCGCCGTCGCGCAGGACGTCGAGGTAGCTGACGACGTTGGGGCCGTCGACGCCCTCGATCTCGGGGATGCGCGGGGTGACTCCGGTGGCGACGACGACCTCGTCGTAGCCGCGCAGGGTCTCGACGTCGGCGCGGGTGTTCAGCTTGACCTCGACCGCGTGCTCGGCGAGCTGGGTGCCGTAGTAGCGGATGGTCTCGTCGAACTCCTCCTTGCCGGGGATGCGGCGGGCGATGTCGAGCTGGCCGCCGATGTGGCCGGAGGCTTCGTAGAGGGTGACGGCGTGGCCGCGGCCGGCCGCGGAGACGGCGCAGGCCAGGCCGGCCGGGCCCGCTCCGACGACGGCGACGCGCTTCTTCAACTGGGTGGGAGACAGGACGAGTTCCGTCTCGTTGCAGGCGCGCGGGTTGACCAGGCAGGTGGTGAGCTTGCCGCTGAAGGTGTGGTCCAGGCAGGCCTGGTTGCAGCCGATGCAGGTGTTGATGGTCTCGGAGCGGCCGGCGGCGGCCTTGGCGACGAAGTCGGCGTCGGCGAGGAAGGGGCGGGCCAGCGAGACCAGGTCGGCGCGGCCGTCGGCCAGCAACTCCTCGGCGATCTCCGGGGTGTTGATGCGGTTGCTGGTGACGAGGGGGACGGAGACCGCGCCCATCAGCCGCTTGGTGACCCAGGTGTACGCGCCGCGCGGAACGGAGGTCGCGATGGTGGGGATGCGGGCCTCGTGCCAGCCGATGCCGGTGTTGATGATGGTGGCACCGGCCGCCTCGATCTCCTTGGCGAGGTGGACGACCTCGTCGAGGGTGGAGCCGCCGGGGATCAGGTCGAGCATCGAGAGGCGGTAGACGAGGATGAAGTCGTCACCGACGGCCGCGCGGGTGCGCCGGACGATCTCCAGCGGGAAGCGCACGCGGTTCTCGTAGGCCCCGCCCCAGCGGTCGGTGCGCTTGTTGGTGGCGGCGGCGATGAACTCGTTGACCAGGTAGCCCTCGGAGCCCATGATCTCGACGCCGTCGTAGCCGGCCAGCTTGGCGAGGCGGGCGGCGCGGACGAAGTCCTCGATGGTCCGCTCGACTTCGGCGTCGGTGAGCGCGTTCGGGACGAAGGGGCTGATGGGGGCCTGGAGGGCGCTGGGGGCGACCAGGTCCTTGTGGTAGGCGTAGCGGCCGAAGTGGAGGATCTGCATCGCGATCTTCCCGCCCTCGGCGTGCACCGCGTCGGTGACCACCCGGTGCTCGGCGGCCTCCTCCTCGGTGGTGAGGCGGGCACCCCCCTCGAAGGGGCGGCCGGCGTCGTTCGGGGCTATGCCGCCGGTGACGATCAGGCCGGCGCCGCCACGGGCGCGCTCGGCGTAGAAGGCGGCGAGGCGCTCGAAGCCCCGCTCGTGCTCTTCGAGGCCGGTGTGCATGGAACCCATGATCACGCGGTTCGGCAGGGTGGTGAAGCCGAGGTCCAGGGGGCTCAGCAGGTGCGGGTACCGGCTCTGGGAACTCATGGAGGCGCCTCCTCGCGCGGGGGTGATGCTCCTGTTCTAGCTGAGCGCCCGCTTATTATGCAACTAGGTGCACAATCGAGTGCGGAGCTCCACGTCCCGCGGCTCCGGGAAGCCCCCGGGATCCAGGGCCCGCGCCGAAGGGCCTGTGGCGCAGTTCACGGCCCGGGTGATCGCCGAGGACGGGGGCCGGTACCCTCGGCCGGATGACGCCCGAGCCCGGCACCACCCGGCCGACCGAGCAGCACACCGTGACGGTGAACGGCGGAGTGCGCCTCGCCTACGAGGTCACCGGCCCGCCGGCCGGACCGCCGGTGCTCCTCCTTCCCGCACTGGGCGAAACCGCCGCGGACTGGGCGCCCGTACGCGACGGACTCGCGCGGGACCGGAGGGTGTTCGCCCTGGACCTGCGCGGCCACGGAGCCAGCGCACGGCCGTCCGCGTACTCGCTCCCGCTGATGCGGGACGACGTACTGGGCTTCCTGGACGCCCTCGGCCTCGACCGGGTGGACCTCGTGGGCCACTTGATGGGCGGTGTCGTCGCGTACCTGGCCGCCTCCGCACAGCCGCACCGCATCGGCCGCCTGGTCCTGGAGGACGCGCCCGCGCCGCTCCCCCGCGAGGCCGTGGCACCCGTACGCCCCGAGGGCGAGCTCGCCTTCGACTGGGCGATGGTCCTCGCGGTCCGCCCCCAGCTCGACCGCCCCGACCCGGCCTGGCCGGCGGACCTGTCCCGCATCACGGCCCCCACCCTGGTCGTCCACGGCGGCCCCACCAGCCACCTGCCGCCCGACTCCGCCGCCGAGCTCACCCGGCTCATCCCGGACGCCCGACTGATCACCCTCCCGTACGGCCACCTGATCCACGCGGCCGCGCCCGGGGAGTTCACCGCGGCCGTCTCGGCCTTCCTCGCGGCATGACCCCGGAAACGGAGCCGCACCCGGAAACGGAGCCGCACCCCGAGACGGCCCTCGCCCGGAGCTGGCTCGCCGAGGACGGGCTGACACAGGGCACCGACGGCGTGTGGTGGTACGCGGAGCCCGACGCTCCCGGTGACCCGCCCCCGGAAGCCATGAGCACGGACGACATCGCGGAGACCTACGGATTCCTGGTCTTCGACGACGAGCGGATCGGCCCGGCCGACCGGGTCCGCGTGGCGCTCGGCCTGATGGACCTGGTCGGCAGCCACATCCTGGTGCACCGCCCGATCCACACGGTGCACCTCGGACCGGCGGGGCCGCTGCCGAGCGAGGTCCTCTGGGGCGGGTACCGGCGGCGCCTGGAGGGCGAGCCTGAGCCGGAGGCCGTCGTCGCCTCGCTCTGGCTCGACTGGTTCGAGCACGGACTGACCAGCGCGACCGCCTTCACCGAGGTGCTGGGCCGGGATGCCGGGCGGATCCGCGCCGGGGCCCCCGCGGGGTTCCTGCGGCGGACCCGGCGGGTCCTGGAGTGCTCCGGACCGGTGCCGTGGGCCGCCAAGGAGCCCGCCTACCGGGCGGCCGCGGCCGTGCCGGAGCTGCACACGGCCGTATTCCGGGCCCTTCGCGGCAGCTACCACGACCTCTTCGGGCAGCTGGAACCCCCTTCGGCACTGGCCCTGTTGGACACGCTGACCCTGCCGCCCGGAACCGAGCACCTGGCCGCGCTGCGCACCGTACTCGCAGCCGGGCACGCCAACCACTACCGCGCTCCGGACGCGTGGCGGCAAGCGGCGGGACCCCGGACCGGCTGATCCGGTCCGGTCCGGTCTACCCGGCCCGTACGGGAACCACCGCCACCGGGCACAGGGCGTGCAGGAGCACCGCGTTGGACACCGAGCCCATCAGGAGGGAGGGGGCGCGCAGGCGGCGGCGGTGACGGCCCACCACGATGAGGTCGGCGTGCTGGGAGGCGGTGACCAGGCGGCCCGCCGGGTCGCCCGGGGTGACCACCGCTTCGACGGTGACGTCGGGGTAGTGCCTGGTCAGGTACGGATGGAGTCGGGTGCGCTGGTCCTCGGCGAGTTCCCGGGCCGTTTCGGTGGCCCCGCCGCCGGCCGCGCCCGGCGGGTAGCCGCCGCCGCGCTCCGCGACGAGGGAGCCGACCAGGGTGAGCGAGGACAGCGGGACCGGGTGCGTGGAGACGACCTGGAGCACCGCGTCCCGGCGGCGGGCCTCCGCGAAGGCGAAGTCGACGACGTCCTCGGAGGTTTCGCCGGGTGCCAGGCCCAGGACGACCCTGCGCTCGCCGCCCGGGGCCGGCGTTCCGGGCTCCTGGGTGACGAGCCGCGCGCTGTGCGGGACGACCACGACCGGGCAGGGCGACTGGGCCGCGCACACCCGGCTGTTGGAGCCGAGCAGCAGGCTGGCGAAGCCGCCGAGCCCGCGCGAGCCCATGACCAGCAGCTGCGCCCCCGCCGCGAGTTCGGTCAGGGTGGCGGAGGGGGTTCCGTCGCGGGAGACGCAGGTGACGGGTGGCAGGTCCTCCCGCCCGGCCAGCCGGTCCCGCACCGCGCCCAGCACCGGATCGGTGTCCCAGTCGGGTGGCGGTACGAGCGACTCCCCGGGGGCGTGGCCCCGCGGGGAGTCCGGCCGTACGTGTGCCACGTGGAGCGCCGCTCCTCGCGTGCGGGCGGCGTCGAGGGCCCAGTCCAGGGTCCTCAGGCTGTGTTCCGAGCCGTCCACCGCGGCCAGGACGGGCCTGGCGGGGGCGGAACCGGCCGAGTTGGTCTGCATGCCTCCACCTTCCGGCGGAGCCGGCCCGGCGGGCAGGGACCGAAGGCCCTACTTCATGCGGTAGTCGGCCTTCTCGGCGAGCTTGCCGTCCTTGTAGCAGAAGCGCAGCACCGTATCGCCGTTCCCGGAGTCGGACAGGTACCAGGAGCACTGGCTGCCGTCGGGCACGGCGGGGCCGCCGTCCTTGAGGGCCGAGGTGACGAAGCTTTCGCCGGACGGCAGCTTGGCGCGGACCTCGGCCTCGGAGTCGCCGACGCTGACGCCCTCGTACACCTTGTGGTCGACGAGGGTCTTGTCGGCCACGTCCATGACCTTGCCCACCCCGAACAGCAGCGCCACCAGCAGCCCGATCCCCAGTACCCCGGCCACCGCACAGCCGATCAGACATCCCTTGCGTCGCGCCACGTCGAGAGCTCCTCGTTCCCCTTCGGACGACCTCCGTCCGTGGTCCCGACTCTCGCAAGTGCGGGCCGCCGCCGCTGTTCTCCAAAGTCTCGGGACCGCGCAACGATCGTCGTTCGAGGCCGGAGCCGGTGCGGCGTGTATACAGGGATGAGAACGATCATTCGGACGAAACGTGAGGAACCATCGTGAGCCAGAACACCGAGCCTCTGATCGTCGTCGGCGTGGACGGTTCGAACCACTCGAAGCAGGCCCTGCGCTGGGCCGCGGCGCAGGCGAAGCTCATCGGCGGCCGCGTGCACGCCGTGATGAGCTGGGAGTGGAACACCAACCCCTTCGGCGTCAGCCCGGCCGAGCAGACCGAGCTGGTCCACGCCGAGGACGCGGCCCGGCAGAAGCTCGCGGACACCGTGGCGGAGGCGGTCGGCACCTCGCCGGGGGTTCCGGTCTTCCGCCGGGTGGAACAGGGCTCGCCCGCGCAGGTGCTGGTGGAGGCCTCGAAGGAAGCGGCGCTGACGGTCGTCGGCACCCGCGGCTACGGGGGCATCAAGGGCGCGCTGCTGGGCTCGGTGAGCCAGCAGGTGGTGCAGTACGCGGCCAGTACGGTCGTCGTGGTCCGCGAGGACGGCTCCGCCTGAGGGACTCCCGCGGGCCCCGCCCCGTCAGGACGGCGCCGCGCCCAGGTCCGCCGGGTCGGTGTTGGCCCCGCAGAGCACGACGGCGACCCGCTCGCCGAGCGGCCCGGGCGCGGTCCGTACGGCCGCCAGGGCGGTGGCCGCGCCCGCTTCGACCACGATGCGGTGCTCGTCCCAGAGCGCGCGCCGGGCGGCGGTGATCGCCGCGTCCGGAACCAGGACGGATACGGCGTTCGGCTCCCGTACGGCGGCCAGCGCGTCGGCGGAGACCCGGGTGGCTCCGAGCGAGTCGGAGGCCACGGAGTCCACCGGGACGTCCACCGGCCGGCCGGCTTCGAGGGCCGCGTTCAGGGCCCGGCAGTTCTCCGGCTCGGCCGCGACGACCCGTACGCCGTGTTCCCGAGCGGCGGTCGCGATGCCGGCGAACAGCCCGCCTCCGCCGACCGCGACGACGACCGTGTCCAGACCGGGCAGGGCGGTGCGGATCTCGTCGAGCAGGGTCCCGGCGCCCGCGGCGATGAGCGGGTGGTCGTACGCGTGGCTGCTCAGCGCCCCGCTCCCGGCGGCGAACTCCCGGCAGGCGGCGAGCGCTTGGGCGTACCGGTCGCCGACGAGCCGTACGTCGGCCCCGTAGCCGCGCAGTCGCTCCACCTTCACGCGCGGGGCCGTGCCCGGCAGGAACACGGTGGCGGGTACGCCCTCGGCGCGGGCCGCCCAGGCGCAGGCGAGCCCGGCGTTGCCGCCGGAGGCGATGGTGACCCCGGCATCGGGGAGGGTGCCGGCGTCGCGGTGGGCCACGAGGAAGTTGCGGGCGCCGCGCGCCTTGAAGGAGCCGGTGTGCTGGAGGTACTCCAGGGCGTACGAGATCCCTCCGCCCGCCGGTACCACCGCGACGGGGCGCACGGCCCCGGCGATCCGTCCGGCGGCGGCGCGCACGGCGCCGTAGTCGAGGGGCATCGCGTCGAGCGGCACCGCGTCGAGGTGAGGTGAGTCGGACTGCCCCGCGTCGAGCGGCACCGCGTTCAGCTGCTGTTCCATGGACCCGTACTCCTGTCGTTCGGCACTCTCGTCAGGCTCCGGCGGGCCGGTTCGCCTCGATCAGCTGGCGCAGGGCGCCGTAGTACACCTCGTGGTCGGTCAGCGCGGGCAGTACGTCGGCCAGCCCGGCCGAGAGCACGGGGAACTCCTCGGGGTCCAGGGCGGCCAGCGCCCCGCGCGAGGCGGCGGTGGCGGCGGCCGGGTCCCGGTGGTCGACGAAGGCCGCGCTGCCCAGGGTCAGCAGGTACATCCGCCGGTACGCGGTCATCGCCTCGGCGGGGGTCATGCCGGCGGCCACGCTGTCGGCGAGCGCCGGTTCCACGAGCCGGGCGAGCAACTGCCGGCCGAGCCAGGGGCGGCCGCCGCGCAGGATCATCAGCCCGGGGTGCGCCGCGAGGAGCCGGTAGAGGGCGGTGAACCGCTGCTCGGCGGCCTCCGCCCAGCCCACCCCGGCCGGGATGTCGGGCAGCTGGGCGGCCAGGTGCTCGGTGCAGAGGTCGAGCAGCCCGGCGAGGTCGGTGCACCGGCGCTGGACGGTGGCGTGCGAGACGTCGAGCTGCTCGGCGAGCGCGCGGAAGCTGAGCGCGGCGGGCCCCCGCTCGTCGAGGATCCCCAGGGCGGCGGCGGCGATGGCCGCGGGTGTGGCGCGGTCCAGGGCGGCTGATCTTCTCGGCATGAGATACACCGTATCATCCACCGTCACAGCCAATGTCACAGCCATCGTCACGTACGACGTACGGTACGTCGTATCGCCCCCTTCGTACGTACTCGACTACACCCAAATTGCTGGTCATTGGCATATAACCCCCGACTTATGTTGACAGCGGGTAGTCACACCGCTGCACTGAGCCCTCGACAGCCCCCACGTCAAGGAGACTCCGTGCCGCCTCGCCTGCGTGCGTCGCTCCCCTGCCTGACCGCGGCCGCCCTGCTCGCCCTCGTGCTCTGCCCCGCCCCTGCGGCGGCCGAGCCCACCGCGACGTCGGACACCCCGCTCGCGCTCACCCCGCCCATGGGCTGGAACAACTGGGCGCACTACATGTGCGACATCGACGAGGCCAAGGTCGTGGCGAACGCGGACGCGCTCGTGGCCACCGGCCTGGCCGCCAAGGGCTACGACACCGTCACCATCGACGACTGCTGGATGACCAAGAGCCGCGACGCGGACGGCAATCTGGTCGTCGACACGGAGAAGTTCCCGCACGGCATGGCCTGGCTCGGCGCGTACCTGCACGCCAGGAAGCTGAAGTTCGGCATCTACCAGGACGCCGGCTCCCTCACCTGCGAGCGCTACCCCGGCAGCGGCTCCCCCGAGGGCGGCGGCCCCGACCACTACGCCCGCGACGCCCGGCAGTTCGCCTCCTGGAAGGTGGACTACGTCAAGATGGACGGCTGCAACCTCTGGGTGCCCGAGGGCAAGACCAAGGAGCAGGCCTACCGGGACGCCTACAACTCCGTCGCCCGGGCGCTGCGCGACAGCGGCCGGGACATGGTGCTGTCCGCCTCGGCGCCCGCCTACTTCCAGCAGGGCGAGTGGGGCGGGTCCGACTGGCACAAGGTGATCGACTGGGTCGGCGAGACCGGTCAGCTGTGGCGCGAGGGCCGGGACATCAAGGTCTACAAGCCGACGGCCCCGGACACCTCCCGCTGGAGCTCGGTCATGGGCAACTACGGCTACAACCGCTGGCTCGGCCGGTACGCCGGTCCCGGCAACTGGAACGACCCCGACTTCCTGATCGCGGGCGCCCCCGGACTCACCGCGGCGGAGAGCCGCAGCCAGGTCGGCCTGTGGGCCATGATGGCCGCGCCGTTCATCCTGTCCTCGCAGGTCTCCGAGCTCACCCCGGACGGCCTCGCCGCCCTGGGCAACACCGACCTGATCGCGCTGGACCAGGACCCGATGGGCGTCCAGGGCACGGTGGTCTCCTCGAACGCCACCTTCGACATCCTGGTGCGTCCGCTGGCCAACGGCGACCGCGCGGTCGCCGTGCTCAACCGGTCCGGCGCCGTCCGCGACATCCGCGTACCGCTCGACGAGCTCGGACTGGACTCCTGCACCGTCGAGGCGAAGAACCTGTGGAACGGTGAATCCCGGGAGCTCTCCGAGACCTTGACCGGAACGGTCGGCGCGCACGACACGGGCGTCTGGCGGCTCACCCCGCACACCGGCTGCGCCGAGGCCGTGCCCACCGGGCAGATCGCCGGCCGCGGCTCCGGCACGAACGCCGCCTGCGCCGACGGGGCGAACACCACCGGCGTCGGCGCCGTCGTGATGGCCGCCTGTACGGGCGCACCCGACCAGCGCTGGACCGTGGGCCGGGACAGCAGCCTGCGCCTGGCCGGTGCGTGCCTGTCGGCGGGCGAAGCGGGCCTCGTGGAGCTGGCCGACTGCTCCGACGGGCGGCAGCGCCGCGCCCCGGGCCAGAGCTGGACGCCCCGCCGGGACGGAGCCCTGGTCGAGGACACGAGCGGGCTCTGCCTGACGGCGCCCGCCCCCGCGGCGGCCCCCGTCGAACCGGGCACCCCCGCCGAGCGGCTGCGGCTGACGCCCTGCGGCGACCACCAGGTCGACCAGGCGTGGGCCCTGCCGGTCTGACGGCCGGGCCCATGGGGAAGCAGACGAGGCACCAGACGAGGACGCACCCACCCACCGAGCCGAACGAGCCGGCCGCAGCACCGGGGCCGCCCGAGCCGACGAGAACGAGGACGATGCGCATGCCGGTCCCCCTCCCCCACCGCGGCCGGGCCGCCCGGCGGGTGCGCCGCCGGGTCACCCTGGCCGCGCTGCCCGCGGCCCTGCTCACCCTGGCCGTCGCCGGGGCGGCCCCCGGAGCGGCCGCCCCCGCCGCGGGGACGGCTCCGCCCTCTGCGGAGGCGGCCGCTCCCGCCGTCCGGTCCTCCGGGCGGGCCGGGCCGGGGCACACCGCGACGGCGCCCGCGCCCCGGCCGCGGGCCTTCGACGCCGCGCCCGCGCGGGCCTCCCTGCAACGGCTGCTGCCGCGCCACGCGGGGCAGTTCACGCTGGTGCCCGACCCGGGAGCCGGGCCCGACACCTTCACCGTGTCCGGTACGGCCGGCGCGATCACCGTCCGGGGCTCCACCGGCGCCACCCTGCTCACCGGGGTCGGCTGGTACCTCCAGCACGTCGCCGGGGCCGACATCGGCTGGCCCGGCGACAGCATCGGCCTGCTGCCCGCCGAGCTGCCGGCGGTGCCCGCCCCGGTCACCCGCAGCGCGCAGGTGCCGCACCGGTACGCGCTGAACGACACCGACGACGGGTACTCCGGCCCGTACCGCACCTTCGAGGAGCACCAGCGGCAGATCGACCTGCTCGCCCTGCACGGCATCAACGAGGTGTTCGTGCAGGTCGGTGCCGAGTACCCGTACTACCGGGCGCTCCAGCAGTTCGGCTACTCCGCCGAGGAGCTGCGGGAGTGGATCCCCGGTCCGGGCCACCAGAGCTGGTGGCTGCTGCAGAACCTGAGCGGCTTCGGCGGCCCGGTGTCCGAGGAACTCATGCGCGGACGGGCCGAGTTGGGCGGCAGGATCGCCGAGCAGCTGCGCGGCCTCGGCATGACCCCGGTGCTGCCGGGGTACTTCGGGACGGTGCCGCCGGCCTTCGCCGGACGCAACCCGGGCGCGGTGACGGTTCCGCAGGGCGACTGGGCGGGCTTCGAACGGCCCGACTGGCTGGACCCGGTGTCGCCGCCCTTCGCCCGGCTGGCCGCCGCGTACTACGCGGAGCAGCGCGCGGTGTTCGGGGACAGCACGATGTACCGGATGAGCCCGCTGCACGAGGGCGGGCAGACCGGCTCGGTGGACGTGAAGACGGCCGCCGGGGCGGTGCAGCAGGCCCTGTGGGCGGCCCATCCGGGCGCGCTGTGGGCGGTGCTCGGGTGGCAGGACGACCCGACCAAGGAGCTGCTGGCCGGGGTGGACACCTCGAAGCTGCTGATCCTGGACGGGCTCTCCGACCGCTACAACCGGCTGGACCGCGAGACCCGTTGGGGCGGGACCTCGTACGCCATCGGCTCGATCTACAACTTCGGCGGGCACACGACGATCGGGGCCAACACCTCGGTGTGGATCGACCGGTACCAGTCCTGGCGGGCGAAGCCCGACAGCGCGCTGAAGGGCATCGCCTACCTCCCCGAGGCCACCGGGACCAATCCGGCGGCCTTCGACCTCTTCACCGACCTGGCCTGGGAGCCCGGCCCCGTCGACCAGCAGAAGTGGTTCGCCGACTTCGCGGGCCGGCGGTACGGCGCCCCGGACGCCGCGGCCGCCGCGGCCTGGGAGGAGCTGCGCAAGGGCCCGTACAGCACCTCCTCGGGGCTGTGGTCGGAGTCCCAGGACAGTCTGTTCAGCGCCCGGCCGAGCCTGACCGCGGTGGGGTCGGCCTACTGGAGCCCCAAGGCGATGCGGTACCAGGCCGGTTCGGTGCGCCGGGCCCTGGACCACCTGCTGGAGGTCGACCCCCGGCTGCGCGGCTCCAGCGCCTACCGCTTCGACCTGGTGGACACCGCCCGACAGGCCCTCGCCAACCATTCGCGGGTGCTGCTGCCCCGGATCAAGGCGGCCTACGACGCCCGGGACCTGGCCCTGTTCCGGCAGCTGACCGCCGACTGGGCCCATCGGGAGCAGCAGCTGGACGCGCTCGTCGGGTCCGACCCGAACTTCCTGCTCGGCTCCTGGCTGTCGGCGGCCCGCGCGCACGGCGCGGACGCGGCCGAGCAGGACCGGTACGAGTACGACGCCCGCTCGATCCTCAGCGTGTGGGGGCGGCAGAGCACCAGCGAGGGCGGTTTCCTGCACGACTACGCGAACCGCGAATGGAGCGGCCTGATCAGCGAGTTGTACGCCCGGCGCTGGTCCTCCTACTTCGCCTCCCTGGAGGAGGCGCTGGTGCGGCGTGCCGCGCCGAGGGCGATCGACTGGCACGCCTTCGAGGACGACTGGGCCAAGCTCACCACCCGCCACCCGGCGCGGCCGAGCGGTGACCCGTACACCCTGGCGAGCGGTATCGCAGCCACCCTTCCCGAGGTCAACTGACCTGCACGACACGGGAGATCGGAGTCCCCCGGTCGGGGGACATCAGGGCCGACCGGGTCACGCTCCGGCGCGGCACCGGGTTGACTGAAGGACACTGCCGGAAACGGAGCAGGGGCGGTCGCCGGAGCCATCCGGCGGCCGCCCTTTCCGACGCCGCCCTCGCCGGAAGGACGCCCGCCATGTCCGAGACCGACCCGCACCCCACCTCCCCGACGCTGGAGCTGCTGGCCCTGCTCACCTGCGGGGCCCCAGCGCCCGACACCGCCCGGTTACGGCCGCCCGCGGACCGTGACCAGCAGCTGCGGCACCCTTCGGAGCTGCGGGAACGGCTCACCGACGGGATCGTGGAACTGCGCAAGCGCCGGCAGAACGAGGCACCCTGGTACCTGGGGGGACACATCCCGACGTAGCGGGGCGGCGGTGACTCCGCATGATCCGTACGAATCCGCAGCGGACCGGTCCCGGCACGCCCCGCGCGCCCCGCAGGCCCGGCCGCGCCGCGCTCGCCGCCGTCAGCGGACTGCTCGCCGCCTTCGCCGGGCTCGCCCTGGCCCAGCTCGCCGCGGCGGCGGTCCGGCCCGAGGCCGCCCCGGTCACCGCCGTCGGCGGGGCCGTGGTCGACGCGACCCCGGCCGCCGTCAAGGAGTGGGCGATCCGCCGGTTCGGCACCGACGACAAGCTGGTCCTGACCCTGGGCATCGGCGCCCTGCTGGCCGCCGTGGCCATCGCGGCCGGACTGCTCGCCGTACGCCGCCCCGCCGCGGGCACCGCGCTCGCCGCCGCCTTCGGCGTGCTCGGCGCGGCGGCCGCACTCGGCCGGCCGGAGGCGGCCTGGCAGGACGCGCTGCCCTCGCTGGCGGGCGGGTTCGCCGCCGCCGGAGTGCTGTACCTCCTGGTCCGAGCCGTCCCGCGGCCCCGTTCGCGGCCCTCCGGCGCAGGCCCGCCCGGCGCCATGGACCGCCGCCGTTTCGGCCGCCTCGCCCTGGCCACCCTGGCCCTGTCGGCCGGAGCCGGGTACGCCGGGCGGCGGCTCGGCGCCTTCGGGGACGCGGGGGCCACGGCCTCGCGGGCCGCGTTCGTGCTTCCCCCGCCCACCGTGGCGGCTCCGCCCGTACCGGCCGGGGCCGAGCTGCGGATCCCCGGAGCCACCCCCTTCATCACCCCCAACCGGGCGTTCTACCGGGTGGACACCGCGCTGGTCGTCCCGCGCGTGGACGCGGACACCTGGCAGCTGCGCGTGCACGGGGACGGGGTCTCCAGGCCCCTCACCCTGGGCCTGCGGGAGCTGCTCGCCCGTCCCCTGGTCGAGCACGACGCCACCCTGACCTGCGTGTCGAACGAGGTCGGCGGCCCGTACGCGGGCACGGCCCGCTGGCTGGGCGTGCGCCTCGCCGACCTGCTCCGCGAGGCGGGGGTGCGGCCGCCTTCGCAGGGCGGACCCGCGGACCAGCTCGTGGCGCGCTCGGTGGACGGGATGACCCTCGGCACCCCCGTCGAGGCCGTGATGGACGGCCGGGAGGCGCTGCTGGCCGTGGGCATGAACGGCGAGCCGCTCCCCTTCCGGCACGGCTTTCCCGTCCGGATGATCGTGCCGGGCCTGTACGGGTACGTCTCCGCGTGCAAGTGGCTGCGCGAGCTGCGGCTCACCACGTTCGCCGCCTACGACGCGTACTGGGTGCGCCGCTCCTGGGCGCAGCAGGCGCCGGTCAAGACCCAGTCGCGCATCGACACCCCGCGCCCCTTCGCCGAGGTCGCGGCGGGCCGGGTGGCGGTCGCCGGGGTGGCGTGGGCGCTGCACCGGGGCATCGCGCGGGTCGAGGTACGGGTGGACGCGGGCCCGTGGCGGGAGGCCCGGCTCGGCGCGGCGGACGGGGAGGACACCTGGCGCCAGTGGCTGTGGCTCTGGGAGGCGGCTCCCGGCGGGCACACCCTCCAGGTCCGCGCCACGGACGGCACCGGCGCCGTACAGACGCAGGAGCGCGCCGGCACCCTCCCCGACGGCGCCACCGGCCACCACACGGTGACGGTCCGGGTGCGGGGCTGAGGGGCCGTCCTTCGAAGCGGGTCCCGTCAGCAGGAGACGGCCGCGCCCTCGGCCGGGCAGACCATGGCGGCCGGGCCGGCCAGGGTGCGGGCTTCGTGGAGGAGGCCGGGCGGGGTGGCGGGGCTGAGGGTCCAGACGACGGCGCCCCCGCCCGGCGGCGGCGGGACGGCCGCGAACCGGTCCCGCAGCTCGGCCTCGGCGGTCTCCGGGTACGGGAGGTGGAGCGTCTCGTAGCGCACCGGGGCCGTGTCCACCGGGAGGATGCCGACCCGGCGAGGGTGGTCGCCGGGGGCCGGATCGATCAGCAGCTCCGTGAAACCGCGGCCGCCCGTCTCTCCGGGGCCGCGGGCGTGCGTGTTGCCCGGGTAGGCGGCGAAGGCGCCGGCGCCGGGGAGCAGCCGGTGGTGGACGTGGCCCAGCGCCCAGTAGTCGTAGCCGGCGCGGGCCAGCGTCCGCGGGTCGGCCGGTGCGCAGATCCGGCGGCTCCAGGCCCCGTGCAGGCTGGTGTGCAGCAGCCCTATGTTGACGGCGCCGGGGGTCGCGGACGGGAAGCCGGCCGCGAGGTCGCGGCGCTCGTCGGGCTCCGCCACCGACTGGCCGTGGACGGTGATGCCGAGGTCGGGCCAGATCACCGACTCGGGGGCGTCGGCGCCGAGCCAGCGCACCGAGGGCGGGAGCTGCAGTTTGTGCGGCAGCGGGGTCTCGGCGTCGTGGTTGCCCGACACGACCACCGTGCGCAGGCCCGCCTCGTGGAAGGCGCCGAGGGCGTCCTGGCAGGCGGCCAGTGCCCGGGCGTCGCTGTGGCGGCGGTCGAAGACGTCCCCGGCGATGAGCACCGCGTCGTAGCCGCCCTCGACGATGCGGCGCACGGCCGCGCGCAGGGCCTCGTACGGGGCTTCGCTGCGGTCTATCGCGGGTGCGCCCGGGTAGTCCGCGAGCCCGCGCAGGGCGGAGCCTATGTGCAGGTCGGCCAGGTGGGCCACGCGTATCGGGGCGGTCGCGGGGGCGTTCACGAGCCGAGGACGAGTTCGGTCTTGAAGGCGTCCCGCTCCAGCAGCCAGCCCTCGGCGCGGAGCTTGCCCATCAGGTCGGAGCGCAGCTCGACCGCTTCCCGCAGGGTGCGCCCCTTGGCGGTGATCTCGGCGAACCAGGCCAGCTCTCCGGAGGCGGTCCGCAGCCGGCTGACTTGCGTCTCCATCGCGTGATCGAGCATCCGGCCAGGGTAGTTGGCCTGTCTTACGGGACCGTGGAGTCGGGATGAAGCGGTGACCGACTCCGCCCAACCGGCAGGTTTCGCAGCCCACTTGGCGAGCTTTCCGGGGAGGCGCTCCAGGACCAGCGCGCGGGAGGCGTCGAGCCCCGGGAGTTCGCCGGGCTCCAGGCCCGGGACCGGCCGGCACTTCTTGTTGGTGAAGTCGAGGGTGGCGCGGCTGTGGCTGAGGTTGACCTGGACGGAGTAATTGCCGTCGTCCGCACAGAAGTTGTGAGCGGTCGCCCGGTCCATCACGCGCCGCACCGCGGCCGGGTCCGTGCCGTCGCCCTCGATGTCGAAGCGGGCCTTGTAGGCGAGGCGGATCCGGTTCTCGTCGTCGTGGCGCCGGATCCGGACGATCCAGCCCTGTCCGCCCAGGCTGCGCCCGGCGTCGTCCATGTACTGGGCGACCTCGAAGCGGCCGGGCGCGCCGAGGGACAGCGCGGCGGCCGCGGCGGCCGTGGGCAGGCCGTCGGCGTCGAGCACCCGGTCCGGGTCGACCAGCAGCTTGACCTGGTAGCCCGCGCGCACCGGAATCACCGGCGACATCCTGGTGCGCACCCCGGAACGGATCCGGCGGCTCGCCGCCTTCTGCACTTTCTTCATGCTCTGCGTGTTCTGGACTTTCTGCGTTTTGCGCATATCCCCGTCGATCATGCCTCATACGGCACCAGCCCGCCCGAAAGCCCCGGAACGCGCAGGTGAACAGGCGGTGAATCTACCCCAGGTCAAAGGCGGTCCGACACGGCGCGCGCCACCCGCAGCCGCGGGCGGTGCGCACCGTAGATTTGGCACATTGTCCGGAATTCTCCGATTCCGTCGCACGTCAGGAGCCGGCGCAGTGGAGCTGACCAGCACGTCGTTCCTCGTCACGCTGATCGTCGTCACCGGGCTCGCGATGCTCGCCGCGCTGCTCCTGTGGAACCGGATCCCCGGCCCCGGCTGGGTGCGCTGGCCCGCCCGGCTGCTCATGATCGGCCTGTGCCAGCTCACCGCCATCTGCGTGGTGGCGACCTGGATCAACGGGAGCTACGGCCTCTACGCCTCGTGGGACGACCTGCTGGGCACCGAGGCCGGACAGAACGACTCCGCCATGACCGGGCCGCCGCTCGGGCGGGCCAAGTTCACCCTCGGCGGCGACGGCACCCGCACCACCTACTTCCGCGGCTCCCACTCCAAGCTCGCCGGCCAGGTGATCGTGTGGACTCCCCCGGAGTACGACGCACCGGGCGCGGACAAGACCCGGTTCCCCGTGCTGATGCTGCTGCACGGCTACCCGGGCTCGCCGCGGTCCTGGCTCGACATCGGCGACATGCCCGGCGCACTGGAGCAGCTCGTCCAGCTCCGCGCGGCGCACCCCTTCATCCTGGTGATCCCCGACCTGTACCCCGGAGGCGTGAACACCGACTGCACGAACACCCCGCAGCGCAAGGTGGCGAGCTGGCTCGCGCAGGACGTGCCGGACCTGGTCGCCAGGAACTTCCGCACGCTCCCCGAGCCCAAGGGCTGGGGGCTGATGGGCATCTCCACCGGGGCCTTCTGCGCGGCCAAGCTCCCGCTCCAGTACCCGAAGGTGTTCCGGGCGGGCGCGGCCCTGGACCCGGATCCGCTGACCGGCGACCCGGACGTGCTGTCCGATCCGGTGCTGCGCGAGCACAACAGCCCGATGTGGCTGGTGCAGCAGGCGAAGGGCGACAAGACCACGGACGTGGGGCTGTTCCTGGCCACCTCCGCACAGGACAAGGACAGCCCGCCGCAGCAGCTGGCCGAGTTCACGAAGGCGGCCCAGAACTCCGGAGTCCGGGTCAAGACGCTGGTCCGCCCTCAGGGCGGGCACAACTTCCAGACCTGGATCGGCATGTACCCCGACGCACTGGGGTGGCTCAGTACGGAGATCTCACCCCCGTCCGAAGCCCCGTAGGCGAACCGGCAGGGACTCGACGCTGTTGCCTATGAAGCTTCGCTGGTGCGGGAGTTCGGCCTCGGGAACGGCCAGGTCCAGGTCCGGGAAGCGGGCGAAGAGGGCTTCCAGGGCGATGGTGGCCTCCAGCCGGGCGAGCGGGGCTCCGACGCAGTAGTGGGCGCCGTGTCCGAAGGAGAGGTTGCGGGCGGCGGTGGGGCGGGTCAGGTCGAAGCGGTCGGCGTCAGGGCCGTGGAAGGCCTCGTCGCGGCCGGCCGCCGTGTAGCCGGCGAGGACCGGGGTGCCCTGCGGGATCACGGTCCCGTCGATGGTCAGATCGCGGGTCGGGTAGCGGAACGGGAACCAGCTGACCGGGCCGTCGAAGCGCAGGGTCTCGTCGACCACGTCCGACCAGGTGGCCTTCCCCTCCAGGACCAGCGCGAGCTGGTCGCGGTGGGTGCACAGGGCGCGTACGGCGTTGCTGATCAGGTTGAGCGTGGTCTCGTGGCCCGCGACCAGCATCAGCCGCATGGTGCCGGTGAGTTCGGCCTCGCTGAGCCGGTCGCCGTCGTCGTCCCGGGCGGCGATCAGGGCGCTCGTCAGGTCCTCACCCGGATCGGCCCGCCGGGTGGCGGCGATGGTGCCGATCAGCTCGATGAGCTCGCGCACGGCCGCCATGACCTCGGCCGGGGTGGTGTCGGTGGCGATGACGGCGGTGTTGGTCAGCTCGTGCAGCCGCCCCCGGTGTTCGGGGTCCACGCCGAGGAGTTCGCAGATCACGCTCATCGGGAGCGGGAGCGCGACGTGCGTGCGCAGGTCCGCCACCCCGTCCGGGGAGGCTTCCGCCGCACGCTCGAGGTCGGCCAGCAGCCCGGCCGTCAGTTCCTCGATGCGGGGGCGCAGCCGCTCGACCTGCCGGACGGTGAAGGCGTTGCCCACCAGGGAGCGCAGCCGGCGGTGGTCGGCGTCGTCGGCGGTGTGCATGCCCTGGGCGTTGGCGAAGACGCGCAGCGGCCAGTCCGCGGCGATGGTGCCGTCGTGCAGGGCCGGGAAGTGCCGGGCGGACTTGGCCACGTCGGGGTGGGCGAGGAACTCCTTCAGCGCCTCGTGGCCGAGGACGACCGCGCCGGGGACCCCGCCGGGAAGCACCACCTCGGCCACGGCGCCCCGGGCGCGCAGCCGGGCGTTGAGGGCGTGCGGGCAGCCGCCCGCGGGGTCGATGACGTGCGGGAGCGGGGCCGCGGACGGGAGCGTGGACGGGGGCGTCGGCTCGGATGCCTGCGCGGGGTCGGTGGACAAGCCTGTCTCCTGACAATACGAACGGATCTCGGCCAACAGTGCGGCCTCGGGGGCCCGTTGTTCAAGGCCGCACCCGCCCCGTCTCACGCGCCCTCGCCCGCCCCCGTCCCGAGAACCCCCCGTCGCGCCGCACGGCCCCGCCGCGCGCGGAGCATCGTAGGGTCGGGGGCATGACGCAGGAACGGCGGACTCTCGAAGGCAAGGTGGCCCTGGTGGCCGGGGCGACCCGCGGCGCGGGCCGGGGCATCGCGGTCGCGCTGGGGGCCCAGGGCGCGACGGTGTACGTGAGCGGGCGCAGTACGCGCGGCAGGCGCTCGGAGTACGACCGGCCCGAGACGATCGAGGAGACGGCCGAGCTGGTCACGGCGGCGGGCGGGCACGGAATCGCAGTGGTCGCGGACCACTTGGTGCCCCGGCAGGTCGAGGAGCTGGTCGGGCGGATCGACTCCGAGCAGGGCCGGCTCGACGTGCTGGTGAACGACATCTGGGGCGGCGAGCAGCTCTTCGAGTGGGAGAGCACGGTCTGGGAGCACGACCTGGACAAGGGGCTGCGGCTGCTGCGGCTGGCCGTGGAGACCCACGCGGTGACCAGCCATTACGCGCTCCCGCTGCTGCTGCGCGAGCCGGGCGGGCTGGTGGTGGAGATGACGGACGGCACGGCGGAGTACAACGCGAGCCGCTACCGGGTCTCCTTCTTCTACGACATCGCCAAGTCGGCGGTGCTGCGCATGGCGTTCGCCCTGGGACACGAGGTGGGACCGCGCGGAGCGACGGCGGTGGCCCTGACCCCGGGCTGGCTCCGGTCGGAGATGATGCTCGACGCCTTCGGCGTCACCGAGGCGAACTGGCGGGACGCACTGACCACGGTCCCGCACTTCGGCATCTCGGAGACCCCGCTCTACGTCGGCCGCGCGGTGGCCGCCCTGGCCGCCGACCCGGAACTGTCCCGCTGGAACGGGCAGTCGCTCTCCAGCGGGCAGCTCGCCCGGGTCTACGGCTTCACGGACGTGGACGGCAGCCGGCCGGACGCCTGGCGGTACATGGTCGAGGTGCAGGACCCCGACCTCCCGGCCGACCCCACCGGCTACCGGTAGGACGCCGCCCCGGGCCCGCTCCCGGGCTTGCTCCCGGGCCCGCTCCCGGGCCGGGTCGGCCTCCGGACCCGGTCAGCCCCGCTCCAGCAGCCGGGCGATCCCGTCCAGGACGCAGCGCAGGCCGAAGTCCCATACGGTCTCGGGGCTGTACCCGCCGACCGCACTGCCGACCCGCCCGGCGAGGGGGTAGCGCTCGGGGTCCATGGCCCGTTCCAGCAGCGGGGCACTGAGCTCCCACCACTCCTGGTCGCTCTGGCGGGCGTTGTGCGCGGCGGTGTCGGCGGCGGCCAGGGCCTGTGCGTGGACGAAGCCGAGGAGGTGGGTCAGGGCGGCGTCCATCTCCACGTCGGTGAGGCCGATGCCCTCGAAGGCCGCGAGCTCGCACTCGTACTTGCCGATCACTCCGGGGCCCAGCGGGGGCCGGGTGACGGACACCTCGCCCATCCACGGGTGCCGCAGGTACAGCGCGCGGTTGTCCTCGGCGACGCGGGCGACCTTCTCCCGCCAGGACTCCGCCGGGCCCGGCTCCCCCCGCTCCATCGCCAGGTACGCGGCGTCCAGCATCAGGTCGAGCAGCTCGGCCTTGCCGGGGACGTAGGTGTAGAGGGTCATGGGGGTCACCCCCAGCCGCTGGGCCAGCGCCCGCATCGTGAGGGCGGCCAGCCCGGACCCGCCGTCCTGCCCCGCCTCGTCGGCGAGCGCGATCGCGCCGTCCACGACGGCATCGACGGTCAGCCCCTGCCGGGGCCCGCGCCGCCCGCTGGGCGCCCCCTGCCCCGGCTCGCGCCACAGCAGCTCCAACGTACGGACGGGGTCACCCGCTCCGCTCCGGTCCGTGGCCACTCCCGACCCCTTCCCGCCGCCTTCCGGCAGCCCGCTCCATTAACTTTCTACGCTGTATAGAATACTGTGTACAATGTAATTCCGAGCCACGACACCAGGAGGACCCATGCGGATCACCGCCACCGCCATATGCCTCACCGTCGAGGACACCACGACCTCATCCGCCTTCCTGACCAGGCATTTCGGATTCAAGGAAACGATGGCCGCCGACGGCTTCGCTTCCCTCTCCCACCCCGACGGCCCGAACGTGGTCTTCGTACGGCGCGGCCTGGAAGTGCTCCCCGAGGGCCTCCGCGAGCAGCGCGCGGCAGGAGTGCTCCTCGCGTTCACCGTGGCCGACCTGCCCGCCGAGTACGAGCGGCTGCGCGCCGAGGGCGTCCCGATCGTCATGGAGCCGCGCGTGGAGCCCTGGGGCGAGCGGGTGTTCCTGGTCTCCGACCCCAACGGCGTGATCATCGAGGTCGTCGACTGGGTGGAGACCGTGGCGGAGCAGGGCCCCGACGCCTGACGCCCACGCCCCGCGGGCGGGTTCACCCCGCGGCGATCCCGGGGACGTCCCCGGCGAGCGGGGCGAAGAAGCCGGCCACGTCCTGCTCGGAGACCTCACCGAGGGTGGCCGGGGACCAGCGCGGGCTGCGGTCCTTGTCGACGACCTGCGCCCGGATCCCCTCCACCAGGTCGGGGGAGGTCAGCGCATGGCAGGAGACCCGGAACTCCTGCTCCAGCACCGGCTCCAGCGCGCCGAGCACGGCGGCCCGGCGCACGGCCTCCAGGGTCACCTTGAGGGCGGTCGGGGACTTGGCGAGGATCGTCTCGGCGGCCTCCTTCGCCTCCGGTTCCCCGCAGCCGAGCAGCCGGTCCACGATCTCCTCGACGGTGCCGGCGGCGTAGCAGTGGTCGATCCAGCCCCGCCCCTCGGCCAGCGGCGCCGGCCCGGCATCGACGGCGTACCGCGCCAGCACCTCCCGGGCCGGCGCCCCGGCGAGCTCGGCGGTCAGCTCCGACAGGCGGCCGGCGGGTACGAAGTGGTCGGCGAGCCCGCACAGCAGCGCGTCGGCGGCGCCCACCGCGGAGCCGGTGAGGGCGAGGTGCGTGCCGAGCAGGCCGGGGGCGCGGGCCAGCAGGTGGGTACCGCCGACGTCCGGGACGAAGCCGATGCCGGTTTCGGGCATGGCGACGCGGGAGCGCTCGGTGACCACGCGGACGCTGCCGTGGGCGGACACGCCGACTCCGCCGCCCATCACGATGCCGTCCATGAGGGCGACGTAGGGCTTGGGGTAGCGGGCGATGTGCGCGTTGAGCCGGTACTCGTCGCGCCAGAAAGCGGCCGAGGCGCGCGTCCCGGCCTTCGCGTCGTCGTGGATGGCCCGGATGTCCCCGCCGGCACACAGCCCCCGGTCACCCGCACCGCGGATGAGCACCTGCGCCACGCCCGGATCCCGCTCCCAGCCGGTCAGGGCCTCGGCGATGCGGAGCACCATGGGGTGGGTGAGGGCGTTGAGGGCCCTGGGGCGGTTGAGGGTGATCACCCCGGTGCGGCCTTCGACGGCGCACAGGACGGTGTCGGCGGTGTCGGCAGCTGCGGTGTCGGCTTCGATCTTCACGCCGTCCAGTATGGAGGGCGCGGGGTGCCCTACGGGGCGGACAGCGAGGCCGCGTAGTCGGACAGGGCCGCCGCCGTGCCGGAGAGCGGGAAACGGGCGCCGAGGTACCCGTCCGGGCGTACGAGGAATCCCGTCGGGCCGTCGGCGCCGTACAGCCGGGCGAACTCCCCGGCGGCGTCGCGGTATCCGGGTACCGGGGCGGGGAGGCCTGCGGAGGCGTCGAGTGCGGCCTCACGGGCGAGGACGACCACGGTGCGCGGGCCGGTGGCACCGTCCCCGGCGGCGCCCTCCGCCAGCGCCGGACCCGCGGTCCGGGACTGCTCGGCGGCCTCGGCCAGGGCCGCGCCGTCCTCCCCGTACAGGAGCACCACGTGGCCGGCCCGGCCGCGCAGGACGTCGAGCAGCCGTGCGGGGTAGGCGGCGAGCGGCAGGGTCAACCCGCTGCAGTCCGGGGCCCGTTCACCGGGCTGCGGTGCGTCCGCCGGGCCGGACGGAGGGCCGGCGAGCGGGCCGTCGCGGTAGCCGACCAGGAGTTGGGCCTCGCGGAGCAGCACGGTCCGCAGATCGTCCGGTTCCTTGTCGATGCCCCGGGTCGCGTGCCGCACGGTCCGGCCGACGACCTCCTCGCCGACGGGGCGGCGCTCGGCGTCGTAGCTCGCGAGCAGGCGGGGGCCGCCCGTTCCGCGGAGCGCGAGTGCGAGCTTCCAGGCCAGGTTGCAGGCGTCCTGGATCCCGGTGTTCATGCCCTGGGCGCCGGTGGGCGGGTGGATGTGGGCGGCGTCGCCCGCGACGAAGACGCGCCCGTCGCCGTACCGGTCGACGATGCGGTGGCTGATGCGGAACACGGAGGACCAGCGCATCCCGGAGACCGTGGCCGGGGCCGGGGCGAGCCGGTCGACGACGGCCTGGATGTGGGAGAGCTCGGGAACCCGGCCCCCCTCCAGCCCGTGCAGCACGCCGTCGCCCGCTCCGGGGCCTCCCGCCGAGCCCCCGACAGGTCCGCCGGCCGGCCGGGCGGAGAGTTCGGGCGGGACCAGCATCGACATGCGGTAGCGGCCCCGGCCGGGGAGCGGGACGCACACCAGCACGTCGTCGGCGGCCCCGTCGACGCCCTGGTGCGTGGACCGCAGACCGTACCCCTCGGGCAGGTCCCAGTCGCTCACGACGTCGGCCAGCATGTACTCCTCGGCGAAGGCGCCGCCCTCGTAGGAGAGTCCCAGCCCCTTGCGCACGGCGCTGTGCGCTCCGTCGCAGCCGACGAGGTAACGGGTGCGCAGCTCCTCCTCGTCGCCGGACGCGGTGCGCAGGAGGCTGGTGACGCCGTCGGCGGACTGGGTGAACGACAGCAGTTCGGTGCCGCGTTCGATGACGGTACCCAGCGCCGCGAGGTGCTCCTCGAGGATCCGCTCGGTCTCGTACTGCGGCAACGCGGCGAACCGGTAGGGCACTTCGGGGGGCAGCATGAGCTCGATCCGGGCCTGTTCGGTGCCGTTGACGTAGATCAGCTGACCGCGCAGGGGCACGGCGGCCTCGACGACGGTGCGGGCCAGGCCCATCCGGTCCCAGATCTCCAGCGTGCGCGGCTGGATGCCGACCGCCTTCGCGTACGGCAGCCGGGCCGGCAACCGGTCGACGAGGCGGCAGCTCACGCCGTGCCGGCGCAGTTCCCCCGCCGCGCTGAGGCCGACCGGACCGGCGCCCACGATCAGTACGTCGGTCTTCGGGGTGTGCGCCATGGGTTCCTCCCGATCGCCCTGCCCCGAACCGGATCCCTGCCTCCATGCTGACCCGGTGCGGCGCGGACGGCCAGACGAGCCGGTCAGCCCTCCTTGGCGTGCGCGCCCGGGGTGTGCCCGAAGGCGCGCCGGAACACGTCGATGAACGCGCTCGCCGAGGACCAGCCGCAGCGGTGCGCGACCGCGGTCACGGGGGTGTCCACGGCCAGCAGCCGCAGCGCGTGGTGCAGCCGCAGCTGGGTCCGCCACTGGGGGAAGGTCATGCCCAGCTCGGCGCGGAACAGCCGGCTCAGGGTCCGCTCCCCCGCCCCGGCCCCGGCCTGTACGGAGAGTTCCGCCAGTCCGCGCGCATCGGCGGGATCGGCGTACAGCAGCGCGCACACCGCGGCCAGCCGGGGATCGGAGGGAGCGGGCAGGTGCAGCGGCTGGAGCGGCGAGGCCCGCAGCTGGTCGAGCAGCACGGCCAGCATGCGGCGCCGCTCGGCGCTGCCGTCCTGCGGGGCCCGGGTGTAGGCCAGGATCAGCTCGCGCAGCAGGGGGCCGACGGCGAGCACGGCCGGGGCGGAGAGCGAGAGCGGGTTGAGGTGCGTGGGCAGGCCCACGCAGTGCAGGTCGACGCGGCCGAAGGCCCGGTGCTCGTGCACGGTCCCGGCGGGGATCCACAGGGCGCGGGTGGTGGGCGCCACCCAGGTGCCGGCATCGGTGGTCACGGACAGCACCCCGGAACCGGCGTAACAGATCTGGTGGTCGTCGTGGCGGTGCGGATCGATGCCGTGGTGCGTGTCGAGCTCGCGGATGCTCGTCGCTGCGCGCGGGGTGTGGCGGATTTTCTGCATCACCCGGCAATTTATCGGAAGCGGGACGCCCCCGGCGAGCGCGATCCTCGACCGGTGACCTCCTCGAGACCGCCCAAGACCCAAGCCCAAGCCCACACCCAGTCGCCTGCGCAGTCCCCCTCCCTTGCCCCTACCCCTGCCTACGCCTCCGCCGCCACGTCCGCGCCCGGCCCGGCCCGGCTCCGTACGGCCGCCTTCTCCGCGGGTCACTCCTGCGTGGACGTCTACCAGGGCGCCGTCGCCGCGCTCGTGCCCTTCCTCGTCTCCGAGCGCGCGTACGGCTACGCAGCCGCCTCCGGCATCGTGCTGGCCGCCTCGCTGCTCTCCTCCGTGGTCCAGCCGCTGTTCGGGGCGCTCACCGACCGGTGGCCGATGCCCTGGCTCATCCCGCTGGCCACGGCCGCCGCGGGGCTGGGCGTGGCACTGGTCGGGCTCGACGCGGGATACGCGGCCACCCTCGCCGCCGTCGCCCTGTCCGGGCTGGGCGTCGCCGCCTACCACCCGGCGGCGGCCCGTCTGGTCCGTACGGTGGGAGGCCCCGGGCACGGCGCGATGAGCTGGTTCGCGCTCGGCGGGAACATCGGCTTCGCGTGCGCCCCGTTGCTGGTCGTCGGCGCGCTGGCGCTGCCGGGGCCGGCGGGGTGGTGGCTGCTGGCCGCCCCGGCGGCGCTGGGCGTGTTCCTCAACTGGCCCCCGTCGGCGCAGCGTTCGGCGGCCGAGCGGGCGGCCGCAGGTCCGGCTCCGGCGGCCTCCCGGCGGCCGCGGGACGACTGGCGGTCCTTCCTGCGGCTCTCCCTGGTGGTCGTCGTGCGCTCGGTCGTCTTCACCGGCCTGAGCACCTTCGTCGCGCTGTACGTCCGCGAGCGCGGCGGCGGCGAAACCGCCGGCGCCGTCGCCCTGTTCGCCCTCTTCGCCGGGAGCGCCGGCGGTACGCTCCTCGGCGGCCGGCTGGCCGCCCGCTGGGGCCGCGTCACCACGGTCCACCGTGCCTACGCGGCCGTGGTGCCGGCCGTCGCGGGCATCCTCTTCCTGCCGCTGCCGCTGGTGTACGTCTGCTCGGCGCTGGCCGCCACCGCGCTGTACGTGCCGTTCTCCCTCCAGGTCACCCTGGGCCAGGACTACCTGCCGACCCGCATGGGCACGGCGAGCGGGGTCACCCTGGGCCTGACCGTCAGCGTGGGCGGTCTCGCGAGCCCCCTGATCGGCGCGGCGGCCGACGCGGCCTCCCTGCGGACGGCCCTGCTCCCGCTGGCCGTGCTCCCGCTGCTGGCCTGGGCCCTGGCCCGGCGGCTGCCGGAGCCCGCGGAGCCGGAGCTCACCGCGGCCCGGGGCTGACGGGCGCCTCCCGCGGTCGGGAACGGTGGTCCCGCCAGGCGGCCAGGGCCTGCGGGCGGGTGCCCTCGGGGTGGCGGGCGTGCCAGTCGCGGAGGAACCGGTTCAGCTCGAACTGCACCCCGATCTCCTGGGGTTCGGCCGCCCGCGCCCGGGTGGCGTGCCAGTGGGCGACCGCCTCGGCGAGGGTGCGTCCCGCGCCCTGGGCGACGTAGTCCCGCATGAAGGCGTCGAAGTGGAAGCCGGGCCCGATCTCCCGGACGAAGTACTCCCGCAGCACCTGGCTGCACCGCTGCCCCGGCGGGATCACGTCGGCACCGTCCACGGGCGCGGCCAGCTGCCGGCCCGTACCGCGGGCGGGCCGGGAGCCGGCCGGGGCCGGGGAGGGCGCCGGGGAGGGCGCCGGGACCGGAAGACCGTCCAGCGCGGCGGCGATCCGCGCCGTGACCGCCGCCTTCCCGCCTCCGACGGGAAGGCCCATCCGGCGCGCCAGCGCGGTGAGTTCGGCCAGCGTCCAGTACCAGCGGGCCAGCTCCGCCCCGGTCAGCCCGGGGCTCGGAGCGGGCCGCGCCTCCCCTTCGTTCGTACGCATGTTCCCATCCTAGGCGCCTCGCCTCGCCGCCCCGGACCGCCCGCCGTCAGCGGACCCCGGCGTTGCGGCGTTCGCGGCCGCGCAGGACGTCGAGGGCGAAGAACCTCGGGACCGCGCCGCCCAGTCCGTCGGGGCCGGAGAACCCCCGGCGGGCCATCTCGACGTCCGGTGAGGTGCCGCGCCCCTGCCAGTGGCGCAGGAAGAGCTTCGCGCACATCGGCGGCGGCGGAACCACCAGCCTGGGCCCGGCCGCCTCCGCGGCCTCGTCGGCCCGGACGACGAGCGCGCACCACTCCTCCCAGTGCTCGGATTCCCGCAGGCGCGCGAGGACCGCCGGCCGCCAGTCCACCGACTGCCATACGGGCCACACCCGCACCATCAGGAGCCGGATCCGGTCGGCGACGGGGAGCCCGTCCCGCTCCTCTTCCGTGAACCAGCGGGCGAGGGAGTCCGGCATCCGCGACCGGCCGTCGAGCCCGAGCCTGGCCCGTGCGTATGCTTCGAGCGTCATGCCCCGGGCGGCGGCGAGCTCCTCCAGCAGACCGGTCAGCACGTCCTCGTGCAGCGCCGGGTAGCCCTCGTCGAACAGCCGGGCGGCGTCCAGTACGTCGAGGTCCGACATCCACCGGCCGGGGGCGTGCTCCCGGCGGGTCCGGCGGACCAGGGACCGGGTCCGGCTGATGCCGGTGAAGGGCACCTCGGGCGCGATCGGACCCGGGGTCACCGCGCCCCGGCTCGCGATCGCGCGCAGCGCCGCCATCGCGTCGAGCCGTTTGAGGTCCCAGACGCCCGAGGCGATCATCTCCTCCAGCGTCCCCAGGGACTCGTGGTCCTCCTCGCCCAGCTCCCGCTCGATGTCCTTCCAGCCGCGGTGGGTGAAGGGCAGCGCCGCGGCCGCCGCCACGATCCGCCGTCCGGCGTCGGCCGCGATCAGCTCGGTCTCGGTCCCTTCCTTGCAGCCGTAGCGGAGGTTCACCAGGGCCACGGTCTGCGCCGGGTACCCCATCTCGGCCGGGCCGTGCAGGACCCCCACCTCGTCGTCCCCGTCGATCTCCCCGGAGGCGTACATGGTGAAGACGGTGCCGAGGCCCCGCATACCGCACGGGGCGAGTTCCGCGGCCCGCAGCGCGCCCATGCTCGCGGTGCCGATCACCTCCGCGCCCTCGGTGAGCACGTGGAGGATCTCCTTGTGGCCGACGGAGCGGCGCTCCCGGAAGTAGCCGTCGACGACCACGACCACGTCGCCCGGGTGCCACCGGTCGGCGAGGAGGTCGCCCCGGCCCGCGGGCGGGCGCACCTCCGCCTCCGGGAGCACCGCGTGGACGTCGGCGGCCGAGAGGGTCGGCCCCGCGTAGACGATCACCCTGGACCCGCTCACTACAGCACCTCCGGGCATACGCGGCTCCCCGGAGCCACGACCTTGACGACCGGGACCCCGATCTCCTCGCGCGTCAGGTCGACGAGGAGGGGCGGATGGGAGAAGGCGGCGGCCGCCCTGCGCACCACGTGCGCGAGGGCCCCGGCCAGACTGTCGTGCGGGACGGGATCCTCCACGAGGCCCTTGATGTCGGCGGCCGCCGGGCCGGACCGCGCGCTCCGCAGCCGGCCGGCGTCCGCGTGACCGAAGTCGTCCCGGAGGTCGTCCCGGGCCCCCGAGATGTACGCGAGCCTGGCCTGCGCCGCCTCGGAGACGGCGCGGGTGAGGGCGATCTCCGGGCTGAGGTGGCAGCCGAAGCCGAACATCGGCGCCGGGTACTCCTCGCTCGCCACCCAGGACAGGAAGCACGGCAGGCCGGTGGGCGACGGAACGAGGCGGACCTCCAGGGTGACGTCGGCCCGTTCGATCAGCGTGCACAGCTCGTCGGCCACCGGCGACCCGAGGGAGCGCGGGTCGACGCGTACGCCCATCTCCCCGCCCCCGGTGACCGCGGCCGTCATCGCGTCGCGTTCGATGACCTCGCAGAGGGCGTGCAGAGCGGCTTCGATGCGGGTGTTCCCGCTGGCCAGGCCGTTCGTCGACTCGAAGAACACCGGCGGGTTCCAGTCGGTGTGCTCCTCCAGCGTCAGCCGGACCACGTTGACGGGGACGAGGGTGCGCGCTCCGTCGACCAGGGATCGGGCCGCCACCCAGTCCAGCGGCAGGCCGTCGTGCAGCAGGCTCGGGGCGGAGGGCGCCAATGCGCCGACCTCGTAGCCCAGTTGTGCATGGAGCTTGCGGGGCGTGGCGGTCAGCGCGGGCAGGGACGGCTGCTCCACGTGCCAGGTCTCGACCGATTCCATCACCGCCGAGAGCCTGGCCAGTTCGGGTGTCATCCCCTTGCCCTGCGAAACGGCGAGCGTTCTGGAGAGCGGCCGGATCGCCTGGAAGGTCGGGATGCCGATGGAGTCGAGCCGGGTGATGTCGGCGACCCGGGTGACGCCCACCTTGGCGGCTGCCCGGGTCGCCATCTCCCAGGTCGCCTTGGGTGGTTGGGCCCGGTCGGTGCCCGGGAGGCGGTGCACGGAGCGGTCGTGCGGCGTGGCGAGCCAGGCCAGGGGCGCATCGTCCGTCTGTACGGTGTCGCCCGTCTGCACGGTGTCGTCGGACTGCACGGTGTCGTCGGTCTGCACGGTGGGGAGCTCCTGCGGGTCAGAGGTTCCGGGTGCGCCGCAACAGCGCCCGGCCGGCGACGAAGTTGGCGACGAGCGCGACGACGGCGAGCACCGCCAGGGAGGGCCAGGCCTTGCCCAGGCCGAAGATCGCGGCGTCGCGCATCCCGGTGACGGCGTACGACACCGGGTTCACGGTGGAGATCCACCGCAGCACGGTCGGGAGCTGCTGGGAGGTGGACAGCGACGGTGCGGCGAAGACGAGGACGGGCACCGACACGCTGGTGAGCACCATGAAGGTGCGGTAGTCGCTGATGAGGACGGCCGCCGCGAGGTACAGCCCGTTGAACGCCACCGACGAGAGCACCAGCGCCAGCAGCAACCAGATCCAGTGGGACGCGTGGAACGGGTAGTCGAAGATGATCGCGGCGACGGCCAGGGCCAGCAGGCTCTGGGCCAGTACGAGCGAGACTCCGGCCAGCAGCTTGCCGGCGAGGAAGCGCGACCGGCGCAGCGGCCAGCTCCAGAGCTGGGTGGAGACCCCGCTCATCTCCTCCTGGAACATGGCCATGCCCGTCGTCCCGGAGGCGCTGACCACCGACATGGACAGCACCATGGGGAGGAGGAAGACGGCGAAGGGGAGGGTTTCGCCGCGGTAGGTGATGTTCCCGACGACGTTGCCCAGCGAGGTGTTCACCAGGAGCAGGTATACGAGCATCGGGGTCAGGCCGAGGATGAGGTTGACCCTGTTGCGGGCGAGGAGCGCGTACTCGCGGTAGAACACGGCGGTGAAGTCGGCCGGCTTGCCCGACGCGACCGGTGCGGTGGTCTTGAATCCCAGGTCGGCCATGGTGTCAGCCCTCGTTCCCGGTCATGCGCAGGAAGACCTTCTCCAGCGAGTCGGTGACGGTGGAGATTCCGGAGATCGCGACCCCGGAGTCGTGGCAGTGCCGGGACAGTTGCGGCAGCACGTCCCGGACCTGCGCGTTCTCGATGCGCACCTCGGTGTCCTGGACCGTCGCGGCCAGTCCGGCCGTGCCCGCCCACTCCTTGACGACCTTGGCCCCGACCGCGTCGTCGACGCTGACCAGCAGGTGCGCTCCGCCGAACTCCTCGACGAGCTCGCTCGGCTGGGCGAAGCGGACCACCCGGCCCTGGTTGACGACCAGGACCCGCTGGGCGTTGCGCTCCAGTTCCTGGATGATGTGGCTGGTCCAGATCACGGTCATGCCGTACTCCTCGCGCAGCCACCGGACGAAGCGCTCGATCTGGTGCCGGCCGGCCACGTCCAGCCCGGCGGAGGGCTCGTCGAGGATGAGGAGTTCGGGGATGGTCAGCAGGGCCCGCACGAGCTGCAGCCGCTGACGCTGTCCGCCGGAGAGCTGGAAGACGAGCCGGGACAGGTGGTCGGCCAGGCCGAGGTACTCGGCCACCTCCATCGCCCAGGGGCGGGTGGTGTGCCAGGACAGGCCCTTGAAGCGGGTGGCGATCAGCAGGTTGTCCAGGGCCGAGAGCATCTCGTCGTAGGGGGCGGACTGGTGCATCGCGCCGATGCCGGTCTTGGCGGCGACCGGGTCGCGGGCCGGATCCACGCCGAACACCCGGATCCGCCCGGTGGTGGGCGGGGTGACGCCGCAGATCATCTTCATCAGGGTGGTCTTTCCGGCACCGTTGGGTCCCAGCAGCCCGATGGTCTCGCCTTTGGCGATGTCGAACGAAATTCGGTCGACGGCCGGCGTTTCTTTCCCGCGATATCGCTTGGTCAGTTCCTCGGCGTTCACCACACCATTCGCCACGGTCCGCCCTCCAGAATGTGATCGAGGTTTCTCTTGGATTGGCCGGTCGAGTTGCTGCGGCTGGACGTTACGCCCGCCGGAGGCCGGGGAAGCGGCCGCTGCCCAAGTTGCCTTGAAGCTGCCTCCGTTCTGCCGCCTCCCGCGCCGACCCCGTTGGCTAGCATTTGCTGCATGAGCCGTTCAGGACTGGCGGAAGACCGTGACGGCCAATCCGTTGTGGTTCTGGTGAATTGCGCGGGCGGCCGTGAATTGGAGGTCGTACGAGATGCTTTGACGGGTCCGCTGGAAACTCCGGCGATACTGATCCGGCAGGAAGAACTCATGTCGACGCCCCTGGCTCTGGACGTGGACACCGGTCTGCTGGACGTCTCCGGGCGCCGGGTCAGACCGGCCGTGGTGTGGGTGCGGCACGGTTCGGCCTGTGCGCTGATGGCGCAGGCGAAGCCCGCCGGTTCGGTGAATCCGCTGCGGGCCGAGTCCTGGTCCGGGTTCCTCCGGCAGGTGGCGGCCACGGCGGACGCCGCGCTGCCCGGTGGCACGGTCGTCGGGCCGGGCCAGCTGGCGCAGGCGAGCCGGCTGGGCGTGCGCACGCCCCGTACGGTCATCACCACGGACGTGCCGGCAGGGGCGCGCGAGGTGGGGGCGCCGACCCTCGTGGTCAAGACTCCGGACTTCCGGCTGTTCGAGCCGGACCGGCGCAACTGGCAGGCCGTCCTGCCCTCGGTCGTGGGCCTGGAGGCGGTGGAACAGGCCACCGGACCGGCCCCGGGCGGCGCGGGAGAGCGCCCGGTCGTGGTCCAGGAGTACGTGCCGCACGCGCGCGAGCTGCGCGTCTACCACCTCGACGGCGGGATCTGCGCCTTCGAGGTCCGCAAGCCCGGTCCGGCCGGCCCGATGACGGATCCCGCCGGCGTCACCGTGACGCGCGTCGACTGCCCGTCCCCCGCGGCGGAGGCGGTGCGCACGCTGTGCACCGCCTGGAACCTGCGCTACGGGGCGTTCGACCTGCTCGTGTCCGACACCGGGGAGGCGGTGTTCCTGGAGGCCAACCCGGACGGGGACTGGCTCTGGTTCGAACGAAAGGCGCGCTGGCACGGCGTCTCTTTCATGGCCGCCGTCATGGTCCGCGAGTTGTTCGTCCGCAGTACGTCCTGAGGGAGAGCGTCGTGAGGAGTGCGTCGTGAGGAGAGCGTCGTGGAGCTCTCGCCGGTGACGGCGATACGGGGTGCCGAGATCTCCGGCCGGGGCCTGGTGCTGGTGGCCCTGGTGGCGCGGGGGCATACGACCGACCGCGTGGCCCGTGCGCTGCGCCTGAGCAGGCACACGGTGGGCGAGGAGATCAGTGTCCTGCTCGACCGGTTCAACTGCAGGAACAGGGCTGAGCTGGTGGCCTACTGCTACGTCCACCGGCTCCTGCCGATCGATGTCTGGCCGCCGCCGTGCGGCCCCGTGAAAGGGGTGGGTGACGTGTTCGACCCTCTGACCGCTCTGCGCGAGGCCGGGCTTCCGGTCGACCAGTTGAGCACCGCGCAGCGCGAGGTGCTGGCGGGCCTGACCGAGGAGGAGACGTCGGTCGTCGTATCGGTGCAGCTGCGGCTGGTCGAGGCGGATTCCGGTGCGGATGCCGAGGTGTGGGCGCACGACCTGAAGCTGCTCTGAGCGCGCATGAGCCGCAGACTGGTGGTCGTTCTCTTCCTCGATCTGGTCGGGTGGACCCGGCTCGCCGAGCGCGTGGACCCCGAGCCGCTGCAGCGGCTGCTCGACGAGTACTACGAGATCTGCTCGGCCGCGGTGGAGGAACACGGCGGGGTCGTGGAGAAGTTCATCGGCGACGCCGTCATGGCGGTCTTCGGAGCCGACACCTCCCAGGAGGACGACGCTCCGCGGGCGCTGCGCACGGCGATGCGGATCCGTGCCGAGGTCCGCGACCTGCGCACGCCCGCCAGCGACGCCGCGCCGGTCGAGGTCCACTGCGGGATCGCGGCCGGTGAGGCGCTGGTGACGCGTTCGGCCCGGGCCGGCATCCGGGTCGTCGGCGACGTGGTCAACCTCGCCGCACGGCTCCAGTCGCTGGCGGTCGCCGGGGAGATCGTCGTGAACGAGACCGTGGCGCACCTGGCCCGTCCGCACTACACGATGGTGCCGGTGCCCCCGGTGGCACTGAAGGGCAAGGCCGAGCCGGTGCCCGTGCTGCTGGTCACCGGTGAGGCGGCGGACGGCGGGGCCGGCGAGGACTCCCTCATGGTGGACCGCGCCGCCGAACGCCACCGGCTGCGCCGGATCTACCACCGGGTGGCCCGGGAGCGGCGCGCGGAACTGGTGACGGTGCTCGGACCGCCCGGTATCGGCAAGACCCGCCTCGTCCGGGAGGCCGTGGACGATCTCGTCGCGGCCGGGGCGAGGCCCGTCGCCGTGTTCGGCAGCTGCCAGTCGTACGGAACGGCCGGGAACTACGGGGCGCTCGTCGAAATGCTGGACGCGCTGACCCGGCGGTCGCCGTCCTGCGCGGAGTTGCTGCGGGCGGACGGGCGGATCGCCGGAGTGCTGGCGGCGCTGCGGGACGCCTCGCTCCCCCGGCGGGACGGCGCCGTCCCCGGCCCGGGCGTGGAGGAGGTGTCCTGGGCGACCCGGGAGCTCCTCACCGCCGCGGCCAGCGACCCGCTCGTCGTGGTGTGGGACAACCTCGCGTGGGCCGGGCAGTCGCTCCTGCGGCTCATCGGCGAGCTGCTGGACGGCCTGCGGGACCTCCCGCTCCTGATGGTCTGCGTGTCCAGACCGGAGCCGGAGGTACCGGGCGCGTCGCAGGAGGCCGACGTGATCGAGGTCGGGGCGCTGGTCCCGGCCGACAGTGCGCGGCTGGCGTTCTCGCTGGCCGGGCGGGCGAGCGGCGACGAGGTGGAACTGCACGGGCTCGACCTGGCCGGACAGGTCGACCGGGTCGCCCTCTACAGCGCGGGCAACCCGCTGTACATCCGGCTGATGATGGACTGGCTGAGGAACGGCCGGACCGTCGACGAGGTCCCGCCGAGCATCACGGCCATGGTGGGGGCGATGATCGACCGGCTGCCCGCGCCGGGCCGGCGGCTGCTGGGCGCGGCCTCGGTGATCGGTCCCTCGTTCACCCTGGAGCAGCTCGCGCTGCTGGGCGAGCCGGCCCCGGAGACGGCGGTCGCGGAGCTCGCCGGCCGGCGGCTGTTCCGGGCCACGGAGGAAGCGGGGGGCTACCGCTTCGTCCAGCAGCCGGTGCACGAAGTGGCGTACGGCAGGCTGGAGAAGGAGCAGCGCGTCATCTGGCACCGGCGGCTGGCCGAGCACGGTTTCAGTCCCGGCTTCCACCTCGAAGCCGCCGCCCGGCTCCTCGGAGGGCTGCGCCCGGACGATGCGCAGCTGCCGGAGCTGGCGCGGCAGGCGGCCGGGGCCCTGCTCGGCGAGGGCACCGTGGCCTTGCGGCAGCGTGACGTGCCGACGGCGATCGGACTGCTCGGGAGGGCGCTCGTGCTGGCGCGGGGCGGTCCGGACCGGTGCCGGTCGGTCGCGGCCGTCCGGCTGAGCGACGCCCTCATGCTGTCCGGGGACACCCGGGGTGCGCTGGAGGTGGTGGAGGAGGGCCCGTGGCGCGCCGCGTCGCCTCCGGCCCTGGTACGGGTACAGCGGCACCTGCTGGCCGCCCGGCTCGGCAAGGTCGCGGAGGCCGACGTGGAGGAGCTGCGGTCCGTGCTCGACGGCGAGGAGCCCGACCGGTCCGCCCGGTGCCGGTTCGAGCAGCTGCTGATGCTGATCCATTTGGACGGCGGCAGGTTCGGGGCGGCCGAGGAGGCGGCCTGCGCCGCGCTCGGGCATGCCCGCGGCGTCGGTGACGCGTACGAGGAGGACCGGCTGCTGGTGGCGCTGTGCGAGATCCGGCAGTGGTCGCCGAGTCCGATGGCGCAGAAGCTCGCGGGATGCGCGGAGTTGCTGGAGCGGTTCGCCGCCGACCGGTTCCTGGCCCTGCCCGCGCTGGCCGCCCGCGCGCGCTGCCTGGCGCTGACCGGGGACCGCAGCGGTGCGCGTTCGGCGCTGACCGAGGCGGAGTCCGTCGTCGTGCAGCTCCGGCTGACCCTGGGGCGGGTCCTGGTGGACCAGGTGGCCGCGCTGGCCGCGTCGCTGGACGGTGAGCACGCGGAGGCGGAGCGGCGCTTCGGCCGCGCGGCGGACGCGCTCGAACAGGCCGGTTACGTACCGGTCGCGCTGACCATGCGGGTGCAGGCGGCCCGCGAGTGCGCCCGCCGGGACCGGACGGACGAGGCGGCCCGCCGGATCGCGGACCTGCTCGCGCGGCGCGAGGAGATGGACGTCCGGGGGCGGATCCTGTGCCTGTCGGCCGCCGTGCTGGGGGCCGCGGCGCAGGGCCGCGCCGAGCCGATGCGCGCCGAGGTGCTGCGGCTGCTCCGGAACCTCGACGACCCGTGCCTGCGGGGCGAGGTCTGCTTCGACCTGGCCCGGGCGCACCGGTGCCTGGGCGAGGGGGCCGGGGCCCGCACGATGGCCGGGCTGGCCGCCGAGAGCTACGCGGCCGTCGGCGCGGTGAAACCGCTGGAGGCGGTGCGCGCATGGATGTGAGCGGCGCGCCCTGGCGGCGCGAGCGGCGGCCGCACGCGTCGGGGATGCCCGCGTGGAGCATGCCGGCCGGCGGGGACCCCGGCGAGCCGCTGCCGACGGCGCTGTTCGAGGGGATCGGCCCCCGCTGGGCCTGGGAGGGCGCCGACGGCGAGGGCGTACGGGTCTGCGTGCTCGACAGCGGTGTCCAGTCCGGGCATCCGCTGGTGGGCACGGTCGAGCGGGCCTGGCAGGTGGTGAGCGCCGAGGGCCGGGCTCCGCGGGTGGAGGAGTGCGAGCCGCTCGACAGCGCCGGGCACGGGACCGCCTGTGCGGGGATCATCCGCTCCCTCGCACCCCGGGTGTCGCTCAGTTCGCTGAAGGTGCTCGGCGACGGGCGGGCCGGCAGCGCCTCCGCGCTGATCGCCGGGCTCGCCTTCGCGATCGAGGAGGGCTTCGACGTCATCAGCATGAGCCTGTCGACGACCAGGGTCGAATTCCGGGACCGGCTGGGCGAGTTGTGCGACCGGGCCTACTTCCGGCGCACCGCGGTCGTGGCGGCCGCGCACAATCTGCCCATCGAGAGCTTCCCGTGGAACTTCGCCTCGGTGATCTCCGTGGCCAGCCATGCCGAGCCGGACGGCATGCGCTTCTACTACAACGCCGCTCCCCCGGTCGAGTTCCGGGCCCGGGGGGTGCGCGTACCGGTGGCGAGCCTGGGCGGCGGCACGGTCCGCAACACCGGCAACAGCTTCGCGGCGCCGCACATGGCCGGGATCGCCGCCCTCGTGCTGAGCAAGCACCCGTGGCTCACGCCGTTCCAGCTCAAGAGCGTCCTGTACCACTGCGCGGCGAACGTTTCGGTCCGAGGAGAAGAGGGCGGAGAAGAATGAAACCCTGGCCGCACGATCTGATGGCCACCGAACGTCAGCTCCTGCAGTCTGTCGTCACGGTGGCCCGCTACATCTACGGGGCCGCCGCGTCCTCGGTGTTCATGGTGAGCCCCGACACCGGTGAGCTGATCTTCGCGGCGGTGGCCGGCGAGGGCGAACAGGGCCTGGTCGGGAGGCGGTTCGAGCCCGGCACCGGCATCGCCGGCTGGGTGGCGGCCAGCGGGCAGCCGCTGATCACGGACGACGTCGGCGCGACCGACCGGTTCGCCCGCGACGCCGCGGCCTCCACCGGGTACGTTCCCGCGAGCATCATGGCTGCCCCGCTCATCGCGGACGGGGAGTGCATCGGCGTGATCGAGGTACTGGACCGCCACGTCCACGACGCGGACGCCCCGGGCCGGGAACTCGACGACATCGAGCTGCTGGGGCTGCTCGCCCAGCAGGCCGCCCTGAGCCTCGCGCTGCTGCGCCGCAGCGAGCAGGCCGCGGACGCGGCGCCGCGCCTGGGAGAGCTGCTGGCCCGGCTGTCCCGGCACGCGGTCGTGGACGCGTCCGACCCCTTGGCCGTCTCGCTGCTGACCCTCTCGCTGGATCTGTTGGACCGGAGTTCGCACCCCGGTTCGAAGGTGGTCTGACGGCCGACGGAGACGGAGCGCAGACGTGCCGGGGACGCCGCCGAGACGCCTTCGGAACGGGCCCCTCCTAACCTCTGGCCCATGGTCCACCGTGCCGAGGCCCAGCCTCCCCCGTTTCCCGACCTGCTCCGCTCCCGGCGCGTGCAGGCCGGGCTCACCCAGCGGACGCTGGCCGACCTGTCGACGATCAGTCCGCGGACGATCCGGGCCCTGGAGTCGGGCCGGGTGAACGCGCGGACGCAGACCGTGCGGCTGCTCGCCGACGCCCTGGGGCTGGAGGGCCTGGCACGGGAGCTCTTCGTCGGCGCGGGCCGGGGCAGCGGGGGTCCGGCTCCGGCCGGGGCCGATCCCTGCCTGGCGGTGCCCAGGTCCGTCAACGCCCTCATCGGGCGGGACGTCGAGGTCCGGGCGATGGTGGGCGCCCTGGAGTCGGACCACCGCCGGATGATCTCCCTCTCGGGGCTGGCGGGCGTGGGGAAGTCGCGGGTGGCCGCGGAGACGGCGGCCCGGCTGAGCTCCCGGCGCGGCTGGCCCGTGTTGTGGATCGGCTCCGGGACGGCGGCCCCCGACGGTCTCGGCACGGCCTTCGGGCCCTTGCTGCGGTCCTTGCGCCTGCTCGTCGAATCGGGTGCGCAGGACGTGTCCGCCGTCTGCCGGCTCATCGGCCGGCACGAGGTGCTGGTCGTGCTCGACGGGGTCGCCGACACCCGGGATCCGGTCGGCGTGGAGGAGCTGCTGGCGTACTGTCCGGGCATCCGGGTGATCAGTACGTCCCGCGCACCGTGGAACGTGGCCGGCATCCAGGGGACGGTGCTCGCCCCGCTGCCCGTCCCGGGGCCGGACTGGGAGGCGGCCGGCTCCCTGGACGCCCTGGCCGCCGTGCCGTCGGTGGGGCTGTTCGTGGAGCGGCTCTCGGAGGTCCGGCCGGGATTCCTGCTCGGCCGGGCGGACGCGGGGGCCGCGGTCCGGCTGTGCCGGGCCCTGGACGGCCTGCCGGCCGCGCTGGAAGCGGCCGCCGCGGGGTGCGGGGTACTGAGCCTGCACCGGCTCGCGGACCTGCCCGCCGACCAGCTGCTCGAACTCCCGGCCGCCACCCGGACCGCCGGTGCCCCCGCGACGATCGGCTGTCCGATCCGGACCGGCGTCGAGCGACTGGCCCCCGCACCCCGCACCCTCCTCGGCGAACTGGCCGGTTTCGAGGAGGCGTTGACCGTCTGCGAGGCCGCCGCGGTCCTGGACCGGCCGCTGACCCGGGTGGTGGACGGACTGGGCGCGCTGACGGGAGGCGGGTTCGTCCGGGCCGCGCACGAGGAGGCGGAGACCCGCCTGCACCTGCCGAACCTGGTGCGGGCGGCACTGGCCTGAGGCGGATTCAGCCCAGGTGCTCCGCGAGGAACCGCTCGACCGCGGCGTAGTAGACCTGCCGGTTGGCGGGCCGGGCCAGTCCGTGCCCCTCGTCCGGGAACAGCAGGTACTCGTGCGGGAGTTCCTTGGCCGCGAGTGCCGCGACGATCTGCTCGGCCTCCGCCTGCGGCACGCGGACGTCGTTGGCCCCCTGGACGACCAGGACGGGGATGCGGATCGCGTCGACCCGCGACAGCGGAGAGCGTTCCCACAGCATCGCGCGGTCCGTCTCCGGGTCCCCCACCTGGGCGTGCATGAACGCGCGCAGCGCGGTGCGGTAGGGAGCCCCGGCCGCCAGCAGCGTCAGCAGGTTCGACGGACCGCAGAGGTCGATCGCGCACGCGAACATCTCCGGGGTGAACGCCGCGCCGACCAGCGCCGCGTAACCCCCGTACGAACAGCCCATGATCGCGATGCGTGCGGGGTCGATCCCGCCGCCCTCGACGAGGTGGGCGACCGCGTCGAGCAGGTCGGTCTGCATCGCGGCGCCCCATTGCTTCGCGCCCAGGTTGCGGAACCGCTTGCCGTAGCCCGTCGAACCGCGGAAGTTGACCTGGATGCAGGCGTAGCCGCGATTGGCCAGGAGCTGCGCCTCTTCGTCGAACGCGAAGGTGTGCCGGGCCCAGGGCCCGCCGTGTACGTTCACCACCGCGGGCAGGCCCGCGCGTTCGGCGCCGGGCGGCCAGGTGACGTAGCCGTGGACGGTGACCCCGTCGCGCGCGGCGAAGGCGAAGGGTTCCATCCTGGCCAGCGTGTACGCCTCAAGCTCCCGCTGGTGGCTGAAGAGGTAGCGGAGCGTACCGGCCGGCCGGTCGTAGACGTAGTAGAGGACGGGACCGGCTCCGGTCACCACGGAGACCGTCCACAGCCGGTCGGCGCGGTCGGTGCGGTCCACGTAGACCTCCCCGTCGACCGACAGGAGCGCGAGCTCGCCGCGGATCCGCCCGAGGTCCTTGCCGAACTCCTCGTCGAGGAAGACCCGTTCGTCGCGGTCCTTCGCGAACAGCACGGCTTGGGGCCGGCGGGTCTCGGGGTCGAACTCGACCTGCTTGACGTCGTACACCGGGTCCTCCGCGAGCAGCCTGCGCCGCCCGGTCGCGAGGTCGACGGCGAACAGGCGGCCGGCGTTGGCCCCGATGGAGGACAGGAGGTGGCAGGTGGCGCCGTCGCGCGAGAAGCCGACGACGCGCGTCCCGACGGCGTCCTCGTACGGCACGTCGAGCCAGGGCGGGGCGCCGTCCGGGCCGCCCGGAGCTTGCGGGCCCTCCGGCGGGTCGAGGAACACGGACAGGCCGCCGTCGGGCTTCATCACCGTGCCGCCGCGCACCCGCAGGTCGGTGTCGATGATCCAGCTCACGTACCCCGGGTTCTCCGCGACCTTGGTGAGCCGGTCCGTCTCCAGATCGAGGGCGTAGACGTCGTGCAGCCCCGGCCGGTCCTTGTTCAGCCCGATCAGCAGGGTCGTCGGATGCCACCGGTTGTGCGCCAGCACCCGTGCCTGGACGCCGTCGAAGGGCGTGGCGCAGCGCTCCCGGCCCGTGACCAGGTCGACGAGGTGGATCCGCCAGCTCTCGTCGCCGTCCCGGTCGCGCAGGTAGAAGAGGGTCCGGTCGTCGTGGCACAGGCCGTACGTGCGGATGCCGCGGCCCCGGTCGTGCGTGACGGGCCGCGCGTCCTCGGGCCGGTCCACGGGCGCCGTCCATACGTTCAGCACGCCGTCGTCCGGGGCCAGGTAGACGAGGCGGGTCCCGTCCGGCGAGATCTCGGGCACGAGGTACGACGGGTTGCCGAACAGGACGGAGTGCGGGATCAGCGGTACGGCTTCGGTGGTCACGGTTCCCTTCCCGGGGTGGGTTGGCGGGGGCCGCGCTCCGAGAACCACCAGTCGCGGAGCCCGGGGAACTGCGCGACCGCCTCGTCCGTGTCGAGGGGAGGGGGCGCGGAGCGGCCGGCGGAGGGCCTCGGGAGGGCCGCCCCGGAAGGGACCAGTGTCTGGGCGCGGAACAGCCTGGTCATCAACACCGGGCTGCCGAGAACTGCTTGGGACACCCGGGCCCGCATCCGCTGCCCGGCTGCGGAGCCGGGGCCCTCGGGGGAGGCGGATGCGGGGCCCTGGGCTGATGCGGGGCCCCGGGCTGATGCGGAACCCTCCGCGAAGGCCCGTACCCGGTCCTGTTCGGTGGCCATCCTCCAGGATTCGGCGGCCGCTTCCGCCACCGCCGCCTGGACCGCGGGCAGCACCGAGGGCCGGGCGCCGCGCTCCGCCAGCTCCCGGTCCAGCCGCACGGCGCCGAGCAGCGCGACGGACATCCCGTGCGAGTACACCGGGTTCACCGCCGTCAGCGCGTCGCCGATGACCAGGAACCCCTCGGGCGGGGGCAGCCGCTCGAAGTACCTCCGGCGGTTCGCGGTGGCGCGGAACGGCCTTACGCCGCCCAGGGGTTCGGCCGCCGCCAGCAGCTCGGCCACGATCGGCGAGCGCAGCGAGCGGGCGCCGTCCGCGAATCCCGCCTCGTCCACCGGCGGTCTGGCGGCGCGGGTGCCGGTCAGGGTGAAGATCCACCGGCCGTCCTCGATGGGGAACAGCGTGGCTCCGTACCCCGGACGGCCGCTCGAAGGCCGCGGGTGCACCATGATCGCCGGGAGGTCGGCGGCGAGTCCGGGGGGCGCCCGGTAGATCCTGGTGGAGTACGCGAGTCCCGGGTCGACCACCTCCTCCTCCACACCGGGTCCGCCGAGGGCGGTCAGCCATCGCCCGGCCCGCGAGCGCCGGCCCGTCGCGTCCACCACGAGGTCGGCGCGAAGGGTCTCGACGGAGCCGCCCCCGCCGGAGCCGCCCTGGCCGGATCCGTCCTCGCACGTGACCCGGACACCGGTCACGCGCGACGCGTCCCCGACGAGCCCCAGGACCCGGGTGCGCTCCCGTACGGTGACCGCCCTGCCGGCCAGGGCCCGCTGCCGGATGACGTGGTCCATCAGCCAGCGGCTGCACGAGACCATGAAGGCCCCGGTCTCGTGGCGGCGGAACCAGCCGTCCGCGCTCAGGATCAGCGCGCCGTCCGGCAGGCCCCGGCGGTGCGCTCCCCGGGCGAGGAGCTCGTCCAGCGTTCCGGGGAGCAGGGCGTCCAGGGCCTGGGCGCCGGCGGTCACCAGCACGTGGCTGTGGAAGGCCTGCGGCAGACCCGGGCGGACGCCCGGGCCGGCCGGGTACCGGCCGCCCTCGACGACGGTGACCTCGTCGACGTGCCGGGAGAGCACCTGGGCCACCAGCACGCCCGCGAAGCCCCCGCCGAGGACGACGGCCCTGGTCATGACCGCGCGGCCGGCTCGCTCCGTGCGGCCTGCGTTCCGGGTTCCGTCTCCTCGATGAGGTCGGCTTCGATCATGGAGCTGATGAAGGCGTCCACTTCGGCACGGATGCGGGCCGTCATCACGGGGTTGTGCCCGGCGAAGAGCAGGGACAGGTTCCTGATGACGGTCTCCCGGTCCCCGTCGCTCTCCACGAGCGCCCAGATCTGGGCGGCCGTCGCGTTCAGGGTGCGGAAGTCGCCGGATTCGCTGTGGTAGAGCGAGATGCCGTCCCCGCTCTCCTGCCAGATCACCGCGTCACTGATGTGCAGGGACATCGCCCAGCCTCCTGTTCACCGGCATGATCGGAATCAGTTCGCCCACCTTGATCCCGGGCACGGGCGCCGGCGGGCGGACGTAGGTCTTCCACTGCTCGTGGGCCTCGTGCACCTCTCCGGTGGCGACCAGCCGCGGGACCGTCATCTCCTCGCCACCCAGGGCGAGTTCGGCGCGGGTCACACCGGTCTCCTGCCACAGCTGGGTGGTGACGCCGTGCCGCAGGATCCGGCACAGGTGGCGGCTGTTGCGCCGCAGGTCCCCGGATTCCGACATGTGCGCGGCCCGGCAGCCGCCGCCGCAGTTCGCCTTGATGTAGCACTTCTCGCAGTCGGCGTGGAACTCCCCGCCGTACACGGTGCTCTTGCGCATCGAGGTCAGGATCGGGCCGGCGAAGATCTCCGACAGCCGCTGCTTCCTGATGTTTCCGGCGAACTCCCCCTTGCCCGTGATGAGTTTGCACGGGTAGACGTCACCGAGGGAGTTCACGTAGATCTCGTTGCCGCCCATCCCGCAGTTGCCCTTGACCGAGCACGCGGTGACGGGCCTCGGGCCGTCCGGCTTGAGTTTGCCGGCGACCGGGGAGGTCCAGACGAGCTCCTGCACCTTCAGGTGGTCCTGCCAGCCGAAGTCGTAGTCGTCGCCCACGCCCCGGCCGAGGTCGTTGTGGTTCATCAGGCGGACGCTGTGGATCTCGATCCCGTCGAGGAACGAGGCGAAGTCCTCCAGCTCGTGGACGTTGTCCGAGGTGACGATGTGGTTGATGGCCGGCGCCACCCCGGCCTCGTTGAGGAGCTGGATCGCCCGGTGGGTCTTGGCGAACGCGCCTTTGCCGCGGGTGCGGTCGTGGGTCTCGGCCGTCCCTCCGTCGAGGCTCACGGTGACCGCGTCGAAGAGCTCGGCGAACCGCTCGGCCTTCGCCTCGGTGCGGATCATCGTCGCGTTGGTGATGATGTTGACCTTCAGGCCGCTGCTCTTCGCGTGCTCGACGATCTGGAACAGGTCCTTGCGGAGCATCGGCTCGCCGCCGGTGAAGATGATGGTCCCGGCGCCGAAGTCGGCGATCTGCGAGACCAGGTCCAGGGATTCGGCGGTGTCGAGCTCACCCGGAAGGCACTTCTCGGAGGAGGCGTAGCAGTAGGGACAGCGGAGGTTGCAGCCGTCCGTGATGGCGTAGTACGCGACGCCCAGGGGCGGTTCGCCCAGCCTGACCTTGGGCTTGTTGCCGTTGAAGTACACGATCCAGTTCAAGATGAGCTTGGCGAGGACGCGTTCCGTCGCGTCGTCCTGCTCCAGCTCCGGCTGCTCCCCCCGGGCCCGGGCCGCCGCCAGGGTTTCGAGGACGTGAAACTCCCGTCCGGAGAGGACGCACCGGGCGGCCACCTCCGGGTTGACCACGAGGTGGTCCTCACCGTGCACGAAGTACGTCAGGTCGTTGGGTACCTCGAACAACGACAGGTTCCGAACCAGGTTTCCGCGCATCCCGCCTCCTCTCTGGGCTGACACAGGCGCGGCCCGACGCGAGTGGCCGCCGGACCCCGCCTGTGGAACGGTCAGTTCTCGGCCTGGCCCGATCCCGACCAGAGGCCGCAGGCACAGAGCATCGCGGCGTCGAAGCCCTCCTTCGTGGCCTCCGGGGAGGTCCAGTCCTGGGAGTGCGCCACCACGTCGGGCAGGATCGCCGCGAGGCGGGTCTTCGTCGAGATGAGGACCTTGGTCTCCTCGGGGGTCAGGCTGGCGTAGAACTCTTCGAGGGCGGGTGCCATCGTGCCTCCGATGACGCCGGCCGCACGCAGGGACTCCAGGGCGTTGAAGGTCATGCTTCCACCTTTCGCTGTCGCGTTCGATCGGGGACGCAACCGAGACTGGTCGCGGCGGACCCCTGAAACAACCCCACGAATGTGGGTTGTGCGGGAGCGACGAAGGGGACATACGCAACGCGGGCGAGCGTCTTCCGACAGCGCGTCGGGACGGCTGGAACGCGCCGCACGCGGGTGTTGACGACCTCCGGACCGTGCCTCACGCTCATACCACAGCCGCTGTGAAGCCCATGTGAAGCGAACGTGGAAATCGGGATCAATGGAGCGCCCACCCGGCGGCCGGCGGCCCGTCGGACGACCCGAGAGGTGCGATGAACCCCACCGGCTTAGGCATCGTGCACATATCGCTGTTGCCAGGCTTCGTCTGCCGCACCGACCAGCGGGTCACCGATCTCAGCGACATCCAGCAACGGCTCGTCGCCGCCCTGGTGCTCGGCGACCGCCCGCTCCGGCGCGGTGAACTCGCCGCCCGACTGTGGCCCGACGCCCCGCAGGACCGGGCGGGTGCCCGGTTGCGCCAGACCTTGTGGCGGCTGAATCAAGCCACGGACGGGGGCCTGTTGAGGGTCTCGCACACCACCGTCGCCCTCGCCGATCACGTCGAGGTGGACTACCGGGCGGCGGCGCGGCTGATCGCGGCGGAGACCGGTGCGGCCGGGGCGGCGATGACGACGGCCGGCGAGGACCGGCTGCCGCAGGCGTGGAGCGTACTGCGCCACCCGCTGCTGAACGACTGGGACGACGACTGGCTCGTACCGTTCCAGGAGAAGTGGAAGGTCCAGCGCATCGGGACCCTGGAGCGCCTCGCCGAGCGGTTCCTCCAGCGCCGCCAGCACGCCGCGGTGCTCGAACTGGCCGACGCCGCGACCCAGGCCGACCCGCTGCGGGAGGCGCCCCGGCGCATCGCCGTCCAGTCGTGCCTGTTCGTCGGCGAGGTGGCCGACGCACACCGCCGCTACCGCGGCTATCAGGAGCTGCTCTCCGCGGAACTGGGCGTGGCGCCGAGCGGCGCCATCCCACAACTGCTCAGACAGGACCGCGAGCGACAGCTCGCCCTGGCGGCGGAGTTCTGAGCGGGTGCCGTCGTACCGCCGCCGGTACGAGGCCCCCCTCCCACCCCCTTCTCAGTGCAGGTCGGCCCGTTCGGCGGTGTCGTCGATGAAGCCGCCCGACTGGTGCTGCCACAGCTTGGCGTAGGCGCCTTCCGCGTCGAGGAGTTGGTGGTGCGTGCCCTGCTCGACGATCCGCCCGCGGTCGAGGACGACGAGCTGGTCCATGGTGGCGACCGTGCTCAGCCGGTGCGCGACCACGAGCGCCGTCCGCCCGGCCATCAGCCGCCACAGCGCGTCCTGGACCAGGATCTCGCTCTCGGAGTCCAGGGCGCTGGTCGCCTCGTCGAGGAGCAGGATCGGCGCGTCGCGCAGGATCGCCCGGGCGAGGGCGACCCGCTGGCGCTGCCCGCCGGACAGCTTCACCCCGCGCTCGCCCACCATCGTGTCGAAGCCGTCCGCCAGCCCGTCGGCGAACTCCGTGACGTGTGCGGCCTCGGCCGCGCGCCGGATCTCCGCCTCGGTGGCGTCCGGGCGGGCGAAGGCGATGTTGTCGCGCAGCGTGCGGTGGAACATCGCCGGGTCCTGGGGGACGTAGGCGATCAGGCTGCGCAGGTCGGCCTGGCTCAGCCGGCTGATGTCCTGCCCGCCGATCAGGATCCGGCCCGCGTCGATGTCCGTCATCCGCAGCAGCAGCCGGGTGAGCGTGGTCTTGCCCCCGCCGGACCGGCCGACGAGACCGAGCTTGGACCCCGCGGGCACGGCCAGCTCCAGGCCCTCGAAGAGCGGCTTCCCGCCCTCGTGGCCGAAGCTCACCCGGTCGAACCGGACATCGGCGGTCGGCGGACGCCGCAGCGGTTCGGGCTCCACCGGGTCGAGCACGGTCGGCGGTGTCAGCAGCAGTTCGGTGAACTGCGCGGCCTCCGTCATCGAGCTCTCCAGGCGGCGGTAGATCTGGTTGAACTCGAACACGATCCGGGTCGCGCTGGCATAGTAGGTGAAGGCGACGATGACCGCTTCCACCCCGTGTGCTCCGCCGCCGAGCACGATGGCGAGCATCAGTCCGAGCACGTTGGTCGCCACGGACAGGGGTGCGACCAGGGTGTCGATCCGCAGGTTGCCGTAGTCCCACGAGCGCAGGGTGAGCTTCCTCGACTCCGCCACGCGGGTGCGGTGTTCGGCGGCCTCGCGCGATTCGGCGGCGAACGCCCGGACGGTGTCCATGTTCATCAGGCTGTCCGCCACGTGGCCGGACACTCGGGCGATCGCCTCCTCCCGCCGGGCGACGAGCACTTGGCGGCGGCGGATCAGGGGCGCCACGCACACCCCGGTGATCGTGATCATCACCAGCAGCCCGACGACGAGCAGCGGGTCGTACTGCCACAGCACCACCGAGGCGAACAGCAGGGGCACGAAGCTGCCCATGACCGAGAACGTCAGCGTGTCGACGAACTCCTCGAAGCGGGAGGCGAAGCTCAGGACCCGCTTCGTGAGGGATCCGGCGAAGTTGTCGTGGAAGAACGCCGCGTCCTTGGCGAACAGTTCGTCCATTCCGGCGACGTAGAGCTGCTCGATCCCGCGGGCGTCGAGACGGTTCAGGCAGTGCAGCCCGATGCGCCAGAACGCCTCCGACAGCAGCAGGACCCCGGCGAAGCCGAGGACGTAGGGCATCGCCCAGCCGAGGGATCCCCCGCTGGCCCCCGCACCCTCTCCCCCGCCCGCGATCCGGCCGACGAGCTTCGCGACGACCAGCGGTGCGATGTAGTGGATGCCGATGTTGCCCAGCGCCGGGAGCAGCATCGCGGGCACCGTCAGCCGGCGCAGGCGGACCAGCTCCCGCCCGTAGTAGCGAAGTGCGAGGAGTACGGGACTCCTGCGCGGTGGGTGTGTGTTCGGTGGACTTCCGTGCGATTCGGGCGATCCCATCCCAACCCTGCCTTCTCGGACCGTCTGGTCGGAAAGCGGAGTGTCCCGCACGGGCGCCCACGGGGTCCAAGGCTTTTCTCCCGATAGCCGAAAACCGGCCGCCCCCTCAACGAAGGGCGGCGCCGCCGGGTCGACCGGCGGCGCCGCACGTGTTGCTCGGGTCGGGTGAGGTCAGAAGAGGTTGGTGACGCTGGTCGCCCAACCGCTCGCGCCGACCAGCTGGGGCTGCTTGAGCCCGGTGGGACCACCCGGATAGAAGAGCAGGCAGCCGGTGGGGCAGGTGGTGCTGGCCGCCTTGCCCGCGCTGTCGACGTAGTTCACCACGCGCTTGGCGTCGGCCGGAGTGGTGGCCCACAGGTCGCCCTGCTCGTCACCCGCCTTGGGCTGGAACTGCTTGTACGCGACGGTCTGGCCCTCGTCGGTGAACGTCTTGCCGAGAACTGCGCCCTGGGCGTTGCCGTGGGTGACGATCAGCGGCCGGTCGGCGGGCTTCCAGCCCCCGGTGGCGTAGGCGACGCGGGGCGCGAGGCTGAACTTGCCGTCCGCGGCGATCTTTCCGGCGTAGAGGTACAGGTTCCCGTCGGTCTTGTTGCGGGCGAGGATGTCCTTGACGCCGTCGCCGTTCTGGTCCCCGATTCCGAGGATCTCGTAGTTCTTCCAGGTGGTACCGCCGGTGTAGACGGGGGTCTGGAAGTCGAAGGGCTGGGTCTGGTCCGCGCCTCCATCGGAAAGGGTCCGGCCGGAATAGATGCGCAGGCGGGCGCTGGAGCAGGCGTCGTCCACGCATTCGACGACGGCCAGGTCGTTGCCCTTCTTGTATCCGTTGCCGGTGCGCTGGTCCAGGTCACCGGGGGCGACGATCTGTTGGAGCCGTCCCCAGCCCAGGGAACCGAGGCCCGCAGGCGGTCGCAGCTCGCGGCGGTTGGCGTGCGTGAGGTCGCCGAACCCGTTGTTCGGATAGAGGTAGAGCTTGTTGTCGCTCAAGCGGGCTATGACGTCCTCGAACCCGTCGGGTGCGGCCGAGCTCCTGAGCCCGCCGAAGTCACCGCCGTGCGCGATCAGCGCGCCCTTCCAGCCGGAGGCCGAGACGACGCGCATCTGCACGCGGCCGGCTCCGTTGCCGGAGTAGAGACGCAGACCGCCGTCAGGCTGGACGCCGAGCAGGTCGACGAAGCCGTCGCCGTTGAGGTCGCCGAGGAGGTCCGCGAACGTCCGGTTCGCCGGAGTCTGCCCGGCCGGGTAGACGAAGGAAGCCGAGTACGTATCCAGCCACGTGACGTCGACTGCACCGTCGGAGGGTGAGCTGTTGCCGGCCTTGTCGTAGGCGCGGACGTACAGCGTGTTCCTGGGCCGGGTCGTGAGGCTGACTTCGACAGTGGCTTCCGCGACGCCCTGCGCGAGGGGAATCCAGTTGCTTCCGGCACAAGGAGTGTTGGATACGGAGAAGGGGCCGTCCATGGTCCAGCAGAATCCGGCGAGGTCGGTGTCCGGATGCTTGAACTTGAGGCGCACCTTGGTGCGCACCGGCTGAGCCGTGTAGGGGGTGCCGTCCTCCTTGGTGACGGTGACGGGCTCCTCGGGCGCTTCGGCGTCGACGCTGAAGGCACACGCGGCCGTGAAGGCGCTGTAGGCGCCCTCCTCGTCCTTCGCGCGGACCTTCCACTTGTAGTCGCCGGTGGGGAGGTTCGCGCCGAGGACCATTGACGTCGCCGTGCCGCCGCTGGACACGCTGTTGACGTAGGTGACCGGTACGGACGCGCCCGCGGCGGTGGTCACGACGAACTGGGGGGTGACGCGGCCACCGTCACCGTCGCGCAGGACCGCGGTCAGCGCCAGATCGCTTTTGCGCATCAGACCGTTGCAAGGGACGGGTTTGCTTCCCTCGGCCGAAGGCTCCCAGTTCCCTTCGTAGGCTGCGGCGCTCAGGACCTCGGGCTTGGTCTGGTCCGCTGCGGCCGCGCCGGGTGCGTACAGCAGGTCTGCTGCCGTGAGCGGGAGGACGAGCGTGACAAGGGTTGTGAGCGCGTGGGGCACTCGTGCACCGGCTCTTCGGCGAATCATGGGATTTCTGCGTCTTCCTGAGAACGTCAAGAACGTGGATCACCGCAGAGTAGGTCACGGAATTCGCATTGGCATAGCTAAATCTGATCCGATGTCATCACCAACACGGCAAACCCGAACCCAAATGATCCGTTTCGGTCGGTCTGACCCTAGGAGCTTGGGTTCGGGCTCACGCGTTCTCTTCGTTCCCACGGTGCGTTTGCTGCACCAAACGATCAGCGGCCGCCGGCGCCGGCATGCAATAGCAGGACGTTGCCCAGGAAGCGGGGGCCCGTGGCGTCCGAGGGGCGGTTGACCACGCCCGTCCCGGCGGTGACCATCACGCTCGATCCGCCGCCGTCGAGGTTCAGCGCCTCCCGGGCGCCCAGGGACTTCATCAGTGTCGCGGCGCCGGCCACGCCCAGGCCCGCACTCCACCCGGCCCGGCGTCCGTCCACGACGACCAGCAGCAGCCTTCCCTGGCCGTCGACGCCCAGCATGGTGCGGGGGTTGCCGCGGACCACCCAGTTGTAGGTGAAGGTCTGGTCGGCGCCCTGGCGGATGATGCCGTCGGCGAGGGCGTTCACCGCGATCCGGCCGTCCCGGATCAGGGTCGGGCCGACCTGGACGATCGTGGTGTCCGCGGTGAGCGGGACGGCGTGTCCCGCTCCGTCCAGAACGCGCTGGACGATGCGCAGCCGGGCGCCGGGGCGCGCGTGCGCGAGCAGCCAGTCGGCGCTCTCGCCGATCGCCTGGAGGGTGGATCCACCCGCGGGCGGCTTGGCCCCGCGCGTGCGGTGCACCGCCGTCACCCGGTCGTTGCGGTCCAGGACCACCTCGGCGCCCGCTCCGGTCGGCGGGGTGCTCCACTCGGGGGTGAAGCGGACGATCTCGCTGTCGTCCGTGCACTTGAGGTCGTGCTGCGGGTGCTGGGTGGGCAGGTCGCCGCCGACGCCCCCGCAGTTCCAGATCTCGCCGGGTATCCGGTTGATGCCGTCGACCTCCCTGGTGGAGCCGCCCGCGCCGACCGTGATCCGCGTGGTGTACGTGTCGACGTCCAGCTGACGCCCGCCGTCCGAGAACCTGACCCCGCTGCGGCCCTGGGTGGCGGCGCTGAGCAGGCGGCCGTCCTTCACGTACAGGCCGAGCGAGGCCTTGTCCGCGAACCACTGGGCGTTGACGCCCGCCAGCGCCCCGGCGGCGGTCGCCAGGTCGGGCAGCTTCTCGTGGACGTCGATGGTCGGCCCGAAGTCGCTGGCCAGGCGGCCGGTGAACTGCTTGAAGTCCACCCGCAGGACGAACACCCGCTGGAGGGCGTCGGCGTCCGTGCCGTCCTGCGCCGTGTACCGGGTGTCCCCGGCGAACCCGGCCGCCCGGACCTGGGCGAGGGCGGCCGTCGCCGCGCTCTGGTCGGCGTACCGCCCGATCCTCACGGTCCAGCCCAGCGTGCCGGCCGGGCGGTCGGCGAAGGCGGGGATGAGGACCTTTTCCACCCGGGGTTCGAAGCCCTTGGCCCGCAGGGCCCCGGCCACCTGATCGGCCCGCTCCCGGGCACCGAGGGCCGCGGTGGCCCGGTCGTACGGGCCGTCGGCGGTCAGGGGCTGGTTCACGTGGACGGTCCAGGCGTCGTCGGCGCCGGCCCGGCCGAGGACGAAGGAGGTACGGGTGACCCCGGGGGCGAGCACGACGGACTGCGCCGAGGCCACGGGCGGGATGGTGAGGGGCGAGAAGCCGGCGGCCTCCGGCGCGCGCGGTGACGCGGCCGGCGGTTCCGGGGCTCCGGTTGCCGGTGCCGCACCGACCGCGGTGACCGCGCAGAGGACGAGGACGGCGGCGGACGACGCTGCGACCCGCGGTGTCAGACGCATACGAATCTCCCTGGAGGTGAGATGGTGCGTCTTCTCAGTGCAGGGTCGGCACGTGGCGCGCGGCGCAACACCGCTTGCTGCACACGTGAATTCCGCGGAACCGCGGGGAAGGCGGGCATCGCAGGGCCGCCACGCGAAAACGACCGAGGGGCCGTTTCAGATTGCTCTGAAACGGCCCCTCGGCCTACGACTCTTTCGAGTCGGGACGACAGGATTTGAACCTGCGACCCCTTGACCCCCAGTCAAGTGCGCTACCAAGCTGCGCCACGTCCCGATGTGCTTCTGATCTGGGGTTTCCCCCGTCTCGGCGGCACATGCAGAACATTACCCCACACCGAGGGGTGTCCATGCACCGGTTATCGGCAGGAGGGGGATGAAGGGAGGATGAAGGGGTGAACGCACGGGATCGGGACGATGAGGGGCGGGCGCGGAACGCCCGGCCCCGGGACGGGCTGGGACGACCGCTGCCCTACGGGGCCCGGGGCGTGGAGCGGCAGCCCGAGGGAGTGGTGCGGTCGCCCGGGGAGACGGTGGCGCAGGCGCAGCGGCTGCTGGACGCCGGGATGCCGTTCCACGCGCACGAGGTGTTCGAGGACGCCTGGAAGTCGGGGCCCGGGGCCGAGGCGCCGCTGTGGCGGGCGCTGGCGCAGCTGGCGGTCGGGCTGACGCACGCCGCGCGCGGGAACGCGGTGGGCGGGGCCCGGCTGCTGCGCCGCGGAGCCGAGGCCCTGGCCGGGCGGGACGCGGCCGGGGCCGCCCCCGGGGCCGCAGACCCGGCCCCGACGGCTCCCGGGACCCCGTACGGAACCCCGTACGGAACCCCGTACGGGATGGACCTCGCCGGGCTGGTCGGATGGGCCCGGGAGCTGGCGGGACGGGTGGAGGCCGGGACGGTCGTCGACGCGGCCGCCGAGGCACCACGGCTCACGGGCGGGCCCGGCCCCGCCGCCTGAGCGCGGGGCCCCGCCCGGGCTACGCCGGCTGGAGGAGGTCCCAGCGGTTGCCGTAGAGGTCCTGGAAGACGGCGACCGAGCCGTACGCCTCGTGGCGCGGCTCCTCCAGGAAGCGGACGCCCTCGGCGGTCATCCGGGCGTGGTCGGCGGCGAAGTCGTCGGTGTAGAGGAAGAAGCCGACCCGGCCGCCCGTCTGGTCTCCCACCCGGGAGCGCTGGGCGTCGTCCTTGGCGCGGGCCAGCAGGAGGGCGGACTCTTTGGCGCCCGGCGGGCGCACCACGACCCAGCGGGAGCCGTCGGGGCGCGGGGTGTCCTCGGCGAGGTCGAAGCCGAGCGCGCGGGTGTAGAAGTCGATGGCCTCGTCGTAGTCGTGGACGACGAGGGCGGTGAGGGCGATGTGGGAGGGCATGCCCTCATTGTGCGCCGAGCAGGACCACTTCCAGGGTGCGGGGGCCGTGCACGCCCTCCACCCGGTCCAGTTCGATGTCGCTGGTGGCGGAGGGCCCGGAGATCCAGGTCAGCGGCCTGGTGGGGTCCAGCAGGGGCAGTGCCTGCGGAACCGAGTCCACCACCTGGCCGGGGACCCGGACCACGCAGATGTGGTGGTCCGGTACGAGGGTGATCCGGCGCCGTCCCTGCGCGGGGCCGCCGTCGAGGACGATGGTCCCGGTCTCGGCGATCGCCAGGGCGCAGCCCGTCACCACGCTGTCCACCGCGTCCAGTTGGTGCGGGGTGGAGGCCGCGCGGTCGTGGATCCGGGTCGGATCGGCCGCCGCGAGCCAGTACGGCGGCAGCCCGGGCGGTACCAGCACCGACGACGCACCCCGTTCGGCGAGGAGGCGGGCCAGCAGATCGCTGATGCCGTCCTCGTCCACCCGGTGGACCTTGGCCCGGTACTCCGCGAGGTTCGCGGCGAGCAGGTCGACGGACTCGGCCGGGGTGCGGGCGCCGTGGGCCGCGAGGTAGTCCCGGGGGATCGCGGTGTCCGGGCGCGGCTCGGGCAGGGCCCTGCGGATGCGGGCCAGGATCTGCTCCCTGGTGCTCATGGGCGTCCCTCCTTCTCCCGCTGTTCCTTCTCGCGCGCCGCCCACCAGTCGCGGAACGAGCGCTCCGGGAGCTCCGGCAGCTCCCGGCTGTCCGTCCAGGCCCGCCCCGGCCCCGGCAGCCGGCGTGGTCGCAGCCGCCGGGCCCGGGCCAGCAGCCGCTCCCCCGCGCGCAGCGCGTCCGGGCGGTCGAGGAGGAGCCTGGCGGCCCGCATGGCGGCCCGTTCGGCGGTGTGGCCGTCGGCGGGGCGGATGTGGACGCGGAGTCCCTCGCGGGTCACCGGGCCGCCCTGGACCACGCGTTCGCGCAGGTGGACCAGGACCTCCGGGATGTCGATGGCGACCGGGCAGACCTCGTAGCAGGCCCCGCAGAGGGTGGAGGCGTAGGGCAGGGTGGCGTCGATCTCGCTGCCGGTGCCGCGGAGTTGGGGGCTGAGGATGGCGCCGATCGGGCCGGGGTAGACGGAGCCGTAGGCGTGGCCGCCCGCGCGCTCGTACACCGGGCAGACGTTGAGGCAGGCCGAGCAGCGGATGCAGCGCAGGGCTTGGCGGCCCACCTCGTCGGCGAGGGTGTCGGTGCGGCCGTTGTCGAGGAGGACGAGGTGGAACACGGAGGGGCCGTCGCCGTCGACGGTGCCGGTCCACATGGTCGTGTACGGGTTCATCCGCTCGGCGGTCGACGAGCGCGGCAGCGTCTGGAGGAAGATCTCCAGGTCGCGGAAGGTCGGGATCACCTTCTCGATGCCGACCACCGAGATCAGCGTCTCGGGCAGGGTCAGGCACATCCGGCCGTTGCCCTCGGACTCGAAGACGACCAGGGTGCCGGTCTCGGCGACCATGAAGTTGGCGCCGGACACGGCGACTTTGGCCCGCAGGAACTTCTCGCGCAGGTGCAGCCGGGCGGCTTCGGCGAGCTCGCGCGGGTCGTCGCCCAGTCCCTCGGGCGCCGGACGGCCCCAGCCGGCCATCTCCGCGGCGAAGACGTCGCGGATCTCCCCGCGGTTGCGGTGGATGGCCGGGACCAGGATGTGGGAGGGGCGGTCGTGGCCGAGCTGGACGATGAGCTCGGCGAGGTCGGTCTCGTACGCGGCGATCCCGGCCGCCTCCAGGGCCTCGTTCAGGCCGATCTCCTGGGTGGCCATGGACTTGACCTTGACGACCTCCCGTTCCCCGGTGGCCCGGACCAGGTCCGTCACGATGCGGTTGGCCTCGTCGGCGTCGGCCGCCCAGTGGACGGTGCCGCCCGCGGCGGTGACGGCGGCCTCCAGTTGGAGCAGGTACCGGTCCAGGTGCGCCAGGGTGTGGTCCTTGACGGCCTTGCCGGCGGCGCGGAGCCGGTCCCAGTCCTCCAGTTCGGCGACGGCCCGCGCCCGCTTGTCGCGGATCGTGTGCGTGGCGTGGCGGAGGTTGGCCCGCAGCACCTCGTCCCGTACGGCCTCGCGGGCCGCGTCGGGGAAGGCCGGCATGCCGAGGTACGTGCCCGTCATACGAGTGGCTCCTCTTCCGTCGCGGCCAGGATCTCGGCGAGGTGCAGGGCCCGCAGCGGGGCGCCCCGGCGGCGCAGGATGCCGTCCAGGTGGGCGAGGCAGGAGTTGTCGGCCCCGCAGAGCACCTCGGCGCCCGTGGACAGGGCGTTCGCGGTCTTGTCGGTGCCCATCGCGGCCGACACGTCCGGGTTCTTGACGGCGAAGGTCCCGCCGAAGCCGCAGCACTCCTCGGCTCCGGGCAGTTCGCGCAGCTCCAGACCGCGTACGGCGGCCAGCAGCCGGCGGGGCCGGTCCCCGAGCCCGAGGCCGCGCAGGCCGTGGCAGGAGGGGTGGTAGGTGACGGTGTGCGGGAAGTACGCGCCGACGTCCGTGACCCCGAGCACGTCGACCAGGAACTCGGTGAGCTCGTACACGCGCGGTACGAGGTCCTCGGCCAGCGCGGCCAGGGCGGGACCCCGGCCCTCGGACTCGGCGGCGCGGCCGATCCGGGGGTAGTGGGAGCGGACCATGGCGGCGCAGGAGCCCGAGGGGGTGACCACGTACGCGTACCCGGCGAAGGCCTCGGCGGTGCGCCGGACCAGCGGTTCCGCCTCACGCCGGTAGCCCGTGTTGTACTGCGGCTGCCCGCAGCAGCTCTGGGCGGCGGGGAAGTCCACGGCGACCCCGAGCCGCTCCAGGAGGCGGACGACGGCGATGCCCGTGCGCGGGTAGAGCGCATCGTTGACGCAGGTGACGAACAGGGCGACACGCATGACGGGCAGAATAGCCCGGTGAAGAAGTTCTCAGTGATCGGCATAGGCGCGGGCGACCCGGACCACCTGACCCTCCAGGCGGTCCGGGCGATCGGCGCGGCGGACGCATTCCTCATCCTGGAGAAGGGCGAGGAGAAGGCGGATCTGACCGGACTGCGGCGCGAGATGCTCGACGCGCACGCCCGCCCCGGACACCGGCTGGTGGAGGGCCGCGACCCCGATCGCGACCGGACGCCCGCCGACTACACCCCCACGGTGGACGGCTGGCGCAGTGCGCGGGCCGAGCTCTTCGAGCGGTTCATCGCCGAGGACCTCGCGGAGGGTGAGACGGGCGCGTTCCTGGTGTGGGGCGATCCCTCGCTCTACGACTCCACGCTCGCGATCCTCGACGAGGTGCTGGAGAAGGGGCGGGTCGCCTTCGAGCACGAGGTGGTGCCCGGCATCAGCAGCATCTCCTCGCTGCTGGCCCGCCACCGCACCACCCTCAACCGGGTGGGCCGCCCGGTCCAGATCACCACCGGGCGCCGGCTCGCGGAGGGCTGGCCGGCCGACGTGGACGACGTGGTGGTGATGCTGGACGCCCGGCACGCCTTCACCGCCCACCTCGACCAGGACCTGTACATCTACTGGGGTGCGTACGTCGGCACCCCCGACGAGATCCTGGTCTCGGGAAAGCTGGCTGAGGTCGCCGGCCGGATCGAGGAGCTGCGCACCGAGGCCCGTGCCCGCAAGGGCTGGATCATGGACACGTACCTGCTCCGGCGCGACTAGGCCGTCTCTTTCGGATCGTGCCGGGCCCGCGGCGTCTGGTGCCGTGACCCAGCAGGTCCACCGGGTCGCGGCGCGAGGGCCGGGCGGACGTCAGGTGGCCCTCGGGCCGACCGCCAGGGTCAGTTCGAGGATCCGTTGCGGTGACGCGAGGTCCGGGAACAGGTCCCGCAGCTGCGCCATCCGGTAGCGGACCGTCTGGGGATGCACGAACAGGGCGGCCGCCACCTCGTCCCGCCTGCCCTGGTGGAGCAGCCAGGCCCGCAGCGTCTCCTCCAGTCGCCGTGCGGTCGTGACGGGCAGGGTCCGCAGCGGTTCGAGGGCCCGTGCGCGCAGGTCCGCGAACGCGTCCGCATCGGCGCTCAGCACCAGCTCGGGCAGGTGGTCCTCGGTGTCGCGGATGTCGGAGGAGAGGGAGCGCGCGCGTACGGCTCGGGCGTAGGAGGCCGACGCACGGGTCCACGGCCGGGCCGGGCCGACCACGGCGGCGCGCTCGGTCAGCTGCCGCACCAGGTGCGGCCGGTCGGCGTCGGGGACGAGCAGCACACCGGTGGCGTCCGGCAGGTCGTCCAGGACGAGGGTGTTCGGGTCGAGCGTGCGGTAGGCGGGCCGGGCCTGGGCGGCGGGCAGCAGCACCGCGGTCAGTGAGACCGGAGGCTGCCACCCGGCCCGTTGGACGGAGGCGAGCAGTACGTCCGTGCTCGCGCCGGCGAGCAGATCGCGGGCCAGGTGTTCCAGGTGGCGCTCGTGGGCCCGGCCGCGGGCCGCCAGTTCGTCCGCGTGGCCCGCGGCGCTCGCGGCGGAGAGCTCGTCGATGTAGGCGAAGGTCAGCTCGGCGAACTTGGCGACCTCGGCGGCGGGCAGGCCCGCGGGTACGGCACCGGCCGCAAGGCATCGCCAGGCCACGCGGGCGCCGACGCGGTAGGCGCTGAGCAGGGCGTCCATCGAGCGGCCGTCGCGCACCTCGCCGCGGCCCAGCTCGTAGGCCGCGTCACCGGCGTCGCCTCCCGTGGCGTTCCCGGTGGCCAGATCCAGATAGTGCCCGAGGGCGGTGCGGACGGACCGGCGGATGGTGGCGCCCATGCGGCCCGACAGGGCGTTGGCGTAGGGATGGACTTCCTCGATGATCGCCTCGACGACCTCGTCGGCGGTGTTCTTCAGCGCTGCACGGAGTGCGGTGACCGTCGTCTCATCCAGGGCCAGCTCACTGGCCCTCCTGCTTGCATGACTCACTTTTTGTTCCCTGCGAACAATTCAGCCGACCAGATTTAACGTCCTACGGTCAGGACTTTACGCCTCGGCGTCTACCAAGCTGGGGCCATGACGAGTACAGCCCTCCGCAGCAGGGCGTGGAAGCTGCTGGAGATGGTCACGACGCCGCTGCTGCCGTCGGACTACCTCGACCTGGTCAGCCCGCTGCGTGCGGGCGCCGACCTGCGGGGGCGCATCGAGGCCGTGCACCCCGAGACGGGTGACGCCGCGACCGTCGTGATCAAGCCAGGGCGGGGTTGGCGCGGCCACACGGCCGGCCAGTACGTGCGGATCGGGATCGACGTCGACGGGGTGCGCCTGTGGCGTGCCTACTCCATCACCTCGCCGACGGACCGCGAGGACGGCCGCTTCACGATCACCGTGAAGGCGATCCCGGACGGCAAGGTCAGCAACCACCTGGTCCGCAGGGCCACGCCGGGCACGCTGATCCAGCTCGACCAGCCGACCGGTGAGTTCGTGCTGCCGCGGGCCAAGCCCGCCAAGGTCCTGTACCTGACGGCCGGCAGCGGCATCACGCCCGTGATGGGCATGCTGCGCGACACCGAGTTCGACGACGTCGTCATGGTCCACAGCGCGCCGCGGCCGCAGGACGTGATCTTCCGCAGCGAGCTGCACGGCCTGGTCGCGGACGAGAAGCTGCGGCTCACCGAGGTGCACACCGACACGGACGGCATGCTCGACATCGCCCGTCTCGAGGCACTCGTGCCCGACTGGGCCGAGCGCGAGACCTGGGCCTGCGGGCCCGCGGGCCTGCTCGACGCCGCCGAGGAGCACTGGACCGGGCACGGCGTACGGGAGCGGCTGCACACCGAGCGCTTCCGCCCCGGCATCGTCGTCGCCGGCGAGGGCGGCGAGGTCACGTTCGGCGCCAGCGGCAAGTCCGTCGACGCGGACGGCGCCACGCCGTTGCTGGACGTCGGCGAGGAGGCCGGCGTGCTCATGCCCTCCGGGTGCCGCATGGGCATCTGCTTCGGCTGCGTTTCACCGCTCACCTCGGGCGCCGTCCGCGACCTGCGCACCGGCGAGATCACCGAGGCCGAGCCGGGCGTCCTCATCCAGACCTGCGTGTCCGCCGCGGCGGGCCCTTGCACCATCGAACGGTAGGAACACCTTGACCGCCATCGACCCCACCGCCCACCTGACCGCGGAGCAGATCGAGGAGCTCGGCCGCGAGCTCGACGCGATCCGTGACGAGGTGATCGCCAGCCGGGGCGAGAAGGACGCCGCCTACATCCGCAAGGTGATCTCGGCGCAGCGCAAGCTCGAGCTGGTCAGCAGGGGCGTCCTGCTGTTCTCGATCTTCCCGCCCGCATGGGTGATCGGCACCGCCGGCCTGTCCGTGGCGAAGATCATGGACAACATGGAGATCGGCCACAACATCCTGCACGGCCAGTGGGACTGGATGCGGGACCCGAAGATCCACTCCACCACCTGGGAGTGGGACCACGTCTCGCCGTCCGACCAGTGGAAGCACTCGCACAACGAGCTGCACCACACGTACACCAACGTGATCGGCAAGGACAACGACCTCGGCTACGGCATCATGCGCGTGGACGAGGACCAGCGGTGGCACCCGTTCCACCTCGGCCAGCCGCTGTGGAACTTCCTCAACGCCTGCTTCTTCGAGTACGGCATCGCGGCGTACGACCTGGAGCTCGGCAGGAACCTGAGCAAGCGCCGCCGCAAGAACCCGGAGTTCCGCGCGCGGGCCAAGGCCGTGGGCCGCAAGATCCGCAAGCAGGTGCTCAAGGACTACGTGATCCACCCGCTGCTGTCGGGCCCGTCCTTCCTCCCCACGCTCGCCGCCACCTTCACCGCGAACCTGGTCCGCAACATCTGGACGCACTCGGTGATCATGTGCGGGCACTTCCCCGAGGGCGTGCAGGTCTTCGAGCGCCGGTCGATCAAGGGCGAGACGCGCGGCCAGTGGTACCTGCGCCAGATGATGGGCTCGGCGAACATCAGCGGCAGCAAGGCCATGCACTTCATGACCGGCAACCTCTCGCACCAGATCGAGCACCACCTCTTCCCGGACCTGCCGAGCAACCGGTACGCCGAGGTCGCGGTGAAGGTGCGCGCGCTGTTCGACAAGTACGAGCTGGAGTACGTCACCGGGCCGCTGCCCAAGCAGGTGTTCTCCGCGTGGCACAAGGTCTTCCGGCTCTCGCTGCCGAACAAGAAGCCCAGGGTCAGGACGCCGGACCGCGAACAGGAGCTCGTCGCGGCCTGATTCCCGGTCCGGCCGTCCCGTACGGCTACGGGCGGAGGTAGGCCGGGAGTACCTCGGCGAGGCGCTCGTACTCCTCGGCCCGGTTGTAGATCTGCCCGCTCACCCGGATCCCGCCGCCGCCCGGCCAGGGCCAGATCAGTACCCGGATCCGCTGCTCGGCCGCGATCCGCTCGCGCAGTTCGCGGGAGGCCTCCGGGGTCTCGGCCACCCCGGGCGGCAGCCGCAGCGTGCGCAGGGCGAGGCCCTCGGTGTACGGGAGCGGGGCGACTGCGGGGATCTCGGCGAGCAGGGCCGCACCGTAGGCGGCGAGGGCGCTGTTGTGCGCCCGCACCTTGGCCGCGTCGAGCTCCTCCAGCAGGTCGAGCCCGTCCGGGGCGGCGAGCCAGCCGGTGTAGTCGTAGGTGGCGCGGTTCTCCACGGAGCGCGGGAAGCCGTAGTGGTCCTCCCAGGACGGCACCGGCGGCCGGATCCGGGCGCGGTGCTGCGGGGCGACGGCCAGGATCGCGGTGCCGGAGGGGGCGTAGGCCCATTTGTGGAGGTTGCCGAACCAGAAGTCGGCGCCCCCGCCCAGGGGGTCGGGAATCATCCCGGGGGCGTGGGCGCCGTCCACGATGGTCGTGACCCCCCGCTCGGCGAGTTCGGCGAGCAGCCGGGGCGAGGCGATGAGCCGGGCGGTGGGCGAGCTGATGTGGTCGAGTACGGCGACCCGGGTGCGCGGGGTGACTCCGGCCAGCACGGCTTCCCGTACGGCGTCCTCGTCGGGCAGGTCGGTGCCCAGGGCCACGGTGGTGAGCGGGGCGCGGCGGGCCGCGGCCGCGACGACCGTGCCGTAGCCGTGGTCGGTGACCAGGATCTCGTCCCCGGCGGCGAACTCCACGGCGTCCAGGGCCACGTTGGCGGCCTCGGTGGCGTTGGACACGAAGGCGATGCCGTCCGGGTCGGCACCCAGACGGGCGGCGATCCGCGACCGGGCCTCGACGAGCCGGTCGGGGGCCCCGATGAAGAACGCGTCGGGGTCGGCGTGCGCTTGGGCGCGCAGGGCCGCGTGCGCCTCCTGCACGGGGATCGGTACGGCTCCGAAGGAGCCGTGGTTGAGGTGGCTGACCGCCGGGTCCAGCCGGAACAGGCTCCGCCCGGCGGGGAATTCGGCGGGGCGGGCCGGTGCGGCGGACGGCAGGGGTGCTGCGGACGGGACCGGATCGTTCATGGATGTGACCTCCGTGGGTGCGGCGCGCGGCTGTCGTGGTCGTCGGGCCGATCATGCCCGCAGACCGCCCGCGACGGCACCCCCACCCCCCTACCCCGCGGCCGGGGCCGGGGGGCGCACCTGCTGGCGGTGGGTGGACCCGGCGCCCAGCTCCGCCAGCCAGGCGTCCAGGTCGGCCATGGCGGGCGGGTCCAGGAGGGCCGGGTCCACCGTGGTGCGGAGCTGGTGGGGAACCCCCGAGGCGAGCAGGAGGCGCAGGCTGCGCTCCGCCGCGGCGGCCGCGTGGCCGATGCCGGTGACCCGTTCGTAGCGGCCGGGCGGGGCCTTGACGTCGAAGCCGACCCAGTCCAGCAGGTCCGCATCCAGCAGCCGGGCCAGGCGCCGGGGGAAGGCTCCCCCGGTGTGGAGGCCGACCTCCAGGCCCAGTGCGCGGGCCTCCCGTACGGCCCCAGGCAGGCCGCGCTGGAGCAGCGGTTCCCCGCCCGAGAAGACGATGCCGTCGAGCAGCCCCGTCCGGCGGGCGAGGTGGCCGAGCACCTCGTCCCAGGAGACGGCGGCGGGGGCCCGGGCCGGCAGCAGGCCGGGGTTGTGGCAGTAGCCGCAGCGCCAGGGGCAGCCCTGGCAGAAGACGGTGGTGACCAGCCTTCCGGGCCAGTCGCAGGTGGACAGCCGGGACCAGCCTCCGATGCGGATGACGTCGCCGGAGGCCGCCGCGCCGGTGGCGGCAGCGCCGGTCGAATCGACGGCCGCCCCGTCCGGGGCCGCCCCGCCGCTCACACCGCCGCCTTGAAGTGGACGCGCTCGGCGTGTTCGCCCTTCTTGCCGATGTTGAAGGAGGACACCGGGCGGTGGTAGCCCATGACCCGGGTCCAGACCTCGCACGCCGCCCCGCACGTGGGGCAGTGGGGCTGCTCCCCCGCCAGGTAGCCGTGGTCCGCGCAGATGGAGAAGGTCGGGGTCACCGTCAGGTACGGGAGCCGGAAGGTCTCCAGCGAGCGCCGGACCAGCTTGCGGCAGGCCTCCGCCGTCGGGATCCGCTCGGGGGTGTACAGGTGCAGGACGGTGCCGCCCGTGTACTTGCCCTGCAGTTCGTCCTGGCGTTCCAGCGCCTCGAAGGGGTCGTCGGTCCAGCCGACGGGCAGCTGGGAGGAGTTGGTGTAGTACGGGTTGGTGTCGGTGCCGGCCTGGAGGATGCCGGGGAAGCGCGCCCGGTCCTCCTTCGCGAAGCGGTACGTCGTGCCCTCGGCGGGGGTGGCCTCCAGGTTGTACAGGTGGCCGGTGCTCTCCTGGAAGTCGACCATCCGGGCCCGGACCCGGTCCAGGAGGCGGACCGCGAGGGCGTGCCCCGCGGGATCGGTGATGTCGTACGCGTCCCCGCTGAAGTTGCGGACCATCTCGTTGACGCCGTTGACCCCGATGGTGGAGAAGTGGTTGCGCAGGGTGCCCAAGTACCGCTTGGTGTAGGGGAAGAGGCCGCCGTCGATCAGGTTCTGGACGGTGATCCGCTTGAGTTCGAGGCTGTCCCTGGCGAGCTCGCACAGCCGGTCCACCTCGGCCAGCAGCCGCGCCTCGTCGCCCGCGTACAGGTGCCCGAGCCGGGCGCAGTTGAGGGTGACCACACCGAGCGAGCCGGTCTGCTCGGCGCTGCCGAAGAGGCCGTTGCCGCGCTTGAGCAGCTCGGTCAGGTCGAGCTGGAGCCGGCAGCACATGGAGCGGATCATGTGGGGTTCGAGCGCGGAGTTGATGAAGTTCTGGAAGTACGGGAGACCGTACTTGGCGGTCATCGCGAAGAGCCGCTCGGCGTTCTCGCTCTCCCAGGGGAAGTCGCGGGTGATGTTGTAGGTCGGGATGGGGAAGGTGAACACCCGCCCGGCGGCGTCGCCCTCCGTCATCACCTCGATGTACGCCCGGTTGATCATGTCCATTTCGGCCTGGAGCTCGCCGTAGGTGAAGCCGGTCTCCTCCCCCGCGACCACCGGGACCTGTTCGCGCAGGTCCTCGGGGCAGGTCCAGTCGAAGGTGAGGTTGGTGAAGGGGGTCTGGGTGCCCCAGCGCGAGGGCACGTTGAGGTTGTGCACGAGCTCCTGGATGCACTGCCTGACCTGGTCGTACGTCATCGCGTCCAGGCGGACGTAGGGCGCCAGGTACGTGTCGAAGGAGGAGAACGCCTGGGCGCCCGCCCATTCGTTCTGCAGGGTGCCGAGGAAGTTCACGATCTGGCCGACGGCCGAGGACAGGTGCTTGGGCGGGGCGGAGTCGATCTGGCCGGGGACCCCGTTGAAGCCCTCGGTGAGCAGGGTGCGCAGGGACCAGCCGGCGCAGTAGCCGGAGAGCATGTCCAGGTCGTGGATGTGGAGGTCGCCCTCACGGTGGGCGCGGGCCACGGCGGCGGGATAGACCTGCTCCAGCCAGTAGTTCGCGGTGACCTTGCCCGCGGCGTTGAGGATGAGTCCGCCGAGCGAGTAGCCCTGGTTGGCGTTGGCGTTCACCCGCCAGTCCCGGCGGTCCAGGTACTCGGTCACGGTTTCCACGGCATCGACGACAGCAGTCACGGCAGCCCTCCCACGAGGCTCGGCACGGAAGAATGGCGGGCTTGTGCGAAACCCCGTGCCGGCAGGTGTCGGACTCGTCCGCCGTGGCGGACTCACCGTTGCGGGGCAGTCCCGGATTCCCACCGGGTTCCCTGTTGCCTCGGTCGGGGAGAGGCCCGCCGAACCGGCAGAGCCAACACTACATATAGATGCGACGGCCGAGCACCACCACTACATATGGGGTGACCAAGGTCCCGAGGCAAGGGACTTCAGCCCCTGCGGACGCGCCCGGAGCCCTCCGGCCGCGCACCGGAGCCCTGCAGCCTCAGCTCCGGCCGCTGGTGGCGGCGTAGTACTGGAGGTCCTGCACCTCCACCGTCCGCTCCACCCGGTGGCGCAGTTCCACCCGGGCCCCGGTCTTGCCGCCCCGCACCACGGACGCCGCGCCGACGCCCGGCGCCAGGGGCAGCAGCTCGGAGTGGACCCCGGCCGGGGCCGCGTGCGCGCCCTCGGCCGCTCCCACGGCCGTACGGATGCTCGCGGGCGCGGTCAGGAAGCTCAGCACCTCCACCGTGTCCCGGGCCGCGGCGCTGCCGCCCCGGAGCGCCATCACGAGGGACTGGCTGCCGCTCGGGTCGGCGGCGGCGAACTGGGTGCGCGAGCTCAGGTAGAGCGTGTCGCGGACGATCTCCGGCCAGCGGCCCGTCTTGAAGCGGGTGAGGTAGTAGGAGGAAAGGTCAAGGTAGGCATGGCCGTTGTGCAGGGAGGGCGCGAACTGGCTGCCCTCGCTGTAGTCGTTCCAGGTGGCGAGCTGGACCCAGTCTGCCCCGTCCTCGATGGCGCGGTTCCATGTGGCGCGCAGGGTCGCGGTGTTGCCGGCCTCGTCGTAGATGCCCTGGTTGGGGCGGGCGTCCTGGACCGATACGGGCTGCATCCAGATCTTGCCCGCGGCGTGCGCGCGCCGGACGTCGCGCGTGGAGCTCTCCTGGCCGACGTAGCTGCGGCTGCCCCACTCGGAGAATCCGTAGCTGATGGGCTCGAACGCGCTGCTGTGGGCGCCGAAGTCGAGGAAGAGCGGGACGAAGGCGGTACGGATGCCGTGCCGGGACTTCAGGAGGTCCATGACCCCGGTCCACCAGGCGGGGCTCTTCTCCTCCGCCTTGAACGGCGAGACGACCAGTCGGCCGTCGGGGAGCCGGTGGGCGGCCGGGGCCCTGCCGAGTTCCGCGAGGAGGTCGGCGAGCACGGCGGGGTCGTCGGTGCCCAGGGAGGTCATGTCCGGCATCAGCATGATCTTGAAGGCCGGATCCACCGAACGGGCCGCTTCCATCAGGAGGTTGCAGCGTTCCCGGTTCTTCCCGGTCAGAGAGAGCAGGTCGAGGGTGAACCCGTCGATGCCTGCGGCGCGGGCCGTCCGGACCTCCTGCCGGAGGTTGGCGAGCTCCCAGTCCCCGTCCTTGGGCGGGACGGGCAGCGGGCGGTCGCGGAGCAGGCCGCCGTAGCGCGCGTGCTTGCCGTTCTCGCCGTCCGGCTTCAGGTAGTTGCGGGTGTAGTAGTCGGCGTCGGCGCCGACGTTGTCCAGGGAGAGCGGGTACGGGGTGAAGTAGTGGGCGAAGACCAGCTTCTTGCCGGCGGCGCCGGAGCGCAGCACGGCCGGTTGGGGCATGTCGAAGGGCAGGGCCCCCGTGGGGCGCGCCGCGTCGTCCGGGCCGGAGCCCTGGGCCTTCGGGGCCGGGGTCTGCCCGCCGGGACTCTGCGGGTCGCTCGCGGCCGGGCCGGTGGCGCCGGGGCCGCCGGCGGCCGGCGAGGGGCCGTCGCCGGGGGTGCCGGGAAGGGTGTCCACCGGGCCGGGTCCGGAGCGGGCCCGTGCGTCGGCGACGGTGCGGGGCTCCCAGGCGATGCCCGTCGCGGCGCCGACGCCGACGAGGAGGAAGGCGGACAGGAAGAGGCTCAGCAGGGGTCTTCGGCGACGGAAGCCCGCACGGCGCCTGTGCGACTCGGGTCTCGCGCCCCGCCCTGCCCGACGCCGGTCCGCACTCATCCTGACCCCTCCCCCGCATATGCCCGCGCCAAGCCCGTACCTCGGGCCGCACAGCAGCAGTACAGCGGATTCCCCGCCCCCGGACAACCGTTCCCCGGGGGTCGGGGCGGCGGGAATGGACAAAGCCGCGTCGGGTGTACATCTCCTGCGATCACCGGGCGGCACGGGCGTTTCACCGGAATAGGGAATTCCCCTAGCCATCCGATAGAACTGGCGCATAATCATCTAGATGCGGCTTGAAACAACACTCTTGCCGCACCTGGTCACGCATGCAGGGGGGCATCGTGCCGATGAGGGATTCCAGAGGAGCCGGTACGTGCCCGGTTGCCTCCACAGAGCTGTCCCGTCTTTTCACCGCCGTGCGGCGGGGCAGAGTGCTGACCGTCACCGGACGGTCCCGCGAGCCCCGGAGCCAGGTGGTACGGGAGATAGGGCAGCGGCTCTCGTCCAATTTCTACGACGGCGTGGCCGTGGTGTCCATGGACCGGCGCTTCGGGGTCCGCGACCTGACGGCTTCGCTGGGCTGCGTACCGGGCATGCCGTTCCTGCCGTGCGGGACGACGAACGCGGCGTCGTGGCTGGCGGAGCGCGACATGCTGCTCGTCCTCGACGGCTGCGAGCACCTCGCGTCCGAGGCCCTGGACTGGCTGCGCGAGCTGCTCGCCGTGGCTCCCGGGCTGCGGGTCCTGGCCGCCGGGAGCGATCCGCTGGCCTTCGCTCCGGATCGGGTGCACCGGCTCTGACCGGGCGCACGAACGGGTCCGCCCCGGCCGGCGGTTGCCGGCCGGGGCGGACCCGTGAAAGCGGTGGACCTCAGTCCTGACGGGCCTCGGCCCCGGTGGACCTCAGTCCTGGCGCAGGACCTCAGCCGAGGAGCGCGAGCGCCTCGTTCAGGGTCGCGGACGGCCGCATGACCGCCGAGGCCTTGGCGGCGTCGGGCTGGTAGTAGCCGCCGATCTCCGCCGGGGAGCCCTGGACGGCGATGAGCTCGCCGACGATCTTCTCCTCGGACTCGGCCAGCGTCTTGGCCAGCGGGTCGAAGGCCGCGGCCAGCTTCGGGTCCTGGGTCTGGCGCGACAGCTCCTGCGCCCAGTACAGGGCCAGGTAGAAGTGGCTGCCGCGGTTGTCGATGCCGCCCAGCTTGCGGCTCGGCGACTTGTCCTCGTTGAGGAAGGTGCCGGTCGCCCGGTCCAGGGTGTCGGCCAGCACCTGGGCGCGGGCGTTGCCGGTGGTGGTGGCGAGGTGCTCGAAGGAGACGGCCAGCGCGAGGAACTCACCGAGGGAGTCCCAGCGGAGGTAGTTCTCCTTGACGAGCTGCTGGACGTGCTTCGGGGCGGAGCCGCCGGCGCCGGTCTCGAAGAGGCCGCCGCCGTTCATCAGCGGGACGACCGACAGCATCTTGGCGCTGGTGCCCAGCTCCAGGATCGGGAACAGGTCGGTCAGGTAGTCGCGCAGCACGTTGCCGGTCACCGAGATGGTGTCCTCGCCGCGGCGGATCCGCTCCAGGGAGTACGCGGTGGCCTCGACCGGCGACAGGATCTTGATGGTCAGACCGTCGGTGTCGTGGTCGGCGAGGTACGTCTTCACCTTGGCGATCAGCTGCGCGTCGTGCGCGCGGCCCTCGTCGAGCCAGAAGACGGCCGGGACGCCGGTGGCGCGGGCGCGGGTGACGGCGAGCTTGACCCAGTCCTGGATCGGCGCGTCCTTGGTCTGGCAGGCGCGGAAGATGTCGCCGGCGGCGACCTGCTGCTCGATGAGCGTGGCGCCCGAGGCGGCGTCGACGACGCGGACGGTGCCCGCGGTGGCCAGCTCGAAGGTCTTGTCGTGGCTGCCGTACTCCTCGGCCTTCTGGGCCATGAGGCCGACGTTCGGCACCGAGCCCATCGTGGACGGGTCGTACGCGCCGTGCTTGCGGCAGTCGTCGATGACGGCCTGGTAGACACCGGCGTAGCTGCTGTCCGGCAGGACGGCGAGCGTGTCGGCCTCGGCGCCGTCCGGGCCCCACATGTGGCCGGAGGTGCGGATCATGGCCGGCATCGAGGCGTCGACGATGACGTCGGACGGGACGTGCAGGTTGGTGATGCCCTTGTCGGAGTCCACCATCGCGAGGGCCGGGCCCTCGGCGATCTCGGCGTCGAAGGAGGCCTTGATCGCGGCGGCGTCGGGCAGCGCGCCCAGGCCGTTCAGGATGGTGCCGAGGCCGTCGTTCGGGGACAGGCCGGCGGCCGCCAGGGTCTCGCCGTAGCGGGCGAAGGTCTTCGGGAAGAAGGCGCGGACCACGTGGCCGAAGATGATCGGGTCGGAGACCTTCATCATCGTGGCCTTGAGGTGCACGGAGAACAGGACGCCCTCGGCCTTGGCGCGCTCGATCTGGTCGTTGAGGAAGGTGCGCAGCGCGTCGACGTGCAGCACGGACGCGTCCACGACCTCGCCGGCGAGCACCGGTACGGAGTCGCGCAGCACCGTGACGGCGCCGTCGGCGTCGACGTGCTCGATGCGCAGCGTGCCGGCCTCGGCGATCACGGCGGACTTCTCGGTGGAGCGGAAGTCGTTCTCGCCCATGGTGGCGACGTTCGTCTTGGACTCGGGGGTCCAGGCGCCCATGCGGTGCGGGTGCGCCTTGGCGTAGTTCTTGACCGAGGCGGGGGCGCGGCGGTCGGAGTTGCCCTCGCGCAGGACCGGGTTGACGGCGCTGCCCTTGATCTTGTCGTAACGGGCGCGGTTCTCGCGCTCCTCGTCGCTCTTCGGGTCGTCCGGGTAGTCCGGGAGCGCGTAGCCCTGGCCCTGGAGCTCGGCCACCGCGGCCTTGAGCTGCGGGATCGACGCCGAGACGTTGGGCAGCTTGATGATGTTGGCCTCGGGCGTCTTCGCCAGCTCGCCGAGCTCGGCGAGGGCGTCCGCGATCCGCTGGCCCTCTTCGAGGTACTCGGGGAAGGCGGCGATGATGCGGCCTGCCAGGGAGATGTCACGGGTCTCGACATTCACACCGGCCGTCGACGCGTACGCCTGGATCACAGGCAGGAAGGAATACGTCGCGAGGGCCGGGGCCTCGTCAGTGTGCGTGTAGATGATGGTCGAGTCAGTCACCGGATGCTCCGCTCCACAGTCTGCGTCTCTCGTCTGCAACATTGCTCGACATCAAGATATCTCGTGATCGGGCCTGTCTGGACAGCCCCCCGGCGCAAGCCCGTGCGAGACGCGCGTCACTCCGGGTGGCCGGCACCCGCCCCGGGCCGCCCGCGCCGCCCGGAAACGCCGAGAGCGCCGCCACCGGCTGCTTTCAGCCAGTGACGACGCTCGGGCACTACGGGTGCGGGCCTGCTCAGGCGTGGACGGCCTTCGGGCTCGGGCCGTACTGGTTCGGGTTCGGCTGGCCCTCGGTGGCCGTGAGGACGAGCAGCCAGATGCCGCCGACGAGGGGGACGAGGGCGATGAGGATCCACCAGCCGGACTTGCCCAGGTCGTGCAGGCGGCGGACGGTGACGCCGAGGCCCGGCAGGAAGGTGGCCAGCGCATAGAGCGCGTAGAGCAGCGGGGAGGTGCCGAGGACCGCGTCGAGGATGGCGACGATGATCAGGGCCGCGATGTTGAAGAGGGTGTACATCCAGAATTCCTGGCGGCGCGCGCGGCCGGAGAAGACGGCGTACTTCTTCAGAACGTCGGTGTAGTAGTTCATGGGTCCCCCCAAGAGACGGATCGTGGGCCGGTCCTGATGGAGCGAGCCGGGGCAGAACTTATGCCCCGCTTACGTCGCGGTCAAGCCAGTTGGCAAGGCACCAAAAGCGTTACTTTTCGCCGCTCGGCTGCTCAAACACCCTGGTACCGGGCGCAACTTGGGACCCCCTGCCCCCACCCCCTCACTGCGCGTGACGAAATGAGCTGACGGAAGTCTTACGGAAAGGCGTGGGACACCCCGCCGCCGCCCGGAATTCCGTAGCGTCCCCGCCATGCGCGTACTCGTCACCGGCGGATCCGGGTTCATCGGCTCCCACATCGTTACCACTCTGCGTCTTCGCGGGCACGATCCCGTCGTCCTGGACCTCGCCCCGCCTTCGGACGGGGGCGAGTTCGTACGGGCGGACGTGCGCGATCCCGAGGCCGTACGGGCCGTCCTGGCCGACGGGGTGGACTCCGTCTGCCACCAGGCCGCGATGGTCGGCCTCGGCAAGGACTTCGCGGACGCCCCGGCCTACGTCTCCCACAACGACCTCGGCACCGCGGTCCTGCTCTCCGCGATGGCCGAGTGCGGGGTCCGGGACCTGGTCCTCGCCGGGTCGATGGTGGTCTACGGGGAGGGCCGGTACGAGTGCCCGCGCCACGGCGTCGTGCGCCCCGGGCCGCGCCGCGCCGCGGACCTGGCCGCCGGCCGCTTCGAACCGCACTGCCCGGCCTGCGGTGCGGAGTTGGCGCCCGGGCTGGTGGCCGAGGACGCCCCCACGGATCCGCGCAACGTGTACGCGACCACGAAGCTGGCCCAGGAACACCTGGCGGCCTCCTGGGCGCGCTGCACGGACGGCCGGGCGGTGTCGCTGCGCTACCACAACGTGTACGGCCCGGGGATGCCGCGCGACACCCCGTACGCGGGCGTGGCCTCCTTCTTCCGCTCCTCGCTGGCGCGGGGCGAGGCCCCGCAGGTGTACGAGGACGGCGGTCAGCGGCGGGACTTCGTCCACGTGACGGACGTCGCGGAGGCCAACGCCCTGGCCCTGGAGGCCCCGACGCCGCCGGGCGTGTGCACCGCCTACAACACCGGCAGCGGAACCCCGCACACGGTCGGCGAGATGGCCACCGCGCTGGCCGCGGCCCACGGCGGCCCCGACCCCGTGGTCACCGGCGCGTTCCGCCTCGGCGACGTCCGCCACATCACGGCCGACTCCCGGCGCCTGCGCGCGGAGCTGGGCTGGAGCCCCGGCGTCGGCTTCGAGGCGGGCATGAGGGACTTCGCACACGCGGCACAGCGCCCCGCGCAGCGCCCCGCTCCCTGACCGGGTGCCTCAGGCCGGCACCGGCAAGGTCACCTCGAACCGGCATCCTCCGGGTACGTTCCGTACCGCCGCCCGTCCCGCGTGCGCCTCCACGATGCCCCGTACGATCGCCAGCCCCAGCCCGGCCCCCGCCGGAGGCGCCGGCACCGAGGCCACCCCTGCCGGAGGCGTCCGCGCCGGAGTGCCCCGCCAGCCCGTGTCGAAGACCCGCGGCAGGTCCTCCGCGGGGATCCCGCCGCAGCCGTCCGTCACGGAGACGACCACCGCTCCCCCGTCCTCGCGCACGGAGGCCGCGATCGCCACCGTGCCGTCGGCGGGCGTGTGCCGGATCGCGTTGATCAGCAGGTTGGCCAGGACCCGGGTCATCTCCTTGCCGTCCACCTCCACCGGCACCCGGTCCACCGCCGCGCCGTCGAGCAGCACCCCGCGCTCCCGCGCCAGCGGATGCACCCCGGACAGCGCGTCGCCGACCAGGTCGTAGACGGACATCCGGCTCGGGCTCAGCGCCAGCGCCCCGGCATGGATGCGGGACAGTTCGAAGAGGTCCCCGACCATCGAGTTCAGCCGGTCCACCTCGGTGCGGATCTGCCGGTGGTAGCGCGCCGGATCCTCCGCCATGCCGTCCTCCAGCGCCTCGGACATCGCCCTCAGGCCCGCCAGCGGGGTCCGCAGGTCGTGCGAGATCCAGGCCACGAGCTCCCGCCGTGAGGTTTCGAGCGCACGCTCCCGCTCCCGGGACACCGTCAGCTTCTCGCTGGTCGCCGCCAACTCCCTTGACAGCGAAGCCAGTTCCGCCGTCGCCAGTCCGGGTGGCGCAGCGAAACTGCCGCCGTCACCGAAGTCCCTTGCCGCCAGGGACAGTTCCCGGCTGCGGGCCACCACCCACCGCCCCAGCAGCAGGGCCACGGCCAGGGAGACCACCGCCGCCATCGCCAGGACCAGGGTGACCACCCCGAGGTCGTGCCGGGAGAGGAACATCGCCTGGGCCACGGCGAGCGTCCCGGCCAGCATCGCGGTGACCGTCACGGCCGCGATCACCGTCAGGGACACGGCGACCGAACGGTGCCGCACCAGCCTCAGCACGAGCGCGCCGAGCGCCCCCGCGCACACGGCCCCGCCGAACGCGAACAGCGCGATGAGCAGGACGTCCTTCATGCCGCGGCCCCCTCGTGCGGCCCGCCCGGTTCGAAGCGGTACCCGACGCCCCAGACCGTCTGGATCAGCCGCGGCCGCCCCGGGTCCTCCTCCACCTTGGCGCGCAGGCGGCGTACGTGCACCGTCACCGTCGACAGGTCGCCGAAGTCCCAGCCCCACACCTCGCGCATCAGCTCCTCCCGCCCGTGCGCCTGCCCGGGGTGTCTCAGGAAGTGCGCGAGCAGGTCGAACTCCCGGACGGTGAGCGCGAGTTCGCGCCCGTCCTTCGCGGCCCGGTGCGTGGTCGGATCGAGGGTGATCCCGGCGGCCGCGAGCCGGGCCCCGCCCCCGCCGGACCCCGGGGCCGGGGCGGCTCCGGCCGCCGCGGCGCGCCGCAGCACGGAGGAGACCCGCAGGACCAGCTCGCGCGGGCTGAACGGCTTCGTCACGTAGTCGTCGGCGCCCCGTTCCAGTCCCGCGATCCGGTCGTCCTCGTCGCCCCGCGCGGTCAGCATGATCACGGGTACCGGACCCGCCGTACGGAGCCTGCGGCACACCTCCAGCCCGTCCAGACCCGGCAGCATGAGGTCCAGTACGACCAGGTCCGGCCGGAACGCGGCGGCCCGGGCGAGCGCCGCCGGGCCGTCCGCGACGCTCTCCACCGCATAGCCGGCGCGCCTCAGGTAGCCGGTGACGACCTCCGCCACCGTCGGGTCGTCGTCGACGACCAGGATCCGCGCGGGCACCGGCTCCGCACCGCCGCCACCACCGCTCACGCCGTCACCCCTGCTGCCGCTCACGCCGTCACCGCTCATACCGTCCAGCCTCCCACCCGCGGGCGCGGGCCCCGACCCCGGAGCGCGTCCACGGGGGCGACGTCCGCGTTTCGTAAGGAGTCCACGCCCCTTTTGCCGGGCCGCGGTTCCTACGGTGACACCGTGAGCGAAACCGTGACGGTAGACGTCGTACTCCCCTGTCTCAACGAGGCCGGAGCCCTGCCCTGGGTCCTCGCGCGCATCCCCGAGGGCTGGCGGGCCCTGGTCGTGGACAACGGTTCCACCGACGGCTCTGCCGAGCTCGCGCGGGCCCTCGGCGCCACCGTGGTCACCGAGTCCCGGCGCGGATTCGGCGCCGCCTGCCACGCCGGGCTGCTCGCCGCCGAGGCGGACCTCGTCTGCTTCTGCGACTGCGACGCCTCGCTGGACCCCGGCCTGCTGACCGGCTTCGCGGCCTCCGTCGCCGCGGGCGAGGCCGATCTGGTGCTCGGCCGCCGTCGTCCGCAGGGCCGCGGCGCCTGGCCCGCGCACGCCCGGGCCGGGAACCTGGCGCTGGCCCGGCTGCTGCGCAGGCGGACCGGACTGCGGCTGCGCGATCTGGGCCCGATGCGGGCCGCGCGCCGGGAGGCCCTGCTCGGGCTGGACCTGTCGGACCGGCGCTCCGGCTACCCGCTGCAGATGGTGGTCCGGGCCGCGGACGCGGGCTGGCGGATCCGGGAGGTGGACGTGCCGTACCTGCCGCGCTCGGGGAAGTCGAAGGTGACGGGCACCTGGCGGGGCACCTGGCAGGCGGTGCGCGACATGAGCCGGGTCCTGGCGCAGCCCGCCGCGCCGGCCGACGGCCGGGCCGGTGCGGGCGCGGCCTCCGGCGGTGGGCGATGAGCACGACCACCCTGCTGGTGATCGCGAAGGAGCCGGTCCCGGGCCGGGTCAAGACCCGCCTCACCCCGCCGTTCACCCCGGCCGAGGCGGCCTCGCTGGCCGAGGCCGCGCTCGCCGACACCCTCGCCGCCGTGGCCGCCTCCCCCGCCCGGCGCCGGATCCTGGTCCTGGAGGGACGGCCCGGCCCGTGGCTGCCGCCCGGCTTCGAGGTGCTCCCGCAGTGCACCGGAAGCCTGGACCTGCGGCTCGCCGCCGCCTTCGGGGCCTGCGACGGGCCCACCCTGCTGATCGGCATGGACACCCCGCAGGTCACGCCGGAGCTGCTGGACGTCGACTGGTCGGACTACCGGGCCTGGTTCGGGCCCGCCGCCGACGGCGGGTTCTGGGCACTCGGACTGGCCGTCCCGGACCCCGCCCTGCTGCGCGGAGTGCCGATGTCGGTCCCCGAGACGGGCGCGGTCCAGTACGAGCGACTGCGCGCGGCCGGGCTGCGCACCGGCCGGCTGCCCGTCCTGCGGGACGTCGACACCGCCGGGGACGCCCGGCTGGTCGCCGCCGAGGCCCCGGCGGGCGCCTTCGCCGCGCGGCTGGCGGAGCTCACCCGGCCGGTCCTGCGATGACCACGCTCACCTCGGGCGGGCCCCGGGGCGGCGGTCCGGGCGCCGCCTGGTCGGCCGATCCGTACACGGTGGCCCTGCGCAGCGGCCGGGGGCCGCTCTACCTGCGGCGGGGCGACGGGTGGCTGCTCCCGCTGGACGTGGAGCGCTGGTGCGAGGCTCCGGACGGCGCCGACCGGACGGTGCTGGACCACTGCCGGGGCACCGTCCTCGACATCGGCTGCGGCCCCGGCCGGCTGGTCTGCGCGCTCGCCGCCCGCGGACACCGGGCCCTGGGCATCGACGTCAGCCCGGAGGCCGTGGCCAGGACCGCCCGCTCGGGCGCCGCCGCCCTGCACCGGTCGGTCTTCGACCCCCTTCCCGGCGAGGGCCGTTGGGACACGGGGCTGCTCATCGACGGGAACATCGGCATCGGCGGCGACCCCGCCGCACTGCTGCGCCGGACGGCCGAGGTACTCGCGGTGACCGGCTCGCTGATCGTGGAGTGCGCTCAGGCGGAGGGCGGGGCCGACGTGGACGAACGCTGCGAGGTCCGGGTGGCCGACGGCCGCGGCGGCCTCGGGGCACCGTTCGCCTGGGCCCGCGTCGGCCCGGCGGCCCTGGCCCGGCACGCGGCGGCCGCGGACTGGGTGCCGACGGGCCGGTGGACGGCGGCGGGCCGGGCCTTCACCCTGCTGACGCGCGGGGCCGCGGCCGCTCGGACCGCGGTCCCGTAGGCGGCAGACCGTACGGGCCGTCGTCCGTGCGGTCAGCCATCCGTGCGGACGACGGCTGGTGCGGTCAGCCGTCCGTGCAGGGAGTCGTCAGTGCAGGCCGCCGTACGCGGCCATGACGATCTCCATGCCGCGGTCGTCCTGCTGCCGCTCCCGGTCGATCATCTGGTTCATGACGTAGGCCACCGTCATCCGGGCGTCGGGATCGCTCACGACGAGCGAACCTCCCCAGCCGCCCCAGCCGAAGGTGTTGCCGAACTTCCCGAATCCGGACGTCCAGGACATCGGCGTCCCCAGCACCCGGTCGGTGCCGCCGAACACCTCCTGCCAGGCGGGCTCGCACCCCTGCGCGGAGAGCAGCCTCACCCCGCCGGCCGTTCCCCCGTTCGCCAGGACCGACTGGACCAGGGCGACGGAGCGGGCGTTGCCGTAGCCGTTCACCGCGGGGATCTGCGCGCGGCGCCAGGCCGGAGCGTTGACGTCCCGGACCCGGACGACGGCGCCGGTGTTCTCCCGGGGTGCGCCGTCCGGGCCGGTCGGCGCACTGGCGGTGTAGTCCTCGGTCAGGGACGGCGGCGGGATCAGCGGTGCGAGGCGGTGGTCGTGCTCCGCGGGGAGCCCGAGGTGGAAGTCCGCTCCCAGCGGCCCGGCCACTTCCTCCGCGAAGAACGCACCGACACCGCGGCCGGTGACGCGGCGGACGAGCTCGCCCACGAGGAACCCGAAGGTGAGCGCGTGATAGCCGGCGGCCGTCCCCGGTTCCCATGCGGGCGCCTGCGCGGCCAGCCCGGCCGTCACCGCCCCCCAGTCGTAGAGCTCCTCGACCGACCGCGGCCCGGGCAGGTCCGGCAGCCCCGCCGTGTGCGACAGCACGTGCCGCACCAGCACGCCCTCCTTGCCCGCGGCGGCGAACTCGGGCCAGTAGGCGGCGACCGGCGCCGACAGGTCGAGCAGGCCCCGGTCGGCCAGGATCAGCGCGCACAGGGCCGTCATGTTCTTGGTCGTCGAGTTCACGCAGGCGAGGGTGGAGCGCTCCCAGCCGACGCGGCGGTCCGCATCGGCGTACCCGCCCCAGAGGTCGACCACCGGCTCGCCGTCGAGGTAGACGGCCGCCGAGGCGCCCACGTCCTCCTTGGCGAGCAGCCCCGCGAGCGCCTCGCGGACCGCACCGAACCGCGGCTCGCAATATCCCTTAATGTCGTTCATGGGGGTAAGCCTCGGGCAGCGCCGCGTCGTGCCGCCCGACAATTCCCGCACGGGATGTGTCGGGTGGGAACGGTGGGAACGGAAGGACGGACGGCGTGCTGGAGCGGCTGAACCAGGCGTTGGAGCACCTGGAGTCCCGCCTCGACCAGGACATCGACATGGCCGAGGTGGCCCGGATCGCCGCCGTCTCGGAGTACCACTTCCGGCGGCTGTTCTCCGCGCTCGCGGGGATGCCGCTCCCGGTCTACGTACGGCGCCGGCGGATGACCCTCGCCGGGGCCGAGGTGCTGGCCGGGGAGCAGACGCTGCTCGACGTCGCGGTGCGGTACGGGTACGGCTCGGGCGAGGCGTTCGCCCGGGCGTTCCGGTCGGTGCACGGCATCGGGCCGGGCGAGGCCCGGCGCACGGGCGCGGTCCTGACGGCGCAGCCGCGCATGTCCTTCCGCGTCGTCGTCGAGGGAAGCACGGCCATGCGGTACCGGATCGTGGAGAAGGAGTCGTTCCGGGTCCTCGGCAGGAAGGCCCGGGTGTCCCTCGTCCACGACGGGACCAATGCGGCCGCCACGGCCCATGTGGAGGGCCTGGACGAGCGGGCGGTCGTACGGATGAAGGAGCTGGCCAGCCTGGAGCCGGAGGGGGTCCTGTCGGCGGTGGTGCACCTGACCGACAGCCGGGAGGAGGGCGCCGAGGTCGACTACTGGGTCGGCGTGGTGACCGGCCCCGGGACGAGCGCCGAGGAGCTCGACGCCCTCGACGTACCGGCCGGGACCTGGGCGGTCTTCGACAACCACGGGCCCTACCCGAGCGCCCTCCAGGAGCTGTGGCGCGACGTGTTCACCCAGTGGTTCCCCTCGAACCCGTACACGAGCCGGCCGGGTCCGGAGCTCCTGCGGACGCGGCCGGTGGAGATCGGCGCGGAGACCGGCTCCCAGTTGTGGATCCCGGTCGAGCGGGGCGGCGCCTGACCCCGCGCCGGGCTGCCCGTCACCCCGCCGGCCCGTCACCCCGCGGGGCGCGGCGGGAGGTCCGGGACCGTGGGCGCCGCCACCGGCCGGCGACCGCCGTCGCCCCGGCGGCCACCGCCACCGCGGCGAGCACCAGGAGCAGGTTGCGCCCGTACGGCAGCGGCAGGGCCGACGGGTTCGGCGGCGCCCCCGGTCGCAGCAGCAGCGGCAGGGTGACCAGGACGAGCGCGCCCGCCGTCAGCAGGGCTCCCCGTACGAGGCCCCGCGCGGGCACGGCGGCGACCGCGAGGCCGGCCGCCAGGACGAGGGGCGCGATGATCCCGTCGTGCAGGACGAGCGCCCCGCCCATCCACACCAGCACGTCGAGGGGGTCGGGCAGGTCCGCCAGCAGCCGTCCGCCGATCGCGATCAGCAGCAGCCCGGCACCGCCCAGGAGCAGCCGCACGCCCTTCACAGCACCTCCAGCAGGGTGACCCATTTGGTCTGCAGGACTCCGGGCCGGTTGGGCGCGATGACGCGCGCCGGGTAGCCGTGGTCGGCGGTCAGGACCTGGCCGTTCAGTTCCAGTGCGAGCAGGGTCAGCGGGTCCTCGGCGTACTCGAGGCCCATGTCCGTCACCCGGTACGCGCCGCCCGTCTCCAGCGAGGTGACCCTCAGCCCGGCCCCTGCCGGGGCGCCGGCCCGTGCCATCAGGTCGCGGATCCGCACTCCGCTCCAGCGCGCTTCCACGCTCCAGCCCTCCACGCACGCGATCGGCAGCCGCGCCTGCGCCCGGGGCAGGGCGCGGAGCTGATCGAGCGTCAGGGTGTAGGGGGTGGGACCCCGCACCTCCAGCCGCCAGTCCCGGACCGCCCGTTCGGTGACGCCGGCCGCCGCGGCCGTGCGGTTGACCGGGAGCCCCTGCGGTCCGTGGTCGGGGTGCCGGGGTGCGAGCAGGTCGAGCCGCTTCAGCGGGGTGAAGGACTGCCCGACGGTGACGAGGGTGACGGCTCCGACGGCCGCGCCGACGCCGAGCATCAGGGAGCGCCGGTCCGGGTCGTCCCGGGAGGGGAGCCGTAGCGTTCCGGGGGAACGGCGGCTCCAATGGGCCCTGATCTCGGGCGCCTTGACGGCGATGTGGAGGAGCAGCGATCCGGTCACCACCCAGGCGAGTGCGAAGTGCGTCTGGATGAAACCGAACGGCCAGGGGTACCACTCGGCGATGTTGAGGAGTCCGGTGAAGACCTGGAGGACGGCGGAGGCCACGAGCACCGCCACCGACAGCCGCTCCAGGCCGTGCCGGACACCGCGCACCGGGGGCCACACGAAGAGCCTCGGGTACACCGTCCACAGTTTCGCCAGGAGCAGCACGATCGCCGCGAGCCCGGCGGCGATGTGCAGGCCCTGACTGACCCGGTAGCCCCAGACCGGGCGGCTGGGCAGCGAGTCCGCGGCCCAGCCGGGCGGATGCTGGAGGTAGTGGCTGATCAGGCCGGTCAGGAAGCAGACGGCGAAGGCGGCGCCGAGCCGGCGGCCGAGGGAGGTGGCGGTGCGGGCGTCGTGCAGGCGGCCGCCGAAGGAAGGCGGCCGGAAGGGGAAGCGGGAGGCGGGCTCCGGCGGAGGCGGGGGCGGGGTCGGAGGCGGGGACGCCGCAGGAGGCGGGGGCTGGGGTCCGGTCGGGGGTGGGGGTGGGGGCGGAGTCATGCCCTCCATGAGAGCGCCGCCGGGCCCCGCGCGGGCGGCCCGACACCTTACGAAACGCGGACGCCGGGCCCGGTCGCCCGCCCGCCGGCACCCCGCGCTGCCAGGCTGGCCTGCATGGACCACCCCCGCGCCCGGACCCTCCTCACCGTGCTGCTGCTCGCCGCGCTGACCGCCGTCCTCCTGCCCGCCGTGCGCGAGGAGGGCTACTTCGCCGACCCGGCGCGGCTCACCTGGTGGTACGCGGCCGCCTGGACGCTGTTCGGTGCGGCCGCCTGGTCGCTGCGGCGGGTGCCGCAGCGGTACGTGGTCACCCTCGTGCTGGCGGGTGCGCTGGCCGTCTGCGCGGCGGGGCTCGCCGGGCCGCCGCTGACCAGCACCGATTCCTTCCGCTACGCCTGGGACGGGCGGGTGCAGGCCGCCGGGATCTCCCCGTACGACCACGCCCCCGCCGATCCGGCCCTGCGCGCCCTGCGCGACGACTGGCTGTTCCCGCGCGGCGCGGCCGCCTGCGCCGGGCCCGACCGGGTGGGCATCGAGCCGGGGGTGTGCACCCGCATCAACCGGCCCGCCGTCCACACCGTCTACCCACCCGTCGCGGAGGGGTACTTCGGGCTGGTCCACGCCCTGTCCCCGGCGGGCGTGCGGCACAAGGCCCTGCAGACCGGAGGAGCCCTGCTGGCGCTCGCCGTCACCGGGGCGCTGCTGCTGGTGCAGCGCCGCCGGGGCGCGCAGCCGCGTACCGCCGCGTACTGGGCCTGGTGTCCGGCGGTGGCGGTGGAGGCGGTGAACAACGCGCACGTCGACGTGCTCGCCGTCCTGTTGTCGGTGGCGGCGCTGGGGGTGGTGGTGCGCCGACGCTCCCTCGGCGGGGCCCTGTTCGGGCTGGCGATCGCGGCGAAGCTGCTGCCCGCGGTGCTGCTGCCGGGTGCGCTGGCCGGCGTACGGCGGTGGCGGGACGCGGCGGCGCTGCTGCTGCCCGCGGCCGCGGTGGTGGGCCTGGCGTACCTGCCGTACGTGCTGGTCTCCCGCGCCTCGGTGTTCGGCTACCTGGGCGGCTACGCCGAGGAGGAGGGGTACGAGGACCCGGGTGCGGGCGGTCGCTACGCGCTGCTGCGCCTCGTGCTCCCGGATTCCTGGGCGGTGCCCGCGGTCGCGGTGGGGATGCTGGCGGTGACGGCGTACGTCTGGCGGCGCGGGGATCCCGAACGGCCATGGAGCGCGGCCTTGTTGGTGACGGGAACGGCGTTCCTGCTGATGACCCCGGGGTACTCCTGGTACGCGCTGCTGCTGATCGCGCTGGTGGCGCTGGACGGCCGCGCCGAGTGGCTGGGGGTGGCGGTCGCGGGGGCGGCGGCGTACGTGTCGGTACGCGCGCTGGGCGGGGCGACGATCCCGGTGGCGTACGGGCTGGCGGGCGCGGCCGTGCTCGTGGGGTGGGCGCTGCGGCGGCGGGCGGCGGCCCGGGGAGGGAGGGGAGGTGCCCCCGGGCCGCCGCCGCACGCTCCTCGGAGCGGTCAGCCGATGTGGAAGGGGTCCCCGTAGACCTTCCAGTCCAGGGGGGTGTTGAGGTTGAGGTTGCCCTTCTTGAGCCACACCCGCTGGGCCGTGTCGACGCGGCTGGTGTCGCTGTGCGCCTCCTCCTGCTTCATCGCCCAGACCCGGGCGTCGAGGAAGGCGTTGAGCCAGGTGGTCTCGTTGCCTCCCTGGGCCGGGGGCTTGGCCTTGGTGAGGGCGCGCTTGCGGATGTTGCGGAAGCTGGTGGAGTCGCCGCCGTCGCCGTGCATGACGATGGCGTCGTAGTAGGTGAACTGCCCGAGCACGCCGACCCCGTCGGCCTTGCCCTGCTTCACGGCCGGGTTGAAGTAGACCCGGTCGCGCTCGTGGTCCTGGGCCTTCTTGAAGTCGGAGTCGGAGGCCGCCTTCACCCAGTCCTTGGTGAAGTTGGGGTCGAGGCCGGCGTGCGAATCGCTGCCGTCGACCTTCCGCAGGGCGGGGAGGTACTTGGCGAGCACGTTGCCCGGCTTGATCTGCGTGTAGTACTCGACGAGTTCGAGCATGTCGTGGGTGCCGGAACAGAAGCCGATGATGCCGGCCGTGTAGCCGCGGCCGTCGTCTATGTCCTCGATGTACTTGTACTGCGCCTTCCAGTTCAGCGAGGAGTTCTCGGCGCTGGAGACGATCTGCATGGCGATGTCCTTCTTCACCGGGTCGTCGAGTCCGACGGCGGCGGCCGACACCTGCACGGAGGCCGGTGCCGTGGCGGGGGCGGCGGCCGTCGCGTGGGCGGTGACGGGCACGGCGAGAAGGGCGGCGCCGAGCAGGCTACTTACGGCCAGTCGCTTGTGGTGGGGGGTGAACACAGTGCCTCCATACGGGAGTTGATGCTCGGGCGACTTCGTTAGGAAACTTTACTACCAGAAGTCCTACGACCTCAAGAGCCCGGCACGCCCCACCCGGCCGGACGGGGTACGACACACCCCCCCCTGGCATATGAGAGGCTGCTCGGGGCATGCTTACGCAGATGCGGCCGATTTCGGCTGCTGGAATCTCAGATGCGCGATCAACGGCGCCGACCACGACGCAGGAACGCGAGCACTACGCAGGAAAGGGGAGGCGCCGATGGCCGTCCTCGTCATCGGAGACGCACCCACCGCCGCCATCGAGGCGGCCGGGCTGCGGATCCACCCGTGCCGGACCGGCGCCGACGACCCCCTGCCGACCACCCTCACCGGGATCGACGCGCTGATCCTCTCCCCCGGCGCCACCCCTGCCGCCCTCCCCCTCGTCGGGCCGGCGCTCGCCGCCGAAGTGCCCGTCCTCGCCCTGGGCGAGGGAGCCCGGCTGCTCACGGAGGCGGCGGGCAGGGACGGCACCGGCGGCGGCAGCACCGATCCGCTGCTCGGCGACGGCTCCGCGCCGCACGGGTTCCGGGTCGGCGCCAGCGCCTGGGGGCTCCCCGTCCCCGACGAGGCCGACTGCGAACTGCTGCGCCGCTTCGCCGAGCTGGTCGCCGGGCGGGCCGAGACCACCGCCACCCGCGCCTTCTTCACGCCCCGGGCCGCCGCCTGGGAGGAGCGCTTCGCCTACCAGACACCGGCGTACGAAGCCGCCGTCGCCCGGATGCGGCTGCGCCCCGGGCAGCGCGCGCTCGACCTGGGCTGCGGCAGCGGCCGCGCCCTGCCCGCGCTGCGCTCCCTGGTCGGAGCCACCGGCACCGTGATCGGCGTGGACGTCACGCACGCCATGCTCGACGCCGCCGCCCGCGCGGGCCACGGCGGCCCGGCGCGGCTGCTGCTCGCCGACTGCGGGCGGCTCCCGCTGCCGGCCGGCGCCGTCCACGGCATCTTCGCCGCCGGGCTCCTGGACCACCTGCCACATCCGGACGCCGCCCTGCGCGAGTGGGCCCGCGTCACGGCCCCCGGCGGGGAACTGCTGCTCTTCCACCCCTCCGGGCGGGCGGAGCGCGCGGCCCGCCACGGGCGCGCCGTCAGCCCCGACGACCCGCTGGCCGAGCCGAACCTCCGCCCGGCCCTCGAAGCGGCGGGCTGGCACGTGGCCACGTACGAGGACGCTCCCACCCATTTCCTGACCCGCGCCACCCGCTGACGGGCGGGGCTCCGGTCAGGCTCCGGGCCGGACGGCGGGGCGGGCCGCCAGACGGGCCTCGAGGCCCCGCTTCGCCTCCGGCCACTCCGGGCGGGTGAGGGAGTACACCGCCGTATCGCGGATCCAGCCGTCCCGCATGACCATGTGGTGCCGCAGTACGCCCTCGTGCTGCGCGCCGAGCCGGGTGATCGCGGCCCGCGACCTCGCGTTCCGCACGTCCGTCAGCAGCTCGACCCGGTTCATGCCCATGGCCTCGAAGGCGTGCGTCAGCATCAGCAGCTTCGCCTCGGCGTTCGCTCCGCTGCCCTGCCGGGACGCGGCCAGGAAGGTCCAGCCGATCTCCAGCCGCCGGTTCGCGGTGTTGATCACCATCAGCCGGGTGGAGCCGATGACCCGGCCCGTCTCCGCGTCCACCGTCGCGTACGGGATCTGCGTGCCCGCGCCCGCGCCGCGACCGCTTCCTCGATGAAGCCCCGGACGTCGTTCGGGTGCGGGACGATCGTCACCGCGAGCTCCCAGAGACTGCCGTCGCGGACCGCCTCGCACAGCCCGTCGTGGTGCCGCAGGTCGAGCGGCTCCAGCCGCACCCGCTCCCCGGCCAGTACCGCCGTCGCCACCGCGCCGTCCACCGCCGCCTGCTGCATGCCCGACCTGCCGTTTCTCGTGTTGCGCGCCGCCCTCGGGGACCCTACCGGGCACAACCCGCCTTCCTCGAAGGGGTTTTCCGCCGGCCGGTCAGAGCCAGCCGTTTCGCCGGAAGCCCCGGTGGATGACGAAGCACGCGACGGCCATCACCGCGAGTACGAGGGGGTATCCGTAGGTCCAGTGGAGTTCGGGCATGTGCTCGAAGTTCATGCCGTAGACCCCGCAGACCATCGTCGGAACGGCGACGATGGCCGCCCACGCGGTGATCTTGCGCATGTCCTCGTTCTGGGCGACGGTCACCTGCGCGAGATGGGCCTGCAGTATCGAGTCCAGGAGGGCGTCGTACGCGGAGATCTGGTCGGTGGCCCGGGTCAGGTGGTCGGCGACGTCCCGGAAGTACGTGCGCATCTCCGGCGGGATGACCGGGATCGGCTGCGTGCTCAGCTGCTGGAGCGGGCGGCTCAGCGGGGCCACCGCCCTGCGCAGTTCCAGCAGTTCGCGCTTGAGCTGGTAGATCCGGCCGGCGTCCCCGCGGCCGCCGTGCTCGCTGAAGACCATGGTCTCGACGGCGTCTATGTCGTTCTGCACCGCGTCCGTGACGGCCACGTACTCGTCGACCACGTGGTCGGCCAGCGCGTGCAGGACGGCGACCGGCCCCTTTGCCACCTGCTCGGGGAGCGTCTCCAGCTCCTCGCGGACCGACCCCAGGGTGCCGCGGCCGCCGTGCCGGATGGTGATGACGAAGTCGGTGCCGGCGAAGGCCATGAGCTCGCCGGTCTCCACCACCTCGCTGGTCGCGGTCAGCTCCTCGTGCTCCACGTACCGCACGGTCTTGAACACGGCGAAGAGCGTGTCGTCGTAGCGCTCGATCTTCGGCCGCTGGTGCGCCTGGACCGCGTCCCCGACGGCGAGCGGGTGCAGGCCGAGCAGCTCGGCGAGCCCGGCGAACTCCTCCTGCGAGGGCTCGTGCAGCCCGATCCAGACGAAGCCCTCGCCCGTCTTGCGGACCCGGCGCAGCGCCTCGCCCACATCGGCGTGGCCGTGGCCGTCCTGGCGGACGCCCTCCCGGTAGACGATGCAGTTGACGACGGCGCTGCCGAGCGGGGAGCGGGCCGGGTGGCTGAGGTCGACGGTCCGCCGGTAGGTACGGCGCACGGCCCGGCGCAGGTTGCTGAACATGGACAACGGACGTACTCCCCTTCGGCGGATCAGCGGCCAGTGTGCCACCGGCACGCGGACCCCATGAACGCCGCGGCCCCCGGCCTCAGGCCCGGTCGATGAAGACGCTCGTGGACTTCACCCGAGCGGTCGCCCTCGCTCCGACCTCCAGGCCGAGTTCCTCCACGGCCTCCCGGGTCAGCAGCGACACGACGCGGTGCGGTCCGGCCTGGATCTCCACCTGCGCGTCGACCACGCCCAGCTTGACGCCCGTCACGATGCCGGGGAATGCGTTGCGCGCCGAGGTGTACGGGGCTCCCTCGCCGTCGCCGTCCTCCTGCGCGACCTCCACGCAGAACGCGGCGAGGTCCGGCCCGTCGACCATCCGCCGGGTACCGTCCCGACGCGTCGGGAACCTTTCCGCGTCGGCCCACCGCCGGGCCGTGTCTACGCTGACGCCGAGCAGCCGAGCCGCCTGGCCGATGGTGTAGGACTCCATGCCCGCAGCCTAACGCCCGCGGACCGAGCCCTCCCCCGGCCGGTCCTCGCAGGCCAACGGGCCGGCGCCGGCCCGCGTGCGGTTCCCGCGGGCCCGCTCAGCGGGGCCCGTCCTGGCCGAGCGCCCCCGCGGCCGCCCGCGCGACCGCCTCCGCCACCATGGACAGCGCGGGCGAGTCCAGCTTCCACTGCTGCCAGTACAGCGGGATCTCCAGGCTCCGACCGGGCGCGATCACCACCAGTTCCCCCGCCTCCAGCAGCGGGTCGGCCTGCACCATCGGCAGCATCGCCCAGCCCAGCCCGGCGGTCGCCGCGTCGCAGAACCCCTCCGAGGTCGGCACGTGGTGACGTACGGCGGACGCCCTGGCCGCCGCGTCCCCCGTCAGGACCCGCACGAACTCGTCCTGGAGCAGGTCCAGCCGGTCGAACACGACGACCGGGGCCCTGCGCAGGTCCCGCTCCACCGCGTCCCGCAGGTGCCGCGCCGCGAACTCCGGGCTCGCCACCGGCAGGTACCGCACGAGTCCCAGCCTGCGCACCGTGCACCCCGCCACGGGCACCGGCTGCGAGGTGACGGCGGCCATCACCCGCCCGTCCCGCAGCAGTTCGGTCGCGTGCGCCTCGTCCTCCCGGTGCAGTTCGAAGCAGACCGGCGGGTCCTGCGGCACCCCCGTCAGCGCGGGCAGGAACCACGTGGCCAGCGAGTCCGCGTTGACCGCGATCGGCAGCCGCACCGGTCCGAGTCCCTCGGCCATGCCCAGCTCGGCCCGCGCGTCGCGCTCCAGCCGGACGAGCTGCCGCGCGAAGCGGACGAGGACCTCCCCCGACTCGGTCGCCCGCACGGGCTTGGTCCGCATCAGCAGCACCCGCCCGGTCCGCTGTTCCAGCGCCTTGACGCGTTGGCTGACGGCGGAGGGGGTCACGTGCAGGGCGGCGGCCGCCGCGTCGAAGGTGCCCTCGTCGATCACCGCGAGCAGGGTCCGCACCTGGTCCACAGGCAGCTCATCCATCACAGCAGCTAATGGTAGGTAAGAATCTTTAGCTGTACTCCTCGCCGCGCCGCTGCCTACGGTCGAAGACATGACACACGGCATCATCCCGGCGGGCCTCGCGGGCTTCGGCACCGGCCTTTCGCTCATCGTCGCCATCGGCGCCCAGAACGCCTTCGTCCTGCGCCAGGGCGTACGCCGCCAGTCGGTCCTCGCCGTGGTCGCCATCTGTGCCCTCTCGGACGCGGCCCTGATCGCCCTCGGCGTGGCCGGCGTCGGCGCGTTCGTCACCGCCTGGCCGCCCGCCCTCACCCTGGTCGGACTCGTCGGCGGCGCCTTCCTGATCGGCTACGGAGCCCTGGCCGCCCGCCGGGTGCTGCGCCCCGACCCGGGCGCCGCCCTCACCGCGGACGCCACCGGCAGGACCCCCGGTTCCGCCGCCACCCGCCGCGCCGTGCTGACCTGCCTGGCCATGACCTGGCTCAACCCGCACGTGTACCTCGACACCGTGCTGCTGCTCGGCTCCATCGCCGCCGGCCGCGGCGACCTGCGCTGGGCCTTCGGCGCCGGAGCCGTCCTGGCGAGCCTCGCCTGGTTCGGCGCGCTCGGCTACGGCGCCCGGCTGCTCAGCCGCCCGCTCGGGAAGCCCGCGGCCTGGCGCGCCCTGGACGGCCTCGTCGCCGCGACCATGGTCACCATGGGCGCCCTGCTCCTCGCCCGCGCCTGAACCCCGGCTGCCCGCCTGCCCGGCTGCCCGGCTGCCCGGCAGAGCCGATCCCGCGCATCCGGTCTGCCACCGGCCTCCGAGGTCCACCCCATGGACGGGCCCCGAGTGGGTACGGATCACCGTGCCCGAAGCCTCGTACCCTCGCCCGCGCCCCCCTCGTACGGCCTTTCCCCGCACCACCAGGAGCCCCCGTGCCGGACCAGCCCCCGACCGCGACCCCGCCGCCCTCCGCGTCCCCGTACACCGACTCGGTCCGCGCCTACTACGCCGCCCAGCCCGCGCCCCTCGTCGCCGCCACCGGGATCGTGCTGGATCCGCGCGGGCGGGTCCTCGTCCTCACCACCTCCTACAAGGCGGAACCGGAGCTCCCGGGCGGGGGCGTGGAGGACACCGAGACCCCTGAGGAGGGGCTGGCCCGCGAGCTCAAGGAGGAGCTGGACCTGAGCGTGCCGGTCGGGCGGCTGCTCGCCGTGGACTCCCGCCCGCCGGGTCCCCTCGGCCGCTCCCTCGTCGTCCACGTCCACCTCGTCGGCCCGCTCACGCCCGAGCAGACCTCCGCCCTCTCCTTCCCCGACGGGGAGGTCACCGAGGCTCGCTGGCTCACCCCGGAGGAGGCCTACGGGGCCCTGGGCACCCGGAAGGGATCCCGCCTGCGCGCCGCCCTGGCCGCCCTGCACTCCGGCTCCCTGGCGCACCTGATCGACGGGGTGCCGCAGCCCGGCTCCCCGGCCGGCTTCGACCCGGCGCGCCGGGCGGAGCTGGAACACGCGGGCGCCTACGACACGGCCGGCCACCGCGCCGCCCGCCCCAAGGCCCTCACGGCGGCGAGCGTGCTGTTCACCGACTCCGCGGGCGGGGTCCTGCTGGTGCGGCCCGCGTACGGCGATCCGGACCACTGGAACCTGCCCGGCGGCGGCATCGACAGCGACCTCGGCGAGATCCCGCGCACCGCGGCCCGCCGGGAGGTCCTCGAAGAACTCGGCCTCGACCTGGCCCCGGGCCCGCTGCTCGCCGTCAACTGGTCCCACCGCTCCGGCTACCCGGCCCGCGTCCGCTTCCTCTACGACGGCGGCACCCTCGACGCCCCCACCCTGGCCCGGATCCGCCTGCCCGGGACGGAGCTCCTCGCATGGCGCACGGTCCCCCCGGCCGAACTCCGCCGGTTCACCAAACCGGCCCTCCGCCGCCAGATCGAGTCCTGCCTCAGGGCCCGCACCACACCGGGCGGCCCCGTGGAACTGCACGCCGGCCGCCTGGTGGACCCATCACCCTAGAACTCGCCGGCGAGCCAGCGCGCCCAAGCGTGCCCGGGGTCGGCTACTTCGGTTCGGTGGCGAGCTGGATCAGGTTGCCGCAGGTGTCGTCGAAGACGGCGGTGGTGACGGGGCCCATCTCCAGCGGTTCCTGGGTGAAGCGGACGCCGAGGCCGCGCAGGCGCTCGTACTCCGCCGTGACGTCGTCGACGGCGAACTGGGCGAGCGGGATGCCGTCCTCGACGAGGGCGTCCCGGTAGGTCCTGGCGGCCGGGTGCGCGGCGGGCTCCAGGAGGAGTTCGGTGCCGCCGGGCTCGGCGGGCGCGACCACGGTGAGCCACCGGTGCTCCCCGCCCAGCGGGACGTCGTGCTTCTTCACGAATCCGAGGATCTCGGTGTAGAAGTGCAGGGCCTTGGCCTGGTCGTCGACGAAGACGCTGGTCATGTGGATCTTCATGGGGTGCTCTCTTCCGGTCCGGGCGGGTCGGGCATGCGCCACCGCTCGGCGATCTGCCGCAGCGGGGCCGTGTTCAGGTCGTGGAACTTGTACCGGCCCTCCCGCCTGGTCTCGACGAGTCCGGCGGCCTCCAGTACGGCAAGGTGCTGGGAGACGCCCTGGCGCGAGATGCCCAGCCGGTGCTTCATCGTGAGCCGCGAGCAGATCTCGAACAGCGTCTGCCCGGACTTCTCCGCGAGTTCGTCGAGGATGGTGCGGCGGGTCGGGTCGGCCAAAGCTCTGAAGAGTTCGTCGGCCACACCCACAGGATAGGCAAGCAAGCACTTGCCTATCAACCCGGGACCCGCCGATCAGTCCGGGAGGGGCTCGAAGTCCCAGCTCGGGCGATCCCGCCGCCTCGCCGCGACCGTGCGGGGGTGTTGGGCACCCAGAGCGCTCGTGAGGCCCCTGATCCCCGCCTCCTCGTACTTGGCGGCCTCCTCGCGCATCCGTACGGCGCGGAGGTCCGCGGCGAGGGCGATCTGCGCGGTGGACGTCATCGGGTGCTTCGTCCCGAGCACCTGTTCCGCGCCCCGCAGGGTCTCCCGGCTCAGGGAGAGCGCCTCCTCCTCGTACCCCATGACGTGGCGGTGCCCGGTGACGTTCAGCGCGCAGGACAGCGTCCACGGGTGCCGCTCACCGAGCGCGCTGCGCATTGCGGCCAGCGCCTGCTCGGCCAGCGACAGCGCTTCCGCGCGCTCGCCCGTTTCCCGCAGGACCAGGGCGAGGTTCCCCAGCGCGCCGGCGCGGTACGGGTGGGCGTGGCCCAGCTGCCTCTCGTACGCCTGGAGCACCTCCTCGGAGAGCCGGCGGGCCTCGGCGAGGTCCCCGTACTCCCGGAGGTACGCGGCATGGTCGCAGCCCACCGCCAGCGTGCCCGGGGAGTCCGGTCCGAAGAGGCCCGTGGCCCGCTCCCACACCGTCCGCAGCAGCTGCCCCGCGCCGGGGGCGTCTCCGCTGTCGCGCAGGCACAGCCCGAGGTGGTGCTCGGCGCGCAGGGCCAGCGGGTGGGCGGGTCCCAGCACCCGCCTGATGAGTACGAGGCCCTCTTCCTGCGCGCTCTGCGCCTCCCGGTAGTGCCCCAGCAGCCTCAGGTCCACGGCGTGGGCGAGGCCGGAGGCGAGGGTGTCGGGGTGCCTGGCCCGCAGCAGGTTCTCGCGGCGGAGCAGGGTGTACCCGTCGAGTTCCACGGCTTCCCGGTAGCGGCCCAGGAACCGGAGGGCGGAGGCCAGATCGTACTGGCCCTGCAAGGTGGCGGAGTCGTCCTCGCCGAACAGGTCCCGCGCGGAACGCACCATCCGCTCGATCCGCTCGCGGGCCTCCTCGTACCGGCCGAGGGCGAGCAGCAGGAGTCCGTGCGCGCCCTCCTCCCGCAGGGCTTGCCTGCTGTGGCCGTACTCCGGGCCGGCGTCGCGCGCGAGGAGCTCGCGGGACGCCTCCTCGGCCTCGTGCAGCCGGCCGAGGAGGCGTAGCGCCGTGATGCGCAGGGAGGCGAGCTCGCGGACGGTGGGCTGGTCCGCGCGGAGCCCGGCCCGCCAGGAGCGGTCGATGTCCTCGCACAGGCGCAGGGAGGTCTGGTACTCGCCTGCGAGGACGAGGTAGCGCACGCAGCGCAGGAGGAAGGCCCGGGTGTTCGGGTCGCTGCTCGTGAGGGCCCCGGAGGTCCCCAGGTGCGGGACGAGTTCGGCGTACCGGGGCCAGAGCCTGGTGTCGGAGGGCCGGCCGGGGTCGGCCGCGACGAGTGCCCGCCGAACGGTGCGGGCGAGGGGTTCGGCTTCTTCCTCGGAGAGGTTCTCGCGGACGACGCGGCGCACCGTGCGGTGGATCTCGGCGGTGTCCGTCCCGCCCCCGTCGTCCTCTCCCCGGGGCGGGTCCGCGTACTCCAGGCGTACGACGGAGAACTGGACCAGCTTGTCGAGCGCCTCGCTCCACCGGACGGGGTTGCCGGTCACTCCGGCGACCCGGTCCGGCATCCCGCGTACGGGGAGGTCGCGCAGCAGCCGCAGCGGCACCGGACCGGGGGCGAAGAAGACGAACAGCCGCAGCAGGGCGAGGGCGTCGGGGAAGTTCGCCCGGATGTTGTTGAGGAGGATGGCCAGCGCGGTGGGGAAGGGCAGCGGGTAGTCCGCCGAGACGGCGACGGCCTCACGGGAGTCCACGCCGTGCTCCAGCTGGGCGAGGTAGTCCCGGACGCCGAGCGAGGAGCCGGCGAGCCACCCGGCGGCCTGGTCGAGCGCGAGCGGGTAGTCGTCCAGGGCCGCGGCCAGCCGGTCGGCGTCGTCAGCGGTGAGGCGCGGTGCGCGGCTGCGGACGAAGGCGACGGACTCGGAGCGGTCGAAGAGCGGGACCTCGACGGGGCGGGCCCGCCGGGAGCCCCACGCGCGGTTGCGGGAGGTGATGACGACGTCGCCGGGACCGGAGGGCAGCAGGTCGGTGAGGTCGTCCGGTTCGTCGCAGCCGTCGAAGACGATCAGCCACCGGTCGTACGGAGCTCCGCGCCGCAGTGCGTCGTGCACGGCCCGGATCTGCTCGCCGTAGCCCCCCGAGCCGTGGGTCAGCCCGAGGGCGCCGGCCAGGGCGGCAAGGTTCTCGCGCAGGGTGGACCGGGCCTCGGCGGGGACCCACCACACCACGTCGTACTCGGACGCGAACCGGTGGGCGTACTCGGCGGCGATCTGGGACTTGCCGATGCCGGAGAGCCCGAGGAGGGCGACGACGGAGGCCCCGCGCGGGCCGTCGGCCAGCCTCGTGCGCAGCTGCGTGAGGAGCGCGTCGCGGCCGACGAAGCGGGGGTTGCGGCGCGGGATCCGGCCCCAGATCTCGGGGGCGTCGTTCGGGAAGCGGGGACCGCGGCGGCCGCTCTCGGTGCCGATCCGGTCGGTCGGCAGGTCCAGACGGCGCAGCACCCGGTACTCCGCCTCGTACGCGTCCAGCCCCCACAGGATCACGGGCTCCAGCGGGGCCGCGGGCAGCCTCGCCTCGGTCGGGGCGACCGCGGCGAACCGCTCCAGTTCCGACGGGGCGAGGGCGCGCCACGCGGCGTTCCACTCCTGGTCGGTCCGGTCGCCGGTGGCGAGGAAGCGTTCGCTGAGCACCATCAGCACCGAGCCCCGGCTCGGCAGCAGGCGGCGCAGCTCGTCCTCCAGCCGCTGCCCGGGGTCCGGGTCCCAGCGGCTCAGCACGGTGCCCGGTCCGTGGGCCTCCAGCCGGTGGGCCAGCCAGACCGCCCACGGCCTCTGGGCACCGCTGTAGACCACGACGATGCTCCGGGCGCGTCCGCCCTCCTCGGGGCGCGTCCGCGCCGCGACCTGTGACTGGTCCCGCGCCTGCTCGGCGGCCCGGGCACGCTCTTCCGCCCGCGCCTGCTCATCCGCCCGGGCGTCCAACTCGGCCCGCAGGCGCTGCTCGGTCTGCGCCCACCGCTCGCGCTCCTCGGCCCGCTCGCGCTCCTCGGCCCGGACCCGCTCCTCGGCCCGGACCCGCTCCTCGGCGACCCGCACTTGCTCCGCGGCCCGAGCCCGCTCGTCAGCCCTGGCCCGCTCGTCGGCCCGTACGCGCTCCTCGATCCGTACGAGCTCCTCGGCCCGCGCCCGCTGCTCCGCGCGCACCCGTGCATCGGCCCGCACCCGCTCCTCGGCCCGCACCTCGTCCAGCACCCGGGCCTGTACCTCGGCCCGCTGCGCCTCCTCCGCTTCCCTCGCCCGCACCGCTGCCCGGTCGGCTGCGGCCCGTGCGTAACGCCGGGCCACCAGCGCGGAGACGTCGGCGAAGGCCTGCGGGGCGAGCAGCTCGCCGTCCTCGCCGGGCGGCTCCTCGCCGGCGAGGTAGGCGCGGGCGAGGGCCGGGAAGTTGTGGGCGCGGCGCCCGTAGTGGCGTTCCACGTACTCCCCGCAGTACCTGAGGACGAGCAGGGCTTCGCCCAGGGGCAGCGCCCGCAGCAGCGCCTCGCGCACGCCGGGCACGAACGCGTACCACCCCTCGGGCTCGGCCCGCCGCAGGAGTCCGCTGAGCAGGACCTCCGCGAGGACGGACGGCCCCGTACCGGGGGCCGTACTGCGCTGGACCAGCTGCATCACGGGGAGGCTGAGGGGGACCGCCGAGAGCGCCACGGCCAGTTGCAGGGCGGGGCGCGAGGCGGTCCGGCGGAACGATCCGATCAGCTCGGCGGGGGGCGGCGTACGGTCCGTGCCGACGGGCAGGGCCGCCGCGTGGTCGGGGCCCACCCAACCCGCCGCCGCCGGCAGCGCGAGGCCGGTCGGCGCCGACAGGAGGCGTGCCCACGCTCCGAGCCCCGCACCGGTCGGCGCGAGCACCGGCACGGGCACCGGCCCTGCCGCGGCACCGCCTTCGAGCGGGACGAACGCGAGCCGGCCCGCCAGCCCCTCGGGGCGCCTCAGTGTTCCCGGCAGCGCCGGCAGATGAGTGCGCCGCCACAGGCGCTGGGGCAGCGGCTGGACCAGGGCCACGGGCGCCACCGCGCTCCAGCGGTGGAGCAGCCGCTGCATCCGTCCCGCACGCCACAGCGGGCCGGCGCAGTCGCTGAGCACCAGTGTCAGCTGCCGGCCGGAGGGGTCCCTCAGCTGCTCCGCTCCCCAGAACGGGCGGCTCCCGTCCCGGGCGGGACCGATCAGCAGCCGTCCGTCGCCGGCCTCGCGCACGTGGTGGACCAGGATCTCGCGGAACGCTCCGGTCCCGGCGAGGATCTCGCTCAGTTCCCCCAGGGTCCGCTGCCACACCGGGGTCGAGGTCGACACGTCCATGACGAGACGGATCCGGGCCTCGCGCCGGGTGGAGGAACGGCCGACGGGCAGCAACAGGCCGGTCAGCGCGGCCCGTTCCGCGGTGGCCTGTTCGTCGAGCTGGTCCGCCACCGGGCGCACGGGGGCCCGGTACCGCTGGAGCGGGCGTAGGGCCCGCACCAGCGCCAGGGGCTGCGGCAGGGCGGTGGCCAGGGGGACCCGGACCCGTTCGAGTCCGTCGGCGGTGGCTGCGCCCCGGCCGCGGTGGCGGGGGTCGTCCGCGTACAGCCGGGTGCGCTCCGCCGGTCCGGCCGTACCGCCGGTGGCTCCGGGGCCCCTCTCGGCTGCGGCGCCGGCCGCGCCCGGCGCGTCCCCGGCGAGGTCCCGTACGTCCCCGGGCGTTCCCACCGCGTCCCCGGCCGGTCCACCGGCGACGGACGGCCCGGCCGGGGCCCGGAGCTCGGGGGCGGCCGGATCCACGTACCGGGCCAGCCAGAGCGTCTCGGCGAGCTCGCGGGCCGTTGGTTCCGCGCCCGCGGACAGCAGCCTGCGCACCAGCTCCGGGAGCGGAGCGGGTCGGGACTCAGGAGGCTCGGGGGACTCCTGGGGCTCGCGGGACTCGCGGGACTCCGGAGGTTCCGGGGACTCGGCGGCCATCAGCTCGGCCCGGGTTCACCGTGGTCGAGGGGGCGCATCAGCAGCTCGGCCAGCCGCTGCCGGTCGGACTCGTTGCCGCGCACCGTCTCCTGCGTCAGGTAGATGGCGTTGAGGAGCTGGTCCGCCGTGCGCAGGGCGCCGGGCCTGCTCGTGAGGAACTGCCGGATCAGCGCGTCGTTGGCCTCGGCGTCGTCCTCGCCGAAGTGGGCGCGGACCATGGACCGGAGGCGGCCGGTGCCCCATTCGTCGTCCTTGGGCGACGACAGTTCCAGGCGGAGGCAGCGGCGCAGCAGCGCGACGGGGAAGTCCCGTTCGCCGTTGCTGGTCATCACAACCACGGGGAAGGCCCGGCAGCGGATCCTGCCCTTCGTGACCTCGGCCCGGGTGTCGTCGTCGGTGTCGACCTCGACGGTCTCCTGGACCGCCTGGAGGCGCTGGAGTTCGGGGATGGTGAACTCCCCTTCCTCCAGGGCGTTCAGCAGGTCGTTGGGCAGGTCGATGTCGCTCTTGTCGAGTTCGTCGACGAGGAGCACGCGGGGTTTCCCGTACGGCAGGAGCGCGGTGCCGAGCGGGCCGAGGCGGAGGTAGCGGCCGATGTCCCGCGTGTGGTCCTCGCCTCCCTCGCGGGCCAGCTGCGTGTCCTGGAGCCGGGCGATGGCGTCGTACGAGTACAGCCCCTCGCGCAGGGTCGTACGGCTGACGACCGGCCAGTGCAGGACCCGGCCGAGCCCCAGTTCGTGGGCGAGGGCGTGCGCGAGCGTCGACTTCCCCGAGCCCGGCTCCCCCGTCACGAGCAGGGGGCGCCGCAGGTACAGGGCGGCGTTGATCATCTCCAGTTCGGCCGGGCGCCAGGCGAGGCCCGCGGATCCCATGGCCGCGTCGGAGCCCAGCCGCCGGGTCGACTCCGCGCCCAGGTCCGGGGGCCCGGAGACCACCGGGGAACCGTCGAAGTCGCGCCAGGGGGGCGGTTCGGGCAGCCGGTCGACACCGTCGTGCGGTTCGCCGGTGCCCCGGAAGACGAACCAGTCGGGGGTGGTCATGACGTACTCCTGGGGTCCTCGGGTGGCGGGTCCTCGGGTGGCGATCGCGGCGGGCCTGCCGGCCGGGTCAGGGCGAGTTCAGCAGGCCTGCCGGCTCGGGGAGCGGACGGTCCGGATCGTCGTAGAGGAGGGCCAGCGGTTCGGCCCAGTCCGCATCGGCGTCGGCCCTGCTGATGCGCTCGCGCAGCATCCGCAGTTCCTCGGGCAGCGCGCCGGCCCGGCGGGCCCGGCGCAGCAGCCGTGCCACCCTGTCCTCCAGCTCCCCGCAGGGCGTGCCGCAGCCCGCCTGGTGCGGGTCGCTCCGATGCCACAGGGCGACGGCGTACCCCGCCCTGATCACCTCGCGCAGCGGCTCGGCTCCGTCGCCCGCCGTTCTGCACACCAGCGGTACGGCGCCGGCCGGCGCCGCCTCCAGTGCCCCGCTCCCCGCTCCGGGCCATCTGAGGGGCAGCGTTTCCAGGGACCCCTCGGCCACGCCCAGCCAGCGTTCCCGGTGCAGCTCCCGGGGGGTCGCCTCCCTTTCCAGCGGGCGCAGCACCACTTGCCGGTGGACGCCGAAGGGCCGGTCGGCGGGGTCCGGGCGGATGCTCCGTGCGACGAGCCGGGAGCGCCACAGGTGCACGTTCTCGTCGAAGCACTCGACGGGCAGCACGAATTCGAGCCGTGCGGGCCCGTCCTCGGTGTCGGTCCTGCCGAAGACCTCGTGCAGCGGTTCGCTCAGCAGGTACGGCAGTTCGGCGAGCGAGGCGCCCTCCGGGTCGTCCCCCTCGTCCCAGGCCCGGAAGCAGCCCGCATCCTCGGCCCAGGTCCAGATCCGCCAGTGGAAACGGTCCTGCGGCCGGTACGCGTCCGGGCGGAGCTCGACCGCGACCACCGGGCCGCCCGTCTCCGCCCCGGCGGCCCGCGCGGCGACCCAGGCCGGGATCCGGGGGGTCTGCAGCAGCGCCCGGAAGTAGACGGGCAGTCGTCCGGCGCGCTGCTGCACCCAGCGCTCCAGTTCGGCGGCCGGACCGGGCCTTTCCGCGGCGCAGGTCCTGGCCACGAGCAGGAGGTAGTGCAGGAAGGCGATGTCGTCGCCGTCGGCCGTCTCGTAGAGCCAGCCGTGTCCGTCGCGCCAGTCGCGCGCCGCGACCGCCCCCGGCCACAGGGGCTCCTCGCCCACCGCCACTTCGATGAGCGATTCGAGTTCCCGTGTGGAGACGGGCGGGGGCAGTTCGGCCAGCAGGGCGGACGCCGCGGCGCTGTCCCTCGGGGTCCAGACCCGCTCGCCCGTGGGGACGAGCCCTTCCTGCGCGGCCACCCAGGACTTCGCGGCCGAGCCGGGCTCCTCGCGCATGCGGTGGTGCCACTGGTCGTGGGCGCGGATGAGCTCCCGGTACGGTTCGCGCCCCAGCCCCTGCTCACCGCCGACGGGCACCGCCCGCGCGAACCCGCGCAGCGCCGTGGCGGAGATGGCCAGCCCGCCGTCCTTGCCGCGCCTGCGCGCCTTGACCACGCCGAGGACGACGCCGCGGTCCCGGTCCAGTACCGGGCCGCCCGAGGCCCCGTGGGGGATCTCGGTCTCGGGGCCTAGGGTGAGCCCGCTCGACCCGTCGCTGCCGTTGACGACGCAGTGCCCGCTCCACGTCTGGGGCTTGCAGCCCTCGGCCGCGCGCCACCCGTAGACCGTCACCCGCGAGGGTGCGTCGCTGCGGTCGCCGAGCCGTACGCACGCGTGCCGGACCGAGTCGTCCGCCAGCCGGATCAGCACGAGGTCCTGTTCGGGGTCGAACCCTCCGCCCAGCCAGTACCCGAGCCGGGCCTCGGTACTGCCGTGCCGGCCGTGCACCAGGAAGGCGCCCACCTCCTCGGGCCGCTCCACTCCCGGAATCACGTGGGCGCAGCTGAGCACCCAGCCGGGTGCGACGAAGAAGCCGGTGCCCCAGAGCCTGTCCGGGTCCTCCTGGGGCCCGATCCGCACCGTGGCGCGGCGGGTGAGCTCCTCCAGTTTCGCCGCCGTCATCCGCTTGCGTCGTCCGGGCCCGGGCCCACCCTGCCTTCGGCTTCTCGGCGGCTCCAGGTGAGGGTGACCGAGATCGCGGCCTTGGCCTCGCCGTCCGCCAGCATGGCGACGGCCTTGCCCGGCTTCACCGCCAGCTCGATCCCGAAGGTGGCGCTGACCTCATCGGGGCGGGCGGCCCGCGCGGATTCGAGTACGGCGGAACCGATGCCGCTGACCAGCTCGTTCAGTTGATCCACCCGGGCGGTCAGGTGGTCGAGGGCGCCCACGTCGTCGTACGCGAACTCGTCCGGTCCGCCGGGAGCGTCCTCGGGGCGCATCACGCTGACGCGTGCCAGTACGGTCTCCCCGTTGGGCAGTTCGATCTCCTGGATCTGCCGTTCCATGGCCCCTCCCCCGCCGCCGGACAACTGGGCACCATCCGCGCCCTGTTGACCTTGCCGGAGGCCATTGTGCAGGCTCGCGTCCGGATCGTGCAGGGAGATGACTCGACTCGCAGCCTTCGCGTGAATCCTTTTCGAGGGCTCCCGCCTCTTGTCCGTGTACCGGCCGAACGGGCCGGCGGAGCCAGGAGGAACAACCATGATGACCATCGGCCTCGTAGTGATCGGAGCCCTGCTCGTGGGCGCGTGCAGCCTGCACCTGATGCGGCGCTACAAGCGCCGGGCCTGACCGGACCGCCGCAATCCCGACCTCTGCAACCCCTGTCGACCCTGCCGTAGGACACACCTTCCGGAATGAGCAGCACATGAACCAGCGTTTCCCCTGGCCTGACGAGCGGCTGATCAAGGCCGCCCAGGACGGCGACGTCACCTCGCTCACCACCGTCGTCATGGAATCGCAGCCCCATGTGCGCAGGTTCGCCCGCTCGCTCTGCGCCTCGCCCCAGGACGCCGAGGACGCGGCGCAGGAAGCGCTGATCATCCTCTACCGGAAGATCGGCACCCTGCGGGCCACCGGCGCGCTCGCCTCGTGGATGTTCCGGATCGTGCGCAACGAGTGCCTGCGGCAGGTACGGCAGCTCCTCGCGCGGAGCGACGGAGCACCGGCCCACCCGGAACAGGCGGACCCGTCAGCGGAGGAGGACGTGCTGCGCAGGCTGGAGGCGGAGCGGATCGCGGCCGCGGTCGGCACCCTCCCCCGCGACCAGCGCCAGGTCCTGATCCTGCGGGACGTCCAGGGCCTGCCCGGCAAGGCCGTCGCCGATGCGCTCGGCCTGAGCACCGCCGCGATGAAATCGCGGCTGCACCGGGCACGCGCAGCGCTGCGCCACGCCCTGACGGCGATCGACCCCCCAGTACTCGAAGGAGACCCACGAGCGTGAACACCGTAGAAGCCGGGCCCGCCCCGCACACCCCGAAGCCCGCGAAGCCCGTACGATCCGCACCGCGCGGGGCACCGGGAGTGCCCGGGGCACCCGGGGCGAACTTCGCCAGCGCGTCCGTCCCGCGCCATCTGGCGCGCGGCGCCCTCGGTTTCGGGCTGATCGTCGGCTCGGTCGCCCTGGTTCCCACCATCGGCCCGGTCGCCCTGCTGGCGGCCCCCTTGGCCCTCGTCGCCTTCCGGGGCTGCCCGACGTGCTGGCTGGTCGGCCTGGCCCAGACCATCTCGCGCGGCCGCTTGGAGCGCCGGTGCGCGGACGGCGTCTGCACCCTCACCACGTCAGCGGGCCGGACGCCTCCCCCGGCCGTTCCAGGCGCGGGCGGTCAGCGCGATCGACCCGTCCGCCTCGACGGGCACCCGGGCGCGCAGCCGCTCGCGCAAGGCATCGCGCCGCTTCGGCGGCAGTGAGGCGAGGTAGGACGGCGCGGGCCCTTGGCCGCCCAGGAACGGGGCCCAGTAGTCGTCGAAGTCACCGAAGGGCGTGGGGATGCTGATCTCGTCGACCTCGACGTCCGTCATTCCGGCCGACCGCAGAAGCTCTTCCAGCGGCCCGGGCGCGCACCACGGGAAGCGGACGGCCTCGTCGAGGTCCCGGCTGCCCGGGTCCAGGGAGGCGGCGGCCTCCCAGAAGTGGCGGATGAGCTCCATGCCTCCCTGTGTGTAGTCCCAGAGGTACGCGGCGACCGTGCCGCCGGGGCGCACGATGCGGACCATCTCGGCGACGGCCCGTTCGGGGGCGGGGACGAAGTTGAGGACCAGTCCGCTGACCGCCGCCGACGCCCGGTCGCCGGGGAACGGCAGCCCCATCGCGTCGGCGCGCACGAACCGGGCCCGGGCGTCCGTGACGTGCCGCCGCGCGTACCGGACGTAGCCGTCAGACGGGTCGGCCCCCACCACCCGCTCCGGGTCCGCCCCGTCCAGGACGGCCTGCGTGACGGCGCCCGTGCCGCAGCCGATGTCCCGCCAGTCGCCGCCCGGCCCGACGTCCAGCCGCCGGACGCACTCCGCCGCCACGTGCCGGCTCCACCGGCCGATGTACGGCTCGTAGGCCTCGCCTTCGCCCCACACGCTAGGGCCTGATGTTCTGGTTCAGGTGGAAGAGGTTGTCCGGGTCGTACGCGCCCTTGACCTGGACCAAGCGGTCGTAGTTGCCCTTGTAGTTGGCGCGGATGCGCTCCTGGTCGTCGTCCGCCATGAAGTTGACGTAGCCGCCCTCCTCCGAGTGCGGGGCCGTGGCCTCGTAGTAGTCGCGGACCCATGCGGTGTTGGCCTCGTTGTCGGCGGGGTCCGGCCACATGCCCGCGATGACGGTCGCGAAGGAGGCGTCCCGGTAGGCGAAGGCCGTTGCGTCCGGGGCGACACGGTGGCAGGCACCGTTGATCGGGTAGATGTGGACCGTGGAGTTGACGGCAGGCACGCGGGGGCCGTGCACCAGGTGCGCCTCGATCGCCTCGTCGCTCAGCTCCGTCACGAAGTTGGCCTTCCAGTAGTGCTGGAGGCCGGGCGGCACCAGTGCGTCGAAGGCACTGTTCAGTGCGGGATACGGCATGACCCCGACGTGCTCAGCGACCACCGGGGCGAAGTCGTGGAACGGCTGGAGGGCGCGCTCGCCCTCCTCGACCGGGCCCGCCCAGCACGACACCATCAGGATGAAGGTGTCGCCGTGCCGGTCCTCCGGGATGAACGGCAGCGGCGGGGCGATCTGGAAGGCCGGGAACGCGCCGAGCTGCTCCGGTGCGTCGGCGATGAACTCCCGGTAGGCGCGCAGCACGGCGCCGGCGCTGTCGAGTTCGTAGAGGATCGGCCCGCCGTAGATGTCCTTGACGGGGCTGAGCCGGAATTCGAGGGAGGTCACCGCGCCGAAGTTGCCACCGCCGCCGCGCAGCGCCCAGAAGAGGTCCTCGTGCTCCTGCTCGCTCGCCACGACCAGCTGTCCGTCCGCCGTCACCACATCGGCCGAGATCAGGTTGTCGCAGCTCAGGCCCAGTCCGCGGTCGAGGTAGCCGATGCCGCCGCCCAGGGTGAGGCCGCCGACGCCGGTGGTGGAGATGATCCCGCCGGTCGTCGCCAGGCCGAAGGCGTAGGTCGCCGCGTTGAAATCGCCCCAGGTCGCACCGCCCTCGGCGCGCGCCGTCCGCCGTACGGGGTCGACGCGGACGCCGCGCATCGCGGACAGGTCGGCGACCACTCCGCCGTCGCAGGTGCCGAAGCCGGGCACGCTGTGCCCGCCGCCCCGGACCGCCAGGTCGAGCCCGTTCTCCCGGGCGAAGTCGACGGCCGCCATGACGTCGCCCGCGTTGGCGCAGCGCACGACGGCGGCCGGCCGCCTGTCGATCATGGCGTTGTAGACCGTGCGGGCTTCGTCGTACTCCTCGTCCCCCGGAGTGACGACGGTGCCGCGCACCCGTTGACTCAGCTGCTCCACCGTGAGGTTGCCCATGACCATCGCTCCTCCTGCCCCGGCCCGGGGCAGGAGTGACCTTCGGCGAGCCCGGGGCTGTCCGCCAGTGGATAGGCCCCCCATTCACGCTACGCCGAATGGGTCGAGCGGCAATCCGAACCGCTCAGCCCTCGCCCGGGGCGCTCAGGCCTCGCCCGTGCTGCTCAGTCCTCACTGGTGGACGCTCCAGCTCGCCCGCCGCAGGACCTCGGCCGGCTCCTCCGGGTCGGCGAGATGGGCCTGCGCGGTCGTGGCGTTGTCCTGGTTGCGCTCTTCAGCCCAGGCCCAGGCCCGGGCCCGGGCGGCGCGGAGGGTGGCCAGGGTGTCGGCGCCGGCGGACGAGCTTCTTCGGCTCCTCGTACAGCTTGCTCCGGGCCCGGGGCCAGATGCGGCCCAAGCTCCGGTCCATCTGCTGTGCGAGCTCGTAGATGCTCCGGGACCGGACCGAGAGCAGGCCGAGGATCGCGTACGACCGCCCTGCGGCCCGGCGGACGCCTCGTCCAGCTCGTCTGGCAGGCCGCGGCGGACAACGAGTGGTTCCGCTCGTTCACTCGGGCCCTGGCCGCCGGGCGCCCGCTGCCCGGCGCCCCCGCCCGGCGCCCCCGGGCCGTTCGCGCTCGCGGACCCGGAGCGGGCCCGGACCGTCCTCGAAGCCGCCGGTTTCACCGAGGTCCGACTGGAGCCCCACAGCGAGACGAGGTGGTTCGGCGAGGACTCCGCCGACGCGGAGGGGTTCCTCCTCGGCATGCTCGGCTGGATGCTCGACGGACTCGACGGACTCGACGGACTCGACGCCGAGGGCCGGCGGCGCGCCGTCGACGGCCTGCGAGCCTCCCTCACGGCCCACGAAACCCCCGACGGCGTCCGCTACGCCTCGGCGACCTGGATCATCCGGGCGGCCCGGCCGCCCGCTGCTACCGGCTGAGCGACTTGAGCGCGGCCGCGTCGTACGGCTTCAGCTCGTCGAAGCGGTTGCCGAGGACCTTCGCGGCCCACTGCGGGTCCTGGAGCAGCGCCCGGCCGACGGCGACCATGTCGAACTCGTCCCGCTCCATGCGGTCCAGGAGGTTGTCGATGTCGCCGAGCGCCGCGCCCTCACCGGCGAAAGCGCGCAGGAAGTCGCCGTCGAGGCCGACCGAGCCCACGGTGATGGTGGGCCGGCCGGTGAGCTTCTTGGTCCAGCCCGCGAGGTTCAGGTCCGAGCCCTCGAACTCCGGGAGCCAGTAGCGCCGGGTGGAGGCGTGGAACGCGTCGACACCGGCCGCCGCCAGCGGGGCCAGGATGGCCTCCAGCTCCTCCGGGGTGTGCGCGAGCCGCCCGTCGTAGGCCTCCTGCTTCCACTGGGAGTAGCGGAAGATCACCGGGAAGTCGGCCGCGACGCGCTCGCGGACCGCGACCACGACCTCCTCGGCGAACTTCGTACGGGCCACCGCGTCGCCACCGTAGGCATCCGTGCGGCGGTTGGTCCGCTCCCACAGGAACTGGTCGATCAGGTAGCCGTGGGCGCCGTGCAGTTCGACACCGTCGAAGCCGATCCGCTCGGCCTCCGCCGCGGCGTCGGCGAACGCGCCGATGACGTCGTCGAGGTCGGCGCGGGTCATCGCCTTGCCGGTCCCCTCGGTGCCGTCGACGCGGATGCCGGAGGGACCCACCGCGGGGGCGTCCGGGTACGGCGCCTCGCCCTGCTTGCGCACCATGCCTATGTGCCACAGCTGGGGGACGATCGTGCCGCCCGCCTCGTGCACGGCCGCGGCGACCTTCGCCCACCCCGCCAGCTGCTCCTCGCCGTGGAACCGCGGCACGCGGTCGCTCTGCCCGGCGGAGTCGTGACCGACGTAGGTGCCCTCGGTGACGATCAGGCCCACACCCGCGGCGGCCCGGCTGGCGTAGTACGCCAGCACGTCCTCGCCGGGCACGCCGCCGGGGGAGAACTGCCGCGTCATCGGCGCCATGGCGATGCGGTTGGGAACGGTCAGGCCGTTCAGCTGCACGGGCCGGGAAAGGATCTCGGCCGCGCGGGAGGCGGTGGACGTGGTCACGGTCATGCGGGTCCTCCGGGTTGAGCTGTGGCTCGTCGGGTGGCGACGAGAAATGCATAGTACACAGGCTATGTATCATGCATATTGCAGGGTTGCGGCCTCCTGGCCCACCGGTCCGCGACAATGGGACGTCCGAAGGAGCGGGGAGGCGCAGTGCTGGAAAGACTGGAGCGGGAGCTGATGCTCCTCTCGCGACACCAGGTGCTGGCCCGCCGCGAGCGCGACCCCGAGCGCCTGGAGCGGTCGGCGTACGTCCTGCTCAGCCGGATCGACACGCAAGGCCCCATGTCCATCGGGCAGTTGTCGGAGGCCTTCGGCCTCGACACCTCGACCGTGAACCGCCAGACCGCCGCACTGCTGCGCTGCGGACTGGCCGAGCGCGTCCCGGACCCGGACGGTGGCATGGCCCGCAAGCTGCGCATCACGGAGGAGGGCGGCCGACGCCTCGCCGAGGACCGCGGGGTCAACCGGTCCTGCCTGGCCCGGGTGGTCGCCGACTGGTCCCCCGAGGAAGTACGGCAGCTCGAGGACGCCCTGCTCCGCCTCAACCGCAGCGCCGAAGCCCTCGAAGGCCGCCACTGGCCCCGCACGGAGGAAAACGACACCCCCGCCGCATAGCCCCCGCCGGCTCCCGCGCCACAAGGGCGCCCGCGACCCCGAACGCACGAAAGGCCGCCTTCTCATTTCTGAGAAGACGACCTCCGACCTGCGTTTCCGCATGGTCGGGACGACAGGATTTGAACCTGCGACCCCTTGACCCCCAGTCAAGTGCGCTACCAAGCTGCGCCACGTCCCGATGCCCGTTGACCTGGGGTTTCCCCTGGTTGAACGCGCAGGAGAACGATACCGCACTTCCGGAGGTGCTCGCGCGCACCTTTCCCCTCCGTGGCGGAACGAGGGTGTGGAGGAGGCGGGCAAGTGGTGGTTGACCTCAAGCGGGCTTGAGGTTGCACGATCGGTGCATGACACGGACAGCAACCGCGGATGCCAGGTTCCGCCACGAAGACCTGGGCGAGCTCATGGCCCTCATGACCGGAGCCGAGAAGCACGGTCCCGCCGCCACCTCCACGCTCGACGCGCTGTGGGTGCTCTACGACCGGGTCCTGCGGGTCGGGCCCGGCAACGCCGGGGATCCGGGGCGGGACCGGTTCCTGCTGTCGAAGGGGCACGGGCCGATGGCGTACTACGCCGTCCTCGCCGCCAAGGGGTTCTTCCCCGTCGGCTGGCTCAGCGGGTTCGGCGCGTACGACTCGCCCCTCGGGCACCACCCGGACCGCACCCTGATCCCCGGAGTGGAGATCGGCAGCGGTTCGCTCGGGCACGGGCTGCCGCTCGCCGTCGGGAGCGCCCTCGGACTGCGGGCCCAGGGGCTCACCGACCCGGCCGTGTGGGTGCTGATCGGGGACGCGGAGCTGGACGAGGGAAGCAACCACGAGGCGATCGCGTACGCCGGCTCGGCCGGTCTGGAGCGGCTGCACACGATCGTGATCGACAACGACTCCGCGACCCACGGCTGGCGGGGCGGCATCGCGTCCCGTTTCGAGGCCGCCGGCTGGTCGGCGGTCACCGTGGACGGCCGGGACCACGCGGCGCTGCACAGGGCGTACACCGCACCTCACCCGGGCCGGCCGCACGCCGTGGTCGCCCGCGTCGAGAAGAAGCACTGAGGGGGAGACATGGACACCATGCGCGAACGGTTCATCTCGGTCACATCGCGTGCACTCGACGAGGATCCCCGGCTGGCCGTCGTGCTGGCCGAGATCACCATGGACGGCTTCCGGCCCGCCCAGGACCGCCATCCCGACCGGGTGATCAACGTGGGCATCCGCGAACAGCTGCTGATCGGCGTGGGCGGCGGGCTGGCCCTCACGGGGCTGCGGCCGGTGGTGCACACCTTCGCCAGCTTCCTCGTGGAGCGCCCCTTCGAGCAGGTCAAGCTCGACTTCGGGCACCAGGGAACGGGCGGGGTGCTCGTCAGCGCGAGCGCGAGCTACGACTGGCCGGCCGGCGGGTTCACCCATATGGCGCCGGGCGACGTGGCCCTGCTGGACACCCTGGACGGCTGGACCGTGCACGTCCCGGGCCACCCGGACGAGGCGGAGGCGCTGCTGCGCCACGCCTACGCCGCCGGGGACGACAAGGTGTACGTCCGGCTCTCCGCGCAGTCGAACACGGCGGCCCGCCCCGTGACGGGCCTGGGCTTCCAGACCGTACGGGAGGGCCGTGCGGGCGTCGTCGTCGCCGTCGGGCCCCTGCTCGACAACGTCCTCGCCGCGACCGAGGGCACGGACCTGAGCGTGCTGTACGCGCCGACCGTACGGCCCTTCGACGACGCGGCGCTGCGTGCCGCCGTCGGGCACGGCCCGGCCGACGTGGTGCTGGTCGAGCCCTACCTCGCCGGGACCTCCACGGCTGCCGCAAACCGGGCCCTGGAAGCGGTTCCGCACCGGGTGCTGGGCCTTGGCGTCGGGCGGGCCGAGCTGCGCCGCTACGGCACGATCGACGAGCACACGGCGGCCCACGGACTCGACCCGGCCGCGCTGCGCGCGCGGATCGCAGCCTTCACCCGGCGGTGACGGTCCCCTTCGGCCCGGGGCGGTCCAGTTCCGGATGGGCCGCCGCCAGGCGCTTGGGGGCGGCCTGGCGCCAGGAGTCGGTCAGGATCGAGCGCAGCTCCGCCGCGTCCTCCACCGCCGCCAGCCGGACCCGGAGCCACGCGTAGTTGTCGTCGTGGCCGGGCCGTATGAAGAACTTCTCCGGCTCCGCCGCGATCAGCTCCGCGCGGTCCTCCCGGGGACACTTCACCCCGATCGAGGTGTCGTCGTCGGCGAGCGCGGCGAAGATCTTGCCGCCCTGGCCGCTCTTCCCGCCCTGGCCGCTCTTCCCGCCCTTGCCCGCCTCCCCGTCGGCTCCGCCCACCCTGAAGGTGGGCATGCCCCAGGCCAGCCTCTCGCTGCTGCCCGGGAGCGACAGCGCGATCTTCCGGACGTCCTCCGCCGTCATGGCCATCCCCGACTCCTCTCCGGTCCGTTCCGGTGCGTCCTCCGTCTCCGACCGTAGACCCGGGCACTGACATTCACCCCCGGGCCGCGCGGTCCTCCCGGTCGTGCACCAGCTCCACCAGTTCCGCCGCCAGGGCCTTCACCGTCGCGAGCCCCGCCAGTCCCCACCGCCTCGGCACCACGTCCACCGCGCACACCGTCCCCAGGACGATCCCGCGCCGGTCGGTCAGCGGTGCGCCCGCGTAGGACCGCACCCCGCTCTCGTCCACGACGGCGTTGCCCGCGAAGCGCGCGAAGTCCCGTACGTCCTCCAGCACCAGCGCGCGCCGCCGGACCACCACGTGGGGGCAGTACCCGTGGTCCCGGGGGAGCGCCCGTGCCGGATAGCCGCTCGCCGGTGCGTCGGGCGCGTGGTGCAGACCGGCGAAGAACTGCCGTTCCTCACTGATGAAGTTGACACCGGCGTACGGCGCCCCGAGCTCGTCCGCGACCCGCCGTGCGAACGCGTCCAGCTCCCCGTCCACCCGCTCCCCCAGGCCCAGTTCGCGCAGTCTCAGCACGCGCGCGGGCGCCTCCCGGTCCACCGGTGTGAGCAGCAGGTGTCCGGTCGATTCGTAGTACGTCATGGTGTCTCCCCCACATCACGTCACTCCGCGCGCCGCGCGGACCTCATGGACGGCATGAACTTCGGATGGAGCGGTTCGGATCGAGCAAGTGGTGGACCAGGGAGGCGAGCACCCCCGTCCCGGAGCTCGGCAGGCGTGCGTCGCAGCGCACGACGGGCACCTCCGGGCCCAGCCCCATGGCGTCCCGGACCTCGTCGGGGGCGTAGCGGTGCCCGCCGGCGAACTCGTTGACGGCGACGACGAAGCCGATCCCCCGGCGCTCGAAGAAGTCCACGGCGGGGAAGCAGTCGGCGAGGCGGCGCGTGTCGGCGAGCACCACCGCCCCCAGCGCGCCCGCGCACAGCTCCTCCCAGAGGAACCAGAAGCGCTGCTGGCCGGGAGTGCCGAAGAGGTAGAGCACGTGCCGCTCGTCCAGGGTGATCCGGCCGAAGTCCAGCGCCACGGTCGTGGTCGTCTTCGCCTCCACCCCGTCGAGCGGGTCGGCGGCCTCGCTCAGCCCGCTCAGCAGCTCCTCCGTGCTCAGCGGCTCGATCTCGCTCACCGCGCCCACGAAGGTGGTCTTGCCCGCCCCGAACCCGCCCGCGACCAGGATCTTCAAGGTCGCGGAGGATCCGCGGGCGGCCGGCTCAGAGCCGTCTGCGCAGGCCATCGAGCACCGCCCGGAGCAGGGACTGGTCGTCGTCGGCGAAGGAGCCGCCGGTGGGGAAGCACGGGGCCCGCACCGTCACGGCCCCGTGTTCCATCAGGTCGCCGAGGACGACCTTGACCACCACCGCCGGCAGCCTCAGGTGTCCCGCCACCTCGGCGACGGTGACCTCCGCCGAGCCCGCGCACAGCCGGAGCGCGAGGGCGTGCTCGGCGCCGAGCGGCGCGCGCGGGCGCACTCCGGTGGCCGTCACCAGCGACAGCAGGTCGAGGGCGACGGACGGCCGGGTCCGCCCGCCGCTCGCGGTGTACGGGCGGATGACCCGGCCCGCCGAATCGTCCAGCCACGGCGCATCGCGCGGTCCCCCCGGCGCCGTTGCCCTTGCCGTTGCCCCCCTGGCACGGGCCCTCATCGCTCCACGTCGGCGGCGGGCCGCCGCGGCGGGGCCGCCAGGTACGGGCGGACGCTCTTGACCAGCATGGCCATCTCGTAGCCGAGTACGCCCGCGTCGGCCTCCCGGTCGGCCAGTACGGCCAGGCAGGTGCCGGATCCGGCCGCCGAGACGAAGACCAGGGCGCTGTCGAGTTCGACCACCACCTGCCGGACCTCGGCGCCCTCCGCGAACCGGGACCCGGCGCTGCGGCCGAGCGCGTACAGCCCGGAGGCGAGGGCCGCCAGGTGGTCCGCGCTGTCCGCGTCGAGCCCGTACACGCAGGTGACGAGCCCGTCGGCGGTCAGCAGGACCGCGCTGCGCGTGTACGGCACGCGCTGGACCAGGCCGCTGAGCAGCCAGTCGAGGTCCGAGAGCCGACTGGTCGTGGTCGTCGTGGTCGCCACTTCGCCGCCCATGGGGGTGCGCTCCTTCGCTGTGGGGTGAGGGGCCGGGGTCACGTCTGGTGCTCCGACTGTGCGAGGCCGAAGCCCCGTTGGAAGGCGGCCATCAGGCCGGGGTCGTGCACGGGCCGCTCCGCGCCCGGGGCGCCGCCCGGGCTGGGCGCGGGGGCCTCGCGCAGCTGGGGCGCGAGGTGCTCCTGGGCCCGCCGGCGGGGCAGCGGCGGCCGCTCTCCGCCGTCCCGGGCGGCCGGTACGGCGGAGAGCGGCGGCGCGACCGGCGCCGGCCCGGCTGGTGCCGCGACGGCTGGTGCCGGAGCGGCTGGTGCCTCGACCGCAGAGGCCGCGACCGTGACCGCGGAGGCCACCCCCGGATGGGCGAAGGAGGGCTCTGGTCCGGGCAGGGGCACCCGCACCGGCTCCAGCCGCGGCGCGCCCGCCCCGGCGCCCGTCCCCGCACCGGCCCCCGCGCCCGTCCCCCAGGAAGTGGCCCGGGAGCCGCCCAGGGCATCGGCCGCGCTCGGCGCCTCGGCCCCCAGCAGCTCCTGGGGCAGGACCAGTACGGCGAGCACGCCGCCGTAGATGTTCGACTTGAGCTCGACGGCGATCCCGTGCCTGCGGGCCAGCGCCGAGACGACGAACAGGCCGATCCGCCCGTCGGCCAGCAGGTGCTGGACGCTGATCTGGTCGGGGTCGCCGAGCAGGGCGTTCATCCGGTGCGCCTCCTCGGGCGGCATGCCGAGGCCCCGGTCCTCCACCTCGACCGCGATCCCTGCCGTGACCCGCTCCGCGCGCACCACGACATCGGTGTCGGGAGCCGAGAACACGGTGGCGTTCTCGACGAGTTCGGCCAGCAGGTGCACGACGTCGGCGACGGCGTGCCCGCGTACGGAACCACCCGCGGGGGGCACCACCTTGACCCGGGTGTACTGCTCGACCTCCGCGACCGAGGAGCGCAGCACCTCGCTCAGGTCGACGGGCCGGGTCCACTGGCGGCGCGAGGCGGCTCCGCCGAGCACCGCGAGGTTCTCCGCGTGGCGCCGGATCCGGGTGGCGAGGTGGTCGACGTGGAAGAGCTCCTTGAGCAGGTCCGGGTCCTCGACCGTGTCCTCCAGGTCGTCCAGCAGCGAGATCTCGCGGTGCACGAGGGACTGGAGGCGGCGCGCGAGGTTGACGAAGACCTCGACCTTGCGGTCGCTGTCGGAGGGCGCGACGGGGCCGCCGAGGCGGACCAGTGTCGCGTGGGCCTGTTCGCGGGCGCCGCGCAGTTCCTGCGCGAGCAGCCAGAACTCGTCGACTCCCGCCGTCTCGGGGCCGAAGGACGGCGCGGCCGGCCCCGTGCGGACCGGGCGGGCGGGCAGCTCCCCGCGCTCCAGCCGCTCGGCGGCGCCGTGCAGCTCCTGGCGGCCGCGGACGCTGGAGCGGCGCAGCGCCTCGCAGCGGTCCCGCACGGTCTTGGCCGCGCGCTGGGCCCCGAGCAGGGCGGCCGCGAGCGCGCCCGCGAAGAGCAGGGCGCAGCCGCTGAGCACCGGCCACAGCCGGGGGTCGCGGGCGCCCGCGCCGCCGCCGAGCTGGAGGGCGAAGATCACCGCGGCGGCGCCGCTGAGCCCGGCGGCGAGCGTCGGCAGCAGGGCGGCGCGGATCAACTGGGGCCGTATCTGCCGAGCGGGACCGGTGACGGCATGTCTCGACGGGGAGTGGCGGGCGGCGCGGAGTCCGGACATCGGCGTCCTCGATAGGCGGGGCCCGGCCCCCGGGCTTCCCGGGGACCGGTGTTGATCACCGGATACCCACGCTAGACCGCACGCTCGGCCCCAGGACGGCCAGTTGGGGAACTTCGCCCGGGTGCTTCCCGCTCCCGATGGAGCGCTCGTACGACAGCCCGAATGCGCCGGGAGCGCGCACTCCCCGGCTCCCGATGGTCACGCGCCGTCCCCCCGGAGCCCCGGCGGCGCCCCTGACAACAGCACGGAGCGGGACCCCCCGCCCGGGGGGGGTCCCGCTCCGCTCACGTTCCGGGCCTACAGGGCCGTGGGCTCACCGGCCTCCGGGGGCCCACGGGCCTACGGGCCTGCGCGCCTAGGACCCCACCGCCTCCGGCTCCTCGCGCGTCACGGCTGCCGGCCTCCCGGTCACGGCCGGCCGGACCGCCGTGGCCGGCGGGGGCGAGCCCGCGGCCACGAAGGGCCGCCACCACGGCGCGCTCGGCGCGTCGGCCGCAGCCGGTTCGAAGGGCTGCCCCGGCACCGGCAGGGCGATCGCCGCGCCGGCCCTCTCGGCGGCGGTCACCGTGCCCTCGCCCGGCTCGTCCCACGGGTGGGGGGCCAGGTTGAAGGTGCCCCAGTGGATCGGCAGCATCGTGCCGCGGACGACGCCGCCCTGGAGGTCGAGGTGGGCGCGGATGCCCTCCTCGGGCGTCATGTGGATGTCGCTCCAGAACTCCGAGTACGCACCGATCTGGATCATCGTCGCGTCGAACGGCCCGTGCGCCGCGCCGATCTCCTTGAAGCCGGGGAAGTAGCCGGTGTCCCCGCTGTGGTAGATCCGGTGCTCGTCGCCCTTGACGACCCAGGAGGCCCAGAGGGTGAACTGCTGGTTGCGCAGGCCGCGGCCGCAGAAGTGCTGGGCCGGGGTGGCGGTGAGCGAGAGTCCGGCGACCTCGGTGGTCTCGTTCCAGTCGAGCTCGCGCAGCCGGTCGGCCGGGACTCCCCAGCGCTCCAGGTGCGCGCCGACGCCCAGCGGGACGGCGAAGACGGTGTCCGTGCCGGCCAGGGCCTTGATCGTCGGCAGGTCGAGGTGGTCGTAGTGGTCGTGCGAGATCACCACCACGTCCACCTCGCCCAGCGAGGCCAGCGGTACGGGGACCGGGTGCAGTCGCTTGGGCCCGGCGAAGGGGAAGGGGGAGCACCGCTCGCCCCAGACCGGGTCGAAGAGGACCCGGCGCCCGTCGATCTCGGCGAGCACGCTGGAGTGGCCCATCCAGGTCAGCCGCAGGCCGCTGACCGGGGGCTTCGACAGCTCCGCGAGGGTCGTCGGGTAGACCGGGATGGGGGCGCCGGGGCTGCGCCGGAGGCGCTGCTCCTTGTGGAAGTAGATCTTGGCGAACTCCGCCATGGATCCGGAGGGTCTGGTCCTGATTCCGGCCGGGTTCTGGAACACTCCGTCGGCGAAGTTCGGCGAACGCCGGATCCGCTCCAGCCGGGCACCGGACGGGTCCGCGCCGAAGGCTTCGGGCCGCAGCGCGCGCAGCCGTGGACGCAGGGGTCGGGAGCCGGTCAAGGCGCCTCCAGTGTGGGGGGGTGCGGGCAGGGCGTTCTGATGGTTACCACCATCCCAACGCGTGATACCCCCCAAGGATTCCGTCACGCGCCCGCGAACGCCCCCCGGCCTCGCTCCCGCCCGCCCCCGCACCACCCCTACAGCGGCAGCAGGTCCGGCCGCTTCGCCTCCACGTGGTCCCCGGAGGACTCCCCGCGCAGCCGGCGGCCGATCCACGGTACGAGGTGCTCGCGCGCCCAGTGGATGTTGTCGCGGGTGGTGTCCACCGACCCGCGCGGCCGCATCGGCGGCCAGGGCTGGTCCGGGTCGGCCGGCGTGTCGAGGCCGAGCACCTGGGCGGCGCGCAGGGCGACCCTGGTGTGCCCTTCGGGTGAGAGGTGGAGCCGGTCGTCGTCCCAGGCCCGCCGGTCCTGTACGGATTTCAGCGACCAGAGGTCGAGTACGGGGCACTCGTACCGGTCGGCGATCGACCGGACGTGCGCGCTGAACGTCGCGATCTTGCCCCGCATGTGCTTGAGGACCGGCATGTCGCGCGTGTCGAAGCCGGTGGTGATCACGACGAGGCCGACGGATCCGGTGAGGTCGCGCACGGCCGCCTCGTACCGTTCGGCCACGTCGTCCGGGTCGCTGCCGGGCCGGATGATGTCGTTGCCGCCCGCGCAGAAGGTCACCAGGTCCGGCGCGAGCTCCTTGGCCCGGGGGACCTGCTCGGCCACGATCTGGTCGAGCAGCCGGCCCCGTACGGCGAGGTTCGCGTAACGGAACCCTCCGGAACCGCCCGAACCCGCCGGACCGGCGGGCTCTCCTGGGTCACCTGCGTGCTCGTACTGCTCCTCGCGCCGGTCGGCGAGGAGGACCGCCAGCCGGTCCGCCCAGCCGAGGTAGGTGTCCCCCGGTCCCGGGTCCCCCACGCCCTCGGTGAAGCTGTCCCCGAGCGCCGCGTACGAGCCAATGGTCTTGGTCTTGGATGTCGTCGTCGCTGCCACGGGAGCCCATACTTCACCGTGGATCATGACCTACGCGACCGTAGCCAGGGCCTTACGGACCGTGATGTTCGCCACGCCGCTCCCCGGGAATACCGCGGGCGGTCCCCGCAGACGGGACCGGACGCAGTTCGCGTTCGAGGGCGGCCAGGGCGAACGCGTGCGCGGAGGTGTGCTCCCAGCGGGACCGCCCGAACATCACGTCCTCGGAGATCCCGCTCAGCATGGCCACCGCCCGGATGGTGAACTCCGCGAGGTCGACGTCGGCGAAGTGCCCCAGGTCCCGGCCCTCGCGAAGGATGGCCTCCAGGCGCTCGTCCCAGCCGTCCAGCAGCGTGGTGAGGGTGCGGCGGCCCGCTTCGTCGTGGCGCTGGGCCAGTACCTGGGTCCACAGTGCGTAGCGTTCGTCGCCCTGGTGGCCGGGCAGGTAGAAGCGGACGAACAGGTCCAGCTTCTCGGCAGGGGAAGAGGCCCGGTCGGTGGCCTCCTGGAGCCGGGCCCAGAGGTCGCCCTGGCTCCACGCGAGGACTTCGAGCAGCAGCCGGTCCTTCCTGCCGAAGTGGTACAGGATGTGCCCGGTGCTCATGCCGGCCCGGGCCGCGATGTCCGACATCCTCGCGGCCGCGGTGCCCTTCTCGGCGATGACGCTGATGGCGGCCCTCATCGCCCGCCCCCTCGCCTCGTCCCCACTGGGCTGACGCTTCCTGTCGACCATGAGTCCACGCACCTCGGCTCGGAAATCCAGACTCCTAGTCTAAGAATCTAGATTTCTAGTCTAGACTGAAAATCTAGTCAGGAAGATCGGGTGTGGCAGCCGTTTGCGCGCGCACCCCGACGGCCGCCGGCCCACCCGTACGGCCCACCACCCGGGAGACACCTCATGACGCGCGGATTCGATGTCGTGGAGACCTGTATCGCCGACCTGCGCGCGGCGCTGGAGAAGGGCGAGACCACCTCCGTCGCGCTGCTCGACGCGTACCTCGCGCGGATCGACGCCTACGACCGGCCCGGCACGGCGACGGCTCTCAACGCCCTGGTCGTGATGAACCCGGACGCCCGGGCGGATGCGGAGGCCTCCGACGCACGCCGCGCGCGGGGCGAGACGCTCGGTCCGCTGGACGGCATCCCGTACACCGCGAAGGACAGCTACCTCGCCAAGGGGCTGACCGCCGCGTCCGGCTCCCCCGCCTTCGAGCACCTCGTCGCCCAGCACGACGCCTTCGCGATCGAGCAGCTGCGCGCGGGCGGCGCCGTCCTCATCGGCCTGACCAACATGCCGCCGATGGCGAACGGCGGCATGCAGCGCGGTGTGTACGGGCGCGCCGAAAGCCCGTACAGCGCCGAATGGCTGACCAGCGCCTACGGCTCCGGCTCCTCCAACGGCTCCGGCACCGCGACGGCGGCGTCCTTCGGCGCGTTCGGCCTCGGCGAGGAGACCTGGTCCTCGGGCCGCGCCCCCGCCTCGAACAACGCCCTGTGCGCCTACACGCCCAGCCGCGGCGTGATCTCGGTCCGCGGCAACTGGCCGCTCGTACCGACCATGGACGTCGTCGTCCCGCACACCCGCACCATGGCCGACATGCTCGAACTCCTCGACGTCATCGTGGCCGACGACCAGCACACGCGCGGCGACCTGTGGCGCGCACAGCCGTGGCTGTCGCTGCCCCCGGCGTCGCAGGTGCGCCCCGCCTCCTACCCGGCCCTCGCTCCCGCCGACGCCGAGGCCGCATCCGGCGCGCTCGCCGGCAAGCGCGTCGGCGTGCCCCTCATGTACATCAACGCCGACCCCGACGCCGGAACCAACCCGGACGGCGGCATCGGCGGCCAGACCGGGCAGCGCATCGACACGCGCCCCTCGGTCATCGCCCTGTGGGAGGCCGCACGCCGCGATCTGGAGGCCGCCGGCGCCGAGGTGGTCGAGGTCGACTTCCCCGTCGTGACCAACTACGAGGCCGACCGCCCCGGTGCGACCTCGCTGTTCACCCGCGGACTGGTCGGCCGCGACTACCTCACCTTCGAGATCGAGGACCTGTCCGCCTGGGCGTGGGACGACTTCCTGCGCGCCAACGGCGACCCGGAGCTCCCCAGCCTGGCCGAGGTCGACAGCTCCCGCATCTGGCCCAAGTCGGAGGGCGAACTGCCCGACCGCTACGCCGGCTTCGACGACACGATCGGCGACTACCCGCGCTTCGTGCGCGAGCGCCCGTACGCCTCCCTCGCCGACATGCCGCACCTGGAGCAGGGGCTGCGCGGCCTCGAGGAGACGCGCCGGGTCGATCTGGAGCTGTGGATGGACGGACTCGGCCTGGATGCCGTGCTGTTCCCCGCCGTCGCCGACGTGGGCCCCGCCGACATGGACGTGTCCGAGGCGTCCGCCGACCTCGGCTGGCGCAACGGCGTCTGGGTCGCGAACGGCAACCTGGTTCCCCGTCACCTCGGCATCCCGACCGTGACCGTGCCGATGGGCACCATGGCGGACACCGGCATGCCGGTCGGGCTGACCTTCGCCGGCCGCGCCTACGACGACAACGCCCTGCTGACCCTCGCGGCGGCCTTCGAGAAGACCGGCAGCCGGCGCACGGAGCCGGCCCGTACGCCGCGCCTGTCGGCGGAGTGACCCTCAGCCCTTGAAACCGTGGAGGGGCCCTTTCCCGTAGGGGGAAGGGCCCCTCCGTGCGCGCCGGTTCACGGGGCCAGTTCGCGCGCGTCCAGGGGCAGGCGCCACAGGTTGCGGCGGTGTACGGCGTCCAGCTCGGCCAGGAGCGGGGAGGGCGGTACGGTCAGCACCGGGCAGGCGGCGTGCGCGAGGCAGTACCGGGCCACCGAGGGCCGGACGAAGCGGCGCAGCGGCGTACGTGACCCGGCGCCCACCACGAGGAGGTCGTCGGAGCAGGCCGTGTCCACGAGGGCCGCACCCGGTGTCGCCCGCACGGTCAGGCCGGCGAGGGTCACGCCCGGATGCTCCGATGCGAAGGCCGAGTTCAGGATCTCGCGCAGCCGCTCGACGGCGGCGCCGCGGCAGTGCGCGAGTGCCGACAAGTCGCACGCACGGCGGCTTCCGAACTCGCCGCCCGGGGCCTGCCAGGCCATGACGACCCACAACTCCGCCTCGCGCACGCGGGCTTCGGCGGCGGCGCGATGCAGTACGGCGAGACTGCCCGGGTTTCCGCTCACTCCGACCACCACTCTGGGCACGGGCACTTCCCTCACTTCTCCGTCGGCCGGCCGGTCTCCATGACCGGGTTCCAGGAAAGGGCCCTCGGTGAAGGCGCGGGTGGTCACTGACGGCCTCCATACGCAGGGACCGGAAACCCTGACGGGCTCCTGACGGCCCCCCGGCGCCCGCCGTCAGCGATCCGTATGGACTCCGCCGGTCGCCGTCAAGGTCCCGTCAGGGGACGACCACAGGTGCCGGGACCCGGGGATAGCTTCGGTGCCGTGCCCCGGACCGCCTCCCCGCATCCGGGGCCCCACCTGCCACTCGTGGTTCCCCTGGGAGGGCCCATGTGTTTGTTCCAGTACGCAGACGACCCCGAGCCCGAAGAACGGGGCCCGGCCGGGCCCCTGTACGTACCGGCCCGGCCGGGTACCGCGCCGGTGGTGGTGCGCCTGTTCCGCACCCCGCTGGGGGCGCGTACGGCCGTCGGCTTCACGACGGCGGAGCGGCTGGCCGCCACCCTCGGCAAGGGCCAGCCCTGGATCCGGCTCTCCGAGGCGGCGCTCCGCTCGCTGGCCGAGCCGCTCGGGGCCTCGCTGCTGACCGTCGACCCGACCCTCACCGCACCCGCGGTCGCGGCGCCCGTGACGACCGCTCCGCTCACGGCCCCGGCCCCTGTTCCGCAGGCGGGCGAACCCACCGCCCGCACAGCCTGAAGGGGGTCACGCCATGACCAGCACCACCCCCGACACCACCACGCTCCCGGACCCTGCGGCCGACGCCGATGAACTGTCCGTATGGCCCGCCTCCACCACTGCGCTCCCGCACGGCGGCCTGGCCGTCGGCGGGGTCTCCCTGACGGATGTCGCCGAGCGGTTCGACACCCCGGCCTACGTACTGGACGAGGGCGAGGTACGGGACCGCTGCCGCGTCTACCGGGACGCCTTCCCCGGCGCCGAAGTCCTGTACGCCGCCAAGGCGTTCCTCTCCCGCGCGATGGTGCGCTGGGTCCGGGAGGAGGGACTCGGCCTGGACGTCTGCTCCGCCGGAGAGCTGGAACTCGCCGTCACCGCGGGATTCCCGCCCGAACGCATCGTGCTGCACGGCAATGCCAAGTCACCCCGCGATCTGGAGGTGGCGCTGCGGCTCGGCGTGGGGCGGATCGTCATCGACAGCCCGTCCGAGATCGCCCGGATCGCGGCCGCCGTGGGCCCCGAGGGGCGTCAGAAGGTCATGGTGCGGGTGGTGCCGGGCGTCGCGGCCGGCGGCCACGACAAGATCCGCACCGGTACGGAGGACCAGAAGTTCGGCCTGTCCCTCACCGGCGGGAGCGCCCGGCACGCGATCGCCCGGATCCTGGACCAGCCACAGCTGGAACTGACCGGCCTGCACTGCCACATCGGGTCCCAGATCACCACTATCGACGCCTACCTGGTGGCGGTGCGCCGCATGGTGGAGCTGATGGCCGGCATCCGTGCGTCCCACGGCGTCGTCCTGCCCGAACTCGACATGGGCGGCGGCCACGGCATCGCCTACCGGCCGGGCGAGCCCACCCTCGACCTCACGGCGCTGGCGCGCATGCTCCGTACCGAGCTCGCTGCGAGCTGCGCCGCCGCGGGGATGAGCGTCCCCCGGCTCCTCGTCGAGCCCGGCCGGGCCATCGCCGGGCCGGCCGGGGTCGCCTTGTACCGGGTGCTCGCCGTCAAGCACACCGGCGAGAAGGTCTTCGTCGCCGTCGACGGCGGCATGAGCGACAACCCGCGGCCCGCCCTGTACGGGGTGCGGTACGCGCCCCGGCTGGTGGGGCGCCGCTCCACGGCCTCACCCCGTACGACCACGGTCGTCGGCCGCCACTGCGAGGCGGGCGACATCCTGGCCGCCGATTCCGAACTGCCGGGCGACGTCCACCCCGGCGACCTGCTCGCCGTCCCGGTGGCGGGCGCGTACCAGCTCTCCATGGCATCCGGGTACAACATGGTCGGCCGCCCCCCGGTCATCGCGGTCCACGAGGGCACGGCCCGGGTTCTGATCCGGCGCGAGACGCTGGACGACTTCCGAAGCCGCGACGTCGGCGACTAGGCCGTGGGCAGCCGGTGTGGACCTGCGGGCGCCGGTCCGCGGTCCGCTCGGGCCTGTAGGTGAGGGCACAGCCCGTCGCCCCCGAGGATCCGCGAGCGGCGCAGGAGGGCGCGGGTGCCGCGCAGGTCGAGGGTGCTGTGCCAGGCGAGGCCCGGATGGCGTACCCGCAGGTGCGACAGGGCTCGGGTGTCCAGGCCCGTACCGAGGAACAGCGGGTCGATGTCGATGCCGGCGATCACGGCCTCGGAGCACGTGAGGCACATCCGGTAGTGGACCTCCCCGACGACCTTGCGGATGTGGACGAGCAGCAGGACCTCGTCACCGGTGCCGGTGTCCCCGGGGATGCGCGAGGACAGCAGCTCGACGTGCTGGTAGGCGAGGATCCGGCGGCGCAGCCGGCGAAGCATCCCTCCCCCGCCCGCATGCCGGCCGGCGCCCGTCGGGGGTGCCTCGCGGAACCCAGTCGTACGGAACAAGGTGCTCGTGGGACGCGCATGATGTCCGTGCATGCCACACGCGTACCCCCGCGTCGGCGGCACATGCACGCGCCTAGGCACCTTCGCCGAGGACCGCGCGGATCAGTTTCCGCTGGTCGCCGGTCAGGTCGGCCTCGTCGAGGTCGACCGCCTGGCCGTCGATCGTGATCCGGTAGTGGAAGCCGTCCGCGACCGGTCGTACGGCGCGCCGTGCGAGGCCCTCCCATTCCGCGGCGTCCCGCCGGACGGAGGTGTCGATCTTCCTCGTCTTGTCCACGCCGGCGAAACCCCCGGAGCGGCTGACAGTGATCAGCATGGCCGTTCTCCTTCGCTTGTCGGAGCTGTCCTCGGGTTCGCCTGCCCCGGATCGGGCGCCGCTCCCGCACCGGGTCCGCGCCCCGGGGGCAACGGCTCGAACTCGTCGGCGTCCGGCCGACATTCGACACCTGGAGAGGAGGATTGCGGGGCGGCCGGCTTCCCTTCGGGGTCGGGTCCGCTGAGTTCCGGCTCCAGTCCCTCGGCCACCGCCGTGCGGCGCCGTCCGCTGTCGGACCGCCAGGCCTCGAAGACCAGGGCCGTCGCGGTGACCACGCAGAGGCCCAGGAACCAGCCGCCCACGACGTCGCTGACCCAGTGGACCCCGAGCGCGACCCGCGTGTAGCCGACGCCCACCACGGTGAGCAGTGCGAGCGCCCAGGGCAGCGGACGCCAGGCCCGCGGGATCACGGGCAGCAGGACCAGCAGCAGGACGGCGCACGAGGTCGTCGCCGTCATCGCGTGGCCGGAGGGGAAGGAGAAGCCGGGCGCGTGGGCAACGGGGTCCGGCAGGTGCGGGCGCGCCCGCTCCACGGCGGTCTTGACCGTGAACCCGATCAGGCCGCCCGCGACCGCCGTGACCCCGGCCCAGGCCGCCAGCCGCCAGGCACGCCGGCTGACGAGCCAGGCCACGAGTACGGCGACCAGCAGGCGCAGGGTGACCGGGTCCCACACCCGGTCCGAGAGCACGCGCAGGAGATCGACATGGTCCGGGTGGGCGAGCGCCGCGGCGTGGAGGCGCTCGGCCGCGCCCTGGTCCAGGCGGTGCAGGGGCCCCCATTGGGACTCCACCACGACCAGGGCCAGGGCGAACGGTACGGCTGCCAGAGCCGTCGCGCCCACGGCGAGCAGGAGTCTCGCGCCGAAGGTGGCGTCGGGTCCGGCATGCCGTGCGAGCAGGCTCCGTAGCGCACCCGGCAGACCTCCTTGCGGTTGGTGCCGAGCGCGTCGGGCGCCTTCCGTGCGCCGTGCCATCGTGGCGGCTCCTCCTCGTGTGCGTGGGGTGGCGGCCCTCCGGCCGCCGGGGCCGGGTCCGCGGCCGCGGCCGCGGCCGTCAGACCCCTGGGTCGTTCATGACCGGCTCCCTCACCCCGGCCCGTACGGCTTCCAGTTGGGCGGCGAAGGACAGGCCGAGGAAGAGCGCCATCGAGGTGAGGTAGGACCACAGCAGCAGGGCCACGATGGCGCTCAGGGGTCCGTAGACGCTGGTGAAGGAGCTGCTCTCGCCGATGTAGAGGCTCAGCCCCCAGGTCGCGAGGTTCCACAGCACCAGGTGGACGACGGCCCCGAAGGCCAGCCAGGTGTAGCCGGGTTGGCTCCGGCGCGGGGAGAGGCGGAAGATCGCGCTGGTGGCGAGGACGGCGAGCAGGATGCCGACCGGCCAGCGCAGGAGGTCCCAGGCCCGCACGGTGTCGGGAGGAAGCCGGTACACCTCGGCCAGTGCGCGGGTCAGGTGACCGCCGATCACGGTGAGGATGAAACTGAGCCCCAGCGGCAGACCGGCGAGGGCCGCCATCACCAGGCCGCGGGCGTACTTGGCGAGGAAGGGCCGGTCCCGCTCGTTGCCGTAGAGCCGGTTCGCGCCCCGTTCGACCTGGCAGAGGGCGGTGGTGACGTTGGCCAGGGAGAACAGCAGGCCCAGCCACAGCGCGGCCTGACCGCCGTCGCCGGCGTGGCGCCTGCTCTCGCTGAGCGCGTCGTCGACGACCGCCTGGCCAGGGCCGCTGGTGAGCCCGCGTATGGTGAGCTCGGCGACCCGGCCCGCGTCCTCGGTGTGCAGCACCACGGACAGTCCGACCGCGGCGATGGCCAGCGGGACGATCGACAGGACGGTCTGCAGGGCGAGCGCGCGGGCATGGCTGAAGCCGTCGGCGTAGCGGAAGCGGACGAAGGAATCGCGCGCCAGACTCCAGCCGCCGTAGCGGCGCAGTGCGGTCCACGCCTCGTCGGCGGACAGTTCCTCACCGCTCACGTCGTGGCGTTGCGGTACCCGTCTCGCGGTGCCCATCCCGTTCCTTCCTTCCGGTGTCTCGTGGATCCGGGTCGTCCGGTGGTGTGTTCCGGCCTGCGTCGCCTGAGGTCAGGACGGCCCGCCGGGGGCCGCCGCCGGAAGCTGCTCGGTGGACGGGGCCCGCTGCGCCCCGGGCGTGCGGGGCAGGTACACCCGCAGGGCTCCCGGCTCGATCTCGGCGGTGAGCCGGACGCCGTCGCTCACGGCATCACCGTCGAGCTCGCGCGGCTGCGGTGCGGCGCAGCGGACGTCGATCCGGGTGGCGCTGAAGTACTCCAGTGCTCCCCCGGCCTCGCTGCGCCCGTACCCGCCGGCCGGGCCGGCGGCTGTGGGCGGACGCCTGCGCAGCACGCGGGCCGCCAGGTGTCCGCCCGCGGTGATCCATCCGGCGGGGCCGCGGGGGTCGAAGAGCACCACGTCCAGGCGTCCGCTGTCCGGACGCGCCGCCGGCACGAGCGGCAGGCCGCCCTGCAGGGTGCCGACGTTCGCGATGACGACCATGCGGGCCCGGCGGCGCAGCCGCCGTCCCCCGTCGACGCGGATCGTGAGGCGGACGCCGGGATCGCGCAGGTGCCGCAGGGCGGAGAGGACGTACGCGGCCCAGCCCATCCGTGACTTGAGCCGCGGGGAGGCGTCCCGGACCATCGCGGCGTCGAATCCGGTGCCGGCCATGACGGTGAACCGCGTCGGTTCGAGCCCGTCGCCCCGGACGCGGCCGACGTCGACGCCGAAGCTCTCCCCGGACAGGGACTCGGCCAGGGCGGTGGCCGGATCCATCGGGAGGCCGAGGTTGCGGGCGAGCAGGTTTCCGGTGCCACAGGGTACGAGGGCCAGCGGGATCCGCGTCCCCGCCAGCACCTCGGCGCAGGCACGCAGGGTGCCGTCGCCTCCGCAGACCACCACGAGGGCGGCGCGCACGGTGCGGAGCTCCTGCGCCAGGGTGCCGCAGGGAAGGTCCGCGGAGGTCGGGATCCACCGGAGGTCCCGGTGGCCGTGCTCGCGCAGCACGGCCGCCAGCCGCTCCGCGAGCTCGTCGGGGCAGCCGTGCGGGTGGCGCACCACGAGGACCGGACCGACCGGACCGACCGGACTGACCCGACTGACCAGACCGACCGGGCCTGTGCCGCGCGGGGCGGTCACCTCCCGGCAGGACCGCTCCGCTCCCTCGGGCTCCGCCGGGTTCCGGCTCCCGTACAGCAGGGCGAACCCGGTGATCAGCAGGGTCAGCGTGCCGTTGAGCAGGCCGCCCGCCACATCGCTGGGGTAGTGCATGCCGCGGGACACCCGCGACAGTCCGACGGCCAACGGGATCAACAGCAGGGCTCCCGACACCGCGTGGCGCCACGGGCCGCGCATGCGCAGCGCCGCGATGACGGCCAGTGCGCCGTAGAGCGCGAGGGAAGCGCCGACGTGCCCGGACGGGAAGCTCGACGTGGGCGGCGCCGCGTCCTCGTGGGGAACCGCGGGACGCGGGCGGTCCACGAAGGCCGTCACCGTCACGAACACCGCCGACTGCGCGGCCACCGAAACGCCGAGGAACAGGGCCTCGGTGCGCAGTGCGACGCGCGGGAGGACGAGCAGGGCGACGATGCAGACCAGCGTCGTGCCGATGACGGCCTCGGTGCCGGCGAGCACGGAGAACAGCCCCGTGACGGCGGACGTGACCGGATCCCGGCTCTCCGCCAGGTCCCTGCTGGTCGAGGCCTCCGCCGACAACGGCCAGTGTCCGGCGCCCGGTCCGGTGACCAGCCGTCCCAGCCCGACCATCAAGGCCGCCTGCACGGGGAGCAGCAGGAGCGGTCCGGCGCCGGGTGCGGAGATACCAGGGCTTCGCTTCATGGATGCCTTCTGGCCCGCACCGGACGAAAGATGCGCGGTTCCCTGGCGGGAGACCGGCGGGCCCTCACCTGACCGTGGCGGGGTCAGGCGAGGCGGGTCAGGAGGATGCGGCCTCCTTCGTACACGCCGCCGTCGATGGCGAGGACCCGGTCGTCGGCGTAGCGCAGGGCGTTGCGGACGTCGGAGGGGGCGACGTCGAAGTACTTCGTGAGCGTGCTGTGTCCGTGGACGAGCACGTTGCCGCCGAGCGTGCGCAGCATGACCGAGACGGGGTCGTCCTCGTGCACGGACTCGGCGTCGCGGAACTCCCCCCGGGCTTTCATCCGGTGGCAGAACTCCAGCCACCGGGAGGCGTCCGAGGAGTCGAGGAACGCGGACACCGATGCGTTGACGTCCTCGACGGTCGACCCGAATTCCAGGTAGCGCGCGGTGTCGGAGTGGATGAGGAGGTGGTCGTCCACGAGGGCGACAGCGGGCAGGCCGGTGATCCAGGCGATGTGCTCCGGAGCGAGACGGCGCAGGTCCTCGTCGAGGCCGCCGAAGCGGGCCCATCCGCCGTGGAAGCCGCCGTCCTGCTCCCACCCCGCGACGGCCGTGTCGCCGAAGCGATGGGCGGCGAGGAGTTGGACCTCGTGGTTGCCGAGCAGGGCCCCCACGTGTCCGCCGGCGGCTGCGGCCTCGTCGGTCAGTCTCCGGACGTCGTCGATGACCCCTATGCCGTCGGGACCACGGTCGACGTAGTCGCCGAGCAGCCACAGCCGCGCGTTCCCCGCGCACCACCGCCCCGTGGCGTCGACCAGTCCCGCGTCACGGAGCAGGTCCCGGAACTCGTCCCGGTGTCCGTGGATGTCGGCAGCTACGTACAGAGGTGTGTTCGACGTCGGCATGATCACGGACGCTACCAGCGCTTCACCGACCGCGGTCGGCGAAAGGAGCACGGGCACCAACCGGACGCGGCAACGCCATCCCCCCGCTCCCCCGGATCGCGGCTGGCGGGTGGGGGCAGGTCCCCGGGGTAGGCGCGGCAGCATGGAAGCCAACGAAACCACCCCGCTGCGCGCCGTCGCCCTCGTCTGCACCCTCTCCCCGTCCCCGAAGCCGTCCAGCTCCCAGCTGCTCGCGGAGCAGACGATGGCGGCGCTCGCGGATCACGGGGTGAGCGGCAAGACCATCCGCATCGCCGACCACGACGTCCACACGGGCGTGGCGGTCGACATGGGCGAGGGAGACTTCTGGCCGGAGATCCGCGAGACGATCCTCGGCACCGACATCCTCATCCTGTCCACCCCGATCTGGCTCGGGCACCCCTCCAGCGTCGCCCAACGCGTCATGGAGCGCTTGAACGCCGAGATCGGCGAGAGCGACGAGGAGGGCAGGATGCTCACCTACGGCAAGGTCGCCGGCGTCTGCGTGGTGGGCAACGAGGACGGCGCCCACCACGTCAGCGCCGAACTGTTCCAGGGCCTGAACGACTGCGGATTCACCCTACCGGCCAACGCGGTCACCTACTGGGTCGGAGAGGCCATGCAGGGCACCGACTACCAGGACCTCGACAAGACCCCCGAGAAGACGGCCACCACCACCGCCACCCTCGCGGCGAACACGGCTCACCTGGCCCGCCGCCTCAAGTACGCCCCCTACCCGCCCTCCTGACTCATCGACGAACAGAAAATCGGGCTGTCCACCTTCCCGCCCAGATGGATAGGAAACAGGGAAGGTCTGTGCGCATGTTCGAGAGATGGTCGGGCAGATGAGTGCTCGGAGGTTGATACATATGGTTCCCCTGCTTCTCGTTCTTCTGCTGATTCTCGTTCTCGCCGGTGCGGGATTCGCGATAAAAATCCTGTGGTGGGTCGCGATCGCGGTCCTCGTCCTGTGGCTGATCGGATTCGTCGCCCGCCCGAAGGGCGGCAGCGGACGCTGGTACCGCTGGTAGCAGCCCCACGGAAGCACAGTCCACGTCCTGACCGGTCCCGCATCCGAAGCAAAGCGCGTACGGAAAAGAATGCGGGGCAGGCGGAGGTCAGAACGGAATGCACGTTCCGCCGTGTATGCAGTACGGAACAAGGAGAGGCGACGGGAAGCGAATTCCCCGCCTTCCATTGACCGGAGGAGTTGTTTTCGCATGACTGAGAACTTTTGGGGTTACCGAGAGAGCGCAGGCCGTCTGGCCGGAGCGGATCTGACGGGATACAAGGTCGAGGCGAGCGACGGTTCCATCGGCAAGGTCGACAAGCACTCCGACGAGGTCGGCTCCTCCTACATCGTGGTCGACACCGGCCCGTGGATCTTCGGCAAGGAAGTCCTCCTGCCGGCCGGCACGATCAGCCGGGTCGACCCCGACGACGAGACGATCTACGTCGACCGGACGAAGGAGCAGATCAAGAACGCTCCCGAGTTCGACAAGGACAAGCACCTCCACGACACCGACTACCACCGTCAGGTCGGCGGCTACTACGACGGCCCGCACCGCCTGTAACAGGCTGTGACACCGACACGGGCACCCCAGGGCGGGGGCGACAGCCGAAGCTGTCGCCCCCGCCCTGCTGTCACGCGCGGGAGCCCCCGGGAGCCGTCCCGGGCCCCGTACCGAGCGGCGGCACGCTGCCCGGGAAGATGCTGTTCACCGCCCTGTCGGCCTCCTACCCTGGACTCATGGAAGACGAGCTGGACCCCACGCCCGTAGAGGTGGAAAAGCAGGAGCAGCAAGTGGTCGTGCACGTCGGCGGAGAGATGGACATCGACCGGGCCCCGCTCCTCCAGGAAGCCCTGCGTGCACTGATCACCCAGCCCGACTGTCCGCCCGACGTCGTCCTCGACCTGAGCGAGCTCAGCTTCTGCGACTCCTCCGGCCTGAACGCCTTCCTCCAGGCCCGCCTCATCGCCGTCGAGTACGGCCGGCGCATCGTCCTCCACGCCCCCAACCAGCAGGTCACCAAACTCCTCCACCTCACCGGCGCCCACCGCCTCTTCACCATCACCTGACCGCCGTCGGACCGGCCCCGCAGTCGTCGTCAGTCGTCAGCTGGCGGCTGTGCGGAGCATGCTGCGGGCAGCCTGGAGGGCGTGGCCCGTGTGGCTGTGGCACTCGCTCACACATCGGTACGGCAGGCTGTGCGCTCGGCTTAACTCCCCGTATCCACCGGGTGTGACGACCCGGTAATCCGGCCTTCCTACGGTGATCATCGTGGGACATCCCCACCGCCTGCCGTTCCGCGATCCGCGTGCGGACCGGGAGGCACGGACTGCGATCCCGGGGAGGGGAGTCTCGGTGACGACGCCAGGCTCGGAGGCGGACAGTGTGCGGACGGCCTGTTCGTACTGCGGCGTCGGCTGCGGCATCGTGCTGGAGATCGGCCGGGACGCCGCCACCGGGCGGCGCACCGCCAGGAAGACCACCGGGGACAAGCAGCATCCGACGAACTTCGGGCGGCTGTGCACCAAGGGCTCGACCAGCGCCGACATGATGGCCGCCCCGGGGCGGGCCTCCAAGGCGCTGATCCGTACCGAGCGCGGCGCCGAACCCGTCGAGACGGACGTGGACGCGGCGATCACCGCGGTCGCCGGGCGGCTGCGCGCGATCCTCGACGAGCACGGCCCGGACGCGCTCTCCTTCTACGTGTCCGGACAGATGTCGCTGGAGGCGCAGTACCTCGCGAACAAACTGTCCAAGGGCTTCGTGCGGACGAACCAGATCGAGTCCAACTCCCGTCTGTGCATGGCCTCCGCCGGCTCCGGCTACAAGTTGTCGTTGGGCGCCGACGGCCCGCCCGGTTCGTACCGGGACTTCGACCGGGCGGATGCCTTCTTCGTCATCGGCGCCAACATGGCCGACTGCCACCCGATCCTGTTCCTGCGGATGATGGACCGCGTCAAGTCCGCCGGCGCCAAGCTCATCGTCGTCGACCCGCGCCGCAACGCCACGGCCGACAAGGCCGACCTCTTCCTGCAGATCAGGCCCGGCACCGACCTCGCCCTCCTGAACGGCCTGCTGCACCTGCTGGTGGAGAACGGCCACACCGACGAGGCGTTCATCGCCGAGTTCACCGACGGCTGGCAGGAGATGCCCTCCTTCCTGGAGGACTACCCGCCCGCGAAGGTCGCCGAGACCACCGGCATACCGGAGGCCGACATCCGGCAGGCCGCGCGGTGGATCGGCGAGGCCGACGAGTGGATGAGCTGCTGGACGATGGGGCTCAACCAGTCGACCCACGGCACCTGGAACACCAACGCCCTGGTCAACCTGCACCTCGCCACCGGCGCGATCTGCCGTCCCGGCTCCGGACCGTTCTCGCTGACCGGCCAGCCCAACGCGATGGGCGGCCGTGAGATGGGCTACATGGGGCCGGGCCTGCCCGGTCAGCGCTCCGTGCTCGTCGACGCCGAACGCGCCTTCGTCGAGGACCTCTGGGGCCTCGAAGCGGGCACCCTGCGGACCGAGGTCGGCCGCGGCACGGTGGAGATGTTCGAGCAGATGGCTGCCGGCGACATCAAGGCCTGCTGGATCATCTGCACCAACCCGGTCGCCTCCGTCGCCAACCGCCGCACCGTCATCGCCGGCCTGGACGCCGCCGAACTCGTCATCACCCAGGACGTGTTCACCGATACCGAGACCAACGCGTACGCCGACGTGGTGCTCCCCGCGACGCTGTGGGCGGAGTCCGACGGCATCCTGATCAACTCCGAGCGCAACCTCACCCTCGTCCAGGGGGTCGTGGACCCGCCCGGGCAGGCGCTTCCCGACTGGCAGTTGATCGCCCGGGTCGCCTGCGAGATGGGCTTCGCCGACGCCTTCAGCTACACGAGCTCCGAGGACGTCTTCGAGGAGCTCAAGCAGGCGTGGAACCCGAAGACCGGCTGGGACCTGCGCGGCGTCAGCTACGACCGGCTGCGCGAGACGCCGGTGCAGTGGCCGGCACCGACCGCGGACGGGGACGACCGCAACCCCGTCCGCTATCTCAACGACGGCGTCAGCCAGACCCTGCTGGAGCGCGAGGACGGCACCCGGCCCCGACTGGCCTTCCCCACCGCGAGCGGCCGGGCGCAGTTCTTCACCCGCCCGCACCTGCCTGCCGCCGAACTCCCCGACGACGACTACCCGTTCGTACTCAACACCGGCCGCCTGCAGCACCAGTGGCACACCCTCACCAAGACCGGCAAGGTCGCCAAGCTCAACAAGCTCAACCCCGGCCCCTTCGTCGAGCTGCACCCGCAGGACGCGGCCGCGATGGACGCCGAGGACGGCGACCACATCGAGGTCGCCTCCCGCCGCGGCCGGGCCGTCCTGCCCGCCGTCGTCACCGACCGGGTCCGCCCCGGCAACTGCTTCGCACCGTTCCACTGGAACGACCTCTTCGGCGAGTACCTCAGCATCAACGCCGTCACCAACGACGCCATCGACCCGATCTCCTTCCAACCGGAGTTCAAGGTCTGCGCCGTGGCGCTGCGCGTGGTGCCCGCCCCGGCACCCGAGGAGACCGCACCCGTGCCGGCCACCACCGACCCCGCCGACCCCGCCCGGCACCAGGAGCAGGACCGGCCCGTCCCGGCGCAGGCCGCCGCGCTGCCCGTACCGGCCGTGACCGGCGGCGTTCCCGGTGCCGTCCCCGCCCTCGCCGCGCTCTTCGGCATCACCGACCTCGCACCTCCGGCCCTCGCCGAACCCGAGCGCCGCTACCTGTCCGGATTCCTCTCCGGCATGGCCCTGCACCCGTCCGGCGGCGGCGTCCCGGTGCTGCCCGCGAACACCCCCTTCGCCCCCGACACGGCCCTGTGGGTCGACGGCGTGCTCGCCGGCATGTTCTCCCGGACGGTGGCCCGCGCCGCCCACGCCCCCGGGGCGGCCGCGCCCCTCTCCCCGGCCCCGGCCTCCTCCGGTCCCGACAGCGCCGTGCCCGCGGCCGCCCCGGTCCGCGAACTGGTCGTCCTGTGGGCCTCGCAGACCGGCACCGCCGAGGAGTACGCCGCCACCGCCACCGCCCGCCTGACCGAGGCCGGCCGCACCCCGGCCCTGCTCGCGATGGCCGACGCCACCCCGGACCGGCTCACCGCCGCCACCGACCTGCTGGTCGTCACCAGCACCTTCGGCGACGGCGACGCCCCCGACAACGGCGCGGACTTCTGGCAGGCCCTCGCCGCCGACAGCGCGCCCCGGCTGGAAGGCGTGCGGTACGCCGTCCTGGCGTTCGGCGACTCCAGCTACGAAGACTTCTGCGGCCACGGCCGCCGCCTGGACGAGCGCCTCGCAGAGCTCGGCGCGACCCGCCTGCACCCGCGTACCGACTGCGAACCCGGCGACGACGAACCCGCCGCACACTGGCTCGACCAGATCACCGGCGCCCTCGCCGAGGCCCCCGAGCCGCGGCCCGCACCCGCCCCGACCGCCAAGGCGAACGCGGCGGCGCCGGCTACGGCACGTCCCACCGCACCGGCCGGCTACTCCAAGACATCCCCCTTCCCCACCCTCCTGGTCGGCAACCGCTTGCTCAGCCTGCCCGGATCGCAGAAGGAGGTACGGCAGTTCGCCTTCGACACCCGCGGCGGCGAACTCGCCTACGAGGCCGGCGACGCCCTCGGCATCTGGCCCGCCAACGACTCCGCACTCGTCGCCGAGTGGCTCGCCCTCACCGGCCTCGATCCCGACCGGAGCATCACCCTGCCCGGCGACGGGGACGTCCCCCTCGGCGAAGCCCTGCGCACCCGCCTCGACATCGCCCGCATCACCCCCGACCTGCTCAAGTTCGTGGCCGCCCGCACCGGCGACCGCGACCTCCGGCGGCTGCTGCGTCCCGACAACAAGGGCGAGCTGGCGAAGTGGAGTTGGGGCCGGCAGGCCGCCGACGTCATCGGGGCCTTCCCCGTCCGGGCCTCCGCCGCCGAGTGGGCCTCGGTGCTCAAGCGCCTCCAGCCCCGCCTGTACTCCATCTCGTCCAGCCCGCTGGCACACCCGAGCGAGGTACGCCTCACGGTGTCCGTCGTCCGCTACGCCAACGGCCGCGGCCACGACCGCAAGGGCGTCTGCTCCACCTACCTCGCGGACAGCGCCGACGACGGCCCGGTGCCGGTGTTCGTCCAGCGCGCCCCGCACTTCCGCCCGCCCGCCACCCCCACCACCCCGATGATCATGGTGGGTCCGGGTACCGGCGTCGCCCCGTTCATGGGCTTCCTGGAGGACCGGCAGGCCCGCGGCCACACCGGCCCCAACTGGCTGTTCTTCGGCGAGCAGCGCGAGGCCACCGATTCCTACTACCGCGAGGAACTGGAGGCGTACCGGGCCACCGGCCACCTGGACCGCCTCGACGTCGCCTTCTCCCGCGACCAGCGCAACAAGGTCTACGTCCAGGACCGCATGCGGGAGCACGGCCCGCGCCTGTGGCGGTGGCTCCAGGACGGCGCCCACTTCTACGTCTGCGGCGACGCCGGCCGGATGGCCAAGGACGTCGACCGGGCCCTGCGCGAGATCGTCGCCGCCCACGGAGGCATGGACGAAGAGGCAGCCACCGCGTACGTCCGCCGACTCACGAGCGACAAGCGCTACGTCCGCGACGTCTACTGACCCGTCCAGACCCCGACCGGCACCCACGCGCCCCTGCCCGTCATCGACCGCGGGTCGGCGGTCCCCGGACGGGGCGGCGACACTTCTAGCAGCAAGAGCCCGACGGCCGGCCCAGAAAGGACCCCGCATGACGAGCGGCGCACTCCACCAGTTGTTCTCCTACGGCACCCTGCGCCAACCGGAGGTCCAGCTCGCCCGGTTCGGCCGGCTCTTGGAGGGCCGGCCCGACGCCCTGCCCGGGTACCGGCTCACGTGGATCGAGATCACCGATCCCGAGGTGATCGCGGCCAGCGGTACCGACCGGCACCCCTTGCTCGTCGCCTCCGACGATCCGGCCGATGCGGTGGAGGGCGCCGTGTTCGCCCTGACCGACGGGGACCTGGCCGCGGCGGACGACTACGAGGTCGACGACTACGCCCGCAGTCAGGTCGTCCTGCGCTCGGGGACGAAGGCGTGGGCCTACCTCGGCGCGTAGCGCGTCCCCGGCTTCGCCGCGGAGTTCGACGAGGGGATCTCGGTGGTACCGAGGGGCTTCGCTGACAGAATCGCCCGGGGCACGGTCGTGCCCCGGGCGCGGCCCGTCGGGCGAGGTGGAGGGCGAGCACAGCATGGGAACCGGGGATCTTCCTCCAGGACAGCGGCTGGCCAAGGGCTGGCCCGTATCGCACTACGGGCCCGTGCCCAAGTTCCGGCCCGAGCGGTGGAACCTCCAGGTGTTCGGTGCCACGGCCTCCGGCGGGAAGTACAGCTGGACGTTCGACGAGGTCGCCGCCCTCCCCCGCGTCTCGATCACCACCGACATGCACTGCGCGTCGGGGCCGTCGTCGACCGGGCACGAGTTCTCGGGTGTTCCCGCTGCCCTCCTGCTGGAGCTCGCGCCGCCCGGGCCCGGGGTGACGCACGTGATGGCGTGGGCCGAGTACGGGTACAGCGCCAATCTGCGCCTCGCCGACTTCACCTCGGAGCGGACCCTGCTGGCCATGCACCACAACGGCGAACCGCTGACCGTGGAGCACGGGTTTCCCCTGCGCCTGGTGGTCCCCCACCTGTACGGCTACAAGGGGCCGAAGTGGCTGCGCGCGATCGAGTACATGACCCAGGACCGGCGGGGGTTCTGGGAGGAGCGCGGTTTCCACAACATCGCGGACCCCTGGAAGGAACAGCGTCATTCCTACCAGGAGGAACTGGCCTGAAACCGGTGGCTGGATGTCCGACCCAGATCCGGCGCCCGGCGGGCCGCGTCTTCTGGGCGATCGACCACTGAAAGGCCGCACCACCGCGGTGTTAGGTTCGGCGTGACCGGGGCGATCCCCCGGTCCCACACGCCCTTGGCTACTGCGGGTCTTGGGGCGTGGCAGGCTTCCGGCGGGAGCTCGGCGGGCCGTCGCCCCCCGAGCCCCCGCCGTGTTCTGGCCCCGGGCTCAGAGCTCGACGAGGGTGATCTCGGTGGCCTTGAGGCCGGCCCAGACCTCGGAGCCGTCGGCCAGGGCCAGGTCGGCTGCGGCCTGCGGGGTGATCTCGGCGATGAGGTCGGGGGTCCGGTCCGAGGTGATCAGGATGCGCAGGCGGCTGCCGACGACGGTGATCTCGCGTACGACGCCCTGCCACACGTTGCGCGGGCTGCCGGTCGGCTCCTCCCGGTGCAGGGAGACCGACTCCGGAGCGATGATCGCGAGGGCCTCGGCGCCCTCGGGGATCGGGTCGGCGGCCACCAGGATCCCGCCCGTGGCCAGGGTCAGGCCCTCCCGGGTCGCGGTGCACGGCCAGGCGTTGCGGCCGAGCATGCGGGCCACCCACGGGGAGCGGGGATGGCGGGTGACCTCCGACGGGGTGGCGTCCTGGAGGGTGCGCCCCTCGGAGAGGACCAGGACGCGGTCGGCGAGGGAGACGGCTTCGACGGGGTCGTGCGTGACGATGAGGCACACCCCGCCGAAGCCGGACAGGTGCCGGCGCAGGGTGTGCCGGACGTGGGCGCGCGTGGTCTGGTCGAGGGCCGCCAGGGGCTCGTCGAGGAGCAGCAGCCGGGGCCGGGCCGCGAGCGCGCGGGCCAGGGCGACGCGCTGGGCCTGGCCGCCGGAGAGTTCGCCGGGCTTGCGGTGGGCGAGGTGTCCGACGCCGAGCCGGTCGAGCCAGCGGTGGGCCTCGGCGCGGGCCTGCGCCTTGGGCATGCCGTGGGCGCGCAGCCCGTAGGCGGTGTTGGCGAGGGCGTTCAGGTGGGGGAAGAGCGCCCCGTCCTGCGGTACCCAGGCGACCTTGCGCTGGTGCGGCGGCAGTGAGGTGACGTCCAGGTCGCCCAGCTTCAGTGCGGCGTGGGCGCGCGGGGTGAGGCCGAGCAGGGCCCGGAGCAGGGTGGTCTTGCCCGCGCCGTTCTCGCCGACGACCGCGATCGTGGTGCCGGGCTCGGCATCGAGGGTCAACTCGTTGAAGCCGGTGACCTCGGCGTGCAGGGGCCAGGGCTCGGTCTTGTGGAGCGGGACGGGCGGCTCGGTGGTGGCCAGTACGGCCGCGGCCGGCTCCGGCTTGGAGGAACCGGTACGCGGGCGGCCGACGGAGCCGGTCCACCGGCCGCGCAGGCCGACCAGGACGGCCATGGCGATGGCCAGCAGCAGCAGCGAGACCGAGGTGGCCGCCTCCGGGGAGTCCTGGAGGAGCAGGTAGACCTGGAGGGGCAGGGTCTGGGTGGAGCCCGGGAGGTTGCCGGCGAAGGTGATCGTGGCACCGAACTCGCCCAGCGCGCGGGCCCAGGCGAGCGCGGCCCCGGCGGCCAGCCCCGGAGCGACCATCGGCAGGGTCACCGTGAAGAACACCCGGACCGGGGAGGCGCCCAGGGAGGAGGCCGTCTCCTCGTAGGACGGCTTCATGCCCGCGAGGGTGCCCTCCAGGCTGATGATCAGGAACGGCATCGCCACGAAGGACGCTGCGAGAACGGCCCCGGAGGTGTGGAAGGGGAAGACGATCCCGAAGGTGTCCTCCAGCCAGGGGCCGAGCAGCCCGCGCCGCCCGAACCCGAGCAGCAGCGCGACACCGCCCACGGTCGGCGGCAGCACCATCGGCAGCAGCACGAGGGACCGTACGAGCGTCTTGCCCGGGAACTCCACGCGTGCCAGCAGCCAGGCCAGCGGAACGCCCAGGAGCAGGGAGAGGCCGAGCGCGGCGAAGGAGGTGAGGAGCGAGAGCCTCAGCGCCTCGACCACACCGGGGCTGGTCAGGTGGGTGCCCAGTTCCCCCCACTGGGTGCGGACCAGGATGCCGATGAGCGGCAGCAGCAGGAACGCGACGGCCAGCATCGCCGGCAGCACCAGGGCGAGCGACGGACGGGTACCGGATATGCGGCGGCCACGGAGCATGGAGGGCGGTCCTCGGCAGGAATCGGTGGGGCGAGACGGTGGGGAACCCGGGGACGGCTGTGGGGCCGCCCGGTCGGGCGGCCCCTGTTCAGCGGGCCGGGCGGGCGCCGGTTACGGCTGCTGGAAGCCGGCGTCCGTCAGGAACTTCTGCGCCTCGGGAGTGGACAGCCAGGCGACGAAGGCATCGGCCGCGGCGGCGTTCTTCGAGCCCTTGAGCGAGGCCGCGGGGTAGGAGGCCACGGCGTTCTGGGCGTCGGGGATGTCGACGGTGACGACCTTGTCCTTCGCCACGGCCGCGTCGGTCTTGTAGACCAGGCCCGCGTCGGCCTCGCCGAGCTCGACCTTGGACAGGACCGCGCGGACGTTGGGCTCCTGGGAGACCGGCTTCACCTCGATCTTCTGGGCATCGAGGATCTGCTTGGAGTAGCGGCCGACCGGGACCTCGGGTGCGGCGAGCACCACCTTGATCTTGGAGTCGGCGAGGTCCTTCAGGTCGTCGATCTTGAAGGGGTTGCCCTTGCCCGTCGCGATGACGAGACGATTCTTCGCGATGACCTTCGGGTCGTTCACCTCCCCCTTGAGGCCGTCCATCGTCTTGGTGTCGGCCGTGACCAGTACGTCGGCCGGGGCGCCCTGCTTCACCTGCGCGGCCAGCTCCTGCGAGCCGGCGAAGGAGAACTTCACCTTGGTGCCCGGGTGGGTCTTCTCGTACTCGGCGCCCGCCGCCTTGAACACGTCGGTGAGGGAAGCCGCTGCCAGGACCGTCAGATCGGCCTTCGGCGCCTCGGACGCGGAGCCGCTGGGGCCGGCCGAGCTCGCGCCGTCCTTGCTGTCGCTGCTGGAGCAGGCCGCGAGGGCGGGGATCAGCAGGGCGCCGGCGAGCAGGCCGGCGGCGGCACGGCGCGGGGTGAAGGTACGGGACATGGTCGCGGGTTCTCCCGGGGGTCGGGTCGGGGCGGAGTGGCTCGGAGTGGCTCGGAAAACGAAAAGGGGCGCCCGGTCAGGTGCGGTCGATGTGGACACTGGTGGATTTCACGCGGGCCGTCGCCCGCATTCCGACCTCCAGCCCCATCTCCTCGACCGATTCCCGGGTCAACAGCGACACCAGACGGTGGGGCCCCGACTGGATCTCCACCTGGGCCGAGACGTCGCCGACTTTCACGGCGGTGATGATCCCGGCGAACGAGTTCCGCACCGAGGTCCGGATCGGGTCGTCGTCCTCCGGGGTCTTCTGCGCGAGGTCGACGGCGAAGGCGGCCAGGTCGCGCCCGTGGATCAGCCGGCGTCCGGCTCCGTCCCCGCCCTCGCGGGAGGTGGGGATCTTCCCTGCATCGGCCCAGCGCCGTGCGGTGTCGGGGCTGACGCCCAGCATGCGTGCGGCCTGACCGACGGTGTAGTGCTGCATATGCAGCAAGTTAAGGCCGAAATCACAGTATCTGCAATTTGGCGATCTCTTTGCATATCAGAAGCGGATGAGATGAGGCGGACCGAAGGGCATCAAACCAGTGAGGTCGAAGGTCCCGAATTGTCGTGACGTTCGGCCGGGCTGGAAATGCCATGCCGCACAGGCGATTCACCTGGCGGATGAGATGACCCTCAAGCAGTGCGCGACTCGGGTGGCTAGCGTGATCGATGTGGCGGCCGACAGGCCGCTTTCCCCACCGATTCCTAGTGAGGCGTTACTTTCATGAGCCTGAGCATCCGCAACCAGATCGCCGGCACCATCACCTCCGTCACGGCCGGCGAGGCCATGTCCACGGTGAAGGTCCGTCTGGCCGGCGGTCAGGACATCACGGCCGCGATCACCACGGACGCCGTCAAGGACCTCGGCTTCGCCGAGGGCACCGCCGTCAAGGCGCTCGTGAAGTCCACCGAGGTCTCCCTCGCGACCGGTCCGGTCGAGGGCATCTCCATCCGCAACCAGATCGCGGGCACCGTCACCGACGTCGCGACCGGTGGCGCCATGGGCTCCGTCAAGGTCTCCGTCGAGGGTGGCGAGCTGACCGCCGCGATCACCAAGGACGCCGTGGAGGCCCTCGGCCTGGCCGCCGGCACCCCCGTCGTCGCCCTGATCAAGTCGACCGAGATCTCCCTCTCCGCCTGATCACCCCCGCACCACGCCCGAGGGCCCCGCACCAGCAGGTGCGGGGCCCTCGGGCGTACCGGGCCCACCGTCACTACGTCCAACACTCCCATCTCAGAAGCTCGGCCATTTGGCCTTTCCGCCAAGCATTTGCCAGAGGATTGTCGAATATTGGTCGCAGATGCAGGATGGAAGCATGAGACTGTCCTGCGGAGGAGACGGCTGGTGAGCGACCGAGACGAGAGCGGTGGGCTCCGCGCATGGCTTCGGGGCATCGAGGTCTTCGCCGGCCCGCTCCCCGAGTTCGCGCCCGAGGAGGCTCCGGCGGACCCCGCCCGCCTGTTCGTGTCCTGGCTGTCCGATGCCGTGGCGGACGGGGTGCGCGAGCCGCACGCGATGACCCTGTCCACCGTGGACGAGGCCGGAGACCCTGATGCCCGGGTACTGATCCTCAAGGGCATCGACGCCTCCGGCTGGCGGTTCGCCGGGCACGGCTTCAGCCCCAAGGGACACCAGCTCGCCGTACACCCGCGCGCCGCGCTGACCTTCTACTGGCCCGAGCACGGCCGCCAGGTCCGCCTGCGCGGGCCCGTGACGCCGGGCTCCGCCCAGGACAACGCGGAGGACTTCCTCGCCCGGGCGGCCACCGCCCGCGCCGAGGCGCTGCTGGGCCGCCAGAGCCAGTACCTGGCGGAACCGGCCGAACGCGACCAGGCCCTGGAGAAGGCCCTGTCGATGGTGGAGAAGGAGCCGACGATCGTCGACTCGGCGTGGACGCTCTACGCCCTGTCGCCGGTGGAGGTCGAATTCTGGCAGGCCGCGAAGGACCGCGCCCACACCCGCCTGCGCTACGAGCGGACCCGGGACGGCTGGGAGCGCTTGCGGCTCTGGTCGTGAATCCCCCACACCCCCTCCCCCACCCCCTGCCCGCTCGGCCGAGCCCTGCGCGCGCGACCGTACATCCCCTGTTCCTGCTCACGAGGCGAGGTACCCCATGACGACACGCACCCAGGACGGCAGCGCGGGCGACGTCGACTACGGCACGGTCGGCGGCGGCTACTCGTTGCACCGCCGACCGGACGAGCGCATCGCCCGGTTCATCGCCGAAGCGCTGGGCGACGCCGCCACGGTCCTCAACATCGGTGCGGGCACCGGGTCGTACGAGACCGCCGCGTGCGGGGTGACCGCGGTCGAGCCGTCCGGGGCGATGCGGGCCCAGCGGCCGGCGCGGCTGGCCACGGCGATCGACGCCGTCGCCGAGGACCTGCCGTTCGCGGACGGCGAGTTCGACGCGTCGATGACGCTGTTCAGCGTGCACCAGTGGTCCGACGTGCGGGCGGGCCTGCGGGAGATGCGGCGCGTGACGCGTGGCCCCGTGGTCATCCTCACCTGCGACCCGGCCCTCGTGCAGGAGTTCTGGCTCGCCCGGTACGCACCCGAAGTACTCGCCACCGAAGCCCGTCGCTTTCCGAGCGTCGAGCAGCTGGCCTCGGCCCTCGGCGGTACCGGCACCGTGCAGACCGTGCCCGTCCCGCTCGACTGCACCGACGGGTTCAACGAGGCCTACTACGGCCGCCCCGAGCTCCTCCTCGACCCTGCCGTGCGCCAGGCCTGCTCGGCCTGGAGCTTCGTCGGCGACCAGGTCCGCGAACACTTCGATGCCTCCTTGCGCGAGGACCTGCGATCGGGCGCCTGGGACGCGGAGTTCGGCCACCTGCGCAGTCAACCCACCTACGAGGGCTCGCTCGTCCTCGTGCGCGCGACCCCCTGAGCACCCCCGCACGAGAAGGCGAACCGGCACGATGGCGATACCCGACCGGATGGACGAACGGCTGCGCGCCCTAGGCCTGTTGGAGGGCCAGCGGGCGGCCCGGGCCCTCTTCGCCGAAGCCGTCCGCCGCGAGGTGATGGCGCCGGGGGTCAGCGAGTACGAGGCGACCGACCGGATCGGGGACCTGGCACGGGAGTTGTGGGGCACGCGGGTGCGGTGGCCCGGGCGGATCGTCCGCTCCGGCCCCCACACCCTCCTCCCCCGGGGCGAGGAGCCGCCCGGCGATCGTGTCATCGGCGCCGCCGACACGGTCACCGCCCACCTCGGCCCGCTCCTCGGGAGCCGCGGGACGGACTTCACCGCGACCCTCGTCCTCGGTGACGACCCGGACCGGCTGCGACTCGGGGAGGACCTCCCCAAGGTCTTCGCCGCGGGCCGCGAGGCCTTCCACGCGGACGCGCGGATCACCGGTCGGCAGTTGCACGCCGAGCTCCAGGCGCTCGCGGCCAAGAGCGGCTGGACGCTCGGCGGCTGGCACGCCGGCCATCTGGCGGGTGCGGACCCGGACGCGAACCCGATGTGCGCGCAGGCCGACGCCCACATCGGGCCCGCCAACGACCAGCCGCTACGCCGTACCACCGCGGGCGGGTGGAAAGCGCACTGGCTCCTGGAGGTCCACCTGATCGAAGCCCATGCCGGTTTCGGCGGCTCGTACAAGGCGCTCCTCGATCCGGCGTGAAGGCCGCTTGCCCCGCGTGAGGGCCACGTGCCCCGCGTGAAGGCCGCCGGGGCCGGGTCCGCGCCCGGCCCGCCCTCGGGGATCAGCCTTCCAGGAGGGCCTGGGCCGGATAGCCGCCCGGGAGACTGCCGCCGGGCACGGCGAACAGCGCCGAGGTCTCGTGGACCAGGTAGCGGGAGAGTGCGTCGCCCCGTGCGAGCCGCTGCTGGACCGGGATGAACCCGGTCCGCGGATCCGGCTGCCAGGCCGTGAAGAGCAGTCCGGCGTCCGGAGTGCCGTCGGGGCGCGGGCCGTCGTGGTAGGACCAGCTGCGCCGGACCATGGTGGCTCCGCCGTTCGACTCCGGGGCGGCGAGCCGGATGTGGGCGTTGGTGGCGATGACCGGGACCCCGTCCGGGCGGGCTGCGGCGAGGTCCACCGCGGTGCGCTCGGTGCCGCCGGTCAGCGGCGCTCCGTCGGCGGCGCGGCGGCCCAGGGCCTGTTCCCGGTGGGTGGGCGGCAGGGTGTCCCAGTGGTCCAGGAGCATGCGGATGCGCCGGATCACGACGTACGAACCACCGACGAGCCAGTCGGGGGCCTCGGGTCCGGTCACCAGGGCCTTGGCGGGGTCCGGATTGTTGGTGCCTTCGACCTGCCCCATGAGGTTGCGGCGGCCGTCGGTGGCCGTGAAACCGGCCATGGTCCAGCGGAGCCGGGCCTCGCCGTGCGCCAGGCGCTGGAGGGTCCGTAGGGCATGGGTGGTGACGAAGGCGTCGTCGGCGCCGATCTGGACGAACAGGTCGCCGTCGCTGCGGGCGGGGTCGAGCCGGTCCTCGCCGAAGGCGGGCAGCGGCGTGAGGGCTGCGGGGCGGGAGGCCGTCAGCCCGGTGCGGTCGAAGAAGCCGGGGCCGATGCCGAAGGTGACGGTGAGGCGGGCCGGGGCGGTTCCGGCCAGCACTCCGGTGTCGGCGGCCCTGGAGCCGGGCGGCTCCAGGGCCGCGGGTACGGGTTCGCCCCGGGTGAGGTGCTCGGCGGCGGTTGTCCAGCGCAGGAGCAGCGCCGCCGCCCTGCCGCGGTCCGTACGGGCTCCGAAGTCGAAGGCGGCCATCCGGACGTGCTGCTGCCGGGGCGTCAGGATGCCCGCCTGGTGGGGCCCGCGGAACGGGATGACGGCAGCGGGGGCCGCGTCGCCCGCACCGTGGAGCCGCACCGCCGCGGTGGCCCCGCCACCGGCCAGGGCGGTCAGGCCGCCGGCGGTGAGCAGGGCACGCCTGGACACCCGCCGGCGGGTGTCCGCGGCCGGACCGGCCTCTGGCGCCCCCGCGTCAGCGGCCGGATCCGGTACGGGCCCTGCGGGGCTCCGGGCCGTCCGGTCCTCGTCAGCTCCCGGCACCGGAGGCTCCGCCGGCGCCGTCGACGGCGGCGTCCACGGTGCCCACCCACAGCTGGTTCAGCTCCGAGACGTACCGGCCGCCCTTCACGTCCTGCGGTACCACCAGGCGCGGACCGGCGGAGTCCTCGAAGGGCTTCCCGTCCTCGGAAACGGCCAGCAGGATCTGCGACCTGGCGAAGCCCGGGTCCAGCTCCGCCCAGGCGAACACGGCCCGGTAGTCGCCTCCGCCGGTCGCCGCGACCACGCCGCGGAGCTGCCCGTTCTTCTTCGAGGCGTCGAACCGCGGCTGCGCATCCTTGAGCACGTCGTGCAGCAGCACACCCTGGTAGGTGTGCTTCTGCTGCCCCTTGGCGCTGCCGTACTCCACCTCCACCGACTGCTGCGGCAGCCCGCGCAGGGAGGCGAGGGTCACGGTGTACGGCTTGTCCACCTGCCCGGCTATCCGTACTTCCCCCGGCGTCAGCGCAGGCGCGGGGGACGTGCTCGCCGATGCACCCGGACCCGGACCGGCAGCCGTCGTCGACTGGGCGGGGGACCCGGTCGGCTCCTTCGAGGCGTTGCCCCCGCATCCGGCGAGCACCAGGACCGCGATGGCGGCGACGGCGGGCAACGAAGCATGACGGTTCACGAAGGGTCTCCCCTCTCGGGCCGGGCGACCCCGAGGTCCGCAGCGCCCGATCGACTCTGACCGCGACTGCGCACCCGAAGACCACTCCCAGCTGGCAAATGCAGGGAGAAACATACCGAACAAACGGCATCTGCCACGCCGTTCGCGCAAGTTCAGCGGAGATCGCCAGAGACCGAGCGGGATGCCGGTCGAGACGTACGGCCCTGACACCTCCTGCGCCCTGTCACCAAACAGTCATTAATCACCAGTGCACCGATTAGGGTGTTTGTGCGTCTTGGTAGTCGGTTCCGGCTGCTGAGCGTTCGGGGCCGTTCCACCGTTCGTGCTTCCTCTGGAGTCGCCCCGTGAAATCCCGCTCCCTCATCCTGGTGCCCGCTGTCGTACTGGCCGCCGCCCTGACCGCGAGCGGATGCTCCAGCGGCCCCGAGGAGGCGTCCTTCGACGGCGGTGCCTCGGCGGGATCGGCCAAGAACGGCCAGAGCACGGCGCCTTCCGCCGCATCCTCCCGCGGGCCCGCCGCGGTGCAGATGCCGACGAACGTCCGCAAGTGGAACCTGCAGCGGGAACTGCCGGACGGCACTCAGGTCATGTGGACCACCCTGAAGGGGCCGAAGTCCGGATTCGAGGGCAGGGTGTGGGCGTGGGTGCCCAAGCAGTACAAGGAGAAGCAGTACGCCAACAGCGGCTTCCCCGTCCTGACCGCACTCCCCGGCGCCTCCGGCTACCCGACGAACTACTGGTTCGGAGCCGATCTGAAACTGCAGGAGCGGATCGCCGAGCAGATCAACACGGGCAAGTCGCTGCCGTTCATCGTGATGATGCCGGTCCTGAACGCCAAGCTCGACCAGTACTGGGACGGCAGCGACATCCCCGGCCAGCCGAAGATGGGCACCTGGATGTCGGATGACGTACCCGACCTCACACGGGAGAACTTCCGCACCTACAAGGACCCGCGCGGCTGGGGATTCTTCGGGTCCTCCGCCGGCGGGTACGTGGGCATGAAGATGGTCCTGCAGTACCCCGACCGGTTCTCCACCGCTGTCGCCGGCGGGCCCGACATCGCACCCGACTCGCCGTTCTGGAAGGGCTTCGACAAGGAGAAGCAGGCCAACAGCCCCGAGTACCTCGCCCAGCAACTCATCCAGAAGAACGGGCCCAAGGTCCACTTGTCCTTCCTCCTCGGCGACAAGGAACCCAGCACCCAGCTGAAAGCCTTCAAGGACAAGATCACCAAGGGTCCCGTCGAGACCGATCTCCACATCATCCCCAACGCCGGCCACAGCGGGACCAAGTACGCGGAGGGCCTCTTCCAGGGCCCACTGGAGTGGATCAGCAAGCGCATGATCGGCCCCACCGCCGGCTGACACGACCAGAGCCGAGCCCCCGGTCCACATCGAGCACACAGCAACGCCGGCCACCCGCCGGCGGGCCTGTTCAGGTTCGTACGGTGCGGCGGGGGCCCACGGCCTGCGCCGTTCTGACGGCCTGGGCGCTGCTCGCCACCGTTGGCCTGAAGGGTGTGGAGTTTGCCGCCGCCGATGTTGGCTGTGCCGATGGTCCCCACGGCCGGCCTCCGGGAGGCCGCGTATGAGAGCTGCCGCCACTACGTCGACGGAGGCCTCTCCCCCTCCATCGGATTCACGCTGGACTCGTTGGCGGGAGGCAGGCCCGCTCTCGCCCGGATGATGTCGGCCCGGGCCTCCACCAGCAGGGCGTACGCCTTGAGGACCGCAGCGATCCCCGCTCCGATCGCTGTCGCCAGAGCACTGATCGAGGTGATGACCTGCGCCGCATCTGAGACTTGGAACCCCTGGGCCGGGACCCTCTCAAACAGCCCTCGAGCCGCCAAGTACGCGATCGCATAAGCCACCGCAGCGGCCATGACGAGCCCCAGCACGTACCAGGCTTCGGATCGTCGGACCTCACGCCGAACCTCGTAAAGAGGAGCAAGAGTCCTGACCCTCCGCTGCCGACGAGCCTGATCTATGTACCTCTCCGCGTCGACACCGGCCGCCCCGGCCTGCTCTTCGAGCATCCTTATACCGAGTTCCTCAAGAGCTTCAGCAGGGGATATAGAAGCCCTGCCACCGTCATCGTTACTGGTCATGGTCATCATCTTGGCCGTGATGTCGCGCACAGACACCGGTTCGGAAGGATCGGCGAGATTCAGCAATCTGCAAGCGGCCCCAGTGATTGTCCGGTTGCGGACCTTCAGGAGAGGGCGGGCAGGATGTGTTCCTGGTACGCGCTGAAGAAGTTCTGCTGGTCGGGGCCGATCTGTCCGACGTAGACCTCGTCGAAGCCGACGTCAACGTAGGCGCGGATCGCTTCCAGGTGCTCGTCGGGGTTGTTGCCGCAGGGCACGTTGTCAGCGATCTGTTCGCGGGTGACGAGCTCGACAGCCTGCTCGAAGTGGGTCGGCGTGGGCAGGGTCTGGGCCAGCTCGCCCGGGAGCTGCTCGTTGGGCCACAGGCGGTGCACGGTGTCGACGGCCTTGTCACGGTCCTCGTTCCAGCAGACCTTCAGTCCGCCGATGACGGGTTTGCCTGCACCGCCGGCGTCACGGAACCTGCCGATCGCTTCTTCGTCGGGCCCCATGGTGACGAAGCCGTCGCCGATTCGGCCAGCCAGCTCGGCGGCCTGCGGGCCGAACCCGGAGACGTACACCGGAAGTTCGCTGGGCGGGGCGGTGTAAAGGCGGGCGTTCTCGACGGTGTAGTGCGTGCCACGGTGGGTGGTCTGCTGTCCGGTGAACAGGGCGCGCATCACCTCGACGGCTTCTTCCAGCATGTCGGCGCGCTGGTCGAAGGGCGGCCAGCGGTCGCCCAGCACGTGCTCGTTGAGGGCTTCGCCGGTACCCACTCCGAGGGTGAAGCGGCCGTCGAGCAGGACGCTGGAGGTGGCGGCGGCCTGTGCGGTCACCGCCGGGTGCATCCGGATCATCGGACAGGTGACCAGCGTGGTAACCGGCAGGGACACGGTCTGGGACAGGGCGCCGATCATGGACCAGACGAGTGGGCTGTTGCCCTGGGCGTCGTTCCAGGGATGGAAGTGGTCGGAGATGGCGAGCCGTTCGAACCCGGCGTCGGCGGCCATGCGGGCCTGCGCGAGCAGTTGGGCCGGGGTGAACTCCTCGCAGGCAAGGAAGTAGCCGAAGGACGTCATCGCTCTCGGACCTCCCCCCGCTCAGGCCGATGCCCGCGGCGGGAACCGGCTGTGCGGGACGCGTCCTTCTGGGCGTCGGGGCTCGGACTCAGCGCATCGCCGGCTTCGCCGTCCTTGCTACGGATCAGGGCTTCTTCGGCCTCACGGCGGCTTTCCTCGTCTCCGCTTTCGCCCGGGGCCTGCGACGGGGGAGTCGGCTTGCGCTGCTGTGCGCTCCGGTCGTCATGGCGGTGGGTCATGGGACGCCCTCTCATCGAGACCTTCGATGGCGGCGACACGGAAGCACACACCGACCCTGTCACATAAGCCCATCTGTGTAGCCGATCCGGGTGAATGGGGCGATCCGCGGAGTTCGTCGTCCCGAACCTGGCGTGGTGCTGTCCGGTAGTGCGGGCGGGCCTTTGGTGACGAGGGATTGGGAAGCGATGGGCGTGAGCAGGATCGACACTCGGCTGCTGGGGCAGTTGACCGAGCAGTCGCAGGATCTCAACAGCAGTGCGATGCGCATGACCGGGTCCGCGCTGGGGGCGGTGGAGGGCCGGGTGTCGCGCGAGGACATCATGGCGTTGCAGACCGCGGCGTCCCTGGAGAACCTCGCGGTGGACGTCTACCGCCAGGCGGCGGGCCTGTCGTTCATCAAGAACGGCAACAAGACGGTGGCGGCCTTCATCTCCACCACCATCAGCCAGCACAGCGCGCACGCGCGCGCCTTCAACGCGGCGGCGACGAAGGCGGGCGGGCGGGCGCAGCACGCGCCGAACGCGAAGTACGCGGCGATCGTGAAGAAGGCGTTGCCTGGGATCAAGGGGCCGGCCGATGTGGTGGCCCTGGCGATCACCTTGGAGGACGTCGCGGCGCAGACCTATACGAAGAACACCGGTGACGTGCGGGACGTTCGGCTGCGGTCGCTGTTCGCTTCGATCGCTCCGGTCGAAGCGCAGCACAGGGCAGTGCTCCTGGCCGTGCAGGCGCTGCTGGGTGCGGGCAAGCCCCGCCTGATCGCGGTGCCCACGGATGCGGCCGCACTACCGGCGGCGGCCGGTTCGGTGGGTTTCCCCGACGGCTTCTACCCGGTGAAGAACGCGTCCCCGATCTCCGAAGGAGCCGTCAAGTGAGCGCCGCGAAGAAGGACTGGAAGCTCGCGATCAGCGAGCGCGAACTCGACTGCCTCACCCGGGACATGGAAGCAGCACATCTGGAGACCCTGCCCGCCATGCAGGCCGGCTCCGCGGAACTGGTCGAAGAGATCCGGACCGCGGATGCGGGCCGGCGCCGCTTCCTGGCCGGGGCGGGCATCGCCGCCGCCGGCGCGGCCCTCTCGCTGGCGGCCGGGTCGGGCGTGCAGAAGGCCTTCGCGCACGGCGGGACGCGGGCCGCGGGCACGGCACCGAGCCCGTACCAGGGGGACCTGAAGGTCGTGGCACTGGCCGTCGCGCTGGAGAACCAGGCCGTCGGCGCGTACGGAGCGGCGCTGAAGGCCGCCGGGGCCGGGAAGCTCGGCAAGGTGCCGCCCGCAGTGGGCACCTTCGCGAAGACCGCCATGGACCAGCACGCCGCGCACGCCAAGGCCTGGAACGCGGTACTGACCGGCGCAGGCAAGCCCGCGATCAAGGGTGTGCCGCTGTCGAACCAGCCCGCCACCCTCAGGGCCCTCGGGCAGGCCAAGGACGTCGGCGCCGTCGCCCGCCTGGCTTTGGACCTGGAGGACCAGGCCGCGCAGACCTACGTGTTCGCCGCGGGCAACGTCACCAGCCCCGCCGGAATCCGGACCGCCGCGAGCATCGCCCCCGTCGAGGCCATGCACGCCGCGATCCTGCACTTCGTCCTCGGCGAGTACCCCGTCCCCGACGCCTTCCTCCAGACGGACAAGTCCGCCAGGCCGAACCTGCTGACCGTCTGACACCGCTCGGCGCTCCCGAGCCCCTGCCCCCGGGTGCCGTGACTGCTTCCAGCCTTCACGGCACCCGGCCTCACCCCGCGAAGGGACGATTCGCCATGCCCCTGCACACACCCGCCGCCCGCACTCCGAGCTCTGCTGCGATCCGAACCACCTGGGTGGCGTTCATGCTCGCCGTCCTGGGCCTGGTACCCGCGGCCGGCGCCCAGTCCGCACCCCTCCACGCGGCACCGGCAGCCCGGATCACGATCAAGGACTTCGGGTTCGGTCCCGCCTCGCTCACGGTGGCGCCCGGCACCGTGGTCACGGTCGTCAACAGGGACGACGCCCCGCACACCATCACCGGCACCGGCCGCGCCCACTTCACCACCGGAACGATCAAGGCAGGCCGCAGCGCCACCTTCGCCGCGCCGCGCGCCCGCGGCCCGTACTCATACGTCTGCGACATCCACCAGTTCATGTCCGGCACCCTCACCGTCCGCTGACCCCCGGGATACGCCCATGCCTCACCTTGCGAGCCCCGCCGGCAACCGCGCCCTGGGCCTCTTCCGGATCGTCACCGGTTTGCTCTTCGCGTGCCACGGCATGGCCAAGCTCTTCGGAGTGATCGGCGACGGCCCCGTCCCGGTGGGCCTGTGGCCGTACTGGTGGGCGGGCCTGGTGGAACTCATCGGCGGCGCGCTCGTCGCCACCGGCCTGATCACCCGGCCCGCGGCCCTGGTCTGTTCCGGCGTCATGGCCTACGCCTACTTCACCGAACACCAGCCTCACGGCCTGTTCCCCATGCAGAACGACGGCGAGGCGGCCGCCCTGTACTGCTGGGCGTTCCTGGCCCTGGCGGTACTCGCCCCCACGGCGCTCTCCCTCCCCGCAGCCGTCCGCCGCGTCACCTCGTCCCTGCGCGGTACGAAGCCCCCCGTTCCGCGACAGGCAGCCGCGTAGCCCGACAAACAGACTATGGCGCCGTAGGGGTCCTCTTGAGGGAATCGGCCCGTCCGCGGGCACGGCCGCCGCGAACCCCGTTCAAGATCCCGTACTCGTCCGGGGCGGGACCACAGCTCAGCCGAGGAGCACCATGCGTACGCGCAAGACCACTGTCGCCCTCTCCCTCGCCGTCACCGCGGCCCTGTCCGCACCCGTCCTGGCCGCCGCCGACGGCGGTGGCACGCACGGCACGGACCGGATGGGCCACAAGGCGCTCACCGCCATCGGTCTGACCTCCGACCAGCGACTGGTGGAGTTCACGGTCGACCGGCCGTCGAAGACCATGTCGATCGGCAAGGTGGCCGGCCTCACGGGCGACACCAAGATCGTCGGCATCGACTTCCGCGTTCAGAACGAGAAGCTCTACGGCGTCGGCGACAAGGGCGGCATCTACACGCTCAGCACGGCCAACGCGAAGGCGATGAAGGTCTCCCAACTGACCGTCGCCCTGGCCGGCACCCGGTTCGGCGTGGACTTCAACCCCGCCGCCAACCGGCTGCGGGTCATCAGCGACACCGGCCAGAACCTGCGCCACAACATCGACGACCAGGCCGCTCCACTGACCACCACGGTCGACGGTCCCCTCACCAACCCGACCACGCCTCCTTCCACCGCCATGGGCGTCACCGGCGCCGCGTACACGAACAACGACCTCAACGCGGCGACCGCGACCACCCTGTTCGACATCGACACCATGGCCGACCGGATCTCCCTGCAGTCACCCGCCAACGCCGGAACGCTGGCCCCCACCGGGAACCTCGGCGTCAACGCCGGCCCCGACGCCGGCTTCGACATCTACTTCGCACCCAAGCAGGGCACCAACCACGGCTTCGCCGCCCTCAACACCGGCAGCGCGTTCCGCCTCTACGGCGTCGACCTCCTCACCGGAGCCGCCCGCGACCTGGGCGCCTTCCCCAAGAACCGGCAGGTCACCGACCTCGCCCTCCCGCTGAACCAGGGCTGATCAGGCCGGAGCACACCGCAGGGGTCCTTCGGCCGCCTCCTCCTCCCTGCACTCGGCCCTACGCGGTTGCGGCGACCACCGCGGTCGCGCACGACGCACCAATCCATCAGGTCGAGGACATCGAATAACAGGGTGGAGGCGTGAGCAGACCGCTCACGGCGCCGGGTCCCACCGGGCCTCGGGGCGCAGGGGCGAGGGGGTCCGAAAGGAGTGCTGCGATGACCGCAAGAACAGTGGGACGCGGCCTGGCCGCCATCGTTCTGGCAGCTGGTTTCGGTGCCGTGGGCGTGGGCGTGGCGGGGGCCGTGCCACAGTCCGACCACCGTGATCACGGGGTGTCGGGGACGGTGACCTCGCGGATCGAGCTCAATGTGCGCCAGCACCCGTGGACGCACTCCCCCGTGGTGTGGAGCCTGTCTCCGGGAAGCCACGTCAAGCTCGGCTGCCAGGAGAACGGCTGGTACCACCTGGCCGACCACTCCGGCTGGGTCGACGCGCGCTACGTCCATGCCCATGAATGGGTGCGCTACTGCTGAACGGGCCGGGCCGGCGGGACCGTCTTCCGCTGTCGCAGATCGTCCCAGCCCAACCGGTCCACAAGCGGGGCCCGCACCGGAAGGTGCGGGCCCCACGCCGTGCCCCGTCGGGTGCCCTTCACCTCTGCCCGGGGCAGCCGCAGCTCAGAGCAGGTTCAACGGGATGATGCCGATGGGACCGGGACCCCCCTCCGGTCCCGGACCCACGGTTCAGGTGAGCAGCCGGGTTTCGGCGCTCGGTAGTTTGGTCCACCAGTGGGCGTACCGCCGGTAGACCTCCGGTTCGCGGTCGGCCAGGAAGGCCGTCAGCGCCCGGGCCTCGCCGGCGAGGTCCTCCCAGACCTCCTCCGGCAGGGGGTGGAAGGCGGTCGCCTCGATCCCGGTGCCGGCCGGGCGCCACACCCCGGCGACGCGGCCGTCGACCAGCAGGGTCGCCAGGGTGTCGCCGTTCATCCGGGCGACGAGCCCCCGGTACTCCGGCGGGACGACGCGGCTGCGGTCGGCGTAGGCCAGCAGCACGCTGTCCCACATGGCCATCAGCCGGGGCGGCGCGGGCGTGTCCTCCTCCGGACGCGGTGCGCCCGGGACGTCGAACAGTTCCTTGCCGTCCGGACCCGTCAGCCGGTCGAGCCCTCCGGATTGCTCCAGAGTGCTCAGCGCCTGACGGATCCTGCCCCGCTGGACCAGGGAGAACTGCGCCACGTCCGCCACCGAGGCCGGCCCGAACCCCTCCAGATAGCGCAGGACCAGCGCCCGCAGGGACTCGGTGGAGGCCTCCGGATCCGCCGGTACCGTGCGCGGCCGGCTCGGGGGCGCGACGTACGACGGGCGTTCCCCGAACGACCACGGCGCGGCGGTCGGTGCGTGCAGCAGCGGCGCGTACTGCCGCAGCCCCCACCACGCTCCGGGCTGCGGCGGCGCCCCCAGCCGCTGTCCGAGCCAGGCCTCGCACTCGGCCGTCGTACGGGGCCGGTCGGCGAAGTCCAGCAGCTCCGGCACGAGGACGTCGGCGTCCTCGGCCGTGAGCCCCGAGTCGGTGAAGCGGGTCCCGAGCCGGGCGGCCCGTACGGACGGCTGCACGGCCTCCCGGAAGGCCGGGTAGTCCTGCGCGTGCACGGCGTGCAGGGTCAGCCGCATCAGCGTCGACTTGACGACCTCGCGCCCCGTGAAGGCGGCGTCGAGGTCGGCCGGGTCGAAACCGGCGAGCCGGTTCCACAGCGCGAGGTAGGGCGAGGCGGCGTGCTGCGCCTGCAGGGCGACCACCCTGCGGACCGCGTCACCGACGCCCATGACCTCGCGCCGCAGCAGCAACTGCCGTGCCAGGGTGGAGCGGTTGAGCTCCCTTGCGCTGACCTTCATGCCACGACCGTCCCGTCCCCTGTCGGAACGGGCAGCCTAACCGGCACCTCCGACAGCGCCCCGGATTCAGATGCTGACGCCCTTCGAGCGGAGGTAGGCCAGCGGGTCGATGTCCGAGCCGTACGAGGGACCGGTGCGGATCTCGAAGTGCAGGTGCGGGCCGGTCGAGTTGCCCGTGGAACCGGAGAGGCCGATGGTCTGGCCGCCGGTGACGCTCTGGCCGGACGAGACGGACAGCTGGGAGAGGTGCGCGTACTGGCTGTACTTGCCGTCGGCGTGCCGGATGACGACCTCGTTGCCGTACGACCCGCTCCACCCGGCGGAGACGACGGTGCCGGCGCCGACCGCCTTGACGGTGGTGCCGCTGCTCGCGGCGAAGTCGACCCCGGTGTGGTAGCCGCTGGACCACATGGAGCCCGCGGTCTTGTACGCGGTGGAGGTGCCGCCGCTGACCGGGGCGACGAAGCCGGTCGAGGTCGAGCCGGTCGTGGTCGATCCGGTCTGCCGCTTGGCGGGCGCCTTGGGGGCGGGCGCCGTGACCTCATCGGAGGAATCCGACGAATCGCCAGAAGCGGAGGAAGCGGAGGAAGCCGACTTCTTGACCGGCTTCGGCTTTTCGGCCGGCGCGGCCTCGGCCGCCGCGGCCGGAGCCGCGCCCTTCGCGCCGAGGGTGAGCTTGAGGCCCGGGTGGATCAGCGAGGGGTCGGCGCCGACGGCCTCGCGGTTGTCCGCGTAGAGCCGCTCCCAGCCGCCGGTGAGGTGCTGACGCTCGGCGATCTTGGAGAGGTAGTCGCCCGGCACCACGGTGTAGACGGCCGGGGCGCCCTGTGCGGCGGCCGGCGCGGCCTGGAGCGCTGCCGGCGCCTGCGCCGCCACCTGCGGGGCCTGGACCGGAGCTGCGGCGGGGGCCGCGGCCGGGACACCCGCGGCGTGGGCGCCGGTGGCGCCGAGCAGCGGAAGCGCGAGGGCCGCGCCACCGGTGCCGGCCGCGGCGAACCCGCGGGATATCGAGCGGGACTTGGGACGGCGGTGCTTACCCGTTCCGGACATGGCGAATTCCTCTCCGACGCCTGCGAGGTGAGCTGTCGGGTTCGGACTGGAGATGTCCGGCCGCCCCTGTGCCGGTGAACGGCACATGGACGGCTTCACCCCGAGCCGTCCCGTTGTGAAGATCTCCACCGGAGATCCGGGACAGCGGCTTATCTGGTTCCCCCGCTCCTGCCACGCGCGTGAATAGTCGGGTGCGGTTTCCGGTCGGTGGCAGGATTAGGCGGTCCGTCCGGATCGATCGCGAACGTAATCCAGTCCGGCCGTACGGAACAAGTCATGAATTCACCAACGGAATCCTGAAGGTGACGGGCCGCCGGAATTCCGGTCACCCTCCGTCCATTCCGCACCTTCAACAACCGCCCCGGCAAGGCAATTCGCCATTCGCGATCAGCCACTCACCGTCACCGTATGATCTGGCTCACGGGGGCATGTCCGATCTCGCCTCTCGCTATGGCAAGTTGCCCACAAGTAGCGTAATTCGGACACCATCAACGAGAACGACGAGACGACGACACGGAGGAGCCCGGTGACCCAGCCGATACCCCAGAGCCCCCACACCGATCCGGCGCCGCAGGAGCCGCTGCTGACCGGAGTGCGCAACTTCCGCGACGTGGGCGGGTTGCCGACCACGGACGGCCGACGGGTCAAGTCAGGACGACTGTTTCGAAGCGGACATCTGGCGCATGCCACCGAAAGCGACGCAGAGTTCCTCGGGTCGCTCGGACTGCACACCGTCTTCGACTTCCGCAACGGGGCCGACCACGCGCTGGAGGGGCCGGACGTGGAGCTGCCGGGGGTCCGCAACGTCAGCATCCCGCTGTCGGATCCTGCCGACGGCAGCGAGTTCTGGAAGATGGTCCGGAGCGGGGAGCTGGCGCAGCTCCGCGAGCTCCTGGGCGAGGGCAAGGCCGCCGCGCGGATGTCCCGTTCGTACCGGACGATGATCCGGACCCGTACCGCCGAGCACAGCCGGGTGGTGCACGCGCTCGCCGAGGACAGCGTCCCGGCCCTCATGCACTGCGCCGCCGGGAAGGACCGGGCCGGCCTGTCGATCGCCGTCACCCTGCTCGCGCTCGGCGTCGAGCGGGAGGCGATCGTCGCGGACTACCTGGAGTCGAACGCCCCGCACAACCGCTACCGGTACCGTCGCAACGGCGAGGAGCCCGAGGCCCGCGCTCCCGAGGCGATGGAGCTGCTCGCCCCGCTCTTCGACGCCCGCGCCCCGTATCTGACCACGGCCTTCGAGGCCATCGACGAGGAGTGGGGCAGCGTGGAGCGCTACCTCGCCGAGGGCCTCGGGCTCGCGCCCGAGACCCTCGGCAGGCTCCGCGACCGGCTGCTGGACTGAGGCCCCACGAGGTGGGCCGCCGCCCGCCGGGCCGCCGGTTCAGCGGTTGGCGACGGCCTGCCTCACCAGCGTCCGGCCGAAGTCCCACATGAGCGCCCCGCCGCCGTGGGCCTCGTCCATGACCGCGCGGAAGGCCCCGACGAACCGGTCGACGTCCGCCTCGTCCACGATCAGCGGCGGGATCAGCTTGATCACTTCCAGGTGGTCGCCGGAGACCTGCGTGAGGATACGGTGCTTCTGCAGGAGCGGCACCACGACCATCTGGGCGAACAGCCCCTTGCGCGCCGCCTGCAGCATGCTCCAGCGGCTCCGCAGGCCCAGCGAGGACGGCCGGCCGAACTCGATGCCGATCATCAGCCCGCGTCCCCGTACCTCGTGGAGGAGTTCGTACTCGTCCACGAGCGCGGCGAGCCTCCCGCGCAGCAGCTCGCCCATCGCCCGGGCGTGGGCCACCACCTGCTCGTCCTCCATGACGGAGAGGACGGCGAGCCCGGCCGCCATCGCCTGCGCGTTGGAGCCGAAGCTGGCGGAGTGGACGAGCACCCGGTCCATGGAGGAGTAGACCTTCTTGAAGATCCAGTCCTTGCCGAGGGTCGCGCCGACGGGCACGTAGCCGCCGGAGAGGGCCTTAGCCACGCAGACCAGGTCCGGTTCGACCCCGGCCTCGTGCTGGTAGGCGTAGAAGTCGCCGGTCCGTCCGAGGCCGGTCTGGACCTCGTCCGCGATCAGCAGCGCCCCCCGCCGGTGCAGCGCCTCCTGTGCGGCGAGCAGGAATCCGGGCGGGGCGGCGAGCACCCCCTTGCCCTGGATCGGCTCCACGACGAGGGCGGCCACGTCCCCCTTCTTCAGCTCCCGCTCCAGCGCGGCCAGGTCCCCGAGCGCGATCGCGGTGTCCGGCAGCAGCGGTGCGAAGCCGTCGCGGAAGCCGGCCTCGCCGTTGACCGAGAGCGAGCCCGTCGTGAGCCCGTGGAAGGCGTGGTGGCAGTAGAGGATCCTGGGCCGCCCGGTGGCGTACCGGGCGAACTTCAGGGCGGTCTCCACCGCCTCGGTGCCGCTGTTGCCGAAGAAGACCCGGTCCAGGTGCGGACTGTGGGAGAGCAGCTTCTCGGCGAGCAGTCCGGGCAGCGGCTGGCAGTCGAAGCGGGTGAGGTCGGCGAGCTGGGCGTCCAGCACGTCGTGCAGGGCCTGCCTGACCACCGGGTGGTGGCGGCCCAGGCCCATCACCCCGAAGCCGGCCAGCATGTCGAGGTGGTCGTTGCCCTCGGCATCCCAGAAGTGGGCTCCCTCGGCCCGCACGTAGACCTTGTCGAAGCCGATGGTGTGCAGCATCCGCGGCAGCTGGTGGTTGAGGTGGCGGGCGTGCAGTTCGTACCGCTCGCCACCCCTCTCGGCCAGCAGGGCGCCGAGATCGAAGCCGGTCATGCCGACGCGTCCCGGTTCCCGCCCCCCACGGTCTCGCGGACCGCCCGCAGCGATTCCTTGAGCGAACCCATGGTGGCCAGGACGGCCGTGGGCTCGTACCCGCAGTGCGCCATGCAGTTCGCGCAGCGCGGGTCCTTCCCGCGGCCGTACTTGCTCCAGTCGGTCTCCTCGATCAGTTCCCGGTACGTGGGCACGTACCCGTCGCTCATCAGATAGCAGGGGCGCTGCCATCCGAAGAGCGAGTAATTGGGAATGGCCCAGGCCGTGCAGGGGAAATCGGCCTTGCCTTCCAGGAAGTCCAGGAAGAGCGGGGAGTGGTTGAGCCGCCAGCGCCGCCGGTTGCCTCCGGCGAAAGCCTTCTTGAAGAGTTCGCGGGTCTGTTCGACTCCGAGGAAGTGCTCCTGGTCGGGGGCCTTTTCGTAGGCATAGGCCGGCGAGATCATCATCTCGTCCACCTGGAGATCGTCATTGAGGTAGTTGAGGACCTCGATGATGGTCTGCGGGGTGTCGGTGTTGAAGAAGGTGGAGTTGGTCGTCACCCGGAATCCGCGGCGCTTCGCCTCCTTGATGGCCGCGACCGCCTCGTCGAAGACGCCTTCCTTCGCCACCGATTCGTCGTGGCGCTCGCGCAGTCCGTCGATGTGGACGGCGAAGGCGAAGTACGGGGAGGGCGTGAACTTCTCGATCTTCTTGCGGAGCAGCATGGCGTTGGTGCAGAGGAACACGTACTTCCGCTTGGCCACCAACTGGCGCACGATCTCGTCGATCTGCGGGTGCATCAAGGGCTCGCCGCCCGCGATGGACACCATGGGAGCGCCCGATTCCAGTACGGCGCCCACCGCCTGGGCCACGGGCATGCGCTGCTTGAGCACCCCGGCCGGGTGCTGGATCTTTCCGCACCCCTCGCAGGCCAGGTTGCAGGCGTAGAGCGGTTCCAGCTCGACGATCAGCGGGAACTTCTCACGCTTGCGGAGCTTCTGTTCGAGCAGGTACGTCCCGACCCTGATGGTCTGTCGCAGTGGCATGGCCATCTGGCTCACCTCCTGGGGAGCAGCAAAGAACGGTGCCATTCATAAAACGCGGGCAGTACGGCACGCAGTACGCGAAAGGCCGATATTCCCCCGCGAACGGTGCCGATGCGGACGAGCTCATGCTCCGGAGCGTCCACGATCACCCGGACGGCCGCAACCGGACGGTCCGCGCCCCCCGGGGCGCTCCCGCCCCGGGTCGCGGTCCAGAGGGTGGCGGCCGATTCCATGTCGACGCCGATGGCGCCGCCGGCGCGCAGCTGGGCGCGCTCCTGGCCCCGGACGACGTGGTCGGATCCGGTCAGTGCACCGAGGTGTACGGTCCGGCCGGGTACGGCCCGGGCCAGCGCCTCGGCGAGCAGGGCGGTACCGGCGCAGGCGACCGTGCCGCGCGGGTCCCGGGTCTCCTCGGCGACGACCAGGTCGCCGGGGCTCATGCCGGGCAGCAGCCCGGCGCAGAAGCCGGTGGCGAGCACGGCGGCGCCGTGCAGTTCCGGCTCGGCCAGTTTCCGGCCCACGGCGCGTTCGGCCGCGCGCGGGCCCATGCCGGTGCGCAGGACCTCGTACCGCTCGGGCGCGCCCCGCTCGCGGCCGCTGCGGTACGGGGTGCTGCGCAGGGCGGTCCGCTCGATGCGCAGGGCGCAGGCGATCAGCAGCGGCGGCGGTGCGGCCGCGGCGGGGCCGCCGGTCAGGGCGGGGCCGCCGCTCATCAGGCCTCCCCGGGCAGCGGGGCGGTGTGCGGGAGGGCGGCCGGATCCGCGTACCGCCCGCCGGGGCCGAACGGTTCTCCGTAGAGGTAGCGGCCCAGCGCGGTGAGCGGGAAGACCTGGCGGTACAGGTGGTAGTTGATGGAGAAGTCCCAGGGGAACCCGGTGCCGGTGAAGTAGGGCTCGTCCCAGGTGCCGTCGGAGCGCTGGGTGGAGACGAGGTAGCCGATCCCCCGCCGCACGGACGGCGCGTCGCGCTCCCCCGCCGACAGCAGGGCCATCAGCGCCCACGCCGTCTGCGAGGCGGTCGAGGCGCCCTTCCCCGCCCAGGACGGGTCCCGGTAGGAGCGCTGGTCCTCGCCCCATCCCCCGTCCTCGTTCTGTACGGATTCCAGCCAGGCCACGGCCCGCCGGATCGCGGGGTGCGAGGGGGCGAAGCCCGCGGCGGTCAGCGCCGGGACCACCGAGCCGGTGCCGTAGACGTAGTTGGTCCCCCAGCGGCCGAACCAGCCGCCGTTCGGGTCCTGTTCGGCGAGGAGCCAGGCGATGCCGCGCCGGGTGCGCGCATCGCCCGCCCGGCCCTCGACGGCGAGCATCTCGACGACGTGGGCGGTGACGTCGGCCGAGGGCGGGTCGATGACCTCGCCGAAGTCGCAGAAGGGCAGCTTGTTGGGGTAGGGGCTGGTGTTGTCGGCGTCGAAGGCGCCCCAGGCGCCGTTCTTCGACTGCATGCCGAGGTTCCAGGACACGCCCCGGGCGATGGCACCTTCCATCCGTGCCGGGTCGGGGTGCTTGACGCGGCGCAGGGCGAGGACGACCTCGGCGGTGTCGTCGATGTCGGGGTAGTTGTCGTTGTGGAACTCGAACGCCCAGCCGCCCGGGGCGAGTCCGGGCCGGCGCACCGCCCAGTCCCCGCTGCGGACGATCTCCTCGTCGAGCATCCAGTCGGCGGCCTTGACCAGGGCGGGATGGTCGGGGCGCAGGCCCGCGTCGGCCAGTGCGATGGCCGCCAGGCAGGTGTCCCACACCGGTGACTGGCAGGCCTCGATCATGCGGGCGCCGTCCGCCCGCCACACCGTGAACCGGTCGAGGGACTCCAGCCCGGCCCGCATCACCGGGTGCGCGAGGTCGTACCCGAGCAGGTGCAGGGCGATCAGGGAGTACACGGCGGGCGGCTGGATGCCGCCCCAGCAGCCGTCGTTCTCCTGCCGTTCCACGATCCAGCGGCCGGCGCTGGCCATGGCCGCCGCGCGCAGCCGGCGCGGGGCGAACCGGCGGTAGACGTGCAAGGCCTTGTCCATCCGCTGGAAGGCGCCGTCCCAACTGGCCATCGAGGCAAGCTTCTTGGCCGGGTAGGGAGTCCGCGCGTCGGTGTGCAGCTCGTCCAGGGCGAAGGGGGCCGGGCGGACCGGGCGCAGGGCGGAGACCACGGTGAGGGGCACGATCGTCTGCCGGGCCCAGCAGCCGAAGTCGTAGATGTTCAGCGGCACCCAGGGCGGCAGGAAGAGCAGTTCGGGCGGGAGTTCGGGCAGGTGGTCCCAGCTCCACCAGCCGAACAGCGCCAGCCAGATGCGGGTGAAGACGCGGGCTCCCGCGACTCCGCCGTGGGCCCGGATCCAGGCCGAGGCGCGGGCCATGTGCGGGGCGCCCGGGTCGTCTCCGGCGAGGCGCAGGGCCACGTAGGCCTCGATGGTGGCGGACAGGTCGGAGGGGCCGCCGTGGAAGGTGGCCCAGGTCCCGTCGTCCTGTTGCTCGCCGCGGATGAACAGGGCGGCGGCCCGGGTGGTGGCCTCGTCCCTGATGCCGAGGAACTGGCGCAGCAGCAGGTCCTCGGCGTCCATGGTGACGTTGGTCTCCAGGTCGCCCTTCCACCATCCGGCCTCGTCCTGCCGGTCGAGCAGGTCGCGGATCGCCCGCTCGGTGGCCTCTCGGACCCCGTGCAGCCCGGCGGGTCCGGGGTCCGGGCCGGCGCCCGGGGCCGGGGCCGGGCGCGGCGGCCCGCCACCGGGCCCGGTCCCCGGCTCGTCCGGGTCGGCGCCGCAGGCGTGGGCGCCGCCGTTGGTCGTCGCAGTCATGGCTTCCCCTTTGCGTGAAGTGTCCTCCGCTGTCATGGGGTTCGCCGTCGGACGGTACTACCGGGAGGCGGTACCGTCCGGCGACTGGCGATTCATATGCGCGTACGGGTGGCGATCACCTCTTGCGCACGACGACGAAGTCGGCGAGCGCCACGAGCTGGTCGCGCACGCGCTGGTCCATGTCCACGTCGTCGAGGGCCCTGATGGCGATCTCGTACTGGCGGCGCGCCTCGTCCGCGGTCCACTGGCGGCCGCCCGCGGCCTCGATGAGCGCGGCGCGGGCCGCGAACTCCTCCTCGGAGAAGTTCTCGAAGTCGTTGCTCTTGGCATCGGCGGCGAGCAGCTCGGTCAGCTCCTCGCAGGCCGGTCCGCCGGCGGCGAGGGCGGCGACGACGGGCAGCGACTTCTTGCGCTGGCGCAGGTCGCTCCAGGTCTGCTTGCCGGTGGACTCCGGGTCGCCCCAGATGCCGAGGAGGTCGTCGACGGCCTGGAAGGCGAGGCCGAGGTGGTAGCCGTACTCCTCCAGCTTGTCGGCCGTACGGTCGTCCGCGCCGCCGAGCACGGCGCCGATGGAGACCGCGCAGGCGAGGAGGGCGCCGGTCTTGTTGCCCTCCATCTCCAGGCACTCCTCGACGGTGACGCTCTCGCGGTGCTCGTAGGAGATGTCCTGGGCCTGGCCGTCGATGAGCTTGCGGCTCGCGGTGGTCAGGCGGCGCGTCGCGCGGCCGGCCTCGACCGTGCCGAGCTCCAGCAGCACCTCGTTGGCCAGGGCGAACAGGGCGTCGCCGACCAGGATCGCGAGGGCGGGTCCGTGGACCTTCCACACCGTGTCGCGGTGGCGGCGCTGCTCGTCGCCGTCCATCAGGTCGTCGTGCAGCAGCGAGAAGTTGTGGACGAGTTCGACCGCGACGGCTCCGGGGATGCCGACCTCGGCGGCGGCGCCGGCGGCCTCCGCCGAGAGCAGGGCGAGGGCGGGGCGGACGGCTTTGCCGCCGTCGCCGTCCGCCGGGTTGCCGTAGGCGTCGATCCAGCCGAAGTGGTAGGCGGCGACGGTGTCCATGGGCGCGGCGAGCCGGTCCACGGCGGCGCGGAGCACGGGCGTCGAGAGCGTACGGCCTCGTTCGAGGAGGGCGAGCGTGTCCGCCTTCTCCCCGCCGGCCGGGCCCGCACTGGCGTCCGTGTTCTCGACGGCCGGATTCCCCGGGTTCACTGGCTCTCCTCTGGTTCCTGTACGTACTGCGGTGCGTGGTGCTGCGGTGGCGGTCGTGCCGGTCGTGCCGGTACCAGGGGTACCGGTGGCACTGACGGTGCCGGTGGTGATGCCGGTGGTGGTCATACCGCCTCCTGCAAGGGGTGTTCGCGGTGGCGGCCCAGCGGGACCAGCGCGGCACGGGCCGCGGTCAGTCCGCTGCGGACGGCGCTCTCCATGGTCGCGGGCCAACCCGTCGCGGTCCACGCACCGGCGAGGTAAAGCCCCGGCGTGTCGGTCCGGGTGCCGGGACGCAGCCGTCCGACACCGGGGGTGGGGGCGAAGGTCGCGGTGCGCTCCCGGGTGACGAAGAAGTCGCGCACCTTGGCTCCGCGCGCGGCGGGCAGCAGCCGTTCCAGCTCGGGCAGGTACTTCGCGCGCAGGACCGAGACGGGCTCGTCGATGTCCTCGTGGGCGACGGACTGGGACAGGGCCAGGTACTGGCCGCCGTCGGGGAGTCCGGAGGAGTCGGTGCGGTCGAAGACCCACTGGACCGGGGAGCCGAGGGCCGCGAAGAAGGGCGCCTTGAGGACCTTGCGGTCGTACACGACGTGCACGTTGAGGATCGGCGCGGTGCCGATGTCGAGCAGCTTGTCGGGGTCGGCGAGCGCCCCGGCGGGCAGCAGTCCGTGCGCCTCGCGTTGCGGGACGGCGAGGACGACGGTGCCGGCGTCGAACGATCCGCTCTCGGTGGCCACCCGCCAACCGTCCTGCGGGGTACGGGAGATGGCCGTGACCCGGGTGCGCAGCTCGGTGCGCACCCCCGCGGCGTCCAGGGCCTTGCGGGCGAGGGTGTCGTGCAGGTCGCCGAGCGGTACCCGGGCCCAGCCGATGTCGGCCGCGCCGTTCTCGGAGAGCAGGCCGGTCTTGAAGACCATGGCGGCCAGGCCCAGCGAGGACTGCCCGGCGGTGGCGTTGAGGGTGGCGATGCCGACGAGGTCCCACAGCGCCTCGATGGTGCGCGGGGACTGGCCGTACCGGCCGAGCCAGGTCGCGAAGTCCAGGCCGTCGAGCGCCGGGTCGGCGGGGTCGAGGCGGCGCAGCGCGAGGGCGGCGCGCCCGACGGAGGTCCGCTCCGCGAGCGAGAGGTGCGGGTAGCGGGCGAGGGAGCCGGCCAGGTGCAGGGGTACGGGCAGGGCGCTGCGGCGCAGCCGTCCGAGCCGGGGGCCGCCGGGGTGGGCGACGTCGAGGACGGGTACGTCGAGCCGGTCCTGCAGGGGTGCCAGGTCCGCGCCGTCGATGCGGTCGAGGAACCACCGGTAGGCGGTGCAGCAGCGCAGGTAGACGTGCTGGCCGTTGTCCACGGTCAGTTCCCCGCGCTTGAAGGAGAACGCCAGGCCGCCGAGGCGGGGCCGGCCCTCCAGCAGGGTCACCTGCAGGCCCGCGTCGGCGAGTTCCAGCGCGGTGGTGACCCCGGCGAGTCCGCCGCCGACGACCACGGCGTGCTGCGCGCTCATGCGTCCTCCTCCGTCGCTCCCACAGACGCCGCCGGGCGCCGCGGGGTTGCTCCCGTCCGCCCCGCCGGCACGGCTCGCCGGCCCGCCGTCATCAGAGCCGCCTCCTGGTGCTCTGGCGCGCGATGGTCCGCGCGTCGAGGCCGGAGAGGCCGCGGACCGCCACGTACGCCTTCTCGTGCGGCGGCAGCGAGACGCGGCCGCGGAGCACGGCCTCCGGCTCGCGCTCGATGCGGTCGAGCAGGCGCCGGTAGATGCCGGCCATGGCCGCGACACAGGCGCCGCTGCGCCGGTCGAGCAGCGGCAGCAGCCGGTAGCCCTCCACGAACAGGGCGCGGGCGCGCCGGACTTCGTGGTGGACGAGGCCGGCGAAGTCGGCGCCGGGGGGCATCCGGTCGCTGCGGAAGCCGTCGGAGCAGCCGAACTTGGCGAGGTCCTCGGCGGGCAGGTAGGTGCGCCCGTTGCCGGCGTCCTCGCGAACGTCCCGGAGGATGTTGGTGAGTTGCAGGGCGAGGCCGAGGGTGTCGGCGTACTCGCCGGCCCGTGCCGCGTCGTGCGCACCGGGCCCGCCGGCGGAGCTGGTGCCGAACACGCCGAGCGAGAGCCGGCCGATGGCTCCGGCCACGCAGCGGCAGTAGACCTTGAGGTCGTCCCAGGTCTCGTACGTCTCGCCGCGGACGTCCATGAGGACGCCGTCGATGAGCTCGTCGAGCCCTTCGAGCGGGATCGGGAAGCGGCGCGAGGCGTGCGCGAGGGCGACCGCGACCGGGTCGGTGTCGTCCTCGTCGATCTCCTCGGCGCGGATCCGGCCGAGCAGGGTGCGGGTCTCCTCCAGCCGGGTCAGCTTGACCTCGTGCGGCAGGGTGCCGTCGCCGATGTCGTCGACCCGCCGGGAGAAGGCGTACAGCGCGGACATGGCCTGCCGCTTGTCTGCGGGCAGCAGCCGGATGCCGTAGGCGAAGTTGCGCGCCTGCGAGCCGGTGACGGCCTCGCAGTAGCTGTAGGCAGCCGAAATCGGTGCGGACATCGCTGTCGGCACGGACGGCGCGCCGGGTGCGGACGCGTGTGTGGGGCCCTCCACGGTCGGGCTCACCCCTTTCTCGGCGCTGTGCGCAGGACGGCGGCCACCTCGCGGAGCAGGACGCTCTTGGTGGCCTTGGGCGGGCCGGGAAGGACGTCGAACCCGGCGGCGGTGACGGCTCGCAGGGCGGCGCGTCCTCCTCCCACGAAGCCCGCGAGCAGCAGCCGGAGCCTTCCGTGGACGCTGCCCACGAGCGGCGTGCCTTCGTCGAGGAGCTCCCGCGCCCGTTCGGTTTCGAAGGCGACGAGGGCGCGTACGGACGCACCCGCGGTCGGGGCCTTCAGGTCGGTCTCGGTCACGTGGAAGCGGCGCATGTCCTCGCCCGGGAGGTAGATCCGGTCCCGGTCGAGGTCCTCGGCGACGTCCTGGAGGTGTTCGGCGATCTGCAGGGCGGTGCAGACGGCGTCGGAGCGGCGGATCCGCTCGGGGGTGCTGGTGCCGGTGAGGTCCAGTACGAGCCGGCCCACCGGGTTGGCGGAGAGCTCGCAGTAGCCGACGAGGTCGCCGTACGTCGCGTAGCGCGCGACCCGCTGGTCCTGGCGGTTGGCCTCGATGAGCGCGAGGAACGAGGCGGGGGTGAGCCCGTGGGCGCGCACGACGGGCTGCAGGGCCAGCATCAGGGGGTGGCGCGGGGGCCCGTCGGTGCCGCCGAAGACGCGGCCCAGGTCGGCTTCGAGGGCGTCGAGCATGGCGGGCCGGTCGTCCGAGGCGGCGGGGTCGAGGCCCAGCAGCACGGCGTCGCGGCCGCCCGGGGCGAGGTCGCCGTCGCCGATGTCGTCGACCAGGCGGGCGTACCCGTACACCGCCATCAGGCCCTCGCGCCAGGCGCGGGGCAGGAAGGCGGGGGCGACGGGGAAGTTCTCGGAGCGGGCCTTGCCGAGGGTGGCGGCGCCGGGACGGGCGGGGAGGGAGGCGGAGGCGTCGGGCAGCTCGTGCGGCCGGGGGCTGGTGCCGTGCCCCGGGGTCACCGCCCGCCGCCCGCGGCGGGGACGGCCGTCGTGCCTGGGGGCCGGAGAATTCCCGTAGCCATTGCCGTCACATCTCCCGTTCTACACTGCCAACCCAAAACATCCTATTTCGGACACGCCGCCGCGTTTTCCCCGGGGCGTTCCGGGCTATTCGCCTATGGGGGGAATCGCCCCCTCTTGCCCGCGATTGGGCCCGGCCCAGCTTACGCTGTACAACGCCGCCGGGCCTCGACGGGTATTCGCTCCACCGCCGATGTCCCCCGCACGCCACCCGCGCGAAAAGCGGCCCGCCCCCTGTACCCGGCGCCCGTACGGCATGCGACGGCCCCCGCCGCCGGACGCGGTGGGGGCCGTCGGTGGCGGCCGTCGATGGGAGACCGTCAGCCGGTCGCCTTCTCGTAGGCCCTGACGACTTCCTCGGTGGGACCGTCCATCAGGAGTTCGCCGCGCTCCAGCCAGAGCACCCGGTCACAGGTGTCGCGGATGGAGTTGTTGTTGTGGCTCACCAGGAAAACGGTGCCGGCCTTCTTGCGCAGTTCGCGGATGCGCGCCTCGGAACGCACCTGGAACTTCCGGTCACCGGTGGCCAGCGCCTCGTCGATCATCAGGACGTCGTGGTCCTTCGCCGCGGCGATGGAGAAGCGCAGGCGCGCCGCCATGCCCGAGGAGTACGTGCGCATCGGAAGGGAGATGAAGTCGCCCTTCTCGTTGATCCCCGAGAAGTCGACGATGTCCTGGTAGCGCTCCCGGATCTGCTCGCGGGACATGCCCATCGCGAGACCGCCGAGGACCACGTTGCGCTCGCCGGTGAGGTCGTTCATCAGCGCCGCGTTGACACCCAGCAGCGAGGGCTGGCCGTCGGTGTAGACCTTGCCGGACTCGCAGGGCAGCAGACCCGCGATGGCGCGCAGCAGGGTGGACTTGCCGGAGCCGTTGGAGCCGATGACACCGATGGCCTCGCCCCGGTACGCCGTGAAGGTCACCCCGCGCACGGCGTGGACCCGGCGGACACCCGGTGCGTCGCCGCCCCGGCGGACTATCTTGCTGAGCGCCGCCGTGGCGCTGCCCTTGCCGGAGCTGCCGGTGTTGACCCGGTAGACGATGTGCACGTCGTCGGCGATGACGGTGGGGACGTGCCCCTGGTTGTTCTCAGCCACGGCCGTAACGCTCCTCAGCCTTCCAGAAGTACACGAAACCGCCCGCGCCGATCAGGACGGCCCAGCCGACCGCGAAGGCCCAGACGTGGGGCGGCAGGTTCTCCCGGCCGTACCCGTCGATGAGCGCGAAGCGGATCAGGTCCATGTAGATGGCGGCCGGATTCCACTGCAGCACGTCCGCGATCCACGCGGGCTTGCCCTTGAGCATCTCGGTGATCGAGAACATGACGCCGGAGGCGTACATCCACGTACGCGTCACGAACGGCATGAGCTGCGCGAGGTCGGGGGTCTTGGACCCCATCCGGGCGAAGATCAGGGCGAGGCCGGTGTTGAAGGCGAACTGGAGGACCAGCGCCGGGAGCACCAGCAGCCAGGACAGGGTCGGGTAGTTGCCGAACCCGATCGTGACCACGAACACGACGACCATCGAGAACATCAGCTGCTGGAGCTGCTGCAGCGAGAACGAGATGGGCAGCGAGGCGCGCGGGAAGTGCAGGGCGCGGACCAGCCCGATGTTGGACGGGATGGCCCTGACACCCGCCATCAGCGAGCTCTGCGTGAAGGTGAAGACGAAGACGCCGATCACCAGGAAGGGGATGTAGTCGTGCTTGTTGATGCCCCGGCCGGCGTCGAGGATCAGCCCGAAGATCAGGTAGTAGACCAGCGCGTTCAGCAGCGGGGTCGCCACCTGCCAGATCTGGCCGAGCTTGGCCTGGCTGTACTGGGCCATCAGCTTGGCCCGGGAGAACGCGATGATGAAGTGGCGGCGGTCCCAGAGCTGGCGCACGTACGCGGGCAGGCCCGGCCGGGCGCCGCTGACGGACAGGCCGTACTTCCTGGCGAGCTCCGAGGGGCTCAGCCCGGCGTCGTCGGACGGCCGCTTGCTCGTGGCAAGGGCTCCGTCCTGGGTTGTGTCACTCACAAGATGAAACTTTCCGTCTTCATGATGCGGCAGAAGGTGGCATCGGGCCTGAGTCGATCGGTTCGTGATCGCGTCATGGTCTCAGACCCGGACGTGTCAGATGACAGGCGGTCGGCCCAGCCGGGTCAGCCGCCAGACCGTACGCCATTTCATGGGGCGCCGTGGACCGCAGGATGTGGTCCAGCCCTCCTTGAACCCTCCGAACCAGGCCTTGAGCGCGGGCCCCGAGGGCTTGCGCAGGAGCGTCAGCAGGAGCCAGACGCCCACGTAGACCGGGACCAGCGGGGCGGGCAGGTTGCGGCGGGCGAGCCACACCCGGTTGCGAGCCACCATACGGTGGTAGACCGCGTGCCGGGAGGGGGCCGTGGCGGGGTGCAGGAGCACCATGTCCGCCCGGTAGTCGATCAGCCACCCGGCGTCGAGCGCCCGCCAGGCCAGATCGGTCTCCTCGTGCGCGTAGAAGAACTGCCCGGGGAGGTCTCCGACCTGCTCGAACACCTTCGTGCGGACGGCGTTGGCGCCGCCCAGGAAGGTGGTGACGCGCGAGGAGCGCATCGGGTCGGAGGCCCGCAGCCGGGGGACGTGCCGCCGCTGGGTCTCGCCGGTCTCCGGATCGGCGATCCGGAAACTGACGATGCCCAGCTCGGGGTCCTCGGCGAAGGCCTGCCGGCACAGTTCGGCGGTGTCGGTGCGCTGCAGCAGTCCGTCGTCGTCCAGGAAGAGCAGGACGTCCACGCCGAAACCCGAACCGTCGGCGGACCGGAAGGCCTCGATGCCGACGTTGCGGCCGCCGGGAATGCCCAGGTTCTCGGGCAGCTCGACGGTGCGCACCCCGGCTGCCGGGTCCGCGAGGCCGTCCAGCCGCACGCCCTGGCCCACGACGACCACCTCGACCGGGGCACCGTCCTGGCGGGCCACCGAGTCGATGAGCGCCTTGAGCTCGTCCGGACGGTTGCCCATGGTGATGATCACGGCGCCCAGCCGCAGCGGGGCCGTCACTTGAGCCTGCTGGAGGCCAGCACCGACACCAGGTGCAGCACGGTCTGGAGCATGGCGATGCCAGCGAGCACCGCGACGCCGAGGCGGGAGAAGTACAGGTCTCCGCGCATCTGGTCCAGGACGGCCAGCACCAGGATGAGCAGCGAGGCCTCGATGCCGAGGACCAGGCGGTGGAACTTGAGCGCGGCGGCGGCCCGGCGGGCGAGCGCCATGCCGGAGGAGCGCGGCGTGGCCGCGGCGTCCTGGACCACGGGCTTGCCGGCCTGGTGGCGGGCGACGCCGACCAGGTCGGTCTCGGCCTTGATCAGGATCGCGCCGAGCGCCGCGAGGGTGCCCAGGAAGGCCCACAGCCAGTCGATGCGCCCGGTGCCCCAGATGTCGGCCGCGCGCAGGCCGAAGCCGACGAGCACCGCCGCGTCGCACAGGTAGGCGCCGACCCGGTCGAGGTACACGCCGGACAGCGAGTACTGCTGCTTCCAGCGGGCGACCTCGCCGTCGACGCAGTCGAGCAGCAGGTACATCTGGACCGCGACCACGCCGAGGACGGCGCCCCAGACGCCCGGCACGAGCAGGGCCGGGGCCGCGAGCACGCCGGCGAGGGTCATCACGTAGGTCAGCTGGTTCGGCGTGACCTTGGTGGTGACCAGGAGGCGGGTGATGCGCAGGGAGATCTCGCGCATGTAGAGGCGCCCGCCCCAGTGCTCGCCGCTGACCCGGTCCTTGACGCCCGCCGGGTGAACGACGGGCCGGAGTTCAGCTACGGATGGTCTTGGCATAGTCGGCGTAAGCGTCCCTGATCTCGGCTGCGGACAGGTTGAGGTGTTCGAGGATGGTGAAGCGTCCCGGACGGGTCTGGGGGGCGTACTCGACGGCCGCGACGAACTCGTCCACGCTGAACCCGATCTCCTCGGGCAGCACGGGCAGGCCGTGACCGCGCAGCACCCGGACGAAGAGCTCGGACGTGTCCGTGTCCCCCCGCAGGTGCATCGCGAAGGCGGCGCCGATGCCGACCTGCTCGCCGTGGAGCGCGGAGCGTCCCGGGTAGAGCAGGTCGAAGGCGTGGCTGATCTCGTGGCAGGCGCCGGACGAGGGGCGGGTGTCCCCGCTGATCGCCATGGCGATGCCGGAGAGGACCAGCGCCTCGGACAGCACGGTGAGGAACTCGTCGTCGCCGACCCCGCCGGGGTGGCGCAGTACGGACTCGCCCGCGGTACGGGCCATGGCGGCGGCCAGGCCGTCGACGGGCTCGCCGTTGAGGCGGTGCGAGAGCTCCCAGTCGGCGATGGCCGAGATGTTGGAGATCGCGTCGCCGATGCCCGCGCGGACGAACCGCGCCGGGGCCTCGCGGATCACGTCGAGGTCGACGACCATCGCGATCGGCATGGGCACCCCGTAGGAGCCCCGGCCGTTGTCGTTGTCCAGGATGGAGACCGGCGAGCAGATGCCGTCGTGCGAGAGGTTGGTGGCGACGGCCACCATGGCCAGCCCGACCCGCGCCGCGGCGTACTTCGCCACGTCGATGATCTTGCCGCCGCCCAGACCCACGACGGCGTCGTAGCGGCGTCCCTTTATCTCGTCGGCCAGCTTGACCGCGGAGTCGATGGTCCCGTCGACGACGGAGTACCAGTCGGCGTGCGGCAGCACCGGCTCCAGCTTGGCGCGCAGCACCGCGCCGGAGCCGCCGCTGATGGCGATCGCGAGCTTGCCGGACGCGGAGACGCGCTGGTCGGCCAGGAGGCCGGCCAGGTCGTCCATCGCGCCGCGGCTGATGTCGACGACGACGGGCGAGGGGATGAGCCTCGTCAGTACTGGCATGCGATCGTCCGGCCCTTGGCGAGGTCGTCGTGGTTGTCGATCTCGACCCACTTGACGTCACCGATGGGGGCCACGTCGATGGTGAAGCCGTCGTTGACGAGCTGCTGGTAGCCGTCCTCGTAGTAGAGGTCGGGGTCGCGCTCGAAGGTGGTCTTCAGGGCCTCGGCCAGCGCCTCGGCGGCCTCCGGCTCGATGAGCGTGACGCCGATGTACTCGCCGGTCGCGGTGGCCGGGTCCATCAGCTTCGTGATCCGCTGGACACCGTTCTCGCCGTCGGTGATGACCTTCATCTCCTCGTCGGCCAGGTTCTTGACCGTGTCGAGGGCGAGGATGATCTTCTGGCCGTTGCCGCGGGCGGCGAGCAGGGTCTTCTCGACGGAGACCGGGTGGACCGTGTCGCCGTTGGCGAGGATCACGCCCTGCTTGAGGACGTCACGGGCGCACCACAGGGAGTAGGCGTTGTTCCACTCCTCGGCCTTGTCGTTGTCGATCAGCGTGATCTTGACGCCGTACTTGGCCTCCAGGGCCTCCCGGCGCGCGTACACGGCTTCCTTGCGGTAGCCGACGACGATGGCGACCTCGGTCAGGCCGACCTCGGCGAAGTTGCCGAGCGTCAGGTCGAGGACCGTGATGCTCTCCTCGGCGCCTTCGGGTCCGACGGGCACGAGGGCCTTGGGCAGGGTGTCGGTGTAGGGACGCAGGCGGCGTCCGGCTCCGGCAGCGAGGACGAGGCCGATCATGCTGGTTCTCCTTCGTCATGTACGGCGGGTGCCCCGGAGGAAACCCAGAAGCGGATGCTCTCCACGAGCACCACGAGTGCCACGAACACGGCGAGGGCCGTGAGCGCGACGGGGAAGTCCACGGCGCGCGACGCCAGGACGGAGGCCAGGACCGTGATCAACAGAACCCGGCCTTCGTGCCCGCCGATCGTCCGCACCAGCCAGTGCGGGGGCGCGCCGGTGCCACCGCGGATGCGGTAGACCGTGTCGTAGTGATGGTAGGCGACCGCCGCGACCAGTCCGAATGCCGCCGGAAGGGCCCCGGGCACGTCCGCCTTGGCGGCGAGGATCAGGACCGTGGTGTACTCGGCGGCCCGGAAGACGGGCGGCACGAGCCAGTCGAGCGGGCCCTTGAGGGGCCGGGAGACGGCCCAGCCGGCGACCACCGCGTAGAAGACGCCGGCGATGACCACCTGGCGGCTCCCGTACGCGTGGTCCCAGGCGCCCCACAGCAGGGCGCCCGAGCCGACGACGGCCGCGGCGATCCCGGCGCCGGGGAGCCTGCGGCCCACCAGACGGCCCACGATCTCGGCGACGGGTCCCGAGTCGGCGAGGTCCGCGAGGGCCTGCGCGGCCCGGTCGGTCCGCTGCGCCTTGCGGGTCAGCGAGCGCAGGACCCGGCCGGCGGTGGTGTAGAGCGCGCCGAACGCGCAGCCGACGAGCAGGGCGTAGAAGACGATCCGCGGGGTGGTGACGGCGATGAGGACCGCGATCATGGCCCAGCGCTCGCCGATCGGCAGGATGATCATGCGCCGGATCCAGACGGTCCAGCCGACGCTGTCCAGCTTGTCGGAGAGCGCCGCGGTGGGGCTCGTGTTCGCCGTGGCGTCGTGGTTGGCCTCGTTGAAGGCGAAGTCCACGACGTGCCGGCAGGTCATCAGGATCATGGCGCCGAGGGCCAGGGCCCAGACGTCGTCGCCGTTGCGTGCCGCGCCCAGCGCGAGTCCCGCGTAGAAGGAGTACTCCTTCGCACGGTCGAAGGTGGCGTCGAGCCAGGCGCCCATCGTCGAGTACTGGAGCGAGTAGCGGGCGAGCTGCCCGTCCGTGCAGTCCAGGACGAAGGAGACGAGCAGCAGCACGCCGGAGGCCACGTACCCCCAGCGCTCGCCGGTGGCGGCGCAGCCGGCCGCGATCAGCGCGGTGATCAGCGAGGCGGTGGTGACCTGGTTGGGGGTCAGCCCGCGGCGCGCGCACCAGCGGGCGATGTAGCGGGAGTACGGGCTGATGAAGAAGGTGGTGAAGAACCCGTCGCGGGACTTCACGGCGGTGCGCAGCCGGACGGCCTCGTCGTCGACGGCCGCGACGGCGGCGGTGGCCGCCCGGCGCTCGTCGGCGGTGGCGGGCACGGCGGCGACGAGGGTGCCCAGCTCGGGGCGGTGCACGGGGGTGCCGGCGGCCTCGACTGCGGCGGCGAGCCGGTCGGGGTACGGGCCGTGGCCCACGGGGGCGTACACGTCGTTCGCGGCGGCCCGGTCCAGGGCCTCGCGGGCACCGGGCAGGACGGCGAGGGCTCCGGTGACGGCGCAGGCGTCGAAGCGCGGGTCGGTCAGCGCGAGCCGCAGTGCGTGCACGTGTCCGACGAACTCGCCGTCCACGACGGCCACCCGCTGGTCGGCGGGTACGAGCGCCAGCGCGGCGGCGGCCTCCGACGGGGTGGCCGCGGCGTGCACGTCGAAGCCGAGGGAGCGCAGCTCGCCGGCGAGCGCTGATCCGGGCACCGGCAGGCCGGTAAGGATGACGGTCGGCAGACGAACTCACTCCTTGCACACACACGGGTTGACGGGCGCCGGGTGGGCCGGTCGCACGTCGGCAGAGGCTATCGGATGAACGGAAGCGGGGGTTCACCGCATGTTTACGCTCCGACAAGCCGAAAAACACGGGCCTGTCAGTCCTGTGCCGATCATCATTGACGATCTGCGGGAGCGATCACAAACCGTCGAGGGGGCCCTTGCTGTTAAGGTTGTCGCAGACGCGTACGAATTTCGCGAAAGCGTCCCAATCGCCCGAATGTCACACGACAAGTGACGAAAGAAAGAGAAAGAGGTGGGGTTGATGACCGTCGCAGGCGTCGCCGCCCAGCGCAGCGCACTCCGGTACATCCCCCTCTCCTTCCGGGCGTCCGGCCGGGCCTGATCACACCGATCGTCCCCGTCGGCCGGAGCCCCCTTTCCAAGGGTTCACGTTGACCGACCACACCGGTAACACCAGCAACACCCACACCACCGACTTCAGCACCCAGGGCGACCTCTTCTTCGAGGCGTTCATGGAGCTGCACCGCGGCCTGCCCCGGCAGTCCCCTGGTTCCGAGGCCACCACCCGCCACCTGCTGTCCCTGTGCGGACCGCTGCCCGAGCGGCCGCGCGCCCTGGACCTGGGCTGCGGTCCCGGCGCGAGCGCCCTGCTGCTCGCCGCGGAGGCGGGCGGCCACGGGGCCGACGTCACCGCCGTCGACCTCCAGGACGGCTTCCTCGACGAGCTCCGCACGACCGCCGCGGCCCGCGGGCTCGGCGACCGCGTCCGGACCCTCAAGGCGGACATCGGCGACCTCGCGGCACAGCCGGACGGTTCCTTCGACCTCCTGTGGGCCGAGGGCTCCGCCTACACCATCGGTTTCGCCACCGCGCTCGCCCGGTGGAAGCGCCTGCTCGCCCCCGGCGGCACCCTGGTGCTGAGCGAGTGCGAATGGACCGTCGACGAACCGTCCGCCGGGGTCCGCGCCTTCTGGGACCCGCACTACGCACTGCGCTCCACCGCCCGCAACCTGGCCTCGATCCAGGCGGCCGGCTACCGGGTGCTGGCGATCCACCGGCAGCCCGACTCCGACTGGGCCGCCTACTACGGGCCGCTCGGCGAGCGGGCCGCCGCGGCCGCGGAACCCTCGGGTCCCGAAGCCGCGGCCGCGCTGGGCTTCGTACGCGAGGAGATCGACGTACGGGAGCGGTACGGGCACGAGTACGGGTACACCGCCTACGTCCTGCAGCCGGTGACGGCCGGGGACGGCGGCCACTGGCCCGTCCGCCCGGAGGCGGCCGGGGACGCGGCCGCCGTGCACGCGGTGAACTCCACCGCGTTCGGGACCCCGGCCGAGGCCGACCTCGTGGACGCGCTGCGCGCCGACGGTTCCTGGCTGCCCGGCCTCTCCTACGTGGCCGAAGGCCCGGACGGGTCGGTCGCGGCGCACGCCCTGCTGACGCGGTGCACGGTCGACGGGGCGCCGGCGCTCGCGCTCGCCCCGGTGGCCGCCGCTCCCGCGCTCCAGCGCTCGGGCGCGGGCAGCGCGGTCGTACGGGCCCTGCTCGCGGCGGCCGCGGAGCGCGGGGAGAGCCTCGTCCTGGTCCTCGGACATCCCGAGTACTACGCGCGGTTCGGGTTCGTGCCGGCTTCGCGCTTCGGGATCAGGGCCCCGTTCAAGGTGCCCGACGAGGCCATGATGGCGCTGGTGCTCGACGATTCGGTGCCGGTGCCCACGGGCACGATCAAGTACCCGGTCCCCTTCGGGGTTTGATGCCGGGTCCGGCCCGCGGCCGGACGGACTGACCGATCCGCACGTTCCGCCCCCCGCCGCATATCACGTGGCGGGGGGCGGACATGCGCGGATCACCGAAGTGGGGGGAATCCCCATTTGTACGGCAGACTGAAAGCCGAAGTCCGAAGCGAAGGATGGGTATGCCGACCACACCAGCCACCGCCGCGAACAGCGCGACCACCGGCACCGGCGCTCAAGAACCGATCATGCTCGAACTGGTCGACGAGTCCGGCAACACCATCGGTACGGCGGAAAAGCTCTCCGCTCACCAGGCGCCCGGTCAGCTGCACCGGGCCTTCTCGGTGTTCCTCTTCGACGAGCAGGGCCGGATGCTGCTCCAGCAGCGCGCCCTCGGGAAGTACCACTCCCCCGGTGTCTGGTCGAACACGTGCTGCGGCCACCCCTACCCCGGGGAGTCGCCCTTCGCGGCCGCGGCCCGGCGGACCCACGAGGAGCTGGGGCTGTCGCCCTCGCTGCTCGCGGAGGCGGGCACGGTCCGCTACAACCATCCGGACCCGGCGTCGGGACTGGTGGAGCAGGAGTACAACCACCTGTTCGTGGGACTCGCGCAGCGGTCGGTGCGGCCCGATCCCGAGGAGATCGCGGACACCGCCTTCGTGACCGCGGAGGAACTCGCGAAGCGGCACGCAGAGGTACCGTTCTCGGCCTGGTTCATGACCGTACTGGACGCGGCCCGGCCGGCGATCCGCGAGCTGACGGGCGACACGGCGGGCTGGTAGCAGCGGGCCGCCGGCGGCCGGCCCCGGTCGGGCAGGCCGGTGGCGGCCCCGGTCGGGCAGGCCGGTGGCGGCCGGACCCGGCGCCGCGCGGGCGGTCAGACCGCCGAGGCCGGCGCGGCCGCGGGGGTGGCGGGGGCCGTGGTGAGCGGCAGCGCCGCCCAGATCACCTTGCCGCCCGTGGAGGTGTGCTCCACGTCGCAGACCCCGCCGGCCTCCAGTGTGATCTCCCGGACGAGCAGGAGGCCGCGGCCGCCGGTCTGGCCGAAATCGGCCTCCAGCGCCTTGGGGCGGTACGGGTGGTTGTCCTCGACGGCCACCCGCACCCACTCCCGGCCGATGGCGACCTCCACCGCGACCTCCGGCGAGAGCAGGGCCGCGTGCCGGACCGAGTTCGTCACCAGCTCGGAGACGATCAGCAGCAGGGAGTAGACCAGGTCCCGGTCGGCCGGCACCTCCTGTCGGCCGAGCAGGTCACGGACCGCCCGGCGGGCCTGCGGAACGGATTCTTCTACTGCGGGCGCCGTGAATCGCCACACTCCCTCGTACGCGAGGGGGGCGGCCGCGACCTCCGGCTCCTCCCCCTTGACTGGCGGGACGCTCCCGCTCACATCCATCTCCCGGCCCCCGTCTTCACGCTCGATCGTCTGCACACGTCAAGAGTGGGGACCGGACCGCTCCGCGCCGGACCGCTGACCAGAAGTCAGCATCAATCGGACACTTTCTGACCGCTGGCGTATGACAGAGTCAGTTGTTCGACCGTTCCTGATCTTCTGGGGGCCGCTTCTCGGCCGCCTCCTGCGCCTCGGGCGCCGCCACTCCCGCCCCTGCGGGCGTCACAGGAACCTCGTCGTCCCTGACCAAGCCCAGGATGCGGCGGGCTCCCATGCCCACGGCGATCAGGCTGAGACCGTCGAACAGCAGCGCGAGGGAGAAGAACGCTCCGATCACGTACAGGCTGCTGCCGGGCCAGTTAGCGAGGATCAGCAGGCCCAGCAGGATGCCGAAGGCACCCTGCACCAGCGTCAGCCCCAGGTGCGCCCCGCGCACCACCACGGCCCCGGCCAGCCGGAACACCCCGCCGGTGAGGAACAGCAGCGCGGCGAACATGGTGAGCGCCTCCGCGCTCGCCTCCGGGCGGCGCAGGATCACGAAGCCCGCCGCGATGTTGATCGCGGCGACGATGACGGCGAGCCAGAAGTAGTTGCTCTTGCGGGACTGGATCGCCTGGAACAGGCCCACCACGCCACCGAACAGCAGCAGCCAGCCGAAGAGGAACATCGTGGTCAGGGTGGCGAAACCGGTGTAGACGAGGCCCACCAGCCCGGCCACCACCAGGAGCGCCCCGAGCAGGGCCATCCACGCGAAACTGCGGCTGACCTTCTTCTTGTCGGCCTTCATGTCCTGTGGACCCGTACGGTTCGCACGGTCTGCGGCCATGGCGCCACCTCTCAGCTGCCCCCGACGGACCCTCGGACCCCGCGACTGCCTGCCGGTCCGCCGAGCTGCCGGTGACCGGTCTCTTGATCATAGGTTTGACCGCCCGGGATAGCATCCGGCGCATGGACGCCGCCCTGCTCTCCTCCGTCGCCGACGGGGTCGCCACCGTCGTGATCTCGCACCCCGCCAAGCGCAACGCCATGACCGCCGCGATGTGGCGCGGGCTGCCGGAGCTGCTGGCCGGGCTCGCGGCGGATCCCGCCGTACGGGTCCTGGTCCTGACGGGGGCCGGCGAGACCTTCTGCGCGGGAGCCGACATCTCCTCGCTGACCGGGGACGAGGACCCGCAGGCCCTGGCCGTGGCGGCGGAGGAGGCCCTCGCCGCCTTCCCCAAGCCCACGCTGGCCGCGATCCGCGGGTTCTGCGTGGGCGGCGGCAGCCAGCTGGCCGCCGCCTGCGATCTGCGCTTCGCCGAGGAGGGGGCGTCCTTCGGGGTGACGCCGGCGAGACTGGGCATCGTCTACCCGGCCTCCTCCACCCGGCGCCTCGCCTCCCTGGTGGGCCCGTCGGCCGCCAAGTACCTCCTCTTCTCCGCCGAGTTGATCGACGCGGAGCGGGCACTGCGCACCGGGCTGCTCGACGAACTGCTGCCGGCGGGCCATCTGGCCAAGAGGGTCGCGGAGTTCGCCCGGATCCTGGCCACGCGCTCGCGGCTCACGCAGACTTCGGCGAAGGAGTTCGTGGACGGCCGCACGGACCGGGACGGGTACTGGTCGGCGCAGGCCGCCGGAAGCGGCGACACCGCCGAGGGTGTCGCCGCCTTCCTGGAGCGGCGCGCCCCCGCCTTTACCTGGACTCCGCCGAAGGCCTGAACGCACGCAGCCGCGCGACGATGTCGGCGGGGGCCTTCTCCGGAGAACCGGCGTCGTAGGGCGGCTGCGGGTCGTACTCGGTCATCAGCTGGACCGTCTGCGCGTACTCGTCCCCCGCGATGCGGCCGAGCAGCGTGAGCCCCATGTCGATGCCCGAGGACACCCCGGCGGCCGTCACGTACTTCCCGTCGAAGACCACCCGCTCCCCGGTGGGCTCCGCCCCGAAGCGGGTCAGCTGGTCGGTGTACAGCCAGTGGCTGGTGGCCCGCCGTCCATCGAGCAGGCCTGCGGCGGCGAGCAGGATCGAGCCGGTGCAGACGGAGGTGGTCCAGGTCGTGGTGGCGTCGACGGCCCGCAGCCAGTCCAGGACCACGGGATTCTTCGCCTCCACCTCGGGGGCCGGCCCACCGGGCACGACGACGATGTCCGGCCGCGTCACCTCGCCGAGTGCCCTGTCGGCGACGAGTGCGAGCGATCCGTTGTCGGTGCGTACGGGCCCTGGCCGCTCCGAGACGAAGACGGTCTCGGCACCGTCGAGCCGGCCGAGGGTGTCGAAGGGCCCGATGGCGTCGAGGGCGGTGAACCGGTCGTAGAGCAGTACGGCGATCTGCATGGCTCCTCCGGAGCGGTGGTCGGGCTCGGTGTCTTCGGTATCTGGGGGTCAGGCGTCGAGGGCCGGTGGCGGCGGGGTGCCGAAGCGGCGGCGGTACTCGGCCGGTGGCTGGCCCAGGGTCCTCACGAAGGCGCGGCGCAGGGCCTCGGGATTGCCGTAGCCGCAGGCCCGGGAGATCTGGGCGACGCCCTCGCCGCCCTCCTCCAGCAGCCGCCGCGCGTGCTCGACCCGTACCCGCTCCACGTACCGCGCCGGTGTCACCCCCGTCTCCGCCCGGAAGGACCGCGCGAAGTGGCGGGGCGACAGCGCGGCCCGCGCGGCGAGGGCCTCCACGCTCAGGTCCTCGCCGGGGTGCTCCGTGATCCAGTGCTGCACCTCCCGCAGCGGCTCCCGCGACGCCGTCTGCGCCGCCAGCTGCGCGCTGAACTGCGCCTGGTTGCCGGGGCGCCGCAGGAAGACCACCAGGTGCCGCGCGACGGACAGCGCCAGTTCCCGCCCATGGTCCTCCTCCACCAGCGCCAGCGCGAGGTCGATGCCCGCCGTGACACCGGCCGAGGTGGACACCCGCCCGTCGCGGACGTAGATCGGGTCGGGTTCCACGGTGACGGCCGGGTAGTCCCGGGCCATCCGCTCGGACACGCACCAGTGGGTCGTCGCGCGCCGTCCGTCCAGCAGCCCGGCCTCCGCGAGCAGCAGGCCCCCGGTGCACACCGACACCAGCCGCTGCGCGGAGCCGCCGTACGCGCGGAGCCAGTCCGTGATCTCCGGCGCGAAGTCCCCCGTGTACCGGCCTCCCGGCACCAGCAGGGTGGTCCCGGCGCCCGGGCGCTCGCTCTCCAGCTCCCCGTCCGGGACCAGCAGCAGTCCGCTGCTCGTGCGGACCGGGGCCCCGCCCGGTGAGACGGTGCGCAGCGCGTACCGCGCCGGTCCGGGGTGGCGGTCGGCGCCGGAGAAGACCTCCATCGGCCCCGTGACGTCCAGGCTCTGCACGCCGTCGTAGAGGACGACGAGCACGGTGCGCGGCGCGATGGACGGCACGGGCTCCTCGGGCGGGACGGGCTCCTTGGACGGCATGGCTCCATCGTGTGACACCCCGATCGATGGCCGCAATGACGCGCATCCCACCTATCCGGCCATCCGGATCCGAGTGCCGGTCCCGGTCCCGGTCCCGGTGTGGTCCCGTCCCGGAGCCGCCGCATGACGTGCCCCGGCCCGGCGGCCCGCCGCCGCGGCCCCGTAGGCTCTCCCCTTCTCCTCCCCCTCGCTCCGGAGCCCGTCCTGTACCCCGTCGCCGCCGCATGTCTGTCCGCCGCCCTCCTCCTCGGGGTGCTGGCCTTCGCCGTCCTGCGTCCGCGCGGGCTGCCGGAGGCCGCGGCCGCCGTGCCCGCCGCCGGTCTGCTCGTCGTGCTGGGCGTCGTACCGCCGGCCGACGCGTGGGCGCAGACCCGTGAGCTGCTGCCGGTGGTCGGGTTCCTCGCGGTGATCCTGGCGCTGGCCCGGCTCTGCGCCGACGAGGGGCTGTTCAAGGCCGCCGGCGCCGCGGTGGCCCGGCGGGCGGCCGGGCGGGGGCCCGTGGCGCTGCTCGGCGGGGTGTTCGCCGTGGCCTCGGTCGTCACCGCCGCGCTGAGCCTGGACGCGACCGTGGTGCTGCTGACCCCGGTGGTGCTCGCGACCGCCTCCCGGCTGGGGGCCCGGCCGCGCCCGCACGTCTACGCGACCGCGCACCTGGCGAACTCCGCCTCGCTCCTCCTGCCGGTCTCCAACCTCACCAATCTGCTCGCCTTCGCCGCGAGCGGGCTCTCCTTCACCCGGTTCGCCGCCCTGATGACCCTGCCCTGGCTGGCGGCGATCGGCGTGGAGTACGCGGTGTTCCGGCGCTTCTTCCGCGCGGATCTGGCGGCGCCCCCGGAGCACGTGCCCGAGGCCGTGGAAGAGGCGCCGCTGCCCCGGTTCGCCGCCGGGGTGCTCGCGCTGACGCTGGCCGGCTTCGCGCTCACCTCGTTCGCGGGGGCCAGCCCCGCCTGGGCGGCGCTGGCGGGCACCCTCGTCCTGGCCGTACGGGCCCTGCGGCGCCGGGAGACCACCCCGGCGGCGATCCTGGGCTCCACGGCTCCGGCCTTCTGCCTGTTCGTCCTGGCCCTGGGGGTGGTGGTGCGGGCGGTCGTGGACCACGGGCTCGGGGACGGGCTCGCGTGGGTGACCCCGGCCGGGGATTCGCTGCCGGCGCTGCTCGCGGTGGCGGCGGTGGCCGCCGTACTGGCCAACCTGATCAACAACCTGCCCGCGGTACTGGCCCTGCTCCCGGTGGCCTCGGCCGGCGGTGCGGGGCCGGTGCTGGCCGTGCTGATCGGCGTCAACATCGGGCCGAACCTGACCTACGCGGGGTCCCTCGCCACGCTGCTGTGGCGGCGGATCCTGCACACGGACGGGTACGACGGCGTCCGGCTCGGGGACTTCACCCGGCTCGGTGTACTGACCACCGTGCCCGCCCTCGCCGCCTCGGTGACGGCCCTGTGGGCGGGCCTCCGGCTCATCGGTGCCTGACCGGCCGGACCGGCCGCCGCTCCGCCCCGGCCCCGGGACCGGGGTGCTCGGGGCGCGGATAGGATCGGGGCATCATGACTGCAACCCTCGTCGCCAAGAAGCTCACCGCCGCGCACGGTGAGCGCACGCTCTTCGCCGATCTCGACCTCGTCGTCGCCCCCGGCGACGTCATCGGCCTCGTCGGCGTCAACGGCGCCGGGAAGTCCACCCTGCTGCGGATGCTCGCCGGACTGGTCGCCCCCGAGACCGGTGAGCTGCGGCTCTCGCCGCCCAGCGCCGCCGTCGGGCACCTCCCGCAGGAGCCGGAGCGGCGCCCCGGCGAGTCGATCCGCGAGTTCCTGTCCCGCCGTACCGGTGTGGCAGCGGCCCAGGCCGAGCTCGACGCGGCGACGCAGGGTCTCGTCGACAGCACGCCCGGCGCGGACGACGCGTACGCGGACGCCCTCGACCGGTGGCTGAACCTCGGCGGGGCCGACCTCGACGAGCGGGCCCTGCAGGTGGCCGACGAACTGGGGCTGTCGGTCGGCCTCGACCTGCCGATGACCGCACTGTCCGGCGGCCAGGCCGCCCGCGCCGGTCTCGCCTCGCTGCTGCTGTCCCGCTACGACGTCTTCCTGCTCGACGAGCCCACCAACGACCTGGACCTGGACGGTCTGGAGCGCCTGGAGCAGTTCGTGAAGGGGCTGCGCGCCGGCACCGTCGTCATCAGCCACGACCGCGAGTTCCTCACGCGCACCGTCACCAAGGTCCTCGAACTGGACCTGGCCCAGCAGCAGATCAACCTCTACGGCGGCGGCTACGACGCCTACCTGGCGGAGCGCGAGCGGGCCCGCAACCATGCCCGCGAGGAGTACGAGGAGTACGCCGACAAGCGCTCGGCCCTGGAGGACCGGGCCGCGATGCAGCGCGGCTGGATGGACAAGGGCGTCAAGAACGCCAAGCGCAAGTCCACCGACAACGACAAGGTCGCCAGGAAGTTCAGCGCCGACGCGAGCGAGAAGCAGGCCTCCAAGGCCCGCCAGACGCAGCGCGCGATCGAGCGGCTCGAAGTGGTCGACGAGCCGCGCAAGGAGTGGGAGCTACGCATGGAGATCGCGGCGGCCCCGCGCTCCGGCTCGGTGGTGGCCACCGTGCGCGAAGCGGTCGTCCAGCGGGGGGAGTTCGCCTTCGGTCCGGTGAGCCTGCAGATCGACTGGGCGGACCGGGTCGCCATCACCGGCGCCAACGGAGCGGGCAAGTCGACCCTGTTGGCCGTCCTCCTGGGCCGCCTCGCCCCGGACTCCGGCTCCGCCACCCTCGGCTCGGGCGTCCGGGTCGGCGAAGTCGACCAGGCCCGTGGCCTGTTCCTCGGCGACGAGTCGCTCATCGAGGCCTTCTGCGCAGCCGTGCCCGATACCGAGGCCTCCGAAGTCCGCACCCTGCTGGCCAAGTTCGGCCTGAAGGCGGCGCACGTGACCCGTCCGGCCGCCACCCTCTCCCCCGGCGAGCGCACCCGGGCGGCCCTGGCGCTGCTCCAGGGCCGCGGGGTGAACCTGCTGGTGCTGGACGAGCCGACGAACCACCTCGACCTTCCGGCGATCGAGCAGCTGGAGTCCGCCCTCGAGTCCTACGAGGGCACCCTGCTGCTGGTCACCCACGACCGCCGGATGCTCGACGCGGTCCAGGTGACCCGCCGCATGCACGTGGCGGACGGCAAGGTCACCGAGCTCTGAGAGGGCGCTGAGGCTCCCCGCCCGAGATGCCGACCGGCGCAAGCGCGACTAGCCTTTGTGGGTGAGAGCCGCAACCGCGGAGCACGCCCCCAAGTCGGCCGTTCCACGTCGCCGGGGCGGGAGAGACCTGTGCTTCCGCATGTTGGGCGGCCCTGCATCCGATTCCGCGCGGCCCGTCGCGTACGCGGCCCGCGGTTCCGTCCTCCACACCTCGGAGAGGTTCGGGGAGGATGGGAGGAAAGGGAAATTTCTCATGTCTGCACTGAGAGCGAAGCGCCTCTTCGTGGTCTCCGCCGCCGGGCTCCTGATGGCCGGCGGGGCCGCGCTCGGCACGGCGGGCACCGCCTCCGCGGCGACCCCGGCCCAGCACGTCAGCTACGTCGCCGGAGGCTGGGACCACGACGACGACAACGGCTGGCACCACGGCGGCTGGTGGGACGACGATGACGACTACGGCTACGGCGGCTACGGAGGTTACAACCACGGCGACTGCTGACCCGTTCCCCAACCCGGACGTGCGCGACCCTGCCACAGGGCCGCGCACCGGGGTGCGCCGACGCGGAGGTCACCTGCCGTCCCGCCGTCAGATCCCGTCCGGCCGCTCCGCCGGTGCCCGCCGCTTGCGGGCCATCTTCCGGGCCACGAAGGCCCGCGGAAGGTGGCGGACCGCCACGGCGTACGCGCGGTAGTGCCGGCCCGTGATGCTCACCGGGCGGCGCAGGGCCAGGTCCTTCAGCGCCTTGGCCACCACGTCGCGCGGCTCCAGCCACACCGCGTCGCGCAGGGCGGTGACGTCCATCCCGGCGCGCTCCTGGAACTCGGTGCGGGTGAATCCGGGCACCACCGCCAGCACGCGGACCCCGTAGGGCTCCATGTCCACGCGCAGCGACTCGCTGAAGGCCGTGATCCAGGCCTTCGCGGCGCCGTAGGTCCCGGTGGGCAGCAGTCCGGCGACCGAGGAGACGTTGAGCACCGCGCCGCGGCGGCGCTCGCGCAGGCCCGGGAGCACCGCGTGGGTGAGCCGCAGCGGCACCTTGACCAGCAGGTCGAGCATCCGCTCCTCGTCCTCGACCGGGTTGTACGGGAACGGCGCGGGGAGTCCGAAGCCGGCGTTGTTGACCAGGATGTCGACGGGCCGGTCCCGGTCGGCGAGCCGCTCGGCGACGGCTCCGAGACCGTCCGCGTCGAGCAGGTCGGCGGGGAGCACCTCGCAGACGGCGCCGAACTCCCGGGCGAGGTCCGCGGCGACGTCTTCGAGGCGGCCCTTGTCGCGGGCGACGAGGACGAGGTCGCAGCCCTTGGCGGCGAAGCCGCGGGCGAAGGCCGCGCCCAGTCCGGCGCTGGCCCCTGTGATCAGTACGGTGGTGGTCAAGAGACGTTCACTTCCTGGCTGTCGGGCGTGGTGCGTGGTGCGTGCTGCGTGTGTCGCGGATGTCTTACGCGGTGAAGCCGGCCGTGGCCGGTGAGGCGTAGGCCTGGGCCACGTCCACGAGGAAGCGTGCCTCGCCTTCCAGGTCCCCTCCCTCGGCCGAGGTCTGGAGGGCTGCGGGCAGCTCCAAGGCGTTCTCGTCGGACCGCTGTTGCGGGATCCCGGCCAGCTTCGCCTGTCGCGCTTCCTTCAGTACGCAGGCCAGCGCGGCGGCACTGGCCCGCTGTTCGGGCACTCCGCTGCCGGCCACGTGGCTGCGCGCGAGCTCGGGCAGGCCGGGGGCGACGTACTCCCCCAGGATCAGGATGGCGTCGCGGGTCTCGATGACCTTGCGGTACACGAGCAGGTTGCGCGGAACCGGAGGCCACAGCAGTTCCAGCACCCGGCCGGTGCGCGGCTCGTTGAGGGCGACGTGCGGGACGGCGTGGACCAGATCGCGCCAGAGCGGCCACAGCCGCCAGGCGGTGGCGGTGTCGGCGGCCGTGCGGCGGAAGGTGAAGAGCGTCGGGACGAGGATCGCGGCGGCGCGGAGGAGTCCGTGCACGTTCATCAGCAGCGGGTTGGCGGGCATCGCCCAGGTGAAGCCGAACAGCGCCTTGAGCAGGTACACGAACCAGAACACCCCGGCGAGCGCGGTGCCGAGGCCGAACAGCAGCAGTCCGGCGGCGAGGCCCCGGCTCTCCGCGCGGCGGCTGTAGCGCCAGCAGACGGACACGCAGACGGTGTTGGCGATCAGGTGGGCGGAGATCAGCACCAGCCAGTACGCGAGGGAGGGCACCGGGTCGCCGACGGGCGGGATCGTGTGCGTGCCGTGGTCGGGCGCGGCCGCGTCGAGGACGACGAGGACGGTCAGCCACAGGACCGTGCCGACGCCGGAGGCGATCTGGAGCCGGCGGCCGCGGGTGGCGGAGGCCACGAAGTACAGCACCGCGCCGGCCGAGAGGACCCCGATGAGGTTGCGCACGAGTCCGATGGTGTGCGCGTAGTCGGGGTCGCGGCCCATGGCGTAGGCGACGACGTCGGGGAGGTTCAGGGTCATCGCGGCCGCGGCGGTGGCGACGGCGAGCCACAGTCCGCGCTGGTGCGGGGCTCGCAGGGCGCCGGGCGCGCGGAGCAGGACGGCGATCCAGAGGCACACGACGCCGGGGACGGCGAGCGCGTCGCCGAAGGCGATCAGATCAGAGGTCACGGTGGACGGGCCCCCGTCCGCGCCGCTCGTAGCCCATCGCCGACTCCAGCCGGGCGAGGGTGTCGCGGCCCGCGGCGCCGTGGCCTAGGTGGGGGCCGCGGGTTCCGGTGCGGATGCGGATCATGCTGGCGAGCATCTCCGCCTCCCGCTCCTGGCGGGTGGTGTAGTTGGTGCGCCCGAGCACGGTGGGGACCGGTCCGTCCACCCCGCCGGCGCCCGGGGGGTCCTCGACGGGGGCTTCCAGCGAGTGGTGCCCGAAGAGGATGTGGCCGATCTCGTGGAGCACGATGTGCTCGCGGTGCAGCCGGGTGGTCTGGGCCTCGTAGAAGACGTAGTCCACGTCGGCGGTGCCGACCCACAGTCCGCACACCCCGGACTCCGCCGCCTCCTTGGGCAGCGGGTGGAGCCGGATGGGACGGCCCCGCTGTTCGGCTATCCGCTCGCACAGGCCGTCGAGCGAGAAGGGGTGCCGCAGGTCAAGACGGCTGAGAATCGCCTCGCACCGTTTGCGCAGACTGGGCTGAGGGTGGCGCATGTGTTCCCTCTTCGGACCCTTTCTCGGGCAACGATGGTAGGTGTGCGTGGGCAGGGGCATGACGTCCTTTGCCTTCAAGGCGACCTCGGGAGTGCGGTCCTGAGGGGGAAACGCGGAAGCCCGCTCGCCTGAAGACGAACGGGCGTTCCGTCATCCCTACAGATCATCCGGATGAGTTGGCAAGGTATGTCCCCATGTCGGGGGCTTTTTCAGCCAATCCGGCATGCACTGCCACGAGCGGTCAGCGCTTGCGGCCACCCCGCTCGTCGGGGCCGCTGAGCCCCGCGCGGCGCAGGGCGTCGGCCATCGCGCTGTTGGCGGGGGCCGGAGCGCCGCCGCCCTGACGCTGGCCGCCGCCTCCGTGACCGCCCTGGCCGCCCTGACCGCCCTGGCGGCGGCCCTTGCCGCCGTCGCGGGAGCCGCCCTGGCCGCCCTGGCCGCGGTCGCCGCCGCCCTGACCGCCCGGGCCGCGCTGCTGCGGGGGCCGGCCGCCGCCGCGCCGCTCGCCCCGCTCCTCGCGCTGCCTCGGCGCACCGCCGTCGGCGCCGCCGCGCTCCGCCTCGTCCTCCAGCCGCAGCGTCAGCGAGATCCGCTTGCGCGGGATGTCCACGTCCATGACCTTGACCCGGACGATGTCGCCCGGCTTCACCACGTCGCGCGGGTCCTTGACGAAGGTCTTCGACAGCGCCGAGACGTGCGCCAGCCCGTCCTGGTGGACGCCGATGTCGATGAAGGCGCCGAAGGCGGCCACGTTGGTGACCACGCCCTCCAGGATCATCCCGGGGGCCAGGTCGCCGATCTTCTCGACGCCCTCCTTGAAGGTCGCCGTCTTGAAGGCGGGCCGCGGGTCGCGGCCCGGCTTCTCCAGCTCGCGCAGGATGTCCGTGACCGTCGGCAGGCCGAAGGCCTCGGTGACGAACTGCTCCGGGCGCAGCGAGCGCAGCACACCGGTGTTGCCGATCAGGGCCGCCACCTCGCTGCCCGCCGTCTTGCCCATCGTACGGACCACCGGGTAGGCCTCCGGGTGCACGCTGGAGGCGTCCAGCGGGTCGTCCCCGCCGCGGATGCGCAGGAAGCCCGCGCACTGCTCGTACGCCTTCGGGCCGAGGCGGGCCACGTCCTTGAGCCCCTTGCGGCTGCGGAACGGGCCGTTGGCGTCACGGTGCGCCACGATGTTCTCGGCGAGTCCGCCGCTGATGCCCGACACGCGCGAAAGCAGCGGCGCGGAGGCGGTGTTGACGTCGACGCCGACGCCGTTCACACAGTCCTCTACCACGGCGTCGAGCGAGCGCGAGAGCTTCACCTCGGACAGGTCGTGCTGGTACTGGCCGACGCCGATCGACTTCGGGTCGATCTTCACCAGCTCGGCGAGCGGGTCCTGCAGGCGCCGGGCGATGGAGACGGCGCCGCGCAACGACACGTCCATGTCCGGGAGTTCCTGCGAGGCGAAGGCGGAAGCCGAGTACACGGAGGCGCCGGCCTCCGAGACCATCACCTTGGTGAGGTTCAGCTCGGGATTGCGGGCGATGAGGTCCGCGGCGAGCTTGTCGGTCTCCCGGGAGGCCGTGCCGTTGCCGATGGCGACGAGCTCGACCGCGTGCTCCTTGGCCAGGCGGGCCAGTTTGGCGAGCGCGTCGTCCCACTTGTTGGCGGGCACGTGCGGGTAGATCACCTCGGTGGCGACCACCTTGCCGGTGGCGTCCACCACGGCCACCTTCACACCGGTGCGGAAACCCGGGTCCAGCCCGAGGGTGGCGCGGGTGCCGGCGGGTGCGGCGAGCAGCAGGTCGCGCAGGTTGGACGCGAAGACCCGTACCGCCTCGTCCTCGGCGGCGGCGCGCAGCCGGGAGCGCAGGTCGATCCCGAGGTGCACCTGGATCTTCGTGCGCCAGGCCCAGCGGACGGTGTCGGCGAGCCACTTGTCGCCGGGCCGGCCGCGATCGTTGATGCCGAAGCGCCGCGCGACCATGCCCTCGTACGTGGAGGGGCCGGGCGTGTCGCTCGGCTCCTCCGGTTCCAGGGTGAGGTCGAGCACGTCCTCCTTCTCCCCGCGGAGCATGGCGAGCACGCGGTGCGAGGGGAGGGCGGTGAACGGCTCGGTGAAGTCGAAGTAGTCGGCGAACTTGGCGCCCGCCTCCTCCTTGCCCTCGCGGACCTTCGCGGCGAGCCGGCCGCGGCCCCACATCCGCTCGCGCAGTTCGCCGATGAGGTCGGCGTCCTCGCCGAACTTCTCGGTGAGGATGGCGCGGGCGCCCTCCAGGGCGGCGGCCGCGTCGGCCACGCCCTTGTCGGCGTCCACGAACGCCGCGGCCGCCACGGCCGGTTCCGCCGACGGGTCGGCCAGCAGCCCCTCGGCGAGCGGCGCGAGGCCGGCTTCGCGGGCGATCTGCGCCTTGGTGCGGCGCTTGGTCTTGAAGGGGAGGTAGATGTCCTCCAGCCGGGCCTTGGTGTCGGCCGCGTTGATCCGGGCCTCCAGCTCGGCGTCGAGCTTGCCCTGCTCCCGTACGGAGTCGAGGATCGCGGCGCGCCGGTCCTCCAGCTCGCGCAGGTAGCGCAGCCGTTCCTCCAGGGTGCGCAGCTGGGCGTCGTCGAGCATCTCGGTCGCTTCCTTGCGGTAGCGCGCGATGAACGGCACGGTCGAGCCGCCGTCGAGCAGCTCGACGGCGGCCTTGACCTGCCGTTCCCGTACGCCGAGCTCCTCGGCGATCCTGCCTTCGATGGACATCGTCACTGTGCGGTCCCGCCTGCCTTCGTACGTGTTCGTGCTGCTGGTCCGTGCTGCGCCGTGTGCGCAGCCCGCAGCGTGCTGCGTCGGAAGGGTGCCAATTGTGGCAGGTGGCGGCGGCGGACGTCGGGAGCCGGGCCCGGTCCGGGTCTCAGGCCTTGCCCATGAGGTCCCCGGGGAAGGCTCCGGCGACGAAGGCCTGCACGGTGAAACCACCGCCGATCTCCGCGAGCCGGGCGACTCCGGCCGCGCCGAGGTGCTCGTACGGAGCCTCGTCGAGGCGGTCGGTCTCCGTCTCCAGCGCTTCGCGCAGCGCCGCGCCCTCGGGCGTGAGCTCGCCCGCGGAGTCGAGCAGTCCGCGCTCGCGGAGCCGGTCCGCGGCGGCGTCCAGGTCGGCCTGCTCCCAGCCGCGGATGTACTTGAGGTACTTCGGGGTCATGCCGTGGCCGCTGGCCGTGTGGCTGACCAGGGCCTCGACCGGGTCCAGGCCGACGGTGAGCAGGGCGACCAGGTGTCCGTCGCCGCGGTGCTCGCGCAGCAGGGTGGTGGCGTGCCACAGCTTGAGGTGCGGTTCCTCGGGTACGGGGAGGTCCGCGTGGGCCGAGTAGAGCGTACGGGCGTGCCGGGTGCAGGCTTCGGCCGCGCGCATCGCCAGCCCTGCCGCCTCGGCGACCTCGGGGGAGGCGATCGTCTCCTCGCCGAGGAGCCGGCGCAGCGTGGTGTCCACGGCCCGCAGCCGGGCGGCCAGGACCTGCGCGGGGGTGGCGGTCTCCCAGACGGCGGGCAGGTGCCGGGTGACGAGGTCGTGGCGGTAGTTGTAGAAGGTGGCCGTCACCGTGCCCGCGCCGACCGCACCCATGGCCGCGGAGCGGGAGGCCAGGTTGACGGCGTTGCGGTCGGTGATCCCGAGGGCGGCGAACTCCTTGCCGAGGTCGGGCGAGAAGTACACGGTCGAGTGCAACGGGTTGATGGCCCCGTGCCAGCAGCTACGCGCAGCGCGCTCCGGAAGAGTCATGGCGCGCAGGCTAACGACTGCTTGGTATGGAGAGAAGAGCGGGGTGCCGCGGGAACCGTGGCCGCCGGAAGCGGGAGGGGGGCCTTCCGGCCCGCGGGCCCGTCCGGGGACCGCCGACGTCCCGCCGGTAGGCCCGGTCTCCCCCGGGGACCGGGCCCCGGCGGGGCCGCCGCGGACGCGGCTACTTCAGTTCGGCGCCGGTGGGGACGACCACGCCGTAGAGGTCGGTGATCGTGGCGAGGGCGGCCTGGTGGATCTGTTGCGCCGTCAGGGCGCCCGCCGGGCTTTCCAGTGCGCGCGTCGCCGAGGCGTCGGCGACGACCGTGGGAGCGTAGCCGTGCAGGAAGGCGCCCTCGGTGGTGAACAGGGTGCACATGTGGGTCATGAACCCGGCGATGATCAGGTTCTTCCGGCCGGTGGCTTCGATGATCCCGTGGAGGTCGGTGCCGTGGAAGCCGTTCGGGACGGACTTGGTGACGACGGCCTCGCCCTCCCGGGGGGCCACGGAGGCGTGCAGGGTGCCCGGCTCGGTGTCGATGCCGTAGCCGCCGTCGCGGATGTGGACGACGGGAGTGCCGAGCTCGCGGGCCCTGGCGAGGAGCCGGGAGGCGGAGGCGAGCGCCGGTTCCCAGCCGTCGAGTTCCATGACGCCGCCGGTGTAGGTGTTCTGGTAGTCGACCAGGACCAGGACCGCGTTCTCGAAGGTCGCGGGGGTCTCGTCGAAGCCGTTGAGCTGACGCAGGGTGGTGGTGGGCATGAGGGTGCCGTTCCGTTCTCACGAGAGTGGGGTGGGGTGGTGGCCCTGCGCGGGGCCACGGCGTCAACGCTAGGAGGCCGCGCAGCCGCGGGCAATGACGGCCGAGCCGCAGATCCGGACATCGGTCCGCGCAGGCCGGGGCCGGTGCGCGGGCCGTCGCCGCCGCCCGGACGGACGTGTTCCGCACGGGCGCTTTTCAGACGCATGGCGATCGTGTGACAGGAGGGGCCATGGACATGACGTGGGGTCCCGGGCGTGAATACGGTCGAACGGAAGCCACTCCCCTACCACTTGGAGTTCAAGGTGCACCGCAAAGTCATCGCCCCGAGCGTGCTCGCCGCCTCCCTTCTGCTGGTGATCCCGGCGTCGGCGGCGAGTTCCGTTCCGGGCGCCCCGGGTATCGGTGATCCCTACTACCCGGCCAGCGGCAACGGCGGGTACGAGGTCTCCCATTACGACCTGCGCCTCCAGTACCAGCCGAAGACCGACCTGCTGGAGGGCACCGCCACCCTGCTCACCACCGCCAAGCAGGACCTGTCCCGCTTCAACCTCGACTTCGGTCTGGACGTCAGCGAGATCCGGGTCAACGGGGTGAAGGCGAAGTTCGCCAAGTCCGGCGTCTCCGAGCTCGAGGTCACCCCGGCCTCCCCGCTCCCGAGGGGCAAGCAGTCGAGCGTGGTCGTCAAGTACGCGGGCAAGCCTTCGGAGTTCAAGGTCGACGGCTGGTCGGCCTGGCAGCGCACCCCGGACGGCGGCGTCGCCGCGCAGGAGCCCGACTCGGCCGCCTGGTGGTTCCCGAGCAACGACCACCCGCTCGACAAGGCCACCTTCGACGTGTCGGTGAACGTGCCCGACGGCACCCAGGCCATCAGCAACGGCGTGCTGCAGTCGCAGAGTTCCCGCCTGGGCTGGACCCGGTACAACTGGCGCTCGAACAAGCCGCAGGCCACGTACCTCGCCACCCTGGCCGTCGGCAAGTTCGACATCACCACCGACAAGACCGCGAGCGGCCTGCCGATCCTGAACGCCTACAGCCAGGACCTCGGCGACAACGCGGGCGCGGCGCGCGCCAGCATCGAGCGGACCGGCGAGGTCGCGGAGTGGCTGGAGGGCGTCTTCGGGCCGTACCCCTTCAACGCGCTCGGCGGGTACGTCCCGAACGTGCCCAGCGGATTCGCGCTGGAGACGCAGACCCGGCCGTTCTACAGCCCGCGGCAGTTCGCCAACGGCGCGAACGTGTCCGTGGTCGTGCACGAGCTGGCCCACCAGTGGTACGGGGACAGCGTGTCCGTCGACGGCTGGAAGGACATCTGGGTCAACGAGGGCTTCGCCCGCTACAGCCAGTGGCTGTGGTCGGAGAAGGAGGGCGAGGGCACCGCGCAGGAGCTCGCCGACTGGGCGTACGGGCTGCGGCCGGCCGAGGACCCGTTCTGGCAGGTCAAGCCGGGTGACCCGGGTCCGGAGAACCAGTTCCACGGAGCGGTCTACGACCGTGGCGCGATCGCCCTCCAGGCGCTGCGCAACACGATCGGCGACGAGAAGTTCTTCCGGATCCTGAAGGGGTGGCCGACCGAGCGCGCCTACGGCAACGCCAAGGTCGGCGACTTCGTCCGCTACGCGGAGAAGGTCTCCAACCAGCCGCTCGCGCAGCTCTTCGAGACCTGGCTGTACACCCCGGGCAAGCCGGACGCCTCCGCGCTGAACGCACCGAAGAAGCTGCCGGCCCCGGCTCCGGGCACCGGCACCCTGCGCGCCCCGGCCCCGAAGCCGTCCGCGAAGCCGGCTGCGGAGCCGAAGTCCTGGAAGAAGATCGCCGCGACGAACGAGGTGCACGACCGCCACTGACCCGCACCGGTACGGAGCTGCGCGCCGTCGCCCCTCAGCGGGCGGCGGCGCGCGCCCGCGCCCGGGCCGCGCGGGCGATCGGGAGGTAGCGCAGGCGCTCCGGCAGGAGGGGGACCAGGAGGCGCACGGCCGTGCTGAAGCGGCGCAGGCGGCGCTCCTGGGCCGGGGTCCATTCCAGGCCGATGGCGGCGCGCGCCTCGGGCGGCATGTACCCGGCGGTGACGAAGGCCCGGAAGTGCAGGAAGGCGGCCCGCAGGACGGGCCAGGCCAGGCGCAGCAGGAGCCGGACGGGCAGCGGGCCTCCGGCGGGGCGGGGCAGGGGTGCGTCGGTGGCGAGGAGTTCGCGGGCGACCTTGGTGGGCTCGATCTCCTCGGCCAGCATCCGGTGGTAGTAGGGCCAGTACTCCTCGATGCTCTGCGGCATGTCCCGGTCGTGCAGGCCGAGGATGCGGCCGACCTGGAGCCACTCGCGGTAGAGCTGCCGTTCCTGGGCCGGGGTGAAGGGGCGCAGCAGGTAGCGGCCGGCGTGGAGGTAGACCGGGAAGCCGGTGGCGTGCACCCAGGCGTAGCAGGCCGGGTCGAGGGAGTGGTAGCGGCGCCCCCGGGTGTCGGTGCCCTGGATCTCCTTGTGCAGGCGGCGCACCCGGCGCCCCTCGGCGGCGGCGTCGGCCCCGCCGTACACCCACAGCTGGACGGAGCGCAGCGAGCGCTCGCCGCGGCCCCAGGGGTCGGTGCGGAAGACGGAGTGCTCGTCGACCCCGGCGCCGATGGCCGGGTGGGCGACCTGCATGGTGAAGGCGGCGGGCAGCATGAGGAGCGCGCGGACGTCTCCGGCGATGGTCCACAGCACTCCCCCGGGCGGCGGGGGCTCGGGGTCGGTCCGGTCTCGGTCGGTCCGGTCGCCTGCGCCCCGCACGGGCCGTTCCGTCGTGCTCATCCGCGTGCCCCCAGGGTGTCCATCTGCCGTTCTCCCAGTATGCAGGGGGTCCGGGGGCTTGCGCCGGAGCCTGTGGACGACCGGGGTCCGGCCGCGGAAGCACCGAAGAAGTAGGACTGCGTCCAGAAACCCGTGTCATAGGTGTTACCGCGAAGTAACCCTGGCTGCTTGGATGGCGGAGCCGATCTTCCCCCACAGGAACGAGGGAGACCTCCATGCCCCAGATCCAGCCCCGCAGGGCCCGTGCCGCCGCCGCGGCCGTCGCCGCCGTCGCCGTCGGATCGCTCGTCGCCACCGCGGCTCCCGCCGCCACCGCCGCGGAGAGCGCCGCCACGCCGCGGCTCAGCGTCCTGTCGTACAACACGTTCCTGATGAGCAAGAACCTGTACCCCAACTGGGGCCAGGACCACCGGGCGGCGGAGATCCCCAAGGCCTCCTGGTACCAGGGCCACGACGTGGTCGTCCTCCAGGAGGCCTTCGACAACGGCGCCTCCGACGCGCTGAAGGCGAACTCCGCCGCGCAGTACCCGTACCAGACCCCCGTCGTGGGCCGCAGCAAGAGCGGCTGGGACGCCACGGGCGGCGCCTACTCCTCGACCACCCCGGAGGACGGCGGCGTCACGGTCCTCAGCAAGTGGCCGATCGTGCGCAAGGAGCAGGTGGTCTACAAGGACGCCTGCGGCGCCGACTGGTGGTCGAACAAGGGCTTCGCCTACGTCGTGCTGAACGTGAACGGCACCAAGGTCCACGTGGTCGGCACGCACGCCCAGTCCACCGACCCGGGCTGCGACGCGGGCGAGGCGGCGGAGATGCGCGCCCGCCAGTTCCGGAACATCGACGCGTTCCTGGACGGCAAGAACATCCCGGCGAGCGAGCAGGTCATCGTGGCGGGCGACATGAACGTCGACTCGCGCACCCCGGAGCTCGCCACCATGCTGGCCAACGCCGACCTGGCGGGCTCCGACACCCGCACGGGGCACACGTACTCCTTCGACACCGCGCTGAACTCGATAGCGAAGTACCGCTACCCGACCGACCCGCGCGAGGACCTGGACTACGTGCTCTACCGCAAGGGCAACGCCCGCCCGGCGAACTGGGAGAACAACGTCGTCCTGGAGCAGTCGGCGCCCTGGACGGTCTCCAGCTGGGGCACTTCCTACACCTACACGAACCTCTCCGACCACTACCCGCTGATCGGCCGCTGACCCGCTGCTGATCCGTCACACGGGAAGGGGGTGCCCGCCGCGATCCGGCGGGCACCCCCTTCCTGTCGCTTCCGGCCGTCAGCCGCCCGCCTTCGCCCGCTCCCATTCGCTCGCGTAGTCCTGGAAGATCTCCCGCAGGTGGTGGCCGATCTTCAGGTAGTCCAGGTCGTCGAGGTTGGCCAGCGAGACGCGCACGGACCACTGGGGGCCGTCGAAGCCGCCGCCGTTGAGGAGGACCACCGAGGTCTGTTCGGCGAGCCGGAACAGCGGGTCGACCGGCTCGTAGTTCTTCTCCAGGAAGTCCGCGAAGTCCTTGCCGTGGACCCGCTCCGCCTCGGCCAGCAGGTCGAGCTCGATGTAGTACCCGGCCCGCTTGTCGTCGTCGGAGATCTTCATCTGGGCGCCCTCCAGCAGCAGGTCGAGCCTGCGGTGGACGATCTGCCGGATGCGCTCCTTGTACGCCTGGCCCTCGCCCAGCATGTCGAAGAGCGAGAAGAGCACCATCATCGTCTGCTGCGGCAGCGAGAGGCCGGCCGTGTGGTTGAGGGCCACCGACCGGGAGTCCGCGACGAGCCGGTCGACGAAGCGGATCTTCTCCGGCTCCAGGCTGAGGGTGCCGTACCGCTTGGCCAGCCGGTCCTTCTGGTCCTGCGGGAAGCCCGCGATCATCTCGTCGATGACGTTGTCGTCGTGCAGGCCGATGACGCCGAGCCGCCAGCCCGTGCAGCCGTAGTGCTTGGAGTACGAGTACACGAGCAGGGTGTTGCGGGGCAGGTCGGCGGCGATCGAGCGGAAGCCGGGCACGAAGGTGCCGTACACGTCGTCCGTGACGATCAGCAGGTTCGGGTTGCTGGTGGCGACGATGTCCTTGATCTGGTTCGCCACCCGCTCGCTCAGTGCGAGCGAGGGCGGGTTGGAGGGGTTGACCAGGCAGACGAGCTTCACGGAGGGGTCGGCCAGCTTGGCGACCTCCTCCTCCGGGTAGCGCCACTGGCGGACGCCGGTCTCGGCGAAGAGGCTCGCGGAGACGTTGACCACCTCGAACTCGAAGGTGTCGAGCTCGGGGATCTCGATGTACGGGGTGAACACCGGGGTCATCAGGGCGATCTTGTCGCCCTTCTTCAGGATCCCGTTCTTCATCAGCGAGTCGAAGATGTAGCACATGGCCGCGGTGCCGCCCTCGGTGGCGAACAGCGACAGGTTGTTGCCCTCCGGCGGCTTCTTGCCGAACATCTCGTCGGCGACGTAGCCGCGGACGATGTGCTCCGCGTGGATCAGCATCCGGTCCGGGACCGGGTAGTTGTCGCCCGTGATGGCGTCGGTCAGCTCGTGCACGAAGGCGTCCTTGTCGAACGGCCAGCGCGACAGGGCGTACTGGACGCACGCGGACAGCATCTCCACGCCCGGCAGGTCCGGGTGGCGCCGGGTCCAGGACTCGAACCGCTCCCCGATGCCCTTCTTCTCCGGCATCCCGCCGAGGTTGTCCGCGGTCCACACCCGGCGGGACTCCTCCAGGGCGAAGTACCCCAGTGCGTAGAAGGCCTCGCGCGGTCCGGTGGCGATCCAGTTGGGGTTGCCGCGGCCCGCGTTGAGCATGGCGCGGGCGGTGGTGTCCTTCTGGCCGGGTTTGTCGGCCTGGGCGGCCGTCGCGAGCTGGATGAACTTGTCCTTCAGCTCGAACGGGCTGAGCTGGGCGAAGGACTGGATCTCCTCGCGGCTGAAGGTGGTCTCCGGCACGGTGGCTTCCTTAGGTTGGAGGGTTCGTTCAGTGGTTGAGGATGACGATCACGGCGCCCCAGATGGTCAGCAGCACGTTGCCGATCGCGTAGGGGATCGTGTAACCGAGCGTCGGGACCTGGGATCTGGACGCCTCGTTGACCGCGCCGATGGCTGCCGTCGTGGTCTGGCCACCTGCCAGGACGCCCATCAGGATCGGGAAGCGGATCTTCTGGACGTGGTGGCCCACGAGGAAGCCCACGATCAGCGGGATCAGAGTGGCGACGGCTCCGAAGACCAGCAGTCCCCAGCCGGCGGTGGACAGCCCGCTGGTGAAGCTGGGGCCGGCGTTGATGCCGACGACCGCGATGAACAGGCAGAGCCCCAGGGTGTCCATGAACCACTGCGCGCCGGGCGGGACGTTGCCGTACGTCGGGTACCTGCCCCGGATCCAGCCGAAGACCAGGCCCATGATCAGCGCGCCGCCCGAGGTGGACAGCGAGATCGGGACCCCGCCGGCGGTGAGCGCCGGGATGCCCAGGCAGCCGCCGAGGAAGATGCCGAGGCCCACCCAGATCATGTCGGTGGCGAAGCTGGTGGGCACCGGCTTGCCGATGACCTTGCCGGCCGGGTCCACCAGCCGCTTCGGGCCGGACAGGATCAGGGTGTCGCCGCGCTCCAGCGGCGTGGTGAGCCGGTAGGGGAACTCCGCGCCGGAGCGGTAGAGCTTGTCGATGTAGACGCCGACCATGAACGGCTCGGCGCGCAGTTCCGCGACGGTCTTGCCGAGCTGCTCCTTCTCGGAGGCGACCACGTGCAGCGTCTCGGTCTGGTAGCCGAGGAGTTCGACGTCGTCGGTCTCGGGGCCGATGTGGGTGCGGGCGTCGAATGCGACCAGGGATCCGCGCAGGGCGCTGACGGCGACGACGTCGCCTTCGAGCAGGGTGGTCTGCTGGGTGTGGTCGAGGATCTGCCCGTCCCGGCGGACCCGGGTGAGGTAGATGCGGTGGCCCAGTTCCTTCTGCTGGTTCTCGAAGTCGTCGATGGTCCGGCCGACGAGGTCGGGCCGCTGGATGGTGTAGGCCCGCAGGACGATCTCGTAGTACCCCTCGTGCAGGTCGGGGTTGTCGCTGGGCGCGTCCATCTCCTTGGCGATCTGGGCGCTCTCGGCCGCCAGGTTGCGCCGGTAGAGCCGGGGCAGCACGTTGGCCAGGAGCATCGCGCAGAGGATGGTGCCGAGCGGGTAGGTGACCGCGTAGCCGACGGCGACGAAGTCCTGCTGCTCCTTGATCTGGTCGGCCGAGAGGCCGGGCAGGTTGCCGATGGCGTCCTGGGCCACGCCGATGACGGCGGACTGGGTGAGCGCGCCGCCCAGCAGACCGGCGCTGAGCCCCGGTCCGTAGCCGAGCATGACGGCGAACCCCCAGGAGACCAGCAGGCCGGTGACGCAGACGACGACCGCGTTGACGACCTGCGGGAGGCCGTCCTTCTTCAGGCCGCGGAAGAACTGCGGGCCGACCTTGTAGCCGAGGGCGAAGAGGAACATCGTGAAGAAGAGGTTCTTCACGGTCCCGTCGACGGTGATCTTGAACTGGGCGCCGAAGACGAGTCCGACGATGAGGCAGCCGGTGACGGCGCCCAGCCCGATGGCCTTCCAGCGCAGCTTCCCGACGAGGAAGCCGAGGGCGACGACGATGAAGACCAGGAGCTCGGGATGCGGCTGGAAGATGTTCCGGTTGAGGAAGTCGATCATATGGGCGCCGTCCGAAGGGAGTTGGGGGCGGGGCGAAGGGGGATCAGGCCCCGAGGATCCCGACGAGGATCGGGCCGGTGAGTGGGAGCAGGAAGTTGGACAGCGCGTAGGTGATCGTGTAGCCGAGCATCGGCACCGAGCTCTGCGCCACCTGCGTGACCGAGGTGATGGCCGGTGTGGAGCACTGCTGTCCGGCGATGGCGCCGATCAGCAGCGGCTTCTCGATCTTCAGGAACTTGCGCCCGACGACCAGCGAGATCGTGGCCGGTACGAGGACCATGGCGATCCCGGCGAACGGCAGCAGGGCCCCGTACTCCTTGAGCAGCGGCCAGGCCTGCGGGCCCGAGGTCAGGCCGGTGCAGGCGATGAAGACCGCGAGCCCCATGTCCTTGATCGTGGTGGCGGCTTGCGGCGGGAAGGCGCCGAAGGTCTGCCGGCGGGAGCGGAACCAGCCGAAGAGCAGACCCGAGATGAGGCAGCCGCCGCCGGTGCCGAGCGAGAGCGGGACCCCGCCGAGGCGGACCACGATCTGCCCGATGAGCGAGCCGAGCGCGATGCCGAGACCGAGGTAGATGAAGTCGGTGGAGTCGTTCTTGGCCACCGTGCCGATCTTGGCGACGATCCGGTTCAGGCCCGAGCGGGCGCCCACGAGGGTGACGACGTCACCGCGTTCGACGACGGTGTCCGGGTTGGCGGGCAGGTGCTGCTCACCGCGGAGCACGTCGGTCACGTAGACCCCGCTACGGGCGAAGTCCGGGTGGGTGGAGCGGAGTTCGCCCAGGGACTTCCCCGCGATGGCCTTGTCGGTCATGGCCACCTGACGGGTGGCCAGCGGGGTGTCCACCCCGGGGATGCCCGGGGTCTCCGGGCCGATGGCCCGGCCCGCGGCGATGGCGTCGGACCGCCGGCCGACGACGAGGACGAGGTCGGAGAGGGTGAGTTCGAGGTCCGGGGCGGGGGTGAGGTCCTTGGAGCCGCGCCGGACGGCCTCCACGGTGACTCCGCCGCCGAAGGCCGCTTCCAGGTTCCCGACGGTGCGGCCGTCGGCGAGGGTGACCAGGTGGGTGCGCCCGACCAGGCCGGGCATCGACTCGCGCTCGTCGGGCTCCAGGCCGGCGCCGGAGCCGCCGCCGCGCATCTTCTCCCACAGGGAGCGCGAGGCGTCCGCGAGGTTGATGCGGAGCAGCATCGGCATGATCTGGCTGGTGTAGATGACGATGGTGACCAGGCCGAAGAGGTAGCAGACCGTGTACGCGGTGGCCACGTGGCCCTGGTACGTGGAGATCTGGTCCGGGGTCAGGTCGGGCAGTTTTCCGATCGCTTCGGTGGCGGTGCCGACCACGGCGGATTCGGTGGCCGCGCCGGCGAGGATGCCGGAGGCGGTGCCGACGTCGAGGCCGAAGGCCTTGGCCAGGAAGTAGGCGAGGCCGAGCACGCTGACGAGCTCGATGAAGCAGAGCGCGAAGAAGCGCATGCTCTTGCGGTTGAGGTTGGCGAAGAACTGCGGTCCGGCCATGTAGCCGAGGGCGAAGATGAAGAGCGCGAAGAAGATCGTCTTCACGTCCGCGTCGATCTCGATCTTGGCCCAGGCCCCGAGCAGCAGCGACACGATCAGCGTGCCGCAGATGCCGCCGAGGGTGATGGGGCCGACGCGCACCTTGCCGAGGAGGTATCCGGCCGCGAGGCAGAGGAACAGGGCGAGTTCGGGGTGGTCCTGCAGCACACCCATGGCGATCAGCCGCCCTTTCCGGGCGGCGTGGCGAGTTCAGGGCATATGCACATTCCCCCACCCTTGCCCGGTGAGTGATCTTCCGCCCACCGGGCAGGGCCATTCGTGTGACGGCTCCTTCTACGGGGCTTCGTCCGGATCCTGCACGTACGGCTCGGCGTACAGCCCCTCGATCAGCTCCGCGTACTTCTCCCGGACCACCCGGCGGCGCAGTTTCAGCGACGGGGTCAGCTCTCCCGACTCCGGACCCCACTCCCCGGTCAGCAGCCGGTAGCGCTTGATCTGCTCGGTGCGGTTGAGCCGGGCGTTGGCGGCCGCGACGGCCCGGGCGACCTCCTCCCGTACGGCCGGGTGCGCGGCAAGCTCGGCGGGCGTGGCGGCCGCGGCGTCGATGCCGTGGGCCTGCGCCCAGGCCGGGCCGAGCTCGGGATCCAGGACGAGGAGGGCGACGAGGTAGGAGCGGCCGTCGCCGTGCACCAGGGCCTGCCCGATCAGCGGGTGTTCCTTGACGGTGTTCTCCACCAGGGCGGGCGAGACGTTCTTCCCGTTCGAGGTGATGATCAGTTCCTTCTTGCGGTCGGTCAGCCAGAGGAACCCCGCCTCGTCGAGCCGCCCGATGTCCCCCGTCGGGAACCAGCCCTCCGCGTCGGAGGCGCTCTCCACCGAACCGTCCGGCAGCAGGTACCCGCCGAAGACCGTCTCCCCGCGCGTGAAGATCTCCCCGTCCTCGGCGATCCGCAGCTCCAGCCCCTCGATCGGGCGGCCCACCGAGCCCAGCCGGAAGCCGTCCGGGCTGTTGACCGTGCACACGCCGGAGGTTTCGGTCAGCCCCCACGCGTCCATGATGGTGATCCCCCAGCCCGCCCAGAAGCGGACCACGTCGATCGGCATCGGCGCGGTGGCGCTGGCCGTCCAGACCAGCCGGTCCATCCCGGCCAGCGTCAGCAGCGGGTCGAGCACCCGCTCCTTGGCCGCGGCGTACGAGGCTTCGAGCCCGGCCGGGACCTCCTCGCCGCGCTCCCGGTGCCCGGCCCGCTCCCGCGCCAGGTCGTTGGCGGCTTCGATGGCGGCGCGCTGCTCCTCGGGCAGCCGCCCGAGCACCGCCCGTACGGAGGCGGCCAGCTTCTCCCACACCCGGGGCACGCCGAAGAACTGCACCGGGTGCAGCTCGCGCACCGCGACCGACACGGCGGCCGGGTCGGCGCACAGGCGGACGTGGGCGGCCCGCAGGAGCGGGAGGTAGATGCCGAGGATCCGCTCGGCGATGTGGGCGAAGGGCAGGTAGCAGAGGTGCTCGGCGTGCTCGGGCAGCTCGACCTGCCGGTCGAGGCGGACGGACTGGAGCACGATGTTGCGGTGGGTCAGGCGCACCCCCTTGGGGTCGCCGGTGGTGCCCGAGGTGTACACGACGGTCAGCGGGTCCTCGGAACGGGACTCCCGCCAGGCCTTCTCGAAGGCTTCGGACCGGTGCAGGTGGACCCCGCCGGCGTACACCGACGCGTAGGTCGGGTGCGGGCCGGCCTCGGGGGCCTCGGCCACGACGAGCTTCTCCAGCGGGGTGCCGGGATCGCTCAGCAGCGGCTCCCACCGGGCCAGCTCCCGGGCGCCCTCGACCACGGCGAGCCGGGCCCGGCTGTGGCGGGCTATGTGGGCGATCTGCTCGGGCGCGGAGGTCCCGTACACGGTGACGGGGACGGCGCCGAGGTGGATCAGGGCGAGGTCGGTGAGCCAGTGCTCGGGGCGGTTGCCCATCATCAGCAGGACGTGCTCGCCGCGTTCGACGCCCAGGGAGGCGTAGCCGGCGGCGAGGACGGCCACCTTGCGGCGGACGTCCGACCAGCTGAGGGTGGTCCAGGCCGTGCCGTCGGTGCCCTCGGCGCCCTCGCGCCACGAGAGGGCGGGCAGGTCGCCGTGCTCGGCGGCGTTGCGCGCCAGCAGGGCGGGCAGGGTGAGCTCTTCGGGAGGTGCGGGCAGTCGCAGTTTCGTGGGCATGGGCAGCTCCTGGCCGTTTCACATCGTTGGTGCGACAGCAATACTGTTGAACACGAGCCGTTGCGAAGAGAAGCGCTGATCAGAGAGCAAGGCGGAAAGCCCATGACCACCCAGGCACCGGAGCCGGCGTCGCTGACCGTCGACGAACTGGCGGCCAGGGCGGGTGTGACCGTCCGCACCGTACGGTTCTACAGCACCCGCGGGCTTTTGCCCCCTCCCGTGATCGGACCCCGTCGGGTGGGCCGGTACGGCCCGGAGCACCTGTCCCGCCTCGCCCTCATCGAGGAGTTGCAGCACCAGGGCATGACCCTGTCCGCCATCGAGCGGTATCTCGACGCCCTGCCCGACGACCTGAGCGCCCACGACCTGGCCATCCACCGCGCGCTGGTGGCGACCTGGGCCCCGGACGCGGCGCTGGACTCCTCCCGCGCGGAGCTGGAGAAGCGGGCGGGGCGGGCGCTGACGGAGGCCGACATCCGGCGGCTGACGGCCATGAACGTGCTGAAGCCGACCCCCGAGGGCTTCCGGGTGGACGTGGGGCTGCTGCGGCTCGGGGTGGCGCTGCTCGACGTACCGATCGCCCACGAGACGATCCTGGTCGCGCGCGAGGTGCTGCTCGGGCACGCGCGGACGGCGGCGCACCAGCTGACCGCGCTGTTCCGGGACGAAGTGTGGGGGCCGTTCACGGAGGGCGAGAGCGATCCGGAGCGGGTGGAGTCGATGAAGGCGCTCTCCGCGCACATGCAGCCGATGGTGGTGCAGGCCCTGGTGACCGCGTTCCAGCGCTCGTTGAAGGAGGAGTTGAAGGCTGCTTTCGTCTCGGAGCCGGTAGGTTCAGGCCATGGCGATGATCTACAAGACCACCATGAAGCCCGGTAAGACGGAGCTTCTGACTGCCTGGCTTCCGACCCGGCCGTGGTACGCGGCCACCGGCCACGCCCCCGAGCTCGACCGCTCGGGCGGGTTCCGCCTCGACGACCCGGAGGGGGAGGTCGGCATCGAGTTCATGGTGCTCACCGACCGCTCGGGCGGCCGGGAAACCCCCTACCTCGTGCCGCTGACCTACCGCGGCGCCCCGCTCGAAGGCGCCGGAGCCGCCCTCGTGGGCACCTCCGAGCACGGGGTGCTCGGCACCCGCTGGATCTACGACGGCGCCCACGACCCGGTGCTCGCGGGCCAGTTGCTCGCTCTGATCCAGGGCCGCGCCGTGGCACAGGACCAGTGCGACAGCGGTGCGAGCGACCCCTCGGTCACCGCGTGGTGCGACGGATCCGGGCTCCCGGCCGCCCTCCAGGGGTGGCCGGAAGTCACCGACACCGCGCGGGGCACGGACGTGCGCCTGCCGGGCGCCGCGACGATCGCCCTGACGCGCGTCCTGATCCCCGGGGACGACGCGCGGGCGGAGCCCCGGGAGGCGGCCGGCCGGCTCACCGCCGGCTGGACCACCCCCGGCGGCGCGGCCCGCCGGGGCCTCTTCGCGGAGCTCCGCACGCACGTCACGCCCTGACCGGCTCGGTCAGGTCACCCGGTCACCCGGGTCACCCGGTCACCCGGGTCAGGCAGCTCCGTCGGCGTACCTCTCTCCCCGCTCGGCCCTCTCCACCAGGGAGGCGGGCGGGGTGAAGCGCTCGCCGTACTTCTCGGCCAGCTCGCGGGCGCGGGCGACGAACCCGGCCGGTCCGCCCTCGTAGCCGTTGATGTACTGGATCACCCCGCCGGTCCAGGCCGGGAAGCCGATGCCCATGATGGAGCCGATGTTGGCGTCGGCGTACGAGGTCAGCACCCCCTCGTCGAAGCAGCGGACGGTGTCCAGCGCCTCGGAGAAGAGCATCCGCTCCTTCATGTCCTCGAAGGGGATCTGGTACCCCTCCTTGGTGAAGTGCTCGCGCAGCCCCGGCCAGATCCCGGCGCGCTTGCCCGCCTCGTCGTACGCGTAGAAGCCGCCGCCCCCGCTGCGCCCGGGGCGCCCGAACTCGTCGACCATCCGGTCGATGACGGTGTCGGCGGGGTGCTCGGCCCACGCCCGGCCCTCGGCCTCGAAGGCCTTGCGGGTCTCGTTGCGGATCTTGCGGGGCAGCGTGAGGGTCAGCTCGTCCATCAGGGAGAGCACCTTGGCCGGGTAACCGGCCTGGGCCGCGGCCTGCTCGACGGACGCCGGCTCGATGCCCTCGCCGACCATGGCGACGCCCTCGTTGATGAACTGGCCGATGACCCGCGAGGTGAAGAAACCGCGCGAGTCGTTGACCACGATCGGGGTCTTGTTGATCTGCCGTACGAGGTCGAAGGCGCGGGCAATGGCCTCGTCGCCGGTGCGCTCGCCCTTGATGATCTCGACCAGCGGCATCTTGTCCACGGGCGAGAAGAAGTGCAGCCCGATGAAGTCGGCCGACCGTGAAACCCCTTCCGCGAGGCCCGTGATGGGCAGCGTGGAGGTGTTGGAGCAGAGCAGCGCGTCCGGGGTCAGGAACTCCTGGATCTCCTGGAACACCTTGTGCTTGAGGGCGGTGTCCTCGAAGACGGCCTCGATGACGGCGTCGCAGCCCGCCACGTCGGCGGCCTCGGCGGTCGGGGTGATCCGGGCGAGCAGCTCGGCACGCTTGGCCTCGGTGGTACGGCCCCGGGACAGGGCCTTGTCGAGCAGCTTCTCGGAGTACGCCTTGCCCTTGGCGGCGGCCTCGGGGGTGACGTCCTTCAGCACCACCTCGATGCCCGCGCGGGCACAGGAGTAGGCGATGCCGGCGCCCATCATGCCGGCGCCGAGCACGGCCACCTTGGCGACCTTGCGGGGTGCCACGCCCTGCGGGCGGCTGCGGCCGGCGTTGACGGCCCCGAGGTCGAAGAAGAACGCCTGGATCATGTTCTTGGCGGTCTGCCCGGTGACCAGCTCGGTGAAGTAGCGGGCCTCGATGGTCAGCGCGGTGTCGAAGTCCACCTGGGCACCTTCGACGGCGCAGGCCAGGATGTTGCGCGGAGCCGGGTACGGGGCCCCGTTCAGCTGCTTCTTCAAGTTGGCCGGGAAGGCCGGGAGGTTGGCGGCGAACCGCGGGTTGGACGGCGTACCGCCGGGGATCTTGTAGCCGGGGACGTCCCAGGGCTGCTTCGACTCCGGGTTCGCGTCGATGAAGGCGTGCGCCTTGGCGAGCATCTCCTCCGGCGTGGCGGCCAGTTCGTGGACCAGACCGTTGTCCAGGGCGCGCTGGGGGTTGTACTGGGTCCCCTGCAGCAGCACCTTGAGGAGTGCGTCGGCGATGCCCATCAGGCGCACGGTGCGGGTGACGCCGCCGCCGGCCGGGAGCAGACCGAGGGTGACCTCGGGCAGGCCGATCTTGGAGCCGGGCGCATCGAGGGCGACCCGGTGGTGGGAGGCCAGGCAGATCTCGTAACCGCCGCCGAGAGCGGCGCCGTTGATGGCGGCCACGACGGGCTTGCCGAGGGTCTCGATGCGGCGCAGCGAGGCCTTGATGGCGGTGCCGGTGTCGAAGGCCAGCTGCGCGTGCTCGGGACCGAGCCGGATCATGTCCTTGAGGTCGCCGCCGGCGAAGAAGGTCTTCTTGGCGGAGGTGAAGATGATGCCGCGGATGGAGTCCTTCTCGGCCTCGGCGCGGTCGGCGATCGCGGCGATGGAGTCCTTGAAGGCCTGGTTCATCGTGTTGGCGGACTGGTTGGGGTCGTCGAGGACCAGGGTGACGACGCCGGTCTCGTCCTGTTCCCAGCGGATCGTGGTGGACTCGCTCATGTTCGCAACTTCCGTGTCAGGGGTGGGATCAGGGATCTGGGATCGTTGATCGGGGATCAAAGATCGGGGATCAGGACGAGTCAGAGGCGTTCGACGATGGTGGCGACGCCCATGCCGCCGCCGACGCAGAGGGTGACGAGGCCGTAGCGCTTGTCCTGGCGCTCCAGTTCGTCGACGACGGTGCCGAGGATCATCGCGCCGGTGGCGCCGAGCGGGTGGCCGAGCGCGATGGCGCCGCCGTTGACGTTGACCTTGTCCAGCGAGACGCCCATGTCCTTGACGAAGCGCAGTACGACGCCGGCGAAGGCCTCGTTGATCTCGATCAGGTCGATGTCGTCGATGGTCAGGCCAGCCTTGGCGAGGGCCTTGCGGGTGGCCGGGGCGGGGCCGGTGAGCATGATGGTGGGCTCGGAGCCGGAGACGGCGGCCGAGACGATCCGCGCACGCGGGGTGAGGCCGTTGCGCTCGCCCGCCTCGCGGGAGCCGATCGCGACGAGGGAGGCGCCGTCGACGATGCCGGAGGAGTTGCCCGCGTGGTGGACGTGGTCGATCTTCTCGACCCAGTGGTACTTCTGCAGGGCGACGGCGTCGAAGCCGCCGAGTTCGCCGATGTCCGCGAAGGAGGGCTTCAGCCGGGCGAGGGTGTCGGCCGTGGTGCCGGGGCGGACGAACTCGTCGTGGTCCAGGACCACCAGGCCGTTGCGGTCGGTGACCGGCACGACCGACTTGGCGAAGCGGCCGTCCTTGATGGCGGCGGCGGCCCGCTCCTGGGACAGGGACGCGTACTCGTCCACGTCGCGCCGGGAGAAGCCCTCGATGGTGGCGATCAGGTCGGCGCCGATGCCCTGCGGAACGAAGTCGGTGCCCCAGCCGGTCATCGGGTCGTTGAACCAGGCGCCGCCGTCCGAGGCCATCGGCACGCGGGACATCGACTCCACGCCACCCGCGAGGACCAGGTCCTCCCAGCCCGAACGGACCTTGGCGGCAGCCATGTTGACGGCTTCGAGGCCCGAGGCGCAGAAGCGGTTCTCCTGGACGCCGGCGACGGTGTCCGGCAGCCCTGCGGCGATCGCCGCGATCCGGGCGATGTCGGAGCCCTGGTCGCCGACCGGGCTGACGACGCCGAGCACGATGTCGTCGATGGTGCCGGGGTCCAGGCCGGGGTTGCGCTCGCGCAGGGCGTGGATGAGGCCGACGACCAGGTCGATCGGCTTGGTGCCGTGCAGGGAGCCGTTGGCCTTGCCTCGGCCGCGCGGCGTGCGGATCGCGTCGTATACGTACGCTTCGGTGCTCACTGGTCAAGCCTTTCGGGGGTGCGGAGGCGTGGGGAGGGTCAAGGGAGGCGGGAGGCGGGGAACAGGGAGGGGAGGGAAGGAGGAAGGTCAGCCCAGCAGGGAACGGCCGATGATCTCCTTCATGATCTCGGTCGTGCCGCCGTAGATGGTCTGGATGCGGCCGTCGGTGAAGGCCCGTGCGACCCGGTACTCGGTCATGTATCCGTATCCGCCGTGCAGTTGCAGACAGCGGTCGGCGACCCGCTTCTGGAGTTCGGTGGCCCACCACTTCGCCATGGAGGCGTGGACGTGGTCCAGCTCCCCGTTGGAGTGGTCGGTGATGCAGCGGTCGAGGAAGGTGCGGGTGACCGCGCACTCGGTGGCCATCTCCGCGATCTCGAAGCGGATGTGCTGGAGCTTGGAGAGCGGCCGTCCGAAGGCCTCGCGCTCCTTCACGTACTGGGTGGTGATCTCCAGCAGGTACTCGGCTGCGGCGATGCCGGCCATCGCGATGCCCATCCGCTCCTGCGCGAGGTTGGTCATCAAGTGGAGGAAGGCGCCGTTGAGTTCGCCGAGCAGGTTCTCCTTGGGGACGCGGACGTCGTTGAAGAACAGCTCGGCGGTGTCCTGCGCCTTCTGGCCGATCTTGTCGAGGTTGCGGCCGCGCTCGAAGCCCTCCGCGCCCCGCTCCACGACCAGCAGCGACATGCCGTGCGCCCCGCCCTCGGGGGTGGTCTTCGCGACGACGATCACCAGGTCGGCGAGGATGCCGTTGGAGATGAAGGTCTTGGAGCCGTTGAGCACCCAGTGGTCGCCTGCGTCCTCGGCGGTGGTCCGGATGCCCTGGAGGTCGGAGCCCGCGCCCGGCTCGGTCATCGCGATGGCGGTGATGGTCTCGCCGGAGCAGAAGCCGGGCAGCCAGCGGCGCTTCTGCTCCTCGGTGGCCAGCGAGGTCAGGTACGGCCCGATGATGTCGTTGTGCAGGCCGATGGCGAGCCCGGCGGCGCCCGCCCGGGTGAACTCCTCGGCGATCACCGCCGCGTACCGGAAGTCGGTGTTCCCGCCGCCCCCGTACTCCTCGGGGACGGCCAGGCCGAGCAGCCCCTGCCGGCCGGCGGCCCGCCAGGCCTCGCGGCTGACGATGCCGTCCTTCTCCCACTGTTCGTAGTGCGGCAGCACCTCCTTGGTGAGGAAGGTGCGGACGGTCTCGCGGAACGCCTCGTGGTCGGCGTCGAAGATCTGGCGCTTCATTTCGGGGGCCTCCTAGAGCCAGTTCTTGACGGTCTCGACGAGCCGGGCCGGGTCGGGCCCGACGGGAGTGACGTTGAGCACGGTCACCCCGGCCTCCCGGAAGGCCTCGACGCGCTCGCGCACGTACCCTTCGGGTCCGCACAGCGTGGTGAGCTCGCACAGTTCGTCCGGTACGGCGGCCGCGGCATCGCGCTTGCGGCCGGAGAGGTAGAGCTCCTGGATCTTCCGGGCCTCCTCCCCGTACCCGTAGGCGACGGCCAGGTCGTTGTAGAAGTTCTTGCCGACCGCGCCCATGCCGCCGACGTACAGGGCGATCTGCGGGCGGGCGAGGTCCCGCAGCTCCGCCGCGTCCTCGCCGATCGCGAGCAGTCCGCCCGCCACCGTCCGCAGCGGGCCCCGTTCCGGCGCGCGCAGGGCCGCGCCCTCGGCGAGCGCGCTCCCCCACACGGCGCCGGCCTTCTCCGGCACGAAGAGCGTGGGCAGCCAGCCGTCGGCGATCTCGGCCGTCATCCGCACGTTGGCGGGCCCGAGCGAGGCCACGTAGACGGGGATGTCCGCGCGGACCGGCCGGGTCAGCATCTTCAGCGGCTTGCCGTGCCGCCCGCCCTTCTCCGCGGGCAGCGGCATGTCGGTGATGCCGTGGTGGTCGATGGTCTCGCGGCGCCAGATGCGGCGGCACAGCTCGACCGTCTCGCGGGTCCGGCCGATCGGCTTGTCGTACGGCTTCCCGTGCCAGCCCTCGACCACCTGCGGGCCCGAAGCCCCGAGGCCGAGCATCGCCCGGCCCCCGGACATCGCGTCCAGGCCCGCCGCGGTCTGGGCGATGAGGGCGGGGGTGCGCGAGTAGACGTTGAGGATGGCCGAGCCGATCTTCATCCGCTCGGTGCGGGCGGCCAGGTACCCCATGATCGTCGGGGCGTCGAAGCCCCAGGCCTCGGCCACCCACACGGCGTCGAGCCCGGCGGCCTCCAGCTCCGCCGCGGCGTCGGCGGCGCGGCGCGGGTCGGCGGAGTAGTCGAGCATCATCGAGAGTTCCATCAGGCGTCGGGCTCCTTCCCCGACGGCTCCTTGTCCAGCAGCCCCGGCACGCCCCAGTCGGCGGCCACGGACTCCGTGTGCGCGCCCGGCAGCGCGGGGCCGCCCACGACGCCGGCCGGGGTCGCGGAGAAGCGGGGCGCGGGGGCCGGCTGAGTGATCCCGGCGGCCTCGACGAAGGTGCCGCGGGCGGCCAGGTGCGGGTGGTGCGGCGCCTCGCGCAGCGAGAGCACGGGCGCCACGCAGGCGTCGGTGCCCGCGAAGACGGCCGTCCACTCCTCGCGGGTGCGGGACTTGAAGCGCGCGGCGACCGCCTCGCGGAGCTCGCCCCAGCGGGCCAGGTCCTTGCGGGCGGGCGCCTGTTCCTTGATGCCGAGGAGCTCCACGAAGGTGTCGTAGAACTGCTGCTCCAGGGCGCCGACGGCCATGTGGCCGCCGTCGGAGGTCTCGTAGCTGCCGTAGAAGGGGCAGCCTCCGTCGAGGAGGTTGGCCCCGCGCCGGTCCTGCCAGCCGCCGGCCGCCATCATCCCGTGGATCATGGCGGTGAGGTGCGCGGTCCCGTCGACGATGGCCGCGTCGACGACCTGCCCGGTGCCGCCGGGGGTGCGGGCGTGCTGGAGGGCGGCGAGGACGCCGATGACGAGGTAGAGCGAGCCGCCCGCGTAGTCGCCCACCAGGTTGGCGGGGACGGCCGGGGGTTCGCCCGGGTTGCCGATCATGCCGAGGGCGCCGGTGACGGCGATGTACGCGATGTCGTGCCCGGCGGTGTGGGCGAGCGGGCCGTCCTGGCCCCAGCCGGTCATCCGGCCGTAGACGAGCCGGGGGTTGCGGGCGTGGCAGTCGGCCGGGCCCACGCCGAGCCGTTCGGCGACCCCGGGGCGGAAGCCCTCGATGAGCACGTCGGCGCGCTCGACCAGGTCCAGTACGCGGGCCGGGCCGTCGGCGGACTTCAGGTCGACGAGGACGGAACGCTTGTTGCGGTTGGTGATGTCGTAGGCCGGGTTCACGGCCAGCCCGCCACCGCCGGGGCGGTCCACCCGCACCACGTCGGCCCCCAGGTCGGCGAGGAGCATGGCGGCGAAGGGGCCCGGCCCGATGCCCGCCAGCTCGACGACGCGCACGCCCACGAGCGGGCCTCCGCCGCTCCCCGGCCCGTTCCCCGCCGCGTTCCCTGTCACTGCCATCGAGCCCCCAGCATCCGGTGGCACCACTGCCGCCACTGTGTGACACAACTGATGTAACACCAGTGATGCTAGGAAGCTGGCCCACCGAGCACAAGAGCAAGCGCTTAGCCGGTTGCCGCGTTTCCCTCGGAGTCGGGCCCGGCGGCCCGGGCGTCGAGCTCCTTGAGGTCCCGCTTGAGCGCGACGGTCCGGTAGCTCTCCTCCACCCACTCGCACAGCACCTCGGTGGAGGGCGCCCCCTTCTCCCCCAGCGGTACGGAGACCCAGCCGGCCTTCCCCAGCCCGTATCCGGTCGGCTCCGCGCCGGGGGCGGTCATGGCGTGACCGTGCAGCGCCTCGTCCTTGAGCTTCACGGAGATCCCGGGCGACGGGCCGTCCGCGTTCCCGAGGAAGAGGAAGATCTTCTTGTTGACCTTCACCACGCAGTCCTCACGTCCCCACGGGAACTCCTCCCGCGCGTGCGGCAACCCCAGGGCGAACTCCCGTACCGCTTCCCACTTGCGCACCCCGGGCTTCATACGGACCTCCACGCGCCGCGGGCCCCGACCGCTCGTACGGACCCTCCTTGACCCACGCTAGACCGGCCGACGGCGAGGAGGCCGGAGGAATCGGACCACAGGCCCCAATCAGTGCAAACGCAAACAGATAAACCCAGGTGATCAACCCGCCGGGGGGTCTGTAGGCTGAGCTGGCTTTCAGCCCTGTTCCAGGGCTCACAGACATTTGGGGGGGCTCGGTGTCTCATCGCCGACTCGTAGCATCCGCGACCATCCTCGCGGCAGGCATTTCGCTCATACCGGGGCTCGCGCACGCCGACGATTCCGCGCCGGGCAAGGTGCAGGGGGTGTCCAAGCCCGATCTGGACTCGGCCATCGAGGCCAAGAGCACCAAGTTCGACAGCCCGGCCGACCGCTCGGTCAAGGTCCCGGCCGCCGGCAAGGGCAAGGCGGCCGGCAAGCTGGCCGCCTCCGAAGGCAACCCGGACCTCGCGGTGGCCCTGCACGGCACCACGTTCAACGCCCACTCGCTCGAACTGAGCATGGGCGTCACCAGCGCGGACGTCGACGTCGAGCTCAGCATCGACTGGGGCGACGGTACGTCCGACACGGCGAACGCCCACGGCACCGAAGCGGCACACGTGGAGCACGTGTACCGCGAGGTCGGCACGTACACGGTCAAGGTCAAGGTGACCGACGCCCTCAACGGCGTCTCCGCCGAGAACTCCCTCGCCATCACCACCGAGGGCTCGGACTTCACCCCGTACACCCCGACCCGTCTGCTGGACACCCGTACCGCCGGGAACCCGGTCCTCGGGTACAAGTCCGCACGCGTCAAGGTCGGCGGCTTCGGCACCATCCCCGCCGGCGTGACCGCGGTGGCCCTCAACGTCACCGTCACCAACACCTTCAGCCCCGGCCACATCACCGCCTTCGCCTCGGGCACCGAGCGTCCGACCACCTCGAACCTCAACTTCGAGCCCCGCCAGACGGTCGCCAACCAGGTCATCGTGCCGGTCGGCGCCGACGGCTACGTCGAGCTCTACAACGGCACCTGGCTGGGAGTCGACCTGATCGCCGACATCACCGGCTACTTCACCCAGTCCGCCGCCAGCGGCTACACCGGGATCACCCCGGAGCGGCACGTCGACACCCGGGAAGGTCTCGGCGCCCGCAAGGGCCAGATCCCGGGCTACGGCACCATCACCACCAAGATCGCGGGCAACCGCGGCGTCCCCGCCGGGGCCAAGGCCGTGGCGCTCAACGTGACGGTCACCAACCCGCGCAGCGACGGCCACCTGACCGTCTTCCCCGCCGGGAAGGCCGCGCCGAACGCGTCCAACCTGAACTTCACCACCGGCCAGACCATCGCCAACGCGGTGATCGTCCCCATCGGCGCCGACGGCAAGATCAGCATCCGCAACGGCGGCTGGAACCCCACCGACGTGGTCGTCGACGTCGTCGGCTACTACAGCCCCGACAGCGTCAGCGCGTACCTCCCCTTCACGCCGGAGCGCGTGAAGGACACCCGCGAAGCCAAGAAGCCGCTGCCCGGCCGCTACTACAGCGCGCTCGGACTCGGCGACGGCTACCCGAACACCACCGGCTTCGTCCTGAACACCACGGTGACCAACACCAAGGGCACCGGCTTCCTCGCGGTCGCCCCGGACCCGAACACCATCGCGGACTACGAGAACGGGACCAACATCGAGGTGCCGATCCCCACCTCGTCGAACCTGAACTTCACCGCGGACAAGACCGTCCCGAACCTGGTTCAGGCGGGCCGCGGCAACACCGGCGTCCTCGACTTCTTCAACTGGAGCGACGCCAACATCGACCTCATCGTCGACATCTTCGGCATCTACATGGACAACTGATCCACCCCTGGGCACCGGAGGGCGGCCCGACACGGCCGCCCTCCGGTGCTGCAGTGGATCACGGTGCCCCGGGGCGCGGCCGTCCAGGCCGCTCCCCCGTGGCGCCACCCGCCGTACACCGGGCCAGGGAGGGCCCGCCGTACGGCATCCCCGCGGGCCCAGGGAGGCCCGGCGGGTCCTCCGGCCCCCGTTCGGGGCCGGCACACACACGACATTGGGGGGGGCTCGGTGTCTCATCGCCGACTCGTAGCATCCGCGACCATCCTCGCGGCAGGCATGTCGCTCATCCCGGGTCTGGCCCACGCGGCCGACCCGGCACCGGCACCGGCACCGAACAAGGGGCACGGGCTCGAAGCTCCCGACGTGGAGCAGGACCTGGCCGAGGCGAGGGACTCCAAGAAGTTCGCCAGCCCCGCCGACCGCACCGAACCGGCGGCCCCCAAGGCCAAGGCCGCCGGATCCGCGCAGGCTCAGGCCGCCGATCCGGGCTACAAGGTCGGGCTGAAGGCCGAGACCACCAGTGCGCATGGGATCGTCCTGGCCGCTGACGTCACGGCCGAGAGCAGCAGCCAGTCCCTCTTTGTCACCATCGACTGGGGCGACCAGGGCAGCACGGACGGCTACGACGCCACCGGTTCCGACGCGAGGTCGCTGCAGCACACCTACGACGAGGTGGGCACGTACGTCATCACCGTCGACGTCGCGGACACCGTCGCCGGCACCTCCGTCAAGAACACGGTCACGGTCACGACGGACGGGTCCGAGTTCACCCCGTACACCCCGACCCGCCTGCTGGACACCCGTACCGGCGCGAACAGGGTCGCCCCGTACACCTCCACGCGGGTCAAGGTCGGCGGCTACGAGAAGATCCCGGCCGGTGTGACCGCGGTGGCCCTCAACGTCACCGTCACCAACACCAAGAGCGGCGGCCACGTCACGGCCTTCGCCTCGGGCACCGAGCGTCCGACGACCTCGAACCTCAACTACGAGCCCGGCCAGACGGTCCCCAACCTGGTCATCGTCCCGGTCGGCGCAGACGGCTACGTCGAGCTCTACAACGGCGGCTGGGAGTCGGTCGACCTGATCGCCGACGTCACCGGCTACTTCACCCGGTCCGCCGCCAGCGGCTACACGGCGATCGACCCGACGCGCCACGTCGACACCCGCACGGGGCTCGGCGTCCGCAAGGGCCAGATCGGCGGCTACGGAACCTTCAGCGCCACGATGATCGGCGGCGGCTACGTCCCCACCGGGGCCACCGCGGTCGCGCTCAACGTGACGGTGACCAACCCGAAGGACGCCGGCCACCTGACCGTCTACCCGAGCGGCAAGGCCGCCCCCGTCTCGTCCAACCTGAACTTCAGCGGTGGCCAGACCATCGCCAACTCGGTGATCGTCCCCATCGGCGCCGACGGCAAGATCAAGATCCGCAACGGCAGCTGGAAGGGCACCGACGTCATCATCGACGTCGTCGGCTACTACAGCCCCGCCAGCCAGGCCGCGTACGTGCCGTTCAAGCCGTTCCGCCGGATCGACACCCGCGACCCCGAGCTCTGGAAGCACGGCCCGCTGCAGGGCCGCTGGTACATCTACATGAAGCTCAGCACGGCATACCCGAGCGTCAAGGCCTTCGTCATGAACACCACGGTGACCAATCCCAAGGACACCGGTTTCCTCGCGGTCGCGCCGGACCCCAACTCGAAGGAGGCGTACGAAGGCGGCTGGGCGAGCGCGCCCGGCGCTCCCAACTCCTCGACGCTGAACTTCACGCCCGGCAAGACCGTCCCGAACCTGGTCCAGGCGAGCACCGGCTACAACGGCATCGTCGACCTCTTCAACGAGAGCGACCGCAACATCGACGTCGTCGTCGACATGTTCGGCCTCTACGACGACTTCTGATCCCGTCAAGCGGTGAAGGCGGCCGGCACCGGCCGTACGACAGCGCCCCGGCACTGGCCCCCGCCGGTGCCGGGGCGCTGTCCGGCGTACCGCGGGCACGCGCTAGCCTCGGCCTCCACCGACACCGTCTGGGAGGCTCCCGATGAACGCAGCTGGCCGGCACGAACCGCGCACCGCGGAACGGGAGTACGACCTCGTGCTCTTCGGGGCGACCGGGTTCGTGGGGGCGCTGACCGCCGAGTACCTCGCGGCGCACGCCCCCGCGGACTGCCGCTGGGCCCTCGCGGGGCGCGACCTCGCGAAGCTGGAGCGGCTGCGCGAGCGGCTGACCGCCTTCGACCCGCGCTGCGCGGACCTGCCGCTGCTGCGCGCGGACGCCCAGGACGCCGCGGCGACCCGCGAACTGGCCGCCTCCACCCGGGTGCTGGCCACCACCGTGGGGCCGTACGTCCTGTACGGGGCCCCGCTGGTGGCGGCCTGCGCGGCGGCCGGCACCGACTACCTCGACCTGACCGGCGAGCCGGAGTTCGTGGACCGGATGTACGTCGAGCACGACGCGCGGGCCCGCGAGAGCGGTGCCCGGATCGTGCACGCCTGCGGCTTCGACTCCGTCCCGGCCGACCTCGGGGCGTACTTCACGGTCGGACAGCTGCCGGCCGGGGTCCCGCTGACCGTGGACGCGTTCGTCCGCTCCAACGCCCTCTTCTCGGGCGGCACCTTCACCACGGTGCTCACCGCGCTGGGCCGCGGACCGCAGAACCTGGCCGCCGCCCGCGCCCGCCGGATGCACGAGCCCCGCCGGCCGGGCCGCCGGGTGCGCGTGCCCGTGGGCGCACCGCGCTTCAGCCGGGAGACCGGCACCTGGGCCCTGCCGCTGCCCGTCCTGGACGTCCAGGTCGTGGCCCGGTCCGCGGCCGCGCTGGAGCGGTACGGCCCGGACTTCCGCTACCGGCACTACGCCTCCGTACGGCACCTGCCCGTCGCCGTGGGCGGTACGGCGGCGGTCGGCGGGGTGGCCGCCCTCGCGCAGATCCCGCCGGTGCGGCAGTGGCTGGCGAACCGCTGGGAGCCCGGCCAGGGCCCGGACGCGGAGCGGCGGGCGCGCAGCTGGTTCAGCGTGCGGTTCGTGGGCGAGGGCGGCGGCCGCCGGGTGTTCACCGAGGTCTCGGGCGGCGACCCGGGGTACGGGGAGACCGCGAAGATGTTCGCGGAGTCCGCGCTCTGCCTCGCCTACGACGCCCTGCCCGAGCTGTCCGGCCAGCTGACCACCGCCGTGGCGATGGGCGACGCCCTGCTGGACCGGCTCCAGAAGGCGGGCATCCGCTTCCGGGTGGCCGCCTCCGACTGAGCCGCCTCCGACCGTGCCGCCACGCCCTACGCGGTGGCTTCGCGCAGGGCCCGCCGGCACAGGGAGTCGGCGTGCCGGGTGGTCTCCGGGATCCGGAAGCGCGGGCTCAGCGCCAGGGCGTGCGCGCAGGCGTTGTCCAGGGAGACCCGGTGGCCCACCGAGACGTACACGGGCTTGATCCCGTCCTGCGTGCGCAGCGCCCGCCCGACGACCTCGCCGTCGGGCGCGCGGAGCGGGGAGAGGTCCCCGCGCCGGTCGCCCGGTTCCTCGTACGTGAAGGTGAACGGGTTCTTCGCGACGCCGATGGCGGGCAGCCCGGTGACCACGCCGAGGTGGCAGGCGAGCCCGAAGCGGCGCGGGTGGGCCAGCCCGTAGCCGTCGCAGACGACCAGACCGGGCGTGACGCTCAGCGACTCCAGCGCGGCGAGCACGGTCGGCAGCTCGCGGAAGGCGAGCAGCCCGGGTACGTAGGGGAAGCTGACGCGGCCGACGGAGGTGGCCTCCTCGACGACCCGCAGCGTGGCGGCGTCGAGGACGACGGCCGCGGCGGCCACCAGGTCCCGCTCGTCGTCGTAGGCCACGTCCACCCCCGCGACGAGCCCTTCGCCGGGCGGGGGTCCGGTCTCGGTCAGGACGACCCGGCCGCGCAGTTCGTCCTGTATCGCCTTGGCTCCGGCATCGTCGGCGGGGATCTTCGCACTCGTCATAGTGGGCGAGAGTAGCCTGGCGATCATGTTCGTCATGGAGCTCACCTACACCGCGCCCGTCGAAGCCGTCGAAGAGGAGATGGACGCGCACATCGCCTGGCTGGACGGCTACTACGCCGCGGGCATCTTCCTCGCCTCGGGCCGCAAGGTCCCGCGGGACGGGGGTGTGATCCTGGCCGGCGGGGTGTCCCGCGCGGAGATCGAGAGGATCGCGGCCGGGGATCCCTTCACGGTGGCGGGGGTCTGCTCGTACCGCATCACCGAGTTCCTCGCGACGAAGACCTCGTCGGACCTGGCGACGGTGCGGGAGAGCCCCGTCGTCTAGGCCGTCGCTGGTCCGCGGACGGGGTGCGGAGCCCACCTTGGGCCTGTGGAGTGAGCGGAAACCAGCCGTACTGCGGACACTCCGGGGCCTGCGGAGAGGCCCCGGAGGCCCGCGCCACCCGTCACCCTGTGCGATCGCACAGGCGCGTTCAGGCCATTCGGTGACACAGCTCACTCCAGGTCGTGTGCACGGATTCGCCGCCACGCGCGTCTATCCCGTTGCCGGGCCCCCACCCCGCGGTCCGGCACGAGATCCGCCGCAAGGGAGCGAGCCTTGATCACTGTCATCGAGCAGGCCGTGCAGGCCCGACTGGTCGCCACCGCACCGAAGGTCGACACCGTGCCCGTCACGCTCTGCTACGACCGGTCGGATCCCTTCGCCGTCCGCATGGCCTTCCCCGCGCCCGCGACCCTGGAGGGCGTCGAGGTCTCGTGGACGTTCTCTCGGGAGCTGCTGGAGTACGGGCTGGACCGCCCGGCCGGCTGCGGGGACGTGCGCGTGCGCCCGTACGACGCCGACCGGACCACCGTGGAGTTCCACGCCCCCGAGGGGGTGGCGATCGTGCTGATGGTGACGGCCGAGCTGCACCGCTTCCTGGAGCGGGCCTCGACGATCGTGCCGCCCGGCCTGGAGCACCTGTACCTCGACATGGACCAGAGCCTCGCCGAGCTGATGCGCGACTCCTGCTGAGCCGCCCCCCTCGCTCCGGTTCGTTTTAATTCGTTTGCCCCGGCTCCGGCCGCGCCGTAGCTTCGTAGACGCCCCATCGCCGTCGAAACGGAGCAGGACGTTGTTCCTCTGAGGTCCGAGACACCGACCACCGCCCCTACCCGCGGTCCCCTGTGTCTCCCCCGCGTTGCACTCACCACTCACGCAACCTGGAGGCCTCCATGAGCCCTGCTCCGACGTTCATCACCTGCTCCGACCTGTCCTTCGACTGGCCCGACGGAACCCCCGTCTTCGACGGGTTCCAGCTGGCCGTCGGCCCCGGCCGTACCGGCCTGATCGGGCGCAACGGCTGCGGCAAGTCCACGCTGCTCAAGCTCATCGCCGGGGAACTGACACCGAGCGAAGGCCAGTTGGCCGTCGCCGGCACCGTCGGCCAGCTTCCGCAGACCGTCACCTTCGACACCTCCCTGCGGGTGGACGAGGCGCTCGGCGTCCACACCACCCGGGCCGCCCTGCACGCCATCGAGGCGGGCGAGGCGACCGAGGCCAACTTCACGGCCGTCGGCGACGACTGGGACGTGGAGGAGCGGGCCCTGGCCACGCTCGACCAGCTCGGCCTCGGCCGGATCGGGCTGGACCGCACCACCGGCGAACTGTCGGGCGGGGAGTGCGTGCTGCTCCGGCTGGCCGCCCTGCTGCTGAGCCGTCCGGACGTGCTGCTGCTGGACGAGCCCACCAACAACCTCGACCTGCGGGCCCGGCGCCGGCTGTACGCGGCCGTCGAATCCTGGTCCGGGGTGCTGCTCCTGGTCAGCCACGACCGGGAACTGCTGGACCGGGTCGACCAGATCGCCGATCTGCGCGACGGCGAACTCCATTGGTACGGAGGCAACTTCACGGACTACGAGGAGATGCTTGCGGCCGAGCAGGAGGCGGCCGAGCGGATGGTCCGGGTCGCGGAGGGCGACGTACAGCGGCAGAAGCGCGAACTGGCGCAGGCGCACGCCAAACTGGCCCGGCGCAAGCGGTACGGCCAGAAGATGTACGACACCAAGCGCGAGCCGAAGATCGTCATGGGTGCCCGCAAGCGCGCGGCGCAGGAGTCGGCGGGCAAGCACCGCATCATGCACACCGAGAAGCTGGCGGAGGCGGAGGAACGCCTCGACCAGGCGGAGCTGGCGGTGCGCGACGACGCCGAGATCCGGATCAAACTGCCCGCCACCCAGGTCCCGCCGGGCCGCCGCGTGCTCACCCTGAGCGCGCTGCACCCGGTCCACGGCGCCCCGGTCGAGGGCGAGTGGGAGCTGCGCGGTCCGGAGCGGATCGCGCTGGTGGGGGCCAACGGCTCGGGCAAGACCTCGCTGCTGCGCACGATCGCGGGGGAACTGGCCCCGCTGTCGGGCGAGTCGGTGACCCACGTCCCGGCCCGGTTCCTGCCGCAGCGGCTCGACGTGCTGGACGACGATCGCTCGGTCGTGGAGAACGTGGCGCGGTTCGCCCCGCACGCGACGAACAACCTGATCCGGGCGCGGCTCGCACACTTCCTATTCCGGGGTGCGCGGGCGGACCGGCCGGCCGGCACCCTGTCGGGCGGCGAGCGGTTCAGGGCGACGCTGGCGGCGCTGCTGCTCGCGGAGCCGGCTCCGCAGCTGCTCATGCTGGACGAGCCGACGAACAACCTGGACCTGGCGAGCGTAGGACAGTTGACCGATGCCCTGGATTCCTACGAAGGGGCGCTCGTGGTCGCGAGCCATGACGTGCCGTTCCTGGAGTCGATCGGCATCACGCGGTGGCTGCTGCTCGACGACGGGCTGCGGCCGACGACGGCCGAGGAGGTCCACCGGTCGCTGTGGCAGGGGTGACCCGCGCTCGCGGGTGCCTGCACGTGCGGGTGCCTGCAGCTGCGGGTGCACGCGCTAGCGCGGCAGGGGCAGTAAGGCCCAGGACTTGGTGCCGCCCATCGGGGTGAGCACCGGGGTGAGTCCCCAGTCCCCGCCGCAGGCCTCGACCACCGCCGACAGCAGCCACATCCCGCGGCTGCGCCGGCGCCGGCACTCCTCGCTCGCCTCGGGCGAGGAGTGCGCCGGGTGCTGGTCGAAGACCACGATCCGCAGCGCGTCGAACTGCCAGCGGACCTTGAGCACCATCTCCTTGTCGGGCGTGAACCGGTGCGCGCAGGCCACGAGTTCGGAGGCGGCCAGGGCCGCGTTGTCGCACAGGTCGGGCAGTCCGTGCCGGTCGAGCAGGGACCGCAGGGCGCCCCGGGCACTGCCCGCGCTGTGGGCCCCGCCCGGCAGGCCTATGGAGTAGCTCAGTTTCTCCGCCCCCGGCGGGGCCTGCCGGAACTCGTGGACCGACCGCAGGCCACGGAGAGTGCCCGTCATCGTGCTGCTCCAAGGTTCTGAGGTGCTGATTTCGCTGGTGGCCGCGGGGTCGAACAAGAGCTGGACATCGCCCCGTGTGAAACTTGCGCTACTGACCGTAGCGCAACGTGGTGCACAGTGCTACTACTTGTACGACCACTTCATCTTTTCTCATGGCATTTCCGGACTCGCGCGCACGCTCCCGCCTGCCCCCGACCGGAGGAGAGGGGACCTGTGCCACCGAGGAGCACACCGACCGCACGCCAGCAGCGCCTGGGATCCGAGCTGCGCAAACTCCGCGAGCAGTCGGGCATGTCGGTGCAGCAGGCCGCGGCGCTCATGGGGGTGGACCGCACCAGGATCCCCAACATCGAATCCGGCCGGATCGCCATCGGCGCCGAGCGTGTCCGCACCCTCGCCTTCACCTACGACTGCCCCGACACGGGGCTGGTCGACCTGCTCGCCTCCATGGCCCAGGAGCGGGAGAAGGGGTGGTGGGAGCAGCACCGGGGGATGCTGCCGCCCGCACTCCTGGACATCTGCGAACTGGAGCACCACTCCGTCGCGTTGCACACCGCCGTCACCACGCACATCCCGGGGCTGCTGCAGACCGAGGCGCACGCGCGGGCCGTCTTCGACACCGCCGATCCCCCGCTGCCCGAGCCCGACCTGCACGCGCGGCTCGCCTTGCGGATGCACCGCCAGCAGGTGTTCGCCCGCGAGGCACCGCCGTTGTACGAGGCGGTGGTGCACGAGGCCGCGCTGCGGATGCAGTTCGGCGGTCCGAAGGTGGCCCGGGCGCAGCTCGAACACATACTGGAGCAGTCGGAGCGGGCGCGTACGACCGTGCGCGTGATTCCGTTCACCGCCGGCGGCTTCCCCGGCGCCGGCCAGTCCTTCACGTACGCGGCCGCCACGATCAGCGAACTCGACACCGTGCAGCTGGACAGTTCGCACGGCTCGATGTTGCTGGATTCGCAGATGAAGCTGCTCCGCTACCGGGGCCTGCTGGAGCGGCTGCGCTCCCTGGCGCTGCCGGCCCGCGCGTCCCGCGATTTCATCCGCGCCGTCGCGCAGACCCTCTGACCGGGCCCGACCAGGCGCCGACCGGCTGACTGACCACCTGACCGGATCCGACGAGGAGACGAGAGAACGACATGGGCACGACGAGCACGACCCCGAGCACCCGGCCCGCCCCGGCGACCCCGCCGGAGACGGCCGCCATCGCCTGGGACGAGGCGTTCTGCAGCGAGGGGGCGAACTGTTTCCGCTTCGGCCGGGACGCCGAGGGGAAGGCGTACATCGGAACCACCGGCTCCGCCGCCTACGTCACCGACTCGATCGATGCGCTCCGTGCGCTGATCTCGGCCGTCAAGGCGGGAGCGGCGGACCACCTCCTGGCGTGACTTTAGTCCCTTCAGGCCACCCCGCACCCCTCTCGAACTGCATGGATAACGGCACGTAGCCGGACAGAAGTCCCGCTGGGGCTTGGCTGGTCTTGATGTCGCGCTTAACCTACGACTCCGTAGGCTACGGAACCGTAGGTAAGTCTTCTTTGCACCCAGGAGTACCCGTGACGATCACCTCTCCCCACCTCGGCAGCTCGGAGGCGTGGACGGACGCCAAGCTGCTGTTCGCGCTGGAAGAGGTGGTCGAGAAGGAACTCAACCGCCACCTGAAGGTCACCAAGGACTGGATGCCCCACGAGTACGTCCCGTGGAGCGACGGCCGCAACTTCCCCGGCTTCTTCGAGGACGGCGAAGCCTGGGACCCGGAGCAGTCCAAGGTCACCGAGATCGGCAAGATCGCGCTCGTCGTGAACCTCCTGACCGAGGACAACCTCCCCAGCTACCACCACGAGATCGCCTCGCTTTTCGGCCGCAACGGCGCCTGGGGCACCTGGGTGCACCGCTGGACCGCCGAGGAGGGCCGTCACGGCATCGTCATGCGCGACTACCTGCTGGCCTCGCGCGCCGTGGACCCGGACAAGCTCGAAGCATTCCGGATGCAGCACATGTCGGAGGGATTCGAGTCCGACAACCGCCACTCGATGCTCCACTCCGTGGCGTACGTCGCCTTCCAGGAGCTCGCGACCCGCATCTCGCACCGCAACACCGGCCACCAGTCGGGCGACCCGGTCTGCGACCGCATGCTGGCCCGCATCGCGCAGGACGAGAACCTGCACATGATCTTCTACCGCAACCTGCTGGGCGCGGCCTTCGAGATCGCCCCGGACCTGACGATGCAGGCCGTACGGGACGTCGTGGTCGACTTCCGGATGCCCGGACACGGGATGCCCGGCTTCGAGCGGATGGCCGCGCAGATGGCGATCGGCGGGGTCTACAACCTGCGGATCCACCACGACGACGTGCTGAGCCCCGTGATCCGCTTCCTGAAGATCATGGAAATCGACGGCCTCGGCCCCGACGGGCAGAAGGCCCAGGAGGAGCTGGGTCTCTTCATGGCGGGCCTGGACTCCGAGGCCCGCAAGTTCGACGAGCGGCTGGCCGCCCGCGCGGCGCGCATCGCCGCCCGCAAGGGCTGACCGCCCCGCCCGATCGCGCCCGCCCGCCGACCTGACCGGTTTCCGCTCGCTCGGGCGGGTGACGGGGATTGCCCTGGCAGAGTCCCGCTCTGCCAGGGTTTCGCGTCATGACCGCCATGACGCCGCTCCAGGTCGAGATCGACCAGCTGGCCCGCCTCACCAACGCCCTGGACACCTCGCTGGCCGCGCTGCGCGAGGCCCGGCGGGAGCTGGACCACGTACGGGCCGACCAGCTGGGCACGGCGGACCTCGACGCGGCGTGCGACGGCTTCCAGGAAAGATGGGGCCACGGCACCAAGGAGCTCGCCGGGCGGATCAAGACCGTACGGGAGGGCGTGCGCCGCAGCGCCGCCGAGTACGCGGAGCTCGACGAGGCCATCCGCGCGGCCTTCCGGCAGGCGGCGTCCGCCCGTGACTGACGCTCCCGTGACCGGTTCCCCCGCGCCCGGCTCCCCCGCAGCCGATTTCTCCGCGCTCGGCTTCGACCCGGCCCCGGGGAGCCCGGACGCGGTGCGGACCCTGGCGAAGAAGCTCCGCTCCTCGGCGGACCGCCTCGCGGAGACCTCCCGCGTCGTCGACGCCCTGGTCGCCCACAGCTCGGCCTGGCAGGGCGAAGCCGCCACCGCCTTCCGCGCCTCGCTGTCGCGGGAGCTCCCCCGCCACCTCCACGCCGCCCACACCTCCCTGGCGGAGGCCGCGCGCGGGCTGACCGGCTGGCACGACACCCTGGCCGCGCACCGCACCCTGGCCTCCCGCTACGCCTCCCTGGCCGCCGCCGCCACCACCGAGGAGGCCCTCACCGACGCCCGCCGGGTGGCCCGTGAACTGGCCTCGGAGCACTCTGCGGCGGCCCGCAGGGTGGCGCGCACGCTGACCGCGACGGCGGAGCGGCTGGCTCCGAAGGAGCCCGGGGTGCTGGAGTCGGTCTGGAACAAGATCGTCGAGGATCCGGCCGACGCCCTCTCGAACGCCGCGGCCATCCTGGGAGCCGCCGGTGCGGGCATCGCCCTCTTCTTCCCGCCGGCCGGGATGGCGGTCATGCTGGTCGCGGGCGGGCTCTCGCTGGCCGCCCTGACCACGCACCTCGCGGACCCCGGCTTCCGCAAGCCGCTGACCGAGGGTTTCACCCGGGGCAAGTTCGACGCCGCGTTCTGGAAGAACGGCGTGACCCTGCTCGGCGACGGCCTCGGCGCCGTTCCGGGCGTGGCAGCGGTCGCCTCGGGTGCGCGGGCCGGTGCGGTCGCGGCCCGCGCGGCCATGGCGGTCCCGGAGGCCGGCGCCCTGGCGGGCGTGTCCCCGGGCGCGGGTGCCTTCGCCCGCACGACGTGGAACACGGCGGACGAGCTCCGGAAGGTGGAGAGCCCGCTCACGGCATGGGCGCTGCGGTCGTCGACGCCCGAGGTCAGGGAGCGGGTGGGGGTGGCCGTGGCCGGCACCGGAGCGGCCACGGCCGCCGCCGACTACACCGGTGACGACGCCGCCGTGGACCGCGGCTCCACGGCGGTGGACGGCACCCGCCTCGTGGTGGAGGACGGCCCGTCCACGGCCGCCAAGTCGGCCCGCCTCTGGACGCTGGTGCAGCCGTGACGCACCACGCCGTCCCGCCCGTCTGGTTCCGGCTGCCTCCCGGGTTCCACGACATCGGCCCCGGGGACCGGGACGCCCTGGAGGAGGTCGCCGCGGTCCTGGAGGGCCTGGCCGGCTTTGGCGACGGCACGGACGCGGCCGCCGGTTCGACTGCCGGTCCGGCCGCCGGAGCGGGTGCGGGGTCGCAACTCGGGCTGCTGATGGACCGCCTCGACGAGCTCGCCGGTCAACCCGGCCTGCACCTGGTCCACACCGCGGTCGGCCTCCACCCCGAGGGGCCCGAGTCCGTCTCCACCTCGCTGTTCTCCCTCTCCGTCCGGCCCGCCGAAGAGCCCGGGTCCGCAGCCGGCGCCGCGGCGGGTGTGGCGCGTACGGCACTGGCCCTCGCCCGGTCGACACCCGGAAGCGGCGCGACGCGCAGCATCGTCGACCTGGCATCGGGCCTGCCGTGCGCCCTGGTCTGCGGGATCGTGCCCGCCCCCGGCACCGGCCGTGGGCTGTTCCAGGCCAGGGCCGTCACGGCCCATCCGGAGGGACGCCACCTGTTCCTGCTCGACCTCACCAGCGCGGCCACCGAGCACGCCGGTGCGTACGCCGCCATCCTGGAGGCGGTCGCGCACACGATCGCCTTCGCCGATCCCGGGCCCCGGCCGCCCGGGCCGCAGTGCGGCGCCGGGACCTCCCGGATCCTGGAACTGCTGGGGTGACGCCGCCCGTCGGGGGCGGCGCGGCCGGGGACCGTACGCCGGGTCAGGGCCGGCGGCGCAGGGCCTGGCGCTCGGACTCGGACAGGCCGCCCCAGACTCCGAAGCGTTCGTCGTTGGTCAGGGCGTAGTCCAGGCAGGCCTTGCGGCCCTCGCAGGCCCCGCACAGCCGCTTCGCGTCGCGCAGCGAGGAGCCGGGCTCCGGGAAGAAGAAGCCCGGGCCCGTCTGGGCGCAGAGGGCGAGCTCGTACCAGGCCGGGGCGGCGCCGGCCGTGGTGGTGGCGGTATCGGTAGCGGTGGTGTTCATCGACATGCCGCAGAGCCTGTCCGCTCGTGATGGACGTCCGATCAACGCCTGATCAACAGCGCAGAGTGAACGACCGTGCGTGCGATGACTTCGGTACCATGACGGTATGGCAGACGGACGCGTGGAGCGCGGGAACCAGACCCGGCGGACCGTCCTGGAACGGACGATGAGCACCGCCTCGATGGACGGCCTGGAAGGGCTGTCCCTGGGGAAGATCGCCACGGAACTGGGGCTGAGCAAGAGCGGCGTGTTCGCCCTCTTCGGATCCAAGGAGGAGCTGCAGCTCGCCACCGTGCAGGCGGCCCGTGACGTCTTCGTCGAGGAGGTCGTGCGTCCCGTACGGGACGAGCCCGCCGGGATCGCCAAGGTGTGGCGGCTGTGCGAGAGCTGGATCGACTACTCCGGCCGCCGGGTCTTCCCGGGCGGCTGCTTCTTCTACTCCGCCGCCGCCGAGTTCGATTCGCGCCCCGGGCCCGTCCACGACGAGATCGCCAGGACCCGCGCCGCCTGGACGCGGTACGTCGAGCGGCTGCTCGACGAGGCCCGGCTTGCCGGCGGGTTCCGTGACGCGGCCGCGACCGATGCCGAATCCGATGCCGGTGCCGATGTCGTGGAACAGCTCGCCTTCGAGATCATGGCGATGATGGAGCTGGCCAACGCGCACTCCGTGCTGCACGAGGACACCACGGCCTACGACCGTGCCGCGCGGGGCATCCTGGCCCGGCTGCGCGCGGCGACGGCCGCCCCGGAGGAACTCCCGGAGCGGCCGCCCGTACTCGCTTTCCCGGTCGCCGGTTTCTCCGTCGGCGACGCACCGGCCGTCAGTCTCCCGGCCGCTTCGGCTTCGTCGGACCGCTGAGCCGCATCGTGGCTCCCGCGACCGCCGCGGCGAGCGCGGCGAGCGCGATCAGCAAGAAGATCCCGTGCCAGTCCTCGTGGGGGCCGCCCCCGGTCAGCAGGGCCGCCGCACCGGCGACTCCGAGCGCCCCGCCGAGCTGGCGGGCCGTCATCAGCAGGCCGGTACCGGCCGCGAAGCGCTGCGGCGGGAGTCCGGCGGAGGCCGTGGTCGAGAGCGCGGTCATCACGGCTCCGATGCCGAGACCTCCGAGGAGCGCGGCGGGCAGGAAGATCTGGACGTACGAGGTGGACTCCGCGACCCACCCCCACAGCAGCAGGGCGTTGGCGGCGAAGAGCAGCGATCCGACGGTGACGGCGGCCCCGTGGAGGCGGTGGGGAACCCGACGGCCCACGAAGAGCGAGGCCGCCATGGCGAGGAGGGCGCCCGGCGTGACGCCGACGCCGGCTTGCAGGGCCGAGTAGTCCCAGCGCTCGACGAGGTAGGACGGGCCCATCAGCAGCCACGCGTACATGGCGACGCCGAAGAGCAGGGCCCCGATGTTGGCACGGGCGAACAGCGGGTCGCGCCACAGGTCCCGGTCGACGGCCGGGGCGGGGTGACTGCGCGAACGGCGCAGTGCGAGGGTGCCCGCCAGGGCCCCGCCGATGACCAGCACGAGCACCTTGGGGTCGGTCCAGCCCCACTCCGTGCCCTGGGAGAGCCCGGCCACCACTCCCCCGATGCCGAGCGCGAGGGCCGTCGTACCGACGGGGTCGGGGAGCCGGCGGCCGGTGCGCGGCTCCTTGGGGAGGACGCGGGCGGCCACCCAGCCGACGGCGAGGCCGAGCGGGACGTTGATGAGGAAGATCGCGCGCCAGTCCCACCACTCGACGAGGAGTCCGCCGATGCTCGGGCCGACGGCGGCGGCCAGTCCGCCCGCCGCGGACCATGCTCCGAGGGCGGCGGCCCGGCGGGCGGGCGGCGTGTGGGCGAGTACGAGGCCCAGCGCGGCGGGGATCATCCCGGCGGCGGCCGCTCCCTGGAGGGCGCGGGCCAGGATGAGCAGCTCGGCGGTGGGGGCCGCGCTGGCGGCGAGCGAGGTCAGGGTGAAGGCGAGGGTCGAGCCGAGGAACAGGGCCCGGCGGCCCAGGGTGTCCGCGAGCCGGCCGGCCGCGGCGAGCAGGGCGGCGAACAGGACGGCGTAGGCGCTGACGACCCAGGTCAGGCGGGCCAGCGACACCTCGGGGAAGGCCCGGCGCAGGTCGGGGAAGGCGATGTTGACGACGGTGGAGTCGAGGAAGGCGAGGAAGGTGACGGCGCTGGCCAGCAGGAGCACCTGCCCGCCGCCGGGGCCGGATGCGGGGGCGGGGGCGGGTGCGGGGGCAGGCACGGTAGGGGAGCCGGGCGCGGCGGACGCTTGCGCGGAGGCCGAGGCGGCGACGGGCGCGGGTGCGCCGGGTTCGGGACGGGTGGAGGTCATCGGGTGGCTCCTGCGTTCTCGGCGGCCGGGCTCGGCGCGAGGGTCTGCGAGTGGGGCTGGGCAGGGGTCTGAGCAGAGGTCAGCGCAGGGGTCTGCGACGGGGGTGCGTTCAGGAACTCGACGGCGGCCGCGACGACTTCCGGGTCGAGGAGGATGCGGCGGTGGCCGAGTCCGCTCGTCTCGATCAGTCGGGCCCGCTCCCCGTAGGCCGCCGCGATGGCGCGGGACTGGGTGGGGGCCGCGGTGTCGTCGTCCGCGTCGTGCACGAGCAGGATCTCCGCGGGGATCTCCTCGGGGTGGTGGCACGCGTCGAAGCGGGGCCAGATGCCGGGCTCGCCCGGGAAGAGCCGGAGCTGGATGTGGCGCCGCATGGCGTCCTCGACGGCCTGGTTCACGCCCAGCAGCGCACGGAACCGCTCGGTGAGGAAGCCGAAGTCGGCGATGGATCCGATCCCGACGATCCGGTCGGCCGGGATCCCGTCCCGCAGCGCGAAGAAGGTGGACAGCACCCCGAAGGAGTGGGCCAGGACGCCCGAGAACTCCCCGTACTGCGCCCGCAGTCGGCGGATGATCTCGCGCTGCCGGAGGATGGTGGTGGCCCGGCCGCCGGACGCGCCGTGACCGGGTGCGTCGAAGGAGACCACGGTCCGGCCCTCGGCCAGCAGCGCCTCGACGAACGCAGCGAAGCGCGAGGCGCGCGAGGTCCAGCCGTGCACGATGAGCACCGGCCGCTCGCCGTCGCCCCATCGGTACGTGGTCACGGGTATCCCGTCCACGACGAGCCGCCCGGTCACGGCCCGTGCCATGACCCCGGCCTCGCCCGGCTTCACCTTCGGCCGGCCGAGCGGCCGCACGAACAGCGCGAAGGCCACCCGCCCGACCGGGCCCGGGGCGACCCGGGCGGTGATGTTGAGGGTGGTGCTCAGGAGTGAAGCCATGGGGTGCATGCCCGGTTCTCCGGATCTCCTCAGAGTGGCCAGACGGAGCTGGCGGGTCAGGATGATGGAAAAATATTAGCACGACCGTTCGTGTTGTTATGGAGAGATCACGTGGGCAGGCATCCGGGCGCGGCCGCCCCCATCGACGAAGGTAGACGATGTGGATTCACAAACCGGGACGAACTTCCTTCGCCATCAGGGACTTTGATGACCCGTCCGCGCCGGTCAGCCCCCGGAGGATCCGGGGGACAGCCCCACCAGGGGCGGGTGGGCCGCCGGATGTCCCCCTACCCCGGCCGCCCCGGATCCTGGTCCGAGTCGAGGAACTTCGACCAACACAGAACGGCGAACGGGGACGACACGATGACCACTCCGCACACACGGACACGGAGGCGGACGCAGACGCGCGCGGCCGCGGCGGCGCTGCTCCTCGCCCTCGTGGCGAGCACCGCCGGCCCCGCCGCGGCCGCCACCGCCTCACCCGGCGCCGCATCCGGCACCCCGGAGGGCCCGGCCGCCGGGGCGGTCGGAATCTGGCAGCTCGACGGCTACGGCACCGTGCTCCGCGTGGAGTCCGGGCGGCTCCAGGAGTACCAGGTCACCGGGATCAGCTGCCTGCCCGGCACGAGCGCGGTACGGGTCGCGGGCGGCGGGAGTGCCACCGCCCTCCGCTACGCCACCGAGGACGGGGACGTCCTCACCGTGCGGCCCGGCGCGGTGCGCTACGAGGGCTCGGTCGGCGACCGCGCGACCCGCCGGCTCGCCGCCCTGCCGGAGCGGTGCCGAGAGGCCCAGCAGCCCGGCCCGGCCGCCGACCCGGTCGCCACCTTCGACGTGTTCTGGCAGACCTTCGCGGAGAACTACCCCTTCTTCGCCGCCAAGGGCGTCGACTGGAACGCCGTGCGCGCGAGCCACCGACCCCGGGTGCACGCGGGCACCACCGAGGACGAACTCTTCGCCGTCTTCGAGGAGATGCTCGCCCCTCTGCACGACGCGCACGTCCACCTCTTCGGCGGTGACCGGTTCTTCGCCGAGGGCCGCCCGGGCACCGTGACACCCAGCCCCGGACTCGACGCCCGCATCAAGACGTACATCCAGGAGGTGGACCTCGGCGGACGCGCTCCGCAGGAGTTCGCCCAGGGCCGGATCTCCTACGCCGACCTGCCCGACGGCCGCGGCTACCTGCGCCTCTCCGGCTTCGGCAGCTACACCGAGAGCGGGGACTTCGCCTCCGACAGCGCCGAGCTCGACCGTGTACTGGAGAGCGTCTTCACCGCAGAGCGCACCGCCCGCCTGCGCGGACTGGTCATCGACCTCCGGATCAACGGCGGCGGCTCCGACGAGCTCGGCCTGCGCCTGGCCGCCCGGCTCACGGACCGCCCGTACCTCGCCTACGCCAAGCGCGTGCGCAACGACCCCGAGGACGCGACCCGGTTCACCCGTCCGCAGCCCCTGTACGTCCAGCCCGCGCGCGGCCCCCGCTACACCGGACCGGTCGCCGTACTCACAAGTGGCTCCACGGTGAGCGCGGGCGAGACCTTCACCCAGGCCCTCATGGAGCGCCCCGGCCGGACGGTGCGCATCGGTGAATCGACCCAGGGGGTCTTCTCCGACGTGCTCGGCCGCACCCTGCCCAACGGCTGGGAACTCGGGCTGCCCAACGAGCAGTTCCTGACCCGCACCGGGAAGACCTTCGACGGTCCGGGCATCCCGGTCCACGTCACCACACCGGTCTTCACCCAGGAGGAGTTCGACACACACCGCGACTCCGCCTTCGCCGCCGCCCTGCGCCTCCTCCCCCGGGCCCGGGCGCACTAGGAATCGCGGTCAGTCCTCGTGCTTCGCGCGGCTCGGCTGGACCCGCTTGGGCTCGCCCGGCATCTTCGGGTAGTCCGGCGGGTACGGCATGTCGCCCAGGCCGTGGTCGTGTTCGTGGCGGTCGGCCAGTTCCAGCGCGGCGTCCAGCGCGAAGGCGTGCTCGTCCATGTCGGCGTGCAGATCGCCCAGTTCCGCGAACCGGGCCGGCATCGTCACGATGTCGAAGTCGCGCGGCTCCGCCTCGTCCAGCTCGTCCCAGCGCAGCGGCGCGGAGACGGGCGCATGCGGACGCGGGCGGATGGAGTACGCGGAGGCGATGGTGCGGTCGCGCGCCGTCTGGTTGTAGTCGACGAAGATCCGCTCGCCGCGCTCCTCCTTCCACCAGGCGGTGGTGACCTTCCCTGGCATCCGGCGCTCCAGGTCCCGGCCGATCGCGATGGCGCACCTGCGGACCTCCGTGAAGGTCCAGCGCGGTGCGATCGGCACGAACACGTGCAGGCCGCGGCCGCCCGAGGTCTTGGGCCAGCCGCGCAGACCCAACTCCTCCAGGAGCCCGCGCAGCTCGTGCGCGACCGCGACCGCGTGGTGGTAGTCGGTGCCCGGCTGCGGGTCGAGGTCGATGCGCAGCTCGTCGGGACGGTCGGTGTCGTCCCGCCGGACCGGCCAGGGGTGGAAGGTGAGGCAGCCCAGGTTGGCGGCCCACAGGACGGCGGCCGGCTCGGTCGGGCAGATCTCGTCGGCGGTGCGTCCGCTCGGGAAGGCGATGTGCGCGGTGGGGATCCAGTCGGGCAGGTTCTTCGGAGCCCGCTTCTGGAAGAAGGACTCGCCCTCCACCCCGTCCGGGAACCGCTCCAGGGTCGTGGGCCGGTTGCGCAGGGCGCGGGTGATGCCGTCCGCGACCGCGAGGTAGTAGGCGGCCACGTCCCCCTTGGTGAGGCCGCGCTCGGGAAAGTACACCTTGTCCGGGCTGGACAGCCGGACGGCCCGGCCGCCCGCCTCCAGCTCGATCGCTTTGCCCGCTGCACCCATGTGCGCCACGGTAGGCGGACCCGCGCGGCCCCGCACACCGAGCGGGTCCGGGCGTACCGCCCCAGAATCGGAGACATGGATCTGCCGGTCATGCCACCCGTGAAGCCGATGCTCGCCAAATCCGTGTCGGCGATCCCGCCGGGCATGCAGTACGAGGCCAAGTGGGACGGCTTCCGCGCGATCGTCCACCGGGACGGGGACGAGATCGAGCTCGGCAGCCGCACCGGCAAAAGCCTGACCAGGTACTTTCCCGAACTGGTGGCGGCGCTGAAGGAGAATCTGCCCGACCGCTGCGTCGTCGACGGCGAGATCGTCGTCATCCAGGGCGCGCGCCTCGATTTCGACCGGCTCAGCGAGCGGATCCATCCCGCCGCCTCCCGGGTGAAACTGCTCGCCGAGACGACCCCGGCCTCGTTCGTGGCCTTCGATCTGCTCGCGCTGGGCGACGAGGCCCTCCTCGACACCCCGCTCGCCGACCGTCGCGCCGCCCTGACCCGCATCCTCTCCACCGCGCGGCCCCCCGTACACCTCGCGCCCGCGACCACCGACCCCGCGCTCGCACGGGAGTGGTTCGAACGGTTCGAGGGCGCCGGACTCGACGGGGTCGTCGCCAAACCCCTCGATCTCCCCTACCGGCCCGACGCCCGCCTCATGTTCAAGATCAAGCACGAGCGTACGGCCGACGTCGTCATCGCGGGTTTCCGTTTCCACAAGAGCGGTCCGATTGTCGGATCGCTGCTCCTGGGCCTGTACGACGCCCACGGCACGCTCCAGCACGTGGGCGTCTGCGCCGCCTTCCCGATGAAGCGGCGCGCCGAGCTGATCGACGAGCTCGAACCGCTCCGGATGCCCGATCCCGCGGGGCACCCCTGGGCCGCATGGGCCGAGGAGTCCGCCCACGAGACCGCCCGCCTGCCGGGGGCCCAGAGCCGCTGGACCGGAAAGAAGGACCTCTCCTGGGTGCCGCTGCGCCCCGAGTGGGTCTGCGAGGTGGCGTACGACCACATGGAGGGCGACCGGTTCCGGCACACCGCGCAGTTCCGCCGCATGCGGCCGGACCGGGAGCCGCAGGGCTGCACGTACGCCCAGCTGGAGGAGGTCGTCGGCTACGACCTCGCCGAGGTCCTGAGCACGAAGCAGACCTGAGACCCGCGGGGCCGGCGACGGCGCGCCGGCCGCTCCCGCCTCCGGGGCGGCGGCGCCCTCCGCCGACACCGCGGACTCGGCCGACAAGATCCGAAAGAGACGGCCTAGGCCGTCAGCTCCTCCCACTCCGCCCGGCTCGGGCCGGCGGAGTTCGGTGCGTAGTCGGGGCGGGCCGCCAGCCAGCGCGCCACCCGGGCGCGGATCTCCGGGTCCGCGTACGCCCGCTCCGGCGGATCGGCCAGGTGCCTGACCCTCGCGCGCGCCCGCATCACCTCCGGGTCCTCCAGCGCGCAGTCGAACAGCGCGGCCACCTCGCGGGCCGTTCCCGCGCGCCCGGCGCGGGTCGCGAACCGCTCCCCGATGGCCCCGTCCGCGACCACCTGGAAGTCGAACCACGGCTTGAGGGTGCGCACCGCCCACGCGTGGTACTCGGCGGCGAACCGCACCGATCCCGGGTCCTGGTGCGCCGTACGGGCCACCCTGCGCGCGGCCCACAGGGTGAGCGAAGTCCCCTGTCCGAGCGTCGGATTGGTATGGGTGGCGGAGTCTCCGACCGGCACGAACCCGCTCACCACCGGCCCCGTCTCGTCGACGAGGGCGCTCCAGCGGTTGTCCAGGCCGCCCGTGGCCAGTACCCCGGACAGCGGCTCGGCGCCCAGTCCCAGCCAGGCCTCGCCGGGCGGGAAGGACCGCGCGGCGGCCTCGAACACGGCCGGATCCCGCAGCGCGGACCGCGTGGGGTCCGCGGTGTGCACGAACAGCGTCACGGCGAACAGCCGGTTGTCGGCCGGGAAGACCGCGCACCCGGCGAAGCTGCCGCCCGTCACCGCCCAGGGGCGCCGCGGCCCCTCCTCGCGGCCCTCGGGCAGCCGGTACCAGCGGCAGAAGTAGGCGAGGCCCGTACGGTGCCGCTCCACGACGCCCGGCCGGCAGCCGATCGCCGCCAGCCACCGCTCGGAGCCGCCGCGCCGGCCGCCCGCGTCCACGACGAGGTCGCCCGCGTAGACCCCCGCCCCCGTGGTCACTCCCGTCACTCTGACTCCGGACGGAGGAGCCCCCTCCGCGATCAGCCCGGTCACCGGCTCCCCGTACCGCGCGATCACCCCCGGTTCGGCCCGTACCGCCGTGGCGAGCGCGCTCTCCAGCACGATCCGCCGGGCCTGGAGCATCACCAGGTCCTCGTCGCCGGGCCGCGCGGGAGGGCGTACCTCGAACCAGTCCAGCTCGTTCCGCTCCCGGGCTCCGAGCCGGAGCATCTCGGCGTGGACGTCGGGCAGTTCCTCGCGCAGCACCCCCCGCGCGGCCCCGAGCAGCACGTGCGGCTGGTTCGCCTGGGGCACCGTGGTCCGGTGCCAGCCGAAGAAGTCCCGGTCGAGCGCGGTGCCGGGGGCGCGCGGATCGCGTTCGAAGAGCTCGACCGTGTGCCCGCGGCGCGCCGCGAGCAGCGCGGTGGCCGGCCCTCCTATGCCCCCGCCGACAACCAGCACGTGCGCCATGGAGCCCCCTTGAGCCGGTCGGACCGGCGAACCGGCCGACCGGCGCGTCGACGAACCGATGCGCCGTACGACGATCGGACCGCCGGAAGCCTGCGCGAACGGCGCCCGGCCGAAACCCCGCACGGTCGGACGGGACGTAGGGTCACAGCCGGGCCGCCCCGCACGCAGCCCCGGCACACCGAACCACCGATTCATCGAAGGACACGCATGAGCACAGAATCCGGCGAAGCCACCGGACGCGCCGTCCCGCGCGCCCACGCCGTCATCGGAGTCGGCGTGATCGTGGTCGGCCGCGAGGGCCGGGTGCTGCTGGGCCAGGCCCACGACGGGCGCTGGGAACTGCCCGGCGGCAAGGTCGACCCCGGGGAGTCCTTCGAGCGGGCCGCAGCCCGCGAACTCGCCGAGGAGACCTCGCTGCGGGCCGCGCCCGAGGACATCCGGATCGTGTCGATCATGCTCGCCGGCGACACGGAAGCCGATGCCGATGCCGGAGCCGGTGCCGGTACCGGAGCCGGCCCGACCCGGCTGACGGCGGCGGCCGTCGCCTCGTCCGCCGAAGGCGCCGCCACGGTCACCGAGCCCCACAACATCGCCCGCTGGTCCTGGTTCGCCCCGGAGGAGATCCCGGCAGCCCTCTACGCCCCGTCCGCGGCGGCGCTGCGCGCGTGGCGGCCCGATCTCACCCGGACCCTCCCGCACGTGCCCTCGTACGACTACCCGACGCCCCCGACGCCCCCGCCGACACGGCCGCACGCCTAGCCGAACGTCGCCGCCGTCGTCGTGGCCACGGTGATCGCGGCCATCGCCATCTGCATGTCGCGCAGCGCGGTGCGGATGCTCGCGGTGGCCCACTGCCCGTCGGCGATCTCCGCCGTGCGCGCGGAGGCCTCCTTGCGCGGGATGTCGGGGAAGGCCAGGGCGTGCAGGCCGACCGCGTGGATCACCGCGATGAGCCCCGCGGTGCGTTCGTCCGGCTCCGCGCCCTTGAGGAGCGCCGCGGCGAGCCGCTCGCGCAGTTCGCGCTCGACGGCGCCGTCGGCCTCCGGATAACGGCGCACCGGGAACATGCCGAGGGCCTTGCGCCGCTCCTCCACGACCACTCCGCGCCCGCACAGCCGCTCCACGACCGGGCCGACGACCCTGGCCTGGTCCCGCGTCAGCCATTCGGTCACCCGGCGCTCGGTCCGGCCGCGCATCCAGGTCCGTATGGCCTCGATCCGGCCGTCGAGCAGTTCCTCCCCCGTGGGCGAGGTGTCCACCAGCGCCATGTGCTTGCCCGTGACCCGCACCCGCTCCGCGAGCACGAGTTCGAGCAGGAGGGCCCCCGCCACGGCCCAGCCCACGGCCTGCCGCTTCTTGACCGACCCGGACTCGTCGTCCAGCGACAGCAGCATGATCTCTTCAGCCAGCGTGATCCGCATCCCGGCACCCCCGCACCCCCGCACCCGTAGAACCCCTTTCCCCACCAGACGTCCACACCTGCCGGGGAGTTCCCCGATCCGCCCTACGGCCGCCCGGCCATCGCGCGCGGGGCGAAGTTCCCGTCCCCGAGGTCCTCCGCCAGCAGGCGCTTGGCGATCGCGTCCGCCGCGGCCCGCAGCTCCGCGCTGCGCGGCCGGCCGCGGTCCTTCTCCAGCTGGTCGCCGAGCCACTTCGCCCACGCGGCCGAGATGACGCCCGCCTCCCGCTCGCCCGCCGGGGTCTGGGTGTAGAAGCCGTTCTGCCCCGTCATGTAGCCCTCGTCCACCATCCGCTCGAAGACCGGCAGCAGCACCTCCGGGGGCAGGTGCCGGCGCGCGGCGATGAGGCCCAGGCTCGCGTAGCCGACGGTGCGGGTCATCAGGTCCACCTGCATCACCGCCCACGCGCCCGCCATGTCCAGCCGGGTGTCCGAGGAGTTCACGATCCCGCGCGCCGTCTCCGGCCCCATGTTCCGCACCAGCTTGCCGACCGCCAGTTCCAGCAGCTTCGCCGAGTCTCCGGAGGCCGTGGCGGGCGAGCCGAAGCCGTCGCCCATGTCCGTGGAACCGGCCCGTGCGCTGTCGCGCAGCTTGACCTGCTTGAGGAACAGTGCGACGACGAATCCGACCACCGCCACCGGCACGGTCCACAGGAACACGGTGTGCAGGGTGTCCGCGTACGCGTTGATGACCGGCCCGGCCGCCGCCGGATCCAGACCGTGCACGCCCTGCGGGCTCTGCGCCGCCACGCCCAGCTTCTGCGGGTCCTCGCCGGTGGCGCGCGCGGCCTCCGCCACGCCCTTCGCCAGCGCGGGCTTGAGGGTGTTGGCGTAGATCGTGCCGAAGACGGCGGTCCCGAAGGCGCTGCCGAGCGTACGGAAGAAGGTGACGCCCGAGGTCGCGGTGCCGAGGTCGGCGTAGTCCACGGTGTTCTGCACGGCGATGGTCAGCACCTGCATGCACAGGCCGATGCCGGTGCCGAGGACGAACATGTACAGCGATTCCAGCCAGGCGTTGGACTCCGGTCCCATCCGCGACAGCAGGTAGAGCCCGACGCCCATCACGGCGCAGCCCACGATCGGGAAGATCCGGTAGTGCCCGGTCTTGCTCGTGACGTTGCCGCTGAAGACCGATGCGATCAGCAGGCCGATGACCAGCGGCAGCGTCCGTACGCCCGAGACGGTGGCCGAGTCCCCGTCCACGTACTGCAGGTACGTGGGCAGGAAGGTCATCGCGCCGAGCATCGCGAAGCCGACGACGAAGCTGAGGACGGAGCAGACCGAGAAGACGGGGTTGCGGAACAGCCGCATCGGCAGCATCGGCTGCGCCGCGCGCATCTCCACGAGGCAGAACAGCGCCAGTGCCACGGCTCCGCCGGCGAAGAGCCCGACGATGAGCGGCGAGCCCCAGGCGTACTCGTTCCCGCCCAGGCTCGTGGCCAGGATCAGCGCGCTCGCGCCGATGGCGACCATGGCGATGCCCAGGTAGTCGATGACCGGCTTGCCCACGGCGCGCACGGAGGGGATCGTCCGCGCGGCGGCCACCACGACCAGGATCGCGATCGGCACGTTGACGTAGAACGCCCAGCGCCAGGTCAGGTGGTCGGTGAAGAGTCCGCCGAGCAGGGGTCCGATGACCGTGGCGACGCCGAAGACGGCGCCGATCGCGCCCTGGTACTTGCCGCGTTCGCGCAGGGGGACCACATCGGCGATGAGGGCCATCGCTGTGACCATCAGCCCGCCGGCGCCGATGCCCTGGATGCCGCGCCACACGATGAGCAGGGTCATGTTACTGGCGAGGCCGCACAGGAAGGACCCGGTGATGAAGACGATGGCGGAGACCTGGAAGACCAGTTTCCGGCCGAAGAGGTCGCCGAACTTGCCGACGAGCACGGTCGCGACCGTCTCGGTGAGCAGGTACGAGGTCACGACCCAGGACATGTGGTCGCCGCCGCCGAGGTCCGCCACGATCGTGGGCAGCGCCGTGCCCACGATCGTCTGGTCCAGGGCCGCCAGCAGCACGCCGAGCATGATCGTGCCGAACACGATGTTGCGCGAGCGCCGGTCCAGGACGGGCGGTGCCGCGGCGGACGGGGCGGGGGCTGCACCTTCGGCTGTGGTCACACCTCGCACTCTCACAGCGACCCCGCCCGGCCGCATGCGGCGTTAGCCCATCCGGGGAGGGGCCCGAGGGCCGTCGGTGCAGGTGAACGGGGGGTCAGCGCAGGTAGCCCAGCCCCGGATGCTCCGCCGCGTACCCGGTCACCAGCCGCCTGGCCACCCCGACCGAGTCCACCAGCGGATGCAGTGCGAAGGCCTTGACCGCGTCCGCGCGCGATCCGCTCGCCGCCGCGGCGAGGACCTCGCGCTCGGCGGCCTTGACCGAGGTCACCAGGCCCACCGCGTGCAGCGGCAGCGGATCGACGGCGACCGGGTGGGCCCCGTTGGCGTCGACCAGGCAGGGGACCTCGATGACGGCCTCGGCGTCGAGCACGGACAGGGTCCCGCGGTTGCGGACGTTCAGGATCAGGGTGGCGCGCTCGTCCCGGGCGATGGCGCGCATCAGGGCGAGGGCCACCTTCTCGTACCCGCCCGACTCCAGGTCGCTCTCCTCGCGCGCGCCGACGCCCGCGACCTCGCGGTTCTCGGACATGTACGTGGCTTCGCGCTCGGCCCTGGTCCGGTCCCAGGCGGCCAGCGCGGCTCCGGGCGCCGGATCCGGCCGCCCGGCCTCGGCGTAGAAGCCGCGCTGCTGGTCGCGCAGGAAGGCCCCGCGGGTCTGCTCGGCCTCCTGGTAGGCCCGTACGGTGTCACGGTTGAAGTAGTAGTAGTGCAGGTACTCGTTCGGGATCGCGCCCAGCGAGCGCAGCCACTCGGCCCCGAACAGCCGGCCCTCCTCGAAGGATTCCAGCGCCGCGGCGTCGGCCAGCAGTCGCGGGAGTTCGTCCCGGCCGCCGATCCGCAGCCCGCGCACCCAGCCGAGGTGGTTGAGGCCGACGTAGTCGATCCAGGCGTCCTCGGGCCGGGCGCCGAGCAGCCGGGCGATCCGCCGCCCGAGCCCGACGGGCGAATCGCAGATCCCGATGACCCGGTCCCCGAGCTCCTCGGCCATGGCTTCCGTGACCACCCCTGCGGGGTTGGTGAAGTTGATGACCCATGCGTCGGGGGCGGTACGGGCCACCCTGCGCGCGATCTCGCGGGCCACCGGCACCGTCCGCAGGCCGTAGGCGATACCGCCCGCGCCCACCGTCTCCTGGCCCAGCACTCCCTCGGCGAGGGCGATCCGCTCGTCGGCGGCCCGCCCCTCCAGCCCTCCGACGCGAATGGCCGAAAACACGAAGTCGGCGCCGCGCAGTGCCTCGTCGAGATCGGTGGTGGCCGTGACGGCCGGGGCGTCCGCGATCCCGGCGGCCTGGTCCGCGAGCACCCGTGCCATGGCGCGGAGCCGGCCGGAGTCCTCGTCGTAGAGGGTGACGTGCGAGACCCTGCCCTCGGCACGATCGCCGAGCAGGGCTCCGTAGACGAGCGGTACCCGGAATCCGCCTCCGCCGAGGATCGTCAGCCGCACGCCCTTACCGCCCTTCGCAGTGCTCCGGTGCCACGCTTCGTGGCACCAGTCTCCCCCGCCGGGTCAGTACACCGGCGACGGCACGGCCCTGAGCCGCGGCGGCCGGTGCTGCTGCGCGCCCGGACCGCCCGGCAGCGGACCCGTCGGCAGGCCCTGCGGCGCCGAGAGGATCAGCGTCATCCGGGTCAGTCCCATCCCGTCGAGCATCGGGCCGGATTCCGCCACCATCCGGCAGCGCACCAGGCCCCAGCCCGGGTCCGGGTGGCGCACGGTGCGCACGGCGCCGTCCTGTTCGGCGGCCTCCGCCCCGTGGGTCGTCAGCCAGTGCGGCACTCCGTACCGGTAGGCGGCCTCCATGAACGGGTCACGGGCCACCTCCTGACGGATGCTGCGCAGCCCCTCGTCCTCGGGGGCGGCGGCCAGCGCGGTCGCGAACCGGGCCAGCAGCGGTACGCACCAGGCCGGTTCGTGGTCCTCGAGCACGGCGGCGGCGTCCGGGTGGAACAGCACGAAGCGCAGGAAGTTGTCGTCCGGCAGGGCGGTCGGGTGCGGGCGCACCGACTGGAAGAGCCGATCGAAGGCCGAGTTGGTCAGGGCCACGTCCCAGCGGTGGTCCACGAGGAAACTCGGGTAGGGCACGGCCTCCATGAGGGCCGCGTAGTCGCACAGGTAGTCGCGCTGCGCCGGATCGTCCGGCAGCCGGCTGTCCTCGGCCGCGCGCCAGGTGGGCGGCGGGTCACGGTCGACCATGATCCGGAAGAGCCAGAAGCACTGGCGCTCGCTCATTTCCAGGGCTTCGGCCAGGGCGAGGAGCTTGCGGTCCGTCCACTCCTTGACCAGGCCGCGCTCCCAGTTGCCGTAGGCGCGCACGCTGATGCGCAATCGCGCCGCCAGGTCCTCCTGGCTCAGCCCTAGTTCCTCCCGGCGCTGGCGCAAAATCTCCTTGCGTCGCTCCGACCGCACGGCGCCGCGTGCGGACTCCTCGCCCGCGAGGCGCTCGCCACCGATGTGGGCGAGGCCATCGGACGGGCCCACCGCTGCGAGATGTGCCACCGAGAGCTCCCCCTCTTCCTTACGGTCTGGATCTTCATTTCCGTGTGGCGATCCTGCTACCGACTTCATTCGAGTGTCAACTATTGTGGCAATTCCAGCCTCCAGGCAGCTCGTTCCCGCCACAGATGTGGCACGTTCTAGCCGTACGGACCGAGAGCGGATAGATTCCAGAGGCCGACCACGTGCCCGCACCCCGACCTCGCGCGATCTAGGAGAACCACTGGTGACAGACGGCTTCCCGGCTCCCGTCGCGGTGGCCAACACGCTCCTGGCAGCCACCGTCACGCGAGTCGCAGAACTCGCGGGCAAGCTGGGCCGCGACCGGAACCAGGTCTTCGACCTGCGCCGCCTCTCCGAGGCTTCGGGCGTCCCGGCCGACGTGGTGCGGAGCCTGCTGGACGGCCGGCCCGCCGGCGAGCCCGATCTCCAGACCCGGTTCCTCCAGCGCCTCGACCTCCTGCGGCGCACCCGCGTCAAGCCCAACGGCCGCCGCTACACGCAGCAGGAGATCGCCGACGGCGCCGCCATGTCGCGCCAGCAGGCCGGCGCCCTGATCAACGGCGACCGGCGGCCCACCATGGAACACTGTGACGCGATCCAGCGCTTCTTCGGGGTGCACGCCGGATTCCTCACCGCCCACGACGCGGACGCGCTCACGGACGCCCTCCAGCGCACCGAACAACAGCTGCTCCAGGACTTCGCGGGGCGCGCCAGGGAAACCGCACCCGCTCCGGCCGCTTCGACGGGCGATCCGCTGGCAAGACTTCTCCAGAACCACGGCGTACGGGGCATCGCCTGGAGAGCCGCCCAACTGCCCAGCGACAAGCACCGGGACAAGGTGACCGAATGGCTGGACATGCTCCTCGAAAGCGTCAAACCGAACGAATCCTGACCCAGTCGAAAGTCTGGGTCTGATCCTTGAGTCCTGATCCGGATCCGCGCCGACGGGGAGAACGGTGAGCATAGGCAGAGAGCAGCGGCGGTTGTGCGGGGAGCTGGTGGCAGGCATCAGCCTGACCGCACCCGTGGAGCCCGTAGACCTCTACGCCGCCCTCTGCGAGGGCATGAGCAAGCACCGCGGCCGCCCGGTGGAATTCCGGATGGCCTCGTTCCCGCCGGGAACGGCCAGCGGCCTGTGGCTCGACATGGCGGACCGCGATCTGGTGGTCATCGAGGAACGCACCGCGCCGGACCACCAACTGGTGATCCTCGGGCACGAGCTGTGGCACATGAAGGCCGGCCACTGCAGCCACCACGTCGACGGCGCCGCCGTCGCCGCCCGGCTGCTGACGGACGAGGCCGACATCGGCGAGACCGTGCGGCGCGTCGCCGCGCGCACCCGCGCCGACGTCCAGGAGGAGACCGAGGCGGAAACCTTCGGTCTGCTGCTGGGCAGCAAGTGCCGCACCTGGCTGGCCGGATCGGCGAGCCACCGGGCGCCCGCACAGCGTGACCAACTGGCGGGCCGCATCGAGGCATCGCTCGGATACCGGGGGCACAGGAACGACCGTTGAACGGCAAGGACTACTACATTCCGGCCGCGGCCCTGGCGATCGCACTCGTCTTCAAGCTGCCGGCCCTACGGCACGACTGGCGTGAACCGCTGCTGCGATCGGTCTGTGCCCTGCTCATCCTGGCCGCGGCGGTCTTCACCTTCGCCGCTCCGCCCACCATCGTGGCGGTCAATCGCTGGACCGGCGTCACCAACTTCTCGGCCCCGCTCGTCTACTGCCTGATGAGCGCCTTCAGCGCGTCCTGCCTGGTGCTGATCGTGAACTGGCGCGGCGGACCGCCCGAGCAGACCCGGCGGATCTCACGACGGTGGATCCTCGGCTACGGCACGGTCACCGTGACCCTGATGGTGCTCTTCCTCCTCGGCGACGCCCCGGTCGAACGGCTCCGGGACTTCGACACGTACTACGCCAACTCCCCGTACATGGGGCAGATGATCGGCCTCTACCTGCTCGCCCACAACGTGGCCGCCTTCGTGATGGTCGCCATGTGCTGGCGCTGGTCCCTCCAAGTGCGCGGCTGGCTCAGGACCGGCCTGGTGATCATCGTCATCGGTTACGTCCTCAACCTCAGCTACGACGCCGCCAAGATGAGCGCCGTCATCGGGCGCTGGGTGGGGCTCGGCCCCCGGCTCGACGACCTGAGCACCTTCGTGGCCCCGCCGCTCGCCGCCGTGGGCGCGCTCGTCAGCGCGGTCGGCTTCGTCGTGCCCCTGCTCTGCCAGCGCCTTTCGGACAGCTGGGGACACTGGTCCACCTACTGGCGGCTCGGCCCGCTGTGGCACGAGCTCCGGGTCTCCGCGCCCGAGACCCCGGCCGGGGTCAAGATGTCCTGGTGGTCCGCCGCCGACATCCGCGTGATCCAGCGCGAGTCCGACATCCACGACGGCTTCCTGCACCTCGGCCCGTACTTCGACCCGTCCCACCGGGACGACGCCCTCGCGCGGGCCCTCGCCGCCGGCGCCGACGAGGAGACCGCGCGGGCCGTCGCCGACGCGGCCATGGTCGCGGCCGCCGTGCGCGCCCGGGCGGCCGACCCGGAGGGGCGGGTCATCGGGGCCAGCGACGAGGTCGCCCCGCCGCCCGGCGACGGTCCCCGCGACCTCGTGCGGATCTCGCACGCGCTGCGCAACTCCCGCGTGGTGGCCGAATGCCGACGGCAGTCGTCCCTGTCGGGGAGCTGAACCGGTCCGGGCCGGCCGCTCCGGCCGGCCCGGCGATCAGCTCCCGGCGGCCAGGCTCAGCGACGGGAACAGGTCCTGGAACGGCGCCGCCGAGTCGATCCCGTCCCGGCCGAAGGGCGCGTCGAAGCTCCACACCATGAACAGCAGGAACACGATCAGCGCGCTGAAGAGCCCCGCCAGCAGCAGCTCCCGCCCCGAACGCCGGATCTGCAGGGTGAAGATCAGCCCGACGGTGACCAGCCCGCCCGCGACCAGCCCCAGCCAGACCACCCCCGGCAGGGTGGACTCGTCGCTCTGCGTCCGCTCGTGGCGGGCGTCGTCGGCGGCCGCGATGTGGTCCAGCAGCGGCTGGTAGGCCTGGGCCTGCAGCTCGTTGCCCGGGCTCTGGTGGGTGACGTCGCTGCGCAGCTTGCCGAGCAGTTCGCCGCCCTCCGCGGACACCGGGGTCCCGGAGGTCAGCCGCGGCCAGTCCACGCTGACGGTGTGGGACACGTACGCGTTGACCTCGCCGCGGATCCGGTCGCGCACGGCGGCCGGGTAGACGTCGGCCCGCTGGGTGACCTCGTACAGGGACTGGGCCTCGCGGCGCACGCTGTCCTCGGCGGCGCCGCGCGCCTCCCAGACGCCCGCGATGGCCAGGCCGAGCACGATCGCGTAGACCACGCCGACCATCATCACCATGTACTCGAGGACGTCGGGGGTTTCGCTGGTGTCCTCGTCGGCGGCGACCCGGCGGTGCCGGATCGCGGTGAAGGCGAGGACGAGGGCGCAGACGAGCGCCATGGCGATGGCCAGGACCAGCCATTCGGACACGAGGGTTCTCCGTAGGTCGAGATGAGCGGACTGAACGTGGGGGCGGCGTGGCGCTAGCCGCGGCTCCGGGAACGGGGCCGCAGCGCGACGGCCGCGAGCACCGCCGGGGTCGTGACGACGACCATGAGCATCAGGGTCGACATGCCGTCCGGGCCGCGCCGCGCCAGGGCCGCGGAGTGGTACGGGCGCACGTGGAAGCGCCCCGCCGCCCCGGCCCCCGCTGCGCCCCGGTGCGGAGCCACCGCTCCGCCCGGAGCCGCCTGCGCGACCCCGGCCTGCTCCACCGCGGCCGCCCGCGGCTGCGCCGCCGAAGGCCTTGCCTGCGCCGTCGGCCCCGGCCCGGGCTCCGCCGCCACGCCGGCCGGCGCGGGGGCGAGCGGCCCCCGCCCGGGGTGGCGCACCGTCGGCGCGGCCGGGCCGGGCAGCAGCACACGGGCGGTCGGCCGGACGGCCGGGGCCGGAGCCGACGGCGGCAGGAGCAGCGGCGGCACGGACGGCCGCGGCCCCGACCCGGCGGGGACACACAGGTCGACCCGGGCGCCGCGCCCGTGGCCGTCTCCGGCGACCGCCACGTGACCGTGCAGCGGGCAGAGCGCCGCCACCAGGCCGGCCCCGGCGAAGTACTGCCAAGCGGTCACCGCGCGTTCTCCCGATTCCGCAGCAGGGATGAGGACTCCATCTGAAGAAACGATCACGGCGGTGCTTCGATACGCGGCAGACAGGGTCAAGATCGGCCCTCGGCAGCCCACTTCGGGCCACGGCGCCCCCGGCCCGTCCCGCTCACGCACCGACTGCGCACCGGTCCCGCACCGGCAGGCGTGCCCGCGCCCACCACCCCGGCGCGCCCCCGCGCGCCCCCGTGCCCGCGGCCGTGCTTCACCCGTCCGGCTCACTCCGTCACGGCGCGGCCCGCCCCCCGCGCCGATGATCGGAGAACCCGATCCCGCAGCTCGGCGGGGCGGCCCCGGGGAGCACAGGGACGGTGGCAGGTGGACGCGGACGGCTCGCAGACCCTCGAAGCACAGGTCGACGCCCTGATGGACGGCCTGCGGGCCGACTTGGAACGGCTCGCGTCGATCCCCTCGGTCGCCTTCCCCGGCTACCCGCCGGAACCCGTCGAGGAGGCGCACGACCTGCTCGTCTCCCTGCTGCGCGAGGCGGGCGTCCCCACCATCGAGCGGATCGACCTCCCGGACACCGCTCCGGTCGTCTACGGGGAGATCCCGCCCCCGCACCCGGACGCCCCGACCGTCCTGCTGTACGGGCACTACGACGTCCAGCCGGCCGGCAATCCGACCCTCTGGCTCTCCCCGCCCTTCGAACCCACGCCCGTCCCCGGCGTCCCCGGCGCCCTGCGGGCGCGCGGCATCGCCGACGACAAGTCGAACGTGATCGCGCACCTGGGCATGCTCCGGGTCTACGGCGGCCGGCCGCCCGTCGGGATCAAGCTGGTGATCGAGGGACAGGAGGAGTACGGCAGCCCCTTCGACGACTATCCGCCCACCGATCCGGAGCGGTTCGCCTGCGATGCGATGGTCATCGCCGACCTCGGCAACCTGCGGCCCGGCACCCCGACCCTGACCACCGGTCTGCGCGGGGCCTGCGAGGTGATGGTGGAGGTGCGCACCCTCGCGGAGGCCCGGCACAGCGGGGAGTTCGGCGGGGCCGCTCCCGACGCCCTGCTGGTCCTGCTGCGGGCGCTGGCCACCCTGCACGACGAGCACGGCGACGTGGCGGTGCCCGGGCTGCGCCGCGATCCCTGGGAGGGAGCGACGTACACCGAGGAGGAGTTCCGCCGGCTGGCCTCCGTGCGGGACGGGCTGCCGCTGATCGGCACCGGCTCGCTCGGCGAGCGGCTGTGGAGCGGGCCCGCCGTCACCGTCATCGGGCTGGACGCCCCGGACGTGGCGGGCGCCGCCTCCGCCGTGGTCCCGTACGCGCGGGCCAAGCTGAACCTGCGCTTCCATCCGCTCCAGGACGCGAAGGAGGCCCGGACCGCGCTCGTCGAGCACCTGCGCGCACAGCGCCCCTTCGGCATCCCGCTCACCGTCACGCCGGGCGACACCGGCCCCGGCTTCGAGGCGCGGACGGGCGGGCCGGCGTACCGGGCGGCGCTGACCGCGCTGAAGGAGGCCTGGGGCACGGAGGCCTCGTACGTGGCCACGGGCGGCTCCATCCCGCTGGTGAACGGCCTCGCGAGGGCGGCTCCGGGCGCGGAGGTGCTGCTGTTCGGCGCGCAGGACAGCATGTGCAACCTGCACGCGCCGAACGAGCGGGTGCTGCTGTCGGAGGTCCGCAACACGGTGGTGGCGATGGCCGCCTTCGTCCGGGAGTACGCCGCGGACTTCCGCGCGCCACAGGACCCCCGGTCCCCGGGAGGCGCACGGTGACCACGACTCCCCCGCCCCCGGCCCCGCCCCAGATCCCGGCCGTGCAGACTCCGCCGGAGGAACCGCCGCCTGCGCGGAAGTTCTCCTTCCCCAGCGCGCTGACCATCCTGGCCGGCGTCACCGTCGCGATCTGGCTGCTGGCCTTCCTCGTCCCGGCCGGCGAGTACGACCGCAACGACAGCGGCGCGCCCGTCTCCGGCACCTACCACCGGGTCGAGGGCACCCAGAGCTTCACCGACCGCCTGAACGACCTGTTCCTCTCCCCCGTCAACGGGCTCTACGGCCTCCAGGACCCCAAGACCGGCGAGGTCGGTCCCACCTTCAGCGGTGATCTGTACGGCAGCGCGGGCGTGTTCCTCTTCGTGCTCGCGATCGGCGCCTTCATCACCGTCGTGTTCGCCACCGGGGCCCTGGACCGCGGCATCGCCCGCCTCGCCCACCGGCTGCGCAACCGCGGGGCGCTGCTGATCGCCGCCGTGATGGTGGTCTTCTCGGTCCTGGGCACCGTGGAAGGCTTCGCCGAGGAGACCCTCGGCTTCTACGGTCTGCTGGTGCCGATGATGCTGGCCCTCGGCTACGACCGGCTGGTCGCCGTCGGCGCCGCCATCCTCGGGGCGGGCGTCGGCGTGCTCTGCTCTACGGTGAACCCGTTCGCGACCGGTGTGGCCTCCTCGGCGGCCGGCATCTCGCTCGGCGACGGGATCGGGCTGCGGTTCCTGATGTGGATCGTGCTGACCACCGTGACCGTGCTCTACGTGATCCGGTACGCGCGGCGGGTCCAGAAGGACCCCGCCAAGTCGATCTGCGGGTTCCTGCCCGGGGACCGGGAGCAGAAGGCCACCGGCGACGAGGAGGCGGAACCGGAGCTGACCGGGCTGCACAAGGTCGTCCTGGTCCTGCTGGTGCTCGTCTTCGCCTTCATGATCTTCTCGGTGGTGCCCTGGTCGAGCGCGCTCACCGGCGACGCGGACGCGACTCCGTACGCCTGGGAACTGGACTGGTCCTTCGCCCAGTTGGCGGCGCTGTTCATCTGCGCGGCCGTGCTGATCGGGCTGGTCGCCCGGATGGGCGAGGCCAAGCTCAGCTCCACGATCATCCAGGGCGCCGCGGACTTCATCTCGCCCGCCCTGGTGATCATGCTGGCGCGCGGGGTCACGGTCATCATGAACAACTCGAAGATCACCGACACCGTGCTGCACTCCATCGAGGGCGTGGTGAAGGGGACCTCGTCCGGGGTCTTCGCGATCATCGTCTTCCTCGTGAACCTCCCGCTCGCCTTCCTGATCCCCTCCACCTCCGGGCACGCGACGCTCACCATGCCGATCCTGGCCCCGCTCGCCGACTTCGCGGGCGTCTCCCGCGCGCTGATGGTGACGGCCTGGCAGTCGGCGAGCGGCTGGATGAACCTCTGGGTACCCACCACCGCCGTCACCATCGGCGGTGTCGCACTGGCCAAGGTCGGCTACGACAAGTACCTGCGCTTCGTCTGGCCGTTGCTCGGCATCCTCTTCGTGCTGATCTGCGGGTTCCTGGCCCTGGGCGCCGCGATGTGACGGCGCCCGCGCCGGCGCCGGCCGCGCGGAACGCGCGCAGGGGCGCGACCCCGACGGGTCGCGCCCCTGCGTCAGTTGATGCCCTGGCGCCCCGGTGTCCCGGGGGCCCCTGCGGCTCAGGCCTCGGGGTTGCCGCCGAAGCGCTCGCGGTAGGACTCCAGGTCGTCCTCGGTGACCCGCGGGAAGAGCACCGGCGGAACCGTGAACGGGGTACCCGCCGGCACCGCGTCGAGGGACGCGGCCTGCTCCGGGGTGATCCAGGTGGCCGTGTCGTCGGCGAGGTCGAAGGCGGAGCGCATGGCGCGCGCCGAGGCCGGGATGAACGGCTCGGAGACCACCGAGTAGAGGTGGATGAGGTTCATCGCGGTGCGCAGGCTGAGCGCCGCGCCCTCCAGGTCGGTCTTGACCTCCGTCCAGGGGGCCTTCTCGTCGAGGTAGGCGTTTCCGGCGGACCACAGGGCGCGCAGCGCGGCGGCGGCCTTGCGGTACTGGAGCGCGTCCATGTGGCCCTCGTACTCGGCCAGCAGTTCGGCGATCTGCGCGCCCAGCTTGGCCTCGGCCTCGCCCGCGGGGCTGCCGGCCGGGACCTCGTCGCCGAACTTCTTGCGGGAGAAGGTCAGGACGCGGTTGACGAAGTTGCCGAGGGTGCCGCCGAGGTCCTTGTTCACCGTGGTGGCGAAGTGCTCCCACGTGAAGGAGGAGTCGTCGGACTCGGGCGCGTTGGCGATGAGGAAGTAGCGCCAGAAGTCGGCCGGGAGGATCTCCAGCGCCTGGTCCGTGAAGACGCCGCGCTTCTGCGAGGTGGAGAACTTGCCGCCGTAGTACGTCAGCCAGTTGAAGGCCTTGACGTAGTCGACCTTCTTCCAGGGCTCGCGGGTGCCGAGCTCGGTGGCGGGGAACATCACCGTGTGGAACGGGACGTTGTCCTTGGCCATGAACTGGGTGTAGCGGACATCCTCGGCCTCGTACCACCAGGACTTGTAGTCGCGGTTCGCCGGGTCGGCGTCCGACCACTCCTTGGTGGAGGCGATGTACTCGATCGGGGCGTCGAACCAGACGTAGAACACCTTGCCGTCGGCGGCCAGCTCGGGCCACGTGTCGGCCGGGACCGGGACGCCCCAGTCGAGGTCACGCGTGATGGCGCGGTCGTGCAGGCCCTCGGTCAGCCACTTGCGGGCGATGGAGGACGCGAGCTGCGGCCACTCCTCCTCGTGCTCCGCGACCCAGGCCTCGACCTCGTGCTGGAGCTTGGACTGGAGGAGGAACAGGTGCTTGGTCTCGCGGACCTCCAGCTCGGTGGAGCCGGAGATCGCCGAGCGGGGCTCGATCAGGTCCGTGGGGTCCAGGACGCGGGTGCAGTTCTCGCACTGGTCGCCGCGGGCCTTGTCGTAACCGCAGTGCGGGCAGGTGCCCTCCACGTAGCGGTCCGGCAGGAAGCGGCCGTCGACCGGCGAGTAGACCTGCCGGATCGCGCGCTCCTCGATGAAGCCGTTCTTCTCCAGCTGGCGCGCGAAGTGCTGGGTGATCTCGCGGTTCTCCGCCGAGGAGCTGCGGCCGAAGTAGTCGAAGGACAGCTCGAAGCCGTCGTAGACCGCCTTCTGGGCGTCGTGGGCCTGCGCGCAGAACTCGGCGACCGAGAGACCGGCGGCCTTCGCGGCGAGCTCGGCGGGGGTGCCGTGCTCGTCGGTGGCGCAGATGTAGAGGACGTCGTGGCCGCGCTGGCGGAGGTACCGGGAGTACACATCCGCCGGAAGCATCGACCCGACCATGTTGCCCAGGTGCTTGATCCCGTTGATGTAGGGAAGCGCGCTGGTGATCAGGTGTCGAGCCATCCTCGGATGCTCCATTTCGTATATGCAGGTACGACGTGACGTGCGGTTCATCGTATCGAACCGCCGAAACGCCACGCGCCGCATTTCTTCGGGGTGGACTGGGGGTACAGCGCAGAACTGAGGGGTGCAACGCAAAAGCGAGGACTGTGACCTCTCCGTCACGGCCCTCGCGCTGCGGCCATGGTACAGCGGGCCGGGCAGCGGCCGAACCGCCGTCCACCGCGGTGGGACACCGCGGCGGACGGTCAGTCGCGGCCGCCCCGGGCGCCGTCGATCGCGGTGATCCGGACCCCGCTCGCGAGCCTGCCCGTCAGGGTGGCCGCGGGGCCCTGCGGCCCGGCGACGGGGACCGCCAGGGTCCGGCCGGCGACCTCCGCGCGGACGGCGCCGGCCGCCGTGATGCCCGCGACCTCGCGGCTGCCGGCCGCCAGCAGGTACCAGCGGCCGGCCGGCGACTTCCACCGGGTGCCGGCGAGCAGGTGCTGTCCGAACCGTCCGCACGCCGCGGTCTCGCGGGAGCGCGCCACGTCCTGCGGAGCCCCGGCGGGCAGGCGCAGCTGGACCAGGACGTCCCCCGGGCCGGCCCAGCCGGAGGCCCGGGTGCAGGTCCAGACGGCCCGGCCCGCGCCGTCGGGGAGTTCGGAGCCGGCGAAGTCCCAGATGTTGACGGCCCGTACCCCGCCGTCCCGGTACTCCCGCAGCCGGCAGGCGACCGGCGCCCACGCCGCCCGCGCGGCCGCGCCGGTGGCCTCGCGCGGCTGGCGTGCCGCCACCGCGCCCGGACCGTCGGGCAGCGGTGTGTAGGTCAGGTGTACGGGGGTCAGCGCGCCCAGGTCGGCGAGGAGGAAGGCGTGCTTCTCCACGATGCGGGCGGAGGAGGTCAGCTCCAGCACGGGCCACGCGCCGCAGGCGCCGGAGGCATCGGCGCCGCCCGTGCGGGGCACGGCCGTCTCCTCGGTGACCCCGTCGGGGGCGACGGCCAGGGGTGTGGTCCCCTCCCCCGTCCGGAGCAGGTCGCGGGTGCCGGCCCGGGCGATCCACGGCGCGAGCAGGTACCGGGCCCGGCCCCCGTCCGTGCTGTCGCTCCCGCTCCCGCTGCCGTTCCCGCTCGCCGGGGAGCGGCTCAGGGTCAGTGCGGCGGCGGTGGTCACGTTCGCCTCGTCGGTACGGGCGAAGGCGAGCTCCCTGCCGCGCGGCCCGGCGGTGGCGTCCGCCGATTCGCCGTAGCGGACCACCCGGTCCCCGTCGAGCAGCAGCACGACCGCCCGCCCGGCGACGTCCCCCGCGTACAGCAGGTGCGGTGCGCGCAGCGGGGCGTCGGTGGCCGTCCCCGGCGCAGCCGTCACCGCCACCTCCCGGGGCCGGGCAGCCCAGGCCCCCAGGGCGCGGGCGAGCAGACCCCGGTCGGCGGTACGGGCACCGCGCGCGGGCCAGGCGGTGAAGTCGACGCGGGCGGTGTCAGACCAGGCCTCGGCGGGCACCCGGACCAGCCGGGCGGGGTCCAGCGCCCCGGCGGCGGCCGGTCCGGCGAGCGGCGACGCCTCGGGGCGGGGCGGCGACCCGTCGGCGGCGAGGATCCCGGCGGCCAGGGCCAGCGCGACCGCGGCGGTCCAGCCCGCCCGGGTGCGGCGGCGGCGCCGCAGCAGGTCGGTGGGCCGGGCGCTGACCACGGCGGCATCGAACCTGGCGCCGCCCGCCCCTCGCAGGAGCGTTTCCCCGCCGCCCTCCCCCACCCGGGCCCCGGGCCCGGTCCGGGGGGCGGAGCCGGGGCCTGCGACAGGCGCCGGGCCCGGCCACGGTCCCGGTCCCGTACCCGCGCCCAGGGGTCCGGGGGCTCCGCCCGCCCACTCCCGCCAAGCGGCCAGCGCCTCCCGCACGGAGTCCGCCGGATCGCAGACCCCCGCCGCGCCGAGGAGCCGGGCCACCGCCTCCTCGGGCAGGCCGTCCATGCCGTGCAGGACGAACGCCGCCCGGACCGGCCCCGGCGCCGTACCCAGTACCCGGGCCGGCTCGTCGATCCCGCCCGCCGGGGGCCACAGCCGCAGCCCCCAGACGAAGGGCGGCACGGGCGGCCACCCGAGCCCGGCCGCGGCGAGGCGGGCCCGGCCGGTCGGAGCGAGGCTCGCGCGCAGGACCCGTACGCGCACCTGGGCCAGGGGCCCGCCCGGCCCGTCGGGACCGGCCGGGGCCGTCTGTGCACTGCCGAGACCGCCGCGCGGCAGGGCCCGTTGGACCGCCTTGTGCGCGAGGAGGACCCGGGTATGGCGGCCGAGCGTGACCGGGAGCGTCACGTAGGCGAGCCGCACCAGCTGGGGGTAGTGCTCGACGAGGACTGCCTCTGCCTGCTCCACGGCGGTGGAGCCGAATCGCTGTGTTGTGCCCACTCTCCGACAAACGAGTGAATCTTGGGATGGTCACACGCCGTGCTCTCCAGCGGGGCGCCAAACGAACGCACAGGAGAACGGCATATGCGTTTGCGCTGGTTGGGGGCATGTGCGATCGACATCGATCAACGCGCGATCATCACCGAACGTAATTCTTCCAGCTTTCGTCTCTGCGCCCTCCGAGTGCGCCCGCGCTGATTTCCTTGCCCCGCACACGGGATGGGGTGGAGCGGTGAGCGATGGCAGCGGTCTTCCGGAGGAGTCCGGCGGCGGAGCCGTGGGTCTGCCGAGCCGGCGACGGCGGCCGGCGCCCATGAGCCAGTGGAATGCGACGGCGCGCCTGTCGTACTGGGCCTTCCACGCCGATCGGCGCCCGGCCTACATGCGGTTCGCGTACCTGCAGCTGGGCTCGGACGCGGCGGCCGAGCAGGCGGTCGACGCCGCCTTCGACTCGATCATGTGCGAATGGCTGCGGATGCTGCACATGGACCGGCTCGACGCCTACGCGTGGACCGTCCTCAAACGGCGGCTGATAGACCGCCAGTTCCGCCGCAGCCCCTGGCCGGAGCCGATGGACACCAGTGCGTTCGAGGCAGCGCTCAAGGAGGCCCACGCGGAAGCCGACCAGTACGAGGTGCTCACCGACACCATCCGCTTCTACTCCGCCGTCTCCCGGCTCGCCGAACGGCAGCGCGACGCCGTGCTGCTGCGGTACGGGCTCCAGTGCACCCCCGGCGAAGCCGCCGCCATCATGGGCGTGGACGAGGCCACGGTCCGCTCGCAGCTCGGCCAGGCCCAGCGCCGGCTCGCCCGCCTGCTCGACACCTCGGCCGAGTCATGAACCGGGGCACGAGCCGCGGAACCCGTCGCGAGGACGGCGGACTCCCGCGCTCCCTGGAGCAGTTCCTGGCCCGCGCGAGCGTGCGCGACCGCTATCCGCACTACGACCTTGGCGCGGCGGAGGCCCGACTGCTGCTGCGCGGCGCCGACTCCACCACCGCCACCGGGTCGAAGCCGCTCCCCGCTCCGGCCCCCCGACGCGGCGGAACCCACGCCCGGCGCCGCACGCTCGGCTGGAGCGACCCCCTGCGCGATCTGCCGCTGGACTCCGAGCGGGCCGGGCGCGACCTCAAGGCCGCCTGTCTGGCCTCCGTGTGCGCCACGGGGGCCCGGGAGCGGCTCGACGCCTTCGAGAGCGGCGGCCACGCCGACCTGCCCGGAGCCGTGGTCTTCGGCTGCCTGCTGCACCTGGCCGGACTGCGCGAAGGGGCCCGGTTCTGGTGGCAGTTCGCCGCCGGGTCGGGACGCAGCCGGACCGCGCACGCCGCGTACTGCCTCTTCCTCGACCACTCCCGGCGCGGCGAGCACCACGACGCCCGCTTCTGGGCCCGGGAGTTGAGCCACCGTCGCTTCCGGCCCAGCGGGCGCCGGGAGCTGCGCGAGGTCCAACTGTGCGCGCAGGCCGCCGTCCTGCGCTACGTCGACCAGCTCGACGACCCCGACCTGGGCCCGGTGCCGCTGCCCAGGCCCGGGGTGTCCCGGGCGCTGGACACGTTCCGGCCGCCGGCCGCTCCGAAGCCACCGCCGGGGGCGGGCCGACTGGGTTCGGGCCCGCTGCGCCACCCCGCGCTGACGGCTGCGGCCCGCGGGACCGTGGTCCAGCCCGGCGGCGGCGAGGCCCTGGCGGCCGCCCGGCGCGCGCTGGCCGTCGTACGGGTCCTGCAGCGGCGGCCGCTCGGCGTCCGGGCCGGACGGCTCGGACGGGAGGCCGGCCTGGCCGAGGCGGAGCTCGGGCCGCTGCTGTCGATGCTGTGCGAGGAGGGGTACGCGTACCGCTCCGGCGTCGGGGTCTACGCCCCGGGGCCGGCCCTCGACCGGCTCGCCGCCCCGGGCGGCCGGGGACTGGCGGGCCAGTTGCAGCGCACGCTGGCCCTGGCGCGGGACAGCGCGGGTGCGGCCGTGTACCTGAGCCGGTACGCGGAGGGGGAGGTCCGGATCACCCAGATGGCGGACGGGCCCGGCGCCCCGCCGGTGCGGGAGTGGGTGGACTTCCGGGACGCCGCGCACGCCAGTGCGGTGGGCAAGTGCCTGCTGAGCCAGCTCGACCACGACGGCCGCGCCGACCACGTGGCCCGGCACCGGCCCGCCCGGCTCACCGAGCGGACCATCACCGACAGCCGGGCCCTGTTCAGCGCGCTCGACGCGGTGGCCCCGGGGGCCCCCGTCTTCGACCTGCGCGAGTACGCCCCCGGCGTGGTGTGCGCGGCGGTCCCCCTGGCGCTCGGCGACGCGGCGGGCAGCCTCGCGCTGTCGCTGCCCGGCGGGCACGCGCACCGGCTGGGCCGGGCCACGGAGGCGCTCCGGCTGAAGGCGGTCCCGGTGCTCCTGGCGCTGCTGCTGGCGGGGGCGATCCCGCCGGACGGGACGGACGGTGCGGGCGCTGCGGAGAAGGCGGCGGGGGACAGCCGCGCCGACGGCCCGCAGCCGCGGCCGGAGCCGGAGCCGCAGCAGCTGCCCGTGCCGGTCACGGCGGAGACCCTGCGCCAGTTGCGCAGCGTCTTCCGGACCCCGCTCACGCGGGCCACCGGCGGGGCGGAGGGGCCGCACCTGGTCAGCGACAGCGCCTCCGAGGCGGCGTACCTCTTCGAGGCCCCGCAGGGCGACGGAGCCCCCGGGCTGGCGCTCCCGCGCACCTACGCCCCGCTGCTCCCGGGCAGCCTGCGGACGGCCCACGGGCAGGACGGGCTGGTGGTACTGCGCACCTGACCGGGGAGGGGCCGAGGGGTCGGGGTCGGGGTCGGGGTCGGGGGCGACGGGATCAGGGGGTGACGGAGCCGGGTGCGCCGGGGACGAAGGTTGCCACGGCGGTGTCGAAGTGCCGTTTGGCCGCGGCGAGTTCGTCCACCGGTGCGGAGACCCAGATGTCGTACATCCGGCCGTTCTGGTCCCAGCAGAGGTCGTAGGTGTGCCGGGGGCCTTCGGCCGGGTCGAAGCCGTTCCAGGTGAACTCCCAGAGCGCCGCCGGGAGTTCGTGGTGCGTCGTGGGGACGACCGTGCCGTCTCGGTAACCGGCGTTGGTGTCCGGGCCCTTCGCGTGGGCCTGCCGCATCACGCCGAGGGGACCGCCGGGCACCGGCATCTTCACCCGGATCCCGACGCGGAAGGCCCCGTCCGGGGAGACGTAGAAGACCCGCTGGTCGTCGGTGGCCCGCTGGTACCCCTCGGGCACGGCGATGGCGAAGCCCTGCGGGTCGGCGAAGGTCCGGTATCCGGCGGGCGCCCCGCCGCCCGGGGCCACACCCACGGGACTCGGGGTGGAGCCGGCCGGGCTCCCCGCGACACCACCGCCGCCCGGAGTCACGGGCGGGCTCGCGGAGCCACCGGCCGCCGACGGCGCGCTCGGTGTCCCCCGCCCCTCCTCCACCACTCCGAACAGCGAGCCCAGCGGGCCGGCGCCCACCACCACCCCGCCCGCCACCAGGGCGACGACGGCCGCGGCCACCCCGAGGCCGAGGCCCCGCCGGGTGGCGACCCGCTGCCTGGCCGTCGGGCGCGGGGCCACGGCAGGGGCCGTCAGCCCCTCGGGCTCCGGCGCGGGCGTGGATCCGGCGGCGGGGGCGGAGCCGTCCGCGGGCACGGACGCGGGCGTACCACCGGCGTGCGGGGGCACCCGGTCCGCCGGTGCGGGCCCGCGCTCGACGGAATCAGACCCACGGCCCGCGTCCGCACGTCCCTCTACGGGTACGGCCGTCCGCCCGGCCGGACCGACCGAGCCGACCGGACCGCCGCCCGCCAGGTACGCCGACAACAGCCGGTCCGCCTCGGCCGCCGCCATCCTCCGCTCCGGGTCGCGTTCCAGCAGCCCCCGGATGACCGGCAGGAGCGGCCCGGCCTGGGCGGGCGGCCGGATCTCCCCGGATACGACGGCGTGCAGGACGCCGCCGAGCGAATCGCGGCGGAAGGGGGATTCCCCGGTCAGCGCGGTGCACATGAGCGTGCCGAGCGACCACAGGTCGGCGGCCGGCCCGGCTTCGGCGCCCCGCATCCGCTCGGGAGCGGTGTACTCGGGCGAGCCGACGAAGGCGCCCGTCTGGCTGATGGTGGTGGCGCCGGAGAACCGGGCGATGCCGAAGTCGGTGAGCACCACCCGGCCGGTCCCCGCCTCCATGAGGACGTTGGCCGGCTTCACGTCCCGGTGGAGCACCCCCCGGCCGTGCGCCGCGGTCAGGGCGCCGAGCAGGGCGAGTGCGGTCCGCGCGGTCTCGACCGGAGTGAGGGTCTTCCCGGCGGAGACCAGGTCGGCGAGGGAACCGCCGTCCACCAGTTCCATGACGATGCAGGGGCGGCCGTCGTGTTCGACGACGTCGTGGACGACGACGACATGGGGGTGGCGCACCTGCGCCACGGCCCGCGCCTCGCGCAGCGCCCCCGCGGCCACACCGTCCCCGTCACCCTCGCCCACGTGCAGTTCCTTGACGGCGACCGGACGCCCGAGCAGTTCGTCGGTGGCCCGCCACACGGTGCCCATCCCGCCCCGGCCCAGCCGGCCTTCCAGGCGGTACCGCCCGGCCACCACGACACTGCCGCGCGTCTCGTCCCGTGCCACCGCGAACCCCCCTCACCCGTCCCACGGGCCATGATGCCGTAGCCCGCTCCCCCGCCGGTCCGAGCCGGGCGCACTCTAGAATCGCGTCGGGCGGCACCGGCACAGCTCTACGGGGGGGGCACACGTGGAACCCACAGCCATGGGGCTCAAGTTGGCGACGGCCGTGATCGGTCCGCTCGTCAGGAAGTTCTTCGTCACCGACGCCCCCGGGGCGGGGCTGGTCGACAAGCCGGTCCGGCTCTCCGGGTACGTCTCGTTCAAGGGCGAGAAGCGCACCCTCACCGAATCCGACGTGCGCACCCTGGCCGCCACCCTCGTCCGGCAGGCCCTGGGCACGGGCGAACGCCGGATCCCGGCGGACGAGGAGAACGCCGTCACCGACGCCCTGGCCGCGACCCTGCACGCCCTCGGCGACCTCACGATCACGGACGTCGACGCCGTCCGCCTCGGCCCGGAGTCCTTCGCCCGCGAACTGCGCCGCGCGGCCGACCGCCCGGAGCGCCACCTCTCCGCCGACGCCACGCACTTCTACGAGGACCTGCTCGCGGTCGCCTCCCTGCACATCCTGGAGTTCTTCACCCAGCGCAAGACCTTCACGGCGCACGCCCTGGTCGGCCAGACGCGTGCCGTTGACGAACTCACGCGCAAGACGGACGAGTTGATCCGCAGGACCCCGCTCCCCGACGCAGCGGACGCCGCGTTCGAGGCGACGTACCTCCCGTACGTGGCGAAGAAGCACTCCAAGCTCACCATCTACGGCATCGACCTGAGCAACTCGCCGACGCGCTGGCCGCTGGACGTGGCGTACCTGAGCCTGGAGGCGGCCCCGCTGGGGCGGCCAGGGGTCTCCTGGGAGGCCTACGAGACCGCGGAGGACTTCCTCGCGGTGCAGCGGACCCTGGAACCCCAGCCCGCCGATCAGGCGCTGTCCCGCACCCCCCGCGTCCTCCTGCGGGGCGAGGCCGGTTCCGGGAAGACCACGCTCGTCCAGTGGCTGGCGGTCACCGCCGCGCAGCAGGACCGGACGGACCGGCCCGCGTACCTCCGCAACCGGATCCCCTTCGTGCTCCCCCTGCGCACCCTCACCCGCCACGGCGAACGGCTGCCGGCCCCCAAGGACTTCCTCGCCGCGATCGGCTGCCCCCTCGCCGGCTCCCAGCCCGCCGGCTGGGAGCACCGGGTGCTCACCGCCGGGCGGGGACTGGTCCTGGTGGACGGCATCGACGAGATTCCCGAGCCCGAGCGCGAGCGGACCCGCCGCTGGCTGCGGGACCTCATCGACACGTACGACGGCGGCAACCGCTGGCTGGTCACCTCGCGCCCGTCGGCCGTCGGACAGGACTGGCTCACGGAGGAGGGTTTCACCGAACTGGCGTTGTCCGCCATGAGACGCTCCGAGACCGCCACCTTCATCGAGCGCTGGCACGAGGCCGCCCGCGACGGGGCCGAATCCGCCGCCGAACTCGACGCGTACGAGGCACAGCTCCTCACCGCGGTCGCGACGCAGGCCGACCTGGGCCGGCTGGCCACCAACCCCCTGATGTGCGGCCTGATCTGCGCACTCCACCGCGACCGGCGGGGCTATCTCCCGCACGGCCGCAAGGACGTGTACGAGGCCGCCCTGTCCATGCTGATCAGCCGCCGGGACCGGGAGCGGGACATGAACGTCCCCGACCTCCGGGAAGAGCCGCAGCTCGAACTCCTCCAGCGGCTCGCCTACTGGCTGATCAAGAACGGCCGTACGGAGATGGACCGCTCCCAGGCCGAGGACATCATCGGCCGGGCCCTCCCTGCCGTCCCCGAGGCGGCGGCGCTGGGCGACGCCGCGACCGTCTTCGAGCACTTCCTCCAGCGCAGCGGCCTGCTCCGCGAACCGACCCCGGGAACGGTGGACTTCGTCCACCGCACCTTCCAGGACTTCCTGGGCGCGCGGGCGGCCGTGGAGGAGGGCGACTTCGGGCTGCTCGCCGCGCACGCGGCCGACGACCAGTGGGAGGACGTCATCCGCATGGCGGTCGCCCTGGGCCGGCCCCGCGAGCGGGTGGTCCTGTTCAGGGACATGCTCTCCGTCGGCGACCGCATCAAGGACCAGCGCGTCCGCTTCCGCGTCTACCTCCTCGCCGCGGCCTGCCTGGAGCACGCCACGACGCTGGAGCCGGCCGTCCGTGCGGCGGTGGAGGAACGCACCGCCACGCTGATCCCGCCGAAGGACGAGGACGAGGCCCGCGCACTGGCGCAGGTGGGTCCCCTGATCCTGGACCTGCTCCCCGGCCCGGACGCCGTCGATCCGGCGGACGCGCGCAACGTGGTCATCGCCGCCTCCCACGTCGGGTCCGACGCCGCGGTTCCCTTCCTGGCACGGTACGCCGCCCCGAGGGAATCGCCCCTCGAGATCCGCAGTCAGCTCGTGTGGGCCTGGTCGCGCTTCGAGACCGCTCGGTACGCGGAAGAAGTCATCGCGCGGCTGAACCCCGAGGGTCTGGACTTCACCGTCACCTCCGACGAGCAGGTGCACCTGCTGGAGCGGCTGGGGGTATCCGTTCAATCCCTGGACGTCCGGGACGAGCCCTCGGAGGAGGTGCTCGCCTCCTACCTCTCCCGGCACGCACTGACGAAATTGCAACTCCAGGACCGCGATCTGCCGGACCTGTCGTTCCTGGTCGGCCAGACCCGGCTCGAAACCTTCACCACGTACCTGTGCCAGCCGGTCTCCGACCTCTCGCCGCTCGTCGGGCTTCCCCTCCGGAACCTGTGCATCGACATCACCACGGACGTGGATCTCGGTCCGGTGTGGCAGTTGTCCGACCTCTGCAGCCTCGTGGTCTCCGGCGTGGAGCTCAGGAGCTGGACGCCGGCCGATTTCCCTCCGCACGCTCCCCTGCAGCGCCTCCAGATGTTCAGCCGCTTCCCCCACCAGTTCGACCTCAAGGGAATCAGCCGCTTCCCGCTGCTCGAAACCCTCGGAGTCTCCGGCTCGCCGACGGCCGAAGGCTGGCAGGAACTCTCCTCCCTCCAGGCGCTCTCCGTGCTCAATCTGGACGCGGCCTCGTTCGACGCCCTTCCGCCCGACACCGTCCTGGCGCAACTCACCCATCTCGACGTCGTCGACATCGACGACGCACTCACCGCAGAGAAGATCATCGACCTACTGCCACGCGCCTTCCCCCGCCTCACCACGTGCGGCTTCTGGGAAAGCGAGGTCTTTGTGGACACCGTCGACGTTTCCGCGCTGGCAGGTGCGCACGCCTTGGAGGAGTTCCGGACGAGCATGCACTTGAGCCAGATGGACGGCTTCGCCACGCTGCCGTCCCGGATCACCGTCCACAACGTCTTCTGACTGGACATTCGGTCACCGCCGGGCGAGCGACGGGGAACCTGCCGGTAAGGTGTCGGACCGTGGCTGATCGTCGAACGGCAATCATGGAAGGCGCCGCGCGGGTCATCGCCCGGCGCGGCGTCCGCGGTCTGCGCGTGGAAGAGCTCGCCGCCGAGGCGGGCGTGTCCACGGCCTTGATCTACTACCACTTCAAGGACCGCGCGGGGATCCTCCGCGCCACCCTGGAGTTCATCAACGACCGCGCCGGCCGGTACACCACGGAGCGGGACCCCGCCGATCCGCCGCTCGACGCCCGGGGCGAACTGGAGCAGACGCTCCTGCTGGAGTTCCAGGACGATCCGGCGGTACGGGAGAACAGCACGGCCTGGGGAGAGCTGCGCGCCAGCGCGGTGTTCGACCCCGACCTGCGGGAAGACCTCGCCGGCGCCACCCGCGTGTGGGTGCGGGAAGTGGGCGAGCTGCTCGGGCAGGCCCATCCCATGGCCCCGGCCGCCGCCCTCTCCGGTGCCGCCGAACGGCTGACCGCCCTGGTCGAGGGGCTGAGCTCGCGCTGGCTCAGCGGCAGCCTGCCCCTCGCGCACGCCCGCGAGCTGATGGTGTCGTCCATCGCCGCCGAGCTGGACCGCCTCTCCCGCACCGCCTGAGCCGCAGTCTTCGTACGGCGCTCCCCCCCATCTGCGGAGATCCCGTCGGCGGGGATCACGTACGTGCACACCCCGCGCCTTGACTGAATTTTCAGTCAGTGCCAGAGTGTGGTCATGGCCGCTCTCGGCACCCCCACCTCCGGAGGCTCACCCATGCACGACTCCACCGACGACAGCCGCTCGCTCCTCGGCCGGTTCTTCGGCTCCGCCCCCTCCCGCAGGCGCGTCCTCGGGGCCGCCGGACTCGGAGCCGCAGGGGTGGCACTCGGAACCGCGGCCGCCGCGACGCCGGGGGCGCTCCGGGCCCCGAGCTCGGCGGTGCAGCGCTGGCGGGTGGACCTCGACGACGTTCCCCACGCCCGCACCTGGATGTCCTGGCCCTCGCGCTCCTCCATCTGGGGCGGTCGCGCGCTGACCGGGGTCCAGGAGGACATCGCACTGATCGCGAAGACGATCGCGCAGTACGAGCCCGTCGTCATGTGCGCGCCGGACGCGTACACGGCCTCCACCGCACGGTCCTGGTGCGGGCCGGACGTGACCGTGACCACCTCCATCGGCACCGACGACCTCTGGATGCGCGACATCGCACCGGTCTTCCGCCGGGACGGCCGCGGCGGGCTCGACGCGATCGGCCTGAACTTCAACGGCTGGGGCAACAAGCAGGCCCACTCCTACGACCGGCACGTCGCGGAGAGCGTCGCGTACGAGGCCCACCTCCCCTTCAGCAAGACGGACTTCGTCGGCGAGGGCGGCTCGATCGAGACCGACGGCGACGGGACCGTGATGGCCACGGAGAGCAGCCTCGTCAACAAGAACCGCAACCGGGGCTGGAGCCGGGCCGAGGTCGAGGACGCCGTTCTGCACGCGTACGGCGCCGAGAAGATGATCTGGGTGCCGGGCATCAAGGGCAAGGACATCACCGACGACCACATCGACGTGACCTCGCGCTTCATCCGCCCCGGTGTCGTCATGGTCCAGGTGCCCCCGGCGGGCCGCGACGACGTCTGGGCGCGCGACGCCCGCGAGCAGTTCTCGATCCTCTCCGCGGCCACGGACGCCAGGGGGCGGCGGCTCACCGTCATCAAGGTCGACGGTCCCGACACCACGCGCTCGAAGAACCCCGAGTTCGTCGACTCGTACATGAACTTCCACGTGGTCAACGGGGCCGTCATCACCGCCCAGTTCGGGGACTCCGTGAAGGACGCGGCGGCGAAGCGGGCCCTGGCGGCCGCCTTCCCCGGCCGGACCGTGGTGCAGCTCGACGTCGACCGGCTGATGGCCGGTGGCGGCGGCATCCACTGCTCCACGATGGCCGAACCGCGCCCGTAGGGGCGCCGCCGGCGGTGCCGTCCGCGCGCGGGGCGCGGGCGGCACACCGTCTTCAAGCGGAGGTGTCCCCCGGGGCGGGCGGGCGGAGGTCCAGCATGCAGAACACCTTGTCGTAGCGGCGTTCGCCGACGGCGACGAAACGGGGCAGCCGCCCGTACTCGGTGAAGCCCAGGGAGGCGTAGAGCCGCAGGGCCCCGGTGTTGTCGCCCCGGGCGTCCAGCGTGAGGACCTCGATCCCGGCCCTGCGGGCGTCCTCGACGAGCGCGGCGGTCAGCGCCCGGCCGAGCCCCAGTCCGTGGGACCCGGCGGCGACGGCGAGCTTCTCCAGGTCCGCGTGCGGCCGGTGGGTGGGGCGGGCGTAGCGCTGCCAGTACCCGAGCCCGACGAGGCGGTCTGCGACGCAGGCGGCGCGCAGGGCCGCGTCCCCGCTCCGCACGGCGGCCACGACCCCGTCGAGGAGCTGCGCCACCTCGTCCGGCCCGGGCGGGTCGACCCAGCCCAGCGCGGCGCCCCCGGCGACGAGCTCGGCAAGGATCCGGTGCGCCGCAGCGGCGAACCGGGCCGCCCGTTCCGGGTCGGACACCAGCTCCAGGGCGTCGACGATCACCGCTCCGGCGGCCGCGCCGCCCGTCTCCCGATCGCTGAACGGCACTAGACGGCCAGTTCCCCGTCGATCGCGTCGGCGAGGAGCCGGCGGGCGTGCTCCAGCGGCAGCGAGCCGCTCAGCCAGCGGACGCTGAGTCCTTCGAGGAGGGCGGTGAGGCGTTCGGCGGCGGCCGCGTGTTCCGGGGCCGTGCCGGCGGGGCGGGCCTGGGCGAGCAGGTAGGAGATCTCGTGGACCCAGCTGTGCGTGGCCTTGGCCACGTCCTCGCGCAGGTCGGCGTCGAACACGGCGCTGGCCCTCAGCTCACCCCAGGCGGTGCTGTTCTCCCGCACTTCCGGGGTTTCCTGGAGTTCCAGGAGCAGGGACCGCTTGAGCTCGTCGCGCGGGCTCTCCGGTGCGTCCGGGTCGTCCTCCCGCTCGGCCGTGTAGCGCTCGGCACGGTCGCTGATGAACTCCAGGGTGCGGCGCAGGATCCCCGCGCGGTCCGTGAAGTGGTAGTAGATCAGCGAGGTGGACACGCCCGCTTCGGCGGCGAGCTCCCCCACCCGGAGCCCGCGCACGCCGCGGCGCGCGATCACTCGCGTGGCGGCTCTGAGTATTTCCGTTCGACGGTCTGACACGAAGGGTCACTCTACCCGTCGAGTCCGTCACCTGGGGCTTTTCCTGACCGTAACATCAGGGACCCTTTTCCGGCGGTAGCACCGTGATCATGCCGATACGGAGGCCCCCCTCCCCTTGCCCGATACGTCGCGTGTGGGATTTCGCGTCAACCTGGACAGAACTATTGACTGAATTTTCAGTTCGATGGAGGATGCGAACACCTCACAGCACTGACTGAATTTTCAAACAGGAGTGGATCATGGCACCTTTCCGCATGCCGGCCGAGTGGACGGAACACGAGGGCTGCCTGATGGCGTGGCCGACCAGGCAGGACCTGTGGGGCGAGGTCTTCGACGAGGTCAAGGTCGAGTACGCGCACGTCGCCGCTGCGATCGCCGAGTTCGAGCCGGTCACCATGGTCGCGCTGCCCGGCAGCGGTGACGAAGCCCGCGCGCTGTGCGGCGAGGACGTCGAGGTGATCGAGCTTCCGATCGACGACTCCTGGTTCCGGGACTCCGGGCCGATCTTCGTCCTCGGGGAGGACGGCAGCCGGGCGGGCGTGGACTTCCGCTTCAACGCCTGGGGCGGCAAGCACTTCCCCTACGACACCGACGACAAGATCGCCGCGGCGCTGCTGGCGCACCTGAACGTGGACCGCATCGACTCGCGGATGATCCTCGAAGGCGGTGCGATCACGGTCGACGGCGAGGGCACGCTGATCACCACCGAGCAGTGCCTGCTCCACCCGAACCGCAACCCGGACATGACCAAGGAGGAGATCGAGGCCGAGCTGGTCGCCCGCCTCGGTGTCACCAAGGTGATCTGGCTGCCGTACGGCGGTCTGCTCGACACCGAGACCGACGGCCACGTGGACGGCGTCTGCGCCTTCGTCGCCCCCGCCACCGTCGTCGTCCAGCTTCCGAGCGACCCCGCGCACCCCGATTACGAGCGCATGCGCGTGAACCGTGCCGTCCTGGAGGGCTCCACCGACGCCGCCGGCCGCCCGTTCACGATCATCGACCTGCCGCAGAGCAACCTCGTCGAGGTCGACGGCCGGGAGACCGAGGTCGGCTACCTGAACTTCTACGTCGCCAACGGCGGGGTCGTCGTCCCCGTCGCGGGCACCGCCGAGGACGAGGGCGCGCTCGCCGTCATCGCCTCCGCACTGCCCGGCCGCAAGGTCGTCGGAGTCCGCTCGCGCGTGATCGCGTACGGCGGTGGCGGCGTGCACTGCATCACCCAGCAGATCCCCGCAGCCGGCCGCACCGCCTGACCTGCTCCCTCCCCTCGCCGTGCCCGGGCCGGCGGCCCGCCCCCGAGCCTCCCCGCCTCGACCCGCCCGCCGCCTGCCCGTACCTCTCCGCCCCGCTTGGAAGAGAGAGCACCGATGCCCGGATCCCTTCTCCGGCCCCAGGCCGCCACCCGCCGGTACGCCACCCGCCGGTACGCCACAGGCCGCTCCGTCACCCGCCGGTACGTGCTGCCCGTCGCCGCACTGACCGCCCTCGGACTGGCCGCCGCTTGTTCCGGCCCGCCCGAGGGCGGCGGGAGCCGCACGGACACGGCCTTCAGACTGTCCGCCGGCACCCCCGCCGCCGCGGGCGAGATCGACTCCTTCACCTGGGCCGTGTACGCGGAACCGCCGACGCTGGACTACATCTCGGCCTTCGACTATCCGGCGAACACGATCCTGTCGAACGTCTGCGAGAGCCTGATGCGGTGGACCCCGCAGCTCACCACGGCTCCGGGACTGGCCGAGAAGGCCACCCACCCCAATGACTGGACCTGGGTCTACGACCTGCGCCCGGGCGTGCGCTTCCACGACGGCGGCACGATGGGCGCCGACGACGTGGTCCACAGCCTGCGCCGCCAACTGGACCCGGCGAACGGGGCCGCCTGGAACAGCGCCTTCTCCAACGTCGAGACCGTCACCAAGACCGGCCCGCTCCAGGTGACCGTCAAGCTCCGGCAGCCCGATTCCCAGTTCCCGCAGTACATGGCGACCGCCGCCGGCGTCGTGGCCTCCAAGGCCGGGGTGGAGAAGGCGGGCAAGGGCTACGGCACCACCGGCAGCCTGGACTGCACCGGCCCCTTCGAGCTCGGCGCCTGGAAGAAGGGCCAGTCGATCGAGCTCCGGCGCTTCGACGGCTACTGGGGCACCAGGGCCAAGTCCGCGAAGGCCGTCTTCACCTTCCTCACCGACGCCACCGCCCGGACGAACGCCCTGCTGAGCGGCGAGGCCGACGGTGGCTACCTGATCCCCACCGAGAGCTACGACCGGCTGCGCGCGAGCGGCGCCGGGACCCTGTACTTCGGCGAGGGCCTCAGCACCGTCAACGTCAACGTCACGAACATGAAGGGCGCGCTCGGCGACGTCCGGGTCCGCCGGGCCCTGTCCCTGGCCCTGGACCGCGGCGGCTTCGTCAAGGCCGGCCTGGGCGGCGCCGGCACCGTCACCAGCTCGCTCACCGCCAAGGCGATCTGGGCCGAAGCGCCCGACGCCGTCCGCGCGTCCGCCTTCGACAGGCTGCCGTCCCCCGGCCAGAACGTCGAGGCGGCCCGGCGGATGATCGAGGAGGCCGGCGCCACCGGAAAGACGCTGACCGTGGCCACCAGTCCGATCGGCCAGGACGTCTCGGTACTGGCCACCGCGGTCCAGGACGCCGGCACCAGGATCGGTCTGAAGATCCAGCTGAAGACCATCGCCCCGAACGCCTTCACCGCCCTCTTCACCGACCCGGCCGCCCGCGAGGGCATCGACATGTTCCCGGAGACGTACTACGCCTCCGTCACCGACCCGATGGCCATGCTGGGCAACTTCCAGACCGGGGCCTACCAGAACTACGCCGGCTACAGCGACGAGTCCTACGACGCGCTGACCGACAGGGCCCGGTCCGAGTACGACCCGGCCAAGCGCTTCTCGGCGGCCGCCGAACTCCAGCGCAAGGCCTCCGACCAGGTCCTGTGGATCCCGGTCGCCGAATGGCCCACCGCGGTCTTCCTGAACAAGCGGATCACCGGCGCCCCCACCACCATCTCCTACCTCTACTCCCCGTGGGCCGCCGGCGTCGGGGCGGCGGCCGCGCGATGAGTCTCCGGCCCGCCGCCGTACGCCGGGCTGCAACACCCCCCAGCACCCTTGCAGGCGCCGGCTCCGCCGCGCCCTGTGAGGGGGGCCGCGGGTGCGTCGGCACCCACGACCCGTCGATCCACCCGTTCGACCGTTCACCCGTTCCACGCAATGCGCGCATCCACGGCTGACTGATCGGAGATCAGAGATGAACGAGCACGTCGTAGGGAAGCTGGACAGACGAGGGTTCCTGACCGCGGCCGGCCTCACGGCCGCGGGAGCGGCACTGGCATCGGTGGGCGGCCAGGCCTTCGCGGCCGGTCGGCCGTCGGCCGCGGCGGCCGGGGCCTTCTCCGTCCCGTGCGAGACCGTCCGGCACACCCGGACCTGGATGGCCTGGCCCGACCGGACCTCCATCTGGGGCAACAAGCTCGCGGGGGTGCAGGCGAACATCGCGCTCATCGCGAAGACCATCGCGAAGTACGAACCGGTCGTCATGCTCGCCAACTCGGCGAGCGTCTCCAAGGCGAAGAGCGCCTGCGGGACCTCGGTCACCGTCATCAGCTCGATCCCCGTCGACGACTGCTGGATCCGCGACAGCGGCCCGGTGTTCCGCACCAACGGGGCGGGCGGGCTGGACGCGTTCGGCACCAACTTCAACGGCTGGGGCAACAAGCAGAGCCACGCCAAGGACGCCCTGGTGGCCGGCCGGATCGCCGCCTACGCCGGGGTGGGGTTCAGCACCGCCGCCTTCGTCGGCGAGGGCGGCTCGGTGGAGACGGACGGCGCCGGCACCCTCATGGCCACGCGCAGTTCCCTCATCAACTCCAACCGCAACCCCAACATGAGCCAGGCGCAGCTGGAGGCGGCCATGTGCGCCGCCTACGGCGCGTCCAAGGTGATCTGGTTCAAGGGCATCTACGGCCAGGACATCACCGACGACCACGTCGACGCCACGTCCCGGTTCCTCGAAGCGGGCAGGGCTCTGGTCCAGATGCCGCTGGCGAGCGACAACGACATCTGGGCCAAGGACGCCCGCGAGCAGTACCAGATCCTGTCCACCTCCACCAGCGCCCAGGGCAGCCCGATCGCGGTCACCAGGCTCCAGGGCCCCGACTACGACCGGATCCGCTCCACGAACCCCGACTTCGTGGCCTCGTACGCCAACTACTACGTGTGCAACGGCGCGGTGATCTCCTCGCAGTTCGGTGACACCCGGGCCGACGCGGCGGCCAAGGTCACCCTCCAGCAGCTCTTCCCTGGCCGGGTCGTCGTACAGCTCAACACCGACAGCCTCGGCGCGGGCGGCGGCGGCATCCACTGCGTGACCCAGCAGCAGCCGGTCGCGTAACCGCTCCCCCACCGACCCGTCCGGCCCCCCGCTGTCCGCGGGGGGCCGGTTCCGCTCCTGGGCGCTGCGGCCCAGTGGCCCTACGGGGCGACGTCGTCCCAGGCCATCGCGCTCATCCGCCAGCCGTCGGGCGTCCGCACGTACTGGGTGGTCTTGTGCCCGGAGCCCTCGAACCACGTGCCGTCGAGGTATCCGGACTTGCGGTACTCGCTGAACCGGTGCGCGATCGAGCCGAAGACCTCGGTCCGCTCGGCGACCTCCCATTCGCGGAACTCCGTCAGGGTCCCGTCGGTGAGGATCTTCTCCCGCGGTTCGATGAAGCCGTCGAGGTCGTAGATCACGGGGTCGCCCCCGATGTTCTTGATGATCATCCCCTGGGGGATGAACACCTCGCGGACGGCGTCCAGATCCGGCCGCGTGCCTCCCGCATTGGTGAACGCGCCGAGGAAGACACCCATCAACCGGTCCAGCTCGGCCTTGACTTCGGACACGCATACCCTCCCGAGGGCGAAGATTCCCGGCCGATCTTCGCCCACCCCCGGGCACGAGGGCAATGGTCTGGTAAGGCCACCACCCGGAGACGCCCACGCGGTCGCGCCACGCGTCCGGCACAAACAACAGAGCCGGTCAAACCGACGTTACGTCGGTTTGACCGGCTCCATTTGGTCGATTGACCTTGGTGTCCGAGGGGGGACTTGAACCCCCACGCCCGATAAAGGGCACTAGCACCTCAAGCTAGCGCGTCTGCCATTCCGCCACCCGGACCAGGTGGTCGGCCCCGGTTTCCCGCGGCGACATGGACAACAATAGCAAAGGTTCGGCGGGGTTCCGACCAGGTATTTCGCTCGGGTCCGGTCCGACGCGCCGCGCTGACCTGCGGGCATGCCCGGGGGCGGGTGCGCGGGCCGGGCGAGACGCGGAGTCTCGTCGGGTCAGGCCTCCTGGTTCGCCCGCTCTCCCGCCATCAGGTCTTCCCCGTGCTGCCAGGCGTAGAGGGTGCCTCCGTCCACGTAGCCGAAGTACGTGCCGCAGTGCAGGGCCGCCTTGCCCCGGGCGTCCTTCGGGAACCAGTCCGCCCGGAGCTGGATCTCCTTCGCCTCGGACGCGGGGACCGGGGTGCACCGGGCCGGGGGCTTTCCGTCCGGGAGGGCCGTCTTCAGCAGGCGCTCCCCGCCCGTGGTCTTCATCGCGTACCGGACCGACCGCGCGTCGTCCGGCAGCCAGCGCGGTACGGAAGGACGCTTCGACTTCGCCTCGGCGCCGGTCGCGTACGCACTCGACTCCTGGTGCCGGTTCTCCAGCCAGTCGTGCGCCGCCGGCACGGCGACCGCGGTGGCGACCCCGAGGGTGGCGAGGACTCCGGCGGTGATCACGGCGGCTTTCTTGCGGATCATGGTGGTTCTGCTCCCGTTGCTCTTCGACTGCCTGCTTTCATCCTCCGGCGCTGCGGCCGCCGATCCATCAGACCGCCGGGCGGGATCGGCGTACCTCTCAGGTCGCACGGCGGGGCGCCGGGGGCTCCCGGATGCTGATACCGGCTGGACACGGACGGGCCGAGGCGATCGGATGGGCGCCGCACGTTCGAGTCCAGGGGGGAATCACGTATGGAATCCGAGCATCGCGTCAGCACGCTGGAGCTCTTCTTCGACCTCGTCTTCGTCTTCACCATCACCCAGCTGACGGTGCTGCTCGCGGACGACCTCACCCTCCGCGGCGCCGGGCGGGTGCTGCTGATCTTCACGGTGCTGTTCTGGATGTACGGCGGCTACGCCTACCTGACCAATCAGGTACCGCCCGACCGGCCCGTGCGCCGCTTGCTGATCCTGCTCGCCATGGGGGCGTTCCTGGTGTGCGCCCTGGCCGTGCCCACTGCCTTCGGTGACGGCGGGGTGGCCTTCGGTCTGGGCTACCTGGTCGTCGTGATCATGCACAGTGCGCTGTACAGCCAGGCCCACGGGCGCGGGGTGCTGTGGTTCGCGCTGCCGAACGCGCTGTCCGCTCTGTCGGTGACGGCCGCCGGGCTGTTCGACGGGGTGGCTGCCCTGGGTCTGTGGGCCCTGGCGCTGGTGTTCCAGTTCGTCACGCCCCTCATCTCGCGGCGGGCGACGGCCTCCGGCGCCGACGCCGTCGAGGGGAAGACCATCGAGGAGCAGCTCGGCGGGATCGGTGCCGCCCACTTCGTGGAACGGCACGGGCTGCTGCTGATCATCGTGTTCGGCGAGTCGATCATCGCGGTCGGCATCGGTGTGGGCTCGCTGCCGCTGAGCTTCGGGATCGTCGTCGGTGCGTTCCTGACGCTGGCCGTCGGGGCCGCGCTGTGGTGGATGTACTTCGTGCGCGACGAGGGGCGTGCCGAGCACGTCTTCGCGGGCTGCCCGCCGGACCTGCGTTTCAAGCTGGCGCTGCGCGCGTACTACTACTACTTCATCCCGATGCTGCTGGGCATCGCCGCCTTCTCGGCGGGCGTCAAGAAGAGCATCGGGCACCTGGGCGAGCAGCTTCCGGCCGGACCCGCCCTCGCCCTCGCGGGCGGGGTCGCCTGCTATCTGGCCGGGGACGTCGCCTTCCGGCTGGTGCTGGGGATCCGGCCGGTACGGTTCCGGGCGCTCGCCGTGGTGCCCGTACTGGCCACCGCCGCGGCGGGCATGCGGATCGGTGCGGTCTGGCAGCTGACGGCGCTGGTCCTGGTGCTCGTGGCCGCTCTGGCGGTGGAGTCCCGCGCGCCCGGAGCCGAGCCCGCGGCCGAGCCCGGGCCGCAGCCCGCGACGGGCGGCGCCGCGGGCTCCGGGCCGGGTGTTGCCGCGGGTCTTACGGGCAGCTGATGACCTGGCCGGCGTAGGAGAGGTTGCCGCCGAAGCCGAAGAGGAGGACGGGCGCCCCGGAGGGGATCTCGCCGCGCTCGACCAGCTTGGACAGGGCCATCGGGATCGAGGCCGCCGAGGTGTTGCCGGAGTCGACGACATCGCGGGCGACGACGGCGTTGACGGCGCCGATCTTCGCGGCGAGGGGCTCGATGATGCGCAGGTTCGCCTGGTGGAGGACGACCGCGGCCAGGTCCTCCGGGGTGATCCCGGCCTTCTCGCAGACCTTGCGGGCGAGCGGGGGGAGCTGGCTGGTGGTCCAGCGGTAGACGGACTGGCCCTCCTGGGCGAAGACCGGCGGGGTGCCCTCGATGCGGACCGCGTTGCCCATCGAGGGCACCGAGCCCCACAGGACCGGGCCGATACCGGGCTCCTCGCAGGCCTCGACGACGGCCGCGCCGGCGCCGTCGCCGGTCAGGACGCAGGTGGTGCGGTCGCTCCAGTCGGTGATCTCGGTCATCTTGTCCGCCCCGATGACCAGCGCCCGGGTGGCGGCGCCGGCCCGGATCGCGTGGTCGGCGGTGGCCAGGGCATGGGTGAAGCCCGAGCAGACCACGTTGATGTCCATCACGGCGGGGCTGGAGCCCATCCCGAGCTTGGCCGCGACGCGGGCGGCCATGTTCGGGGAGCGGTCGATCGCGGTGGAGGTGGCGACGAGGACGAGGTCGATGTCGTCCGGGGTCAGGCCGGCGCTCGCGAGCGCCTTGCCCGCGGCCTGGTAGGCCAGCTCGTCCACCGGTTCGTCGGGTCCGGCCGTGTGCCGGGTCTTGATCCCGACACGGGACCGGATCCACTCGTCGTTGGTGTCCACCATGGCGGCGAGGTCCTCGTTGGTGATCACCTTCGAGGGTTGGTAGTGCCCTAGCGCCACCACGCGTGAACCGGTCATGGGCGGGGTCCCCCCTTGTAAGGCAGTCAGGATGTACCAGCTTTGCCTGCTACCGATGGGTACGAGGGCGCGTGACCCGACAGGATTCAGTGCCCGGAATTTGGAGCTTCCCGAGGGTGATCCAGCCCCGGAAGGTGCCCGAAGCGGATCCTGGAGAATGAATGCTCCAGGCGCAGGAGAAGCCCCTCGCCCCCAGAGACAGATGGACTGATCACATGGGACGGGTCACCGAACGCCGTCGCGTCATCCGGATCCGGAACGGCGCGGCGGGGGCCCGGGCGGACACTCTGGTGGCCGAAGAGCCCTTGGAGATCCGGCTCAACGGCAAGCCGCTGGCCATCACGATGCGCACCCCGGGTGACGACTTCGCGCTGGCCGTCGGCTTCCTCGCCAGCGAGGGCGTGCTCGCCTCGGCGTCGGACGTCCGGGCCGTGACCTACTGCGAGGGCGCCGCCGAGGACGGAACGAACACCTACAACGTGGTGAACGTCCAGCTCGCCGCGGGAGTTCCGGTGCCCGACATCACCCTGGAGCGCAACGTCTACACCACCTCCTCCTGCGGCCTGTGCGGGAAGGCCAGCCTGGACGCGGTGCGCACCGCGACCCGCTTCCCGGGGCTCGCGGACGATCCCGTACGGGTGGGCGCGCGGCTCCTCGGGGAGCTGCCGGACCGGCTGCGCGCGGAGCAGAAGGTCTTCGACCGCACCGGCGCCCTGCACGGCGCCGGGCTGTTCTCGGCGACGGGCGAGCTGATCGACGTACGGGAGGACGTGGGCCGGCACAACGCGGTGGACAAGATCGTCGGGCGGGCGCTGCAGGCCGGGCGGCTGCCGCTGGCGGGCTCGGTCCTGCTGGTGTCGGGGCGGGCCTCCTTCGAGCTGGCGCAGAAGGCCGTGATGGCGGGCATCCCCGTGCTGGCGGCGGTCTCGGCCCCGTCCTCGCTGGCGGTGGACCTGGCTCTGGAGTCGGGGCTGACGCTGGTCGGGTTCCTGCGGGGCGGGGACATGAACATCTACGCGGGTGAGGAGCGGATCGACCTGACGGCGTGAGCCGGAGCTCGGGGGCGGGCCCGTCGTGCGGCCCCGCCCCCGGCCTCGTACCGCGGCGGCTACTTGCCTGCGATGCGTCCCGCAGCGGTGTGCTCGGTGCCCGCCGGGGCCTTGACGGTCTGGCTGTGGCGGTTGTCCTTGGACGCGGGCTCGATCTTCGTCGCGGGAATGCTCGGGGTGCCCGCCGGGACCTCGATCGTGCGGCTGAGGGAGGAGCGGTCCTTGGCCTTGCCCGCGCCGTGGCCGTGGCCGTCGGCGTTCGCGTTGTCCGCGGCGTTGGCGGCGCCGCCGAGGGCGAGCGTGGCGAGCAGGGCGGTGGCGGAGACGGCGACGATGCGCTTGCTGAGCTTCATGAGGGGCTCCCTGTGGTTCGGGGGGTGTGTTCGGCTGACACCCAGAACCTAGAAGAACCGGACATTTCCTTGCTCTAACGCTTTCCGGCCCGCTCCCCCTCCGCCCTTACGCCGCCCCCATCAGCGCTTGCGGCGGCCGCGGCGGGAAGCGGGCTCGGCCGGCTTGGGGTCCGGGGGGTCGATGCGGTGGAGGTCGAGGGTCGCCGGGAGCGGGGTGGCCCCGGGGCCGCCCGCTTCGGCCCAGGCGATGATCTCGTCGGTGGCGGTGTCGTCCAGGGCCCAGCCGAACCAGACGGCACGGGCGCCCCGGCGGCGGGCCTCGGTGGTGGGCTGGACCACGATGACGTTGGCCTGCGCGCAGGGCCCGAGACAGTCGGTCGTACGGACGGCCAGGCGCCCTTCGGACGCAGCCGCGGCCTCGCGCAGCCGGTCCAGCTGTCCCGCGTGGTCGGTGCCGGGGTTCTTGCGGGGGTCGCCGCAGCAGCAGCCCCGGCAGACCACCAGGGTGCAGGGGCGCGGGGCGTGGGCGGAGAGCGGGCGTATCCAGGTCACTACCGCACGTTAGCGGGCCTGCGGGACCGGGTGTTGGGGGCTGTGCGAGACCTCCGCCACATGCCCGGCGGCGTGTTCGGGCTGCTCCGTGGCCTGTGGGGCCTGCGGGTCCCGTGCGCGGCGGCGGGCCAGTACGGCGCAGACCATCAGCTGCATCTGGTGGAAGAGCATCAGCGGGAGCACGGCGAGGCTCGCCTGGGCTCCGAACAGCACGCTGGCCATGGGGAGTCCGGCGGCCAGGCTCTTCTTCGACCCCGCGAACTGGATGGCGATCCGGTCCTCGCGGGTGAATCCGAGGCGCTTGGCCCCGTACCAGGTGGCCGCCAGCATCACGGCGAGGATGACCGCCTCCACCGCCATCAGCCCGCCCAGGCGCGGGAGGCTGACCTGGCGCCAGATCCCCGCGACCATGCCCGCACTGAAGGCGGTGTAGACGACGAGCAGGATCGAGCCGCGGTCGACGTAGCCGAGGACCTTCTTGTTGCGGACGAGGAAGCCGCCGACCCACGGGCGCAGCGCCTGGCCGAGGAGGAAGGGCAGGAGCAGCTGGAGGACGATCTTCAGCAGCGAGTCGAGGGAGAAGCCGCCCGCGCTGTTGCCGAGCAGGCCGGCGGCGAGAAGGGGGGTCAGGAAGATGCCGACGAGGCTGGAGAAGGAGCCCGCGCAGATCGCGGCGGGAACGTTGCCGCGGGCGATCGAGGTGAAGGCGATGGAGGACTGGACGGTGGAGGGGACCAGGCAGAGGAAGAGCAGGCCGCTGTAGAGGGGCGGTGTGAGCACGGCGGGGACCAGGGCGTGCGCGGCGAGGCCCAGGAGGGGGAAGAGGAGGAAGGTGGAGGCGAGCACGGTGAGGTGGAGCCGCCAGTGGCGCATGCCGTCGAGGGCCTCGCGGGTGGAGAGCCGGGCGCCGTACAGGAAGAAGAGCAGGGCCACCGCCGCGGTGGAGGCGGCCTCGGCCACGGGGGCGGCCGCGCCGCGGGCGGGCAGCAGGGCGGCGAGGCCGACGGTGGCGAGCAGACCCATGATGAACGGGTCCACGGGGAGCCTGGCGGGGAGGTGCGGGCGGCGCATGGGGAGGCTCACTTGCTGAGGTCGGAGGGACGGCGGGCGGGCGTGGCGGGGCGCGGCAAGGCGGGAGTCGACGGATTCACCTCCATTCTCGGCGGCGGGCTGTGATCGGGAAACCCGTACACCGCTCTCACTGTCATCACGGAACACGATGAGCGGGCGTAGGGTGGGCGGTGTGTACGACCCCGTTCAGCTGCGCACCTTCCTCACCGTCGCCCAGACCCTGAGCTTCACGCAGGCCGCCGCCCGGCTCGGCGTCCGCCAGTCCACGGTCAGCCAGCACGTGCGCCGGCTGGAGGAGGCCACGGGCCGGCCCCTCTTCCTGCGCGACACGCACAGCGTGGAACTCACCGAGGACGGCGAGGCGCTGCTCGGTTTCGCCCGCTCGATCCTGGAGGCGCACGAGCGCGCGGCGGCCTTCTTCGCGGGGACCCGGATCCGGGGCCGGCTGCGCTTCGGCGCCTCCGAGGACTTCGTGCTGACCCGGCTGCCGGAGATCCTGGAGGCCTTCCGCCACGAGCACCCTGAGGTGGAGCTGGAACTGTCCGTGGAGCTGTCGGGGACCCTGCACCAGCGGCTGGACGAGGGGCGGCTGGACCTCGTGCTCGCCAAGCGGCGCGGGGACGGCGACGAGCGGGGCCGGCTGGTGTGGCGGGACCGGATGGTGTGGATCGGCGCGGAGGGCTTGCGGGTGGACCCGGACCGGCCCGTTCCGCTGATCGTCTTCCCGCCGCCGGGGATCACGCGGGCGCGGGCGCTGGACGTGTTGCAGGCGGACGGGCGGCCGTGGCGGATCGCCTGTACGAGCGGCAGCCTGAGCGGTCTGATCGCGGCGGCCCGTGCGGGGCTGGGCGTGATGGCCCACACCCGGGGGCTGATCCCGCCGGGGCTGGTCCGGGTGGGAGGCCTGCCGGACCTCGGAGCGGTGGAGTTCGCCCTGCTCCGCGGCTCCCGGAGCTCCGCCGCCGCGGAGGCCCTGGCCGCAGCGATCCTGTCGGGCGCGGACCGCCTCACGCGGGCGGCGTAGCGGGGCGACGTACGACCCGTCGCGGCCCGCCGCGGCCGGGGGCGTACCCCGACTCCCCTGACCTGGGAACTCCGAGGCCCGCCGGGCCGAATGTGCTGCCGCTCGGGGCATCGGGCGTTTAGGGTCTCCGTACGCCAACCGGTCGCGGTACGGCGGGAATTCGCAGGCAAGTGAACCGTACGAACGGTACGAACGGAACGAGCAGGGGGACGCACGTGAAGATCGCGGTACTGGGGACCGGCGAGGTCGGGCAGCGGCTGGCGGGGAAGCTGGTCTCGGTCGGGCACGAGGTCACGATGGGGTCCCGTACGGCGGACAACGCCGATGCCGCCCGGTGGGCTGCCGGGACGGGAGGGGGCCACGGGACCTTCGCCGATGCCGCCGCCTCCGCCGAGCTCGTGGTCAACGCGACCGGCGGACTGGTCTCGCTCGCCGTGCTGGAGGCCGCCGGGGCCGGCAACCTCCGGGGCAAGACCGTCGTGGACGTCTCCAACGCGCTGGACTTCTCCGAGGGGTTCCCGCCCAGGGTGGTCACCCCGGACGGCCACAGCGTCGCCGAGCAGCTCCAGCGGGCGTTCCCCGAGGCGCGGATCGTCAAGACGCTGAACACCATGAACAACGCGGTGATGGTGGAGCCGAGCCGGGTGCCGGGCCACCACACCGTGTTCGTGAGCAGCGACGACGCCGACGCCAAGGCCGAGACCACCGCGCTGCTGCGCTCCTTCGGCTGGGCGCCCGAGCAGATCACCGATCTCGGCGACCTGTCGAGCGCCCGCGCCACCGAGGCCCTGATGGCGTTGTGGCTGCGCCTCTACGGGGTGCTCGGCCCGGTGGACTTCAACCTCTCCGTGGTCACGGCCCGGGAGCCGTCCTGAACGGACCACTGAGGAGGTCTTGTGCAGGTCTTCCTTCCGTGATCACTGGCGGGTAGGCGTGGGATAGCGTCGCCGCGCCGTACGGAGAGGAGCGGGCCTTGCAGGAGATCACCGTCCCACCCGTCGTCACGGGCTCGCCCGTCGGCGGCCTGGCCGATGCCGTCTTCCTGCACGCCCGCGAGGATCCCGGCCGGGTCGTGCTCGGCCGGAAGTCGGACGGGGTCTGGGGCGACGTGACCTCCGGCGAGCTGGCCTCCGAGGTGCTCGGGCTCGCCAAGGGGCTGCTGGCACAGGGCATCCGCTTCGGGGACCGGGTCGCGATCATGTCCCGTACCCGGTACGAGTGGACGCTCTTCGACTTCGCCCTGTGGGCGATCGGCGCCCAGCCGGTCCCCGTCTATCCCTCGTCCTCCGCCGAACAGGTGCACTGGATCCTCTACGACTCCGCGTGCACGGCCTGTGTGGTGGAGGACGAGGACCAGGCCATGACCGTCGGATCGGTGATCGAGCGGCTGCCGCGGCTGCTGCGGCTGTGGCAGCTGGACGCGGGCGCCGTGGACGGGCTCGTCCGGGACGGGCTCCAGGTCTCCGAGGACGTAGTGCACCGGCACCGCAGGGCGGTGACGCCCGACGCGACGGCCACCGTCATCTACACCTCGGGGACCACCGGCCGTCCCAAGGGCTGTGTGCTGACGCACGCCAATTTCATGTTCGAGGCCGACACGATGGTGACCCGCTGGGAGTCCGTCTTCCAGGCCGGTCCCGACGAGCAGCCGTCCACCCTGCTGTTCCTGCCGCTCGCCCACGTCTTCGGGCGGATGGTGGAGGTGGCGGCCGTCCGCGCCCGGGTGAAGCTCGGGCACCAGCCGGTGCTGGCGGCGGCCGAACTGCTGCCGGACCTGGCCGCGTTCCGGCCCACGTTCGTGCTCGGGGTGCCGTACGTCTTCGAGAAGGTCTTCGCCGCCGCCCGCCGCAAGGCCGAGACGGAGGGCCGGACGGGGCCCTTCGACCGGGCGGTGGACACGGCCGTACGGTACGCGCAGGCGCGGGAGCAGAAGGCGTTCGGCACCGGGCCCGGGCCCTCGGCGAAGCTGCGCGTGGAGCACCAGCTGTTCGAGAAGCTGGTGTACGGGAAGGTCCGCGAGGCACTGGGCGGCAGGGTGCGGTACGCCATGTCCGGCGGCTCCGCGATGTCGCGCCGGCTGGGGCTGTTCTTCGACGGAGCCGGGGTCACGGTCTTCGAGGGCTACGGGCTGACGGAGTCCTGCGCGGCGGCCACGGCGAACCCGCCCGGGGCCATCAAGTACGGCACCGTCGGGCGGCCGATCCCCGGCGGCACGGTGCACATCGCCGACGACGGGGAGGTCTGGCTGCACGGCGCGCACGTCTTCTCCGGGTACCTGAACGACCCGCAGGCCACGGAGGCCGTCCTGCGGGACGGCTGGCTGGCGACGGGGGACCTGGGGCGTCTGGACGCGGACGGGTACCTCACGATCACGGGGCGCAAGAAGGAGATCCTGGTGACCTCCAACGGCAAGAGCGTCGCGCCGGCCGCCCTGGAGGAGCGGGTCCGCTCGCATCCGCTCGTCTCCCAGTGCGTCCTGGTGGGCAACGACCGTCCGTACATCGCGGCCCTGCTCACTCTGGACATGGAGGGGGTCGCGCACTGGATGGCGATGCGGCGCCGCCCCCGGCTGTCGGAGGCGGAGCTGGTGCTGGACCCCGATCTGACGGCGGAGGTCCGCCGGTCGGTGGTGGCGGCCAACACCCTGGTCTCGCAGGCCGAGTCGATCCGTACGTTCCGCATCCTGGGCGAGCAGTTCAGCGAGGAACGGGGGCTGCTGACGCCTTCGCTGAAGCTGAAGCGGCGGGCCATAGAGAAGGCATACGCCAAGGAGGTGGAGGCCCTCTACCCGTCCTGAAACCGTTACCTGACGGATCGTCACTTTACTTGTCGTTGATATTGACGATGCGTCAGGTCACGCACAGAATGCGGGGATTCCGACCGGAGGGGATCCACACATGTTGCGCCCGATCCGCACCCTGGCCGCCGCAGCAGCGGCGCTCGCGCTCGTCTCCGCCTGCAACTCGGCCTCCAACAGCGCCTCCCCCGACAAGCCGGGATCCGCCGGCACCTCCCGCGGGGTGAGCGCCGACTCGATCAAGGTCGGCGGCATCGTGTCGATGACCAGCGCCAGCGGTTACAGCAAGAAGGACACCGACCTCGGAGCCAAGGCCCGCTACGCGAGAGCCAACGCCGAAGGCGGGATCAACGGCCGCAAGATCGACTACATCGGCGCCGAGGACGACGGGCAGGACCCCGCCAAGAACCTGGCGGCCGCCCGCAAACTGGTCCAGCAGGACAAGGTCTTCGCGGTCTCCCCCATGAGCTCGGTCACCTTCACCGGCGCCGACTTCCTGGAGCAGGAGAAGGTGCCCACCTTCGGCTGGGGCACGCTCCCCTCCTTCTGCGGACCCAAGCACATCTACGGGTTCAACGGCTGCCTCGTCCCCACCCCCGGCGGCACCATCAACCAGACCTGGCCCGAGGGGATCGGCAAGGTCCTCGGCGGCGCCCAGGGCAAGTCCGTCGCGATCATCGCCAACGACAGCGACGCCGGGAAATTCGGCGTGCGCACCTTCCAGCAGGGCTTCACCAGCGCCGGATTCACCGTCTCCTACGCCAAGGCCTCGGTGCCGGGCACCGCCGTGCCGAGCGACTGGTCGGCGTACGTCAAGGAGATCCTGGAGAGCAACGGCGGCAAGGCCCCGGACGCGGTGGTCTCCGTCATGCAGACCCCCAACAACATCGGGCTGTTCACCTCGCTCAAGCGCAGCGGATACAAGGGTCTGCTCTCCGACCCGACCGACTACGACCCGGGTCTGCTCGCCAAGGACGCCACCAAGCAGGCCCTCGACGGCGTGCACGTGCTGCTGCAGTTCGAGCCGTTCGAGTCGACGAACCCGAAGATGGCCCAGTTCAAGGCGGACATCAAGGCCGCCAACGGCGGGCAGGACATCCCGCTCAACATGCACATGATGACGGGCTACATGTCGGCCGACCTCTTCGTGTCCATCGCGCAGAAGGCCGGCAAGGACCTGACCGTCGAGTCCTTCCAGGCCGCCGCCCAGGGCTTCTCCGACACCGACACCCTCGTCGGCAACCGCGCGGAGCCCAAGGGCCAGAAGGACAGCTTCGGCTGCGGGGCGCTCGTCCAGCTGAAGAACGGCGCGTACGAGGTCTCCGTACCGTTCAAGTGCTACGAGCCCATCCCCTTCAAGTAGGGGCCGGGGAAAGCGAATGGGAGATCTGCTCGCCTTCGTACTGAGCGGTCTGGTGTCCGGCGCCCTGTACGCACTGCTCGCCACCGGGCTGGTGCTGTCGTACTCGGCGTCCGGGCTGTTCAACTTCGCGCACGGGGCCACCGCCTACCTGTGCGCGCTCACCTTCTACGAACTGCACTCCGGGCTCGGCTGGCCGGCCGTCCCGGCGGCGCTGCTGGTGGTCCTGGTGCTGGCGCCCGGGCTCGGGTGGGCGCTGGACCGGCTGATGTTCCGTCGGCTCGCGCAGGTCGGCGAGACCGCCCAGATCGTGGCCACCATCGGTCTGCTGGTGGCCCTGCCTGCGGCCGGGCTGTGGGCGGTCGAGCTCCTCACCGCCGCGGGAGCGCCGCTCAAGCCCGCGGAGAACCAGTTCGGGCTGCCGGGGGTGGGGCCGAGCCCCGCCACGTCCTGGCAGCTCACCGCGGACGTGGGCATCGACTCCGACCAGCTGATCACCTGGGTGGCCACGGCCCTGGTGGCGGTCGCCCTGTGGGTGCTGATGCGGCACACCCGGCTCGGGCTGCAGCTGCGGGCCGCCGTCGACAACCGCTCGCTCACCGAACTGCGCGGGATCGACGCCGACCGGCTGTCCTCGGTGGCGTGGATGATCGCCTCGGGGCTGGCCGGTCTGGCGGGGGTCCTCGCGACCCCGCTGCTGGGTCTGTCCGCCCACGACTTCACGCTGTTCCTCTTCGTGTCGGCCACGGCGGCCGTCATCGGACGGTTCGCCTCCGTCCCGCTCGCCTTCGCGGGCGGACTGGGGCTCGGCGTCCTGCAGAACCTGGTCGTCGGCTACGCGTCCTTCGCCGACTCCATCACCGGATTCAGGACGGCCGTTCCCTTCCTGATCCTGTTCGGCGGGCTGCTGGTGCTCACCCGGCGGGCCCGGGCGGCCGGGACCGCCGCCGTGGACACGGCCTCGCCCGACCATCTGGCCGGGGCCCCGTGGCGACGGCGGTGGGGGGTGTGGGCGGCGGGCGCGGTGCTGCTGTGCACGGCCTTCTACACCGTGACCACCCCGTTCTGGAGCGGGCTCCTGGCCCAAGGGCTCGCGCTGGCCCTGGTGTTCATGTCCTTCACCGTGGTCACCGGGCTCGGGGCGATGGTGTCCCTGGCCCAGGGCACCTTCGTGACCGGCGCCGCGCTGGTGGCCGGACTGCTCATGAGCCGCGGCTGGCCGTTCATCGCGGCGCTGGCGGTCGGCACCTGCGTGGCCGCGCTGCTGGGGGCCCTGGTCGCCCTGCCCGCGCTACGGCTCGGGGGGCGCTCCCTCGCCCTGGCGACGCTGGCCCTGGCCTTCCTCGCGGACCAGGTGCTCTTCCAGATGCGGTGGCTGCGCAACGGGGACTCCGGGTGGTCGGTGCCGCGGCCCGTCATCGGACCGGTGGACCTCTCCGACGACCGGGCCCTGGGGGTGGCGCTGGTGCTGCTGGTCGCCGCGGTCGCCGCCGGGCTGAGCGCGCTGCGGAGCTCCCCCTCGGGACGGGCGATGCTCGCCGTACGGTCGGCTCCCGCGGCCGCGATGGCCTCCGGGGTGTCCGTGCTGCGGACGAAGCTGCTGCTGTTCACGCTGTCGGCGGGGCTGGCCGGCTTCGGGGGCGTGATGTACGCCTCGTACAACACCCGGATCACCGCCACGGACTTCACGGCGATGACCGGGCTGGTGTGGCTGGCGGTGGTCGTCGCGGCGGGCGTGCGCAGGCCGCAGTACGCGGTGGTGGCGGGGCTGGTGTTCGCCGTCGCTCCGCGGGTGATGGCGGACTACGTGACGGAGTCGGCGCACCTGCCGGTGATCTTGTTCGGCCTCGCGGGGCTGGCGCTGGCCAACGACCCCGACGGGTACTGCGCGGCGATCCCGGTCCGGCGGGCCCGACGGCGGGCGGTTGCCCTGGCCGGAGCCCCGGGTGTCCCCCGAGGCGACCTCTCCGCCGAAGCCGAATCCGGGGTCGGGTCCGGGGTCGGATCCGCCGCCGTTCCCGCGGCCCGGGTCGGCGGTGGAGCCGGGGTCGGCCCTGCGGGGCTTTCCCCCACCCCGCCCCTTCCCGAAACCGGGCTCCGCCCGGACCCTTCGGGGGCTCCGCCCCCGGACCCCCGCTCCTCGAACGCCGGAGGGGCTGCATTCGCCGCCCTGGAGCTGCGCGGTGTCACCGCCGGGTACGACGGCGGGCTCGTGCTGCACGGGGTGGACCTCGTCGTGCGGCGCGGCGAGATCCTCGCGGTGCTCGGGCCCAACGGGGCCGGGAAGAGCACCGCCTGCCGGGTGGCGGCCGGGGCGCTGCCCGTCGCCGGCGGGACCGTCCGCGTGGCCGGCCGGGACGCCACCCGCGACGGCGCCGTGGGCCGGTCCCGGTCGGGGGTGCTGCTCGCGCCCGAGGGCCGGGGGATCTTCCCCGCGCTCAGCATCGAGGAGAACCTCTCCCTCTACCTGGGGGACCCGGGCGAACGCGACGCCGTCTACGACCGGTTCCCCCGGCTGCGCGAGCGACGCACCGTACCCGCCGGGTCGTTGTCCGGTGGCGAGCAGCAGATGCTCGCGCTGGCGCCGCTGTTGCAGCGGCCGCCCGGTGTGCTGATCGCGGACGAGCCCTCCCTCGGGCTCGCCCCGCGCGTGGTGGACGAGGTGTACGGGCTGCTCATGGAGCTCCGCGCCGCCGGCACCGCGCTGCTGCTGGTGGAGGAGAAGGCGGCCGAGATCCTCGGGATCGCCGACACCGTCGCCTACCTCTCGCAGGGCCGCGTCTCCTGGTGCGGCCCCCGCTCCGAGGTGGAGGAGGACCGGCTGACCGAGGCCTACCTGGGGATGGCGACATGAGCACGGGCGAAGCCCCGTACGGGGGGACGTACGTCCTGGAGGCCCGCGGCGTCAGTGTCCGGTTCGGCGGGGTCAAGGCCCTGACGGGGGTGGACCTCGGGATCCGGGCCGGCGAGGTGTGCGGGCTGATCGGGCCGAACGGGGCCGGGAAGACCACCCTGTTCGACGTGCTGTCCGGGATCCGGCGGCCCGACCAGGGCCGCATGCTGCTCGACGGGGTGGACGTCACCCGGCGCTCCCCCGTCTGGCGGGCCCGGCACGGGATGCGCCGGACCTTCCAGCGCCAGCAGTTGTTCGGGCAGCTCACTGTGGCCGACAACGTGGTCGTCGCGCAGGAGTGGCGGGGCGGGGGCGGCGGCCTCGCCGCCGACCTGGTCGCCTCGCCCACCCGCCGCCGCCGCGAGCGGGAGCGGCGGGAGCGGGCCGCCCGGGTGCTGGCCGACTGCGGCATCGGCACGCTCGGGGACGCGTACGCCGGCGGTCTGCCGGTGGGGCGGGCCCGGATGGTCGAGCTGGCCCGCGCCGTGGCCGATCCGCCCCGGGTGCTGCTCCTGGACGAGCCCGCGTCGGGCATGTCCGCGCCCGAACGCGAGCAGCTGGCGGCGGTCGTGCGCCGGCTGGCCGAGGAGGAGGGCTGTGCGGTGCTGCTGGTCGAGCACAACGTCGCCTTCGTGATGGACCTCTGCACCCGGGTGGTGGTCCTGGATCTGGGCGCCGTCCTCGCCGAGGGCACGGCCGCCGAGGTACGGGCCAACGCGCTGGTCCGGGAGGCGTACCTGGGGGCGTAGGAGCGCGTCGCTCCCCTTCCCGTTTCCGTTCCCGCCGTACGGATTCACCCGTACGGCGGGAATAGGCCACGCCGGAGGCCGGTTGTCGCCGGTCGTACGGGCCTGCGCGCCAGCGCCCGTACGACCGGCAGTCAGCACCCGCACCAGCGACGACCAGAGGGAACGACCGACGTGAACCAGGTCCCCGGCATCAAGCTCAACAACGGCACGCTCATGCCCCAGCTCGGCTACGGCGTCTGGCAGGTTCCGGACGACGAGGCGGAGCAGGCCGTCCGGACCGCGCTGGAGGCGGGCTACCGCAGCATCGACACGGCCGCCATCTACGGCAACGAGGAGGGCACCGGCAAGGCCATCGCCTCCGCCGGAGTGCCGCGCGAGGAGCTCTTCGTCACCACCAAGCTGTGGAACGGGAAGTCCGAGACCTGGGGCCGGGACAACGTGCTGCGCGAGTTCGACGCCTCGCTCGCCAAACTGGGCCTCGACGAGATCGACCTGTACCTGATCCACTGGCCGCGCCCGATGCGCGACGACTTCCTCGCCATCTGGAAGACCTTCGAGGAGATCGCGCGGAGCGGCCGCGCCAAGGCCGTCGGCGTGTCCAACTTCCGCCCCGCCGACCTGGAACGGCTCGGCGCCGAGAGCTCCCTGGTCCCGGCCGTGAACCAGATCGAGCTGCACCCGCTGCTCCCCCAGACCGAGCTGCGCGCCGTGCACGCGCGCCTGGGCATCGCCACCGAGGCCTGGTCCCCGCTCGGCCAGGGCAAGGAGCTGCTGACCCTGCCCGCCGTCACCGCGATCGCAGCCAAGCACGGCCGTTCGGCCGCGCAGGTGGTCCTGCGCTGGCACCTCCAGCTGGGCAACGTGGTGATCCCGAAGTCCGTGACCCCGGCGCGGATCCGGGAGAACCTCGACGTCTTCGGCTTCGAGCTGGACGCCGAGGACGTGGCCGCGCTGGACGCGATCGGCGCGGACGGGGCGGGCCGCCGGATCGGTCCCGACCCGGCCGAGTTCGACTACTGAGCCGCCGGTGAGCGAGCCGACGAGAGGGAGCCGGGCGCCCGACGGCGTGTACCGGATCCGCAATGCCGCGAGCGGGCTGCTGCTCCAGGTGGAGAGCGGCAACCGGGTCTGGGTCGGGCCGGACGGCGAGCCGGCCGCGGCCCGGCTGTGGGAGATCACCCCGGTGCACAGCGGCGGCGGGATCTTCCACCTGGTCAGCGTCCACAACGGCAAGCGGCTCGACGTGGCGAACGCCTCGACCGAGAGCGGCACCCGGGTCCAGGTGTGGAAGGCGAACGCCTTCGGGGCGCAGGAGTGGGTCGTGGAGGAGCACCTCGACGACCCCGGCGTGGTCTCCCTGATCGCCGCCATCAGCGGTCTGCCGCTGGAGGCGGACCCGGAGGGCCGGGCCCGGCAGTGCGAGGACTCCGACTCCCCGGCGCAGTGGTGGCGCCTGGAGCCCGCCTGAGGGCGGGGGCGGGGCAGGGTCGGCGGCTTCTCCGTCCCGCCCTGCTCCCGGCCCGCCCGTCGGGCCCGTCAGGCCCGTACGAAGGAGTGCAGCCGGTACGTCGGCTCCGCGCGCGGGGTGTCCGGTCCGGGCAGGAGTTCCAGCCGGTCCGCGAGTTCGCGCGGGGTGATCCCGCGCGGGTGGACCCGGGAGGCGTACCGCCCGGCGAGCAGCGCCTCCGCGGCCCCGCGCGGGGTGCGGCCCTGGCCGTGGCCGGTGAAGAGGGCTTCGCCCGCGGGGTGCAGGCCTACCGCGGCCGCGTGGCCGGTGACGGACTGGACGGAGTCGGCGGGGGTGGCGGTGAGGTGCTCGGCGAGCACCTCGTCGATGTCGCTGCCCACGTCGTGGGCGGCGTCCTTGTCGACGGTGGTGACGAACGTCCCGCCGGGCCGCAGCACCCGCCCGGCCTCGGCGATCACGGCGGCCACCAGCCCCGGCGAGCGCAGCAGGTGCAGCAGCCAGACCGCGGTGACGGCGTCGAGCGACCCGGTGCGGAAGGGGAGCCGGGTCCCGGAGGCGAGGAGGACCGGGATCCCCCGGGAGCGCGCCATGGCGGCCATCCCGTACGAGGTGTCCGCGCCGAGGACGCGCAGCCCCGGGCGGGCGGCGGCGATGCGGGTGGTGACGATGCCCGTGCCGCAGCCGAGGTCGAGCAGGGTGCCGGTGCCGGGCGGGAGCAGGCCGAGGACCGCCGCGGCGGCGGCCTCGGCGCGCGGGGCCCCGCCGCGGGTGGCGTCGTAGGCCTCGGCTTCGGCGTCGTAGTCGAGGAGCGGTCTCGGCGTGGGCACGGGCATCGGCGGAGCTTCCGGCATCAGGCGGCGCCGTGGGCGGGGGCCAGGGATTCGACGCGCTCGGCGAGGGTGAAGTCGGCGTCGGTGACGGCGTCTCCGGCGTCGTGCGTGTTCACCGAGAGGCGGACGGTGTTGTAGCCGAGCGTGAGGTCGGAGTGGTGGTTCAACTCCTCCTGCACCGCGGCGATGTGGCCGACCAGCGCGCTCGCGGCGAAGTGGCTGCCCAGCCGGTAGGTGCGGATGATGCGGTCGTCCTCGAAGGCCCAGCCGGGGAGTTCCCGCAGCCGGTCCTCGATCTCCTTCTGCGAAAGCGGCTCTCTCGACATCCGCAGGCTCCTTCCCCGTTCGCGACGGCCCGATTGACCTGACGTGGAGTCAAGGTTCCCACAGCTCAGGCTCCGGGGAAGGTTTCGCGCCATAGTGCGTGCGGGTACTTCCGCGCCTTCCGTGACAGGCGCGCCACCCCTATGCTCCTGCGCCGGACGTGACTGTTACCGCCGGTAATACCTTCGGGTGCCGACGATATCGAGGGAGCATCACCGTGACGCGCACAGGAAACTCCAGGCGCACGTTCATCGCGGGGGCCGCGGCCACCGCGGGCGGCTTATCGGCCGCCGGGAGCCTCGCGGCCCCGGCCGGGGCCGCCACCGGGCCCGCTCCGGCCACCCCGCGCGCCGCCGCGGCGGGCGGGCGCCGCGTGGCCGTCCTCGGCGGCGGGGTCGCCGGGCTCACCGCCGCCCACGAACTGGCCGAACGCGGCTACGCCGTCACCGTGTACGAGCGCCGGGCGCTCGGCGGCAAGGCCCGCAGCATGGACGTCCCCGGCAGCGCCCGGGGCGGGCGCCGACCGCTCCCCGCCGAGCACGGCTTCCGCTTCATCCCGGGGATCTACCACAACCTGCCGGACACGATGCGGCGCATCCCCTTCCCCGGCAACGCCAACGGGGTCTGGGACAACCTGGTGGCCCCGCGCGAGATGATGTTCGCCCGGGCGGCCGGCCGCGAGGACCTGCGCGCGCCGATCCCCTGGCCGGACCACTCCCCCGCCGAGCTGACCCCCGACGAGCTGCGCCGGGCCCTCACCGGCATCCTCCAGTCGCTGGTCCGCCTCCCGCTCCACGAGACGGCGTACTTCGTCGACCGCGCCCTGGTCTTCCTCACCAGCTGCGACGAGCGGCGCAACGAGCAGTGGGAGCGCACCCCTTGGTGGGAGTTCACCCGGGCCGCACGGATGTCGAGCGAGTACCAGCGGATCCTCGCCATCGGGGTCACCCGCAACATCGTGGCCACGAAGGCCGAGGAGGCCTCGACCCGTACGGTCGGCACGCTCGGCGAGGCCTTCGTCTTCAACCTGCTGGGCCGCGGCGCCGACGGCCCGCCGGACCGGATCCTGAACCTGCCCACCAACGAGGCGTGGATCGACCCGTGGGAGACCCATCTGCGGTCGCTGGGCGTGGAGTTCGCGATCGGCTGGACGGTGCGCGAGGTGCGGTACGGGGACGGCCGCGTGAGCGGGGTCCTCGTCGAGGATCCGGCCGGAGCCGTCCGGACCGTCACCGCCGACCACTACGTCAGCGCACTGCCCGTCGAGCACGCCCGCCGCACCTGGAGCCCGGCGCTGCGCGCGGCCGACCCGATGCTCGGACGGTGCGACCTGCTGCAGACGGACTGGATGACCGGCATCCAGTTCTACCTCACCGAGCGCGCACCCCTCGTCCACGGCCACCTCAACTGCATCGACTCGCCCTGGTCGTTGACGGCGATCCAGCAGGCCGAGCATTGGCCTTCGCGGGACTTCCCCGCCGACTACGGGGACGGCGCGGCCGTCGACTGCCTGTCGGTGGACATCTCCGAGTGGGACAAGCCGGGGATCCTCTACGGGAAGACGGCCAAGCAGTGCACCCGCGAGGAGGTCGCCCGCGAGGTGTGGGCGCAGCTGAAGGCCTCGCTCAACGACACCGGCAGGACGCTGCTGTCGGACGGAAAGCTGCACTCGTGGTTCCTGGACCCGGGGGTGGACGGAATCGGCACCCCGCATCCGACCAACCAGGACCAGCTGCTGATCCACCCGACCGGGACCTTCCACAACCGTCCGAGCGCGGGCACCCGGATCCCGAACTTCTTCCTCAGCGGGGACTACGTATCCGTCGACATCGACCTGGCGACGATGGAAGGGGCCAACGCCTCGGCCCGCGCGGCGGTCAACTCGCTTCTGGACCGGGACGGTTCGACGGCCGCGCGGTGCACGGTCCGGCCCCTGTACCGGGCGCCCGAGGTGGAGTCCGCGAAGCGGCACGACCGGTGGCGCTACCGTCTCGGGCTGCGGAACGTCTTCGACGTGGGGTGAACCGGCTGGGCTAACGTCATGGCATGACGAATGCCGAGCCATCGACGGTAGGCGCCCTGCTGCGCACCTGGCGGGAACGGCGCGGGCTCAGCCAGCTGGAGCTGGCGGGCCGCGCCGACTCCTCCTCCCGGCACATCAGCTTCGTGGAGACGGGGCGGTCCCGGCCGAGCGAGGAGATGGTGCTGCGGCTCGCGGACCACCTGGACGTGCCCGTCCGGGACCGCAACGCCCTTCTGGTGGCGGCGGGTTACGCACCCCGGTACGCGCACACCCCGCTGGACGCCCCCTCCATGGGGGTGCTGCGCGAGGGGTTGGAGCGGCTGCTGACCGGCTACGAGCCGTATCCGGCGCTGGTCGTGGACGCCACGTACGACGTGGTGGCCGCCAACCGCGGCATCCTGATGCTGCTGGAGGGGATGCCGGAGCACCTGCTGGCCGGCCCCCTCAACGCGATGCGGCTGACCCTGCACCCCGAGGGCCTCGCCCCCCGGATCCGCAATCTGCGCGAGTGGCGCGGACACCTGCTGGCACAGATGGAACGGCAGATCGCCCTGGCCCGTTCGGCGCCGCTGCGTGCGCTGTACGAGGAGGTGTCGGCCTATCCGGTGCCCGCGTCCGCGGACACCGGCGCGTACGGGCCGCAGGTGGACGCGGAGGCCGGGGCCGTCGCCTACCTCGCGCTCCCGCTCCTGATCGAACACGACGGGCACCTGCTCTCCTTCGTGTCCTCCATCTCCACCTTCAACACCCCCATGGACGTGACGGTCGCCGAGCTGGCCATCGAGACCCTCCTGCCTGCCGACCCGGCGACGGTGAAGTACCTGCGGTCACTGGCGCCCTGAGGGCACTGACCCCCTGAGGTCACCCGCGCCCCGAGCCCGCGCGCAGTGCGAGCTGCTGGAGGAGGGCGAAGGAGGCGACGGTGAGCGCCTGCGCCGGGATCCACACCGCCCCGGCGGTGGTGGGCTCGAACCAGACGACGAGGGCGACGAGGCTGAGCGCGGACCAGGCGTAGTTGCCTTCGATGACGAGCCTGACGGGGAAGACCGGGGGCTGCCGCCGCGCTGCCAGCAGGCCGACGCCGGCCCCGTAGAGGACCAGGAAGACCCCGAGCCCCAGCAGCAGCCCCTGGCCGACGCCGAGCAGCCGGCCAAGGGGCGCGGAGAAGGCGGCGTAGGCGAGCCCGTTGCCGGTGGTGACGACGGAGTCGAGGGCGAGGAACCGGCGCAGCGCGGTCTGCGGGACGGCGGTGCGGGCTACGGCGGTGAACAGGGTTGCGGACATGGCGGATCAGCCTCCGTCGAGGGTCGATTGCGCTGGTGGGGTACGGACGACCCGGGCCCCGGAGCCGAGTGCGCGGCCCCGGAACCCGATGCCCCCACTGTGCCGCCGGCCCCTCCGACGGGTCGATTACCTCCGACGTCATGGCCCCCCTCCGCCGGGCGGGGCCCCACCTTTTTTGAGCTGGACGGAAACAAAGGTGGGGGTACTCCTGTTCGGCCACGAAACGGGGGGATAGGCTTCACGCAGAGCAACCACATCCACCCTTCTCTCTGCTGACGGAGAAACGCCCGGTGAGAGCCGCCGACCGACCTGACCTCACCGCGGCCCGGGCCCGTGTCGTGGCGTCGGCGGAGCGACACGGCCAGGACCCGGCACGGGTGCTCGCCGTGGAGCGGCTCAGCCACCTGTCCGGGGTCGCCCCGGACCGCGTCCCCGCGGTGCTGGCGGGCACCGCCACCGAGCTGCCGCTCTGCGAGCGGGTGCACCAGCGCTTCCTGCGGCTGCGCGCCACCCGGCGCGACAAGCACGGCAGACAGTGGCCGCTCGCCGCGATCGCCGAGGACTTCGACGCCCCCGGCGCCTCCCTCGGCCCGCTCAACGCCGGCACCGGACTGCCCCGGCTCGGCCATGCGGCCGGCGTGCAGCGGTTCTTCGGGGTCTACCCCGGATTCCTGCTCGCCGACAGCAAGAGCGCGGTGGAGCGCGCCCTGGCCACCACCGCGCCCGCGGGCCGTGCGGAGGGCGCCGCGGACGACCTCGAACACCTGTCGTACCTCACCGGCATCACCCCGGAGGACATCCGGCTCACCCTCGACGGCACTCCGCCCCGGCTCCCGCTGAGGGAACAGGTGCGCCGCCGGTTCGAGCACCTGCGCCGCACCCGCCCCCGGGAGGACGGGCAGGCCCACTCCCTCTCCGCCATAGCCGAGTCCTTCTGCGCCTCGGGCCAGTCGCTGACCCGCCTCACCCAGGGCGAGGGGCTCCCCAATCTCGCGGCGGCCGCCGGGATCCAGCGCTTCTACGGGGTCGAGAGCGGCTTCCTGATGGCCGGGGACGCCGAGGCGCTGGCGACCTGCCTCGCCGGGATCGAGCGCGAACTGGAATCCGCGCAACGGCCCGCCGAGAACCCGATGCTCGCCGTGATGCGGGCGCACGACGTGCGCAGCATCGTGACCCGGGCGGGCCGGCTCTCACCGGACGGCTGGAAGTCGCTGGCGGACCACCTGGACGATCTGCTCGCACGAGAGGGCCAGTACGGCCATGCGGCCCACCCCGGCCGCACGACCGGCCCGGGACGGCCCGCCCCACCGGGCCCGCCGCACCGTACCGACGACATCGACGAGAGTGCCGAAGGGGAGGCTCCATGAGGACCACACGGGCCATGCGCGAGCTCGGCGCCGATCTGCTCGCGGCGGCGGGTCTGACTCCGTGCACGGACGCCCCCGGCATCATCGCCGGCCTGTGCGCCGCCTACGGGCGCGGCCGGGGCCGGCCGGTGCTCTTCCGGTTCGCCTCCTTTCCCCCTGATACGGCCAGCGGGCTGTGGCTGGCGATGGAGGACCGGGACCTGCTCGTCATCGAGGAGCGCACCCGGCCGGAGCACCAGCTCGTCATCGCCTGTCACGAGCTGTGGCACCTGGACGAGGGCACCTGCGACCAGCACGGCCAGGGCATGGCCGTGGCCGCCCGGCTGACCGGCCGGGGCAGCGGTCTGGCGGAACTGCTGCACTCCGAGGAGGGACTGAGCACGGTGCTGCGGCAGGCGGCCGCCCGGGCCGACGGCAGCGATCCCGCGGAGATCCGGGCCGAGACCTTCGGACTGCACCTCGGAAAGATCCTCAAGACCTTCCTGCCGCCACCGCGGGAGGAACAGGCACCCGAGGCGATCGAGCGCATCAAGACCTCGTTCGGCTGTGGACGTTGAGCGGGCCCCGGCCCACGCCTCCGGCGGCTGACCACCGCCCTCCCGCCGACGCACCTACTCCGCCGATGCGCACGCGCACGGCCCTGACAGAGAGCACCACACGATGACCCATTCCTCCCCGCCCCGCCACGCCGTCGTCATCGGGGGCAGCATGGCCGGCCTCCTGGCGGCCGCCGTCCTCGCCGAGCACGCGACGGTCACCATCATCGACGCGGACACCCTGCCCGAACTCCCGGAGCCCCGGCGCGGACTGCCGCAGGCCCGGCACGTCCACGTCATGTGGTCGGGCGGCGCCCGCGCCATCGCGGACATCCTGCCGGGCATCATGGAGGACTGGACGCGGGCGGGCGCGATCCGCCGCAGCCTGCCCACCGACCTGGTCACGAAGACCGCCCAGGGCTGGATCCCCCGGTACGGGGAGAAGCAGTTCAACGTCTCCTGCAGCCGTGACCTCCTCGACTCGGTGGTCCGCGCCCGGGTGATCGCCCTGGAAGGGGTCAGCACGCTCCAGCGCAGCCGGGTCCGCTCCCTGGAGGGCACCGCCGCGCGGGTCACGGGTGTCCGGGTCGACACCCCGGAGGAGGAGGGCCGGCTGGTCACCGCCGACCTCGTGGTGGACGCCAGCGGCCGCGGCTCCCGGGCCCGCGCCTGGCTCCAGACCCTCGGTGTGGGCGACATCCGGCAGGCGGAGGTCGACTCCGGCCTGGTCTACGCGACCAGGATCTTCGAGGCCCCCGCCGGGGCCCACGCGATGGGCTTCCCCATCGTCAACGTCCAGTCCGACCCGCGGGTCCCGGTGCCCGGTCAGACCGCGACCATCGTCCCCATCGAGAACGGCCAGTGGCAGGCGACCCTGTCGGGGACCCGGGGCGGCCAGCCCACCTCCGACCCCGACGCGTTCATCCCGTTCGCCAAGGGCATCCGCGACCCGATCGTCGGCGAGCTCCTGGAGGGCAGGAAGCCGTTGACCGACGTCTCCGTCACCCAGGGCACCGCCAACCGCCGGGTCCTCTTCGAGAAGGCCGACCTCCCCGACGGCTTCTTCGCCGTCGGCGACTCGGTCGCCACCTTCAACCCGCTCTACGGCCAGGGCATGACGGTCGCGGCCCGGGGGCTCCTCGCCGTCCGCGCCCTGCTGCGCTCCAAGGGGGGCCTGGCCCGGCCCGGCATCGGCATGGAGGCACAACGCGCCCTGGCCCCGCAGGTGGCCACCGCCTGGGAGCTCGCCACCTCGCAGGACATCCTGTACCCGGGCGCCACGGGCATGGATCCCCGTACCGGCGCCGGCCTGCTCAACTCCTACGTCTCCCGGCTGATGACCGGTGCCACCACCCGGGAGGAGCTGACGACCGCCTTCCTGGAGGTCATCACCATGAGCAGCCCGCCCACCCACTGGGTCAAGCCTTCCGTGGTGTGGCAGGTCCTGCGCGCCTCCGAGCGGGGTGCGCTCAAGGCCCCGCCCCTGACCGCCGCGGAGCGGAGCGTCGCGGGACTCGACCAAGAGGCCGACCCCGTCCAGGCCCGCTAGCCGCCCGATGACGGACGGGCTCATCCTCTACGTGCCGGGGTTCGTGATCGTCCTGGCCCTGGTCATCAAGGCTCCGACGCTGCGGAACGGCTGGGACCAGCCGTTGATGCGTGCCGTGTGCACGCTGCTGGTCGTCGCCTCCCTCGCCATGTTCCTGTCCGGGCCGCCGACGATCGCCGCGGTCAACCGTCTGACCGGTGTCGTCAACTTCTCCGCCCCGCTGGTCTACAGCATGCTCACCGCGTTCTCGGCGGCGTGCATCGTGCTGATCCTGCACTGGGGCGGCGGTCCGACCCCGGGCGTCCTGCGGGCCACCCGGATCACGGTGGTGGCGTACGGCGCCGTCGTGGTGGCGATCGTCTTCCTGTTCGTCATGGGGGACGCTCCGGTGGAGCGCCTGCGGGACCTGGACACGTACTACGCCAACACCCCGTGGATGCGCGAGATGATCGCGCTCTACCTGACCGCCCACGCCGTCGGCAGCACGGCGCTGTCGCTGCTGTGCTGGAAGTGGCTGCGGCGCGTGGACCCGGCGCTGCGGGCGCTGCGCACCGGGCTGGCGCTGCTGATGTCCGGCATGGTCATGGACCTGGGCTATCTCGTCGCGAAGTGGGCCGCGGTCGGAGCCCGCTGGTCGGGCCGGAACTGGGACGGGCTGTCCACCTCCCTCGCGCCGCCGCTGGCCTCCGCGGCGGCCCTGCTGCTCGGGATCGGGTTCATCGTGCCCCTGGTCGGCGAATCGGCCGCCTGGCGGGACTTCAGCCAGTACCGCCGGCTGAGGCCGCTCTGGAAGGCCCTGCACGGCTTCGCCGCGTCCAGTGTGACGACGGTGCCGCTGACCTGGTGGTCGCCGGTCGGGATCCGGCTGATCCACCGGGAATCGGTGATCGACGACGGGCTGCTGGCCCTCGCCCCCTGGTTCGACCCCGACGTCCGGGGCGAGGCCTACGAGGCCGCGCTCGCTCAGGGCCGGTGCGAGCAGGACGCCGCCCTGGTCGCGGACGCCGCCGTACTCGCCGCCGCCTGCCAGCGCCGGACCGCCTCCGGCCGGGTGGAGCCGGGCCCGGACGCCGGCCCCGCCGAGCCCTGCCGCCTCGGCGCCCGGCCGCTGACCGAGCTGGCCCGGGAGTTCCACACCTCGCCCGTCGTCGCGGAGGCTCGCCGCCGAGCCGCCCGGGCCTGAGGGGCGGGCCCCGGGCTGCGCCCCGGGCCCTCTTCGGTCAGGCCGCGGCCACCACCGCCTCGCGGGCCGCGGCGGCCTCGCCCGTCAGGGCCTTGAGCCGCTTGGTGAACAGGACCATCACCGCGCCGGCCGCGATGACCATGGCGCCCTGCCACAGGAAGTTCCAGCTCTGGCCGATGACCGCGTCGAGCCGGGGCAGCTGGGCGCCGATCGCGTCGCCGGTGGCGGCGGCGAGGAACCAGACGCCCATCATCTGGTTGGTGAAGGCCCGCGGGGCGAGCTTGGTGGTCACCGAGAGGCCCACCGGGCTCAGGCACATCTCGCCCATCACCTGGATCACGTACACGCCCACCAGCCACATCAGGGAGACCTTGACCCCGCTGGAGGCGATGGCCGCGGCGCCCGACATGACCACGAAGGAGGCGCCGGTCAGCAGCAGGGCCAGGCCGAACTTGAACGGGGTGCTCATGTGCTTGCCCCGGCGCACCCAGAAGGCGGCGAAGACGGGGGCCAGGATGATCACGAACAGCGAGGGCAGGGACTGGGTCCAGCTCGCCGGGATGTGCCAGCCGAGCAGGGACAGGTCGGTCTTCTGGGCGGCGAACATGTTCAGCTCGTTGCCCATCTGGTCGTAGACCAGCCAGAACAGCGTGGCTGCCAGGAAGAGCCAGACGTAGGCCCGCAGCCGGGTCTTCTCGACCCGGTCGATCTTGGGACTGCGGTACATCGAGAGCAGCACGCCCGCCGGGACCACCACGGCGACGACCGTCAGCACGAAGGTGATGTTGTCGATGCTCAGCGCGTGCGAGGCGGCCAGCAGGGTGACCAGCACGGCGGTGAAGACCAGGCCGTACGCGGAGGACTTGCCCACCTTGGCCCGCTCGGCCGGGGTGAGCCGGACCACGGGCTCCGCGCGCAGCTGCTCGGTCAGGCGCCGGCCGCCCAGGACGTACTGGACCAGGCCGAGGGCCATGCCGACGGCGGCGGCGCCGAAGCCGAGGTGCCAGTTGACCTCCTCGCCGAGGTAGCCGACGACGAGCGGGGCGATGACGGCGCCGAGGTTGATGCCCATGTAGAAGATCGAGTAGCCGGCGTCGCGCCGCTGGTCGTCGTCGGCGGCGTACAGCCGGCCGACCAGCGCGGAGATGTTCGGCTTGAGCAGGCCGGTGCCGATGACGATGAGGACCAGGCCGGGCCAGACGAAGACCGGGTTCGGGACGGCCATCAGGACGTGGCCGGCCATGATGACCACGCCGCCCCACAGGACGGCCCGGCGGGCGCCGAGGAACCGGTCGGCGATCCAGCCGCCGGGCAGCGCCAGCAGCGAGATCATGGCCATGTAGACGCCTTCCACGGCCTCGGCGGTGCCCTCGTGGAGGCCCATGCCGCCGTGGGCGCGGGAGGCGGCGAGGAAGTGCACGAGGATGGCGACCATGCCGTAGAGGCTGAAGCGCTCCCACAGCTCGGCGAGGACGAGGGTGGCGAGCCCGCGCGGGTGGCGCTTCCCGCCGGCCGCCGCCGCGTCCGGTGTCGCACCTGCTGCCGGGGGCTTCTGCATATCCATCGAAGGCTTCACATATTCAGTGGATCCCCGGAGCCCCGGACCCGGATCCGCCTTTCGGCCTGTTACCGCGGGAAACGCAGCGCCCCGGACCGAAGGGCCCGGGGCGTTCGTCGTACCGAGGGGGGCGCGGTGCGGGTCAGAGGTCCGCGAGGGTCAGCCCGGCCTGGGCGGCGGCGGCCTGGACGGTCTGCTCCAGCAGCACCGCGATGGTCATCGGGCCGACGCCGCCCGGGACCGGGGTGATCAGCGAGGCGCGGGCGGCGGCCGACTCGAAGTGGACGTCGCCGACGTTGCCCTCGTTGTAGCCGGCGTCCAGGACCACGGCGCCCGGCTTGATGTCCTCGCCGCGGATGAACTCGGCCTTGCCGACGGCCGCGACCAGCACGTCCGCCTGGCGGACGATGGAGGGCAGGTCCACGGTGCGGGAGTGGCAGTAGGTGACGGTGGCGTTCTGCTCCAGGAGCAGCATGCCGGCCGGCTTGCCCAGGATCGCGCTGCGGCCGACGACCACGGCGTGCTTCCCGGTCAGGTCCACGTCGTAGGCCTCCAGCAGCCGCATGATGCCGCCGGGGGTGCAGGAGACGAAGCCCGGCAGCCCGAAGCCCATGGCGGCGAAGGAGTGCATGGTGACCCCGTCGACGTCCTTGCCCGGGGCGATGGCCTCGAAGGCGGCGCGCTCGTCGATGTGGTGCGGGACCGGGTGCTGGAGCAGGATGCCGCTGATCTCCGGGTCCTCGGAGAGCGCGGTCAGGGTGGAGACGAGCTCCTCGGTGGTCGTCGCGGCCGGCAGCTCCACGTGGCGGGAGGTGATCCCGGCCTTGGCGCAACGGTTCTGCTTCATGCGGACGTAGGTGACGGACGCGGGGTCCTCGCCGACCAGCACGGTCGCCAGGCAGGGGGCCGTTCCGGTGCGCTCGGTGATCTTCGCGGCGTACTCGGCGGTCTGCTCGGAGATGCGGCGGGCGAGGGCGGTGCCGTCCATCAGCGTGGCGGTCCGTGCCTGCTGGGCGGTCGTCTGGGTGGTCATGGGGGCTCCTGGGCGTCGCTGCGGGATCGCGGTTCGCCCAGGCGCGCGGCAGTCGACGTACGGGATGCGGCACGCCGGGCCGCTCCCCGGTGGTGATCCACCCGAACGCCAGTCACGGCCCGCCGCAAGTGTAAGCGAACCCGTGCGGAGCCCGGTGTGCGCCCCGGTCCGGGGAATCCGGTGGATGACCGGCGCCGGACCTGGGACGATCGAGACATGACGCGCACTTTCGACCATCTCGTCGCCGAAGCGGAATCCGTCTCCGTCGACGGCTGGGACTTCTCCTGGCTCGACGGCCGCGCCACCGAACAGCGCCCCTCCTGGGGCTACCAGCGCCTCCTGGCACGGCACCTGGCACAGGTCGACTCCGCCCTGGACATCCAGACCGGCGGCGGAGAAGTGCTCGCCGGAGCCGGGCCCCTGCCCCGGCTGACAGTGGCCACCGAGTCATGGCCGCCGAACATCGACAAGGCGACAAAGCTTCTTCACCCACTGGGCGCGGCGGTGGTCGCGGACTCCGACGAGCCGCCGCTGCCGTTCGGCGACGGGGCCTTCGACCTCGTCTCCAGCCGGCATCCGGTGACGATCTGGTGGGAGGAGATCGCGCGGGTGCTGAAGCCCGGCGGCACGTACCTCTCCCAGCAGGTCGGCCCGGCGAGCGTTTTCGAGCTCGTGGAGTACTTCCTCGGCCCGCAGCCGGAGGAGGTCCGGCGGGGCCGGCACCCCGACGACGCGGTCGCCGCGGCCACGAAGGCGGGACTGGAGGTGGTGGATCTGCGGTCCGAGCGGCTGCGGACGGAGTTCCACGACATCGGAGCCGTGATCTACTTTCTGAGGAAGGTGATCTGGATGGTGCCGGGCTTCACGGTCGGGCAGCATCGGGACCGGTTGCGCGAGCTGCACGAACAGATCGAGCGCGAAGGCCCGTTCGTCGCACACACTGCCCGATTTCTCATCGAGGCCCGCAAAACGGGCTGACAAATCGGGCGGACGCGACCACCCGCGACCGGCCTCCCGGTCACGGCGTGGCGCAGGTCACTCAATTCAGCGCGTAACGAATCTACTCGGGCATGCGATGAACCGACAGGTGTCCTCGTGCGGCCCGGAATACAGACCCCCCTCGGGTCTGTTTCCCGAGTTCGCGCGATGATGTCCCGCCACCCTTATTTGTTCGCAACGAGAGGCTCCTTGTGTCGCTCAGCCCGTCCCGTACGTTCCCCACGGAGATCGCCGAATCCGAGGCCCTGGTCGCGCTTGTCGAGCGCGGCCGCGAGCAGGGTCACATCAACGGTGATGACGTGCGCCAGGCCTTCGAGGCCGGCCGCATCCCGGTGGACCAGTGGAAGCGGGTCCTGCGCAGCCTGAACCAGGTCCTGGACGAGGAGGGCGTGGCACTGCACGTCAGTGCCGCCCCCGCCACGAAGGCTCCCGCCAAGAAGGCGCGCAAGGCGGCCGCCGCCCCGGCGCGCACCGTCGCCAAGAAGGCTGCCGCCCCGCCGCGCCTCATCGGTGCGCGCAAGACGGCCGCCCCCACCCCCGCCGCGGCGATATCCGACCCGTCGGCCTCCGGGACCGAGGAGGAGGTGGCGGCCGAGGCCGCCGCCGCGCCGAAGAAGCGGACGGTCAAGAAGACCGCCGCGAAGAAGACCGCCGTGAAGAAGACGGCTGCCACCAAGAAGACCGCCAAGGACGGCGACGAGGCCGAGGCCGCCGTTGCCGAGGGCGAGGACTGGGCAGCCGAGGACCTGGACGAGGGCGACGAGAAGGAGGCGCCCAAGACGGGCGGCAGCGCCGGCTTCGTCCTGTCCGACGACGACGAGGACGACGCCCCGGCGCAGACCGTCATGGTCGCCGGTGCCACCGCCGACCCCGTCAAGGACTACCTCAAGCTCATCGGCAAGGTGCCGCTGCTCAACGCCGAGCAGGAGGTGGAGCTCGCCAAGCGGATCGAGGCCGGTCTCTTCTCCGAGTACAAGCTCGAAGAGGAGGAGGACCACAAGCCCACGTTCAAGCGCGAGCTGGAGATCCTCGTCGAGGACGGCCGCCGGGCCAAGAACCACCTGCTGGAGGCCAACCTCCGTCTCGTGGTCTCCCTGGCCAAGCGCTACACCGGCCGCGGCATGCTCTTCCTGGACCTGATCCAGGAGGGCAACGTCGGTCTGATCCGCGCCGTGGAGAAGTTCGACTACACCAAGGGCTTCAAGTTCTCCACGTACGCGACCTGGTGGATCCGGCAGGCGATCACGCGTGCCATGGCCGACCAGTCCCGCACGATCCGCATCCCCGTCCACATGGTCGAGATCATCAACAAGCTGGCCCGTGTCCAGCGCCAGATGCTCCAGGACCTCGGCCGGGAGCCCACTCCGGAGGAGCTGGGCAAGGAACTCGACATGACCCCCGAGAAGGTCATCGAGGTCCAGAAGTACGGCCGCGAGCCGATCTCCCTGCACACCCCCCTGGGTGAGGAGGGCGACAGCGAGTTCGGTGACCTCATCGAGGACTCCGAGGCGGTCGTGCCGGCCGACGCGGTCTCCTTCACCTTCCTCCAGGAGCAGCTCCAGTCCATCCTGGGCACGCTCTCGGAGCGCGAGGCGGGCGTGGTCTCCATGCGGTACGGCCTCAACGACGGCCAGCCGAAGACCCTCGACGAGATCGGCCGCGTGTACGGGGTCACCCGTGAGCGCATCCGCCAGATCGAGTCGAAGACCATGTCGAAGCTCCGTCACCCGTCGCGCTCGCAGGTGCTGCGCGACTACCTCGACTAAACCTTCAGGTCAGTCGGAAGACCGGCCCCTTGGGTGTGAACGGCAGGGAGGCACCCTGCGGAACCAGGAAGGCGTGCTCGCGCCGGATCCGCAGGGTGTCGCACTCCCCGTCCGTGATCACCAGCAGGGGGGCTCCGGGCGGGAAGTCCTCCGCCCGGAGCAGCATGTCGATGCCCGGTTGCAGGACGGTCCCGCCCCGGCCGCGCACCCTCACCCGGCCCGCGATCTCGGTCGGGGGCAGATAGCCCGCGTCGTACGGCGCCGCGTCGCAGAACACGACGCGTGCCGCCGGTACGTCGCGGGCTTCCGCGTACGAGGCGATGGCGCCCAGCGCCTTGCCGAGCAGGGCCGCGTTCATGGAGCCCGAGGTGTCGAGCACCACCCCGAAGGTGCAGCGGGCGATCTCCTCGGGCGGGAAGTAACGGCCCGCACGGGGGATGTCCGGGGTCGACGCCTGGCGGCGTGCCGGGCGGGCGTAGGACCGTACGGGCACGGGACGCGGCACGAACTCGTCGAACCAGCGGGCGAGCCGGGCGTCCCACGGCACCGGCGGGTGGGCCAGGGCCCGGATCTCCTGGATCAGCCCGGCGGGCAGCAGCCCGCGCTCCCCGTATTCGTGCAGGTCGAAGCCCTGGACCAGGCCGCGGCGGTAGAAATCGTCCAGGTCGGAGTACGGGCCGCTGCCGGGGTGGGGCAGCGGCTCGCCCAGGATGTCCCCGCGGCCCTTGCCGCGCAGGGTCGCGAGCCGGCGCATCCGGCGCAGGTCGGTCGTGATCCGGTCGTAGACCTCCTCGACGGACAGGTCCTGCAGCGCGGAGTCGTACAGCAGTCCCTCGGGCATCTCGCCGACGTCCATGGCGACGAGCCAGCCGTTGACCACGTAGTCGGCGGCCACGTTGTGCAGGTACGGGTCGCGGGCGCCGCGGCGCTCCCCGTGGCGCAGGGCGGCGTGCAGCATCTCGTGGGCCAGGACGAACCGCCATTCCCCGTCGGTGAGGCCGCGCAGCGGATTGACGTAGATCTCCCCGGCGCTCGCGCTGACGGCGGCGATGTCGATGCCCTGGGCCCGTGCCAGCTCGGCGTCGGCGACGATCTTCAGGCCGCTGGCGAGGCCGCCGAGCAGCGGGTACGAGGAGACGAACCAGTTCAGTGCCCGGTCCCAGGGATGCTGTCGCACCCGCTCCCCCGTGACCCGGTCGCGGCGGCCGCCGGCCACGTCCATGGCGGCCGAGACGCTGCGGGTCAGGGCGTGCGCGAAGGCGGTCTCCCAGTCGGGGGGCGGCGCGCTCCCCCAGCTGCGCCAGACCGTCAGGACCTGGTCGGGGTGGTCCCCGGCGGTGCCGCAGTGCTCGTACGCCGCCGGGATGCCGTCGCGGCGCCAGCGGGCGGCGAGGAGTTCCTCGTCGCCGCCGGGGTACTCGGCGGGGAGGTGGTCCGGGGCCCGGCCGACGGGGAAGGTCAGCAGGAAGCGGTTGACGACGGTGCAGCGGGCGGCGAGGTCGAAGCGGTCGGGCTGGGGCCGGTCCGCCTCCTTGGCGGCGGGGACGTGGCCGAAGCCGAGGTGGAGCAGGGCGTGGGCGATCGTCCACGCCCACTCCTTCGGGTCGGCGCGCCGGGTGGGGTGGACGTGGATCGTGCCGTTCGAGGTCACGGCGGCCAGGCCCCCGGCCGGGGTGGACTCGCACGTGGCCTGGCGGCAGACGTCCGCTTCGACGGCGGCGAGGGCCGGGTTCCGCTTGACCAGGGCGAGGCCCTCTCCGAAGGCCTGCGTCGCGGGGTCGGGCTTGGCCTCCTTGCCGCGTCCGCCGCGGCTCATCGGCGGGCCTCGACCAGGCGGGGCATGTCGCGGGCGGCCTCGATCAGGAACCAGCCGGGCAGCACGGGCAGTCCGTCGGCATCGTCGGCGATGACGGTCTGGGCGACCTCGACGGAGATCTCGGCGAGCTGCACGAGCAGGGACTTGGCGCGGTACGCGGTCTGCCGGACGGCGGGAGACACGTGTTCGCGCTGCGCGGGCAGCTCCTTGATCAGCCGGCCCCGGAAGGCCTCGGCGAGGTAGTACAGGAGGTCGCGGTCGGCGAGGCGGGTGGGCCAGGAGGCGTCGCCCTTGATGATCGCCTCGATGCCGAAGCTGTGGCGGACGATCTTCGCGTAGCCGCAGAAGGAGACGGCGTGCGCGGGGGTGAGGGTGCCGTGCGCGACGACCTTCAGGGTCTGCTCGTCCAGGCCCGGCCCGAAGGAGTGCAGGGCGTCGGACAGCATGTGCCAGGAGCGCGGGGTGGAGAACGGCTCCTCCGTCTTGGGCGGCTGCGACCACAGGTGGTCGGGCCGGTCGGTGAGGTAGTCGGTGACCCACGGGTGGATGCCGTGCTCGCCGGCCCAGACCAGCCAGTCCCCGGCCGAGGCGTTCAGGTGGACGTGCGTGAGCCGGTTGACCAGCGCGGAGGCGATGGGCCGGGCCAGGGCGTTGTCGGTGGCCCGGTTGCCCGCGCCGATGACGATGGAGCCCGCGGGCAGCTCGTAGGAGCCGATGCGCCGGTCGAGGATGAGGGAGTAGAAGGCCTTCTGCACGTCGGGTCCCGCGGCGTTGAGCTCGTCGAGGAACAGGCAGTACGGCTCCGCGCGGGCGATGGCCTCGGGCGGGCAGAACACCGAACGCCCGTCACGGATCTGCGGTACGCCGATCAGGTCCTCGGGGGCGAGCTGGGTACCGAGCAGGCTCACGCACTCCAGCCCCAGCGAGTCGGCGAACTTCCGCACGAGGGAGGACTTGCCGATGCCGGGTGCTCCCCAGAGGAACACGGGGCGCACGGTGGCGAGGCCGAGGAGCAGATCGGGGAGCTGGGCGGGGGTGACGGTGACGGCTGCCTGCACGGGCGGGGATGTCCTTAGGGGTACGGGTTACGAGGTACCGGCCCGGGTCCGGGTACGCGGTGCGCCCAGTGTGGGCGCACCGTGTGTCCCGGAGCATCCGGTTTTCCCCGGGCGTCCCTGCGGAGCTCAGGCCGCGGAGTGCTCCAGCAGGTGCTTGAGCTTCTCCTCGCTGCGGGGCATCTCCTTGCGCACCATGGGCTTGACCGCGAGCGGGACGAGCGCCCTGCCCATGCCACGGCCCTCGAAGTCGACGGCGATGGTCACCCGCGAGCGGGTGCCTCCGTCGAGGGGTTCGATGCGGCCCCGCACGTCCGGGCGGACCGGTCCGTCGACGCCGTGGAAGTGCCAGCTCCGCGGCGGATCCATGTCCATGACCTCCACGGTCGTGGGGATCGCGCGGCGGCCGATCTGCCGGGTGACGAGGATCTTCGAACCGACGTGGACGGGAAGACCGCCCATCGGCACCGCCGAGACGGCGCTGTCCTGCCACTCCGGCAGGTGCGTGGGGTCCGTGATGTACGCGTAGACGTCCTCGGGACTGCGGTCTATGTCGATGCTCTTGCTGATCGCGGACATGGCGACCCCTCGGAGCCCCCCTGATGGACTCTGCCTCCAACGTACGCCCGGAGGCCGGGGGCCGCGCGGGGTCCCGCGCTGTCGTCAGGACGCGGGCTTCGGGTCCGTGCCGGGGGTGACGGAGAGCTCCGGGGGGAGCGGGACCTGGGGGCCGTCCGATTCGGTGAGCCAGCGGCGCAGGACCTGGTGGACCGCCTCCGCGCCCACCAGCTCGCCGTCGGGCCGGTGCACCGGCTCGGACAGCTCCACCGGCCACATCAGGAACGGATGGCCCTGCTCCCCGCCCATGCCGCCGTGCGAGCCGATCTGCTCCTCGAAGGCGTGCACCGCACCCGTCTCCGGGTCGTAGGCCGAGTTCACCATCACGTCGGCCACGTGCGGGAAGCCGTCGGTACGCCGGACCGCCCGCGCCGCGCCCGGACCGAAGGGGGCGAGCAGCGCCTCCGCCGCGCCCGGCTCGTCCAGCCGGGCTTCGGCCCCGCCGGCCGCCATGACCGTCCCGTCGACGAGCAGGAACCCGACCCCGGGGTGGTTCGCCAGGGTGGAGAGCAGCGCCGGGTGGGCGCGGTCGATGCGTTCCCTGGAGGCCCGTCCGGGCAGGTCCGGGAAGGAGATCAGCCCGAGGTTGCCGGAGGCCAGCACCACCGGGTCCGGGCCCGTCCCGGGTCGCACCTCGTCGTCCGCCTCCTCCTCCACGGGCCGGTGCAGGGCGGCCCGTACGGCGGCCCGTGCCTCGGCCCCGCTGTGCGTACGGCCGGCCTTCCGGGACACCGGGAGCCCGCAGCCCGCGCGGACCAGGTCCTTCAGGGTGAGCCCGTACCGGGCCAGGAAGGTCTCCCCGGGGCTCTGGCCGTGGTCGGAGAGCAGCACGATCCGGTACTCCCGCGGTGCGTGCTCGGCGACCCGGGCGATGAGCGCGAGGCTGCGGTCGAGCCGTGCGAGCACCTGCTCGGTGTCCCGGGAGCGCGGGCCCGAGTGGTGGGCGACCTCGTCGTAGGCGACCAGGTCGGCGTAGACCGCGGCGCGCCCGGCCAGCATGTCGCCGATCACCGCGGCGACGACCACGTCGCGCTCCACCACCGTCGCGAAGGCGCGGATCAGCGGGTACAGCCCGCCGCGCGCGACCCGTGGGCGCTCCCCGCGCAGGCGGCCGCGTACCGACTGGGTGATCTCCCGGGCCACCTCGGCGACGAAGGAGAGCGCCGTGCGGACCGCGTTGGCCGGGTCGGAGAAGTACGCGAAGTAGCCCGCGCGGGACCGGTTGTGCGGGCCCCGGCGGGCGGAGACGGACAGGACGAGCGCCAGTTGGCCGGCGCCGCCGCTGAAGAGGTTGCCGCGGCTGGCCCCGTCGAGGGTGAGCAGGCCGCCGTCCCCGGTGCGTTCGACGGCCCGCCGCTGGAGCTCGGCGGCGCTGGTGGGCCGGTTGCAGACCATCACCTCGCCGGTGTCCTTCTCGTACCAGCGGAAGGCCGGAACGTCGAAGTTGGAGCCGTGCAGGATGCCGAGCTGGCTCGCGCCGGTCTGGCTCGACCAGTCGGTGTGCCAGGAGCCGAGGCGGTGGGTGCGGTCGAGCCAGTCGGCCACCGTCGGCATCAGCCCGCTGCCGGCCGCGCGGCGCAGCACCTCGTACCCGACCCCGTCGAGCTGCAGGAAGACGAGGGCGGGGGTGCGTTCGTCGGCCCCGGGCATGCCCTCCCGGTGCTGGCGGCGCCGACGGCGGTCGGCGAGCCGGTACAGCCGGCGCCGGTAGGCCTCGTCGTCCCGGACGGCGAGGGCGGTGGAGGTCGCGGAGGCGACGGCGGACATCACGGCGGCGACCACCACGGCCGTCTCGGGGGCCGCCTCGCCGCGGCCGGCCGGGATCAGGCTGAGCGCCAGGAGCAGCAGCGAGCCGTTGAGGAAGAAGACGAGCAGGCCGAGCACCAGGGCCGGCACGAGGAGCAGGGCGCGGACGAGAACCGGCCACACCAGGGCGCTCAGCAGACCGAACGCGCCGGCGCCGATGGCGGCCGTCAGACCTATCTGCGTGATGCTGTCGCGGTCGCCGCCCGCGCCCGCCTGGAGCCGGAAGTCGGGCAGGATCCCGGCGAGGGCGAGCATGGTGAGGGTGGACACCGCCCAGACGATGACCACTCGCACCAGGGCGCCGCCCGCACTCCGCCACCGGCCTCGCACCACGCCCGAACCACCTCACCACCGTGGCCCGCACCGCGCCGACGAGCCCCCGTCCCACGATGTCCAGGCTCGCACAACGGCGCCCGACCGGCCGGGTGACACGGGCGGCGGACGTGCGTACGGGGGCGGTGCCGGGCGTCGCGGGCCCGGCACGATCCGACAGAGACGGCCTAGGTGCCGTCGTATCCGGCGGTCGGCATGGAGAGCCTGCGGTGCACCTCGGCCTTCATCGCGGAGGTGTAGTGCGGTTCGTCGAGCCCGGCGGTTTCCAGCCGTACGCCACGCCGTGCGCACTCCGCGGTGAACTCCCCCACGGAGTGCAGCGCGCGCGCCAGCACCCGGTGGCTGGCGGCGACGAACAGGTCGACGCGGCCGGCGTCGACGTCGTTCCACAGGCCGCAGTGGTCGGCGCGCAGCCCGTAGACGAACAGTTGGCGGGTCACGACGAAGCCCCGGTCGGCCGCCCAGCGGGCGCAGACGGCCTGCTGGCTCCGGGTGTCGACGGCGAAGGGATCCGTGTCCAGATCCTCCAGCGGGGCCAGGCTGGCGATCGCGGCCACGCGCAGCTCATCCATGCCGCCCGACCCTACTCCGATCCGCCGCCCGGGAGGAGGGGGTGGGAAGGCCCGGTTCCGGGCGGTTGCGGCGGGCAGCCTTTAGGCTCGGACGGGACCCGGTGGCAAGCGGGACGAGGGGAGGGGAGCAGGGGTCGATGGAGATCACTTGGTGGGGCCACGCCACGTGCACGGTCGAGGACTCCGGTGTCCGGCTGCTCACGGACCCGCTCTTCGCACGCCGTCTGGCGCACCTGCGCCGCCGCCGCGGGGCGGTGCCCCCGCCGGAAGCCGCGGTCGCCGACGCGGTGCTCGTCTCGCACCTGCACTCCGACCACCTGCACCTGCCCTCCCTGGCGCGCCTCGCGCGCGGGACCCGGCTGCTCGTGCCGCGCGGGGCGCCCCGCGCGGTGCCGGGGCTGGCGCGGACGGCCGGGGTGCGGGGGCTGACGGTCACGGAGCTGGCGCCGGGCGACACGGTGACCGTCGGGGACGGCGTACGGGGCGGCGGCGTACGGGTCCGGGCGGTCAGCGCGCTGCACGACGGGCGGCGGCTGCCGTTCGGACCGCGGCTCGCGCCCGCGCTCGGGTACGTGATCGAGGGCTCCTCGCGGACCTACTTCGCCGGGGACACCGGCCTGTTCGACTCGATGGCCGACGAGGTCGGTCCCGTGGACGTGGCCCTGCTGCCGGTCGGCGGCTGGGGGCCCAACCTGGGCCCCGGGCACCTGGACGCGGCGGGTGCGGCCCGGGCACTGGCCCTGCTCGCGCCCGCGGCGGCGGTCCCGGTGCACTGGGGTACGTACTGGCCGATCGGGATGGACGCGGTGCGGCCGCACGAGTTCCACGCCCCGGGCGAGGAGTTCGCCCGGTGTGCACGCAGGGAGGCGCCGAAGGTGACGGTCCGGCTGCCCGCGCACGGTGAACGGGTGCGGCTGCCGTGAGGGGGCTGTGGCAGCTCGCGGAGTCGGCCGCGCAGGTCCCGCCGGACTCCACCCAGCAGGCGATCGGCCTGCCGACCCTCTTCGTCCTGGTGGCGCTGGGCGCGCTCGTACCGGTGATTCCGACGGGCGCGCTGGTCAGCTCGGCAGCGGTGGTGGCCTTCCACCAGGACTCCCTCCCCTTCGGGCTGCTGCTGGTCTTCGGGGTGTCCGCGCTGGCCGCGTTCGCGGGGGACATGGCGCTGTACTGGCTGGGCCGGCGCGGGGTGCGGTCGCGGAACGGATCGCGCTGGCTGGAGGCCCTGCGCCGGCGGGCGACCCCCGAACGCCTCGCGCAGGCGCAGCGCAAGCTCGACGAGAACGGCGTACTGGTCCTCGTGCTCTCCCGCCTCCTCCCGGGCGGCCGCATCCCCGTGATGCTGGCCTGCCTCCTCGCGGAGCTCCCCCTGCGCCGCTTCGCCCGCGGCGACGCCCCCGCCTGCCTGGCCTGGGCGGCGACCTACGGCCTGATCGGCATCGTGGGCGGCTCCCTCTTCGCGGAACCCTGGAAGGGCGTCGCCCTGGCGGTGACCCTCACGCTCCTCATCAGCACGGCCCCGTCCCTATGGCGCCGCCTCCGCCCCAACGGCTGACCCGAGCCCGCCGGAGCCCAGTCGAGCCGCGCCGGTGTTCGAGGCCCCGCCGCCGCTTGAGGCGCGGGTCCCGGGGCCGAGCCCGATCCAGCCCCGCCGGCGTTCGAGGCGCGGGGCCCGGGGCGGAGCCCCGGGGAACGGGCGAAGGGCGGGTAGGGGACTTCGCCCCGCGCGGCGCGGAGCGTCCGGGCAGCCCGCGGCGCGGCTACAGCGCCCGGGACGCCCCGACCGGGAGGTCCCAGAGGTGCTCCCGGGGCAGCCCGGTACGGGCCCACGCGGCCCGCACCCGCTGCAACGGCTCCATCACCGGCTCGGAGGACAGCACGAAGGTCCCCCAGTGCATGGGAGCCATCCTCCGCGCCCCCAGGTCCAGACAGGCCTGCACGGCCTCCTCCGGGTCCGCGTGGACGTCCCGCAGCCACCACCGCGGGGCGTACGCCCCGATCGGGAGCAGCGCGAGGTCGATGCCGGGGTGGCGCCGCCCGATCTCGCCGAACCAGTGCCCGTAGCCCGTGTCACCCGCGAAGTACACCTTCTTCACCGCCCCGGCCGCCCCTGCCGCCCCGGCGGCACTGAGCATCCAGCCGCCCCACAACGTCCGGCACGCGTCCATCAGCGACCGCTTCGACCAGTGGTGCGCCGGCACGAACTCGAACCGTACGCCGCCCAGTTCGGCCGACTCCCACCAGTCGAGTTCGGTGACCCGGGTGAACCCCCGCCGCCGGCACCACCGCGCGAGCCCCGCGGGGACGAAGAGCGGCGTCGTGCGCGGGAGGCGCTTGAGGGTGGCGGCGTCGAGGTGGTCGTAGTGGTTGTGGCTGATCACCACGGCGTCGACCGGCGGCAGTTCCTCCCAGCGCACTCCGACGGGGGTCATCCGGGCCGGGGTGCCGAGGATCCGCCGGGACCAGACGGGGTCGGTCAGGACGGTCAGTCCGCCGATCCGCAGGACCCAGCTGGCGTGCCCGGCCCAGGTCGCGGACACCGCCCCGGCGGCCACGGCGGGCAGCGGGGCGGGCGCGTACGGCAGGTCCGGGATGCCGCGCAGGCCCTCGGGGCCGGGGCGGAAGGCGCCCTCCCGGGCGAGCCGGGCGAACGCGCGCAGCCCCGGCAGCGGGGTGGTCAGCCGGTCCGCGAACGAGCGCGGCCACAGCCGGTGTTCGCCCAGCGGCCGCGGCGGCGCGTACCGGACGCCTGCACCCGCACCCTCTCCTCCGCCGGCCCGGGGCGCCGCCGGAGGGGCGTCCGGGCCCGCCCCGGCCAGGGGGGCCGAGGGGGCGTCCGTCTGATCCCTCATCGAGAAGTCTCCGTTCACCGGCGGCAGTCGGGGGTTTCAGGGCGGGGTTTCAGGGCGGGGTTCCTGGGCGGGGTTCCACGGCGGAGGTCAGTCGGACAGCCCGGCCAGGACCGACCGGAGCCGGGCCAGGGAGTCCCGTACGTGGGGCAGCGCGAGCGGGTCGGTCGCGGTGAGGGCCGCGAGCCGCTCCTCCGGGGTGGCGCCGAGCAGCGGTCCGGTCGACAGCCGGACCCGCGGGGCGACGGGCTCGTCCGCGAACCGCTGCCCGCCGGGCGCGGGCGCGCCGAGCCGTCCGCCCAGCCAGTCCTCCAGTTCCATCGCGTCGCCGACCCCTTGGCGGGTGAGCCCCGGGCGCAGCGGCGTCAGATCGGCGTAGAGGTGGCGGCCGGCCTGCGGGGGCCGGGCCAGCGCGCCCGCGGCGAGCAGTTCCCGGTGCGCGGCCCGGGCCACGGCGCCGTGCAGGGCGGCGGCCGCGGCGGCCCGGCCCGCGACGGCGGCGGGCTCGTCGAGGGCGTGCGCGGCCGCCCCGGCGACGGGGCCCGCGACGAACCCGCCGGTGGCGGTGAGCACGTCCAGGGTCCGGGCCCGCAGCCAGGTGCCGCGCGGGGTGCCGGGGAACCGCATGACGGCGGCGGGCCAGCCCGCGGGCAGCAGGGCGCCGGAGAGGTCCATGAGGACCGCGGTGTCGTCCGGCAGCATCTCGGCGGGGCTGAGCACGACGAGCCTGTCGTGGGTGTCCGGCCGTCCGCCGGTGCCGTCCGCGCCGTCCGGCCCGCCGTGGCGCCCGTCGTCCGGCCCGCCGAGGCGTCCGCGGGCCGGCCGGTGGACGGTGTCGCGCCAGGTCTCGTCGCTGACGACGAACAGCCCGGCGGACGCGGCGGCCTCGCAGGCCTCCAGGAGCAGCTCGGGCGGCGCGACGGTCGCGGTCGGGTCGTCGGCGACGGACAGCAGCAGCACCCGCGGGTCGCCGCCCTCGGCGCGCACCCGGCGCACGGTCTCCAGGAGGGCGTACGGGTCGGGTACGCCGCCGCACTCGGCCGGGGTCGGGACGTGGTAGGCCCGCCGTCCCAGCAGTCGGACCTGTGGCGTCCACCAGGCGGGACAGGGCCTGGGCAGCATGACGTCGCCCCCGTGCGCGCCGAGCAGCGCCAGCAGCAGGGCGGGCGCGCCGGGGCCGGCGGCCACGTGGTCGGGGTCGGTGGGGAGCCCGCGCCGTCCCCAGTGCCGGGCGGCGGCGGCCCGTACGGGCACTCCCCCGCCGGGCGGCTCGGGGGCCGAGCGCCAGGCGGCCGCCGCGAGGACGGCCGTGAGCTCGGGCAGCACGGGCAGGCCGGGCTGGGGTGCGGGCGGACCGTAGCGGACCTGGCCCCGGCCCTCGGCCGTCGTGCGCTGGATCCCCGACACCGCGCGCCACCTCTCCCTGCCGTCCCCGGGCTCCCGACCCTGCCTTTATACGGTTATTCGTCCGGTATCGCCCGTTGTGGAGGCCGGGTGCCGTGCACCGCCTCAGCCGCGCCTCCCCACCAGGGCGAGCAGCCGGGTCTGGGCGTCCGCCCCGGCCGGCACCTCCGGCGGAGCGTCGTACATGCCGCTCGCGGCCAGTCCGTCGGCGTAGGGCATGACCTCCTTGATGGAGAACTCGACGAGGCCGTCCGGCAGCCGGTCGTCGGCGCCGATGCCCCGGGCGAGGTCCCAGGCGTGGACCACGCAGTCGGCCGTCAGCTCCGAGCAGTACGCCGACCCGAGCGCCGGCCCGTACGAGAGCCGGACGGTGCGCTCCAGGGCTCCCGGGATCTCGAAGGCGGCGTGCGCGGCGGCCGAGGCCTCGTCCCAGGCGGCGGCCGGATCGGTGCCGAGGACGTCGCCGTTGAAGGTGCTGCCGATGTCCTCGACGGTGCGGCCGTCGGTGACCAGGGGCGGGATCCAGAGCTGTTCGGCGGTGACGTGGTTGACCAGGTCGCGCACGCTCCATTCGCTACAGGGGGTCGGCGCGTCCCACTGCGCGTCCGAGACCGCGTGGACGTACCGGCCGAAGAGCCGCAGCGCCTCGGCATGCCGCTCGAGCAGCGGGTCCGGCATGGATCTCACCGTCCTTCGTTCCCCCGGATTCACTGTCCTCGCACCCACTCGCACCCGCCACCCGTTCACCCAACGCCCTTGAACCACAAGGACGGTGTCCACATGTCAATACGCATATCTCAAACTGCGAACTGATCCCTTACGGTGAAACCAACGCCTCGACAGCACTTCGACGACGAAGGAGCAAGGTCCATGAACGCCACGGACGCCACGGATGCCACGGATGCCAAGGCCGCGGAGACCGCGCACGAGACCGCGGTCTACACCCACGGACACCACGAGTCGGTCCTGCGCTCGCACCGCTGGCGCACGGCCGAGAACTCCGCCGGCTACCTGATCGGCTCCCTGCGCCCGGGGATGGCCGTCCTGGACGTGGGCTGCGGCCCGGGCACGATCACGGCTGACCTGGCGGAACTGGTGGGGCCGCAGGGCCGGGTCACCGCGGTGGACGCGGCGCGGGACGTGGTCGACCAGGCCGCCGCGTACGCGAAGGAGCGGGGCCTGACCGGAATCGAGTTCGCCACGGCCGACGTCCACGCGCTGGACTTCCCCGACGACTCCTTCGACGTGGTCCACGCCCACCAGGTGCTGCAGCACGTGGGCGATCCGGTCCAGGCGCTGCGCGAGATGCGCCGGGTGTGCCGGCCGGGCGGGATCGTCGCGGTGCGGGACGCGGACTACGCGGCGATGACCTGGTACCCCGCGACTCCGGGGCTGGAGGAATGGCTGGACCTGTACCGGCGGGTGGCGCGCGCCAACGGCGGCGAGCCGGATGCCGGACGCCGCCTGGGAGCGTGGGCGCGGGCGGCGGGCTTCACGGACGTGACCTGCACGGCGACCGCGTGGTGCTACGCGACCGAGGAGGAGGCCGCGTGGTGGTCCTCGCTGTGGGCGGACCGTACGACGGCCTCGGCCTACGCCGGGATCGCGACCGGAGGCGGACACGCGACGCAGGCGCAGCTGTCGGCCGCCGCCGAGGCCTGGCACACCTGGGGTGCGGAACCGGACGCCTGGTTCTCGGTGCTGAACGGCGAGATCATCTGCCGCGCCTGACCCCGGCCGACCCCGGCGGGCGCGCCCGTCAGGCCGCCAGGCGTACGGGGAGCAGCTCGGGCCGCTTGGCCGTGCGGCCGTCTCCGGAGGAGCGTCCGCGCAGCCGCCGGCCGATCCAGGGCCCGGCGAAGCCCACGGCCCACCGCAGCTCCCCGGCGACGCCCCGCAGGCCCGCCGGGGAGAGGGGCGGCCGGCCGGGCAGCGGGCGGGTCCAGCCGTCGTCGCTGCCGGGGAGCCCCAGGGCGTGCGCGACACCGGCGGCGATCATGGCGTGGCCGGACGGCGCCGCGTGCAGCCGGTCCGCGCTCCACATCCGCGGGTCGGTGGAGGCCTCGTGGCGGGCGAAGTCCGCGACGGCCACCCCGTGCCGCTCCGCCGCCCGCCGTATCCGGTCGTTCAGCGCGGTGACGCGCGGGGCGGCCCCCTTGGCGAGCGGGACGAGCTTGGCGATGTCGGGGAAGGTGACGGTGGCGACGCGGGCGCCCTGCGCGGTGAGCGCGGCGAACATCGCCTCGAGGTGCCCGGCGACCTCGTCGGCGTCGAACCGGGGACGCAGCACGTCGTTGACCCCGGCGACCACGGTGGCCAGGTCGGGGCGGAGCGCGAGGGCCGGCCCGAGCTGCCCCTCGCGAACCCCTGCCGCCAGGCGGCCCCGGACGGCGAGGTTGGCGTAGAGGACGTCGGGCTCGTGCACCGCGATCAGCTCGGCGAGGCGGTCGGCGCACCCGCGCAGCCCGGTGCGGTCGTTCCCGTCGCCCACGCCCTCGCTCTGGCTGTCGCCGAGCGCCACGTACCGGGTCGGCCGTCGCTGTTCACTGCTCTCCACGGGATGCCCGCCTCTCGCTCAGAATGATCGTGGTGCGCTCGTACCAGGCCCGGTTGGCCCGCTCGAACTCCAGGCCGCGCAGGCAGGTGAGGTAGGGGCCGATCCGTGCGCCGTGGCGCAGGAACTCCTCCTCCGTGCGCTCGCCGCGCATCGAGCCCAGCAGCTTCTCGAACAGCTCCGCCTTGGCCGTCGCGAAGGCGGTGCGCTCGGCGAGCTGCGCGATGAGCGCCTCCGTGTCCACGTGCTCGGCCGCCTGGACCTTCACGAGCAGGTCGTCACGGATGACGCAGGGTTTGGTCTCGGCGGCGGTGAAGCGCTCCAGCTCGGCCAGTCCGGCGTCGGTGACCTGGAACAGCCGCTTGTTCGGCCGGGTGTCCTGGACCACCTCGCGGCCCTCGATGAAGCCTTCCCGCTCCAGCCTGGCCAGCTCGGCGTAGAGCTGCTGGGGCAGGGCGTGCCAGAAGTTGGCCACGCCGGTGCCGAAGGCCTTGGCCAGCTGGTAGCCGCTCAGCTCCTCGTCGAGCAGCGCCGCCAGTACGGCGTGACGCAAAGCCATCGGTCGGTCTCCTCGGGATCGTGCGCGGCAGCGTCTTCTCAGGGACGCCGGACCATGATAGTCAAGAAACTGACTAATCACATCCGTGACTATCACCGGTGACCATCGCCGGTGACCACCAAGGAGTCCTCATGAGCAGCGCCACCAGCACGGCCGACCGTTTCCGCGCCGCCGTCGCCGGGCATGACCTCGCCGCGCTGGACGCGCTGTTCACCGACGACGTCCGGCTCAACAGCCCGGTGAAGTCGAAGCCGTTCGAGGGCAAGCCGGCGGTACTGGCCCTCTTCCGCGTGCTCCTGCGCACCTTCGAGGGCTTCCACTACGTCGGCCACTTCGACGGCAGCGTCCAGTCCGCGGGCGTCCCGTTCGGGGCGGAGGGAACGGAGGGGCCGGCGACCGTGCTGCCGTTCCGGACCACCGTGGGCGAGCGACAGGTGCACGGCATCGACATGCTGCACCTCACCCCCGAGGGCCTGATCGACGAGATCACCGTGATGCTCCGCCCCCAGACGGCCGTCGTTGCGGTCGGCGAGGCGGTCCTGGCGGGACTGGTCGCCGACGGCCTGGTCACGGGCTGAGCGTCGCCCCCGGGACAGTAGACTCGGTGCCCGTGGCGGATACCCAGTACGAAGACCTGTTGAAGCTGGTGCTCACCTCCGGGACGGCCAAGGCCGACCGGACGGGCACCGGCACCCGGAGTGTCTTCGGGCACCAACTGCGTTACGACCTCTCGCAGGGGTTCCCCCTGGTCACCACCAAGAAGGTGCACCTCAAGTCGATCGTGTACGAGCTGCTGTGGTTCCTGCGCGGCGAGTCCAACGTCGGCTGGCTGCGGGAGCACGGCGTGACGATCTGGGACGAGTGGGCCGACGAGAACGGCGACCTCGGCCCGGTCTACGGCGCCCAGTGGCGCTCCTGGCCCACCCCGGACGGCCGGCACATCGACCAGATCACCGAGGTCCTGGACACGCTGCGCCGCGACCCTGACTCCCGCCGGATGATCGTCTCCGCCTGGAACGTCTCCGAGCTGTCCAAGATGGCGCTCGCGCCGTGCCACGCCTTCTTCCAGTTCTACGTGGCCGACGGCAAGCTCTCCTGCCAGCTGTACCAGCGCAGCGCGGACCTGTTCCTCGGCGTGCCGTTCAACATCGCCAGCTACGCCCTGCTCACCCACATGGTGGCCCAGCAGGCCGGACTGGAGCCGGGCGACTTCATCTGGACCGGCGGCGACTGCCACATCTACGACAACCACGTCGAGCAGGTCACCGAGCAGATCTCGCGCACCCCGTTCGAGTTCCCCGAGCTCAAGCTGCACCAGGCCGACTCGCTCTTCGACTACGCCTACGGCGACGTGAAGGTGGCCGGCTACCAGCACCACCCGGCCATCAAGGCTCCGGTCGCCGTATGAGCGTCGGACTGATCTGGGCGCAGAGCTCCGACGGCGTGATCGGCGCCGACAACGGGATTCCCTGGCGGCTGCCCGAGGACATGGCCCACTTCAAGGCCACCACCCTCGGGCACCCCGTGGTGATGGGCCGCAAGACCTGGGATTCGCTGCCGGCGCGGTTCCGTCCGCTGTCGGGGCGGCACAACATCGTGGTGACGCGGGATCCCGCGTGGGCCGCGGAGGGCGTGCAGCGTGCCGGGTCCGTCGACGAGGCCCTGGAGCTGGCCGCCGCGGTGCAGCCCGGCGCGGCAGCCCCCGCCGCCTGCTGGGTGATCGGCGGCGGAGAGGTCTACCGTGCCGCGCTGGCCCGCGCCGTCATGCTCTCGGTGACCGAGGTCGACACGCAGGTGGTCGGCGACACCCACGCCCCGGAGCTGGACCCGGCGTGGACCGTCACCGAGGACGGCGGCTGGCAGTCCTCGGTGACCGGCCTGCGCTACCGCATCCGCACCTACGCCCGCTGATCCTCACCTACGCCCGCCGATCCGTGTCGGCCTAGTCGCTGGCGACGGCGCGCAGGATGTCCAGGCGTGCCGCGCGCCGTGCCGGGCGCCAGCCCGCGAGGACGCCCGCCGCCACGCCGACCAGGGCCACGAAGGTGAGCTGCAGCGGTGGGACGGCGAACGCGAACGCGCTGTCGCTCGCCCCGTCGGGGGCCTTCACCAGGACCCATCCGAGGACGCCGCCCAGCGCCAGACCGCCGGCCGTGCCGAACGCGGCGACCAGGACCGACTCCCAGCGGACCATGGCCCGCAGCTGCCCCCGGGTCTGGCCGACGGCCCGGAGCAGCCCCAGTTCGCGGGTGCGCTCGTGGACGGCCAGGGTCAGCGTGTTGGCGATGCCCAGCAGGGCGATCAGCACGGCGAGGGCGAGCAGCGCGTAGACGAGCGTGAGCATCATGTCGATGCCGCCCGCCGACGACTGCGCGTACGCCTCGCGCGTCTGCACCTCGGGGCCGCCGTACTGCGCGGCCGTCCTCTCGACCGCCGCCGCGCCGGCCGCGGCCGACACCCCGTCCTTGAAGGTGACGCTGACCAGGGAGTCCGTGTCCTGCGCCCGGTGCGGCGCCCAGGCCGCCCGCGTGATGACGTAGTCGCCGGCCAGCTCGGACCGCTCGTACACCGCGCGGATCGTGAAGGGCTGCTTCTGCCCGTCGGTGAAGGCGAGTTCGGCCGTGCTGCCGGGCCGCCACCCGTGCCGCCCGGCCTCCTTCGCGGACACCGCGATGCCGTCTGTTCCCAGCGCGTCGAGCCCACCCGACACGGCGCCCAGGTCGAGGCCGGCCGCGAGCGCGACGGGGTCGGTGACGGTCAGTGCCCGCCCCGATCCGTCGACCTCCGCGACCCCCTTGCCCAGGCCCACCGCGCCGGCCACCTCGGGGAGCGCCGCGACGGCCGGTGCCAGCTTCGGGCTGAGGCCGCTGCCGCCCGCGCCGAAGGACGGGGCGCTGATGGCCACGTCACCGGCGAAGGAACGCGCCACGGTCCGGTCCATGGTCGCCTTCAGGGAGGCCCCGAAGACGGTGAACAGGGAGACGACGGCGACGCCGATCATCAGTGCGGTCGCCGTGGACGCCGTCCGCCGGGGACTGCGCCGCGCGTTGCGCACGGCGAGGGCGCCGGTCACCCCGCGCAGCCGCTGGAGCGGCCGGGCCGGCAGCCGGAGGGCGGACGAGGACGCCACCGGCCCCAGTACGACGAACGAGGCCGTCGCCAGCACGGCACCCGCCCCGGACAGCCACAGGGACGGTACGGCGAACACCCCGGTCAGGAGCAGGCCGATGGCGGCCGCGCCCAGCGCCAGGCCGGTGACCGTACGGGACCGGGAGGCCTCCGAGTGGTCCACGGCGCTGTCGAGTAGCGCGGCCAGCGGCGCCGTGCGTCCGGCCCGTACGGCGGGCAGCACGGCCGAGCCGAGGCAGACGAGGACCCCTGCGGCGAGGGGAACCGCCATAGACGGCCAGCTGATCACCAAGTCCCCCTCGGGGAAGGGGAATCCGATGGCCGGGAAGAGGGCTTGGAGTCCTGCGGCGAAGCCCACGCCGACGAGCAGCCCGGCGGCCGATGCGACGAACGCGACGACGGCGGCCTCGGCCAGGGTGCCGCCGAGGACCTGGCGCCGGGAGGCGCCGAGCGCCCGGAGCAGGGCGTTCTCGCGGGTGCGCTGGGCGACGACGATCGCGAAGGTGTTGTGGATGCTGAAGGTGGCGACGAGCAGGGCGATGCCCGAGAAGACGAGCAGCATGGCGGTGAAGAGGTCCAGGAACCGACCGGAGATCATGTCGGTGTTCTCCTGGGCGGACTCCTGTCCGGTGATCGCCTCGACGCCCTGCGGCAGCACCGCGGCGAGCGCCTCCACCAGCTCGCTCTGGCTGGTTCCCGGACCGGCCCGCACCTGGATGGACGCCGCCTGGCCGGGCGCCGGCATCAGGTACTTCTCCGCGTCCGCCAGGGTCATCCCCGTGTACGTGACCTGCGCCATGCCGTCCGCGCCGCCGAAGGTGGCGAGGCCGACGACCGTCACGGGGACCGGGTCGGGCGTCCGCAGCACCGTCGTGTCGCCGAGCTCCAGTCCGCCCTTGTCCGCGGTGGCCCGGTTGACGACGACCTCACCGGTCCGCTCCGGCGCCCGGCCTTCCGCGAGCCGGTACGGGTTGAGTTCCGGGTCGGCGATCCAGTTCCCGGCGAGCGTGGGCGGCCCCTGGCCGCCGATCGGTTCGCCGTCGGAGCCGACGAGCTGCCCCGCGCCCTGCACGGCGGGCGCGGCGGCGGCCACGCCCGGGGTGCGCCGGATCTGCTCCACGAGTGCGGTCGGTACGGGCTGCCGGGTGCCCTGGGCCTCGCCGGCAACGGTCACCACACGGGAACTGCGGACCACCGCGTCGGTACCGCTCGCCGCGCCGGCGAACATGCTGTCGAAGCTCGCGCGGAGGGTGTCGCCCATGACGAGCGTCGCGGCGAGGAAGGCGACGCCGAGCAGCACGGCCGTGAAGGTCCCGGCGAACCTCCGCTTGTGGGCGCGCAGCGAGGCCGTGCCGATCCGCAGCACGGCGCGGGCGCCGTTCGTGTTGTTCGTGATGTTCGTACTCATCACGCCTCCCCCGGGGCGGCCGCCGTCGCCGGGCGGGGGTCGAAGGACTTGAGCCGGTCCAGGACGCGGTCCGCGGTGGGAGCCGCCATCCGGTCGACCAGCCGCCCGTCGGCGAGGAAGACGACCTCGTCGGCGTGGGCGGCGGCCACCGGGTCGTGGGTGACCATGACGACCGTGCGGTGCATGTCGCGCACCGCCCGGCCCAGCAGCCCGAGCACCTCCTCCCCCGAGCGGGAGTCGAGGTTGCCGGTGGGCTCGTCGGCGAAGACGACGTCGGGGCTGCCGGCGAGGGCGCGGGCCACGGCGACGCGCTGCTGCTGGCCGCCGGAGAGCTCGGCGGGCCGGTGGTGCAGCCGGTCGCGGAGTCCGACGACGTCGATGAGGCCGTCGAGCCAGGCGGTGTCCGTGCGGGTGCCCGCGAGGTCCTGCGGGAGGGTGATGTTCTCGGCGACGGTGAGGGTGGGGATCAGGTTGAAGGCCTGGAAGACGAATCCGACGCGCTCGCGGCGCAGCAGGGTGAGCCTGCGGTCGTCGAGTGCGCCGAGCTGCGTACCGCCGATGGAGGCGGATCCGGAGGTGAGGGTGTCGAGGCCGGCGGCGCAGTGCATCAGGGTGGACTTGCCGGAACCGGACGGTCCCATGATCGCGGTGAAGCGGCCGGCCGGGAAGGCGACGCTCACCCCGTCCAGGGCCCGTACCTCGGTGTCGCCCCGGCCGTAGACCTTCACGGCGTCGACGACCCGGGCGGCGACGCCACCCTCGTCGCCGCCGCGGCCGTTGACGCCGCCGCCGGGCAGGGTGGCGGTCCTCATGCCGCACCGCCCTTGGAGATGCGGCCGAACTGCTCGTCCAGGACGGACAGCCGCCGCCAGTACTCGTCCTCGTCGATCTCGCCGGAGGCGAAGCGCCGGCCGAGGACCGCGATCGGGGAGTGCTCGCCGTACGCGGCGCCGCGGGCCTGCCACGGGGCCCGGCGGCCGCGCCACACGGTGCGGCGCAGCACGGTGACGGCGCCGGCCACGACGGCCGCCCAGATCAGCGGGAAGAACAGGATCCACGGGCCGGGCCCGTCGTACGCGAGGGTGGTGAGGGTGTTCATCTCGGTTCAGCTCCTCGGAGGGTGGACGTCTGCGTCACACTCCGAGACTGGCTCCGGGAGGGGGTCCGGGTCGTCGTACGGCCGGCTGCACCGCGCGTACCACCTGGGGAGTACGAGGCGGGTCAGCCGAGCCAGCCGGGCCGGACCAGCCCCGATTCGTAGGCCAGGACGACCAGTTGGGCGCGGTCCCGGGCGCCGAGTTTCACCATCGTCCGGCTGACGTGGGTCTTCGCGGTGAGCGGGCTGACCACCAGGCGGCGGGCGATCTCCTCGTTGGACAGGCCGAGGCCGACCAGTGCCATCACCTCGCGCTCCCGCTCGGTGAGCCGGTCCAGGCCCAGGCCCGCTCCGTCGGCGGCGGGCTGCTTGGAGCGGGCCGCGAACTCCTCGATCAGGCGGCGCGTGACGCCCGGGGAGAGCAGCGCGTCGCCGTCCACCACCGCCCGGACCGCCCGGAGCAGCTCCTCCGGTTCGGTGTCCTTGACCAGAAAGCCCGAGGCTCCGGACCGGAGTGCCTCGAAGACGTACTCGTCGAGCTCGAAGGTGGTGAGCATGACCACCCTGACGTCGGCCAGTGCCGTGTCCCCGGTGATCCGGCGGGTGGCGGCGAGCCCGTCGCACACCGGCATCCGGATGTCCATGAGGACGACGTCCGGGCGCAGCTCGCGCACGAGACGGACGGCCTCGTCGCCGTCGGCGGCCTCGCCCGCCACCTCGATGTCCGGCTGCGCGTCGAGCAGGGCGCGGAACCCCGCCCGGACGAGGAGCTGGTCGTCGGCGAGCAGTACACGGATCACGGATCCTCCTGGGATGCAGCGGGCTTCAGCGGGAGTCGGGCTGTCACGCGGAAGCCGCCGTCGGGGCGCGGGCCTGCCTCGACGGTGCCGCCGAGGGCCGCGGCCCGCTCGCGCATGCCCACGAGGCCGTTGCCGCTGCCGCCCGCCGGGCCGCCCGTGGCCGGTCCGTCGTCGTCCACCTGCAGTTCCAGGGCGCGGGGCTGCCAGGAGAGGTGGACGCGGGCGGTGCGCGAACCGGAGTGCCGCACCACGTTGGTCAGCGCCTCCTGCAGGATGCGGAAGGCGGCGAGATCCACCCCGGGCGCCAGGGTCCGCGCCTCCCCGTCCGTCGCGGTGTCGACGCTCAGCCCGGCCGCGGCGGCCTGCTCGGCGAGCTCGGGGAGCCGGTCGAGACCGGGGGCGGGCGCGCGTGGTGCGTCGCCGGGGGTGCGCAGGGTGTCGAGGACCTGGCGGACCTCGCCCAGGGCCTCCTTGCTGGCCGCCTTGATGGTGGTCAGCGCCGAACGGGCCTGCTCGGGATCGGAGTCGAGCAGGGCCAGCCCCACGCCGGCCTGGACGTTGATCACCGAGATGCTGTGGGCGAGGACGTCGTGCAGCTCGCGGGCGATGCGCAGCCGCTCCTCGTTCACCCGGCGCTTCTCGGCCGCCGCACGCTCGGCACGGGCGAGGGCCCACTGTTCCCGGCGTATGCGGACGAGCTCGGAGACCGCGAGGATGGCGAGCACCCACGCGGTGATGCCCAGTTCCTGCGCCCAGGGCGCCGGGCCGTCCCCGGCGGGTGGGAGCAGCCGGTAGAGCCAGTGGCCGATGACCAGATGGCTGGCCCAGAGCAGCCCGACGGCCCCCCAGGCGGCTGTGCGGTGTCCGGCGACGACGGCAGCGAAGCAGGCCAGCGCCAGGCTGATGAACACCGGTCCGTACGGGAAGCCTGCGCCGACGTACACCAGGGTGACGGCGCTGACCCCGTACGCCACGGCCACCGGGTACCGGTGCCGCCACACGAGCAGCAGCGGCCCGAGCAGCAGCAGGAGCCGCGCGAACCCGTCCAGCGCCACCCGCCCGCTCTGCTGGTGCGCGGCCCATCCCGAGCCGACCTGCGCGAAGACGGCCACGAGCAGCGAGGAGCGCCAGGCCGGGCCCCGCCCGGTCCGCTCCACCCATCGCTGCCACGGAGGAACCTCCGGGCGCTCGCGCTGATCTTCCATGCACCCACGCTAGGCCGTGCCGGGCCTGGCACGCGTCACACCGGCGTAGCGTTTCCGCCGTACTACCCAGGTAGTACACGGTGGTACGCCGCAGTACCCGGCGGCCTCCCCGACCTGGCCCGAACAGCCTCCCCTGGGCCGTCTCTTTCGGATCTTGTCGGCCGAGCCTGCGGCGTCTGGTGCCGTGCCTGGGCGTGCTCTCGGGGCGCTCGCGTACTGGGTGTACGTGGTCGTCTCGGCAGTGCGGCCGGGCGCGGTGCCGGGCGCCGCGGGCCCGGCAGGATCCGAAAGAGACGGCCTAGTCGCCCGGCGGGCGCATCCGGAAGTTGTACGCGGCCGGCAGCGGGCGGTCCGTGAGGGTGGACCAGACCTCCGAGAGGATCTCCTCGCCCTCGCGGAGGTCGGGCAGTTCGAAGCCCTCCTCGAAGACCCGGCGGCCCGCGGCCACATGGCCTTCCGCCGCGAGCAGCCGGGCCGCCGACAGCCGGAAGCGGCCCTCCTCCCGCAGTGCGGGGCGCAGCCGGTCCCATACCGCGCGGGCCTGCGGCAGCAGCCCGGCCGCCAGCAGGGAGGCCAGCGCCTCCCTGCCCAGCGCCGATTCGGCGGCCAGCCAGCTCGCGCCGCCCCGGCTCTCCTGGGCCAGGTCCTCGAAGGCCTCGGCGTACCAGCGGGCCGCCCGGGCCGGGTCGCCGGCCAGGTCGTCGGCGACCGCCAGGCACCGCAGCAGCGGCCACCGCGAGGGGGCCAGCGCCAGCCCGCGCTCCCAGCTCCGTACCGCCTGGGCGATGTCCCCGGCGTGCCACTGGGCGACCCCGAGGTGGTACTCGGTCAGCGGGTCCGCCTGGGCCGTCTCCAGCATGTCCCGCCAGTGCGGGGCGACCAGGCTCGGGCCGGGCGGAGTCACCCGGCGCGGGGCGGGGAAGACCCCGCTGCGCCACAGCTCCAGCCAGGGGGCCTGCTCCTCGCCGATGGTGTCCTCGGCGAAGGGGGTGCCGGGCAGTTTGTGGCCCCCGCACAGCACTTCGAGGGCGCCCCAGCCGGAGCCTGCCGCCAGCCGCTCCCCCGGTTCGGTGTCGGCGCACCCGCGCCACGCCTCGTACGCCGCGTCCACGGCCGGACCGGGCAGCGCGGACTCCAGCGCGGTGCCCGCCGCGGCGCGGGCCGCCGCCCAGTCGTCCCCGTGCACGGCGCCGGGGTCCGCGGACAGGGCCCCGTAGGCCTCCAGCCAGCTGAACTCCGCGCCGGCTTCCAGACGTACGTGCTCCAGCTGGGTCCGGGCGAGCCCGGCCTGGATCTCCGCGTAACCGCCCGTGCCGGGCTCGGTCAGCCACTCCTGCCAGCGCCGCCCGCCCTCGCCCGCACCCCAGACGAAGAGCTTGCGGCCGCGCAGCCGGGCCGTCGAGGTCTGGACGAGGCCCCGGCCGTCGGAGTCGAGGGAGGCGATCCAGGGCCGGGTCCCGGCTTCGACCTCGTAGAAGAAGTCGGCGGGGTACGTGCTGCGCAGCGGGTACGTACGGTCCGCGCCCTCCCATCCGGGTACGGGGATGCGGCGCAGGGAGCGTTCGTACCCGAAGTGCCAGGCCTCGTCGGCCGGGGCCAGGACGCGCGTGCCGGCCTCTTCGGGCACGGCGATGTTGGACCACCAGTAGACGGGGGCGGGCCGCTCGTGCGGGTTGCGCACGCGGACGCCGACGTAGAGGAACTCCGAGTCCTCGGGCAGCCACAGGTCCACTTGGAAGGGCAGGTCGCGCAGCCGCTCCCACTCCCAGAGCCGCACCATGGTTCCCCCGTCGGGCGCCGGGACGAGTGCGGCGTGCAGCGGGGCGCAGGAGAGGGTGGTGTGGCCGGTGGCCCCGAGGTTCCACTCGATGCCGCCGGAGAACCAGGCGCCGTTCAGGGCGAAGTTGGCGGGCTGGAACACCGGGTTGCGGTAGAGCAGTTCGCGTCCGGTGGGCAGGTGGACGAGCGAATGGATCCGGCCGCCGAGTCCGGGCAGGACGGTGGCGCGCAGGTGCGCGTTCTCGATGACGATCGTCTCGAAGTCCTGCTCGGTGCGCTGCCGTTGGTAGCCGTCCCGGATCCGTACGGGGAGCAGCGAGCGCAGTGGTTCGTACCCGACCTGGCGTGCCATGTCGCGCGGCAGGCCCTCGCGCGAACGCTCGTCCAGCGCGTGCACGCCGCCGGACTCGCGGAGGGCGGGCAGTGGGTTCTCGGGGCCCAACGGGGCTGCGGGGAGGGTCAGTACGGAGCGGCGGACGGTGGTGGCCATGAGGGAAATGGAACACGCCACGGCCGCCGGTGCACAGGGATTCGGCGCATCACCACCGGTCAGGATTACGCAAAGCCTTCTCCGGTGCGGCCCGGTGTCCGATCATGGAGGGCATGAGCGACGTGATCAGAAGAGGTCAGCTGTTCGACGGGGAAGAGTCCGAGAGCCGGTTCACGGGGCCGACGACGGGCGACGAGCGACGGATGCTCGTCGACATGCTGGGGGCCCAGCGGGCGACGCTCCGGCTCAAGTGTGCGGATTTGGGGCCGGAGTTGGCGGAGCGGTCGGTGGAGCCGTCCACGCTGTCCCTGCTGGGGCTGGTCCGCCACCTCGCGGACGTGGAGCGCCGCTGGTTCCGCAACGTGCTGGACGGGCAGGAGGTGCCGCTCCTGTTCTGGTCCGCGGAAGCCCCCGACGGGGACTTCGACGGCGCGACGGGGACGCCCGAGGTGATCGGGGAGGCCTGGGAGGCGTGGCGGGCGGAGGTGGAGTTCGCGGAGACGTTCACGGAGCGGGCACCGGATCTGGACGTGTCCGGGAAGGACGTGTGGCGGGGCGAGGTGTCGCTGCGCTGGGTGCTGATCCACATGATCGAGGAGTACGCGCGGCACAACGGCCACGCGGACCTGCTGCGCGAGCGGATCGACGGCGTGATCGGGGTCTGACCGCGCCGCCCCGCCCCGACGGCGGGCAGGCCCGGCGGCAGACCGGGCGGGGCGGGCCTGGTCCGGCCTAGGCGAACGCCCCCGCCACCAGGTCCGCGAGCAGGGCTCCGGCGCGCCCGTCCGGGTCCAGGTCGGGGTCGTAGATGGTGACGTTGAGGCCGACGCAGCGCGGAGAGCTGATCAGCACTCCGAGCAGTTCGGCAAGTTCGTCGGGAATCAGCCCTCCGGGGTCCGGGCTGTCGACGGCCGGCATCACGGACGGGTCCAGTACGTCGGCGTCCAGGTGGACCCAGAACCCGGCGGTGGCCGGGGGTTGCAGCCCCGTCAGCGCGGTACGGGCCACCGGCCCGGCACCCGCGTCGCGGATCGCCCCCACCGTGGCGGCGAAGATCCCGGCGGCGCGCAGCTCGGGGAGGTCCGGGTCCCCGTCGCGCAGCCCGAAGAGCCGGACGTCCTCGTCGCGCACGTAGGGCCCGAGGCCCTCCAGGTCGGCGAGGTCCGCCTGGCCGCGGCCGGTGGCGAGCGCCAGTTCCTCGCCGCCGGCCGCTCCGACGGGCCCGTTGAGGGCCTCGTTGCCGGGGTGGCGGAAGTCGGCGGAGCCGTCGATCGCGGCGATGCCGTACCGCCCGAGGCGCCGCATGGCCAGGGAGGCGCCGAGCTGGATGGAGCAGTCGCCGCCGAGCACGACAGGGAACTCCCCGGAGCGCAGGTGTTCCTCGATCCGGTCGGCGAGGGCCACGGTGTACGCGGCGAGGGGCCCGGCATGGAAGACCCCGTCCCCCTCCTTCCAGTCGCCCCGGTCGTAGCGCGGCGGGACGACCACCCCGCCCTCGCGCGCGCCGAGACGGGCCAGCAGGCCCTGTTCCCGCAGGGCCCCGGCCAGTTTGTAGACGCCGGGAACGGCGCCCGGGGCCGGGGGGCGGAGCCCGAGGTTGGACGGTGCGTCGAGGAGCACGAGGGTTCGCATGCACTCATCCTGTGCGATGCGGGACTCCGGGACATGGCATTTCGGCCGTGATCACCCGCCGTTCGCGGTCCCGTCAGGCGCCCTTGACGTGGCGGGAAGCCCGGTGACAGCCCCACCGGCCGGGAGCCGCGTCCTCGGACGAGGGCGGTCGAGGCGGCGTTTCGCGGCTGGATGTATTCCATCGCCGCAGGTTGGAGCCTGTGGCAGGATCCCGATGTGATCATCACCCCGAACACCGAAGAGCTGCTCCTCGCGGCCGCGTACAACAACGCCGCCTGGTGCGCCGCGGTCTGCCGCGACGGCGACTTCACCGCCCAGGCGTGGAGCAGCCCCCGCCGGACCCCGCTCTACTACCCGGACGCCGTGACCCTCACCCGGGACACCGACACGGCCGCCCTGGTCTCCGGGATCGACACCGCCGCTCCGCACGCCTCGGTCAAGGACAGCTTCGCCGCGCTCGACCTGGCTCCGCACGGCTTCGAGATCCTCTTCGGCGCCGAGTGGATCCACCGCCCGGCGGCCGCTGCCGCAGCCGCCCCGACCCCCGCCCTGGCGTGGAGCCGGATCTCCAACCCCGCGGAGCTGGAGGCGTGGGAGACGGCCTGGGACGGCGAGGAGAGCACCGGCCTGTTCCACCCGGGGCTGCTCACGGGGGAGATCGCGTTCCTGGCGGGGCGGGACGCCGAGGGCCGGATCCTCGCCGGGGCCGCCGCCAACCGCACCGGCGAGGTGGTCGGCATCTCCAACGTGTTCACCGCCGACGGCACCCCGGACGACGAGGCCTGGGCGGGCGCACTGGCCCTGACGGCCTCGCTCTGGCCCGGCCTGGCGCTCGTTGGCTACGAGTCGGGCGACGACCTCGGCACCGCGTTGCGCCACGGCTTCACGGCCGTCGGCCCGCTGCGGGTCTGGGTCCACCCGGGCTGACCGCCGGCGGGGCCCGCTACTTGCGCCGCCGGGCGAAGTAGGCCCCGCACAGGGCGCCCAGCACCGCCGCGATCAGCAGGGCGACGTACAGCGGCATCGTCACCTGCGGGATCAGCAGCCGGATCTTGGTGGGGCGGGTGTTCTCGAAGATGAACACGAGGGTGAGCACCGCGAGCGCCGCGACGCCCGCGCGCCCCGGGGTGATCTGTGCGCGGCCCTTGCCGTGGCCCTTGGACGTGTGGGAGCTCATGGCCCCATCGTCCGGCCGCGGCGTCCCGGGGGCTCAGTCGGACAGGGCCAAACGGGGGACGTCCGCCCGCTCGAACCCGAACACCTGCGCGTACAGCGACAGCTCCGCCTCCAGTGCCCGGACCATCGTGTCCGCACGCCGGAATCCGTGCCCCTCGCCCTCGAAGGCCACGTACGCGTGGGGCACCGAGCGCCCGCGCATCGCGGCCAGCAGCCGCTCCGCCTGCGCGGGCGGGCAGACCGGGTCGTCCAGGCCCTGGAGCAGGACGAACGGTGCGGTGATCCGGTCGGCGCGGGCCACCGGGGAGCGCTCGCGGCTGCGCAGGGCCAGGGTCTGGGGCGGTCCGGCGAGGCCGTCGAGGTAGCGGGATTCGAGGTCGTGGGTCTCGGCGGCGAAGCCGGTCAGGTCCAGGACCGGGTAGATGATCGCCGCGCAGGCGTACAGGTCGGTGGAGGCCAGCGAGGCCGCGGCCGTCCAGCCGCCCGCGCTGCCGCCCCGGATCGCGAGCCGGTCCGGATCGGCCGTGCCCTCGGCGGCGAGCGCCCGCGCCACGGCGGCGCAGTCCTCGACGTCGACGACGCCCCACTGTTCGCGCAGCCGTTCCCGGTAGGCGCGGCCGTAGCCCGTGGAGCCCCCGTAGTTGACCTCGACCACGCCGATCCCGCGCGAGGTGAAGTAGGCGATGTTCAGGTCGAGTACGGGCGGCACGTGGTCGGTGGGGCCGCCGTGCGCCCACACCACGTAGGGGGGCAGTTCGTCGGCGCGGGCGCGCAGCACGGGGTGGTGCGGCGGGTAGACGTGGGCGTGGATCTCCCGGCCGCCCCGGCCGAAGAAGGTCCTGCTCTGCGGCTCCGGAAAGTACGCGGGGTCCGCCCGGTCGTCCGCTCCCGTCCCCGGGGACCCGCTGCCTCCCACCACCCGGGCGTGCCCGGTGGCCGTGTCGAGCTCCACCACCTCGTACGCGCTGCGCGGGCTGGCCGCGACCCCGTAGACCCGGCTGCCGCTGACGGCGAGCGTGGGCTGCCAGGCCGTCCACGGTCCGGCCGCGTCGACCAGGTCCCCGCTCTCGGGGTCGAGCACGCCGAGCACCGAGGAGCCCCGGCCGTGCAGGACGGCGACGAGTCCGTCGGGGAGCGCCGCGATCCAGCGCAGCCCGGTCTTCCACAGCGGCCCGCCGAACTCCTCTTCCCTGGGGCAGAGGTTGACGGCCTCGCCCGTCTCCGGGTCCACCCGGTACGGGTTCCACCAGCCGCCCCGGTCGCTCACCGCGAGGAGGCTTCCGCTGGTGGTCCACTCGACCTGGGCGACGGCCTCCTCCGGTCCGCCGAGCACGGTACGGGGCTCCGCGAGCCGGCCGTCCGGGGTGACGTCGGCGAGCCTGAGCTCGGTGCCGTCCCACGGCATCCGGGGGTGGTCCCACACCAGCCAGGCCGCCTGCCGTCCGTCCGGGGAGATCCGGGGCCCGGTGCTGAAGCGGTACCGGTCGTCGGTCAACTCCCGTACGAGCGAACGGTCTTCCGCAGCCGACCCGTCGAGCGGTACGGCGGCCGGTACGCGGCGCACGTCGGTCGGCGCGTCCCCGGTGAACTCCTCCAGCACGCACCAGACTTCGTCGCCCCGCAGCACCGGATCGGCCCAGCGCAGCCCGCCGCCGACCGCCGAGAGAGGGGTCAGGGGCCGCGGTGCGGGGCTGCCGGGCGCGTCGGGCTCGTACGCGTACAGCCGCTGGTCGGCGAAGTGGACGAAGACCACCAGCGGCCCGCCCAGGGGCCGTTCGGCGCCCGCCCAGGGCAGGCCGCCGTACTCGGTGACCCGGCTGCGCACGTTCCACGGCGCGGGCAGGGCGCAGACCGCGGGTCCGCCGTCCGCGGGCCGGCGGACCAGGGCGCGACGGCCGCCTTCGGTCGGCCGGGGCGCCGTCCACCACACCTCGGCGCCGATCGCGCCGACGTACTCCGGCCTCCCGTCGAGGGAGGCGGCGAGCGCGGCGCCGATCGGCGAGGGCCAGCTGCCGTAGGGGGCGGTACCGTCGCCGCGCGGGGTCGTCGGCGGGGCCATCACAGGGCGCGCAGGGCTCGGTCGAGGACGCGGACCCCGAAGTGCAGGGCGTCCACGGGGACCCGCTCGTCCACTCCGTGGAAGAGGGACCAGTAGTCGAAGCCGGGCGGCAGTTTCAGCGGGGAGAAGCCGTAGCCGGTGATGCCGAGCCGGGAGAACTGCTTGGCGTCGGTGCCGCCCGCCATGCAGAAGGGCACCACGTGCCCCTCGGGGTCGAAGGCCTCCACGGACTCGCGCAGGATCCCGTACGTCCGCCCGTCCACGGGGGCTTCGAGGGCCACTTCCCGGTGGTGGAAATCCCAGTGCACGTCGGGGCCGGTGAGTTCGTCGAGGGTGGCGATGAACTCGGCCTCGCCGCCGGGCAGCATCCGCCCGTCCACGTACGCGGTGGCGGTGCCCGGGATGACGTTGAGCTTGTAACCGGCGCTGAGCATCGTCGGGTTGGCGCTGTTGCGGACGGTCGCCTCGACGAGGGCGCCGGCCGGGCCGAGCTTCCCGAGGACCTGGTCGAGCTGGAATCCGGGGGACCGCGGGTCCACCGACATCCCCTGGAGGGCGGCGAGTTCGGTGATGCAGGCGATGACGGTGTCGGTGAGGCGGACCGGCCACTCGTGCTCGCCGATGCGGGCGACCGCGGCGGCGAGCCGGCTGACCGCGTTGGCCCGGTTCGGCTTGGAGCCGTGTCCGGCGGTGCCGGTCGCGGTGAGCTTCAGCCATGCGGTGCCGCGTTCGCCGGCGGCGATCGGGTAGAGGGCCTGACCGGGGGCGGCGTGCACGGTGAAGGCCCCGGATTCGCTGATGCCCTCGGTACAGCCTTCGAAGAGGCCGGGGTGGTGGTCGGCGAGGAAGCCCGAGCCGTCGATCGCGCTGTCCTCCTCGTCGGCGGTGTAGGCGATCACGATGTCCCGCCGGGGGCTGACGCCGGCCCGCGCCCAGGCCCGTACGACGGCCAGCACCATCGCGTCCATGTTCTTCATGTCGACGGCGCCGCGGCCCCAGACCACCCCGTCCCGGACCTCTCCCGAGAAGGGGTCGACGCTCCAGTCGGCGGCCTCGGCCGGGACCACGTCGAGGTGGCCGTGGACCAGGAGGGCGGGGGCGGTGGGGTCGGTGCCCGCGATCCGGGCCACCACGTTGGTGCGGCCCGGGGTGCGCTCCAGCAGCACCGGATCCAGGCCGATGTCCGCCAGCCGCTCGGCGACGTACTCGGCGGCCGGGCGTTCCCGGCAGTCGCCGCCGCCGCGGTTCGTGGTGTCGATGCGGATCAGGCCGGAGGTGAACTCGACGGCCTCGTCGAGCGCCACCCGGTCGACGGGCGTACCCGTGACGCCGGCACCGGCGACGTCGACACCGGAGCCCGGCTCGGACATGTCAGCCATACTGTTCCTCCACCGCTGCCGAGACGATCGTGGTGACCGCCTTGAAGGTCCGGATCCCCTCGTACATCGTCCCGCTGGTGTAGCCGACCCTACGCTCGCCCGACCGCTCGACCCCGGGCACCACCGTGGCGGCCATCGCCAGGTGCTCGGCGTCGAACTCGACCTCCACCGCGAACGGCCCGCCCCGCACCGGTTCGTACCGGACGGCGAGGGCGGCGGCCTCCTTGGCGGCGGCCCGGATGTCGGCGGCCGTACGGGCCGGGGTGCGGCAGACGGCGGCGTAGCGCGAGACGTGGTCCTTGACGGCGACCGTCAGCGCGTCCGGGGCGTAGCCGGCGGCGTCGGCGCAGGTCAGGTCGTCTCCGGTGACCAGGACGACCGGGACCCCGTACTCGGCGACCACGTGGGCGTTGAGCAGGCCCTCGCTGGCGCGGGTGCCGTTGACCCAGACCCCGGTGATGGAGTTGGCGAGGTAGGTGTGGGCGAGCACGCCCTCGGCGCCGGCGCCCGTGTGGTAGCCGACGAAGGCGATGCCGTCGACGTCCCCGTGCTGGACGCCCTCGACCATGGAGAGGGACTTGTGGCGGCCGGTCAGCATCTCGACGCGGGCGTCGAGCTTCTCCAGCAGCAGGTTGCGCATGGTCCAGTGGGCCTCGTTGACGAGGACCTGCTCCGCCCCCGCGTCGTAGAACCCGAGGACGGCGGCGTTCACGTCGGAGGTGAACAGGGTCCGGCAGCGTTCCCACTGCGGTGTCCCGGGCAGCACGTCGGCGGGCCAGGTGACGCCGGTCGCGCCTTCCATGTCGGCTGAGATGAGGATCTTCATCGGGCCCCCCGGCGGTCGGTAGCGCTGGGGCCCCACCCTAGGCGCTCCGGGCAGGCGAGGCACGGGGCCACGCCCGGCGGGGGCCGCGCCCCGCCCCGGGTGCACGCACCGCGCGAGGTCCCCGAGCAGCAGCCGCCCGGGGTTCAGCCCGTCCTCGACGGACAGCGGGTACGCCGCGGCCGGGTCCACGTCGTGGACGAAGCGCGGCAGGTCGCCCAGTTCACCCGATCCGGTGAGGCCGGTCCCCCGGCCTCGCCGGCAACGTCCTTGCTCAGCCCTCGACTTCGGTGGCCAGGTTGGCCAGAACCGCGTCGTAGATGCGGCCGAGACCCTTGGGTGCGAAGGTGCGCTCGAAGAAGCCGCCGATGCCGCCGGCGCCGTTCCACACGGTGGTGACGACGGCCTTGGACTTGCCCTCGCCCGCCGGGGTGACGGTCCAGGTGGTGACCATGGTGGAGTTGCGGTCCTTCTCCACGAGCTGGCCGTCGGTGGGCTCGGTGACCTCCAGCAGGCAGTCGCGGACCCGCTTGCTGGTGGCCTGGAGCTTCCAGTGGACGAGGGTGCCCTCGCCGTCGCCGCCCTCGCGCACCTCGTACTCGCTGAAGTGCTCGGGCAGCAGCTTGCCCCGGGTCCCGGTGTAGTCGGCCAGCGCGTCGAACACGGTCTCCGCGTCCGCCCCGATGATGCGTTCCGTGGTGGCCTCGACCTGCGCCATGGCTTTCCTCCAGCAGTTGTGTTCGCTCGTCACCGCGAAGCCAACCACCTCCGGGGCGGGCGCCCAAATCCGGGTCAGACGTGGCAGCGGACGCGGACGAGGAGCGTGTCCGCGGGCAGTCCTTCCATGTACCGCTCGCTGCCGTGGTACCAGGGGGTGCCCGTCCATTCGATCGGCGGCGTGTGGGGGCAGACGGCCGGGCTCTCGCAAGCGCCGTGGACCGGCGGGTCGCCCGTCTCGCACCACCAGCCGTCGGGAGTCAGGACGCTCCCGCCCGGTACCGCCGATTCGGCGTGGAGCCGGACGAACTCCTCGCGGCCGACGGCCCCGACGCCCTCGACGGGCCACGCGTGCTCGATGCTGTAGCCGAGGTGGTACCCGCGATGGGCGGCCAGGAGGGCTGTGCGGCGCTCCGTGTAGGCGATGACCAGCGGCTGCGCCTCGTACGCCCTGCGCGCCGCGGCCTGCGCCCGCATGCCCGCCTCGTACTCGGACGGGTTCGACCAGGCGGGAGTGGGGGCCAGCGGCTCGGCCGCCGGGTGTCTGCGGGCGAGTTCCCGCCACAGGTCCCAGGCCGCGCCGGCCACCTCCGCCGCCTCGGCCCGTACCTCCGCGAAGGCCAGCAGCTCCCGAGGACCGCCCGCGCATTCCTCCGACGGGTCCGCGTGGACGTCGAGCACGAGGCGCGGATCGCCCTCGCGACCGCGCAGCGGCTGGAAGTGGGACCGGGTGCCCGAGACCGCCCAGTGGTCCCAGATGTCGAGTTCCTCGCCGCGGCTGTAGTCGACCTCGAACGGCGCCATCGCCTCGCCGATCGCCTCTTCCAGTCGACCGCGGGCGCTACCCGCGAGACACACCGTGATCCCCATCCTCGCCATGAGGCGCAGCCTCTCACCCACCGCACCAGCGTGACCAGCGGATATACCGGCCCGCACGATCATGGGAACGTTTGTTCTATTCTCGGAATCGACAGCCGAACCCGAGAGCCGAGAACCGCGAGCCGCGAGCCGCGAGCCGCACCACCGAGGGAGCCGCACCATGCGCTGGGACAACCTGACCGCGGGCCCCCCGGGCCCCGCCGCGCTCTTCGGCGCCGACTCCGTCGTGACCCGCACCTTCGACACCCCCGAGTTCCGCGGGATCACCTTCCACGAGGTCCGGGCCCGCTCGATCGTCAACCGGGTCCCCGGCGCCTCGCGGATGCCGTTCGAGTGGACCGTGAACCCGTACCGGGGATGCAGTCACGCCTGCGTGTACTGCTTCGCGCGCAAGACCCACGGCTACCTCGACCTCGACACCGGCATCGGTTTCGACTCCCAGATCGTCGTCAAGACCAACGCCCCCGAGCTCCTGCGCCGCGAGCTCGCCTCGCCCCGCTGGACCGGCGCGCACATCGCGATGGGCACCAACGTGGACTGCTACCAGCGCGCCGAGGGCCGGTACCGCCTGATGCCCGGGATCATCGAGGCGCTCCGCGAGCGGGCCAACCCCTTCTCGATCCTCACCAAGGGCACGCTGATCCTGCGCGACCTCCCCCTCATCCAGGAGGCCGCGGCCGTCGCCGACGTCGGGATCTCCGTGTCCGTCGGCTTCACCGACACCGCCCTGTGGCGCACGGTCGAGCCCGGCACCCCCTCCCCCGCCGCCCGGCTGCAGGCCGTCCGCACCCTCACCGACGCCGGCATCGAGTGCGGGGTGCTGATGGCCCCGGTGATCCCCTTCCTCGGCGACTCCCCCGAGCAGCTGCGGGCCACCGTCCGGGCCGTCGCCGAGTCGGGCGCGACCTCCGTGACACCCCTGGTACTCCATCTGCGCCCCGGCGCCCGCGAGTGGTTCACGGCCTGGCTGGGCGAGCACCACCCCCACCTGGTGGAGCGGTACGCGCGGATGTACGCGGGCGGCTCGTACGCGCCCACCTGGTACCAGCGGATGATCACCCGCCAAGTCCACGAGCTCGCCGCCGAATTCGGCATCGGCCCCGGCGGCCGCGGACCGACCCGGCGGATCGTCGTACCGGAGCGGCCGGACGGGCCCGCGCCCGCGCCCGGGTCGACCCAGCTCAGCCTGCTCTGAGCACCCGTACGACCGTACGACCGACTGAAGGGTCATCACATCGGGCCAATCGGGGCCCCAATCCCACCTTCCGACCGCAGGTTCCGGGACGATTCGGCCCAGAACCCTCGGCTGGGAGGCCCCATGCTCCACCCGCTGCTGCACCCGACGAAGAAGAGCAAGTCCGGTCCCGGTCTGCGGCGCGCCGCAGTCCTGCTCGCGGTGTCCACCGTCGCCGCCGCCCTGGCGAGCCCGGTCACGGCCGCCGCCCCGGCCGCCGAGACCCTCAAGTGGTCCAGCTGCGCGACCTCCCGCTACCCGACGCTCCAGTGCGCCTCCCTCAAGGTCCCCCTCGACCACGACAACCCGGCCGGCCGGCAGATCTCCCTCGCCCTGACCCGGGTCCCCCACACGGCCGCCCGCTCCCAGGGCCCGCTGCTGGTCAACCCCGGCGGGCCCGGCGGCAGCGGCCGCGCCCTGGCCGGGCACATCGCCGCCGCGCTGCCCAAGGACGTGGCCGCCCAGTACGACGTGATCGGCTTCGACCCCCGGGGCGTCGGCAAGAGCGAGCCCGCCCTGGACTGCGGCGCCGGCCACTTCACGCCCGTACGGCCCGACTCCGTGCCGCTGGACGAGGAGACCGAGCGGGCCAACCTGGAGCGGGTGAAGTCCTTCGCCGAGTCCTGCCAGACCAAGCACGCCGACGTCCTCCCGTACATCGGCACCGTGTCGGCGGCCCGCGACCTCGAAGTGCTGCGCACCGCCCTGCGCGCGGACAAGCTGAGCTACTTCGGCTACTCGTACGGCACCTACCTGGGCGCGGTGTACGCCAAGCTCCACCCCGACCGCGTGCACCGCCTGGTCCTGGACTCCGTCGTGGACCCGGCCGGGGTCTGGTACGAGGACAACCTCGCCCAGGACCAGGCCTTCGACTCCCGCCACAAGGCCTTCCTGGCCTGGGTCGCCCGGTACGACGCCACGTACCACCTCGGCACCGACCCCGCCGAGGTCGAGGCCCGCTGGTACGAGATGCGCAGCGCGCTGCGCGCGGCCCCGGCGGGCGCCAAGGTGGGCCCGGCGGAGCTGGAGGACACCTTCATGCCGGGCGGCTACTTCAACGGCTACTGGCCCCACCTCGCGGCGGCCTTCGCCGCGTACGCGGTGGAGGGCGACCCGAAGCCGCTGGTCTCCGCGTACGAGAAGTTCGGCGCGGTGGAGCCCTCGGCGGGCAACAGCTACAGCGTCTACACGGCCGTGCAGTGCCGGGACTCGGCCTGGCCCAGGAACTGGAACCAGTGGCGGGCCGACATGTGGCGCATGCACGCCAAGGCACCCTTCATGACCTGGAACAACGCCTGGTACAACGCCCCCTGCGCGTTCTGGCCGACCGAGCCGCTCCAGGCCCCGGACGTCACCAACTCGGGGCTCCCGCAGGCGCTCCTCTTCCAGGCGACCGAGGACGCGGCGACCCCGTACGAGGGCGCGGTGAGCATGCGGCGCAAGCTCGCGGGCTCGGCGCTGGTGGTCGAGGAGGGCGGCGGCAACCACGGCATCGCCCTGAGCGGCAACAAGTGCCTCGACGAGAAGCTGGCGGCGTACCTGCTGACGGGCAGGGCCGCGGACGCCGTCTGCCCCGCCCAGGCGGCCCCCACCCCGACCCCGGCGACCCGCGCGGTCCCGCCCTCGTCGGGCGGGGCGGCCCTCCACGGTCTGCTGGGCTTCCGGGGCTGACGTTCGGCGGGCAAGATCGTGCCCATGAGCACCTCACAGGACCACCACCTCACCCGCATCGCCGCACCCGAGGGCGTCGCCCCCGGCACCGGCTACAACCACGTCGTCTGGGGCACAGGCCGGTTCGTCGCCGTGTCCGGGCAGTGCGCCTTCGACGAGAAGGGTGAGGTGGTCGGCGAGGGCGACGCCTCGGCCCAGGCCCGGCAGGTGTTCGCGAACCTGGAACGCTGCCTCGACGCGGCCGGGGCGACCTTCGACGACGTGGTGAAGCTGACGTACTTCGTCACGGACGTGGCCCACCTGCCCGCCGTGCGCGCCGCCCGTGACGAGGTGTTCGCCCCGGACCGCCTGCCCGCTTCCTCCGCGGTCCAGGTGTCGGCACTCTTCCGGCCCGAACTCCTGCTGGAGATCGAGGCCTTCGCGATCGTCCCGGAGCGGGCCCGCCCCGGCTCGGCGGCCGAGTCCGGCGTCGAGTCCGACTCCGAGTTCGGGTCCGGTTTCAGGACCGGCCCCCGGGCCGGCTTCGGCACCGGCTTCAAGACCGGCTTCGCCGGCTGAGCGACCGACCGGCTGAGCGGTTGACCCGCTGACCGGCTCAGCCGCTACGGCCTAGGACTCCCCCGCCGTCCCGCCCAGCCCCCGCAGGGCCGCCGTCGCCGCCACGGCCAGCCGGGGGTGCGACTGGGCCCGGGTCAGGACCTCCCGGGCCCGCTGGTCGGCCAGCACCCCCAGCCCCTCCACGCAGGCCAGGGCCACCCGCCAGTACGGGTCGTGCGGCGCGAGCAGCCGCGACAGGGTGCGGATCAGCGCCGGGGCGGACTCCGGGGCGCGCAGCGCCGCCAGCAGCCGGACCGGGTGCAGGGCGTAGGCCGTGCGCAGTTCGTTCGTGGCCAGTGCCGCCGCCGCGCGGGCGGTGCGCGGGTCCCCGAGGACGGCCAGCGCCTGGGCGGCGGCCTCGCAGCGCGGCGGGTCCCGGTGGTTGAGCAGCAGGACCAGGGGTTCGAAGGCGCGCCGGTCGCCGGCCAGCCCCAGCCGGTACGCGGCCAGTTCGCGGGCCCACAGGTGCTGCCCGGCGGAGGCCAGGGAGGCCGCCAGTCCGTCCGCGTCCGCCGCGAGCAGCGCCGCGTACTGATCCTCGCCGCCGGGAGCATGCCCGGCTTCGGCCCGCAGGCGCTCCAACACGTCGTTCACCCGGCCACCCTAGGGGGCCGGGGCGGCCGCCGTGCCGGGTTCCCGAGAGCCGGTTGATCGATGATCGATGATCGGTACATTTGGGCGGTACAGGTCACATCTCCGCGCTCTGGCGGACCAGTTACCGACGGGTTACTGTCGCTGCAACACGTACGAGGGCGGCCTGGTGACGCAGCCACCTCGTGCCAGTCGGTTCTGCACGACCACATCGTTCACGGCGTGACCCCGGGACAGGGCTCCGCCGTCTCCGCCCTCAGGGCTGCCCCCTCCGGGTTTCCCCGGATATCCGGAATCCCGGATTCCCGGGGCACCCCCGGGTTTCTCCGCACGGCTTCCCCGTACGGCATCCGCGCGCGCCGTGTGCTCCGCGCGCCCCCTCAGTCGTCACCCTCTTCCACTGGAGTCCCGCGATGGACCTTCCGTCCACGTCCAGTCAGTCGTCCCCCTCCCTCCCCGCCCTGCAGACGATCGCCGTCGTCGGCCTCGGCACGATGGGCTCCGGCATCGCCGAGGTCCTCGCCCGGGCCGGCCGCGAGGTCATCGGCATCGACGTGAGCGAGGCCGCCGCCCGCCGGGCCACCGCGGCCCTCGCGTCGGCCACGGCCCGCTCCGTCGCCAAGGAGCAGCTCACCGAGCAGGAGCGCGAGGCGGTGCTCGCCCGCTTCCGGACCTTCTCCGAGCTCGGCGCCGCCGCCGACGCCGACCTCGTCATCGAGGTGGTTCCGGAGTCCTACGAGCTCAAGCAGCGGATCTTCCGCGAGCTCGACGCGATCGTCCGGCCCACCGCGATCCTCGCCACCGGCACCAACGCCCTGTCGGTGACGCGGATGGCCGCCGAGTCGCAGCGCCCGGAGCGCGTGGTCGGCCTGCACTTCTTCAACCCGGTCCCGGCGATGAAGCTGGTCGAGGTCGTCTCCAGCGTGCTGACGGCCCCGCCGGCAGTCGATGCGGTCACCACCCTGGCCCGCGAGCTCGGCAAGGAGCCCGTCGCGGTCGGCGACCGCCCCGGCTTCGTCGCCGACGGCCTGCTGTTCGGCTACCTGAACCAGGCCGCCGCCATGTACGAGGCCAAGTACGCCTCCCGCGAGGACATCGACGCGGCGATGAAGCTGGGCTGCGGCCTGCCGATGGGCCCGCTCGCGCTGCTCGACCTGATCGGCGTGGACACCGCCCGCACCGTCCTGGAGGCCATGTACGCCTCCTCGGGCGACCGGCTGCACGCCCCGGCCCCGATCCTCGGCCACCTCGCCGAGGCGGGCCTGACCGGGCAGAAGGCCGGGCGCGGGTTCTACACGTACGAGGCCCCGGGCAGCCAGGTCGTCGTCCGCGACCTGCAGACCCCGCCGGACGGGGAGCTGGTCCGGGCGAGCCGTCCGGTGAACTCGGTGGGCGTGGCCGGTTCGGGCACGATGGCGAGCGGGATCGCGCAGGTCTTCGCGCAGGCCGGCTTCCCCGTGGTGCTGGCGGCCCGCAGCCAGGAGAAGGCGGACGCGGCGAAGGCCGCGATCGGCAAGTCGCTGGCCCGAGCGGTGGACCGGGGCCGGCTGACCGCCGAGGCCGCCGCCGCGACCGTGGGCCGGATCACGGCGGCGGGCTCGCTGGACGCCTTCGCCGACGTGGACCTGGCCGTGGAGGCCGTCGCCGAGGACCTGGAGGTGAAGCAGGAGCTGTTCCGGGCGCTGGACAAGGCGTGCAAGCCCGGCGCGGTGCTCGCCACCACGACCTCCTCGCTCCCGGTGATCGCGATCGCCCGTGCGACCGCGCGTCCCGAGGACGTGATCGGCATGCACTTCTTCAACCCGGCTCCGGCGATGAAGCTGGTCGAGGTGGTCCGGACCGTCCTGACCGCCGACGACGTGCACGCGACGGTCCGCGGGGTCTGCGGCCAGGTGCGCAAGCACGCGGTGGACTGCGGGGACCGGGCCGGCTTCATCGTGAACGCGCTGCTGTTCCCGTACCTCAACAACGCGATCAAGATGGTCGAGCAGCACTACGCCGGCATCGACGACATCGACGCGGCCATGAAGCTGGGCGGCGGCTACCCGATGGGGCCCTTCGAGCTCCTCGACGTGGTCGGCCTGGACGTGTCGCTGGCCATCGAGAAGGTCCTGCACAAGGAGTTCCGCGACCCGGGCCTGGCCCCGTCCCCGCTGCTGGAGCACCTCGTCGCCGCGGGCTGCCTGGGCCGGAAGACCGGCCGCGGATTCCGTGAGTACGCCCCCCGCCGGTAACCCGCGGCAGGCGCAAGAGCCGGATGCGTGGGGAGGGCTGCTCGGGTCCGCCGGACCCTCACGGCGGACGCACCCTCCCGAGGAGCACTGTGTGCCCAGTGCGAGTCCTCCCCCGCATCCCATCCCCTCCCACCCCCCTCGGGAGCGCTCTCCCGCACAAATGAAGTACTTTCGCTCTATGTCCCAGCCCGCCAAGACCTCACCCCGCGCCTCCGCGGTCTCCGACGCCGCGGAGACCCCGGCCGGCACCAAGGCGGCCGCGCAGCGGCTCAAGATGCGCCGCGAGCTCGCGGCGGCGGCCATGGAGCTCTTCGCGAACAAGGGGTACGAGGCCACCACGGTCGACGAGATCGCCTCGGTGGCCGGGGTCGCGCGCAGGACCTTCTTCCGGCACTTCCGGTCCAAGGAAGAGGCGATCTTCCCGGACCACGACGACACCCTGACCCGCGCAGAGGCCGTCCTCGACGTGGCTCCGGCGCACGAGCACCCGCTCGACACGGTGTGCCGGGGGATCAAGGAAGTCATGAAGATGTACGCCGCCTCGCCCGCGGTGTCGGTGGAGCGCTACCGGCTCACCCGCGAGGTGCCGGCGCTGCGGGAGCGGGAGATCGCCTCGGTAGCCCGCTACGAGCGGCTGTTCACCCGCTACCTGCTGGCCCATTTCGACGAGACCGACCACCACGACGGCAACGACGACCCGCTGCTGGCGGAGGTCGCCGCCTCGGCGGTGGTCACGGCCCACAACCACGTACTGCGGCGCTGGCTGCGGGCGGGCGGGCAGGGTGACGTGGAGGCGCAGCTCGACCACGCCTTCTCGATCGTGCGCAAGACCTTCGGTTCCGGGATCGGCGCGGGGCGCACGCTGAGCACGGCTCCGGCGCCGGAGCCCGCCGCCGAGCCGCCGGCCTCGGTGCGCACGCAGGGCGAGGTACTGGTCGCGGTGGCCCGCACGGACGCCCCGCTGGACGAGGTCATGCGGACCATCGAAGAGGCACTCAGAAACAAGTAGGCGACACACGTCACAGCGGCCGCTCCCGTTCCGGGGGCGGCCGCTTTCGTTTGTCCGAGTTGCCCCTACTCGCGGGTAACTCTGATCGATCATCGCTCATCGGTGCAGGTCAATCGGCAAATGAGAGAAAGTTTTGGCACCCGGTGCCTTGCTGAGTGACACGGGGTGCCATACGTTGAATCTCGTCCGGATGTCCCCGCGATCCAGCCCACTCGGCAGGGAACGCGCCCCGGATGCCTGCGTCACCAGGCCTCCCGCACCGCCCCACCACAGGCACCGCGCAGCTCCACCCCAGCCGAATCGACGGCGCCCCAACACCTCGCTCCACGCTCATCGCCACACCCCAGTGCTTCGCCGCACAGCAGCTCACCGCACCCCGTTCCCCTCAGCGCACCCTCATCAGCGCACGGCCGGAGGCAACACCGTGAAGGACATCCTGGACGCGATCCAGTCGCAGGCCGCGACGGCCGCCGACTTCGCCGCTCTGCCGCTCCCCGACTCGTACCGCGCGATCACCGTGCACAAGGACGAGGCGGAGATGTTCGCCGGGCTCACCACCCGCGAGAAGGACCCCCGCAAGTCCCTGCACCTCGACGAGGTCCCGCTCCCCGAACTGGGCCCGGGCGAGGCCCTGGTCGCGGTCATGGCCTCCTCGGTCAACTACAACTCGGTGTGGACCTCGATCTTCGAGCCGGTCTCCACCTTCAGCTTCCTGGAGCGCTACGGGCGCCTCTCGGAGCTCACCAAGCGCCACGACCTGCCGTACCACGTCATCGGCTCGGACCTCGCGGGCGTCGTCCTGCGCACCGGCCCCGGCGTGAACGCCTGGAAGCCGGGCGACGAGGTCGTCGCGCACTGCCTCTCGGTCGAGCTGGAGTCCTCCGACGGCCACAACGACACGATGCTCGACCCCGAGCAGCGCATCTGGGGCTTCGAGACCAACTTCGGCGGCCTGGCGGAGATCGCCCTGGTCAAGTCGAACCAGCTGATGCCCAAGCCCGACCACCTCAGCTGGGAGGAGGCCGCCTCCCCCGGCCTGGTCAACTCCACCGCCTACCGCCAGCTGGTCTCCCGCAACGGCGCCGGCATGAAGCAGGGCGACAACGTCCTGATCTGGGGCGCCAGCGGCGGGCTCGGCTCGTACGCCACCCAGTTCGCGCTGGCCGGCGGCGCCAACCCGATCTGCGTGGTCTCCTCCCCGGAGAAGGCCGACATCTGCCGGGCGATGGGCGCGACGGCGGTCATCGACCGCAACGCCGAGGGCTACAAGTTCTGGAAGGACGAGCACACCCAGGACCCGAAGGAGTGGAAGCGCTTCGGCAAGCGCATCCGAGAGCTGACCGGCGGCGAGGACATCGACATCGTCTTCGAGCACCCGGGCCGCGAGACCTTCGGCGCCTCGGTCTACGTGACCCGCAAGGGCGGCACCATCACCACCTGCGCCTCGACCTCGGGCTACATGCACGAGTACGACAACCGCTACCTGTGGATGTCCCTGAAGAAGATCATCGGCTCGCACTTCGCGAACTACCGCGAGGCCTGGGAGGCCAACCGCCTGATCGCCAAGGGCAAGATCCACCCCACCCTGTCGAAGGTCTACTCCCTGGAGGAGACCGGCCAGGCCGCCTACGACGTCCACCGCAACCTCCACCAGGGCAAGGTCGGCGTCCTCGCGCTGGCACCCCAGGAGGGCCTCGGCGTCCGTGACCACGAGCTGCGCGCCACGCACCTCGACGCCATCAACCGCTTCCGCAACGTCTGAGACAGCCTCAAAGGCCAAAGGGACAGCCTGAGATGACAGAGCGCCAGAAGGACCGTCCGTGGCTCATGCGGACGTACGCCGGCCACTCCACGGCCGAGGCGTCCAACGAGCTGTACCGCCGCAACCTCGCCAAGGGCCAGACCGGCCTGTCGGTCGCGTTCGACCTGCCGACGCAGACCGGCTACGACCCCGACCACATCCTCGCCCGCGGCGAGGTCGGCCGGGTCGGGGTCCCGGTCTCCCACCTGGGCGACATGCGGCGGCTGTTCCAGGACATCCCCCTGGAACAGATGAACACCTCGATGACGATCAACGCCACCGCCATGTGGCTGCTGGCGCTCTACCAGGTGGCCGCCGAGGAGCAGGGCGCGGACATCGCCCAGCTCCAGGGCACCACGCAGAACGACATCGTCAAGGAGTACCTCTCGCGCGGGACGCACGTCTTCCCGCCCGGGCCCTCGCTCCGCCTGACGACGGACATGATCGCGTACACGGTCAACCACATCCCGAAGTGGAACCCGATCAACATCTGCAGCTACCACCTGCAGGAGGCCGGGGCCACTCCGGTCCAGGAGATCTCGTACGCGATGTCCACGGCCATCGCGGTCCTGGACTCGGTGCGCGATTCGGGCCAGGTCCCGCCGGAGCGGTTCGGCGAGGTCGTCGCCCGGATCTCCTTCTTCGTGAACGCGGGCGTCCGCTTCATCGAGGAGATGTGCAAGATGCGCGCCTTCGGCCGCATCTGGGACAAGGTCACCCGGGAGCGCTACGGCATCGAGAACGACAAGCAGCGCCGCTTCCGCTACGGCGTCCAGGTCAACTCCCTGGGCCTGACCGAGGCGCAGCCGGAGAACAACGTCCAGCGCATCGTGCTGGAGATGCTCGCGGTCACCCTCTCCAAGGACGCCCGCGCCCGCGCCGTGCAGCTGCCCGCCTGGAACGAGGCGCTGGGCCTGCCCCGGCCCTGGGACCAGCAGTGGTCGCTGCGCATCCAGCAGGTCCTGGCCCACGAGAGCGACCTGCTGGAGTACGAGGACATCTTCGCCGGCTCGCACGTGATCGAGGCCAAGGTCGAGTCCCTGGTGACCGAGTGCCTGGCCGAGATCGACCGGATCCAGGAGATGGGCGGCGCGATGGCGGCCGTCGAGTCCGGGTACCTCAAGGGCGAGCTGGTCTCCTCGCACGCCGCACGGCGGGCCCGGATCGAGGCCGGCGAGGACAAGATCGTCGGCGTCAACTGCTTCGAGCAGACCGAGGAGAACCCGCTCACCTCCGACCTGGACGGCGCCATCATGACGGTGGACGGGGCCCTGGAGGCGCAGACCGTCGAGCGCATCGGCCGCTGGAAGGCCGAGCGCCAGGAGTCCTCGGACCGGCAGGGCGGCGGCGACCCGTTCGTCTTCCCCACGGTCATGCAGGCCCTGGACCGGCTCAAGGAGGCCGCCGCCGGGGACGAGAACCTGATGGAGGCCACCCTGGAGTGCGCCCGCGCCGGTGTCACCACCGGCGAGTGGGCGAGCGCCCTGCGCGAGGTGTTCGGCGAGTTCCGGGCTCCGACCGGGGTCTCCTCGGCCCCGGTGGCCGTGACCGCCGAGGAGGGGACCCCCATGGCCCTCGTCCGCGCGAAGGTCTCCCGTACCGCCGACGAGCTGGGCTCCGGCCGGCTGCGCCTGCTGGTCGGCAAGCCCGGCCTGGACGGGCACTCCAACGGTGCCGAGCAGATCGCCGTACGGGCTCGCGACGCCGGCTTCGAGGTGGTCTACCAGGGCATCCGGCTGACCCCCGAGGAGATCTCCTCGGCGGCCCTGGCCGAGGACGTGCACTGCGTGGGACTGTCCATCCTGTCCGGCTCGCACAGCGCGCTCGTCCCGGACGTGCTGGAACGCCTGCGCGCGGCGGGGGCGGGTGACATCCCCGTCGTGCTCGGCGGCATCATTCCGAATGCCGACGCCGTGGCGCTCAAGGAGGCCGGGGTGGCGGCGGTCTTCACCCCGAAGGACTTCGGCATCACGGAGATCATCGGCCGTATCGTCGACGAGATCCGCAAGGCCAACAAGCTCCACCCGCTCGGCGACGCCGACGACACCGTTTTCACCGACATCACCGCAAGCACGGAGGTCCCCGCATGACCACGCCCTCTTCCCCGGTCAACCGGCTGCGTCCGCGCCGCTCCTGCCTCGCGGTGCCGGGTTCCAACCCCCGGTTCCTGGAGAAGGCCCAGGGCCTGCCGGCCGACCAGGTCTTCCTCGACCTGGAGGACGCCTGCGCCCCGCTCGCCAAGGAGGGCGCCCGCCACACGATCGTGGACGCGCTGAACCAGGGCGACTGGACCGGCAAGACCCGCGTGGTGCGCGTCAACGACTGGACCACGCACTGGACGTACCGCGACGTGATCACGGTCGTCGAGGGCGCCGGCCAGAACCTCGACTGCATCATGCTGCCGAAGGTCCAGGACGCCCAGCAGGTCGTGGCCCTCGACCTGCTGCTGACGCAGATCGAGAAGACGATGGGCTTCGAGGTCGGCAAGATCGGCATCGAGGCGCAGATCGAGAACGCCAAGGGCCTGGTGAACGTCGACGCGATCGCCGGCGCCTCGCCGCGGCTGGAGACCATCATCTTCGGGCCGGCCGACTTCATGGCCTCCATCAACATGAAGTCCCTGGTCGTGGGCATGCAGCCGCCCGGCTACGGCGCGGACGCCTACCACTACATCCTGATGCGGATCCTGATGGCGGCCCGCATGCACGACCTCCAGGCGATCGACGGCCCCTTCCTCCAGATCAAGAACGTCGACGGCTACCGCGAGGTCGCCGGGCGCGCGGCGGCCCTGGGCTTCGACGGCAAGTGGGTGCTGCACCCCGGCCAGGTCGACGCGGCCAACGAGGTCTTCTCCCCCTCCCAGGAGGACTACGACCACGCCGAGCTGATCCTCGACGCGTACGACTGGTGCACCTCCGAGGCCGGCGGCAAGAAGGGCTCGGCGATGCTCGGCGACGAGATGATCGACGAGGCCAGCCGCAAGATGGCACTGGTCATCTCGGGCAAGGGCCGCGCGGCGGGCATGCAGCGCACCTCGAAGTTCGAGGCCCCCACCGCCTGAGGCGATCCCGCACCGTCGGGCGCACCCATCCCCCGCCCCGGGCCCACAGGGCCCGGGCCAGCACCCCGGAGGGGTCACCTTGCAGTTTGGCCGCACCTACGAAGAGTTCACCATCGGCGACGTCTACCGGCACTGGCCCGGGAAGACGGTCACCGAGTACGACGACCACCTCTTCTGCCTGCTGACCATGAACCACCACCCGCTCCACATGGACAGCAACTACGCGGAGAACACGACCGACTTCGGCAAGAACGTCGTCGTGGGCAACTACATCTACTCGCTGCTGCTGGGCATGTCGGTGCCGGACGTCTCCGGCAAGGCCATCGCCAACCTGGAGATCGAGTCGCTGCGCCACGTGGCGCCGACCTTCCACGGCGACACGATCTACGGCGAGACCACGGTCCTCGACAAGACCCCGTCGAAGTCGAAGAACGACCGCGGCATCGTCTACGTGGAGACCAAGGGCTACAAGCAGGACGGCACCCTCGTCTGCGTCTTCCGGCGCAAGGTGATGGTCCCGACCGAGACGTACATCAAGGAGCGCGGCGGCGAGCAGCCCGGCCGCCCCACGCTGAAGGAACAGGGGAAGTAGAACCATGAGCCGACTTGCCCAGACCGCCGGCCTGACGGACGACCAGAGGGACATCCTCAAGACCGTCCGGGAGTTCGTCGACAAGGAGATCATCCCGGTCGCGACCGAGCTGGAGCACCGGGACGAGTACCCGCAGCAGATCGTCGACGGCCTCAAGGAACTCGGCCTCTTCGGCCTGATGATCCCCGAGGAGTACGGCGGCCTGGGTGAGTCCCTGCTCACCTACGCGCTGTGCGTCGAGGAGATCGCGCGCGGCTGGATGTCCGTCTCGGGCATCATCAACACGCACTTCATCGTCGCGTACATGCTCAAGCAGCACGGCACCCAGGAGCAGAAGGAGTACTTCCTTCCGCGGATGGCGCTGGGCGAGGTGCGCGGCGCGTTCTCGATGTCCGAGCCGGGCCTCGGCTCCGATGTGTCGGCCATCACCTCCAAGGCGGTGCAGGACGGCGACGAGTACGTCCTGAACGGCCAGAAGATGTGGCTGACGAACGGCGGCACGTCCACGCTCGTGGCCGTCCTCGTCCGCAGTGACGAAGGACACCCGGAGGGCACCGCGCCCCACAAGTCGATGACGACCTTCCTGATCGAGAAGGAGGCCGGCTTCGGCGAGGTGCGTCCCGGCCTGACCATCCCCGGCAAGATCGACAAGATGGGCTACAAGGGGGTCGACACCACCGAGCTCATCATGGACGGACTGCGCATTCCGGCCAATCGGGTGCTGGGCGGCCGGACCGGCCGAGGGTTTTACCAAATGATGGACGGGGTCGAGGTCGGCCGCGTCAACGTGGCGGCCCGTGGCTGCGGCGTCGCACAGCGTGCATTCGAGCTGGGTGTCTCATATGCCCAGCAACGTCACACTTTCGGCAAGGCCATCGCCGAGCACCAGGCGATCCAGTTCAAGCTGGCCGAGATGGCTACCAAGGTCGAAGCCGCCCATGCGATGATGGTCAATGCAGCACGCAAAAAGGACTCCGGGGAACGAAACGACCTCGAAGCGGGGATGGCGAAGTACCTCGCCTCCGAGTACTGCAAGGAGGTGGTGGAGGACGCGTTCCGTATCCACGGCGGCTACGGCTTCTCGAAGGAGTACGAGATCGAGCGTCTCTACCGAGAGGCACCCATGCTGCTCATCGGTGAAGGTACCGCCGAGATCCAGAAAATGATCATCGGGCGACGCCTGCTCGAGGAGTACCGACTCCAGGGCTGAATGTCCCTTTTGCGGTAAGTCATCCAGTGGTTTTCCGCAAAAGAGTCACTAGCAGTCACTGGCTTACGGCCATCGACTCGGCTTCTGGCTTGCCCAGTTGTTGCGCGCAACCGATAGCATTCCAGTAAAGCCGCCGTCCCGTCCCCCCGTTTGCGGCGCGGCATCACCCGCTACGAAGGTCATCCATGCCCCACAGCCAAACCTCTGCACCTCGCGTCGGCCTCCTCGGTGGACGCCTCGCGCGCGGAGCATCGCCGTGGCTTCTGCCGACCGTCGCCACCGCCGCCGTCAGCCTCGTCCGGGCCCGCAAGTCCGGACGCTGGGCGGCAGTGGCCGTGCCCACCACCGCGCTCGCGGCGGGCATGCTGTGGTTCTTCCGCGACCCCGAGCGCGAGATCACGCAGGGCCGGGTCATCTCCCCCGCCGACGGTGTGGTGCAGAGCATCATGCCGTGGAAGGACGGACGGACCCGCGTCGCGATCTTCATGAGCCCGCTGAACGTCCACGTCAACCGTGCGCCCCTCGCGGGCACGGTGACGTCCGTGGAGCACGTCCCCGGTGGATTCGTTCCGGCGTTCAACAAGGAGAGCGAGAACAACGAGCGCGTCGTCTGGCACTTCGACACCGAACTCGGCGACATCGAGATGGTGCAGATCGCCGGCGCCGTCGCCCGTCGCATCGTCCCGTACCTGCCGGCCGGCACCAAGGTGGAGCAGGGCGAACGCATCGGTCTGATCCGCTTCGGCTCCCGCGTCGACATCTACCTCCCCGAGGGCGTCGAGGTCGCGGTCGAGGTCGGACAGGCCACCACCGCGGGGGTGACCCGAATTGACCGTGACTGAACCTGAAACCCCGGCCGCCGGCTGGGTGCCCGAAGCGTCGTCCGAGGAGGAGTCCGCCGAGGACGACATGCCGCTCTCACTGCGGCTGTCGATAGCGGACACCCTCACCCTCGGCAACGCGACGTGCGGATTCATGGCGGTGTACTTCACCACCACCGGGATCCTCATCCCGCACCTCACCGGCAGCGGTGAGTCGGGCATGGCCCGCAGCAGCGCGGCCACGGCCGTGATACTGATGCTGCTCGCCGCGGTCTTCGACCTCTTCGACGGCATCGTGGCCCGCAAGCTGCGCAGCTCGCCGATGGGCGCGGAGCTGGACAACCTGTCCGACCTGATCAGCTTCGGGCTCGCGCCGGCGTACTTCGTCCTCGTCTACGGCATGGTCGCCGACGACGCGGTGCAGAAGATGTCGGCGCTGGCGGCGATCGTCGTCCTGCTGGCCGTCGTCCTGCGCCTCGCGAGATTCAGCTGCGTGACGATGAAGGACGGCATGTTCCAGGGCATGCCGAGCCCCTTCGGCGCGCTGACGGTCGTCTCGATCGTGCTGCTGGAGCTGCCGTTCATCCCGACCCTGCTGGCGATCGTCGGCGTGGCCTGGCTGATGGTGAGCCGGGTCGAGTACCCCAAGCCGCGGGGTGTCCTCGCGGTGGCGATGCTCAGCTGGATCGTCGCGGCGATGGGCCTGCTGGCCGCGTGGGCGTTCGACGCGCCGGGCGGCGGGCTGCTGCTCCAGACCGGCTGCGCGCTGCAGATCGCTCTGGCGGCGACCATCCCGCTGTTCGCGACGACCCGTCGCGCGAACACGTTCCGCCACAACCGCCGCGAGGCGCGGGCCACGCAGGCCCCGTAACCTCCGGCCGTACGCACGCAAGGGCCCCCGCCGCCGCAAGGCAGCGGGGGCCCTTCCGCGTCCCCGGGGCGCAGCCGCAGGGGGGGCAGGGGCGCAGCCCCGGGGCAGAGCCGCAAGGGGTCCGGAGCGCAGCCCCGGGGCAGAGCCGCAAGGGGGTCCGGGGCGCAGCCCCGGGGAGCGGGCGAAGGGCGGGCAGGGGGCTTCGCCCCGCGCAGCGGGGACCGCCGCGGGGTGGCCGGGCGTAGGCTTGGTGTCGGAAAACCGCCAGCCCGGCGGGCGGCCTCCCGGGAGGATGGGAGCCATGTACACCGACACGGAGCGTTGCGTACGGGCCGTCCAGTCCAAGGACGCACGGTTCGACGGCTGGTTCTTCACCGCCGTCAGGACCACCGGCATCTACTGCCGCCCCAGCTGCCCGGCCGTACCGCCCAAGGTCGAGAACATGACCTTCCTGCCCAGCGCGGCCGCCTGCCAGCAGAGCGGGTACCGGGCCTGCAAGCGCTGCCGGCCCGACACCTCCCCCGGCTCCCCCGAGTGGAACGCCCGCGCCGACGCCGTCGCCCGTGCCATGCGCCTCATCCAGGACGGGGTGGTCGACCGGGAGGGGGTCCCGGGTCTGGCCTCCCGGCTCGGGTACTCCGCCCGCCAGGTGGAGCGCCAGCTCGGTGCCGAGCTCGGCGCCGGGCCGCTCGCCCTCGCCAGGGCCCAGCGCGCGCAGACCGCCCGGCTGCTGATCGAGACCTCCGAGCTCCCGATGGGCGACATCGCCTTCGCCGCCGGGTTCTCCTCGATCCGGACCTTCAACGACACCGTCCGCGAGGTCTTCGCCCTGGCCCCGAGCGAGCTCCGGGCCAGGGCCGCCGGCCGGGGGGCCGCCCCGGGCGCCGGACCCGGCCAGGTGCCGGGCACCATCAGCCTGCGGCTGCCCTTCCGGGCCCCGCTCACCCCCGACAACCTCTTCGGCCACCTCGCCGCGACCGCCGTCCCCGGGGTCGAGGAGTGGCGGGCGGGCGCCTACCGCCGCACGCTCCGGCTGCCCTACGGCACCGGCGTCGTCGCCCTCACCCCGCAGCCCGACCACATCGGCTGCCGGCTCGCCCTCACCGACCTGCGCGACCTGACCATCGCCATCAGCCGCTGCCGCCGGCTCCTGGACCTCGACGCGGACCCCGAGGCCGTGGACGAGCAGCTGAGCGCCGACCCGCTGCTGGCCCCGCTCGTGGCCAAGGCTCCCGGCCGCCGGGTGCCGCGCACCGTCGACGCGGAGGAGTTCGCCGTACGGGCGGTGCTCGGCCAGCAGGTGTCCACCGCGGCGGCCCGTACGCACGCGGCCCGCCTGGTCCGCGCCCTCGGCGAGCCGGTGACCGATCCCGACCCCGGGGGCGGGCTGACCCACCTGTTCCCCACGCCGCAGGCCCTGGCCGGGCTGGACCCGGAGTCCCTGGCCCTGCCGCGCAGCCGCCGGACCACCTTCACCACGCTCGTCTCGGCCCTCGCCGACGGCTCGCTCCCGCTCGGCATCGACAGCGACTGGGAGGCGGCCCGCGCCCGTCTGGGCGCGCTGCCCGGTTTCGGGCCGTGGACCACCGAGATCATCGCGATGCGGGCCCTGGGCGACCCGGACGCCTTCATCCCGGGCGACCTGGGGATCCGCCGGGCGGCGAAGGGGCTCGGGCTGCCCTCCACGCCCGCGGCGCTGACGGCGCGCGCCGCGCACTGGCGGCCCTGGCGTGCGTACGCCGTGCAGTACCTGTGGGCCACCGAGGACCACGCGATCAACGTCCTGCCCTCCTGACCCCGTTCCCGCCCCACCCACCGACTTCCGACTTCCGACTTCCGAGGAGTACGACCCGTCATGAGCAGCACTGGCACCACCAAGCAGCACACCGTCGTGGACAGCCCCTACGGGCCGCTCACCCTCGTCGCCGCCGACGGGGTGCTCTGCGGCCTCTACATGACCGGACAGCGCCACCGCCCGGCCGAGGAGGCCTTCGGGGAGCGCGTCGCGGCCGGTGAGGCCCCCTTCCCGGAGGTGGTGCGGCAGCTGACCGCGTACTTCGCCGGGGAGCTCACCGAGTTCGACCTGCCGGTCCGGCTGGAGGGCACCGAGTTCCAGCGCAGCGTGTGGGAGCAACTCGTACGGATCCCCTACGGGCAGACCTGGTCCTACGGGGAGCTGGCCGCCAGGCTCGGCAAGCCCAACGCCTCGCGCGCGGTGGGGCTGGCCAACGGGAAGAACCCGGTCAGCATCGTCGTGCCGTGCCACCGCGTGATCGGCGCGTCCGGCTCCATGACCGGCTACGGCGGCGGCATCGACCGCAAGGTCCGCCTGCTGGCCTTCGAGTCCGGGACGGAGCAGCTCTAGGCCGTCCCTTTCGGATCTTGCCGGGGCTACGGAGCCACGGTCAGCCGCTTGAGCAGGTGCACGTCCTCGTGCGCGCCGTGGATCCCCGGGATCCGGGCCGTCTCCGCGACGTTGACCGAGAACGTTCCGTTCCCGCCGTACGTCCCTGCCGGCGGTCCGGCTCAGCCCGCGGGCGGTGCCACCGCTTCGAGGTCGGCGACGGTGCCGGACATGACGGTGCGGATGTGTCGGGTGAGGTGTTCCACGGGCCAGTCCCACCAGGCGACGGCCAGCAGGCGGGCGATCTCCTCGTCGGTGTGGCGGGTGCGGATGAGGGTGGCCGGGTTGCCGCCGACGATCCCGTAGTCGGGGACGTCGTCCACGACCACGGCGCCGGCGGCGATGATCGCGCCGTGCCCGATGCGCACCCCGGGCATGACCGTCGCGCCGTGGCCGAACCAGACGTCGTTGCCGACGACGGTGTCGCCCCGGCCGGGCAGGCCGGCGAGCAGGTCGAAGTGGCCGGCCCAGGACCCGCCCATGATGGGGAACGGGAAGGTGGACGGGCCGTCCATGCGGTGGTTGGCCCCGTTCATGAGGAACCGGACCCCGGTGGCCAGCGCGCAGAACTTCCCGATGACCAGCTTCTCCGGCCCGTAGTGGTAGAGCACGTTGCGGGTCTCGAACGCGGTGGGATCGTCCGGGTCGTCGTAGTAGGAGTACTCCCCCACCTCGATCAGCGGCGAGGTGACCAGCGGCTTCAGCAGGACCACGCGCGGCTGGCCGGGGATCGGGTGGAGCACCGTCGGGTCCGCGGGCAGGGCGCTCTCCACTAGATGACCACCAAGGGGACCAGCAGCGCGAAGGCGGCGCCCGCCTCGACCGCGTAGGCGTACAGGGACGGGTGCTGGACGGGGGCCGCCAGCAGGACCACGCTCTGCTGGGCGGCGGCCGCTCCGACCCAGTCGGAGTCGGCGCCGAGGCCGCCCTGGTACCAGCCCTCGCAGGAGCCGGGGCCGGTGACGGCGAGGACGTCGTCCTCGCGGCGGTAGAAGGCCTGCCAGCCCTCGGCCGGCGCGGACCAGGCCTCGAAGTCGGTGAACTGGGCCCAACCGCCGTCGCGGATCGCGGTGTCGAACATCCAGACCGGCACCCCGTCGGGGGTGACCTCGCCGCTCTCCTGCTGGTCGGTGGTGAAGTGGACCATGGGCAGGGCGTCGGGCCCGTCGGCGGTGCTGGGCCAGGCGTACATCGTGATCATTTGCTGAATTCTGTCCTGCTCGGTGTAGGCACGGAATAACGAGCGGACGGGGCTACGAAGCCTGCGGCCTGCGGCCGTTCTCCAGCTCCACGGTGCCCTCGCCGGTCTGCAGGACCCGGCACGCCTCCACGGTGCGCCGGCCCAGGGAACCGAGCAGATGGTTCGTCAGTTCGGCCTGCTCCACCAGACGCCACGAGATCAGCTCCTCTTCCTGGAGCTTGATGGAGGCCAGCTGCGCGGCGTCGAGCACGCCGCCGTCGTAGAGGTACGCGACGAGCGGGGGCCGGCCTTCGCCGAGCGACCAGTCGACGGCGAGCAGCCGGCCGAGCGGCACGTCGATGCCGATCTCCTCGGCGCTCTCCCGGCGGGCGGCCGTCCGCGGGGACTCCCCGGTGTCCGACTCGATGGTGCCGCCCGGCAGCGCCCAGCCCTCCCGGTAGTTGGGCTCGACGAGGAGCACCCGGCCCTCGGCGTCCCGGAAGAGGGCGGCCGCTCCGGCCAGCACCCGGGGCAGGCTCGCGATGTAGGTGGCGAAGTCATCGGTGGTGGTCACGCCGCCACCCTACCCAGCGGCCCCGGGTGGCCGGGGATCACTCTTCCCCGGTGCCGCCGCCCGGCGGCGGGTCCTCCCGGTCGCGGTTCCTCGACTCCGCCACGCGGCGCAGGCGGGGGTGGCGGGCCGGGCCCCGCTCGGTGATGGCGTCGCCGACCATGGCCGTGACGGCGTCCCGGAGCCCGTGGAGGGGGTGGTGGCGGACCGGGCCCGCGCCCGGGTCCTCGCGCAGCTCCTTCACCAGGGCCCAGCACAGGATCAGCATCACGACCACGAACGGCAGCGCGACCAGGATGGTGGCCGTCTGCAGGGACTTCAGGCCGCCCGCGACGAGCAGTACGGCGGCCACGGCGGCCATCAGCACGCCCCAGGTGACCACGAGCCAGGTCGGCGGGTTCAGGGAGCCGCGGCTGGTGAGGGAGCCCATGACCAGGGAGGCGGAGTCGGCGCTGGTGACGAAGTACGTCATCACCAGGAGCATCGCGATCCACGAGGTGACCGTGCCGAGCGGGAGCGCGTCGAGCATCGCGAAGAGGGTGGCCTCGGTGCCCTCCTTGGCCTTGGCGGCCATGTCGGCGGCGCCGGTGGAATCGAGGCGGATCGCGGTGCCGCCCATGACGCAGAACCAGACGACGGTGGCGCCGCTGGGCACCAGGAGCACCCCGATGAGGAACTCGCGGATGGTGCGGCCGCGCGAGATGCGGGCGATGAAGGTGCCGACGAAGGGCGCCCAGGAGAGCCACCACGCCCAGTAGAAGATCGTCCACGCGCCGAGCCAGGCGCTGTCGGTGAAGGCGCCGGTGCGGGTGGCCATGGGGAGCAGTTCGTGCAGGTAGCTGCCGATGCTCGCCGGGATCACGTCGAGGATGTAGACGGTCGGGCCGAGGACGAAGACGAAGGCCATCAGGGCCGCGGCGAGCACGATGTTGATCGTGCTGAGCCATTTGACGCCCTTGTGCAGCCCGGAGAAGGCGGAGAGCACGAAGGCGGCGGAGAGGGAGACGATGATGATCAGCTCGACGGTGGTCGAGTCCTCGATCCCGGTGGTGATGTTGAGGCCCTTGGACACCTGGAGGGCGCCGAGGCCGAGGCTGGTGGCGGTCCCGAAGACGGTCGCGAAGACGGCGAGCAGGTCGATGGCCTTGCCGGGCCATCCGTTGGCCCGCTCCTCGCCCATGAGGGGGACGAAGGCGGAGCTGAGCCGGTTGCCGCGACCCTTGCGGAAGGTCGCGTAGGCGAGCGCGAGGCCGGCGATGCCGTAGATCGCCCACGGGGTGAGGGTCCAGTGGAAGAAGGAGTAGTCGAGCGCGGCACGGGCGGCGTCGCCGGTGCCGGGAGCCGCGCCGGAGGCCGGGGGCGGATTCAGGTAGTGGGTGAGCGGCTCGCCCACCCCGTAGAACATGAGCCCGATCCCCATGCCGGCGCTGAACATCATCGCGATCCAGGCGACGTTCGTGAACTCCGGCTCCGAATCGTCCTTGCCGAGGCGGATCCGGCCGAAGCGGCTGATCGCGAGCACGACGCACATGACGAGGAACACATCGGCGGCGATCACGAAGAGCCACGCGAAGTTGTTCAGCACCCAGGCCAGGGCGGTGCTCGACGCCGAGTCGAAGGAACTCTTGCCCAGGGCCGCCCAGGCGACCGCGGCCAGGACCGCGATCACGCCGATGGTGACGACGGCGTGATCGGGGGTGCCGTCGGGTCCGTCCGTGCCCCGGGGGGCGTCCGAGGACCCGCCGCCTGGGGAATCCGGACGTGGCTGTTCCAGTGAATCCGCGCTCATGCGGCCACACTATGCAGGCGTATATCCACATTTAGGGGTATGCCGCGCCGGATGTGGCCCAGGCCACGCATGGGCATAGGAGGATCCTCCGGATAGGCTCAGGGGTGGCGCGACTGCACTGTTCGATAGCAAGGGATTAGCAAGGTGACGGACGGAGCAGTAACTGAGACCGCGCGCGTGCTCATCGCCGCGGACAAATTCAAGGGCTCGCTCACGGCCGTTCAGGTCGCGGAGCGGGTGACGGCCGGCCTTCGCAAGGCCGTACCGGGCGTGGAGATCGAGACCCTCCCCGTCGCGGACGGCGGCGACGGTACGGTCGCGGCCGCTGTGGCGGCCGGTTTCGAACGCCGGGAGGTACGGGTCACCGGACCGCTCGGTGACCAGGTCACGGCCGCTTTCGCCCTGCGCGAGGGCACCGCGGTGGTCGAGATGGCGGAAGCCTCCGGGCTCCAGCTGCTGCCGGCGGGCACCTTCGCCCCGCTGACCGCGACCACGTACGGCTCCGGCGAACTGCTGAAGGCCGCACTCGACGCGGGAGCGCGCTCGATCGTCTTCGGCGTGGGCGGCAGCGCCACCACCGACGGCGGCGCGGGCATGCTGGCCGCGCTGGGCGCGGTGTTCCTGGATGCGAACGGTGAACCGGTCGGTCCGGGCGGCGGCGCCCTGGCCGGGCTGGCCTCGGCCGACCTGTCGGGCGTCGACCCCCGCATCAAGGAGATCGACTTCGTCCTGGCGAGCGACGTGGACAACCCTCTGACGGGTCCGAAGGGCGCTCCGGCGGTCTACGGTCCGCAGAAGGGGGCGTCGCCCGAGGACGTGGCGACGCTGGACGCGGCGCTGGCGCACTTCGCGGTGGTCCTGGAGAAGTCGATCGGCTCCCTGGCCGCCGAGGCGGCGGTTTCGCCCGGCGCGGGCGGAGCGGGCGGCATCGGCTACGGGGCGCTGCTGCTCGGCGCGTCGTTCCGTCCCGGCATCGAGCTGATGCTCGAGGTGCTCGGCTTCGCGCCGGCGCTGGAGCGGGCCACGCTGGTCATCACCGGTGAGGGTTCGCTGGACGAGCAGACCCTCCACGGCAAGGCCCCGGCCGGTGTCGCGGCGGCTGCTCGCGCGGCGGGCAAGCCGGTCGTCGCGGTCTGCGGCCGCCTGCTGCTGACGCAGGAGGCCCTCCAGGCCGCCGGCATCCAGCGGGCCTACCCGCTCACGGACCTCGAGCCGGACCCGGCGGTGAGCATCCCGAACGCGGGGCCGCTGCTGGAACGGGTGGCGGAGAGCATCGCGGCCGACGTCCTCTGACGGCGCCCGCCCTCCACGCCGACGGCCCGGATCCCCTGACGGGGATCCGGGCCGTCGGCGTTTCCCGGCGGAGCCGGACAATCCAGCCCGTCCGGCGTTTGAGGACCGGGTCCGGGCAGAGCCCGGGGAACGGGCGAAGGGCGGGTAGGGGAACTCCGTCCCGCAGGGCGGCCCCGCGGCCCGGTCAGGGCCGGGGGGAGCGGGCCGCGGTCACGAGTTCGTCCGTGGTGACGATCCGGGCGAAGCCGCCGCCCTGGAGGTTGACCGCGGTGGCGGTCGCGAGCTGGTCGGCCGTCAGCCGGGGCGCGTCCGGGCCGGGTTCGGCCGCCAGGTCGAAGGTGTGCGTGGCGTCGAGCGGCACGAGGACCTCGTAGCCCAGGTTCCCGGCCATCCGGGCCGTGGTCTCGACGCACATGTTCGTCTGGATCCCGGTGATGACGAGCTGCCCGACTCCCTGTGCGGTGAGCCAGTCGGCGAGGTCCGGGGTTCCGTAGAAGGAGGAGTTCACGGACTTGGTGACGTGCAGGGCGGCCCCGGCGGCCCGCTCGGCCACGAAGTCCTTGAGGGCGTACCCGGGCCGGGCCGGCGCGAGGACGGAGCCGGGGGTGCGGGAGGCGTGCTGCACGAGAACGAGCGGGCGGCCGGTCTCCTGCCAGGCGTCCATCAGCGCGGCGATGTTCTCCTCGGCGGCCGGATTGTTGCGCGGCCCCCAGAAGTCGGAGTCGTCGAAGCCCTGTTGGACGTCGATGACCAGCAGGGCACTGTTGTCCGCGATCTCCATCGCGGAGGAGGAGGAAGAAGAAGAGGAGGAGGTCGTGGGGGCGGTCTCGTTCGTCATGCCCTCATCCTGGGCCGCTCCTGCCCCGCGGAACAGCGCCCCCCGGTCCGCGAACCGATGGGATCCTGCCAGTCTGGCAGCCCTGCCTCCGGTGGCACCTTACGCCGGCTCCGCCCCAGGTCGGGGGCCTGGCAGCGGCATCGGGCGGAGGCCCGGCCCTCCCCTTCGGCGGGGCCTCCGTGGCAGACTCACGGCCATGCACCGCGTTGCGATCGTCGTTCAGCCCGGCATCCGCGCTTTCGACCTGGCCGTCATCACCGAGGTCTGGGGGCACGACCGCGGCCACAGCGGGGTACCGCCCTTCGAGCTCCGCCGGTGCGCTCTCGACGCCGGCCCGATCCCGCTCCCCGGGGGGCTGACCCTGACCCCGGACCGCGGGCTCGACTGGCTCGCCGACGCCGACCTCGTCGTGGTCCCCGCGCTGGACCGGCCCGCCGACCCGACGCCGGAGCCGGTCCTCGCCGTCCTCCGGGACACCCACGCCCGGGGCATCCCGGTGGCCGCCCTGTGCGCGGGCGCCTTCATCCTCGCCGAGGCCGGGCTGCTGGCGGGCCGCCGGGCCGTGACCCACTGGTCTCTGGCCCCGGCACTGGCCGGGCGCTACCCCGCCGTGCGCGTCGAGGAGGCTCCGCTGTACGTCGGGGACGACGGGCTGTGGACCTCCGCCGGGGTCGCCTCCGGGATCGACCTCTGCCTGCACCTGGTCCGCGAGGCCCACGGCTCCGAGGCGGCCGCGGCCATCGCCCGCTCGATGGTGACCGGCCCCTTCCGCACCGGCGAGCACGCCCAGTACCTGGACCGCCCGACCCCGGTCGCCGACCGGACCGCCGAGGCGCTGGCCCTCGTACGGGAGCGGGCGCTGGGGCGGCTGCACGAGGCGCTGGACGTGGCCACCCTGGCCCGGTGGGCCGGGATGTCCCCGCGGTCCTTCGCCCGGCACTTCGCCGCCTCGACCGGCACCACCCCGCACAAATGGCTCCTGGGCCACCGTCTGGACGAAGCACGCAAGCTGCTGGAGCGCACGGATCATCCGGTCACCGAGGTGGCGCGGCGGGCCGGATTCGCCAGCGAGGTCACCTTCCGCCAGCACTTCACCGCGTACGTCGGCACGAGCCCCCGCGCGTACCGTGCGGCCGCCACCGCACCAGGGCCCCCGGGGCCTCCCCCAAACCACGCCGACAGTGTTAGAAATGGCTCATGACCGGACGTTTTGGCCTACCCACGGGCTCCGGAGGAGCGCCCGGGGACGGGCCCCCGCCGGAGGACGGGTCGCCACCCGGAACCGGGCCCGGACATGCCCCCGGAACCGGCCCCGCGCCCGGTGCCACCCCCGGATCCGGCGGCAGTCGCCTGCGCCGCCTCGCCCGCCCGTTCTCCCGGCTGTTCGCCCGCCTCTCGCTCGGCGCCCGCAGCGTCGCCGGCCAGGTCTTCGCCCTCCAGGCCGTCCTCGTCCTGGTGCTGATCACGGCCGCCGCCTCGGCCCTGTTCTTCCAGGCCCGGTACGACAGCCAGCGCGACGCCCGCAACCGCTCCCTCGCCGCCGCCGAGGCCTTCGCGCACGCCCCCGGCCTCCCCGCGGCCCTGGAGTCCCCAGACCCCACCGCCGTGCTCCAGCCGCTGGCCGAGGGCGCCCGCCGGGCCTCGGGCGTCGATTTCATCGCCGTCATGACCACCGACGGGGTCCGGTACACCGACTCCCGCCCCGAGCTCATCGGCCGGCGCGCCACCGGCGACCTCTCCCGTGCCGCGGCCGGACACGCCTTCACCGAGACGTTCCAGGGGAAGCCGAGCGACGCGGTCCGCGCCGTGGTCCCCGTACGGGACTCCGCGGGCGCGGTGGTCGGCCTGGTCTCCACCGGGATCGAGGTCGAGAACGTCGGCGACGTGGTGGAGGGCCAGCTGCCCCTGCTCCTCGGTGCGGCCACCGGCGCCCTGATCCTCGGCACCGGTGGCGCCGCCCTCGTCAGCCGCCGGCTGCGGCGCCAGACCCGGGGCCTCGGCGAGGCCGAGATGACCCGGATGAACGAACACCACGAAGCGGTTCTGCACGCCGTCCGCGAGGGCGTCCTGATCATCGACACCGAAGGCCGGCTGCAGCTCGCCAACGACGAGGCCCGCCGGCTCCTCGACCTGCCCGCCGACGCCGAGCTGCGGCACGTGCGCGACCTCGGCCTCGATCCGACCACGGCCGCGCTACTGGCCTCCGGGCGGGCCGCCACCGACGAGGTCCACCGTGCGGGCGACCGGCTCCTCGCCGTGAACGTGCGCCCGACCAAGCCCTACGGGGGCCGCCCGTCCGGCACCGTGACCACCCTGCGCGACTCCACCGAGCTCGCCGCACTCTCCGGCCGGGCCGCGGTCGCCCGCGACCGGCTCCAGCTGCTCTACGACGCCGGCGTACGCATCGGGAGCACCCTGGACGTGGTCCGCACCGCCGAGGAGCTCTCCGAGGTCGCGGTCCCGCGGTTCGCGGACTTCGTCACCGTCGAGCTGCTGGAGCCGGTGCTGCGCGGCGAGGAGCCCGGCGGCGGCGCGCACACCGAGATGCACCGGGCCGCCATCAGCGGGATCCGCGTGGATTCCCCGCTCCAGCCGGTGGGCGACGTCATCCGCTTCGTGGTGCCGACCGCGCCGATGTCGGCGGCCCTGGACGCCGGCCGGGGCGTCCTCGCGGCCGATCTGACCGCCGCCTCCGGCTGGCGGGCCCAGGACCACGACGGCACCCGGCTGGCCCTGGACTACGGACTGCACTCGCTGATCTCCGTACCGCTCCAGGCCCGCGGAGTGGTCCTCGGGATGGCGAACTTCTGGCGGGCCGACACCCCCGAGCCCTTCGACGGGGAGGACCTGTCCTTCGCCGAGGAGCTGGCCGCGCGGGCCGCGGTCTCCATCGACAACGCCCGCCGCTTCACGCGCGAGCACGCGGTGGCGGTGACCCTCCAGCGCAGCCTGCTGCCGCGGGTGCTGCCCGATCTGAGCGCCGTGGACGTCGCGTTCCGGTACCTGCCCGCGAAGGCGGGGGTGGGCGGGGACTGGTTCGACGTGATCCCGCTCGCCGGGGCCCGGGTCGCGCTGGTCGTCGGCGACGTGGTCGGGCACGGGGTGCACGCCGCCGCCACCATGGGCCGGCTGCGGACCGCCGTGCACAACTTCTCCACGCTCGACATGCCGCCCGACGAGCTGCTGGGCCACCTCGACGAGCTGATCGACCGGATCGACCAGGACGAGTCCTCGGCCGACGGGGATTCCGGGGAGGGCGAGTCCTCGGGTGTCACCGGCGCCACCTGCCTGTACGCGGTGTACGACCCGGTGTCCGGCCACTGCGCCATGGCCAGCGCCGGCCACCCCGGCCCGGCCCTGGTCGGGGCCGACGGGCGGGTCGAGTACCCCGAGCTGCCGATCGGTCTGCCCCTGGGCGTCGGCGGGATGCCCTTCGAGGCCGTGGAACTGCGGCTGCCCGAGGCGAGCCGGCTCGTGCTGTTCACCGACGGGCTGCTGGAGGACCGCGACCGGGACTTCGACACCGGCCTCGACCTGCTGACCGAGGCCCTGTCCCGGCCGGACCGCAGCCCCGACCAGGCCTGTTCCGACGTACTGTCCGCGCTGCTGTTCCCGGCGCCGAGCGATGACATCGCGCTGCTCATCGCCGACACCCGGCGGCTCCCGGCCGAGCAGATCGCGGAGTGGGAGGTGCTCCCGGACCCCTCGGACGTGTCCCGGGTCCGCCGCGCGGGCTCCGCGCAGCTCACCGCGTGGGGCCTGGAGGGCATCACCTTCACCGCCGAGCTCATCCTCAGCGAGCTGATCACCAACGCCATCCGCTACGGGACCCCGCCGATCCGGGTCCGGCTGCTCCGCGACCGCACCCTGATCTGCGAGATCTCCGACGGCAGCAGCACCTCGCCGCACCTGCGGTACGCGGCGACGACCGACGAGGGCGGGCGCGGCCTGTTCCTGGTCGCCCAGTACGCGGAGCGCTGGGGCACCCGCTACACGGACCGCGGCAAGGTGATCTGGGCGGAACTCCCCCTGACGGGCGCGGCCGAGCCGGCGCCGCCGGCCGTGGTGGACCTGGAGGCCCTGGAGGACCTGGCCTGGTAGCGGGAGGGGCGCTCCGTGACATCGCCCCGTCCCGGTCCCGGGCGGGTCCTACAGACCGGCGGCGGTGCGCAGGGCGTCGACGCGGTCGGTGCGCTCCCAGGTGAAGTCCGGCAGCTCGCGGCCGAAGTGGCCGTAGGCGGCGGTCTGGGCGTAGATCGGGCGGAGCAGGTCGAGGTCGCGGATGATCGCGGCCGGACGCAGGTCGAAGACCTGGCCGATGGCGTTCTCGATCTTGTCGACGGCGACCTTGTGCGTGCCGAAGGTCTCCACGAACAGACCGACGGGCTCGGCCTTGCCGATCGCGTACGCGACCTGGACCTCGCAGCGCGCGGCCAGACCGGCGGCGACCACGTTCTTGGCGACCCAGCGCATGGCGTACGCGGCGGAGCGGTCGACCTTGGACGGGTCCTTGCCCGAGAAGGCGCCGCCGCCGTGACGGGCCATGCCGCCGTAGGTGTCGATGATGATCTTGCGGCCGGTGAGGCCGGCGTCGCCCATCGGGCCGCCGATCTCGAAGCGGCCGGTCGGGTTGACCAGCAGACGGTAGCCCTCGGTCTCCAGCTTGATGCCGTCCTCGACCAGCTGGTTCAGGACGTACTCCACGACGAACTCGCGGATGTCCGGAGCGAGCAGCGAGTCCAGGTCGATGTCCGCGGCGTGCTGCGAGGACACGACGACCGTGTCGAGACGGACGGCCTTGTCGCCGTCGTACTCGATGGTGACCTGGGTCTTGCCGTCGGGACGCAGGTACGGGATGGTCCCGTTCTTGCGGACCTCGGACAGCCGCTTCGAGAGGCGGTGCGCGATGTGGATCGGGAGCGGCATCAGCTCGGGGGTCTCGCCGCAGGCGTACCCGAACATCAGGCCCTGGTCGCCGGCACCCTGCTTGTCGAGCTCGTCCTCGTCGCCCTCGACGCGCTTCTCGTAGGCGGTGTCGACACCCTGCGCGATGTCCGGGGACTGCGCACCGATGGACACCGACACGCCGCAGGAGGCGCCGTCGAAGCCCTTCTTCGAGGAGTCGTAGCCGATCTCGAGGATCTTGTCGCGGACGAGCTGCGCGATCGGCGCGTACGCCTTCGTCGTCACCTCTCCCGCGATGTGGACGAGACCGGTGGTGATGAGGGTCTCCACGGCGACGCGCGAGGTCGGGTCCTCGGTGAGGAGCGCGTCGAGAATGGTGTCGCTGATCTGGTCAGCGATCTTGTCGGGGTGACCCTCGGTCACGGACTCCGAGGTGAACAGGCGGTTGTTGGTCATCGTGGCACTCATCTCTTGGTGGTGTGATCGTGAACGAGTGCGGCGAGTCGGGCCAGCCCCAGATCGATCCCTTCGGGGTCCAGGACACTGAAGGACAGCCGGATCTGGTGCGCGCCGCCGCCCCCGGTGTAGAAGTGCCGCATCGGCGTCCACAAAACCCCGAAGCGGGACGCCGAGTATTCGAGCACCGTGTCGTCGGCCTCGAAGGGCAGGGTGAGCACCGCGAACATTCCGCCGCCCGGGATGTTCCAGGTGACCTGCGCCCCGGGCGCGGGAAAGTGCCGGTGCAGGCCGTCGAGCACGGTCCGCAGATTGCGTGCGTACACGTCGGCTTCGCGCTGGGTGGCGGCGGCCATGCTTCCCGCGTTCGCCAGGAGTTTGCCGCCGATGACGGCTTGCGAGATGGTCGAGGTGTTCAGCGTCAGCATGCTCTTCAGCTTGGCCAGCTGATCGGCGAGGAGGGGGCCCTCCCCGCCTGTCACCCCGTCGACGCGCTGGTCGGCGACGACGTAGCCGACGCGGGCTCCCGGAAAGGCGGTCTTGGCGAACGAGCCCACGTAGACCACGCTCCGGCGCCTGTCCAGGGACTTGAGCGTGGGCAGCCGCTGCCCGTCGGCGTTGAAGAGGGAGTACGGATTGTCCTCGATGAGGAGGACGGCTTCCGCGGCGGCGACCTCCAGCAGCCGCTCCCGGTCGGCCAGGCTCATGCTCAGCCCACTGGGGTTGGCGAAGTCCGGCACCACGTAGCAGGCGCGCGGCCGTAGCCCCTCCGCGCGGGCTCGCCGGATCTGGGTGACGAGGTCGTCGACATCGATCCCTCCCGCACCCTCCCGCACTGGACGTACCGGCATGTCCATCAGCCGGGCCGCCCCGAGGAACCCCACATAGGTGGGGGCAGGGGCGAGGATGACGTCGCGGTCGTCCGTGCGCAGGACGCGCAGCAGGAGGATCATCGCCTCCTGGCAGCCGGTGGTAACCACGATCGACTCGGGGTCGACCGTGATGCCCTCGTCCACGGCGAGGTTCTTGATCAGCAGGTCGGTCAGCAAGCCCTTGGTGTGCCCGTACTGGAAGAGGGCCGTGCGGACCTGTTCCGGTGTCCGGCCGAGGTCCTCCTCCAGGTGGCGGGTGAACAGGTCGAGGTACTCGTGCAGTTGGGCGGGGTCGTAGAACTTCTCGTACGGACGTCCCGCCGCGAACGAGACCGCTTGGGGGTAGCGGCCGGTGATCTCGTTGAGCAGGGTCATCGAGCCCAGTACCGGGTCGGACAGGGAGCCGTGCAGGTCGTCGAGACGCAAGGGCTCCGAGGGGCCGTACCTGGTCGGTTCCCGCACTCCGGGCGGCGCCTGGGGAGTACGAAGGATGCTGGTCGTCATGGGGCGGTCCCTTCTGAACGCTGCGTTGGAGTCGGCGTCGGCTCCGGAGAGGGTGGGGGCGTCGGCGGCGGGCCCTACTCGACGGTGTACCGCAGAGCCGCCCGTACCCGCCGTTCGGCTTCCTGGAGCTCCGGAAGGTCCCCTCCGCCGAGCAGGAAGCCGGCGAAGAAGTTCTCTTCGTGGGCCGAGGTGAAATCGTCCTCGTCGAGGTAGCAGTCGAGGACCCCGGGGAGCGCCTTGAGTTCCTCCTCCGGCGTCTCCACCCTGACACGGCCCGTGCGGGGCGCCTCCACGTCCAGCAGCCCTACGGTCTCCGCGCTCCTGCGGGCCGCTCCCAGCACGCCGGGATCGAAGCCCGGCAGGGCCATCAGGACCGCCGTTTCGACCGGGTCGATCCCGCAGGTGCGAATGGTCGCGGACTGGTACATGCCTCCGCCCGGACGCGGATTGATTTCGATCAGGCCGACCGTCCCGTCCCGGAGGACCCTGCCCTCGATGTGCAGCCAGCACCGGTCCAGGCCCAGGTCGGTGCAGAGGGTGTCCAGGACCGGTCCGAAGGCCCGTACGGCTTCGGCGACCCGCACGTTCTCCGGTGGCGACACGCGAATGCCCGAGTCGTGGTGGCGCTGTTCGTCGTGGAAGGGCTTCTCCACCACGAACAGCGGAGTGAAGCCGCCCTGGAGTACGGGACCGTCCACCGAGAACTCGGTCCCCTCCATGTATTCCTCCACCACGATCTCCATCGCACCGAATCCGGCCTCCGTCAGCTCGCTCCGGTAGGCGGCCAGTTCCTGTGACGAATCAACCCGTCGGACCCATCGGGACCCCCCGGAATCCTGGGAGGGTTTGGCGATTGCCGGAAAGAGCGCGGCACCGCCTTCCGTGAGCTCGTCCTCCGTGCATCCCGTCTCCGTGAGCCGCGCCGCCGGCCCGCCGGTGAAGAGCATCTGCGAAAGCCCGGACTCGCGCATCTGCCGGCGCACCAGCAGCTTGCTCCGCAAGACGGCCAGACCGGGGCTCGCCCCCGGCAGCCCGAACTGCTCGGCGAGCGCTATCTGCCAGGGGATGAGCGGTTCCACGAGGTTGACCACGGCCACCGGCTCGATCCCGGACTCCTTGAGCCGCAGGAGCAGGTCGTCCAGGGATTCGGTGTCCCAGTCGAGGAGGACATGCTCGTCGCAGTACGTGCGGTATCGGTCGTCAGGCAGCGCGGACACCAGGACGGGACGCAGCCCCAGCCCCCTGAGCTGGGGACCGATCAGTCCGACTCCGCCCGCCTCCCGCTTGGACAGCACCAGGACGTCTCCGGCGGAACTCATCGGATGCCCCCTTCCGCCGTAACCACCCGGGCCCGGGTGGGAAACCAGGCGGCGAGCTCTCTGAGCCGCGCGGACGCCCGTTCGGCGTCCTCCCCGTGGGCGGCGAGCCGGGCCACTCGGATGTGCGAGCCCGAAGTGAGGTCCGGTACCAGTTCACCGGCCTTTCCCGAGACCTGGGCCAGCACCACGCCCGGCTGCTCCATGAGCTCGTCCACACTGGGCAGGTACTCGATCCGCCCGGCCGGGACGGGGAGGTTGACCCAGCCGTACGAGGCGTTCGAGAACGGGTGCCGCGACCGGACACCGCTGGGCACCCCGAGTACGGCGCGCGCCCACTCGTCGTAGAGGTCGAGCCCTGAGCTGAATTCGTGCATCTCGCGGATGAGTCCGCCTCCGATCCGGCCCGCGCACTCGCTGAACACCAGAGACTCGTCCTGCTGGAAGAACTCCAGGTGGAAGACACCTTCGTGGTGTGCGAGGGCCGCCAATGCGGAGGTGGCCAGCCGTTCGACCGCGTCGTAGAGCGGTGCGTGCTCGGCGGGCGGCAGGACGACGGAGCCGACCAGGCCGCCGTCCCGGATGCCGATGAGGTTCTGCAGGTAGCGGCAGACGCTCAGGAAGAGCACCTCGCCCTCTCGGACCACGCCGTCCACGTGCAGCTCGACGCCGGCCATGAACTCCTCGACCAGCCAAGGGCCGTTCTGCTCGGCGGCGGGCATCTCCTTCGTCAGCCGGTCCACCTCTTCCTGCGACGTGAGCGCATAGGTGGACCGGGCGCCTCCGCCGGCGATCGGTTTGACCACCAGGGGAAAGCCGATGCCCGTCGCGGAGCAGAGCGCCAGGGTCTCGGCAACGGCGCACTGCGCCGCGCGCAGGCCGGCCTCCCGGAGCAGGCGCTTCTGTACGAACTTGTCGCGCAGTGCCAGCGCGGTCGGCACGGACATGCTCCGTGACCCGAGGGTCGCGGCGATGGCGCCGACCGTGACCAGCGCGAACTCCTCCTCGCTTGCCACGCGGGACAGGCCGGCCGTATCGACGCCGGCACGGAACAGGCCGGCCAGCACCTCCTCCGCGGAGGTCGGATCCTTGACGACGACCAGCCCTCCGGCGAAGCCGTGCGCGCGGGCGGCGCCGGCGTCCTCGACCGTGACCACACAGGTGACCTCGGCCCCGTGGGCCGTCAGGGCATCCGCCGCCTCGGCCTGCCACCCGAGGTACAGCACGTGCTCGGCGACTCCTTGCCCGGGCGTTACGGGTGTTGCCATCACTGTCATGTTCCCCCACACACTCCTTGCTGTTTCGGTCACGTACCCGGAGGATCCGCGGAACGGATCAGGCTGTTGCCGTGGACGACCGGATGAGACCGGCTTCGAGGCGCCGCTGCACCGCGGGGCTGGTCGCCTTGAGATAGACGTACTGGTCCAGGGCCGTGGAGCCCCGGTTGAGCTTGGCGCGGTCGGAATCCACGCCGTATTCGAGGACTCCTACGGATCCGGCCGAGGCGCAGGCGTAGTCCATGGGCATCCGGTAGGCCGTCTCGAAGTACGTGGGCAGGCCGTCGGACAGTTCGTAGTCCGCCCCGCTGTGGAAGCCGTAGAGGTGCCGGCCCCGGCGCAGCCAGAGGGTGGTCGCGCAGCGGGCACCCTTGCGGTCCGCGGTGAACAGCACGTTGGGGATGGGAGCGGCGGCGATCGCCCGGAACCATTCCTCCAGCTGGTCGCTCGTGGCGTCCATCTCGTACTTGCCCTCGACGGCCCGAGCGAGCCTCGCGACGTCCGCCACGTTGGACTCGTCCATCCGCTCCACGCGCGTGGAGACGTCGGAGTCCAGGATCCGCTGGTGCTCCTTGCGGACCCTGAGCCGCTGGCGGGAGCGCAGGGATCCCAGATAGCCCGCGTACGCGTCCCAGCCGACCGACATCACGTGCCGGGGCCCGGTGGGAAGCTCGAGGTAGCCGGCGTCGGTGAGGACGCTCCGGAGCTCGTGCTGCTGGGCGCCCACGCAGCTGAAGGCGATCGAGCCCGCCGAGGAGTCCGCGGCGAAGTCCTCAGCGGCGGTGACGAGCGACTCCACGGCCTGCCGCCGGGCGCCGCCGGACAGGCCCGGAGCGAGCAGGACCCTCGAGTTGAACCAGCCTCCCGCCATGACGCAGGGCAGCAGGTTCCGTGTCAGTGCGTCCTGGTCGAGGGCCGGGTCCAGGCCGGCCACGTACAGGTCCGTCCGGCACAGCGGTTCCGTCACCGACTCGTCGAAGAGCAGGGCGACCAGTCCCGCCTCGGCTCCTCGCGGGCCGACGGCGGCAAGGTACGCCCGGTCCCTGCTGTGCCAGGGACCGACCGGTTCTTCCTCGATCCGCAGCCATTCCGGGGAGGTGAAGAGGTCCTCGTCGGTGACGAGCCCGGACCAGCCCAGGGGGTTCAGCTCGTGCCAGTTCTTGATCGTTTCAACAGTCATGGAGATGCCTCACGGATGGCTTCTCAGCCAGTCGGAACGGCCCGTTGGGCCCTAGTGGTGATGGCGTCCAGTGCCTTGGCCGCGAGTCCCGGGGACAGTCGGACGCCGGATCCGGAACCTCCGACGACCGCCGCCAGGCCGGGTGCCCCCTGTGACACACGGACCAGGGGAAGTCGCTCCGGGGTGTACAGGTCGCAGAAGGCCCGCCCCCCGACGACGGATGCCGCGGCGACCGCGCTCCGGGCCGCCAGCGCCGCCGTACCCTCGCGCAGGTCGTCTTCGTCCGCCGAACCGTCGACCTGCCCGGGAGACAGGTCCCAGGTCTCGCTGCGGAAGCTGACGAGCGCGGCGTCGTCCGCCAGGGGGAGCACGAAGAGGTCGTCGTCCAGGAAGTAGACGAGTGGATCGCCCAGCCGGACGGGAAGGGTGCTGTGCAGCGCCGCGACGCGCTTGCGCCGTGCGCCCTCCCCGCCGAGGAGACCCCATTCGGGTGCGGCGTCGACGGGAGGGAGATCCCAGGGACCGACGGCCAGGATCGCCTTGCGGGCGCGCCACCCGGCGTGGTCGGTGGTCACCTGGTAGCCGTCGGTCAGCCGGGAGACGGCGGTGACCCGCTGACAGGTCTGCACGCGGACGGAGCCCCTGGCCATGGCCGCCGTCAGCACGGCCTCGGCCATCGGACGGGCCTGCACGACGGAGCCCTCGCCGTCGTGCGTCACGAACCTCTCGTCGGCCCCGACCCGGAGGTCCGGAAACAGCTCGTCCACCCGCTCGCGTTCGGCCTGGTCGAGCCCGCGCAACGGCACGGCCAGCCGCGCCTGGAAGGAGGCGATTCGGTCACGGTGGGTGAGGTAGATCATCGGCACCGGGCGCTGGAACGCCCCGGCAGCGGTGTCCTCGAGGGCAGCGAAGCGCTCCCTGCTCTGCCGGACCAGCTCCCGGTGAGCCAGGGTCGGAACGATCGGGAAGCTCGCGCCGGCGGACCATGCGGTCGTACCGCCTCCGACGGCACCGCGTTCGAGTACCACGATGTCCCAGTCCGGGTGCCGAAGGCTCGCCTCGTGGGCGATGAACGCTCCGATGATCCCGCCGCCCACGACGACCAGATCCGCACTCACGACAGGGCCTCCGGCCACCACAGGCTGAAGACCTCCAGCGGTCCGGCACCCGTGCTGACCACCTGGTGGTGGGTCCACGGCGGGAAGAACACCGAGTCCCCCGGACCGATGTCGGTCTTCGTGTCCTCCGAGAGGACGAGGCCGGTGCCCGCGCGTACCATCCACAGCTCGGCCACCTCGTGGTGGTCCGGCTCGCTGGTGGCGCCCGGCGGTACCAGGAAGCGGGAACCCTTGAAGGGCCAGTCCGGCCGGCCGAGTCCGGGCGGCGCAGCCACCTCCTCGACGACCATCCCCGAGGGCATGACCTCCGGCACTTCGAATATCACTTTTCTGGGTACTGACATGGGTGTCCCCCGAAGTTTGGTGAGAGGTGCTGGGAAATCTCTTGCGGACGGACGAAGAGGTCAGGGCGCGATCAGATCGCCGTCACGGTCCCGGTCGGGCACCGACTCCCAGGTGACCGTCGAGGTGACCCTGTCCAGGCGGTAGAGGTCTTCGCCCAGGACGGAGTTCAGGATCCTCGCGCTCCGCCACGAAGCGAGACTGAGATTGGGGTCCGCGATGCCGTGCGTCGCCTCGGCCGCGTTCTGGACGTACACGCGGAGTCCGGGCGGACCGTCCCACGACAGCGAGTAGTCCGCGCGGACCTCGAACTCGCCCTGCCTGTTGAGAAGCCGCTCGCGCAGGGGTTCCAGGTAGGCGGGGGCCGCGCTGCTGTATCCCGTGCAGAAGATGACCACGTCGGCGTCGCAGCGTTCCAGCCGGTTGCCGTCCTCGTCGTGCAGCGTGCTCGTGAACCGGTCGCCGTCCGCGGCGAGGTCGACCATGCGCCGCGAGGTGAGCAGTTGGTGGCGCAGCCCCGAGCGGGCCAGGTCCAGATCGTAGAGCCGGCGGTAGATGCTCCGCAGCAGTGATTCGGAGACCCCGTCGCTGGCGAGCCGCTGGTGTGACAGCAGCTCCGCGCGCCGGTCCGGGGCCAGGCCCTGGAAGTAGTCGACGTACGGCGGCGCGAACCACTCGTTCGTGAAGGGCGAGTCGTCGATGGGAAGGAACCCGACGCGACTCGATATCCAGGTCAGCGACGAGGGGAGCCCGCCATCGGTCAGAAGGTAGTTGACGATCTCGGCGCCGCTCTGGCCCGCGCCGACCACCAGGACCTTCTTGTCCTTGGTCTCCGGATCGACCCGCAGGATGTCGCTTCCGTGCAGGATGCGGCGCCCGACCAGTGGCTGGGCGAAGGTCGGGAGCGACGGCCTGCGTCCGGAGCCGAGGACCAGGTTGCGGGTCCTCGTCACCGTTCCGTCGGTGGTCGCGACCTCGAAGCTGTCCCCGTGGACGGATACCTCGCGGACCTCGGAGTTCCAGCGCACGCTCGACAGCTGGCCCGCGGCCCATCGGTAGTAGTCCTCGAACTCCTGCCGTGAGCAGCCGGTGCCGTTGGCCATCAGGGAGCGGAAGATGCGGCCGTTCTGCGCGAGGTAGTTCAGGAAGGAGAACTTGTTGGTGGGGTCGACCAGGGTGACCAGGTCCTTGAGGTAGGAGACCTGGAGTTGAGCGCTCGGCAGCATGATGCCGCTGTGCCAGCGGAATTCCGGCTTCGACTCCACGAAGCCGGTCCGCAGCGAGCCGGCCGACTCTGCGAGCGCCGCCAGGCTCAGGTTGGCCGGACCCAGTCCGATACCTAGCAAATCGACCTGGTTCATCGGTGTGCCTCTCATCGTTCGCGTCGGTGGTCGGAGCCCTGAACTGTCCGCGGACACGGGGCGCGGTCTCTTCTGGTGGTCGCCTGGCACAGGCGGCCGGCCGTGACGTGACGGGCAGGGCGGTGTGCGGCTCTAAGTCAGTTCCCACCGGCGATTCCCCGGAAGACGAACAGGGAGCACGCGTCGACCAGGTTGCCGACCTTGACCGGCCCCGACGGGTGGCCGGGCAGCGCGTCCCAGTCGGCGCTCTCCACCGTCCCCGCCAGCCCCAGAGCGGACCAGAGCTGCTGGGCCATCGCGGGAGCGACCGGGTAGAGGGCGGCGGCGAACGCCGCCGCGACCGCCAGCTGCGCTTCGACCCCGCGCAGGAAGCGTCCGTGCAGCTCCGGTACGTCGCGCAGGTGTGCGTTGCCGTGTCCGAACTCGACCGCCGCGTCGACCAGCAGGTCCAGCGACCACACCGCGTCGCGCGGCGCGAAGGTGTCCGCCGAGTAGGCCCGGTCGACCCGCCGGAGGGTCTCGCCCGCCAGTTCCAGCAGCCGGTCCGCGGCCGCGTACCGGGCTTCCGGAGCGGTCTGGTCGATCGCGGCGGCCGCCTCGGAGCCGTCCGTGAGCTGGCGGAGCCAGTCGGACCAGCGGGGAAGAAGGTCGCCGCCCAGCCGGTCGGCGAAGCCGCGCCAGGTGAAGCTGGTCTGGTGGGTGGCGGGTCGGTCGCAGGACAGGTGGAGCCTGAGATGGTCGGCGGGCACGTCCGGCAGCGCATCGAGCATCCAGACCGCGTGCTGTCGGCTCGTCGAGAACTTCAGGCCGTCCAGCCGGTAGAACTCGTTGGATATCAGCGCCTCGGGCAGCTTCGCGTCAGCGCGGAACGACCGCATGATCGCGGGGAAGAGCACCGCGTGGAAGTAGCCGTTGTCGAAGCCGAAGAACTGCACCACCCTGTTCTCCGTGGTCCACACGTCCGGGCGCGGCGCTCCGAGGAACTCCGATGTGGCCGCGAGGTAGCCGGCCGCCATCTCGAACCAGACGTAGATCCGATGACCCTCGAAGCCTTCGGTGGGGACCTCGATCCCCCAGTCCGCCGGGTGCGAGACGGCGATCTCCGGCAAACCGTCCGAAGCCATCTGGTGGCAGAGCGCGGTGAGATGTCCGTCCATCAGAACGGTTTCCCAGTAGGCCTCGAGCTCGCCCCGGAGCGGCTCCAGCGGCAGGTAGAGCCTTTCGCAGGGCCGCAGTTCGCAGGATGCGCCGCAGATGGTGCACTCCGGGTCGGCGAGGTCCGCGCAGTCGTTCGGCTTCCCGCAGACCTCGCAGGCGTTGCCGCAGGCCCGGGTACCGCAGTGCGGGCAGGTTCCGACCACGTAGGCCTCGTACGCCCAGCGGTCACACGGTACGCAGTACGGCAGAGGCCGGGTGCGCCGGACGATCGTGCCGTTCTCGTACAGGGCCGAGAAGACGGTGCGCGTGAAGTCCACGTGGTGCGGAGAGCGGCGCGGCCGGGCGACGAAGTCGTAGGCCACTCCGGCGTCCGCCCAGGCCTGCTCGATGCGGTCGCCGAAGTGTTCGGCGATGTATTCGGCCGTCCTGCCCTCGCGGACGGCACGGGTTTCGGTATAGCTCTGGTGGTCGTCGATTCCCGTGAGGTGCGCGACCTGTGCGCCACGGCGGGCCTGGTGCCGAGCGAACACGTCCGCCGCCAGGTAGGGACCGGAGAAGTGCCCCAGGTGCAGGTCGCCGTTGGGAGTGGGCGGGGTCGCGGTGACGATCAGGTTCTGCATGGCTAAGTCCTTCAGGGGGAGAGCGGTGGTCGAGCGGCGTCCCGGTCCGGCCGGGCGGTCGGGCGCACGCTCAGCGGGCCACGGGCAGGATGGGGATCCCGGTGTGCGTCTCGGGAAGATGCGACCTCCACCACTTCTGTCCCTCGGGGGGCAGCGTGTGGATCGGGTCGTAGTACTCGTGCGTGCGGTCCAGAGCCGATCGGTCGTCGCCGTCGAGCGCGGTCAGGTAGTTCTTCGACCAGTACGAGATGCCGCGGGTCCGGTCGTACTCCGCGAGCTGGTGAACCCACCTCTTGCCCACGAAGGGCACGTCACAGACGATCCTGGGAGTGGCGAAACCGGGCAGGTAGCCCATGATCGCGTGCTGCAGCTCCTGCGCCGCGGCGACCGAGGTCCGCCAGTGCTCACTGAAGGGGATCATGTCGCACATGTAGAAGTAGTAGGGCATGATTCCGGCACCGTCGAGCAGGCCGAAGCAGAGGTCCAGGAGGCCCTTTGGAGTGTCGTTGACCCCGTGGAGCAGGACCGCCTGATTGCGTACGTCGCGCAGCCCGGCGTCCAGCAGGGCCGCCGTGGCACGGCTCACCGCCGGCGTGATCTGCTGCGCCGCGTTGGCATGCGTGTGCAGGGCGAGTTGGACGCCCCGGCCGCGGGCCGTGGCGCTCAGCCGCGATATCCCCGCGACGACTTCTTCCGAAGCCCAGTACTGGGGAAGGCCGATCAGGGCCTTGCTCGCCAGACGCACGTCCCGGATCGACTCGATCTCCAGGAGCGACGCGACGAAGGCTTCCAGGCGCGGCCACGGCACGTTGGCCACGTCGCCGCCCGAGACGACCACGTCGCGGACCGTGGGGTGTGTGCGCAGGTACGCGAGCATCGCCTCGAGCCGGTCGGCCGGCCTGGCTTCGAAACGCAGCTTCTGCACCTGCGGCGTTGATGTTCCCACCAGGTCCATGCGGGTGCAGTGACCGCAGTACTGGGGACAGGTGGAGACGAGCTCCGCCAGCACCTTGGTCGGGTAGCGGTGCGTCAGGCCCTCGGTGGCCCACATGTCGCGTTCGTGGAGCGAGTCGCGCTCGGCGTAGGGGTGGGACGGGAAGTCGAGGCGCCGATCGGAATGGACGGGCAGCATGTAGCGCCGCACCGGATCCTCGTAGAAGGCGTCCGTGAGATCGGCGCCGGTGCCGGCGTGCGGCGCCATGGTGTTCAACATCTGCGGAGTGAGCAGGAGCGACATCGTGGCGAAGTCGCGCTGATCACGTTCGACGTCCTCGTAGAAGCTGTCGGAGAGGAGACCGCCCAGGAGGTTCCGCAGCTGGCGGACGTTCTTCACGCAGTGCGCGCGCTGCCACTGGGCCGAGGCCCACTGCTCGTCGGTGACGTCGCGCCAGCCCGGGAAGCGGCGCCAATCCGGTTCAACGGGTTCACGGTACTCATAGGTGTAGGGCTGCTTCTGGTTCGTCAGCATGGGTTCCTCTTGGTACGGAGTTCCGGGCACCCCGGCGCCGGCCGTGTGCGGGGGAGCCGACACAGCGGTCGGCGCCGGGGTGGTTGGAGGACGTCCGGCGGGTCAGAGGGCGCGGAAGGACGGCGCACAGACGCTCGCACCGGTGGCCACCTCGTCGAGCACGCTCGCCCCGCGCAGGATGCGCGCGTAGGGAGTGCTGACGTCTTCGAGCACGTCGTGCAGCGGCTGGGGCACAGAGGCCATCAGGGGCAGGACGGGCTCGATCCGGGTCCGCCAGGTGTCCCGCACGCCCGGGTCGTGTCCCTGCTCGGTGGTGATCTCTCCCCGGCACACGGTGCTCGGGCAGTGGCACTGCATGCGCCAGCCCGGGTCCTCGGTGAAGGTGGCGTAGTCGCAGGTCACTTCTTCGCCCACTGCGATGTCCCGAACGGCGACACCGAAGTCGAGTCCGAGGTCCAGGACGTTCGCCTCACACGAGTGGTTCATCAGGTACGCCCCCAGACACGGCAGGAGCATCGCACCGTCCACCAGCATGTGGCCGTACTTGTCGAGCGGTTCGTACCGCTCGGACGGGATCGCGGCGAGCTCCGCACCCGACCAGGTGGAGCACTTGGGACACGGCAGCCAGACGGCGGTGCCGGCTGGTATGGGCGCGGTGGCGAAAAGGCCCACGTTGTGTGTGGAGCTCGCGCGGATGTCGATACCGCTGGTCAGCACGGGGTCACCGGAGCTGGAGCGTGGCGGCGAGCCGGGACTCGATGTCCTCCGCCTGCTCGTACGTCTGGGCGATGACCAGGTACCGCCACTTCCCGTCGTACGCGAGGGTGTCCGCGGTGAGTACGACACCGCTGTCACCACCGCGTTCGAAGGCAAGTCCTGCCTCCCGGACCAGCTCGAGGCCGGTCTTGAAGTCCAGCTCGATGCCTCCCGGGCGCGAGTCGGCCATCCATACGGCCTTCGTAGCCCGCTCGGTTCCCAGCAGACGCTGGACCAGGAGGTCCAGGTAGGTGGAACCGGTGCGCCGGACGTTGCTCTCCGTCGTGTACAGCACACCCTCGGCGGTGATTCCACCGTCGATGTCGAAGGCGCCGCGGTATCCGGCCGCGTACAGGTGGCTCCCGAGCGTCAGCCCGTTGGCCACGAGCTCGTCCACCGCGGGCGACTCCTCCTGCAACGGTGTGATCTGCCCGCTGAAACTTCCGTTGGGCGTGCGCATCTCACCAACGTGCAGTACGCGCGGCCCGGCCTCGTCGGTGGTCATCTCGACGGTCACCACACGTGCGAAGGAGAGTTTCTCCTCGACGATCCAGCCGGCCGGCTGCTCACTGACGGTGGGCATGTACTCGGCGAGCCGCTGCTCGAGCACGGGGAGGTCCTCGGAGCCGAGGAACAGAACCCCGTACCCGTTGGAGCCACGCGCGGGCTTGACCACCGCTCCGCCCTTGCGGGTGAGGATGCTCCTGACCGATTCGATGAGCTCCTCGGGGGTGGCGCACGAAAGGCCCTCGGCCGTACGGATGCCGAGTTCTGCCGCCAGCTCCCTGAACCCCGGCTTGGTGTTGATCCGGTAGGCGGCGGCCAGCGCCTCCTCGGGCTGCACACCGCCCTCGTAACCGTCGACCGGGAGACCCAGCTCGGCGGCGAGTTCGGCCGTCGGCCGGTCCTGGGCGAAGGGCAGCAGCCGGATGCCCGGGCGCTCCGCGGCGAGCGTCTTCAGCTGCTGGACGAGGCCGTTGCGACGGACGGCCTGAGCCAGCGGCACCAGGTCATCGGTGAGAGCCACCACCGAGGTGATCTCGGAGCGCTCGAAGCCGAGCAGCCCACAGGCGTACTCCCACAGGGGCTCGGGAGGGGTCTCCGGCGTGACGACGACGTCGCCCGGCCGGCTCAGCCACACCTTGCGGGGTGACACGGCCACCAGCGCGCCGGAGTGGCGGACGACGGGAACCGTCACCATCAGCTCGTTGACGAGGTTGGCGAAGATCACAAGGGGATAGTCACGACTCATCGGTTGCTCCTCAGCGCTCGCTCTTGATGCCGCCGAAGATCGCGTGACCGGCCTTCAGCCAGTACGCGTCGACCTGGGCGAATCCCGCCGCACGCATCCAGTCCAGCTGATCGATTAGGGAAGACGGCTGGTCGAGCGGGTCGGGGAACTCATAGCCGTTCCATTCCAGTTCGCGGAACTTGCGGTGGATCTCGGTGTCGCCGGTGGCCCGAACCACCTGCTCCTCGACGGCCTCGTCCCACATCCGGCGGGCCAGTTCCAGACCGAGCTCACCCGTCGGCTCGATCAGGTCGATCACGACGAAGGCACCGCCCGGACGGAGCATCGCGTACACGTCGTTGAAGAGCTCCTGCTTGCCCGGCCCGTCCAGGTGGTGGATGGCCAGCGAGGACACCACCGCGTACGGAGCCGTCTCCCGCTTGCGCCAGTCGGCCGCGGGCAGGTCGAACTGCTCGGTGCGGAAGCGCTCGCCGTACTGGGACAGCTCCCCCGCGGCCGTGGAGAGCATCGCCGGGCTGATGTCGAGACCGGTCACCGTGACCGAGGGGAAGGACTTCAACAGCGTGCCGCTCAGGCGTCCCTGGCCACAGCAGAGATCGAGGATCTCGGCGGGCTCCTTCGGCGCGGGGATGACCGAGGCGACCACGTCCATCTGGGTCTGCCGCTCGGGCACGAAGTACTCGCCGTAGGTGATGAAGTCGCCGGAGTCCTGCTCCTGCCACTCAGCCTCTGTGCTCACGACTGGGTCCTTTCGGGTGTGTCATCAAGGTTGTCGAGGAAGTTCAGTACGGCCCGTGCAACCGGCCGGGGTGCGTCCACCTGGGACATGTGACCCACCCCGGGGAGCACCTGCGTCCGGACGTGCGGGATGAGCGCCGCGAATGCGTCCGCGTGCGCGGGCCCTGCGTACGGGTCGAGGTCTCCCGTGAGGACGAGCGTCGGGCACGCGATCGACCCGGCGATCCGGGTGAGGTCCAGGGAGGGGAAGACCTGCTCGTTGAAGAAGAAGAGGGAGGCGGGATCGACGGTCAGCGAGTCGGTGAGCGCCGACCAGTCGGGGCCGGCCGCCATGGGCCGGGCCAGCCAGAGCGGGAGGATCTCGGCGATCCGGCGCCCCAGCTCCCGGGGGGAGGAGAACGCGTCGTCATCCGGCTCGTGGAGCGCGGCCAGAGCCTCGGCGACGCTCGGATCGCCTGCACGGGACGCGAAGAACTCCGCGGCTTCCTTCTCGGCACGGGGGCCGCCGTAGGCCGGGGTGTTGAGCAGGATCAGCGCGTCCACGCGTTCGGGATGGGCAGCCGCGTAGTGCGCGGCGACCACACCCCCGTGGGAGTGTCCGAGCAAGTCCATCCGCTCGACGCCGAGTCTACGGCGCGTCAGCTCGATGTCTGCGACGTAGTCGTCCATCTGGTAGGCCTCGGCGTCCGCCGGAGCCGGTGAGCGCCCGGTGCCCCGTGGGTGCAGCAGGGTGAGCGTTCGGCTGCCCGAAATCTGGCGCAGGCCGTTCATGTAGGCGGGAGGGAAGCCGGGGCCACCGGGCATGCAGACCAGCCGCCGCCCGAGCCCCTCTTCCTCGAACGCCATGACGGAGCCGGTCATTTCTTCGATCCCTCGGGTATCAGGAAGCGCGCAGTCACCGCGGCGAGCAGCGCAGCCACGCCGCCGACGAGGAACGCGGAGTTGACGGACGACCCTACGAGCATGCCGGCGAGGGCCGAACCCACGGGAAGTCCCGACATGTTGAGGCTGATCGAGACCGCGAGAACCCGTCCGAGCTGCTCGGGATCGGTACGGCGGTGGCGCAGCGAGAGCACACCGACATTGACACCACCCTCCAGCAGACCGACCAGGGCCATGCCGACCCCCAGGCCGATGAGTCCGCCGGAAACGCTGATCGGGAAGATCGCGACGGCCGTCGCCAGCGTCCCGAGGATGATGAAGCGCCGCTCCCGGTCGTCCGTACGCAGGTGGCCTATCAGCAGCGCGCCGCACGCTCCGGCCACTCCCGCAACGGACCAGAGCAGCCCGTTCATCGAGTCGGCATGGGCGACGTCCGCCGTCCGCTCCCGGACGAAGACGGGTACCGCCACGGCGAGGACTCCCCAGCTCACCTGGTAGAGCGAGTACGACATGGCGAGTCCGCGCAGAGTGCGGTGCCTGACCACGTACAGCAGACCCGCGAGAGAGGCCTGGAGCAGTCCGGTCCGTGCCGAGCCGGCTGGTTCGGACTCGCCCGCGGTCCGGCGCACGATCGGGATCATCGACACGACGGATCCCGCGTACAGCACGGCCACCACCAGCAGGGTGTTCTCGCCGCCGACGGCCGCGTAGAGCAAACCGCCCATGAGCGGTCCCAGCACATCGATGCAGGAGTAGCTGCTCATGTCGATGGCATTGATCCGGTCGAGCGCGTGCTCCGGGGCCAGCCGGGGCAGGAGCACGCGAATGCCCGCGGCGCTGAGCGGGTTCGTGGACGAGAAGACGACCATGAGGACGAGGAGCAGCGGAACGCTCAGCACATCGAGCAAGGAGGCCGCCACCAAGAGGCCGAGTGTGGCGGCGCTGAGCGAGATGTCCAGGGCGATGGAGCGAGCCGCTCCCACCCGGTCGAGCAGCGCGCCGGCGATCGGGCTGATCAGCAGACCGGGTGCCACCGAGGCGAATGCCGCCCAGCCCGCGATTTCAGCGGACTGGAACCGGTCGAGCGTGAAGAGGATGATGGCGAAAACGAAGATCCGTCCTGCGAGACGCGCAAGACTGGCCGACGCCAGCATGTGGAGAATTCCAGGAAGTTTCACCACTTCCCGATATCCCAGTGTCTGTGCTGACATTGAGAGATTTGCCTTTCAAATAACCAGCGGAGCGTCCACCTGCCCTACGGGCCAGGACTGCTCACCCCCACCCTTGGTCCGCCGCCGGTCCGGCGGCAACGTAAGCGACTGGAGTCGCACCGTCGAATTCAGCCGCCGCCGCATTACCGACGGACAGAACCGACGCAAAAATTACCAACAGAAAACCGAAAGAAAAAGCAAACGCAGATTTCTGCATATCTATATCTCCCCCTCGACAGCGGGCGCCCTGGCCTTATGTCGCCGTTTAGCGAGACCTTGCATGCCGCTCGATTCATCATGCAGCACCGCCGGACGATCATGCAGGTCAGGATGGGATCATGTTCCTGCCTGACGTAACCATGAGGGGTGTGAAACATGATGGATTGGGATATAGGTGGCGCTTCTCGGAGTGTTGCCATACGGATCTACGAACACGCCCTGCAGCACCTTCGGATGAACCCCGACCGCCTGGCGTCCGAGCTGGGCATCAGCGAGGCGCAGGCTGCTGAGGGGGTCGGCGCACTCCTGGCACTCAACCTGCTCCAGGCCGATCCGAACGGCGGCCCGGACCTGATGCCGATAAATCCGGACTCCGCGGCAACGCAGCTGACCGGGGCAATGGAACAGATCCTCATGGATCAACAGCGCCAAGTCGACCGCATCCGCGCCGAGTTGCAGGCCTTCACCCCGCTGTACCTACGCAGCATGGAAGGCCACACCCAGCGCCTCGAACCTGTTGAAATCCTGTCCGATCTCAGCGCTGTACGCAGGGCACTTCAGAAATTCGCGGCCGAGTGCACCGAGGAACTGGTCACCTCGCAGCCCGGTGGACGAAGGCGCCCGGCCGAGCTCACCGCCGCCCGGACACTGGATACCGACGTTCTGTCACGAGGCGTCCGCATGCGCACGATCTACCACCATGCGGCCCGCTACGACCAGGAAACCTACGCATACGCGGAGCAGAACATCGCAGCCGGTGCGGAGATCCGCACCAGCTCCGTCGCATTCCCCCGAGCCATCGTCTATGACCGCCGTATCGCGGTCATCTCCCTGGGCGCCGGCTTGCCCAGCGGCGCACTGGTGGTCCGCGAAGCTCACGTGGTGGCCTTCATTCTGGACAGCTTCGAACGGGTCTGGGCGGTTGCCGAACCCCTCTACGCGGGCCGCTCCCGAGAGCAGCTGCAACTCCTGTCGGACAGCCTCAACCGCAGCCTCCTTCGGATGCTGGCCAACGGAATGGCGGACGAGGCCATAGCCCGGAAGCTGGGCATCTCGATACGTACGTGCCAGCGGCGCATCTCGGACGTCATGCGTGCCCTCAACGCGAAGACAAGGCTCCAGGCGGGCTTCCTGATCAACCAGTCGGGCCTACTCGACGACAACGGCCCGGACTAGACGAAGGCCCGGATCGGCCGTCGTTGTGCTGAAGCGCGGGGAGCGTCCGGGCCAGCAGCACCGCCACGTCGTCCTGCGGGGCCTCCGGCAGGAGACGCGCCAGGATCGTGTCGCACAGGTCCTCCAGGGGCTCTCCCCCGCCCCTCAGTGCGTCCGCGAGCCCCGCCATCCCCTCGTCCAGGTCCCGGTCCCGGGACTCGATGAGGCCGTCCGTGTAGAGCACGAGCAGGCTGCCCGGCCCGAGCCGGACCTCCTCCGTGCGGAACTCCCGTCCGCCCGTGCCGAGCGGGGTTCCCGGCGGGCCCTCCAGGAAGGTCACGGCCCCGTCGGCCGTGACCACGGCCGGCGGCGGGTGGCCGGCGCGGGCGATGACGCACGCGCCCGTCACCGGGTCGTGGACGGCGTAGACGCACGTGGCCATCTCGTCCTCGCCGAGATCGGCCACCACGGCGTCCAGCGAGCGGAGCATCTGCTCCGGGGTCACCTGATGCCGCGCCAGGGTCCGTACGGCGGTGCGCAGTTGTCCCATGACCGCGGCCGCGTGGATGCCGTGGCCCATCACGTCGCCGATCACCAGGCCGGTCCGGCCGTCCGGCAGCTCGATCACGTCGTACCAGTCCCCGCCGACGTCGTGGTCGCTGGCCGGCAGGTAGCGGCCGGTCAGCTGCAGGCCGGCGACCTCGGGCAACGCGTTGTTGGTGAGGCTGCGCTGCAGCGTCAGGGCCGCCGCGCGCTGGGTGGTGTACATCCGGGCGTTGTCGATGTTCAGCGCCGCCCGGGCCACCACCTCGTCGATGAGCACGCAGTCCTCGTGGTCGAAGGGATCGCGCCCGCGCACCCGGGTCACCACCACCACCCCGAGCACCCGGCCGCGGGCGACCAGCGGGACCATCCGGGCGCAGCCCAGGGTGGCCAGGTAGGCCCGCAGTGCGGCCGCGCGCGGATCCTTGATCAGGGCCGGGATGTCGGCGGTGAAGAGGTTCATGGGCTGGCCGTCGGTGATGACCTGCTCGTAGGCGGTGTGCGCCGGGATCTGGAAGGTCTGGCCCGCGACCAGCTTGGAGGTCGGGGCGCCCGGGTCCGGGAAGAGCGCGGCGAGGCGGCGCAGCAGGCCCCGGGTGGACGCGCCGGCCTCGTCCGGGTCCAGTACGGCTTCCAGGAGCTGTACGTCGGCCGAGTCCGCGAGCTGCGGTACCAGCACGTCCACGATCTCCTGGGCGGTCTGCTCCAGGTCCAGCGTGGTGCCGATGCGGGTGCCGGCCTCGGCGAGCAGCGCGAACCGGCTGCGCGCCCGCTCCGCCTCCGCCTGGGCGCGCTGCCCGTCGGTGATGTCGATGAGGGAGGCGATCAGGCCGAGCGGCCGCCCGGACCCGTCCAGCAGCGGGGCGTAGGAGCAGGACCAGGTGCGGTCGTGGTCGGGGTCGGCGGGGGTGCGGCCGGTGCGGCGGACGTCCACGACGGCGGAGCCGCACTCCAGGACCTTGCGCATGAGCCGTTCGAGCGCGGCGGCATTGACCCCGGGCACGACCTCGGTGAGCCGTTTGCCGATGTGCTCGGCGGCGGAGACCCCGTTCATCCGGGCGAGGGCGTCGTTGACGCGCAGGAAGCGCAGGTCCGGGCCGAGGGTGCCGAGGCCGATCGGGGACTGGGTGAACAGGCTCTGCAGCGCGGCGAGCGAATCGCGCATCAGCAGGACCTCGGAGGTCTCCACGGCGATCAGCATGGAGCCGGTGCGCCCCTGCGGATCGGGGGCGGGCAGGATCCACATCTCCATCGGGACCTGGTGTCCGTCGCGGTGGCGCACGGGCAGGGTGCCGACGACCGTCTCCCCGGCCTGGACCCGGCGGGTCAGCTGGTCGGCGAGCTCGTGGTTGGCGTCGGGGACGAGCACGTCGGCGCCGGGCCGGCCGAGGATGTCCTCGGGGCGGTGGCCCAGCAGGTCCTGGGCGGCCAGCGACCATTCGACGACGAGCCCGTCGGCGTCCTCCCGCCACAGGGCGATCGGCAGCAGCTCGCTCAGTACGCCCGCGTACCCGACAGCAGCCACCGGCTGGTCCGGCACCTCGCCCGTCTCCTGGTACGTGTCCAATGCACCGACCTCACCCCGGGGGGCCCTGTTCCTACCGATTCACCCTATCCGAGGCTTCGCCGCCCGGCGCAGTGTCGAGCCGGACGGCACGGATTCCGGCCCGCGGCCGGGCTGCTACTCCCAGTCGTCCCACGGCGGGTCGATGTCCTCGTCCTCCGGGCCGAAGAGCGACTCCTCCGCCCGCGGGGCCGGCGGGGACTGGGCGGGCACGACGGCGGGGGTGACCGCCGCGGCCCGGGCGGCCGGGGCGGCCGCCGCGCGGGCGGCCGGCGGGGCGGCCGCGGGTGCCGGGGCGGCTGCGGTCTCCGTCTCCCCCGCGCCCGGCCCGGGCTGCGCGCCGCCCAGGGTCTGCAGGATGCCCTCGGCGTACTTGGCGAGCTTCGCCTCGCCGACTCCGCTGATCGTGCCCAGTTCCGCGACCGTTCCGGGCAGCCGGGTCGCGATCTCCCGCAGCGTCGCGTCGTGGAAGACGACGTACGCCGGCACGCCCTGCTCCTTCGCGGTCTCGGCGCGCCACGCACGGAGGGACTCGAACACCGGTACGGCGGCCGCCGGCAGGTCGACCGGCACCCGGAAGCCCTTCCCGGAGCGCGATCCGCCGGACTCCCTGCGGGAGGAACCGGCCGGCGGCGCCGTCTCCTTGCGCATCGGAACGCTCCGGCGCCCGCCCAGCACCTCTCCGCTGGCCTCGGTCAGCACCAGCGTGCCGTAGTCGCCCTCGACCGCCAGCAGTCCGAGCGCCAGCAGCTGCCGGACGACCCCGCGCCATTCGGTGGTGCCCAGGTCCGCCCCGATGCCGAACACCGAGAGCCCGTCGTGGTCGAACTGGATGACCTTGGCGGTCTTCTTGCCCTGCAGGATGTCGATGATCTGGCCGGCGCCGAACTTCTGGCGCCGTTCCTTGGCCAGCCGCCACACCGTGGACAGCAGTTTCTGCGCCGGGACCGTCCCGTCCCAGGACTCGGCGGGCGTCAGGCAGGTGTCGCAGTTCCCGCAGTCCGGCGCGCCGGTCTGCCCGAAGTACGCCAGCAGCCGCGCCCGGCGGCAGTCGACGGTCTCGCACAGCGCGAGCATCGCCTCCAGGTGGGCGGCCAGCGAGCGGCGGTGCGCCTCGTCCCCCTCGGAGCCCTCGATCATCTTGCGCTGCTGCACCACGTCCTGGAGCCCGTACGCCAGCCAGGCCGTCGCCGGCTCGCCGTCGCGGCCGGCACGGCCGGTCTCCTGGTAGTAGCCCTCGACCGATTTGGGCAGGTCCAGGTGGGCCACGAAGCGCACGTCCGGCTTGTCGATGCCCATGCCGAACGCGATCGTGGCCACCACCACGACCCCGTCCTCGCGCAGGAACTTCGACTGGTTCGCCGCGCGTGCCCGGGCGTCCATGCCCGCGTGGTACGGCACGGCGTCGATGCCCTGCTCGACCAGGGCGGCCGCCGTCTTCTCCACCGACGCCCGCGAGAGGCAGTACACGACCCCGGCGTCCCCGGGGTGCTCGGTGCGGATCAGTTCCAGCAGCTGCTTGACCGGGTTGTTCTTCGCCACGATCCGGTACTGGATGTTCGGCCGGTCGAAGCCGGCCACGAAGTGGCGGGCCTCCCCCAGACCGAGGCGCGCCGCGATCTCGGCGTGCGTGGCCTCGGTGGCCGTCGCGGTCAGCGCGATCCGGGGCACCTTCGGCCAGCGCTCGTGCAGCATGGACAGCGCGAGGTAGTCGGGCCGGAAGTCGTGGCCCCACTGGGCGACGCAGTGTGCTTCGTCGATGGCGAAGAGCGAGACCGTGCCCCGGTCGAGCAGCCGCTGCGTCCCTTCGGTGCGCAGCCGCTCGGGTGCCAGGTAGAGCAGGTCGAGCCGGCCGTCGAGGAAGTCCTGCTCGACCGCGCGCCGGTCGTCGGACAGCTGCGTCGAATTGAGGAACCCTGCCCGCACTCCGAGCGCGTTGAGGGCGTCCACCTGGTCCTGCATGAGGGCGATCAGCGGGGAGATCACCACTCCGGTGCCCGCTCTGACCAGCGCCGGGATCTGGTAGCAGAGCGATTTGCCGCCGCCGGTGGGCATCAGCACCAGCGCGTCGCCGCCACCGGCCACGTGCTCGATGATCTGCTGCTGCTCGCCGCGGAACGAGTCGTACCCGAAGACGCGGTGGAGCACCTGCTGGGCGTCGGGGATCTCGACGGCTGCATCGGAAGTGGTCATCCCAGAAGCCTAGCGACCTCCTCGGACACATCCGCCCGGATCCTCCGGCCCTGTGGATATCCCGGGAGGACGCCGGGCGCCCCGCACGCCGCGGCGCGGCCGGGCACCCCGACGGCCCGACCGGTGACAGAGTGGAGGATCTCCCGCGTCTCGCGGTATCCCGGTCTCCCGCTCTTCGAGAGGAACACGCGATGTGGCAGCCCGACGGGTGGGACGTGCGCGTCCGCCTCGGCGTCCTCACCCCGCACGCCGATGTCGGCCCCGAGTCGGAGCTGCGTGCCATGGCTCCGGCCGACGTGGGCGTGCACGCCGCGCGGGTGCCGTTCCGCGCGATGGGGCGCGGAGGCGCGATGGACCCCACCATCCCGCTCGCCCCCGTACGGGCCTTCGCCGAGCCCCCGCACGTGGACGATGCCGCCGAGCTGCTGGCGGCCGCCCCGGTGTCGGTGATCGCCTACGCCTTCACCAGCTCCGCCTACGTCATCGGCCCGCGCGGGGAGGGGTACATGCTGGAGCGGCTGCGCGAGCGCACCCACGGGCTTCCCGTGGTGGCGACCTGCGCCGCCACCGCCGAGGCGCTGCGGGCGCTGGACGCCGGCCGGCCTGCCCTCGTGGACCCGCCGTGGTTCGACGAGACGCTGAGCGATCTGGGCCGGGGCTACTACGAGGACGCCGGGTTCGAGGTCCCGTACGCCGCCCCCTGCGGGCTTCCCAGCGGGCAGACCCTCATCGGGCCGCGGGCGCTGCACGACTGGGTGGCCTCGCACGTCCCCGACACCGCGGACGCGGTCGTGATCGGCGGCAACGGCTTCCGCGCGGTCGGGGCGATCGCGGCCCTGGAGGCCACCTTGGGCCGGCCGGTCCTGACCGCGAACCAGACGCTCCTGTGGGCGGCCCTGCGTGCGGCGGCCACCCCGACCACCCCCGTCACGGCCTACGGGCGGCTGTTCTCGGCGCCCTGAGGGCCCGGGGCCCGCCCCGGCCGCCTGCGCGCGGTGCGCCGAGCCGAAATATGATGGGCCCGGCTCTTTCGCTCAGCGGAAGCAGAGGCACATGGACGTATCCCGGAGCGGTCCGTGACCCCGCGCCGGCCGCCCCGGCCCGCCAGCGCGGATCTGCTGAGCATGCTGGGCCGGCTCACCGCCCAGGCGCGGGAGGGCGCCGAGCTGCAGCGGGCCCGGGTGGAGCTGGCCGAGGCCCTGCAGCGCGAGCTGCTGCCCGCTTCCCTGCCCGGGGCACCGGGGCTGCGGACCGCGGCCCGGTACGCGCCCGCGCGGCGCGGCCTGGACATCGGCGGTGACTGGTACGACGGCTTCCGGGTGGCGGGCGGGGCCCTGGCCTTCTCCATCGGCGACGTACAGGGGCACGATGTGGCCGCCACCGCCTTCATGGGACAGGTCCGGGTGTGTCTGCGCGCGGTCGCCTCCGTCGTCATCGATCCCGGTGAGGTGCTGAGCCAGGCCAACGACGTGCTGCTCTCGATGGACAGCGAACTGTTCGCGACCTGCAGTCTGCTCCGCTTCGACCCGCGCACGCGGGAGCTCCATTCGGCCCGGGCCGGCCACGTCCCGACCGTCTGGGCAACCGTCGACGGCCGGTACGGCATAGCCGAGGACTCCGGTGGTCCGCCGCTGGGCACGGTCCCCGGGGCCCGGTACCCGGTGACCCGGCGGAGGCTGACGGAGGCGGGGTCCATCGTCCTGGTCACGGACGGGGTGGTCGAAGGGCCGTCGTTCCCGATCGAGGCGGGGCTGGAGCACGTGGCCCGGATCGTCGGGAAGGCACCGGGGAGCGATCCCGACGAGCTGGCCGCCGAGGTGATGAAGGTGACCGATTTCACCGGCCACGCCGACGACGCCGCGGTGCTCGTCCTCAGCCACGACGCGGCCGGACCCGGCTGACCCTCCCCCGGCGCGCGGGCACCGGACGCCGGGCACGCGGGCAACCGGCCGCCCGTCCACGCGTGTCACGCCCTGCCGGGAGGCACGGACCGTTGTCTGATGCAGGGGTGCGCACCGTGGAATGGCGACGTCCGGCGGGAACCCTCCTGCGGATCCTCGGGGTCGCCGTCGCCTACTACGCGACCGGTCGGCTCGGCCTGCGGCTGCACGTGAGCGTCGAGGGAGCGGTCGTCACGCCCCTGTGGCTGCCGACCGGGATCGCCCTCGCCTGTCTGCTGTGGTTCGGGCCCCGGATCTGGCCCGGCCTGGCGCTCGGGACCTACCTCTCCATCGAGCGGATCAGTGCGTTCGATCTCGTCGATCTCGGCATCCTCGCGGGCAACACCCTCGCTCCGCTGTGCGCCTACGCGATGCTGCGCCGGGTGGGCTTCCGACCCGAACTGGACCGGCTGCGGGACGGGCTGGCCCTGGTCTTCCTCGGCGGCCTGCTGCCGATGCTGATCAGCTCCACCACCGGGACCTGGACGCTGGTGCTCACCGGCGACCTGCCGTCGGCGAGCTTCTGGCCGGTGTGGTCGGCCTGGTGGGCCGGGGACACGATGGGCGTCCTCCTGGTGACCCCCCTGCTGCTGGTCCTGCGCCGGGCCAGGCTGCCCCGGGACCCGTACCGGGTGGCCGAGGCGGCGGCCCTGGCGGTCACGATCGGCGCCGTCACCCTCGCGGCCACCCGCAGCTCCCTGTCCCTGCTCTTCCTCGTCTTCCCGCTGCTCATCTGGGCCGCGGTGCGCTTCCGGCTCCCCGGCGCCGCACCGAGTGCCCTGCTCGTGTCCGTCCTGGCGATCACTGCGGCGACCGACCGTAGCGGGCCCTTCGCCGGCCGGACCCTCCTGGAGATCATGGTCAACCTCCAGGCGCTCAACGGAGCGGCCGCCCTGACCGGGCTGCTGCTGGCGGCCCTCGTCACGGAGCAGGACCACATCCGCCTGAAGATCGAAGAGGTCTGCGAGGACCTGGCCGAGGTGGTGGCCCGCCTGGCCCCGCCGAAGGACTGACCGGCGCGGCCGGCCGCATCATCTAGGCCGTCTCTTTCGGATCTTGTCGGCCGAGCCTGCGGCGTCTGGTGCCGTGCCTGGGCGTGCTGTCGGGGCGCTCGCGTACTGGGCGTACGTGGTCGTCTCGGCAGTGCGGCCAGGCGCGGTGCCGGGCGCCGCGGGCCCGGCAAGATCCGAAAGAGACGGCCTAGGCCTGCAGGGTCATCCGCGGTGCGTCGGCCGGGTCGAGCACCGCCGCGATCCCCTGCGCGAGGCGGGGGACGGAGTTCGCCGGGATTCCCGCGATGTTGATCCGCCCCGAGGTGGTGCCGTAGACGGCGTACTGCCGGCGGAGCCGGAGCATCTGCTGCGGGGTGAGGGGCAGCATGGAGAACATCCCCTTCTGGCGCGCCAGCGAACGCGCCTGTTCCTCCCGGCCCAGCGCACTCAGGTGGGCGACCAGATCTGCCCGGTTGGCCATGATCCGGCCCCGCATCACGTCCAGTTCCGCCCGCCAGGCGGCCCGTAGGCCCTCGTCCTCCAGGATCGTGGTCACGACGGCCGCGCCGTGCTCGGGCGGCATCGAGTACAGGGTCCGGGCCGCGTTCTGCAGGGCCGTCTCGGCGTGCCGCACGGACCGGGCCGAGGCACCGAGAACGATCGCGCAGCCGACGCGGTCGCTGTAGAGGCCGAAGTTCTTGGAGCAGCTGACCGCGATCAGCATCTCCGGCACGCGCTCCGCCAGCATCCGCGTGGCCGCCAGGTCGGCGTCCAGGCCGTCGCCGAGCCCGTGGTAGGCGAGGTCGACGAAGGGCACCCAGCCGCCGCGGGCGGCCGACTCGGCCAGGGCCTCCCAGTCGCCCGGAAGGGGGTCCACGCCCGTGGGGTTGTGGCAGCACCCCTGGAGCAGGACGACGTCGTCCCGCCGGGCCCCGCTCAGTTCCCGCAGCACGCCCGCCGTGTCGAAGCCGCCGTCGGCGTCGCGCCAGCCGTACGGACGGACCTTCAGCCCGGCGGCCTCCAGGATGGGCCGGTGGTTGACGTACGCCGGATCGCTGACCCACACCGTGGTGCCCGGGCGGGTGCGCCAGATGAGATCGGCCAGCAGCCGCAGCGCGCCGGAGCCCGCGACGGTCTGGACGGCGGCGGCCCGGTCGGCCGGTCCGCCCGGGCCGGGGCCGAGGACCAGGTCCAGCAGGGAGCGGTTGAAGGCGGCGTTGCCGGAGAGCCCGCGGTACTCCTTGGACTCCGAGCGCTCCGCCAGGCGTATCTCGGCCTCGCGCACGGCGGCCATGACGGGCGTGGTTCCCGTCTGGTCCCGGTAGACCCCGAGGACGAGGTTCAGGCGTTCGGGCCGGTCGTCGGTGCCGAACTCGTAGGTCAGGTCCCACAGCGGGTCGGTGGGCGGCGGCGGGAGGAGCTCAAGCATCTGCGGGCACCTTGGGTCGTGGGCGGCGGTTGGCGAGGACTACGCCGGCGGTGATGAGGGGGACGCCGACGAGCACGGCGGCGGTCGGCGTCTCACCGAGCAGCGGGACGGCGAGCAGGACGACGGCGACGGGGCTGAGGCTGCCGACGACGGAGCTGCGCTCGGCGCCCAGCCTGCGGATGGCGAAGGCGTACAGCAGGCCCGCGCACAGCCCGACCCCGAGCCCCTGCACCACCAGGAACAGTGCGATGTCGCCGCCGGCGGCGTGCGCGATGCCCGTCGGGAGCACCCCGGTCAGGACCAGGACTCCGATCACCGCGAAGGAGGGCAGGCACAGCAGCCCGATCGATCCGACGGGATCGAGGTCCACCTCGCGCAGGCCCACCGTGTAGAGGGCCCACAGTCCGCTGGCGACCAGGAGGATGCCGGAGCCGGCGAGCACGTCGGTGTCCACCGGGACCACGTAGCGCCAGACGAGGGCGATCACGCCGACCGCGATCAGCGCGAGCCCGGCGGTCTGCGTCCCCCGGGGCATGCCGTGGCCGCGGCGGACCATGATCGCGGAGACGAAGAGCGGGACCATCCCGGGGACGATGGAGCCGACGAAGGCGGCGGAGGTCAGCGCGCCGCCGTGCATCGCCGCCAGGAAGAAGGGCACCCCCGCGCCGCAGACGATCTTGAGTGCGGTGCCCGGCCGCACCGCGGCGATGTGGCGGCGCCGCCGCCACAGGGCCGGGAGCAGGACCAGGAGGGGGACGCCGAACCGCAGCAGGGCCGCGTCGGCCGGCAGGAGGGAGGAGGCGCTCAGGGCGCGGGCGTTGAGCGCGAAGGCCGCCCAGATCGCCACGGTCAGCAGGAGGGCCAGCATGCCCTCGGCCTGTGGGGAGAGCCCGAACCTGCCGGGGTGTCCGGCCTTCGGGCCCGCCGCGTCGGGAGGCGCGGTCGCCGGGGTGGTGTTCGTCGCGACCAAGGAAAGTGCTCCAGCCTCTGAGAGCGGACCGGTCCGGACCGTTCGAGGGCAACGCTAGGGCTTCGGCCGGGGCAGTCGATTGCCAGTTCTGCCTCTCAGACATACGTTTGGGGCAGAATCTGCCAAGGAGTGGCCATGGACGCAGTCGATCTGCAGATCATCAGGGAATTGCAGGCCGACGGACGCCTGTCCAACCAGGACCTGGCCGACCGCGTCCGGCTCTCCCCCTCGCCCTGTCTGCGCCGGGTCCGGCGGCTGGAGGAAGCGGGCCTCATCCGCGGCTACACCGCCATGGTCGACCAGGTCGCCTTCGGACTTCCGGTCACCGTGTTCGTCCGGATCCGCCTCGAACGCCACACGGCGGAAGCGGTGCGGCTGTTCGAGGAACACGTCGCGGTCATCGAGCACATCCAGGACTGCTACCTGATGGCGGGGAGCAGCGACTTCCTGCTCCGGGTCGTCATCGAGGACCTCGAGGCCTACGAAGCCCTGGTGCGCCACCGGATCCATGCCATTCCCGGCATCGCCTCGATCGAGTCGAGCTTCGCGTACGGCAGCGTCAAGCAGTCCCGGACGTACCCGCGGCCCCAGCCGCGCGCGTCGAGGCGGTCACCCTCCCCCTGAGCCGGTCATCCGCCGATCGGAGCGGGGGCGGCGGCGAGGTGGCGGGCCACCTGCGCGGGGTGGGTGAGCTGGGGGTAGTGCCCGGCCCCGTCGATCTCCACCACCGGGTGGGCGACGGCCTCGACCAGCGGGTCGGCCGAGCCGACGAGGATCCGGACCGGGACGGTCACCCGGTCCAGCAGCGCCCGCGACCGCCGGCGGTCGGCAAGGTCCGTACGCAGGGCCGCGGCCACGCGGCGCGCCACGCCGCGGCGGCGCAGGTCCGCCGCGGCGCTCTCCACCTCCGCACCCTCGGGGACACCGAGCGTCCGGGCCAGCCGGGCGGCGGACATCCGGCGCAGCATCGGCGCGGCCAGGCCCGAGCGGGCGAGCCGGGAGCCGGGGGCCTGCAGGAACGCGGGAGAAATGAGCACGAGGCCGCTGATGCGGTCCGGGTGGTCGACGGCGAAGCGCAGCGCGGGCCCGCAGGCCAGGGAGTGCGCGACCAGCGTGGGGCGGCTCCGCACCGGTTCCAGCAGGTCGGCCAGCCAGGCGTCCACCGGCCGGGCCGTGGCGGCCGAGCGGCCCAGGCCGGGCAGGTCGGGGGCCAGGACCGGACCGGGGAGGTGGGCGGCGAGGGGCGCCCAGAGGTCCGCGTTCATCGGCAGCCCGTGCAGCAGGACGTGGTCGGGGCTGCGCCGTTCTCCGCTCACCCAGGTACGGCCGCCGGCCACCTCGGAGAAGCCGTACGGCTTCAGCCAGGGCGAGGCGGCACCGAACCGGGCGCCCACCAGTTCGTCGGCCCACCCGCGCAGGGCCTCGGCGGCCGGGGGCATCTCCAGGCCGGCGCCCGCCGCGAAGGCGCGGGCCGAGGCGGTCGGGTAGCGGTCGGCGGACAGGAACGGCAGCGTCTCGGGATCGACGCCGGTCAGCTTGCGCGGCAGCCGCCGCAGCAACTCGGTGGACACGCTCCGCCGGGGTGCCCGTACGCCGGTGTGGTCGGCGATCGTGGCGATCAGCTCGGGCAGGTGCGGGGTGTCGTCGTCGAGCACCCAGTAGTGCTCGCCCGCGGGCGCCGCGGGCACCTCCGCGAGGAACCGTGCGAAGTAGTCGATCGTGACGATCGGCAGGAAGGTGTCCGGGCCGCCGGGCAGGGCGGGAAGCCTGCCGTTCCACAGGTCCTCGACGAAGGCGGCCAGACCGATGTACTGGCCGGGCCCGATCACGGTGCTGGGGTTCGCGATGGTCAGCGGGACCCCCAGGGCGCGGGCCCGGGCGCGCACCGCGAGATCGCCTTCGTTCTTCGACGCCTCGTACGCGCCCTGTCCGGCGTAGTCGGGTCGGCCCTCCGACGTGCTCACCCGGTACCCGCTGATGTGCACCAGCCGCCGCAGCGCGGGCAGTTCGGCGGCCCATTCGAGCACGTTGAGCGCCCCGGTGACGTTGGTCGCCCGCGCCTCCTGCACGCCGAGGCCGAAGGCGAAGCGGGCGGCGGCGTTGTAGACGTCGCGCACCTCGGGCAGCCCCGAGAGCGGTCGCGTGATGTCGGCGACGACGACCTCCAGCCCGCCGGTGTCGACGCCCTGGGAGATCAGCCAGGGCGTGAGGGTGTCGTTGCGCACGGCTGCCGCCACCCGCTGCCCCCGGGTGAGCAGTTGGGCGACGAGGGAGCGGCCGATGAATCCGGTCGCGCCGAAGACGATCGCGTCCATGAGAACCCCTTGAAATAGATCGGTCTACATATTCTGAGGCCAAAAAGAAGCCCGCCGATCGCGGCGGGCCAGGCCAGGTCAGGTCGGGCCAAGTCAGGCCAGCAGGGCGCCGATCTGGCGGGAGACGCTGTCCAGCGGCCCTCTGCTGCGGTGCGCCCGGGCCAGCAGGAGCGCTCCCTCCACCAGGGCCAGGACGGTGACGGCGAGGTCGTCGGCGTCCGGGCGGCCCGCCAGCCGTGCGCGCAGGGCGTCCTGCCACGAGGCGTAGACCTCCGAGCACGCCTCGTGCAGCGGGTCGCTGGTGGCGGCCATCTCCAGCGCCACGGCGGCCACCGGACACCCCTTGCGCCAGCCCGACTCCTCCAGCCGGTCGCCCAGGTGCCGCAGCACCCCGTCGACGAACTCCGCCGCGGACGCAGTGGAGTCGGCCAGGCCCCCCAGGACCTCGCCGATCATCCCGCCGGCCCGCCGCACGGACTCGCCGACGAGCTGGTCCTTGCCGCCGGGAAAGTGGAAGTAGAGCGAGCCGCGGGGCGCGCCGCTGGTCGCGATCACCTGGTTGAGCCCGGCGCCGAAGTACCCCCCGGCCTCGATCAGCTCCTGCGTCGCGTCCAGCAGCCGGTCGCGCGTCTCGGCACCCTTCTGTCCCATGACCGCAGACTAGACCGATCTACATATTCTTGCAATCACCCTCGCGATCCGGCCGAGCCGCTCAGGCACCCACCGCTGCCGCGAAGGCCTCGTAGGCGCGCTCGTCGAACAGCACGAACCGCACCTCCTCCACCCCGGTCGGCGCGGACCGTACGGTCTCCACCGCGATCCGCGCCCCGTCGTCCATCGGCCATCCGTAGATGCCGGTGGAGATCGCCGGGAAGGCGACGCTACGGGCTCCCAGCTCGTCGGCGACCCGGAGCGACTCCCGGTAGCAGGAGGCCAGCAGCTCGGAGCGGTCCTCGTCACGCGACCAGACCGGGCCGACCGTGTGGATCACGTGGTCCGCCGGGAGTCGGCCGGCCGTGGTGGCGACGGCGCGGCCCGTCGGGAGGCCCTTGCCGTAGTGGGAGCGGCGCAGGTCCTCGCAGGCGGCCAGGATCTCCGGGCCGCCGCGCCGGTGGATGGCTCCGTCGACCCCGCCGCCGCCGAGGAGCGAGGAGTTCGCGGCGTTGACCACCGCGTCGGCCTCCTCGGCCGTGATGTCACCCAGAACGAGCGTGATGCGGGGCATCGGATTCCCTTCCTTCGCAGGTGGTGCAGGGTACTGACATCCCGACGCCGCTGCCGGGGAATTGCGTCCGCCCCGGGGTCAGCGCGATGCCGTCTCGGCGGCGTCGGCCTTCTGCGCGGGGACGGTGCGCGGCTCCGGCCGGGTCGGGGGGCCGGCGGAGACGGTCCCGGCCGTCGGGGTGCGCAGGATGCGGCTCAGCAGCGGACCGGTGAGCGCGGTGGTGGTCACCGCCATCACCACCATCAAGGAGTACAGCTCGGCGTCCAGGAGGCCGAGCTCCAGCCCCACGCCGAGAACGACCAGTTCGGTGAGTCCGCGCGTGTTCAGCAGCGCGCCGAGCGCGGCCGCGTGGCGGCCGTCCAGCCCTCCGATGCGTGCGCCGACGTAAGCGCCGGCGAACTTCCCGGTCACGGCCACGACCAGGATCGCGGCCAGCTGCCCGAGGTCCGATGCGTCGAGGCGGGAGAGGTCGACCTTCAGGCCGGACAGGACGAAGTACACGGGGAGCAGGAGCAGACCGCAGAGCGGTTCGACGCGCTGCAGCACTCCGTCGCGGAGCGTGCCGTCCGTTCCCCGTGGCAGTACGGCACCGAACAGGAACGCCCCGAAGATGTAGTGCAGCCCCAGCCATTCGGTGAAGGCGGCCGACACCAGGAGGCCGCCGAGGACGAGGGCGAGGAAGTTCCTGTTGCCCGCCCGGCCGCCCTGCTCGTCCTCCGAGGCCGTGCGGGCCGCCCGGCGGAGCAGCGGGCGGACGACGGTGACCATCAGTGCCACGTACGGCACCAGCAGCGTCAGCCGCCAGTCGAAGCGCCCGCCCGTGGCGATGGCCACCACCACGGCGAGCAGCGTCCAGGCGAGCAGGTCGGTGATGGCGGCGCAGGCCAACGCGGTCGCGCCGATCCGGGTGTGGGCCAGTTTGCGGTCGGCGATGATCCGCGCCAGTACGGGAAACGCCGTCACGGACATCGAGACCGAGAAGAACAGCACGAAGCCGACGGACGAGCCCTCGTGGTGCGAGGAGACCAGGGTCAGGGCCAGTGCGGCGCCCAGCACCAGCGGCAGCAGGGTCGAGCAGAGGGACGTCCACAGGGTGGCCCGTCCCCCGCCGCGCAGGATGCCGAGGTCGAGTTCGCTGCCGACGACGAACATGAAGAGCGCGACGCCCACGCCGGCGAGCGCGTTGAGCAGGGGCCGTACTTCGGCGGGGAAGACGGCTCCGGAGAGCTGGCTGCCGAACAGGGTGGGGCCCAGCAGCACCCCGGTGAGGATCTCGCCGATCACCGCGGGCTGGCCGAATCTGCGCGCCAGGGCCCCCATGGCCCGCGCCAGGCCCAGGATCACGGCCAGACCCAGGAAGAGGTGGACGGCCTGGGACTCGGTCACCGCCGCCCCCCGGGCGCGTTCGGCTCGTCACGCCTCGCCATCGCCATCACAGGGGCAGGGGCAGGGGCAGGGGCAGGGGCAGGGCAACTCGTCATGAAGGGAACTCCTCGAAACTCGTCGTGGGTACGACACGTCGAAGCTCCGGTGGTCCGGGGTGACTGGGGAAGCCCACCCCGGACCACCGGAGCTTCGGCGGAGTCCGGGTCATCGCCCGGTCGGTTCGGACTCAGCCGGTCGCGGCGCTCGGCTCCGAAGCCCGGATGGTTCCCAGGAAGGGATGCCACACGTGCTTCGGGTCGCTCTCCACCTGATCGATGACCGCACGCATGGCGGTCAGGGCCCGGGGGTGCTCCTCGTACATGTCTCCCTGGAGGAGCTGCAGTACGTCCAAGCGGAACTTCGGGTGCTGCACGAAGACGCCGAAGAGGAGGTTCAGCCGGTAGTAGATCGAGATGAACTCGTACCAGTTCCGCGTTCCGATCTTCTGGAGGCGAGCGTATTCGGTGAACTGGTCGGCGTCGTAGCGGTCGGCCTTGAACGCCGCGACGATGTCCTCGCACGCCAGGCGGGCCGTGTTCATGGCGATGCCGACGCCGCTGGAGAAGATGGGATCGACGAACCGGGCCGCGTCGCCGACCATGACGAACCGGTCTCCGCTGACCTGGTTCATCGAGTAGCTGTAGTCGCCCTCCGCCTTGAAGGGCCGCACCCGCTCACACTTCTTCAGCTCTTCCTCGAGATCCGGCCGCGAACCGACGAACTCCCAGAAGAACTCCTCCCGGTCCGCATTGAGCTTCCCGAAGTTCTTCTTCTGCGTCACCACACCGATGCTCGTGATGGTGTCCGTGATCGGAATCTGCCAGACCCAGGTGTCGCTGATCGGAAGGAAATGGACATGGATGTTGTCGATCTCCTTCGGCGATTTGGCGAGCGCCTTCCGGTCGAGGCCTTCGAACCAGGTGTGGATGGCGTACTGGTTGAAGTGCGGGTCCGCCACCTTGAGCTTCTGCTGCCGGCCGAGGAACGTACTGCGACCCGACGCGTCGACCACGACGCGCGCAGTGAAGTCCAGCGTCCGGGGGCCCATGCCAACGGTCACGGTCACCTTGTCCGGGTCGTCGAAATCGACCTTCTGCACGCGGACGTTCTGGAATATCCGTGCGCCCAGGGACTCGGCGTTCTTGAGCAGGATGAGGTCGAACTTCCCGCGGTCCACGTGGTACGTGAAGACCCGGTCGACCCCCTCCTGCGCACGCTCGCCGAAGGCGACCTCGGCATGGCCGTCGAAGTCCAGGCCGTCGAAATCAAGCGCCGGCGGGGCCGCGTGGACCTTCCTGTACGTGTCCGGGGTCGTCCACGAGGCGCCGTACTTCCTGGGGAATCCGGCCGCCTCGACCTCCGCCATCGCGCCGGTCTCCAGCAGGACGCGCGTGGTGGCCGGGACCAGCGACTCTCCGACGTGCGGGCGGGGGAAGATCTCGCTCTCGAACACCGCGACCGAAAGCCCCGCCTTGGCGAGATACGAAGCGGTGGTGGAGCCGCCCGGGCCGCCCCCCACCACGATCACATCAAAGTCCACGGTCATTCCTAACCCCTCTTCGGCTGGTTCGACTGGTCCGTCTGAACAACGCCGAATCGCGATCGTGAGCAGGAGAAGCGAATCCGCCTCATATCCCTCCCCGTTTCGGCTCGAAACGCGGCGTCGCTCGACAGTCAATCCACGGATCGGTCGGCAGCGCAAGCATGTTCGTCGAAGGTGGTAGTGACGGCCACCCGAAGTGCCATTCACGTTCCACGGAGCGGAAGTTCCATCGGGAATTGATGCCGCTTCGATTCCCCGTATTTACAGTTCGATTCAGGAGATTCGCCCCGCAGGGGAGGACGTGGTGCGGGGCCGGCCGGCCTCTACCGGCCCTCGCCGTCCGCGTCCTCCAGGCGGGCGGCGAGCCGGGCGAGCGCCGGCAGGGCCGTGCGGAGTGCCGTGCGGTCGGCGTCGGGCAGGGCCGCCAGCGCCTGCTCCAGGCGGCGTTCGTGGGCCCGGGTCCAGGCGGCCAGCCTCAGCCGGCCGGCATCGGTGGCGCTGACGGCGGCGGCACGCCGGTCCTCGCTGTCCACCGCGCGGGTCACCAGCCCGTTCAGCACCATCGTGGCGACGAGTCCGCTCACCGTGGACTGTGCGAGGCGCTGGCGGGCCGCGAGTTCGCTGACGCGGACCGGGGAGTGCTCGACGCAGACCTGGAGCAGTTCCACCTGGGCCATGGGGAGCTGCTCCCAGGGGTACTCCGTACGGATCGAGGCGCGCAGGGCGCGGCGCAGCCGGGTGACGGCGGCGGTCAGCTCCCGGGCTTCGGGCGAGCCCGCGCCGGGCTGCGCGTCCGGGGCGCCGGGCGGGCCCGGCATGGGTGCCATACCGACCACGCTACTCGCGCTCCGCCGCGGAGGCGGCGCGGCCCGCGCCGCTCCCGGACCCCGTGACGGCCATGGCGACGGCCGCGGCCAGCAGGATCAGCACCGCGAGACGGCCGCCGGCGCCGCCCGTGTGCAGGGCCAGGGTGACGAGGGCGACGCCGATCGCGGTACCGAGTCCGCGGGCCATGTTGATCAGGCCGCCGCCGGTGCCCGGGGCGTCCTTCGGCACGGCCCGCATCACGAGGGCGTTGTTGGCGGGGGCGAACAGCCCCAGGCCGAGGCCGAGTACGCCGAGCGCGCAGGCGAGCGGCAGGGGTGCGGGCGGCAGGAAGAGCAGGGCGGCCAGGGCGCAGCCGGTCAGGGCCGCTCCGTACAGGCAGCGCGCCCGGTCGGTGACGGCGGCGGGCAGGGTCCGGTCCCCGCCGACCGCACCGAGGGCGAACCCGGCGGGCAGGGCGGTGAGGGCCGTGCCGGCGACGAGCACGCCGTGCCCGGACCCGAGGAGGAGTACGGGTACCAGCACCAGGGGGCCGAACAGGACGAGGTACCCGCACAGCGCCGCCACCAGCCCGCCCCGGATCCCGGGTGTCCTGAGCAGTGCGGGGTCGATCAGGGGTGCGGGAGCCCTGCGCTCCCGCCGGACGAGCGCGGCGGTGGCCCCGAGGGCGACCGCGCAGGCCGCCGGACCGGTCCAGGCCGGCACGTGCAGCCCCGACAGGGAGCTGAGCGCCACCAGCAGGGCGGCGGTGGCGGTGGCGAGCCACAGGACTCCGGCCCGGTCGAAGCGGCGTGCGGGGGCCCGGTCACGGGTGCGCGGGAGCAGGTAGTGCCCGGCGGCCAGGGCGATCAGTCCGACGGGCACGTTGATCCAGTACGTCCAGCGCCAGCCGAGCCCGGCCACGAGGGCGGCCCCCGCGGTGGGGCCGAGCGCCAGCCCGACGGCCTGGGCGGCGGCCTGCACGCCGAGCGCGGTCCGCAGCCGTGCGGCGGGCGCACTGGTCTTCACCAGGGCGACGCTGTTGGCCTGGAGCATGGCCGCGCCCACCGCCTGCACGACCCGGAATCCGATGAGGGCGACGAGGCTCGGGGCGAGGCCGCAGGCCGCGGAGGCGGCGGTGAAGAGCGCGAAGCCGTAGAGGTAGGAGAGCTTGCGGCCGTGGGTGTCGGAGAGCCGGCCCACGGGCACCAACAGGGCCACGAGGGTGAGCAGATAGGCCAGCGAGACCCATTCGACGCCCGCGAGGGGTACCCGGAACTCGGCCCGTACCCCGGGATAGGTCATCGTCACGATGCTGGCGTCGAGCTGGCCCATGAAGGCGCCGAAGCACACGGTGGCCACCGCCAGCCGCCAGGCGCCGGTGCGCGAGCGGACCCAGGCGGGCCGGGGCCGTTCCCGTACGAGCAGGGCGGGCAGGGCAGGCGCGGACGGGAAGGACATGCGGGGCTCCTTTCATGCCCGGCCCCCCGCCTTCCGAGATTACATCGGGCACCGATTCATTCGCTTTCGTTCACCCCGGAAGAAAAAGGCAGAAAGACCCGGTCCGGACGGGGCGAAAGGCCGGATCCCTTCTCCCGTCAGGGCGGACAGGGGAATCCCGGACGGAATTCTTTACGGATTTTCCCGGTATTTTTGGCTCCCTATACTTAGCGTCGCCTTATTCGTTTTCCGTTCACCCTGGAGGCCGATCCGGCGCGTCCCGCGAGCCTATGGTTCTGACGTCCCCACTCCCCTCGCAGAGACGCGCAGAGGCACGCACCATGGACTCCTCCACGACCCTCATCGCGGTCACCGTCGCCGTGGCCCTGCTCTTCGACTTCACCAACGGGTTCCACGACACGGCGAACGCCGTGGCCACCGCCATCGCCACCGGCGCGCTGCGCCCCCGGGTCGCCGTGGCCATGTCCGCGGTGTGCAACCTCGCGGGTGCGTTCCTTTCGGTGGCGGTCGCCAAGACGATCTCCGGGGGCATCATCGACGAGCACGCCGGAATACGTCCGCCGGTCATCCTCGCCGCCCTGGCGGGGGCCGTTCTGTGGAATCTGGCGACCTGGCTGCTCGGAATTCCCAGCAGTTCCTCACACGCCCTCGTGGGCGGACTGATCGGCGCCACCGTCGCCTCCGTGGGGCTCCAGGGCGTCAACGGGATGGCGGTGGTCGGCAAGATCCTCGTCCCCGCCGCCCTGTCTCCGCTGATCGGTGGCGTGGTGGCGTACGTGGCGACGCGGGCGGCGGGCCGGCTGAGCGGGCCGGAACACGGCACGGGGCGGGCGGGGTGTGAGGCAGGGCATGCGGGGCGTGCGGAACGCGAGGCCGAGCGGGCAGGGCGCGAAGGGCGTGCGACGGAGCGGGCCGGGGGCCGCGGGGCCCGCGCCGGGCAGGTGCTCGCCGCCGCTCTCGTGTCCCTGGCGCACGGCACCGGCGACGGCCAGAAGACCATGGGCGTGATCACGCTGACGCTGGTCACCGCGGGCTCCCTGCCCGCGGGGTCCGCGCCCCCGCTGTGGGTCATCGCCGCCGCGGGGCTGACCATGGCCCTGGGCACCTACACGGGCGGCTGGCGCATCATCCGCACGCTCGGCACGGGCCTGACCCGGCTCGGCCCGCGGCAGGGCTGCGTGGCCCAGACGAGCGCGGCGGCCGTGCTGCTGACCACCTCCCACCTGGGCTTCGCGGTGTCGACCACGCACGCCGTCACCGGCAGCGTCGCCGGGGCCGGGCTCGCCACCCCCGGCGGGGTCCTGAGCCGGACGACCGTGCGGGCCATGCTCGTCTCCTGGGTCCTCACGCTCCCCGCGGCAGGGCTCGTCGCCGCCCTGGCCGTGCTGCTCACGGAGCAGGGCGCCTGGGGCCAGGACACCACGGCCGCCCTGCTGCTGTGCGCGACCCTCGCCTTCTGGGCCCGGTCCCGCCGTACGGCGGTCACCGCGCGGAGCGTCGCCCCGGAGGCGGCACCCTCCGGGGACACCACCCCTGCCGCCTCCGCCGCCGCGACCGCTTGAGCCGCGGTCCGCAGATCATCACGTAAGGTCACAAAAGTGAAGGCATCGGGCAGAACGGCGGCAGTAGAGGGGCTGCGGTCCCGGATGACCGCCGGCTTCGGCGACGGAAGCATGGTCCTGCGCGCGGCGATCTCGGCGGGACTCTCCTGGTGGATCGCCTCCGTGCTGCTGCATTCCGACGCGGCCTCCCTCGCCCCCGCCGGCGCCGTCCTCGCCACGCAGACCACGCCCTTCGCCACCGCCCGCAAGAGCCTGCAGCGGGCGGCCGGCATCCTGTTCGGCTTCCTGCTCGGCGTGGTGGCCACCGCGTCGATCGGTACGAACACGGTGAGCGTCGCCCTCGTGGTGCTGGTCGGCATGTTCGCGGGACGCGCGACGAACCTCGGTTCGCAGATGCACCAGATCGCGCTCACCGCCGTGCTCGTGATGGGCGCCGCCACCACCTTCGGGTACGGGGCCTCCCGGCTGGAGGACAACGTGGTCGGCGTGCTCGTCGGCACGTGCGTCGGCCTGGCGCTGCCCGCCCCCGGTTTCACCCGCCGTGCGGGTGAGGAACTGGCCCGCCTGAACCGGCAGATGGCCGCCCTGCTGGCCGAGATCGCCGACGGCCTGGCCGAGGACGAGTGGGCCGCGCGCACCGGGGACTGGGTGCGGCGGGCCCGCTCCCTGTCCAAGGAGCTCGACGCGGTGCGCCGGTCCGTCCGCGAGGCCGAGGACGCGATCCGGTGGAACCCGCGCGGCCGGTCCGCGCGGCCCCGCCTGGACCGGCTCGCCGAAGCCACCCAGTGCCTCGACCACGTCGGGCACCAGGTCCGGGGGATCACCCGCGGCCTGTACAACCTGACCTTCCGCGAAGGCCGCCCGCCCGCCCTGCACTGGGCGCAGCAGGAGGGACCCCTGGTGCCCCGGCGGGCCGACGCCCCGGCCGGGCTGGACGGGGTGCTGGCCGCGCTCGCCGCGATGCTGGGCGACCTGGCCGACGTACACGTGCGGCAGGACGCGCCTTCGCCCGAGGTGCGGGCCCGTCTGGCGGGGCTGCTCGGCGAGGCCGAGACCGGCTTCCTGCGGACCGCGCTGGCCCAGTCCCCCGCCTACGCGGACTGGCGGGTCCTGTGCACCGCCGGGATCCTGGAGGACGCCCGGAAGATGCTCCACGAGCTGGACCCCTCGATCGGCCCCCACAAGGCCGCTTTCGGGTGACCGCGGCAGGGCCGGGCCCCGGGGACCTGCCCGCGGGGCCGGGAACGGGCCGGTCAGCGCAGGTCGAGCCGCATCAGGACCCGGGGATGACCGGCCAGCACCGAGGTGGTGTCGGCGGCGTGGGCGAATCCGGCGCGCTCGAAGTTCTTCCGGATTCCGGCGTACGCCATCGTCAGGTCGACCCGGTCCCCGCCGCTGTCCACGGGATACGCCTCGATCACCGGTGCGCCCTGGGAGCGGGCGAACTCGACCGCCCCGGCGATCAGAGCGTGCGAGACCCCCTGCCCCCGGTGACCGGGGCGGACGCGGATGCACCACAGGGACCACACCGGCACGTCGTCGAGGTGCGGGATGGTGCGGCTGCGGGCGAAGGACGTGTCCGAACGCGGTGCCACCGCGGCCCAGCCGACCGGCTCGTCGCCGTCGTAGGCGAGCACCCCCGGCGGGGGCTCTTTGCGGCACAGCTCGCCCACGTACTCGCCGCGGGCCGGCCCGCGGAGCTGGGTGTTGAGCTTCGACGGGAGGCGGTAGCTCAAGCACCAGCAGACGTTGGCACCGGGCGACTTCGGACCGACCAGGGCCCGTACGTCCTCGAACACCGATGCCGGGCGAACGTCGAAGGTCATGCCCTCACGATGCCATGGCTCCGGGAACCCGTCCCGCGCAGGTGGCGCCAGACGGCCTTGGCCGCGTTGTGGCCCGACATGCCGTGCACTCCGGGGCCGGGCGGGGTGGCCGAGGAGCACAGGAACACCGCCGGGTGGGGCGTGTTGTACGGGGACAGGGTGAGCTTGGGGCGCAGCAGGAGCTGGAGCCCGGAAGCCGCTCCGCAGGCGATGTCGCCGCCGACGTAGTTCGGGTTGCGGGCGGCGAGCTGCGGCGGGCCCGCCGTGGCGCGGGCGAGCACCATGTCGCGGAACCCGGGTGCGAAGCGCTCCAGTTGGCGTTCGACGGCTTCGGTGAGGTCGCCGTCCCAGCCCGCCGGGACGTGCCCGTACACCCAGAAGGTGTGCTTGCCCTCGGGTGCCCGGCCGGGGTCGACCAGGCTGGGCTGTGCGGCGATGAGGAACGGGGTGCGCGGGGCCCGCCCGCCGGAGGCCAGTTGCAGGGCCGCGTCGATGTCGCGGGTGCGCGGACCGACCTGTACGGTGCCGGCCCGGCGCGCCTCCTCTGCGGTCCAGGGGACGGGGCCGTCCAGGGCGTAGTCCAGCTTGAACACGGAGGCGCCGTAGCGGTAGCCGTCGTAGACCCGGCCCAGGCGCGCGATGCGGGCCAGTGCGGTCGGGGAGGTGTCGAAGACGTACGCCCGGGCCGGCGGCAGGTCGTCGAGCCGCTTGACCTCGAACCCGGTGTGGACGGTCCCGCCGAGGTCGCGCAGGTACCCGGCGAGGGCGTCGGAGATCGACTGCGAGCCGCCGCGCGGCATCGGCCAGCCGTTCGCGTGCGCGGCGAGGGCGAAGACCAGGCCGACGGCGCTGGTCCCGATCCCGCCGAGCGGGGCGATGACGTGCGCGACGAGCCCCGCGAACAGGGCCCGGGCGCGGTCGTCGCGGAAGCGGCTCAGCAGCCAGGTGGAGGGCGGCAGCCCGGCCAGCCCGAAGCGGGCGAGGGTGAGCGGGTCACGGGGCAGTGCGGTGTCCGGCAGCGACATGAAGTCCCGGGCCAGGGTGTCCCACCTGCCGAGGAAGGGGTCCACCAGCCGCCGGTACGTGCCCGCGTCGCGGGGCCCGAAGGACGCGGCCGTCTCCGCGACGGAGCGGGAGAGCACGGCCGCCGTGCCGTCGTCGAAGGGGTGCGCCATGGGCAGCGGGGCGTGCAGCCACTCCAGCCCGTACCGCCCCAGGGGCATCGTGGAGAAGACCGGGGAGCCGGCGCCGAGGGGGTGCACCGCCGAGCAGGGGTCGTGCCGGAAGCCGGGGAGGGTGAGCTCCTCGGTGCGGGCCCCGCCGCCGACGGTGTCCGCGGCTTCGAAGACGGCCACCGAGAAGCCGCGCCGGGCCAGTTCGACGGCGGCCGTCAGCCCGTTGGGCCCGGCCCCCACCACGACCGCATCGAGGATCGACGGCACTTGCGACTCCTTCGTCCGGCGGCGCCACCGCCCCCAGGGTATTGCGCCTGTCCACAGGCGGCTCCGAGATCCGCGCCAACCGCGTTCGCTCTGGGCTCAGCCGCGCAGCAGCTCCCGGATCCGTACGGCCGTGGCCTCGTCCCGGCCGACCGCGAACGGCAGCGCGTTGTCCCGGTCCACGCGGAAGGGGACCCCGTCGACGGTGCTCTGGGAGCCGCCCGCCTCGGCGACCAGCAGCAGCCCGGCCGCGTGGTCCCAGGCCGAGGGCCAGTTGAAGGCCAGGCCGTCCATCTCGCCCCGGGCCACCTTCAGGTACTCCAGGCCCGCCGAACCGCAGGCCCGGGAGGCCACCCCGGGTACGTCGAGGCGCGCCAGGACGCGCCGCTCGGCCTCGGTGGTGTACAGCGGGTGGGCGGTCGCGACCCGCAGCTCGGCGCCGGGCTCCGGCGAACCGCTCAGGATCCGCTCGCCGTTGACGTACGCACCCTGCCCGCGCACGGCAGTGGACATCTCGTCCAGCGCCGGGGCGAAGGTCCAGGAGGCGAGGAGCTCCCCGCGGTGCGCGAGCGCGACCAGGGTGCAGAACTCCGGCTCGCCGTGCACGAACTGCCGGGTCCCGTCGACCGGGTCCACGATCCACACCGGGGCGTCGGCGCGCAGCGCGCCGTAGACCCCGGGATCGGCGTGCACCGCTTCCTCGCCGACCACGGCCGAGCCGGGCAGCAGCCGGGTCAGGGCCGCCGTGAGGTACTCCTCCGCCTTGCGGTCGGCGTCGGTCACCAGGTCGTGCGGGCCGCTCTTCTCGTCCACCTCGTGGTCCGCGAGCCGCCGGAACCTCGGCATGATCTCGACCGCCGCCGCTTTGCGGACGGCTTCGTCGACGTCGGACAGGTTCCGGGCGAGGAATTCATCGATCATGCCTCCAGCAAAGCACGCCCGGCTGACAAACCCCACCGCCGGACCCGGCGGGCGGCCGGCCCCCGGGTGGACCGCGGATGAACGCACCGCCGGGCGGACGGCGGGGTCCGCGGCCCCCGGACCAGCGGCCGGGGGGCGCAGACGCCGTGGCCGTAGCCGTGGCCGTAGCCGTAGCCGGGGATCAGTGCTCGAAGTTGCCGTCCTGGAGGTACTGCGGGCCCTGCGCCCCTTGCAGGTACTGCGCGCCCTGCTCCCCGAACGCACCGGGCCCGACCTGCGGCGCGACGCAGCTGTGGTTGTCCGCGAAGGCCGGGCCGGCGCCCAGCACGGCCAGGGCGAAGGCGGCGGTGGCGGCCGTGGCAGCGGCTCTGATGTTCATGCGGGTCCCCCCGGGTCCGGCCGGCCCCTGGTCGGGCCGGCTCGGGAACAGGCTGTCAGGACCGGCCGCAGGCCTGCAACGGCATCGGGGAGATGCGCTCAGCCCACCCCGGCTCCGAGGTCCTCCAGGAGCGACAGTCCCGCCGCCCGGTGCTCGGCGGCCGCGGCCGGATCCGTGTCGGCCAGCAGGACCGCGATGCCCTCGTGGGCCAGTGCCTCCTCGTGCCGGTACCCGAGCCCGGGGGCCAGCTCCAGCGTCTGCCGGTGCAGGCCCAGGGCCTCCTCGGGCAGTCCGGCGAGCCGGCAGGTCTCGGCGTAGGCGCCCAGGAAGCGGACCTTCCAGTGGTCCTCGAACAACTCGTCCAGCAGGGCGAACGCCTCCCGGTGGCTGGTCAGGGCCTCCTCGTACCGGCCCATCCGGCGCAGCCCGACGCCCAGGCAGTTGAGGGACCACGCCTCGTTGTTCACGTGCCCGTCCTCGCGGGCCAGGGCCAGCGCCCGGTGCAGGTGCTCCGACGCCTCCTCGGGCGACTCCTCGGCGATGGCCACGCCGAGGGTGATGCGGGCCGTCAGGGTGGGCGGCCACGCGGGGTCGGGGTGGGGCACCTCCAGCACCTCCCGGGCCCGCCGCGCCGCCTCCTCGCGGTCGCCCAGCTGGAGCAGCGCCCAGGCCTCCGAGGCGGCCGCGTGGGCCGCGCCCGCCGGGAGGCCGGCTTCGCCGTACAGCTTCCCGGCCAGCCGGAAGAGTTCGAGCGGCTCCTCGGCACTGCCCCGGTCCCAGCTCAGATAGCCGCGGCGCAGGGCCAGTTCGGCCTCCGAGCGGGTGTCCCCCGCCTGCACCACCCGTAGCCCGGCGGCCTCGTACGCCGCTGCGGCCTCGGCCATCCGGCCCGCGTTGTAGCGCGCGAAGCCCAGGTCGCTGTAGGCCTCGGCGAGGCGCAGCGGGTCTCCCAGGCGTTCGGCGGCGGCCAGCGAGCGCTCGAAGAGGTGGTTGAGGTGGGTCGTGCCGCAGCGCCGTGCGAAGTACGCGCGCAGGAAGCGCGGCAGCTCGCACACGTGCGTGTCCGCCCCGACGGCGACCGCCGTCTCGAAAGCGGCGATCATCGTCTCGTATTCCGAGGTGAGCCAGGCGCAGGCCGCGTGCTTGTCGGCGAACCGCGGCAGTTCGGCCGGGGCGCGGCCCGCGGAGGGCAGCCGTCCCGGCGAGAGGACCGGCATCGCCGCGTCGGCCGCGGCCGCCGCGTGCACGAAGTAGTCGAGGAAGCGGCCCAGCGCACGCTCCCGCTCGGCCGGGGAGTCCTGCTGCGCGCAGGCGCCGCGCGCGTGCTGGTGCACCAGGTCGTGCAGCCGGTAGCGGCCCGCCGCCGGCTGCTGCACCAGGTGCGCGTCGACCAGGTCCTCCAGCATCTCCCGGGCGTCGCGCAGCGGTACGTCCGCCAGGGCAGCGGCCGCGTACGCGTCGAAGGAGCCGCCGGGCAGCAGGCCCAGCATCCGGAACAACCGGGCCTGGGCCCGGTCCAGTTGCCGTACGGACATGGCGAAGGCGGTGTCGAACTCGCTCGTGCCCTCCGCCAGCCGCTCCACGAGAATGCCCACCGTCCAGCCGGGCCGGTGCCGCAGCCGGGCCGCGGCCAGCCGCAGGGCCAGCGGCAGGTGGCCGCAGAGCCGCAGCACCTCGGCGGCGGACTCCGGTTCGCGGGCGATGCGGCCTTCGGGGCCGCCCGGGTCTCCGCTGGCCCGGGCGAGCAGCTCCGCGCTCTCCTGCGGGCTGAGCACGTCGAGCGAGACCGGCGGCACCTCGTCCAGGCCGAGCAGCCGGTTGCGGCTGGTGATCAGGACGACGGAGTCGCCGGCGCCGGGCAGCAGCGGACGGACCTGCTCCGCGTCGGCCGCGTTGTCGAGGACCACCAGGGCGCGCCGGTCCGCCAGCTCGGCGCGCCAGCAGGCCGCCAGCTGGTCGAGGCCCTCCTGCGGGACCCTCTCGGACGGCACGTCGAGCGCCCCGAGCAGCATCCGCAGCGCCGAGTCGGGATCGAGGGGGGCCCGGCCCTCGGTGAAACCGTGCAGGTCCACGTAGATCTGGGCGTCCGGGTAGTCGGCGGCGAGCCCGTGGGCGACGTGCACCGTCAGGCAGGTCTTGCCCACCCCCGCCATGCCGTCGACGACGACGCCCCGGTGGCTTTCCACTGCGGCGAGCACGGCGGCGATCCGGCTCTCGCGCCCGGTGAAGTCGGGGACGTCGCGCGGCAGACCGTTGCGGGGCCGCGGCTGGACCTGGCGGCTGGTCCTGGGTGGTGCCGGCAGCGGGTTGGCGGATCCGCGCTCCCAGAGGGGGCGCAGCGGGCGGGGATCGCGTTTGACCAGGCGGCAGAGGGCGACCACCGCGGGCCAGGGCGGCGCGGTCTGGCCGCTGAGGTAGCGCGAGAGCGAGGAGGAGCTCAGTCCCGCTTCCTTCGCGAGGGCCCGTACGCCGAGCCCGGAGAGCTCCTGGAGCAGCCGGAGCCGTGCGGCCAGCTCGTCCTGCGGGTCGGCTCCGGCCGTCCGCCGTTCCATGTCCACGGTTCCCCCCGTATCCCTGTCCCGCAGCGCCCGAATTATCTCGGCCCTCATCTGCGCTGGTCAAGGATGTTCCGGCTGTCCCAGGGTGTCCCACCGCCATCGTCGCGACGGGCCGCTGCGGCTGTTATGGAGTCACACCCCGAGGGGGGCACCGGAAACCCGGAGCAACCCCGGAGGGCCGCAAGACCCGTAGAAGACCCGCAGCAGACCAGTAGAGGAGCACACCGAGATGCAGTCCCGCATGCAGAACCCCGCCGTCGTCCTGTCCGGTGCGATGCAGCCCATCCAGGAGATCTTCAAGGCCGTCCACTCCGGTGGGGTGGACGGGCAGACGCTGGAACTGGTCCACCTGCGGGTGAGCCAGATCAACGGGTGCAGTTCCTGTGTCGACAGCGGCGCCAAGGCGGCCCGCAAGGCCGGGGTGAGCGAGGAGCGGCTGGCCACGGTCTCCGTCTGGCGCGAGACCCCCTACTTCACCGAAGAGGAGCGGGCGGCCCTCCTGCTGGCCGAGGCCGCGACCCGGCTGGCGGACCGTCCCGACGCGGTGAGCGACGAGGTCTGGGACACGGCCGCCACCTACTTCGACGAGAAGCAGCTCGCGGCGCTCGTCCTGATGATCGGCGTGACGAACCTGTTCAACCGGCTCAACGCCACGACGCGCCAGATCGCCGGCTCGTGGTGACGACGGGGACGGACCGCCCCGCTTCCCAGTCCGACCAGCCCGGCCACCCGACCCCTGTGAGGAAAACCGTCATGCCGAACACGAACACGAACACCGACCGATCCGCGAAGAGCTCGTTCGACGGGTTCAGCGACGAGGAACGCGCCGCGATGAAGGACCACGCCAAGGAGCTCAAGGCGGCCGCGCGCCGCGGATCCCGCGCCGACAAGGCGGCGGAGGAGGAGGCCGCCGTGGTCGCGAAGATCGCCGAGATGAAGGACTCCGACCGGGTCATGGCGGAGCGGATCCACGCGATCGTCAAGGCGAGCGCGCCCGGCCTCGCACCGAAGCTCTGGTACGGGATGCCGGCGTACGCCCGGGACGGCAAGGTGGTCTGTTTCTTCCAGAGCGCGGAGAAGTTCAAGGCCCGCTTCGCGACGCTCGGCTTCAGCGACCAGGCCCACCTCGACGAGGGCTCCATGTGGCCGACCTCCTACGCCCTGACACGGCTGACGGCCGCGAACGAGGAGATGATCGCCACCCTGGTGAAGAACGCGGCACACTGAGAGGCACACTGAGAGGTAGCCTGCCGACGGCCGGCGCCGGACCTAGGAGAACACCGATCGTGCTCACGCCCCACGTCCTCACGATCGGTGCGGAGCTCCCGCCCGCCGCGCAGGCACCGTCCGACGCGTCGACAGCCGTGTGGCTGGTCGACACCGACGACCGGGAGGGTGCGGCCGCCCGGCTGGCTCCGGAGACCCTGGACCCGGCCGAGCAACAGCGTGCGGCCTCCTTCAAGCGCAAGGAGGACCGGCGCCGCTACGTCACCTCCCACGTGGCGCTGCGGGTGCTGCTCGGGGCCTGGCTGGACCTCCCCCCGGGGCGGGTGCGGATCGGCCGCGCCCCGTGCCCCGGGTGCGACGGTCCCCACGGACGTCCGATGTCCGCGGACGGGCCCGTCCACTTCTCCCTGTCGCACAGCGACCGGCTCGCCCTGCTCGCGGTGGGCCCGATGCCGGTGGGCGCCGACGTGGAGACGCTGCCCGCGGCATCGGCCGTGGCCGAACTGGCCGGGCAGCTGCACCCGCAGGAGACCGCGGAGCTGAAGGCCCTGGCCCCGGAAGAGCGGCCCGCGGCCTTCGGCCGCGTCTGGGTGCGCAAGGAGGCGTACCTCAAGGGCCTGGGCATAGGCCTCGCCCGGGGCCTCGCCCTCGACTACGTCGGCGCCGGCGACACCCCGGCGACCGGCCTGCCCGACTGGTCCCTGACGGACGTGGCCGTCCCGGCGGGCTTCACCGGCGCCGTGGCCGTGGGCACCGGCGACTGACCGCGGCGCCCTACCGCAGGAGATCGAGGGCCGCCCGCAGGTCGGTGGCGGCCAGGGTGGTGAGCGGCGCCCGCGCCTGCGGGTCGTAGCCGCGCGGGACTCCTTCGACCAGGACGATCAGGGCCAGGTAGGCGCGGTACATCGCGATCCGCCGGCGCTCGTCGGGCACGAGCGGTGCGGAGCGGTAGCCGGCCAGGAAGGCCGGGTCCCGGGTGATGTCGTCGAAGAGCGCGGTGGATACGAGGTCGGCGAGCGGATCGCCCCAGAAGGACCTCTCGCCGTCGAGGATTCCGGTGATCTCCAGGCGTCCGTCCCGCTCGGCGAGCAGGATGTTGCCCTCCCACAGGTCGAAGTGGACCAGTGAGGGGGTCGTCACCTGCTCGAGGAGCCGACCCCGGGCGCGGACGAGGGCGAGCACCTCGTCCGGGTCGACGGGCAGCGGGGGCCGGAAGCGCCGGGCGTCCGCGCAGACGTCGGCCAGCATGCCCTCGAAGGCGGTCCGCCAGCTCGTGGCGGCGCCGGCCGGCGGACGCGCGTACGGATAGCCGAACGAGGAACCCCGCACCCGGTGGAGTCCGCGGACGAGGCGCCCGAGGTCGGTGCGCAGCCTGGCCCGGTCCTCGGCTCCGATCCCGGGGCTCAGGTGCTCCCAGGTCTCACCGTCCAGGTGGGTCATCAGGAGGTAGTCGCCGTCGGTCGGGCCGTCGCCGTCGGCCGGGCCGTCGCCGTCGGTCGCGCTCCGGTCGAAGCCGGTCGCCACGACTGCGGGCACCGGAAGTCCGGCCACCGTCGAGGCGTGCCGGTAGAAGTCGGCTTCCGTGCGCATCAGCGCGTGCTCGTAGGTCATGAGGGGTGTGCCCGCGGGTGGCGCGACCTTGAGCACGGCCGACTCCCGTCCCGCGCCCCGGTCCAGGGTGATCAGGTGGACGGAGTTGAAGGTGCCGCCCGCCAGCTCCCGGCTGCCGAGCACCTGGGTGTCCGGCCCGCGGGCGTGCGCGATCGCGCGGGCGATCTGCTCGTCGGTCGGTGTCCGCTTCATCGTGCGTGTCCTCCGGTCGGAGAGCGGCCCGAGGCGCCGGTCCGGCATGGGAGAGCGCTCTCCCGCACCGGGAACCTAACGCTTGTTCCCGGCCACGGTCAAGGAAGCGGGACGATCAACTCACCTCCCGGAGAAGGCGGTTTCCCCAGCGGGGCACACGGGTCGCCGTAGACGGCGTGACGGCGGAGCCGGCCGCCGGGGGTGGGCGGGGATCGATTTTCGGATGTTGCGTCAAGGCGTTCCCTCACAGGGGTGGCCTCCGCTAGCTTCTGACCTCAACTCCCCCACCCCCCTCCCACACCCCATTCCCAGCTCCGGGCGGATCGTTATGAGTCGTTCCATCGCGTTGCGCGATGTCAGCAAGAGATACGGGCGGGGCTCCCTCGCCGTCGACCGCGTCTCCCTCACCGTCGAGCCGGGCGAGTTCCTGGTTCTGCTGGGGCCCTCGGGCTGCGGCAAGTCCACCGTCCTGCGGATGATCGCGGGGCTGGAGGAGATCACCGAGGGTGCGCTGTACCTCGACGGCGAGTACGCCAATCACGTGCCGCCGAGCGAGCGGGACATCGCGATGGTGTTCCAGAGCTTCGCGCTGTACCCGAACATGACGGGCCGCGCCAACATCGGATTCCCGCTCAAGCTGCGCGACCCCCGCGGCGATCACGAGCCCCAAGTGGAAGCCACGGCACGGATGCTGGGCATCGAGGACCTCCTCGACCGCTTCCCCGGGCAGCTCTCCGGCGGCGAGCGCCAGCGGGTGGCGATGGGCCGGGCCATCTCCCGGCAGCCGTCGGTGTTCCTGATGGACGAGCCGCTCTCCAGCCTGGACTCGAAGCTCCGCACCCACCTGCGGGCCGAGATCGCCCGGCTGACCGCCGAACTCGGCGTCACCACGGTCTACGTGACGCACGACCAGTCCGAGGCCATGTCCCTCGGGCACCGGGTGGCGGTCATGCGGGGAGGCGTCCTCCAGCAGGTCAGCTCACCGCGGGACACCTACGCCCTGCCGGCGAACGTGTTCGTCGCGGCCTTCATCGGAACACCCCGCATCAGCCTGCTCCAGGCCGTCGTCCACGCGCCGCTGGACGCGGGCATGTGGATCGACCTGGGACGCCACCGGCTCGCCCTTCCCCAACCGCTGAGCCACGACCACCAGTTGCTCCGGATCCAGCAGGGGCGCCCGGTCATCGTCGGCCTGCGTTCGGAGGCGGTACGGATCGCACCGCCCAGCCAGGCACGACCGGGCGAGGTGGCGATGACGGGCATCGTCGAGCACGTCGAGTACCAGGGACACGAGGCGCTGGTCCACGTGGACACGGGCTCGCGCCCCGCGGTGGTGGCGGAGCTGGAGTCGGCCCGGCAGCCGGCCGCCGGTCCCGGACGCTCCGCCCGGCGGCGCCAGAGCGGCCTCGCCCGGCTCAAGGACCGGGCCGCCGGGCGGCTGTCCGGGTCGGTGGCCGTCCTGGACGCGCCGCCGGAGTCCGCCCCGGCGCCCGAGACGGGCATCGACCCACAACGGCTGGGGGCGGTGCGCAGCGACCTCGTGGTGCGCACGGGACCGCACGTCCGGGTGCGGGTCGGCGCCCAGATCCCGCTGCTGGTGGACCTCGCGCAGCTGTACGTCTTCGACCACGCGGGGCGCCGGGTGTCCCCGGCCGGGGACGGGCTCGCCCCGCTGGAGAGGTAGCGCCGCGCGCCGCCGCCCCGGCCTCAGTGCGCCGCCCGCTCCTGGAGCGTGGTCCGCCAGGCCGGGAGCGGCTCCTCGCGTTCGGGTTCCGTGCGGTGCCCGCCGCGGGCGAAGAAGTCGGCGAGGGGCAGGATTCCCGCGCCGACGGTGACGGCGTCGGGGCCGAAGGTGCCCAGGTCGACGCGGACGTTGGCCGCCGGGTACGACAGGGCGTAGGAGGTGGCGTAGGACCGTACGGAGTCCAGGAAGCGGGTGCCGAGCTGCAGGCCGGCCCAGCCGCCGACGAGGATGCGTTCGGGCTGGAAGAGGTTGATCAGGTCGGAGAACCCCGCGCCGAGGTACTCGGCGGTCTCCTCCAGGACGGCCAGGGCGGTCGCGTCGGCCTGCGGGACGGCGCCGTCGGGGCCCGGCCCGGGGTAGGCGGCGGCGAGCATCGCGGTCAGGGCGGTCTCCTCGTCGGCGTCGGCCGGGGGACGTCCGCCGGCCTCGGCCCAGCGTTCCAGGAGGGCCTCGGCCCCCGCGTACGCCTCCAGGCAGCCCTGGGCTCCGCAGCGGCAGCGGCGCCCGCGGACGCGCACGGTCAGGTGGCCCCACTCGATGGCGCGGCCGGTCCGGGTGTCGTCGCTGACCACGCAGGCGCCGACGCCGGAGCCGAAGAGCACGACGACGGCGTTGTGGGCCCCGCGTCCGGCGCCGAACCACATCTCGGCCTGGCCGAGGGTCTTGGCCCCGTTGTCGATGTAGTACGGGACGGCTTCGGGCAGCAGGTGGGAGTCGCGCAGCATCCGCTCCAGGGGGACCGCGTCCCAGCCGATGGTCTGGCCGTGGACGACGGCGCCGTCGGCGGTCCGCGCGACGATGCCGGGGACGCCGATGCCGACGCCCAGGAGCCGTTCGGGGGCGATGCCGGCCCTGCGCAGGACCTCGGCGATGCCCTCGCGGAGGTGCTGCACGACGACGGTGACGTCGTAGCGGTCGATGCGGCGGGGCCCGGCCGCCTCCAGGGGCCGTTCCACGCGGGCGAGTTCGGTCAGGGTCAGGTCGAAGAGCTCGATGCGGATGCGGGTCTCGCCGACGTCCACACCGATCATGTAACCGCTGGTCGGGCTGACGCGGAGCAGGGTCCGGGGGCGCCCGCCGGCCGACTCCACGCTTCCCGCTTCCTCCACCAGGCCGTCGGCGACGAGCTCCGCGACCACGTTGCTGATCGATCCGGAGCTCAGCCCCGTGGCGGGGCCCAGCGAGAAGCGGCTCAGGGGACCGTCGAAATACAACCGTTGCAATACGGCGGTTCGGTTCTCCCGCCGCAGGTCACGCACTGTCCGGCCGCTACGTACTCGCACTCTGTCCCCTGACTCCGATGCCCATAACTGCAAGATACCTGCGTGAACGCTCTTGACGAGTCCTTCGCTTGAGGTTTAACTCACATCCTAAATTAAGCCATGTGGTTTTGGGGGCGAACCGCGGAACGTCCGCCCCCACCCCGCAGTCGGCATCCCGTTCCTTCCTGAAAGGCCCATGGAGCCATGCGCAGAATCAGAGTCGCAGCGGTCGGCGCCGTCACCCTCTCCCTCGTCCTCGGGGCGGCCGCCTGTGGTGGTGGCGGTTCCACCGACGGGAGCGGGTCCAACGAGCAGCCGAAGACGCTGACCTACTGGGCCTCCAACCAGGGATCGAGCCTGGAAGTCGACAAGCAGGTCCTCCAGCCGGAGCTCGACAAGTTCGAGAAGCAGACGGGGATCAAGGTCAAGCTCGAGGTCGTGCCGTGGGGCGACCTGCTCAACCGCATCCTGACCGCGACCACCTCGGGCCAGGGCCCCGACGTCCTGAACATCGGAAACACCTGGAGCGCCTCGCTCCAGGCCAGCGGCGCGCTGCTGCCGTGGGACGCCAAGAACTTCGAGAAGATCGGCGGCAAGGACCGCTTCGTGGAGTCCGCGCTCGGCTCCACCGGCGTCCAGGGCCAGGACCCGGCGGCCGTCCCGCTGTACTCGATGGCCTACGCGCTCTACTACAACAAGAAGGCGTTCGCCGACGCCGGCGTCACCAAGCCGCCGACCACCTGGGACGAGGTGATCGCCACCGGCAAGCAGCTGACCAAGGACGGCAAGGCCGGACTCGGCGTCGAGGGCTCCAACCTGTCCAACAACATCCACCAGGTCTTCGTCCTGGGCAAGCAGCACGGCGCGGACTTCTTCACCGCGGACGGCAAGGCCGACTTCACCTCCGACGGCGCGGTCAAGGCCGTGAAGCAGTACGTCGACCTGATGGCCGACGCGCAGATCGTCGCCAAGGGCAACGCCGAGTACTCGCAGAACCAGTCGCTGAGCGACTTCGCCAAGGGCAAGACCGCCATGGTCCTGTGGCAGACCGCCTCGGCCACCTTCGCCGCGCAGGGCATGAAGGAGGACGAGTGGGGCGTGGTCCCGGCCCCCGTGCAGTCAGGTGCACCGGGGACGGGCACGTCCACCAACTCCATGGTGGCCGGCATCAACATGGCCGTCTTCAAGAACACCAAGAACATCGACGGCGCCACCAAGTTCGTGAACTTCATGACCGGTGACGAGGAGCAGAAGATCCTCAACAAGGCCTACGGCTCCATCCCGCCGGTGAAGTCCGCGCAGACCGACCCCGCCTTCAACACCCCCGGCCTGTCCGTCCTGCGCGACACGCTCGCCAAGAGCGCCTCCGCCCTCCCGCAGGTTCCCGAGGAGTCGCAGTTCGAGACGGTGGTGGGCACCGCGGTCAAGGAGCTCTTCGCCGACGCGGCGGCCGGCCGGCCGGTCACCACGGAGTCGGTGAAGGCCAAGCTCGAGAAGGCCCAGCAGCAGATGCCCAAGAAGTAGGCACGGACACCTCATGACCACCACCGCACCCCCTCGTACGGGCAAGCGGACGGTACGGAAGAACCACCCCGGAGCGGCGCCTCGCACCCGCCGCTCCGGGCGGCTCCGCCGGATCTCCCTGCCGTACCTGCTGCTGCTCCCCGCACTCGTCCTCGAACTCCTGGTCCACCTGATCCCGATGGTCATCGGCATCGTGGTCAGCTTCAAGGAACTCACCCAGTTCTACCTCCGCGACTGGGGCAACGCTCCCTGGTCCGGCCTGGACAACTACGCGCTGACCGTGGACTTCGACGCACCGGTCGGCCAGGCACTGCTGAGCTCCTTCTTCACCACGTGCCTGTTCACCTTCTTCTCCGTCGGCCTGTGCTGGCTGATCGGCACGGCGGCCGCGATCTTCATGCAGGAGACGTTCAAGGGCCGGGGCATCCTGCGCACCATCTTCCTGGTGCCGTACGCACTGCCCGTCTACGCCGCCGTCATCACCTGGGCCTTCATGTTCCAGCGCGACAACGGCCTGGTGAACCACGTCATCCACGACCAGCTCGGGCTCACCGACAGCCCGCCGTTCTGGCTCATCGGCGACAACGCCTTCGTCACCCTGCTGGTCGTCTCGGTCTGGAAGGGCTGGCCCTTCGCCTTCCTCATCATGATGGCCGGCCTGCAGAACATCCCCCGCGAGATCTACGAGGCCGCGGCCCTGGACGGGGCGGGCGTCTGGCAGCAGATCCGCCGCATCACGCTCCCCTCGCTGCGCCCGGTCAACCAGGTGCTGATCCTGGTGCTGTTCCTGTGGACGTTCAACGACTTCAACACGCCGTTCGTCCTGTTCGGGAAATCGGCACCGGCGTCGGCCGACCTGATCTCCATCCACATCTACCAGTCCTCGTTCCAGACCTGGAACTTCGGCACCGGATCCGCGATGTCCGTCCTGCTGCTGCTGTTCCTGCTCGTCGTGACCGGCCTCTACCTCCTGTTCACCTCCCGAGGAAGGAGCGCCACCGATGCCTAGGCACACTCAGGCGGCACTGTCCGCGTCGCGGTCCCGGTCGCCCATGGCGCCCCCCAAGTCGTTCCTCGTGAGCCGGCTGATCTTCCTGACGCTCCTCACCGGGTTCGTCCTGCTGCCCGTGTACGTCATGATCTCCAGCTCGCTGAAACCGCTGCAGGACGTGTCGGGGAAGTTCCAGTGGATCCCCTCCGGCCTGACCGTCCAGCCGTACTTCGACATCTGGAAGACCGTCCCCCTCGGCGACTACTTCATGAACTCGCTGATCGTGGCCGGTTCGGCGACCGTCTTCTCCGTCGTCATCGCGATCTTCGCGGCCTACGGCGTGAGTCGCTACTCCTTCCGCGGCAAGCGGGTCTTCACCGTCACCGTGCTGTCGACGCAGATGTTCCCCGGCATCCTCTTCCTGCTGCCGCTCTTCCTCATCTACGTCAACATCGGCAACGCCACCGGGATCGCGCTGTTCGGCTCGCGCGCCGGGCTGATCCTCACCTACCTGACGTTCTCGCTGCCGTTCTCGATCTGGATGCTGATCGGGTACTTCGACTCGGTCCCCCGGGACCTCGACGAGGCCGCCAAGGTCGACGGCTGCGGTCCGCTCGGCGCCCTCTTCCGCGTCATCGTGCCCGCCGCGATCCCCGGCATCGTCGCCGTCGCCGTCTACGCCTTCATGACGGCCTGGGGCGAGGTGCTGTTCGCCTCGGTGATGACCAACGACGCGACCCGCACCCTCGCGGTGGGCCTGCAGGGCTACTCGACACAGAACGACGTGTACTGGAACCAGGTCATGGCCGCCTCGCTCGTCGTGAGCCTGCCCGTCGTCGGCGGCTTCCTCCTCCTCCAGCGCTACCTCGTCACCGGGCTGACCGCCGGCGCGGTCAAGTAGCCCCACCTCCCACGACTTCAGAAAGGTCTGCTGTGTCGGATTTCATTGACCTCGGCGCCTTCCCCCGGAACTTCGCCTGGGGCACGGCCACTTCCGCGTACCAGATAGAGGGAGCCGTCAAGGAGGACGGCCGCGGTCCGTCCATCTGGGACACGTTCTCCCATACCCCCGGCAAGGTCGACAACGGCGACACCGGCGACGAGGCCTGCGACCACTACCACCGCTGGCCCGAGGACATCTCCCTCATGAAGCGGCTGGGCACCAACGCCTACCGCATGTCGATCGCCTGGCCGCGCATCGTCCCCGACGGCTCCGGACCGGTCAACGCCCGGGGCCTCGACTTCTACGACAAGGTGGTCGACGGACTCCTGGAAGCCGGCATCACCCCCTCGGTGACCCTCTACCACTGGGACCTCCCCCAGGCCCTGCAGGACCGCGGCGGCTGGACCGTCCGCGAGACCGCCGAGCACCTGGCCGCCTACACCTCCGCCGTCGCGGAGCGCCTCGGCGACCGCGTCACCCAGTGGGCGACGCTCAACGAACCGCTCTGCTCGGGCTGGATCGGCCACCTGGAGGGCCGCATGGCCCCCGGCCTGACCGACCTGACCGCCGCCGTCCGCGCCTCCTACCACCTCCTGCTGGGCCACGGCCTGGCCGCGCAGGCCATCCGTGCCGCAGCACCCGGCGCGCAGATCGGCCTCGTCACCAACCACTCCACGGTGGTACCCGTCTCCGACTCCCCCGAGGACGTCGCCGCCGCCGTCCGCATGGACGGACACACCAACCGCTGGTGGCTCGATCCCGTCTACGGGCGCGGCTTCCCCACCGACATGCGCGAGCTGTACGGCGTGGAGCTGCCCGAGCGCCCCGGCGACCTGGAGACCATCGCCGCACCCCTCGACTGGCACGGCCTCAACTACTACTTCCCCGCCACCGTCGCCGACGACCCGGCCGGACCGGTCCCCTTCGCCCGCGAGGTCCGCCTGCCGGACGTACCGCGCACCGGCCTGGACTGGCAGATCGACGCCAACGGCATCGAATCCCTGCTGCTGCGCCTCACCCACGACTACGGCGTGCAGAAGCTCTACGTCACCGAGAACGGCTCCGCGTTCCCCGACACCGTCGGCCCCGACGGCGCGGTCGACGACCCCGAGCGCACCGCCTACCTCGAGCAGCACCTGGCGGCCTGCGCCCGCGCCGTCCGCCAGGGCGCCCCGCTGGCCGGCTACTACGCCTGGTCCCTGCTGGACAACTTCGAGTGGGCCTACGGCTACGACAAGCGCTTCGGCCTCGTCCACGTCGACTACACGACCCAGCAGCGCACCGTGAAGACCAGCGGCCGCCGCTACGCGGACATCGTCCGCAGCCACCGGGAGCTCCACGCGTAGGCCGTCGCCACCCCCTTCCCCCTCCCCGCCTGAGCCCCGGGGCCCTCGCCCCTCGACCCCGCGGAACGCTCGGCCGGAACACCCGGCCGAGCCCGCGGCGGTGCTCCCGGGCAGCCGGACCAAGCATCCGGAACTTCCCCTGCCACATGCCTACCGGCCCGCGCGCGCCGGTGCCTATGGTGTGGCTCCGGAGCATCCCGGGCCCAGCACCCTCCCGGCTCCCCACGGGAGGGTTGCCGTGCGCCCGGGCGCGGACCCGGCCACGCCGGGTCGCCCGATCAGCAGCCGGGCCATCACCACCCCACAGCAGCCGTAAGCAGCCCGAGGCCACCCTTGGGCTGCTTACGGCTGCCCGCTTATCGGAACTTAATGAAAGCCAAAAGAAAAGGCGTCACGGTTCTTGACCGGCCGATCGCGTTACGGGCAAGGTCTGGAGAGCGCTCTCCCGTTTCAGGTTCGTTAAAGGAGCACCAATGCCCACTGGCATACCTGTCGATGCGTTGCCACGCGGACGACGTCCCGCCTCCACCCGCAGGGGGATCGCCGGGGCGGTCACGACCGCCCTCGTCGGCGGCCTGCTCGCGCTGGCACCGACGGTCCCCGCGGCCTCGGCCGAGCCCGTGCCGGTTTCCCAGGGCAAGGCGGTCACGGCCTCCAGCCAGGAGCACTACGGCACCCCGGCGGCCGACGCCGTCGACGGCAACAACGGCTCGCGCTGGTCCAGCGCCGCCTCCGACGCCCAGTGGCTGCAGGTGGACCTCGGCGCCGCGACCGAGCTGAGCAAGGTCGTCCTGCAGTGGGAGGCCGCCTACGCCAAGGCGTACCGGATCGAGCTTTCGACCAACGGCACCGACTGGTCCACGGCCTACTCCACGGCCACCGGCGCCGGCGGCACCGAGACCGTGAACATCACCGGGACCGCCCGCTACGTCCGCATGCAGGGCGTGTCCAGGGCCACCGGCTACGGCTACTCGCTCTGGGAGTTCAAGGTGTTCGGCACCAGCGGCGGAGGCACCGGCCCGACCCTGCCGGGCGGCGGCGACCTCGGCCCGAACGTGCACATCGTGGATCCGTCGACCCCCGGCATCCAGGCCCAGCTGGACCAGGTCTTCCAGGAGCAGGAGTCGGCGCAGTTCGGCAGCGGCCGGCACGCCTTCCTCCTCAAGCCGGGCACGTACAACAACATCAACGCCCAGATCGGCTTCTACACCCAGATCGCCGGCCTCGGCCTGCGCCCGGGCGACACCACCATCAACGGTGACGTGACGGTCGACGCGGGCTGGTTCAACGGCAACGCGACCCAGAACTTCTGGCGCGGTGCGGAGGGCCTGACCGTCAACCCGGTCAGCGGCACCAACCGGTGGGCGGTCTCGCAGGCGTCGTCCTTCCGCCGCATGCACGTCAAGGGCGCGCTCAACCTGGCGCCGAACGGCTACGGCTGGGCCAGCGGCGGCTACATCGCCGACTCCAAGGTCGACGGCCAGATCGGCAACTACTCGCAGCAGCAGTGGTACACCCGCGACAGCACCATCGGCGGCTGGTCCAACAGCGTGTGGAACCAGACCTTCTCGGGCGTCGAGGGTGCTCCGGCCACCGGCTTCCCCGAGCCCCGCTACACCACGCTCGACACCACGCCCGTCTCCCGCGAGAAGCCCTACCTCTACCTCGACGGGAACGAGTACAAGGTCTTCGCGCCGGCCAAGCGCACCAACGCCCGCGGCACCACCTGGGCGGGCGGCACCCCGCAGGGCGATTCCGTGCCGCTCAGCCAGTTCTACGTGGTCAAGCCCGGCGCCACCGCCGCCACGATCAACCAGGCGCTGGCCCAGGGCCTGAACCTGCTGTTCACACCCGGCGTCTACCACGTCGACCAGACCATCAACGTGAACCGCGCGAACACCATCGTGCTCGGCCTCGGCCTCGCCACGATCATCCCGGACAACGGTGTCACCGCGATGAAGGTCGCCGACGTCGACGGCGTCCGCCTCGCCGGCTTCCTGATCGATGCCGGACCGGTCAACTCCCCGACCCTGCTGGAACTCGGCCCGCAGAACTCCTCCGCCGACCACGCCGCCAACCCCACCACCGTGCAGGACGTGTACATCCGCGTCGGCGGGGCGGGCCCCGGCAAGGCCACCACCAGCGTGGTCGTCAACAGCGACGACGCGATCGTCGACCACACCTGGGTGTGGCGCGCCGACCACGGCGAGGGCGTGGGCTGGGAGACCAACCGCGCCGACTACGGGGTGCGGGTGAACGGTGACGACGTCCTGGCCACGGGCCTGTTCGTCGAGCACTTCAACAAGTACGACGTCGAGTGGTACGGCGAGCGCGGCAAGACGGTCTTCTACCAGAACGAGAAGGCCTACGACGCCCCGAACCAGGCCGCCATCCAGAACGGCGCCACCAAGGGCTACGCCGCCTACCGGGTCGACGACTCGGTCACCACCCACGAGGCGTGGGGCCTGGGCAGCTACTGCAACTACAACGTGGACCCGAACATCCGCCAGGACCACGGTTTCAAGGCCCCGGTCAAGCCCGGCGTCAAGTTCCACAGCCTCCTGACGGTGTCGCTCGGCGGCAACGGCCACTACGAGCACGTCATCAACGACACCGGGGCGTCCACGGTCCCCGCCGGCACCTCGACGGTTCCCTCCACGGTGGTCTCGTACCCCTGAGCCGTCCGGCCTCCCCCGCCGGTTCCGCCCCCTGTGCGGAACCGCCTCCCGACACCCCGGGCCCGGATTCCTCCCTGCCGCCGCGGCCCGGGGGCACCACCGCACGACCGGCCCCACCGCACGACCGGCCTCCGCCGACCCGCCGGAGCCGCACCCACTCCCCTGGGCCGGGTGAACCGATCTCCGCGCCCCGGCCCAGGGGCCCCCTCACACCAGGAGCCGCAATGTTCCCCCCTCCCGCCACGAGAAGCACGCTCCGCCGCACGCGCGGCGCGGCCGCCCTCGCCACCCTGGGCGCGCTCCTCGCGTCCTCGCTCACCCTGGCCGCAGCCCCCACCGCGGTGGCCGCCGACTCCCTGCTCTCCCAGGGCAAGCCGGCCACCGCCTCCTCCCAGGAGGGCGAGGGCTACTCCGCGGCCGCCGCCTTCGACGGCAACCTCACCGGCACGCGCTGGGCCAGCCAGTGGCGCGACGCCGAATGGATCCAGGTCGACCTGGGCGCGAGCCGCAACCTCAGCCGCGTCGTCCTCACCTGGGAGGGCGCCTTCGGCAAGAACTACGAGATCCAGGTCTCGGACGACGGGGCGAACTGGCGCACGGCCAAGACCGTCACCGGCAGCGACGGCGGCACCGACGAGATCGCCATCTCCGGCAGCGGCCGGTACGTGCGGATGAACGGCCTGGTCCGCTCCAGCGGCTACGGCTACTCCCTCTGGGAGTTCCAGGTCTACGGCACCACCACGACGGAGCCCCCCGCCCAGGGCGCCGTCCGCGTGGCCGGCTCCCAGGGCAACTGGCAGCTGACCGTCGGCGGGCAGCCGTACACGGTCAAGGGCCTCACCTGGGGCCCGTCCTTCGCGGACGCCCCGAAGTACATGCCCGACGTGAAGTCCATGGGCGTCAACACCATCCGCACCTGGGGCACGGACGCGTCGAGCAAGCCCCTGCTGGACACGGCCGCGGCGAACGGCATCCGGGTCGTCAACGGGTTCTGGCTGCAGCCCGGCGGCGGCCCCGGCTCGGGCGGCTGCGTCAACTACGTCACCGACGCCACGTACAAGAGCAACATGCTGACCGAGTTCGCGAAGTGGGTGGACACCTACAAGTCGCACCCGGCCACGCTGATGTGGAACGTCGGCAACGAGTCCGTCCTCGGCCTGCAGAACTGCTACAGCGGCACCGAACTGGAGGCGCAGCGCAACGCCTACACCACGTTCGTCAACGACGTCGCGAAGAAGATCCACTCCATCGACCCGGACCACCCGGTGACCTCGACCGACGCCTGGACGGGCGCGTGGCCGTACTACAAGCGCAACGCCCCGGACCTGGACCTGTACTCGATGAACTCCTACGGAGACATCTGCGGGGTGAAGCAGGACTGGGTGGACGGCGGTTACACCAAGCCCTACATCATCACCGAGACGGGCCCGGCCGGCGAGTGGGAGGTGCCGAACGACGCCAACGGCATCCCCGACCAGAAGACCGACGTCCAGAAGGCCGAGGGCTACACGCAGGCGTGGAACTGCATCACCGGCCACCAGGGCGTGGCCCTGGGCGCCACGATGTTCCACTACGGCATCGAGCACGACTTCGGCGGCATCTGGTTCAACCTGCTGCCCGACGGGCTCAAGACGCTGGCGTACTACGCGGTGAAGAAGGCCTACACCGGGTCCACCGCGGGCGACAACACGCCGCCGGTCGTGAGCAACATGGTCGTCGACAAGGCCTCGGGCGCCCCGGCCGGCGGTGAGTTCACCGTCCGCGCCAACATCACCGACCCGCAGAACGACCCGCTGACGTACAAGATCTTCCTCAGCGGCAACTACGCGAACGGCGACAAGCGGCTGGTCGAGGCGCAATGGCGCTCGACGGGCAACGGGACCTTCGCGGTCACCGCTCCCGAGAAGCTCGGCGTCTGGAAGGTGTACATCCAGGCCGAGGACGGCCGCGGCAACGCGGGCATCGAGACCAAGTCCGTCAAGGTGGTCGCCCCGCCCGTGAGCGGCACGAACGTGGCGCTGAACAAGCCGACGACCGCCTCCTCCTTCCAGGCCTCGTACGGCGACTGCCCCTGCGCGCCGGGCAAGGCGACCGACGGCAACACCGGCACCCGCTGGGCCAGCGACTGGAGCGACCCGCAGTGGATCTCCGTGGACCTCGGTTCCTCCACCGCGATCCGCACCCTGCAGCTGGTTTGGGACCCCGCGTACGCCAAGTCCTACGAGGTGCAGCTCTCCGACGACGGCACCAACTGGCGCACGGTGCACTCCACGACGACCGGCAACGGTGACATCGACACGATCAACGTGTCGGCGAGCGCCCGCCACGTGCGGCTGAACCTGACCGCCCGCGGCACCGGATGGGGCTACTCCCTCCACGAGTTCGGCATCTACAGCTGACCCGCTGACGATGCGGTCCTGAACGCGGAGCACCGGCCGTCCTGACCCGGTCGGCCCTCCGTACGGGCCCGGCCCTCCCCGTGTGGACAACGGGGCGGGCCGGGCCCTCTCCTGCTGATGACGTGAATGGGGTGGGGATGAGCGAGGACGTGCTCGACCGGCTGCTGGACAAGCTCGACCTGACACAGAAGGTACGGCTGCTGTCCGGGGCCACGACGTGGCGGACCGCCGGCGAACAGGCGGTCGGGCTGCGGGAGATGGTGACATCCGACGGCCCGGCAGGGGTGCGGGGGGAGGCCTGGGACGAGCGGCTCACCTCCGCGCTGCTGCCCTCGGCGTCCGCGATCGGCGCGCTGTGGGACGAGGACCTGGTCGAGGAGCTGGGGGGCCTGCTCGCTTCGGAGGCGGTGCGCAAGGGCGTGGACGTCGTCCTGGCGCCGACGCTCAACCTGCACCGCACGCCGCTGGGCGGCCGCCACTTCGAGTGCTTCTCGGAGGATCCCGTACTGACGGGCCGCACGGGCGCGGCGCTCGTACGGGGCATCCAGGCGGCGGGGGTGGCCGCCACGGCCAAGCACTACGTGGCCAACGACTCCGAGACCGGCCGGATGCACGTGGACGTACGTGCCTGCGAGCGGGTGCTGCGGGAGGTGTACCTGGCTCCGTTCGAGGCCGCCGTGGGGGCGGGCGTGTGGCTGGTGATGGCCGGCTACAACGGTGTGAACGGGGCGACGATGACCGCCAGTCCACTGCTCGCCGAACCCCTCAAGGGCGAGTGGGGCTTCGACGGGGTGGTGGTCTCCGACTGGGGCGCCCTGCGGTCGGCCCTGGAACCGGCGCTCGGCGCACTGGACTTGGCGATGCCGGGACCGCACGGCCCGTGGGAGGCTTCCCTCGTCCGGGCCGTACAGGACGGCCACGTCCCCGAGCGGGCCGTCGACGAGAAGGTGCGGCGCCTGCTGCGGCTGGCCGGACGCGTGGGGGCACTCGAACCGCACCGGCCCCCGCGCACCCCGGCGTTCGGGCCGCAGGACACGCGGACGCTGCTGCGCCGCACCGCGGCCGCCGGATCCGTGCTGCTGAGCAACCGCGCGGTGCTCCCGCTCGACCCGTCCGCGCTGGCGGAGGTCGCCGTCATCGGCGTGCACGCCGACTCCCCGCGCCTCCAGGGCGGAGGCAGCGCAGGGGTCTTCCCCGCGCACGCGGTCACTCCGCTCGACGGGATCCGGGCCCGGCTGGAGGGCCTGGCCCGGGTCGTGCACGTACCGGGTCCGGGACTGGACGTCCCCCCGGCGCCCCTCGACACCGGCTGGTGCAGCGACCCGCGATCGGGACGGCCCGGCGTGCTGCTGCGCCTGCTGGACGAGGCGGGCCGCGAGCTGCATGCGGAACACCGGCTGTCAGGGCGCCAGTTGGAGCCCCCCGTGACGCCCGACGCGCGAACGGTGGAGATCAGCGCGCTCGTACGGCCGACCGCGACGGGGGAATGGACCTTCGGCATCGCCGGCTTCGGCCGCATGAGCCTGACCCTCGGCGAACGGACCGTACTGGACGGCGCGTTCCCGTGCACCACCGACGACCCGGCCGTCGTCCATGTGAACCCGCCCCTCCACACGGTGCGGGCGACCCTGGACACCACGGAACCCGTCCTCCTGACGGCCCGGCGGGAGCTGGTCCCCGGGGCCGGGCGCGCCACGGTCGTCGCGGCGGCGGCGCCGGAGCCCGGGGTGGCGGCCGCGCTCGCCGAAGCGGTGCGGGCGGCCCGCGACGCGGACGCCGTGATCGTGGTCGTCGGCACGACCGAACACACCGAGACCGAGGGCCACGACCGCGGCGACCTCTGCCTGGGCGGCCACCAGGACGAGCTGGTTAGCTCCGTGGCGGCCGTCAACCGGCGCACCGTCGCCGTGGTCAACAGCGGCGGCCCCGTCGAACTGCCCTGGCGCGACGAGGTGGGCGCGGTGCTGCTCACCTGGTTCCCCGGGCAGGAGGCGGGTGCCGGGCTCGCCGACGTCCTGTTCGGGGACGCCGAGCCGGGCGGCCGCCTCCCCACCACGTGGGCGGCCGCCCTGGCCGACGCGCCCGTCACCCACGCGCACCCGGTCGACGGGCGCCTCGCCTACGACGACGGCCTGCACATCGGGCACCGGGCCTGGCTCCGCACCGGGCGGCGTCCCGCCTACTGGTTCGGGCACGGCCTGGGCTACACCACCTGGGAGTACGGCACGGTCCACGCCCCGGCGGAGGTCACGGAGGGCTCCTCGTTCACGGTCCGCGTCCAGGTGCGCAACACGGGCGACCGGGCCGGCCGCGAGGTGGTGCAGGTGTACCTCGCCCGCCCTGATTCCGCCGTCGAGCGACCGGTCCGCTGGTTCGCCGGCTACGCCGCGGTCCACGCGGAAGCCGGCGCGTCGTCGACCGCCGTCGTGGAGGTCCCGGCCGGCGCGCTGCGGCACTGGTCGGAGGCCCGGGCGGCCTGGTGCACGGAGCCCGGGACGTACCGGATCATCGTAGGCCGCTCGGCCGGCGCCCCGTCATGGAGCGGAACGGTGGAGGTCCGCGGCTCCCGGTGAACCACCGGGCTCCCGGCGGCGGCAAAGGCCGTCGCCGGGGCCCGCGAGGAGCATGCCCGCGGCAAGGCCGGCCGTGAAGGTCCCCTTTGCGGGGCCCACCGGCCCGCCCGGGCGGGCGGGCGGGTGCACGAAGGAGAAGGGCGTGACCGGACGGCTTCCCCGCGCCCGATTGACGGCGCGGCCGGGGCGGTGTGACGATGCGCCGATGTCGGACCTGCACGCCCGGATGGCCGCCCGGGCCGGTGACCTCACCGCCGTCGTGGTCGCGCGCTGTGCGGCGGAGGCGCCGTTCTACGGGGCGCTGCCCCGGGCCGCGCTCCAGGGCGAAGTGGCGCGGTCCATCGCGGCGGTGAACGCTCTGCTGCTCAGGGCGCTGCGCGAGGGCGGCGCGGGTGCGATGGGTCCGGGCGACGTGACCCGGCTCATCGAGTGGTCGGCGCGCCGGGCCGAGGAGCGCGTCCCCCTCGAAGCGGTGATCACCGCGTACCTGATCGGCGCCGAGGTGTGGTGGCAGACGCTGGCGGAGGTCGCGGAGCCGGGTGAGCTGGCCGGTGCGGGCGGCACGCTGCTGGCCTGCCTGCACGCCGCGCTGCCCGCGGTCGTCCTCGCCCACCAGAACGCCCGGGACGACCTCCACAGCGAGGACAAGCGGGTACGGCGAGCCCTGCTCGGCGCCCTGCTGGCGGGACGCCCCCACGAGGAACTGGCGGACGTGGCACGGATGGACGTGGCGGGTGAGCACGAGGTGGTCGCCTTCGCGTTCGCGGCCGATCCGCCGGCGAGGCTGGTGCAGTCCTCGCTCGACGCCTTCACGGGGACCCCCGTGCTGATGGACCACGTCGCCGGCATCGCCCTCCTGCCGGGCCGGCCCGACGTACCGGGCCTGGTGGCCCGGCTGGAGAAGGACGCGGGGCAGTCCGTGCTCGCCGCCGCAGCCCGCTCCTGCGGCCCGGCGGCCGTCCCGGCGGCGGCGCAGGAGGCCGGTCGCGTACTGGATCTCGTACGACGTCTGCGCCGCCCGCCCGGGTGCTACCGCCTCGACGACGTCCTGCTGGAGCACCAGATCGCGCGCCCCGGGGACGGGCTCGTGCGGCTCGCGGCCAAACTCGATCCCCTGGACGAGCACCCCTTCCTGCTCCGGACGCTGCGCGTGTTCGTGGAGCAGGGGCAGAGCCGCCGCCGGACGGCGTCGGAGCTGTGCGTGCACCGCAACACGCTGGACTACCGGTTGCAGCGGGTGAGTGCGCTGACCGGCCTCGACCTCGCGGTCCCCGCGCAGGCGCGGCTGATCGAGGCGGCGCTCGTCGCCAGGGACCTGGCCGGGACCGCGGATCACCGCGAGGCCACCGGCTGAGGCGGATCCCCGGGTCAGAGCCAGGCCCGGAGTTCCTCGTGCCGTGGTGCGAGGGCCGGGCCTGCACCGGGGTGGTCGAAGACCATGACCGGCCGGTCCGCGTTCCAGCCGGGCCAGCCGGGGTCCCCGGTCGCGGCGAAGGCGACCCAGGCCCGGTGCATGGAGTCGGCCAGGGGCTGGGGGGCGCCGGGCCCGGTCAGGTCCTCGGCGGCTCCCAGGTTGTCGAAGACGAAGCCGAGTTCCAGCGCATGGCAGGCCCCGAGCCCCATCACGGGTGAGCGCCAGGCGAATTCGTAGACGAAGGTGCGCTCGGGCCGGGAGTCGGCGAGCCGGTTGAGCGGCCCCCGCAGCAGCAGGTCGGTGGCCATCTCTCCGAGGATCTCACCGGGTGTGGCGTCCGGCCGGGTGGCCCGGTACAGCCGTGCCACCCGGTGGGGGACGCGGAACTTCAGCAGGGCCAGCCGCAGGGTGAGCCGGCTGATCCGGTCGACGGTTCCGCCGGGTACGAACCACAGCCGGTACTCCTCCCGGTTGCAGCCCAGCAGCAGGTCCGCCCGGGGCAGGGCCGGGTCGGCGGGGACCACGTCGCCGTCGGTCACGATGTGGAATCCCGGGCCGCCGCCGATGGGGTCCGACCGGTCGACCACGGCGGCCTGCGCGTCCAGCAGCAGGTCCCGGTCCACCGCCGCGAACGCCTCGGCGGTGGCCGGGATCCGCAGCCTCTTCGCCATCGCCCGCACGGCCTTCGCGCCGGCGCGGCGCGGCACCGTGTGCGGCGGGCCGCTCTGCAGGACCGCCCTGCGGAACAGTCCGGCCGCGCGGGGGCTCGTCATGAGGGCCGCGATGGCGATCGCGCCGGCGGACTCCCCGCACACGGTCACCCTCGCCGGATCTCCGCCGAAGGCGGCGATGTTGTCACGGACCCAGGTCAGGGCCGCGATCTGGTCGAGGAGGCCGCGGTTGTCGGGGGCGTCGGGGAAGACCCCGAACCCTTCGACGCCCAGCCGGTAGTTGACGGAGACGAGGACCACCCCGTCGCGGGCGAAGGCACGCCCGTCGTAGAGCGGGAGGCTCGACGAGCCGTTGCGCAGGGAGCCCCCGTGGATCCAGACCATGACGGGCAGCCGGCCGGCGCCGACGGACGGCGTCCAGACGTTGAGGTTGAGGCAGTCGTCACCGGCGATGTCCGGATCGGGGATCAGCCGGTCCAGGGGCGGACGGTACGGGCGCTTGGGTGCGGTGGGCCCGTACTCCAGCGCGTCCCGCACCCCTTCCCAGGGCTCGGCGGGGGCGGGGGCGCGGAAGCGGTGGGCGCCGAAGGGCGGGGCGGCGTACGGGATGCCGAGGAAGGCGGCGACCCCGTGCCGGTACCGGCCCCGGACCTTGCCCTGACCGGTGGTCGCGAGGATGTCCCGGGCGGCATCGGTCCCGGTACCGGCGTCCGTACCGGTCACCGGGTGGCGAGGGTGTTGCGGCGGACGTCGGACCAGGTGCCGGTGTCGGTGCAGATCCCGCAGCCCGGCCCGAGGAACCGGGCGCGCGCCGCCTGGTCCCCCATCAGGTGGGCCTTGAACCAGGCGGTGGTGGGCGCGGCGAACGGGCCGGGGTCGCCCACGACGGTGAAGTGGTCGGCGCCGCGCAGTTCCCCGTAGACGGCCGGGATGTGGTCGGCGTCGTCGTAGAAGGCCTTGACGAGGAAGGGGAAGACGATGCTGTCCTTCTGCCCGGCCAGGAGGAGCGCGGGTACGCGCACGCCGTCGATGTCGGCGAGCGGCCCGGGCTGGATGGGCAGGACGGTGTCGATCCGCGGGTCCGCCCCGACGACGATGGCGGCGGCTCCGCCCTGCGAGTGGCCGGAGGCGCCGATGTGCTCCAGGTCGACGCGGTCGTGGAAGGGGCTGCCGGGATCGGCGTCGCGGCGGGTGAGCAGGTCGATGCCGGCCCGCATGGAGATGCCGAGGTTGGACTGCGGGGTGTTGGCGGCGGCGACGATGAAGCCCTGACTGGCCCAGTGCAGCAGCAGCTCGCGGTAGACGACGGGGAAGGCGAAGGTCCCGTTCCCCCACACGATCACGGGGTGGCGGCGGTCGCTGGTCGCGATGTCGCGCGGGTAGTACAGGGTGGTCACCGCCCCGACCTCCACCTCGGTGGCGTAGGGACCGGGGGCGCCGTAGTCGGTCGATGCCGCCCCGGCCGGGGCCGCCCCGGTTCCGGTGGAGGCCGCCGCCGTGCCCGCGCCGGCCGGGGCCGTCAGCAGGAGCAGGGAGGCGGTCAGGGGGACGAGCAGTTTCTTCCAGAGCACAGCGGACTCCCGATGCCGTCATGGTGAACCGGACCGTACGTCCGGCTCACTCCTTGTCTGACGGCACATCCTGGGGCCACGGCCCGAAGCCCGTCTCTGGGCAAGCGCGGCAAGCACGGACCCCCGACTTCGTGCAACCTGCCGAGAGGCACGGGCCCGGCGGGGGTGCCATGCTCGGTTCCGCCGTGATCGACGGCCCGGTGCCGGCCTGACCGCGGGCCGGCACCGGGCTCTGCGATCAGAAGAGGTTCGCGTAGTACTTCTGGATGTTGGGGAGCGCCTGCAGCCTCTGCTTTTCGGCGGGGTGGTGGGTGATGAGGTGGCGGATCCGAGCGTTCAGGTCGGGGTTCGGCTCCTGGACGAAGCCCGCCTGCAGCAGCAGGTCGCAGTACCTTCTGATCGCCGTCAGATCGGCGTGCCCCGCCGCGAGGGGGCAGAGCGTGGCCTTGACGTCGGCTTCCCAGGCCGGTGGGAAGAAGGCCGGCTTGCAGTCGGCGAGCTTCTTCCCGACCACCCAGGCGCTGCCCACCATCGCCGTGGAGTGGACGTTCTGCCCGATCGTGACAGAACCCGTCGGGAGGGTGATGGTGCCCTGGGTAGTGAGCGTCGGTGTCAGGGAGTCGACCCAGCCGGCCGTGCAGTACGGCGTGCCCCAGACGATCGTCCCGAAGGCCCCGCTCTTCGCTATGGCCGCCACCACGCCCCTCGGGTTGGTGAGGTCTCCGCCGAAGTCGTGTTGCCAGACGTCGCTGCCCACGGCGCTCAGTGCGTTGTACCCCCCGGCCTGCCCGCCCGGGGTGACCCCGACGATCTGCGGGATCTTCGCGTAGGCGTTGCCCTTGCGGAGCCAGTACTTCAGCGCGTGGGCGGGGCTGGTGCAGAACAGCTCCCCGCTCGCGGTGGCCCCGAGCTCGACGCGCTGCCCGGCGACCGTCGCGTACACGGCGGCCTTCTTGTACCGGAGGGCGTCGCCGACCACGGAGAAGAAGACGGCGTTGAAGGCGTCTGCGGGCTCGCCGAGCGCGATGGAGGTAAGGCAGTGCGCCCCCGCGGTTTCGAGCACGGGCCGTCCCAGGGGCTGCAGGGGCTGGACGGGGGCGGCGAGGACGGGCGCGCGGACATCGACGCCCGGGAAGGAAGGCTGCAGGGCGGCGCCCAGGGCCGCGAGTTCGTCGACCAGGTCCAGGACCGTCACGAGGCGCGCATAGTGCCCGTTCCCGGTCATGGTGCTGATCTCGGCGGCTATCTTCCCCGTATCGGGTATCTCGCCGCCGAACCAGCGCAGGAGGTTCGGGTACGGAGCGGGTGGGGTCTGTGTGCTCATGGCTTTCCCCTTCGTCTCGTCTCGGTCGGTCCTGTCCTCTCGGCGCGTCCGGGTGCTGCGCCTGCGCCGTCAGCCGTTCAGTGCCGGGATGACGTCGGCGCCGTACGCGTCGATGGTCGTTTCCCGGGCGTCGTGCATGTTGTACACGGCGAACTGGTCGACGCCGAGGGCTTGCAGGGCGCGGAGCTTCTCGATGTGCGCCTCGGCCGGGCCCAGGAGGCAGAAGCGGTCGACGATCTCGTCGGGGACGAAGTCGGTGGAGGGGTTTCCGGCGCGGCCGTGGTGGCTGTAGTCGTAGCCCTGGCGGGCTTTGACGTACTCGGTGAGTTCGTCCGGGACCATCGAGGAGTGTTCGCCGTAGCGGGAGACGAGGTCGGCGACGTGGTTGCCGACCATCCCGCCGAACCAGCGGCACTGGTCGCGTGCGTGCGCGAGGTCGTCCCCCACGTACGCCGGGGCCGCCACGCAGATGGTGATCGAGGCGGGATCGCGGCCGGCTTCCACGGCAGCCTGGCGGACCGCCTTGATCATCCATTCGGTGAGGTAGGGGTCGGCGAGCTGGAGGATGAACCCGTCCGCCTTCTGCCCTGCCAGGGCGAGGGCCTTGGGCCCGTACGCGGCCATCCAGACGGGCAGCTTCCCGTCCGTGATCCAGGGGATCCGGATGGGGTTGCCGTCCACCTGCGCCTCCCGGCCCTCCGCCAGGTCCCGGATGACCTCGATGGCCTCGCCGAGGCGGGCCAGGGTGTTGGGCGCGCGTCCGGCGACCCGCATCGCCGAGTCGCCGCGGCCGATCCCGCAGACCGTGCGGTTGCCGTACATGTCGTTCAGCGTCGCGAAGGTGGAGGCGGTCACCTCCCAGGTGCGGGTGCCCGGGTTGGTGACCATGGGACCGACGTGCATGCGCTGGGTGTTGGCCAGGATCTGGCTGTAGATGACGAACGGCTCCTGCCAGAGCACCGCGGAGTCGAAGGTCCAGCCGTAGCGGAAGCCGTTGCGCTCGCCGCGCTTCATGAGGCTGATCACCTGGGAGGCGGGCGGATCGGTTTGCAGGACGAGGCCGAAGTCCATGGCTGGCTGCTCCTTGCTGCGTGCGGTGCTTACAGGTACTGGCAGGTGGAGCGGTGGATGAAGGCCCCGTGCCCGGCCCGGCCGGTGAACTCGCGCCGTTCGATGACGAGTTCGCCGCGCGAGAGGACCGTGTCGACGCGTCCGGTGATCCGCCTGCCCTCGTACGCCGAGTAGTCCACGTTCATGTGGTGCGTCTCGGCGGAGATGACCTGCTCGGCGTGCGGATCGTAGAGGACGATGTCGGCGTCGGAGCCCGGCGCGATGGTGCCCTTCTGCGGGTAGAGGCCGAACATCCGGGCCGGGGTCGCGCACGCGATCTCGATCCAGCGGCGGCGGCTGATGTGCCCGTCCAGGACGGCCTGGTGGAGGAGGTCCATACGGTTCTCCACACCGGGGAGACCGTTGGGGATCTTCGAGAAGTCGCCCCGGCCCAGCTCCTTCTGGCCCCGGAAGCAGAACGGACAGTGGTCGGTGGACACCACCTGGAGGTCGTTCGTCCGCAGCCCCCGCCACAGCGCCGCCTGGTGCTCGCGGGGCCGCAGCGGGGTCGAGCAGACGTACTTGGCGCCCTGGAAGTCGGGCTCTTCGAGGTTGTCGGTGGACAGGAAGAGGTACTGCGGGCAGGTCTCGCCGAAGACGGGGAGACCCTTGTCGCGGGCCGCCGCCAGCTCGGCCACCGCCTCCTCCGCCGAGACGTGGACCACGTACAGCGGCGAGCCGGCGACCCGCGCGAGCTGGATCGCGCGGTGCGTGGCCTCCGCCTCCAGCAGGACCTTGCGGACCTCGCCGTGGTGGCGGGGGTCCGTCTCCCCTCGGGCCAGGGCCTGTTCGACGAGCACGTCGATCGCGATGCCGTTCTCGGCGTGCATCATGATCAGCCCGCCGTTGCCCGAGGCCCGCTGCATCGCGCGCAGGATCTGGCCGTCGTCGCTGTAGAAGACCCCGGGGTAGGCCATGAACAGCTTGAAGGAGGTGACCCCCTCCCCCACCAGGTGGTCCATCTCCTTCAGGGTCCGCTCGTTGACGTCCGAGAGGATCATGTGGAAGGCGTAGTCGACGGCGCACTGGCCGTCGGCCTTGGCGTACCAGGTGTCGAGGCCCTCGCGCAGGGCGTGCCCCGGCGTCTGGACGGCGAAGTCCACGATGGTGGTGGTGCCGCCCCAGGCCGCGGCCCGGGTGCCGGTCTCGAAGGTGTCGGATGCGGAAGTGCCGCCGAAGGGCAGCTCCATGTGGGTGTGGGCGTCGACCCCGCCGGGGATGACGTACTTCCCGCTCGCGTCGATCGTCCGGTCGGCCGTCCAGGTCTCGGCGGCCGCCGTGCCGTGTGCCGCGAGGGCGGCGACCCGGCCGTCCTCGATCAGCACGTCGGCGTGGAGCTCGTCGGATGCGGTGATGACGAGCCCGCCGCGGATGAGGGTGCGGATGGTCATGTACGTCTCCCCCGGTGCTAGGCGATGCTTCTGAGGGCCTCGGCGAGGATCTCGGCGCCCTCTTCCGCCTCGGCGACGGTGAGGGAGAGCGGCGGCGCGATGCGCAGCACGCTGGTGTTGTGGCCGCCGCCCTTGCCGAGCAGCAGGCCGCCGGCCCGGGCGGCCTCCAGTACGGCGGCGGCCGCGTCCGGGTCGGCCTGGTCGGTGCCGGGTTTCGTCAGCTCCAGGCCGGCCATCAGGCCCCGGCCGCGCACCTCCCGTACCGCGGGCACGGTCGCCGCGATGGCCCGCAGCCGCTCCAGCAGCAGGCCGCCGACGCGGCGGGCGTTGCCCTGGAGGTCGTGTTCGAGGAGGTAGGCGAGATTGGCCACGCCGGCGGCCATCGTGACCGGTGAACCGCCGAAGGTGGAGATGGAGTTGGAGTCGAGGCAGTTCATCACCTCGGCGCGGGCCACGAATCCGCCGATGGACATGCCGTTGCCGATGCCCTTGGCGAAGGTGATGATGTCCGGCGGGCCGTTCTGGGCGTGGGCCTGCCAGCCCCAGAAGTGCTCGCCGGTACGGCCCCAGCCGGTCTGCACCTCGTCGCTGATCCAGAGGATGCCGTGCCGGTCGAGGACCTCGCGGAAGGACCCGTAGAGCCCGTCGGGCGGCGAGGTGAACCCGCCCACGCCCTGCACCGGTTCGGCGATGAGGGCCGCGACCCCGCCCCGCGCCTGGCCGAGCACGTCCTCCAGGTCGGCGAGGGCCGCGGCGGTGAAGGCGGTGTCGTCGAGGTGGGCGAAGGGGCCGCGGGTGCGGACCGCGCCGTGGACGTAGTACGTCTGGAGCGGCGAGAGGCTGGTCGGGGACCAGCCGCGGTTGCCGGTGATCGAGACGGTGGAGAAGGACCGGCCGTGGTAGCTGTTGCGCATCGCCAGGATCTGGTTGGAGCGGCGGTACGTCGTCGCGAGCAGCAGGGCGGTGTCGTTGGCCTCGGTGCCGGAGGTGGTGAAGAAGACCCGGGCGTCGGGGATGCCGGACAGCGCCGCGACCCGCTCGGCCAGTTCGATCATCGGGCGGTTGAGGTACAGGGTGGAGGAGTGGATGATCCGCCCGGCCTGTTCGGCGACGGCCTTGGTGACCTCGGGCAGGGCGTGGGCGGTCATCGTGGTGAGGATGCCGCCGAAGAAGTCGAGGTAGCGGTTGCCGTCCGCGTCCCAGACGTGGCGGCCCTCGCCGTGGGTGAGTTCGATGGGGCGGTCGTAGTAGAGCGCGAGCCAGTCGGGCAGGACGGAGCGGTGCCGGCTGTGCAGGGGGATCGGGTTGGTCACGGCTGTACGAGTCCTCCGTAGGCGTCGGGGCGGCGGTCGCGGTAGAAGGCCCACTGGTCGCGGACCTCCTTGATGAGGTCGAAGTCGAGGTCGCGGACGAGGAGTTCCTCCTCCTTGTCGCTGGCGACCTCCCCGACGAACTGGCCGCGCGGGTCGACGAAGTAGCTGGTGCCGTAGAAGTCGTTGTCGCCGTACTCCTCTTGGCCGACGCGGTTGATGGCGGCGACGAAGTACTCGTTGGCGACGGCGGAGGCGGGCTGCTCCAGCTGCCACAGGTACCCAGAGAGCCCGCGGGAGGTGGCGGACGGGTTGTAGACCAACTGGGCTCCGGCGAGGCCGAGTTCCCGCCAGCCTTCGGGGAAGTGGCGGTCGTAGCAGATGTAGACGCCGACCTTGCCCACGGCGGTGTCGAAGACGGGGAATCCGAGGTTGCCCGGGCGGAAGTAGTACTTCTCCCAGAAGCCCCTGACCTGGGGGATGTGGTGCTTGCGGTACTTGCCGAGGTAGCTGCCGTCGGCGTCGATGACCGCGGCGGTGTTGTAGTAGAAGCCCTCGGACTCCAGCTCGAAGACCGGCACGACGATCACCATGCCGGTCTCGCGGGCGAGGTCCTGCATCCGCCGGACCGTGGGGCCGTCGGGGACGGCCTCGGCCCACCGGTAGTGCTCGGGCTCCTGGACCTGGCAGAAGTAGGGGGCGTTGAAGACTTCCTGGAAGCCGATGATCTGCGCGCCCTGGGCGGCGGCCCGGCGGGCGTGCTCCTCGTGTTTGGCGATCATCGACTCGGTGTCTCCGGTCCAGGTGGCCTGGACGAGTGCGGCGCGGACGACTTGGGCCATGAGCTGCTCCTCGCGACGGGTACGCCGGCTTCTACGCACGTAGAGGGTGCAGATGGCTGCGCGTAGGGAGTTGAAGGTAGGCCTCGGCCAGGCCGGGGGCAAGACCGCCTTGCACGGTTGGAGTAGTCGATCAGCAAACGCAGGAGTTACGTCGGCACGTGGTCGTTTCCGGTCAGGAGACGGGCAGATTCGCGACTCGAAGGGCGTGCAACAGGTCACGGTGATGAGGCCCCGAGAGGGCTTCGGCGGCGCGGAGCAGCCGGGGCGCGAACCACCGGGGATCCCGGCGGGCGAGCCGGGCCGACTCCTCGGCGGTGCGGACCCGGACGAAGGCGGCGAGCAGGGCGTCGGCCTCCGGGGTGTGACCGGACTCCCCGAGGACCAGGGCGATCTCGGCGATCTCGGCGGCCGGACGGGCCGCGCCCTGGCGCAGCAGGGCGTCGCGGTCGGCCGGCCCGAGCACGGCGGCGGCCGCGGCGAACCGGGCCGGCGGCAGGGAGGCCGCCTCCCAGAGCAGGGTGGCCCAGTCCGCGGACAGCCCGGCCCGCACCAGCTCCTCCCCCAGCAGCGCCAGCCGCTCGGCGGGCCCGGCGGCGGCCTCGCAGAGCAAGGCGTGCGCCTCCCCGCTCCGCCCTTGCCCCCGCAGGGCCACGAGTCCCTCCACGAACCCCCCGGCTCCCGGGAGGGGCGCCCCGTCCGGGGCGCCGGGCCCGCGTCCGCCGTGGCCGGTGGCGGCGGACGGCTGCCCCGGATCCGGCACTTCGGAGCCCCCGCGGGCGGGCTCGCGCAGGCCTCCGGGAGCCCGGCCGGCGTGGCCGGACCCGCCTGCCGGAGTGTCCGGCGCCGGCCCCGGTTCCCCCGCCGGGGCGGGGTCGGACCCCGTGCGGGCGGGCCTCCCGAAGCGGGCGCCGCGCAGCGGCGTGCCGGACGCCGGATGCCCCGGGGGCACGGCCGCCGCCCGGGCTTCCGGTGCTGACGCACCCCCGTAGCGGGCCCCGCCGCTGCGCCGCGCACCGCGCAGCCACCGCCCCTCGGCCCGCCCGACGGGCTCCGCCACCGCCTCCGCCTCCGTGGCGGGCGTTGTGCCCGGGGAGGTCGCCGCACGCTGTGCGGGTACGGCGTTCAGGGGGTCCGGCTGCGGCGGCGCCGGGTGTCCGGGGCTGCGGTCGGGTCCCGGGGTCACCGCGTGCAGGCGGGCCGCCAGGTCCTCGTGGCGGGCCGCGGCGCGGGCGGCGTCGTCGCGGGTCCAGGAGAGTTCCCGGGACAGGGCCTCCGCCTCCGCCGGGTCCGCCGATTCCGCGAGCCGCGCCGACAGCACGCGCAGGGCCGCCCGGGCCCGGGCCTGCTGCTCGGCGGCCGAGGCGAGGAGGGTGCGCAGTTCCTCCACCCCGCCCGGCAGCCGGTCCCAGACCCCGACCGCGGCGGCCCGCAGACCGGCCGCGTACTGCGTCTCCCGGGCGATCGCCACCGCACCGGTCGTGGCGGCCAAGTCGCCGAGCAGTGACTCCAGTACGTCCCAGGGAGGCATCGCGGCCCCGTCCAGACAGGCCCGCATCCCCTCCGGGTCCCGCCGCAGGAACTCCCCGTACCAGCCCGTCCCGGGATCCAGTCGCTGCGTCAATCCCCGCATGTATCCGGAGAGTTGGCCGATCACCTGCGAAATCGCGGTCTCCATCCCCGCATTGGACCGCACGGGTGTTACGGGCGGGCTACAGGAGTCTCAAAGCTTGGCGGCGGGCGGGGCAAGCCTGACCGCGATCGCGGTGTGAGGCCGCCCGCGCCGGACGATGGCGGCCGGCACGTCGAGCAGCCAGAACTGCCAGGTGTACTTGCGCAGCATCAGCTTCCGCACCCGCTTGAGCCCCGCGTCGTCCAGCAGCCGCGCCTCGCCCTCGTAGACCGCGGCCCCGTCGGCCACGTTCCCGCGTACGTCGCAGGCCACGACCGTGACCCGGCCGTCGTTGCGGATCCGCTTCACCTTCCACGCGTCGTCGCGCGTCCACACGTACAGCTCGTCGCCGTCCGCCACCGCCCACACCGGCGTGGCCACGGCCGTGCCGTTCTTGCGGAAGGTGGTGAGACTGACGTACCTCGCCCTGCCCAGCTCCACGATCGTCATGCGCCCGACCCTACGCGGCCGGTCAACGGGAGGTGACGACCCGCTCCAGCAGGCTCCGCAGCACGTCCTGCTCCTCCGGGCCCAGCCCGGACACCGGCGAATCCACGGAGAGGAGGTCGAGGAGCCTGGCGCGCAGGTCGGCCCCCTCGGGCGTGAGGACGAGCTGCTTGGCGCGGCGGTCGGTGGGGTGCGGGTGGCGCTCGATCAGGTGCTGCTTCTCCAGCTTGTCGACGACGAAGGTGGCGTTGGACGGCTCGCAGCTCATGCGCTCGGCGAGCTCCCGCATGGTCATCGGCCCGCTCATCTCGCGCAGCGCGGTGGCCTGGGACGCGGTGAGGCCCAGCGTGGTGGCGCGCTCGCGTACGTGCTCGGCGATCCGGTGGGCCAGCCCGTCCACCAGCCCGCACAGCTGCCGCTCGGCAATGGCCTGGCGCTCGGGAGGTGTCGTCATGGGGCCAGTTTATCAAGTCCCTCAAGCCAGAATATTTACAACTTGAATGATTCAAGCTTGATGCTTATGGTTGGCCCCACCACCTCGGCAGACCGGTCCGAGGCGGCCTGACGACCACTCACACAGGAGTTCCCATGCCCGATCTGACGACGACTCACGACGAACGACTGCACCGGCCCGCGGGCATCCGCTCCCTGTGGCTGGGCGACACGAAGGTCTCCTACGTGCCGGACGGCGACGTACGGCTCCGGCCGCTGCCCCTGCTCCCCGACACCACCGACGAGGTATGGGCCGCCCACCCGGAGTACCTGGACGGCACGGGCCACCTCGTGGCGGGCGTCGGCGGCCTGCTGGTGGAGCACGGCGGCCGGGCCCTGCTGATCGACGCGGGCTTCGGCCCGCAGACGTTCAGCGCCCCGGACGGCCCCCTCGGCGTGATCCACGGAGGCGCCCTCCCCGACAGCCTGGCCGCACTCGGCCGCGCCCCCGAGGACATCGAGGCGGTGGCCTTCACCCACCTCCACTCCGACCACATCGGCTGGGCCGTCCACCCCTCCCCCGACAGCGGGCTGCCCCTCTTCCCGCGCGCCGAGTTCCTGATCGCCGAGCCCGAGTGGGACCGGCTCGACCTGCTGGCGGCCGAGGGCACGAGCGAGCGGGTCGCCGCCCTCGCACCGCGCGTGCGCACCCTCACGGACGGCCAGGAGGTCTTCCCGGGCGTCCACGTGCGGATCACCCCCGGCCACACCGTCGGGCACGCCGAGTACGTGATCACCGGGGGCGGGCGGCGCCTGATCGCCTTCGGTGACGCCGTGCACTCGCCCCTCCAGATCGATCACCCGGACTGGTCCTCGGCGTTCGACCACGACCTCGCCCGGACCGCCGTCCACCGCCGCCGGCTCGTGGCCGAGCTGGCGGAGCCGGACACCATCGGCTTCGGCATCCACTTCGCCGACGTGGCGTTCGGGCACGTGCGGCAGGGCGGGGACGGCCCGGCCTGGCACCCCGTGGACGCCTGACCCGAGAACGACCACGCCCGCGGCCGCGGCGCGCCGCCGCGGTCCGCCCCGCCCCCGCCCCGCCCGCGCCTCAGGCGACCGGCACCGGCTCCCCGTGGGTGAGGGTCTCCCACGCGACGAACAGGTCGTCCGTCCCGGCCGGCCGCGTCTTCTCGACCAGCTCACGGGTGTACGGGAGTTTCGCCCCCGTCCGCACCGCGTAGTGCTGGAGCGCGACTTCCAGGTCGGGCCCCATCGTGCGCTCCAGCTTGCCGCCGCACAGCCACCCGGGGGCCTCTTCGCCCAGCTGGTACCTGGAGTGGAACTCCAGTGCCGCCCGGAGCCGCTCGCCCTGCTCCCCGTACAGGTCGACGCCCTGGTGCCAGGCCGTCTCGGCGATGTGCGCGGCGGCCGCGAGCGCGTAGCCGACGTGCATGAGGTTGCGGCAGGTCTCCTGGGCGACGCCGTCGACGTACGTCCCCTGGCCGAACCAGTACGCCGCGACCTTGTCCGGGGAGTCGATGGCGGTGCGCGGCGGGGCCAGCGGGTGGGCGCCGTCCCGCTTGAGGTAGAAGTACGCCGGGACGCGCTCCCGGAACCGCTCCAGCGACTCCTCGAAGACGGCCCGGTCCTCCAGGAAGACGGAGATGCCCAGGGCGGCGTCGGTCATGGCCAGCTCCCAGTTGCCGTTGTACGCCGGCACCTGCGCGCGGACGGCCGGGAGGTAGGCGGTGCGCAGCATCTCCTTGAAGCGGGCGACCCGTTCCTCCCCCCACGCCGGGTAGTCGGCGTGGATGATCTCGGCGGCGCGCGCCCAGGTGGAGCCGGACCAGGCGGCCTGGAGGCCGGCGTTGTCCTCGGCGTGGCGCTTCATCACGGCCGACCAGCCGTCCATGATCTGCACGGCCTTGCGGGCGTGGGCGGTCTTGCCGTTCACCGACCACAGCAGGGCGTGCGTGTAGGCGGCGATCGCGTCCTGGCGTTCGTCCAGGCATGACTGCGGCCCCGAGTTGAAGGGGCAGGGCACCACGTCGGCCGGGTGCGCCCCGTAGTCGAGGGAGGCGTAGCGGCTCTTCAGGAGCGCCTGGTACGCCGAGTTCCACGGCTCCTTGCCGGCGGCGACCATCTGCTTCGCGTGCAGGAGCCGGGTGTGGCTGACGACGACGCCCGGGTGGCGGAAGACCACGTCGCCCGGGTCCCCGGCGTGGGCCCGGCCCTCGGGCGCGGCGCAGGCCGCGAGGAGCAGGCCGCCCGCGAGGAGGGCGCCCACGAGTCCGAGGCCGAGTCGCTTGGATGTGGATGCGTTCATGTCTGACACGCCTTCACGCTTGCCCCGCGCCCCGGCGCTCTCACCGCCGATTGGGCCGTTCGGCCCGTGGGCCCGCCCTAACGGCACGCCGAAGGGCGGGCCCGGCGGCCGAACGGCCGCGGCCCGCCCGCTCCTGCGGACCTCACACGGACACGAGGGCGCAGCGCCGCAGCACTTCGTCCAGGGAGAGCCCGAGGGCCTCCGCCAGGGCGGCGACGGTGAAGAAGGCCGGGGTCGGGGCCCGGCCGGTCTCGATCTTGCGGAGGGTTTCGGCGGAGAGTCCGGCGCTGGCCGCGACCTCGACCATGCTGCGGCCACCTCGGGCTTGGCGCAACAGGGCGCCGAGCCGCTCGCCGCGCTCGCGCTCTTCGGGGGTGAGGGGGGTACGGACCATGCCCTCATGCTACCCCGGAACCCAATAAGTATCCCGTTACAGTTATACCGGTATAGTTATTGGCATGGTGGAACTGAAGACAGACCAATCGATCGACCGGATGCGCGCCGCGGGCCGCGTCGTCGCCCACGCCCTCGCCGCCGTCCGGGAACGGGCCGCCGTCGGGGTCTCCCTGCTGGAGCTCGACCTGGCCGCGCGCGAGGTGCTCCGCGAGGCCGGCGCGAGCTCGCCCTTCCTCGGCTACCGGCCGCGGTTCGCCCCGGTCCCCTTCCCCGCCGTCATCTGCGCCTCCGTCAACGACGCGATCGTGCACGGCATCCCCGACGACTACCGGCTGCGCGACGGCGACCTGGTCAGCATCGACTGCGGCGCGAAGCTGGGCGGCTGGTGCGGCGACGCGGCCGTCAGCTTCACGGTCGGCCGGGCCCGCCCCGACGACCTGCGGCTCATCCGGACCGCCGAGGCCGCCCTCGCGGCGGGCATCGCCGCCGCCCGGCCCGGCAACCGCATCGGCGACATCGCCCACGCCATCGGCACGGCCGGCCGCGCCGCCGGGTACGGCATCCCCGACGGCTTCGGCGGCCACGGCATCGGACGCTCCATGCACGAGGAGCCGGGCGTACCCAACGAGGGCCCGGCGGGGCAGGGTACGAAGCTGCGCGCCGGCATGGTGATCGCGATCGAGCCGATGCTCATCGCGGGCGGCACGGACGACTACGCCTGCGACGCGGACGGCTGGACCCTGCGGACCGTCGACGGCAGCCGCGCCGCGCACGCCGAGCACACGGTCGCGATCACCGCCGACGGCCCCAGGATCCTCACCGCCCTGTAGGCCTAAGGCCCTGCAGGCCTACGGCCGGCCGTGCGGGTGCACCACCATGGCCGAGCCCCCGCCCCGCCGGGTCGTCTCGGCCGCGGCCAGCCACCGCCCGTCGGGCAGCCGCTGGACCCCGGTGGCCGCACCGATCTCCGGGTTCTGCCGGAAGCCCTGTCCGAGGGCCTCCAGCTCGGCCCGCACCGGGCTGTTCCACAGGCCCGGCTCCAGCTCGGTGGTGGTCTGGTTGCGCTGGCTGGCCCGTGGCGCCGCGATGGCGTCGACCAGCGGCAGCCCGCGGTCCAGGTGCCCGGTCAGGGTCTGGAGCACCGTGGTGATGATGGTCGCGCCGCCCGGGGAACCCAGCGCCAGCACCGGGCGCCCGTGCTCCAGCACGATGGTCGGGGACATCGACGAGCGCGGCCGCTTGCCGGGACCCGGCAGGTTGGGGTCGGGGACGCCGGGCGCCGCCGGGGCGAAGGAGAAGTCGGTCAGCTCGTTGTTGAGCAGGAAGCCGCGCCCCGGGACGGTGATGGCGCTGCCGCCGGTCGACTCGATGGTCAGCGTGTAGGAGACCACGTTGCCCCAGCGGTCGGCGACGGTCAGGTGCGTGGTGTTCTCCCCCTCGTACGTGGTCGGGGCGGGCTGCCCGGAGCCGCCGCAGGCGACCGGGTGCCGGGGATCGCCCGGTGCCAGCGGGCTGGTCAGCGCCTTGGCCGGGTCGATCAGGCAGCCGCGCGTGTCCGCGTAACCCTGCGACAGCAGCTCCTTCGTGGGCACGTCCTCGGCGGCCGGGTCGCCGACCCAGCGGCCGCGGTCGGCGAAGGAGATCCGGGAGGCCTCGATGAAGCGGTGCAGGTACTGGGCTTCGGTGAGCGCGCCGAGGTCGGTGCGCTCCAGGATGTTCAGCGCCTCGCCGACGGTGGTGCCGCCGGAGGAGGACGGGGCCATGCTGTACACGTCCAGGCCGCGGTAGCCGACCCGGGTCGGGTCCTGCCGCTTGGTCGCGTACGCGCGCAGGTCCCCGGTGGTCAGATCCCCGGAGCGGACCACGCGGGTGGCGGCCGGGTCCACCGGGCGCTTGCGCACGGCCCGGACGATGTCCTCGGCCAGCGGGCCCCGGTAGAGCGCGCCCGCACCCTTGCGCCTCAGCTCCGCGTACGTGGCCGCCAGGTCGGGGTTCTTGAAGGTGGAGCCGACCACGGGGAGGGCTCCGCCGGGCAGGAAGAGCCTGCTGGTGTCGGGGAAGTCCCGGAAGCGGGCCTCGTTCAGCTCGGTCTGGGCCCGGAAGGTGGGGTCCACGGTGAAGCCCTCGCGGGCCAGCTTCTCGGCGGGCTTGAGGAGCTGGCCCAGCGAGCGGGTGCCCCAGGACTCCAGCGCGCTCTGCCAGGTCGCCGGGGTGCCGGGGACTCCGACGCCGCGGCCGCTGGTCTGGCCCTCGGCGAAGGGGATGGGCAGGCCGTTCTCCTGGAACAGCCCGGCGGTGGCCGTCGCCGGGGCGGTCTCGCGGCCGTCGATGGTGCGCACCCGGCCGGAGCGGGCGTCGTAGTACACGAAGTAGCCGCCCCCGCCGATGCCCGCGGAGTACGGCTCGGTGACCCCGAGCGCGGCGGCCGTCGCGACGGCGGCGTCCACGGCGTTGCCGCCCGAGCGCAGGACGGCGATGCCGACCGCGCTGGCGTCGGCGTCGACGCTGGCGACGGCCCCGCCGTAGCCGGCGGCGACCGGGGCCTTGGGCGGGGTGGCGCTCCGCGACGACGGGGCACCGGCCCCGGTCGAGACGAGCGCCCCGGCGAGCGCGAGGAGCGCTAAGTGACGTGCGGCGGGACCGCGCATTCGGTTCCTCCAGTCGACTGCCTGTCAGACCTTCGAGCGGCAGCGTAACTTCCGTGCACCCACCGCGTCATGAAGGCCGTGTGACGGCTACGATCCGCCGCATGAATGAGGACGTCCGCAACATCGTGCTCGGGGTGATTGCCACTGCGCTCAGCGGCGGGTTCGGCTGGTTCACCCGGACCTATCTGTGGCGCCGCGCCCTGCGCCGCAAGCAGGCCTTCTTCGGGCTGCCGGCCGGATCGGACTGCCTGTTCGTGGTCAACCGGCAGATGGGCGGCACCGATTCCTCCCTGCACCGCAACGACGCCTTCGCGCTGCTGGAGATATCCGCGCTGATCAAGGACTGCGGGGCGAACGTGCAGATCGTCACCCACGACGGAGCCCGGCAGGGCTTCGGCGAGCGGGCCGAGTTCTGCGTGGGCGGCCCCTCCTCCAACGCCCGGACGACGGCCCATCTGGCCTCCATGCTCCCGGGGGTGCGGATCATCGTCTCGTCCGAGCCGGTACCGGACCGCGGGGCCATCACCGTCGGCGGGGAGACGTACCGCTGGGTCAAGGGCCTCGTCGAGTACGTCCTGCTGGCGCGGCTGACCACCGGGCAGGGATCCAGGCCGGTCTTCCTGCTGTGCGGGCAGACGGCCATCAGCAACCAGGCCGCCGCCCGCTACCTGGCCCGGCACCACCGCAGGCTGGCGGGCTCCTACAAGGACGACTCCTTCTGCATCCTGCTCAAGGTGGTCAACTCCGATGCCTACGGCCCCGACGTGACGGAGCTGGTCGCCGACGTCACCGCGCCGGCCCGGACACCCGCAGCGGCAGCCGCGTGATCCCGTTGATGAAGTTCGACACCAACCGGCGCGGCGGGCCCGCCAGTTCCGGTGCCGGCATGGCGGCGATCCACTCCTCGTAGAGGACGCGGAGCTGGAGCCGCGCGAAATGGGCGCCCAGGCACACGTGCGGGCCGTCGCCGAAGGAGACGTGCGGGTTCGGTGCGCGGCCGAGGTCGAGGCGGTCCGGGTCGGTGAAGACGCGCTCGTCGTGGTTGGCCGAGGCGTGGAACACCACCACCTTGTCGCCGGCCCGGATCCGCTGCCCGGCGAGCTCGGTGTCGACGGCGGCCGTGCGGCGAAAGCTCAGCACCGGCGGGTGGACGCGCAGGAGTTCCTCGACCGCCCGGTCCATCGGGGCCCGGCCCTCGGCGAGGCCGCCGTAGGCGTCCGGGTCGCGGGCCAGGGCGAGCAGGCCGCCGGGCGCGGCGCTGCGCACGGTGTCGTTGCCCGCGACGGTGAGCAGGAAGAAGAACATCTCCAGCTCCGCGTCCTCCAGCCCGGCGAGCGCCAGGGTGGTCATCACGTCGTCTGCGGGGTGGGCCCGTTTGTACGCGGCCAGTTCGCGGGCGTACGCGAACATCTCCCCCAGCAGCGCCGGCGAGCGCGGGTTCAGCGGCTTGCCGTCCGGGCCGAGCAGCGGAGCCGGGGCGTCCTCGGGATCCTGGTACCCGATGATCCGTACGGTCCACTCCAGCAGGAGCCCCCGGTCGGCGGCCGGGACGCCCAGCAGGTCGGTGAGGTTCAGCAGCGCGTACGTGTCGGTGACGGTGTGCACCAGGTCGGCGGACCCGTCCTCGGCGCCGTCGCGGGCGGCGCGCAGCAGCGTACGGGCCCGGCCCCGGACCCGGGCGGCGAAGGCGTCGATCCGGGCCGGGGTGAAGGCGCGGGCCACGGTCCGGCGCAGGGTCCCGTGCTCGGGGGGATCCTGGTTGAGCATGGTGCGCCGCAGGAACGGCAGGTCCGCCGGGTCGGGGTCGCGGATCTGGGTGGCGCCCAGGTGCGAGGAGTACGTGCGGTGGTCGCGCAGCACCCGGACCACGTCGGCGTGCCGGGTGACGGCCCGGAAGCCGGGTCCGGCGGGCCAGCCGAGCACCTCCGGCTCGCTCTGCCAGGCCACCGGGTGCCGGTCGCGCAGCAGGCGGTAGCGGTCGTACGGGACGCCTTCGGCGTAGAGGCGCGGGTCGAAGACGTCGGGGGCCGGTCCTTGGTCCATGCGCACACGGTGGCGGGGAGCGGCCCGGGCCCGCAAGGGGCTCGTCGGGTGGCGGCCCGGCTCAGCCCTCCGGCTCGGCCTCGCACACGGCGCTGTGCTCCTTGCCGTCGGAGCCGGTGAGGATGACCTCGGGGGCCGGCCTGACGGCCACCGCCGCGAGGGCCGTGCACGCCAGTTGACGGCGGGCGGTTGCGGACAGCGGCTCGACCGGGATGGGCAGGACCACGCGGAGGGCCTTGTCGTCGACGGCGACCTTGACCGGTCCGCGGGCCGTGCCCCTGGCCCCGGATTCGAGGGAGACGGCGTCCGGTGCCGGGATCTCGGTGGTCAGACCGGCCTCCCGCGCGGCCTCGCTCGGCCCTTCCAGCAGCATCCCGATGGTGAACCCGACGTCCGGGCGCTGCACCCGGTCGCTGACCGGGAGCGGAACGAGCGCGCCGTCGGGGGCGATGAAGTAGATGAGGCCGGGGTCCGGCGCGGTGGCCAGTTTCACGGTCCCGGCGCGGCCGCTTTCGACGACCCCGGTGGTGGCGATGCCGCAGCCGGTGGCGAGCAGCAGCGGGACGGTCAGCGCGGCCGCGGGCACGACCTTGCGCAGGCGGTTCATACGCGGGGCTCCAGCGGCATGTCGAGGGTGAAGAGCGCGCCGCCGCCGGGGCCGTTGGCCGCGTGCAGGGTACCGCCGTGCAGGCGGACGTTCTCCAGCGTGATGGCCAGGCCCAGGCCGCTGCCCGTGGAGCGGGTGCGGGCGGCGTCGGCCTTGAAGAAGCGGTCGAAGATGTGCGGCAGCACCTCGGGGGCGATGCCGGGCCCGCTGTCGGCGACCTCGACGAGCAGCCGCTCGCCCTCGGGCCGGGTCTCGGTGCGGACGCGCACGCGGACCGGGGTCCCGCCGTGCTTGAGGGCGTTGCCGACGAGGTTGGCGAGGACCACGTCGAAGCGGCGCGGGTCGAGCCGGGCACGGACGTCGGGGGGCAGGTCGGTGCTGACCCGCCCGTCGGTCCAGTGGCGGCGCTCCAGGGTCTTGGTGACGGTCTCGGCGACGTCGACCTCGTCGAGGTTGAGCTCGGCGGCGCGGGCGTCGAAGCGGGAGATCTCCATGAGGTCTTCGACGAGCACGGCGAGCTTCCCCGTCTCGGCACTGATCAGGCGCAGCGCCTTGGCGGTGTCGGCGTCGAGCTCCTCGGCGCCCTCGTCGAGGACCTCGGTGACGGCGAGCATCCCGGCGAGCGGGGTGCGCAGTTCGTGGGAGACGTCGGCGGCGAAGCGGCGGGCACGGGCTTCGGCCTCCTGGAGTTCGCTGACCGACTGTTCGAGTGCGCGGGCCGTCTCGTTGAAGGTGCGGGCGAGTCCGGCGAGTTCGTCGGAGCCGCGCACCTCGATCCGGGTGTCGAGCCGGCCGCGTCCGAGCCGCTGGGCGGCCTTGCGCATGTCCCGTACGGGGCGCAGGACGCTGCGCGCCGCGAGCAGGGCCGGGATCAGGGCGATCGCGAGACCCGGTACGGCGCCCGTCCGGGCGGCGGTGACCAGGGCCTCCACGGTGGTCTGCTCGGTGTCCAGGGGCAGGACCGCGTAGAACACCGCGCCGGTGGTCTCGTAGGCCTCGTCGTGCTTGAAGACGGCGGGCATGCCGACGACGAGGGAGAGGTTGCCGTTGGCGTCCTGCGTGCGCTGGAAGGCGCCGTGCGGATGGGCGGCCACCTGGCTGCGGAGCTGTCCGGTGACGGAGGGCGAGGTGGTCGCGCCGCCGGGGTTGGAGGTGGCGCGGAGCTTTCCGTACTCCCCGTAGACGATCCAGGGGTGCGGCTGGCCGCGCTTGCCCAGCTCCCCGACGAGCCGCTGGAGTTCGGCCTGTCCCATGGGCAGTTGGGTGTACTGGGAGTCGACCAGGTCGCGCAGGGTGCTGACGGCGGTGTCCTGGCTCTGCTTGAGGATCGCGTTGCGGGCCTGCTGGTAGGTGAGTGCGGCCGTGCTCACCGCGCAGATGGCGGCGACCAGCAGGAAGGCGGCGATCAGCCGGGTGCGCAGGCCCAGCGGTGCGAAGCGTCTCATGCGGGCCGCTTACAGCGGGCCGAAGCGGTAGCCGAAGCCTCGCACGGTCTGGATGTAGCGGGGGGCGGCGTCGGGGTTCTCGATCTTGTGGCGCAGGCGGCGTACGCAGGCGTCCACCAGCCGGGCGTCGGCGTGGTAGCTGTGCTCCCAGACGTATTCGAGGAGCTGCTGGCGGGAGAAGACCTGCTCGGGCGAGGCCGACAGGTGCAGCAGGAGCTTGATCTCGCTGGGGGCCAGGGGGACGCGCTCGCCGTTCTTGGCGACGGTGAGCCCGGCGCGGTCGACGGCCAGCTCGCCGTGGAACTCCACGTCGGGGCGGCCTCCGGCGGGCTCGCTGAGGCGGCGCAGCACGGCCTTGATGCGGGCTTCGATGACCTCGGTGCGGGCGGGTTTGACGATGTAGTCGTCGGCTCCGGCTTCCAGGCCGACGACTATGTCGAAGTCGTCCCCGCGTGCGGTGAGCATGATGATCGGGACCTGGCTGGTCTCGCGGATCCGCCGGCACACCTGGACGCCGTTGATGCCGGGCAGCATGAGGTCGAGCAGGACGAGCTCCGGGTGGAAGCTCGCCATGAGGTCGAGTCCGGCCTCGCCGGTCTCGGCGGCGCTCACGTCGTGGCCCCTGCGGCGCAGGCCGAGACCCACGCCCTCCCGGATGGAAGGGTCGTCCTCGATCAGCAGTACGCGTGGCATCGGGTCAGTATTCCAGGCTCGTGGATCAGTCCCCTCCCCCTTTCGGCCGATAACGGTGCGCTCGGAAGGGGGGACGGCCTAGCGGCCGGTCTTGCGGCGTACGGAGTCCAGCAGGTCGGTGATCTCCGTCAGCCGCAGGGGGCGGGCGAGGAGTACGACGCCGAGGACGATCACCGCGGTTCCCGCCGCGACCCCGGCGAAGTTCCCGAGGGGGCCGGCCAGGTTCCCGAACCGGTCGAGGCAGTAGGCGGCCGCGTACCCGGCGGCGCCCGCCGGGACGCAGGCGGCGAGGAGCCGCAGGTGGGTGCGGACGGCGGTGTTCCGGCGTTCCGTACGGGTTCCGGTGCGCGGGCCGAGCCGCCGGGACAGGACGTACGCGGTGACGGCCGCGCCCACGAGGTAGGCGATCGAGCAGGCCGCGGCCATGCCGGTGACGGCCCAGCGCGCCGGCAACAGGAGGTACGCGGCGCCCGAGAGCCCGGCGTTGAGGGCGGCGATGGTGAGGTTGAGGAAGAAGGGGGTCCGGGTGTCGGACAGGGCGTAGAAGCCGCGGGAGAGCACGTACTGCGCGGAGTAGGCGATCAGGCCGGGTGCGAAGGCCGCGAGCATGCCGGCCATGACGGCGACGTCGGCGGGGCCGGTGCGCCCGTACTCGAAGACGCTGCCGGTCACCCAGGGGGCCAGGGCCGCGAAGAGCGCGGCGGCGGGGACGATCAGGGCCCCGCTGGAGCGCAGCGCGTAGGAGACGTCCTTGCGCACGCGCCCGAGGTCGCCGTCGGTGGCGGCGGAGCTCATCCGGGGCATGAGGGCGGTGACGAGGGAGACGGTGATGATGCCCTGCGGGACCATCCACAGCAGGTAGGCGTTGCTGTAGGCGGTGTATCCGGCGCCGCCGGCGAGGCCCTCGGCGACGGCGTGCGCGCCGGTGGCGGTGGAGAGCCGGGTCACGACCCAGTACGCGAGCTGGTTGGTCAGCACGAGCAGCACGAGCCAGCCGGCGTTGCGCAGCGGGCGGGCCAGTCCGCTGCCGCGCCAGTCGAAGCGGGGGCGCCAGCGGAAGCGGGCGGCGCGCAGCGAGGGGATCAGGCCGAGGGCCTGGACGACGATGCCGGCGGTGGTGCCGATGCCGAGGAGCCGGGTGTCGGCGGCGCTCAGGCCGTCGCCGGCGCCGTGGGAGACGGTGAGGAAGAGTCCGAAGACGGCGATGACGACGAGGTTGTTGAGGACCGGGGTCCACATCATGGCGCCGAACCGGCCGCGGGCGTTGAGCACCTGTCCGAGCAGCGTGAACAGCCCGTAGAACAGGATCTGCGGGAGGCAGTACCGGGCCAGGGCCACGGTGACGGACTCCTGGCCGCCGCTGTATCCGGTGTACAGGGAGACGATGAGCGGGGCGGCGAGGACCGCGGCGGCGGTGAGGACCAGCAGCGCGGCCGTGCAGACGGTGAGCAGCCGGTCGGTGTAGGCGCGGCCGCCGTCCTCGTGCTCCTTGGCGGCGCGGACCAGCTCGGGGACGAAGACGGCGTTGAGGGCGCCGCCGATGAGCAGGATGTACAGGATGTTCGGGACGGTGTTGGCGACCGCGTAGCCGTCGCCGAGCAGGGTGGTGCCGAGGGCGGCGACGATCACGGCGGAGCGGACGAAGCCGGTGGCGCGGGAGACGACCGAGCCGGCGGCCATGAGCGCGCCGCTGCGCAGCACCGAGGTCTTCTTCGGTGCTGCGCGGTCGGTGCGGGCCTCGGCCGCGGGCTCCGCCCCGGCCTCTGTCGCGGCCTGGGCCGCTCTGGGGTCTGCGAGGGTCACCGGCGGGCCATGTACGCCTGGAACGCCTTGTAGAGGGCCGTGTTCGCGTATCCGTCCATGGAGGTCTCCCACTCGCCGAGGGTTTCGACGACCTGTCCGCCGGTGCCGAGCTTCCAGCGCAGCAGCCCGAAGGAACGTTCGTCGGGGTCGAGGGTGGAGGGTACCCCGCGCATGTCGTATTCGTCCGCTCCGAGTGCATGTGCGTCACACATCATGCGCCACTGAAGGGCATTGCTGGGGCGGACCTCGCGGCGGTGGTCGGCGGAGGCGCCGGTCTGGTACCAGACCCGGCTGCCGGCCACGATCATGGTGTGCGCGGCGAGGATCTCCCCCTGGTACATGCCCAGGTAGAGGCGCATGCGGCCGGGCTCTTCGGCGTTCAGGGCCTCGTACTGCTGCTCGTAGTACGCGAGCGAGCGGCCGAGCCGGAAGCCGTCGCGCTCCTCGGTGATGCGCAGCAGCCGGTAGAACTCCGGGAGCTCGGCGGCCGTGCCGACGACCGTCTCGACCCCCGCCTTCGTGGCCTTGCGCACATTGCGCCGCCACTCCTGGTTCAGGCCCGACCACAGGTCGTCGAGGGTGCGCCCGGCGAGCGGGACGCGGAAGACGTGGCGGGGCTGGGCGTCGCCGTCGTCCTCGCCTCCGCAGCGCTTCCAGCCGCGGGTGCGCAGCCGGTCGGCGAGCGCGGCGCCGACCGGGTCCACCTCGGTGGCGAGCACGTCGGAGATCTGCCGGCCCGGACCGGTGCCCGCCTTGGCGGTGGCCGCGTCCCAGCGGCGGTAGGCGGGGGTGGGCCCGATGCGGACGGCGAAGGCGCCGGAGGCCTTGAGGTGGTTCTTGAGGGGGGTCAGCCAGCGGTCGACGTCGGGGTCGGCCCAGTCGGCGACGGGCCCCTCGGGGAGGTAGGCGAAGTATTTGCGGGTGCCCGGGAATTGACGGTAGAGAACGAGTCCGGCACCTTCTATTTCACCGCCGGGACAGTGCCATCCGACCCTTTCCGACCGCCAAAGGTCCTTTACCGCACCCCAGGACGGGTACTGGAGAAAGCTGGCCCGGCCGTGCCGGGAAAGGAATCCCAGGTATTCCGCTTCGGACAGCGGGCGCACGGTGAGCTCCCTGCCCCGGCTTCGGGTCTGGTCCTGCTGGGTGGGGGTCACGAGCAGTGCACACACGGCTGATCGGCCTTCCTGTCCGTCCGGATCGGTGGATGCACAGGACTCTCACAGGTGTCCATGACCGCCGTGCGCGGCGATTGTGACCGGACGATGACCGTCTTGCTGCGGTCCATGTCACACAAGAAGTACTGAACTTTTCTTCATGTTCCGCAACCTAGAGTTGCCCCGTTCGCATCTTCCTTTGCGAACGATCATTGCTTACGCGCCATGAAAGGGCCTTCGTTGAGCCGCACACGCCCGGTCTTCTCTGTACGCAGCCGAACCGCCGTGGCGGCCGGTACCGCATTGCTGGCCGCCTCGCTGGCCGCCTGCGGGGGCGGTGGCACGTCGGGGGGCGGAGCGGCCAAGGCGGAGATGAAGCCGAAGCCCGACATGGCCGTCTCGGTGAACCTCACCGGTGACCAGGTCAAGGCCGGCGCACCGGTGACCGTGACGATCGCCGAGGGCAAGCTCGCGGCGGTGAAGGTCACGGACGCCAAGGGCGGCGAACTGGCCGGGCAGATATCCGCCGACGGGAAGACCTGGACCTCGCAGGGCAACGCCCTGCCCTCGGCCGAGTACAAGGTCGAGGCCCAGAACACGGACAGCCAGAGCGCCACGACGACGTTCAAGACCTCGGCCCCCGACAAGGTCAACAAGGTCTCGATCAACATCCCCAAGGGCAGCACCGTGGGCGTGGGCATGCCGGTCTCGATCGTCTTCGACAACCCGGTGAAGGACAAGGCCGCGGTCGAGAAGCAGTTGAAGGTCACCACCTCGAACAACACCGAGGGGTCCTGGGGCTGGATCAAGGACTACTCGGGCAAGGACCGGGTGGACTGGCGGCCCAAGGAGTACTGGAAGTCCGGCACCGACGTGAAGGTCCAGATGAACCTGAACGGCGTCGACTCCGGCGCCGGCGGCGGGATGTTCGTCAAGGACTACGTCACCGAGTTCAAGATCGGCAAGGACCGCCAGGTGAAGGTGGACCTCGACACGAAGAAGGCGACGGTCACCGAGGACGGCCAGACCGTCAGCACCATCCCGATCTCGGCGGGCACGCCCGGCGGCAAGAAGGCTTCCTGGGACGGGAAGATGGTGATGATGAAGAAGGAGGGCACCATCCGGATGGACTCCCAGACGGTGGGCCTGGGCGACTCCTACGACAAGATGGTCGACTACTCGATCCGGCTGACCTGGTCGGGCATGTACGTGCACGCCGCCCCGTGGAACACCGCCAACTTCGGCCGCGCCAACACCAGCTCCGGCTGCGTGGGCATGAGCGACGAGAACGCCAAGGCGTTCTTCGCGGCGGCCCAGGACGGCGACCCCTTCGAGGTCGTGGGGCAGGGCTCCAAGGGCAACCCGGAGGTCGGCAACGGCTACGGCGAGTGGAACATGACCTGGGAGCAGTGGCAGGCCAAGAGCGCCCTCACCGGGACCCCCCAGACCGGCTGATCCACACCGACTGACCATTGTTCAATCGTTACCGCCACGTAACTTACTCATGGGTTACTGCCGGTAAGCACCTCCCGTTACCGTCGGGTCACTTTGACACCCCGGCACACGCGAGGAGCGAGCGATGGTCCGCACGGTCCGCACCACCAGCACCGCGACTGCCCTGGCAGCCGTACTGGCAGCAGCCGCCCTGGGCCTGGCCCCCCATCAGGCCCAGGCGGCCCCCGCCACCCCGACCGCCACCGCCTCGGCGAGCTCGGAAGCCACGGAAGCCACAGAAGCCACGGCAGCCACGTCGGCGGTTAGCTTCCACGACATCCCCGGCTCCGGCGGCATCACCCTCAAGGGCAACGTCTTCACCCCGGCGGGCGCCGGCAGCGCCGCCGCCACCGGCTCCAAGTACCCCCTGATCGTGCTGCCGACCAGCTGGGGCATGCCGCAGATCGAATACATCGCCCAGGCCAAGAAGCTCGCCGACTCCGGCTACGTGGTGGTCGGTTACACCTCCCGCGGCTTCTGGCTCTCCGGCGGCGAGATCGAGACCGCCGGCCCGGCGGACACCGCCGACGTCTCCGCCGTCATCGACTGGGCGCTCGCCAACACCCCGGCCGACGCCGCGCACATCGGCCTGGGCGGGGTCTCGTACGGCGCGGGCATCAGCCTGCTGGCCTCCGCGAGCGATCCGCGGATCAAGGCCGTGGTCGCGCTCAGCGGCTGGGCCGATCTCATCGAGTCCATCTACTCCGGTCGCACCCAGCACCTCCAGGCCGCCGCCCTGCTCGGCGGCGCCGGCTTCCTCACCGGACGCCCCGGGCCCGAACTCCGGCAGATCCTCGGCGACTTCCTCGGCTCGAACCTGGACCGGGAACCGCAGATGATCGAGTGGGGCAAGAAGCGCTCGGCCGCGGAGAAGGTGGACGCGATCAACGCCAACGGCGCCGCGATCATGCTCGGCAACGCCTGGGGCGACACCATCTTCCCGCCCAACCAGTACGCGAAGTTCTTCGAGGAGCTGACCGGCCCCAAGCGCCTGGAGTTCCGCCCCGGCGACCACGCCACCGCCGAGGCCACCGGGCTGCTCGGACTGCCCAACGACACCTGGACCAACGCCCACCGCTGGTTCGACCGCTACCTCAAGGGCGCGGCCAACGGCATCGACGCCGAAGCCCCGGTGCAGATCAAGCCTCGTAGCGACGGCGGCTACGAGGGCTACGCCGACTGGAAGTCGGTCGGCGCCGGCGGCGCCGAGAAGCTGATGCTCTCCGACAGCGAGCACCTGTTCACCGGCATCGACTCCGGCGCCAACGGCGGGATCGTCCTGCTCTCCAACCTCCTCGACCAGATCGCCCAGGCGCCCCCCACGGCCTCCGTCCCGCTGCTCCCCCGCGCCTTCGCCGCCGTCTGGCAGTCGCAGCGCTACGAGGAGGAGCGCCGCATCCGGGGCACGGTCGCCCTGCACACCACCGTCACGCCCACGAAGTCCGACGGCACCTTCGTCGCGTACCTCTACGACGTGGGCCCGCTCGGCATCGGCAAGCTGATCAGCAACGCCCCGTACACCTTCCACGACAAGCCGGCCGGCCGGCCCTTCGGCGTGGACCTGGAGCTGTTCTCCACCGCCTACGACGTCCCGGCCGGGCACCGCCTCGCGGTGGTCGTCGACACCGTCGACCCGCTGTACATCGAGCACAACCCGACCGGCGGGCAGCTGACCTTCTCCTCGCCGCGCACCGATCCCTCGTACGTCTCGGTGCCGCTGCGCGAGCAGTGATCCGCGGCTGCTGCCGTGCCGGGTGTGGCTCTGGGGAACGCCCCGCGGGTCAGATCCGGCCCGGCAGCGCCGTTCCGGGGTCGGCCACGTCGATGTCGATGCCGACCGCCTTGGTCTTGAGGTTGCCGCGCTCGCGCCGGGCCACCCAGGTGGCGAACCAGGACAGGAGCATGCACAGACCGATGTAGATCGGCGAGATGATCATCACGACGGGGATGAAGGGGAGGTCGTAGTCCAGGTTGGAGGCGATCAGCTTGCCCGCGTGCAGGAACTCCTCGTAGGTGATCAGGTAGCCGAGCGAGGTGTCCTTCAGGGCGACCACCAGCTGGCTGATGATCGTGGGCAGCATCGCCCGGACCCCCTGCGGGGCCAGGACGTAGGTCATCACCTGGGTCTTGCGCATGCCCAGGGCGTACGCGGCTTCGCGCTGGCCCTTCTCCACCGAGTTGATGCCGGTCCGGAAGACCTCGGCCAGCACCGAGCCGTTGTACAGGGTCAGTCCGGCGACCAGCGCGGGCAGCGGCTGGACCTTGAGCGCGACGAAGATGAAGAAGATCATCACCAGCACCGGCATGGCCCGGAAGAACTCCACGCACAGCGTGCACAGCCAGCGCACCGGCCGGTGGACCGAGAGCCGGCCCGTCGCGAGCACCGCCCCGAACACGAGCGAGAGCACCGAGGCGTAGGCGAAGGCCTTGAGGGTGTTCCACAGGCCCTTGAGCAGCAGCTCCTGGATGCCCTCGTAGGTGAAGGGGCTCCACTTGGCGGCGGTGAACTGGTTCGTGTCGAAGAGCAGGTAGAGCAGCCAGCCGAGCAGCCCGAGGATGACGAGCGTCGATCCGATCCCGTAGAACATGTGGCGGCGCTGGGCGCGCGGGCCCGGCAGGTCGTAGAGGGCGGTGGACTCCAGGTCACCGTGGAGCGCGTGCGCGGTCATCGGGCGACTCCGTAGCGCTTTTCGAGCACGTTGAACAGCGCGCTGATGGACAGGGTGATGATCAGGTAGCCGACCGCGATCCAGACGAAGGTCCAGATGATGCTGTAGCCCAGCTCGTTGAGGGTCTTGTACGTGCCCAGCAGCTCGGTGACGCTGAAGGCCCCGGCGATCGCGGAGTTCTTGGCGAGCGCGATCAGCGTGGAGCCGATGGGCGGGATGACGGACCGGAAGGCCTGGGGCAGGACGACGGTGCCCAGGGTCTGGCCGAAGGACATGCCGAGGCTGCGGGCCGCCTCGCCCTGGCCCTTGGGCACGGTGTTGATGCCGGAGCGCAGGACCTCGCAGACGAAGGCCGAGGTGTAGCAGCCCAGCGCCAGCACCGCGAAGAGCTGGAAGGGCAGGACCAGGCCGAAGCGGGGCAGGCCGAGCAGCACGGCGAAGAAGAGCAGGGTGAGCGGGGTGTTGCGCAGGATGGTCACCCAGACGGTGCCGAAGACCCGGAAGGAGCCGACGGGGGCGACGCGGAAGGAGGCCATCAGGAATCCGAGGACCAGGGCCAGGAGGGAGGCGTAGACCGTGAGTTCCACGGTCCCGAGGAAGCCCTTCCCGTAGAGCGAGAAGTTGTCGGTGAGTACGTCCATGGCGGTGCGCTCTCCCCTCAGCTCGCCGGGTAGCGGTCGATGGCGGGCGGTGTCGGCGCGGGCTGGCCGGAGAGGCCGAGCGTGGCCTCGTAGGCCTTCTTCCAGTTGCCGTTCTTCTCGTTCGCGGCGAGGGCGTCGTCGAGGGCGAACCGCAGGGCGTTGTCGGAGCGCGGTACACCGATGCCGTACGGCTCCTCGGAGAAGGGCGTGCCGACCACCTTGAGCTCCTCGGGGACCTTGGCCGCGTAGCCGAGGAGGATGGAGTCGTCGGTGGAGACGGCGTCGACCTGGTAGGTCAGCAGGTTGTCCACGCAGACCGAGTACGTGTCGTAGGCGACGAGCACCGCCCGCGGGAACTCCTTCTGGAGCCGCTGGTAGGGGGTGGAGCCCGCTGCCGAGCAGACCTTCTTGCCGGCGAGGTCCTCGGGGCCCTTGATGTCCGTCTCCCCCTTGCGCACCAGCAGGGACTGGCCCGCCATGTAGTAGGGGCCGGCGAAGCCGACCTGCTTCTTGCGGTTGTCGTTGATCGTGTAGGTGCCGACGTAGTAGTCGATCTGGCCGTTCTGCAGGGCCGTCTCGCGGTTGGCGGAGGCGATCGTCTTGAACTCGATCGTCTTGGGGTCGAAGCCGAGCGAGGCCGACATCATCTTGGCGATCTCGACGTCGAAGCCGGAGTAGCGGCTGCTCGCCGGATCCTTCTCCCCCATGTAGGGCTGGTCCTCCTTGGCGCCGACCACGAGGTGGCCGCGCCGCTTGGCCTTCGTCCAGGTCGGGGAGTCCAGCAGCTGGAAGCCGGTCGCCACCTGGTAGACGGGCAGGTCCTCGGGCTGCGGACCCTTGACGGGCGGGCTGCCGGCCTTTCCGCAGGCGGTGGCGGCCAGCAGCAGCGCGGCCAGGGCCAGTGCGCGCAGGGTGTGCTTCATCGGACCGCCCCTCAGTGCTTGAGGATCTTGGAGAGGAAGTCCCTGGCCCGGTCGCTCTCGGGGGCGGTGAAGAAGGCCTCCGGGGTCCGGTCCTCGACGATCTTCCCGTCGGCCATGAACACGACGCGGTTGGCGGCGGAGCGCGCGAAGCCCATCTCGTGGGTGACCACGACCATGGTCATGCCCTCCGCGGCGAGCTGCTGCATGACCTCCAGCACCTCGTTGATCATCTCCGGGTCGAGCGCGGAGGTGGGCTCGTCGAAGAGGAGCGCCTTGGGGTTCATGGCGAGCGCCCGGGCGATGGCCACGCGCTGCTGCTGGCCGCCGGAGAGCTGGGCCGGGAACTTGTCGGCCTGGTTCGCGAGGCCGACCCGTTCCAGCAGCTCGCGGGAGCGCTTGTCCGCCTCTTCCTTCCCCCGCTTCCTGACCTTGACCTGGGCGAGGGAGACGTTGGCGAGGACCGTCTTGTGCGCGAAGAGGTTGAAGGACTGGAAGACCATCCCCACGTCCGCGCGGAGCGCGGCGAGCTCCTTGCCCTCGGCCGGCAGCGGCTTCCCGTCGAGCGTGATCGTGCCCGACTCGACGGTCTCCAGCCGGTTGATCGCCCGGCACAGGGTCGATTTCCCGGAGCCGGAGGGGCCGATGACCACCACCACCTCCCCGCGGCCGACGGTGAGGTTGATGTCCTGGAGGACGTGCAGTTGTCCGAAGTGCTTGTTGACGTCCCGCAGCTCGATCAACGGATCGACGGCCATACGCTGCCCTGCCCACTTGTCGGTGTGTCGAGGTCAGCGCAAACTATCCAGCCGCGGAAGGGCACTTCACCGCGACACGCTTAAAAGCCGCATAAAGGCCCGCGAGGTCAGCCTTCCGTGGAGCGTCAGCCCTCCGAGGCCTCGGCGTACGCCTGGCTGAGCTCGGGGGATCCCGTCATCGCCCAGGACACCCCCGACTCGACCACGTTCAGCTCGCGGCCCGAGGCCAGCCGGATCATCGGCTGCCCGTTGGGCCACACCTGCCAGGCGGCGCCCGGAACGGAGCGGATGATCACGGTCCCGAGGTAGAAGCCCGCGTCGTTGCCGAGCCACGGGGTGATCTCCGGATCCCGGCGCCAACGCGGCATCAGCTGGTCGATCTCCTCCAACGAGCCCGGGCTCTCGTCGAGTTCGAGCCCGGCCGAGCGCGCCTGGGCGCGCAGCATCTCGCATTCCGCGAACAACTCGTTGATGCCCTCCGGGTCGTCCGCGAGGGCCGCGGCGAGTCCCGCGCCCCGGTCCGTTTCATGTCGGTTGATCCAGTTGGCCAGGAAAGGGATGTTCATGGGGCCAGCCTGACACCAGGATGCACGACCGGCCATAGGGCGCGCCTGAGGAACCGGGGCCGGACCCGGCCGGGACGGCCGCCGGACCCGGCCGGGACGGCCGCTAGGCCGTCTCTTTCGGATCTTGTCGGCCGAGTCCGCGGTGTCCGGTGCCGTGGCTGGGCGTGCTGTCGGGGCGTTCGCGTACTGGGCGTACGTGGTCGTCTCGGCAGTGCGGCCAGGCGCGGTGCCGGGCGCCGCGGGCCCGGCACGATCCGAAAGAGACGGCCTAGACCTCCAGGTCGACGACGACCGGCGCGTGGTCGGACGCGCCCTTGCCCTTGCGCTCCTCGCGGTCCACGTAGGAGTCGGTGACGGCCTTGGTGAAGGCCTCGTTCCCGTAGACCAGGTCGATGCGCATGCCGCGGTTCTTCGGGAAGGCCAGCATCCGGTAGTCCCAGAAGGTGTACGGCCGGTCGTACTTGAGCGCGCGCGGGAAGACGTCGGAGAGCCCGGCCGTGCGCAGGGCCTCCAGGGCGGCGCGCTCGGCGGGGGTGACGTGGGTGAGGCCCTCGAAGACGGCCGGGTCGTAGACGTCCTCGTCGGTCGGGGCCACGTTGAAGTCGCCGAGCACCGCGAAGGGGCGCTCCCCCGCCGCATCCTCGGCGACGGCGGCGGACAGGGCCCGGAACCAGTCCAGCTTGTAGCCGTAGTGGTCGTGCTCGACCTCGCGGCCGTTGGGCACGTACACCGACCAGACGCGCACGCCGCCGCAGGTGGCGGAGATGGCGCGGGGCTCCTGGACGCCCTCGTAGTCGGGCCCGCCGGGCAGGCCGGTGACCACGTCCTCCAGACCGACCTTGGAGAGCAGCGCGACGCCGTTCCACCGTCCGGTGGCGTTGACGGCCGACTCGTAGCCCAGCGCGCGGAGCTCCTCGTACGGGAACTGCTCCGCGGAGCACTTGGTCTCCTGGATGCACACGACATCGGCGGCGGAGCTCTCCAGCCAGGCCAGCAGGCGCGGCAGCCGGGCGGTGATCGAGTTGACGTTGAACGTGGCGATACGCATGCCGTCCAACCTACCGCCCGGCACCGACAGTCACAGTTCGGTGGTGGCCCCGGCGGTGAGTCGTTCGTACGCGGCGCCGCCGAGGCTGCCGATCTGCGTTGTGTAGATCGGCATGATGAGGTCGGTCAGACCTGCGTCGTGGATGGCGAGGGTCTGGCGGGGCTTGACCTCGCGGACGTAGTCGATCACTTCGGCGATCTTGTTCCAGGGCGCGTGCACCGGGAGCATGAGGGTCTCGACGGGGGTCTCGGGCACGGTCAGCGCGTCGCCGGGATGGAAGACGGAGCCGTCCACCAGATAGCCGACGTTGGTGATCCGCGGGATGTCGGGGTGGATCACGGCGTGCAGTTCGCCGTGCACCTGGACGTCGAAGCCCGCCGCGCTGAAGGCGTCCCCGTGGCCCACGGTGTGCACGCGGCCCGGATAGGCGGCGGCCAGCTTCTGCGCGACGCTGCCCAGGGTCCACAGCTGCGCCGCCGGGTTCGCGTCGAGGGCGGCGCGGATCCGGCCCTCGTCGAAGTGGTCGAGGTGCTCGTGGGTGACGAGCAGGACGTCGGCGCCGAGGCCGGCGTCCGGTTCGCTGAAGGCGCCCGGGTCGATGACGAGCACGCGCCCGTCCTTCTCCAGCTGGACACAGGAGTGCAGCCGCTTGGTGAGCTTCATGATCCAAGGCTAGCGGCGCGGGCTCCGGTGCGCGGGGTGAAGACGGAGCCGACCGGATTCGAACCGGCGTCCTCGCGGTTTTGGAGACCGCGCGCGACGACCTCTGCGCTACGGCCCCGTCCCGGGCGGCACTCTACCGCCGCTCCGCCTAGGGCACTGCCGTGGAGACCACGTAGACCTTGGGGTACCCGGGGTGGCTCAGGTCCACGGTGATGTCGCGGGTGGGCCGGGGGTCCGGGGCGTCCAGGGTGATGCCGTACCAGCTGCCCTTCGAGCCCCAGCGCCAGCCCGCGGACGCGGTGTCGCTCGGGGAGATCGACACCCCGCGGGTCAGGTCCTCCCGGCTGGTGCCGACCTCGGCGAGGAAGGTGTCGAGCTCCTCGGGGGTGACCCCGAACTGCACGTACAGCCGGCTGGTGTGCCAGTTGTTGGTCTCCAGGTACCCGACCCGCGAGGCCTTCACCGGGATCGGGACCTCGTAGATGCTGCGCTGCACCTTGGAGGGCCAGCCGGTGCGGACCTTGGCGGCGCCGACCTTGGCGGCCTTGTCGCGGCCGCTCTGGCGGCTCTGCTGGGCGGAGACGGCGAGGTAGCCCGCCGGGACCCCGACCAGCAGCAGGATGATGATCGCCGTGATCCAGCGGCGCCGCACCACGTGCTTGCGGTCCTCGGCGGGGGCGGGCGCGCCGGACCCCGCGTCGGGAGACGGGGCCTGGCGGGGCAAAGAGGGCGGTGTCACTGCTGGTCCTGGTCCTCGGGGCCGGTGGTGGTGTCGCGCCGGCCGAACTGCGCGTAGCGCTCGTACCGCTCCACGCGCCGGCGCGTGGCACGGCGGAAGCGGCGGGCGACCAGCCGGGAGAGGTCGGCGGCGCCGACCATGCCGGCCTCGGGGCCGAGCTGCGCCTTGGCGATGCGGGCCTCGGGGCGGTAGCCGCGGCCGGTGAGGTGGCGGCGGAAGGCGTCCCGGGCGGGGCCGATCAGCAGGTCGTCGGCGGCGCTGACGCCGCCCCCGATGACGAAGCAGGAGGGGTCGAGGGCGGCCGCGAGGTTGGCGATGCCGACGCCGAGCCACTGGCCGATGTCCTGGAGGAGCTCGACGCACATGGCGTCGCCCTCGCGGGCCAGCTCGGTGATGAGCGGCCCGGTGATCTCGTGGACGTTGCCGCCGACCCGGGCGATGAGGTTGTACGCGACCGGGGAGTCGGCGGCGGCCAGCTCGCGGGCCTCGCGGACCAGGGCGTTGCCGGAGCTGTACTGCTCCCAGCAGCCGCGGTTGCCGCAGGGGCACCGGTGGCCCCCGGGGACCACCTGCATGTGGCCGAACTCGCCGGCCACCCCGTAGCGGCCGCGCTTGACCTGGCCGCCTTCGAGGATGGCCCCGCCGATCCCGGTGCCCAGGGTGATCATGACCAGGTGGTCCTCGCCCCGGCCGGCGCCGAAGCGCCACTCGGCCCAGGCGGCGGTGTTGGCATCGTTGTCCACCATGACCGGGACCGCGAGCCGGGACTGGAGGGCGTCGCGCAGCGGTTCGTCGCGCCAGGCCAGGTGCGGGGCGAACAGCACGCGGGAGCGGTCGGCGTCGACCCAGCCGGCGGCGCCGATGCCCACGGCGTGCACGTCGTGCCGGTCGGAGAGGTCGAGGACCAGCTCGACGATGGTGTCCTCGACCACCTTGGGGCTCTTGGACTTGTCCGGGGTCTCGGTCCGGATCTTCTCCAGGATGACCCCGTCGGCGTCGACGACGCCAGCCATCACCTTGGTGCCGCCGATGTCGATGCCGACGGTCGGAACGCGCGGGGCGGTCAGGTGCGACCTGCGCTCACGGGTCCCGATGGTCCGCAGGACGGTGCCTCGCGCCGCCCCCCGGTGGGCGAGCGTGAAGTCCCGGTACGTGCTCATCGAGTCGTGTCGTCCCTCATGGTGCGGTGGTGCCGGATGTGGTGCCGGATGCGCTCTCAGGTCCTGATTCTGCCACTCGCTCCAGTTCGTGGCTCAGTTCGTCGAGCTCGGAGCCGCCCGCCATCTGCCGGGTGAGCTCGTCCAGGGTGATCGAGTCGCGGGTGTGACTGCCCGCCATGGTGCCGCGCTTGAGCAGCACGAACCGGTTCCCGACCAGGTAGGCGTGGTGCGGGTTGTGCGTGATGAGGACCACGCCGAGGCCGGCGTCACGGGCGGCGGCCACGTACTTGAGGACCACGCCGGACTGCTTGACGCCGAGGGCGGCGGTGGGCTCGTCGAGCACGAGGACCTTCGCGCCGAAATGGACGGCGCGGGCGATGGCCACGCACTGCCGCTCGCCGCCGGACAGGGTGCCGATGGGCTGGTCCACGTCGCGCAGGTCGATGCCCATGCGCAGCAGCTCCGCGCGGGTGGTCTCGCGCATGAGCTCCACGTCGAGGCGGCGGAAGGGGCCGCGGCCCTTGGTGGGCTCGGAGCCGAGGAAGAAGTTGCGCCAGACGGGCATGAGGGGGACCACGGCGAGGTCCTGGTAGACCGTGGCGATCCCGTGGTCGAGGGCGGCGCGCGGGTTGGCGAGCTCGGTCTCCTCGCCCTCGATCTCGAAGGTGCCGGCGTCGTGCTTGTGCAACCCCGCGATGATCTTGATCAGGGTGGACTTGCCGGCGCCGTTGTCGCCGAGGACGCAGGTGATCTCCCCGGCCGAGACCTCCAGGGAGACGCCCTGGAGGGCGCGGATGTTGCCGTAGAACTTGCTGACGTCGGTCAGCTTCACCAGTGCGGTGTTCACGTCGCCGGTACTCACTTCGCCTCCGCCCGCTTGCGGACCCATGCGTTGAGCAGCGTGGCCAGCAGCAGCATCGCGCCGAGGAAGAACTTGAACCAGTCCGGGTTCCACTGGGCGTACACGATGCCGTTGCTGGTCATGCCGAAGATGAAGGCGCCCACGGCGGAGCCGATGGCCGAGCCGTAGCCGCCGGTCATCAGACAGCCGCCGATGACGGCCGCGATGATGTAGAGGAACTCGTTTCCGACGCCCTCGCCCGACTGGACCACGTCGAACGAGAAGAGGATGTGCTGCCCGGAGATCCAGGCGCACAGGGCGACGCCCATGTACAGGCCGATACGGGTCTTCACGACCGGTACGCCGGTCGCCCGGGCGGCGTCCGCGCCGCCGCCGACGGCGAAGATCCAGTTCCCGGCGCGGGTGCGCAGCAGGATCCAGGTGGCCACGGCGACCAGGAGCAGCCACCACAGGATGGTGACCTTGAGGGTGACCGAGCCGAAGGTCCACTGCGAGGCGAAGAGCGCGCGGGCCGAGTCGAAGCCCTCCATGTCGGCGATGGTCTTGGTGGAGACCGAGCCGCTGATCAGCTTGGTGAAGCCGAGGTTCAGGCCGGTCAGCATCAGGAAGGTGCCGAGCGTGATGATGAAGCTGGGCAGTTTCGTGCGGGTCAGCATGAACCCGTTGAAGAACCCGATCGCCAGGGTGACCAGCAGCGATACGAGGACGCCCACCCAGACGTTCGCCGTCATCTGGTAGCTGAACATCGAGCTGAAGAGCGCCGAGGTGGTGACCATGACCCCGGCGGACAGGTCGAACTCGCCGCCGATCATGAGCAGGGCCACCGGTACGGCCATGATGCCGATCGTGGAGGCCGAGTACAGGATCGTGCTCAGGCTGGAGGCCTGCAGGAAGCTGTCGGCGGCGAAGGAGAAGAAGACGAAGACGGCGATCGCACCGACCACCGCGCCGAGCTCGGGCCGGCCGAGCAGGCGGCGCAGCAGCGAGGTGGGTGCGAGCCGCTCGTCGCGCGGGGCGGGGGCCGGGGCGGACGCCTTGGTGGCGGTGCTCATCGGCTGCCCCGGTTGATGAACTGCTCCAGCTTCGCCGCCTCGGCCCCGGTGACGATCTGCGGCCCGGTGAGCACCGGGCGGCCGCCGCCGAGCACGTCGGCGTTGTAGCGGTAGAGCCAGAGCAGGTCCACGGCCTCGTAGCCCTGGAGGTAGGGCTGCTGGTCGACGGCGAATCCGAGGGCGCCGGACTTCAGGTCGCGGGCCACGGAGGCGTTGAGGTCGAAGGTGTCGACCTCGGCCTTGCTGCCCGCCGCCTCCTTGGCCTTGACGGCCGTGGGGGCGAAGGGCGCGCCGAGGGTGAGGATCGCGTCGACGGAGGGGTCCGCCTGGAGCTTGGCCTGCAGGGCCGCCTGGACGGACGGCATGTTGGTGCCCTCGACGTACAGGTTCTCCATGGTCCCGCCGGACTCGGCGAAGGTCTTCTTCGCTCCGGCGCAGCGCTGCTCGTGGCCGACGTTGCCCTGCTCGTGCAGGACGCAGACGGCCTTCTTGCGGCCTCGCTTGCCCAGCTCGGTGCCGACCGCCTCGCCGGCGATCTCCTCGTCCTGGCCGATGTGGGTGAGCGCCCCGTACGCGGCGGACTGGGCGGATCCGGAGTTGACCGTGACCACCGGGATGCCGGCCTTGACGGCCTTGGCGAGGACGTCCTTGAGCGCCTCGGGCTTGGCGAGGGAGACGATCAGCCCGTCGACCTTCTGGTCGATGGCGTTCTGGACGAACTGGGCCTGCTGCTGCGCCTGGTCGTCGTGGGCGTAGACGAAGTTGATGTTGTCCTTCGCCGCGGCCTCCTTGGCGCCCTTCTGCACGATGTCCCAGAAGGTGTCGCCGTCTCCCGCGTGGGTGACCATCGCGAAGGTCCAGCGCGGAGTGGAGACGGCGGGCCGGCCCGCCGCCTCGGCCTTCGCGCGGTCCTCGGCGCGCTTGCCGCCCGTACTGCTGCAGCCCACGAGGGAGGCACCCAGTACCGCCGCGAGCACCGCGCCCACGAGGCGTACCCCTGTCCGAACCCTAGCCACGTCTGCCCGTGCCTTTCGCTTGTCGGGCCGTTCCGCGGGCGCTGTCCCGCCGCGGTACCCGGTCGCCGAAACGGTCGTTTGTTTCACGCCGCAGCCGCCCAGTATCCGTCACAGTGCACCATGCAAGGTCATCGGGGCCATTGCGGACCGTGCCGGACACAGCGGGACAGATTGACAGCTCCCCCGGACGGGGCCACGTTGAGTGCATGCGCATCGGGCTCATCGGAACGGGCCGGATCGGTTCCTTCCACGCGGCGGCACTGGCACGCCAGGCGGACGCGGGATCGCTCCTGCTCGCCGACGCCGACCCCGCGCGGGCGGTGCGCCTCGCCGACCGGCTCGGGGCCACCGCCGCGCCCTCCGTCGAGCAGGTCTTCACCTGGGGCGTGGACGCGCTGGTGGTGGCCTGCGCCACTTCGGGGCACGCGGACCTGGTCGTACGGGCGGTCCGCGGCGGGCTGCCGGTGTTCTGCGAGAAGCCGGTGGCCCCGGACCTGGACCGCACCCTGGCGGTGCTGCGCGAGGTGGCGGCGGTCGGCGGGGTGCTCCAGCTCGGGTTCATGCGCCGTTTCGACGCGGGCTACACGACGGCGCGCGAGCTGGTCCGCTCCGGGGCCCTGGGCCGGCTGCACACCGTACGGACCACGACCGCGGATCCCTCGCCGCCGGCCGCCGAGTACCTGCGGACCTCGGGCGGGCTGTACCGGGACTGCCTGGTCCACGACTTCGACATGGTCCGCTGGGTGACCGGGCACGAGGTGAGCGAGGTGTACGCGACCGGGTCGGACGCGGGGCCGGAGCGGTTCCGGGAGGCCGGGGACGTGGACACCGCCACCGCCGTCCTCACCCTCGACGACGGGACGCTGGTCTCCAGTACCGGTACGCGGTGCAACGGCGCCGGCTACGACGTGCGGATGGAGCTGGCCGGGGAGCTGGACCAGGTCTCCACCGGGCTGGACGACCGTACGCCGATCGCCTCCACCGAGCCGCAGGGGCCGCCCCCGGCGACCAAACCGTGGCCGGGGTTCCTGGAACGCTTCGCGCCCGCCTACGAGGCCGAGCTGGAGGCCTTCGTCCGGCTGGTGCGGGGCGAGGGCCCCAATCCGTGCGACGGGGTCGAGGCGCTCGCCGCGTTCCGGGTGGCGGAGGCCTGCGAGCTCTCGCGGCGCGAGCGGCGCCCGGTGGCCATGGAGGAGCTGGCGGACCTCTGAGGCCGGCGGCCGGGTGTCCGGGGGGCGTGAGCCGCCCGGCGAGCTGCCCCGCCCGTGGGTCCGCCGGTCGTAAGCCGCTCGTCCCGTCCGCTGTTCCCGTCCCGCGCACGCCCGCTACCAGCGCACCGGGTGGCGGATCGTCCCCCGGATCAGGGTCCCGCGCGCCCATTCCAGGGGAGCCGGCTCCTCCCGGAGGTCCGGGAAGCGCTCCACCAGGGAGCGGATCGCGATCCGGCCCTCCAGGCGGCCGAGCGGGGCGGCGACGCAGTGGTGGATGCCGTGTCCGAAGGCGATGTGACCGCCGCGGGCCGGGCGGCGGATGTCGAAGGCCTCGGGGCGTTCGAAGCGGGCGGGGTCCCGGTCCGCCGCGGCGAGGCAGACGAGGATGGCGGAGCCCGCCTCGATGAACGTGTCGCCGATCTCCAGGTCCGTGCCGGCGAAGCGGAACGTGGCGGTCTCCACCGGGCCGTCGTAGCGCAGGATCTCCTCGACGGCGCCGTCGATCAGTCCGTCGGGGTCGGCGCGCAGGGCGGCGAGCTGGTCGGGGTGGGTGAGCAGTGCCCGCATCCCGTTGGAGATCAGGTGCACGGTGGTCTCGTGCCCGCCGACCATCATCAGGACGGCCATGGCGACCAGCTCCTGCCGGGAGAGCCGGTCTCCCCCGTCCAGCCTGCTGGTCGCCCAGTCACTGAGCAGGTCCTCGCCGGGACGGGCCGTCCTGGCGTCGACGAGCTCGGCCGTGTAGGCGGTCATGGCGCGCACGGCCGCGTTCTCGGCCTCGACGCCGGTGGGCGAGACCATCTCGGTGATCCAGCCGTGGAAGGCGCCGCGGTCGGCCTCCGGAACCCCGAGGAGCTCGCAGATCACGGTCATGGGCAGCGGCCGGGCGAAGGCCTCGATCAGGTCGGCGCGGCGCTCGGGGAGGGCCTCCATGCCGTCGAGCAGTCCGTCGACGATCTGCTGGATGCGCGGGCGCAGTTCCTCGATCCGGCCGGGGGCGAAGGAGCGGGAGACGTGCCGGCGCAGCCGGGTGTGGTCGGGCGGGTCGGCGCGCATCATGTTGGCGCTGGCCTCGGTCCGTTCCCGGTCCGTGTAGAGCCCGGAGGTCAGCCAGTTCTTGGAGACCGCGGGGTGGGTGAGGGCCTGGCGGGCCTCCTGGTGACCGACGATCAGCCAGACCTCCTGGCCGTCCGCCGCCTTCACCCGGTGGACGGGCCCCTCCGCACGCAGGCGCGCGTAGTGGGGGTACGGGTTTTCGTTGAAGTCTTCGGCGATCGTACTGAGGTCCAGAACCGGCATGTCGCCACCCTAGATGGGGAGTTGATCGCTCCGGAGCGCCTTTCGGCCATTCGTTCAGCCAGCCGTGCGCCGCCCCCAGGCGGTCCCCGCGAGCACCAGCGCGACGCCCGCGAATCCGGCCGCGCCGAGCCGCTCGCCGCCGATGGCGATGCCCGCGGCTGCGGCCCACAGGGGTTCGGTGCCGAGCAGCAGGCTGACGCGCGAGGGGGAGGTGCGGCGGACGGCCCACATCTGCACGAAGAAGGCGAACAGGGTGCAGAAGACGGAGAGGAAGGCGAGCCCGGCCCACTCGGCGGGGCCGAAGTCGGCGGCGGCCGCCCAGGGGCTCGCGCCGGTGCCGGGCAGCAGGGCCAGTACGGCGAACACGGCGACGGCGGTACCGAGCTGGACGGTGGTCAGGGAGAGCGAGTCGGCCTCCTGCACGGCCTTGATCCGGGCCATCAGCAGGACGTGCACCGTGCGGGCGAGCGCGGCGCCGAGGATGAGGAGGTCGCCGAGGCTCGGGGCAGTGAAGCCCGCCCCCTGGGTGAGCAGCACGACTCCGCAGACGGAGACGGCCGCGGCGCCGAGGAAGGCGGGCGAGGGGGCCGTGCGCCGGACGGCGGACTCGGCGAGCGGGGTGAAGATCATGGTCAGGCTGATGATGAGCCCGGCGTTGGTGGCGGAGGTGTGGACGACCCCGTAGGTCTCCAGCAGGAAGATGCCGCCGAGTACGAGTCCCAGCACCCCGGCGCCGCGCAGTTGGGCGGGGGTGAGCGCGCGCAGCTTGCGCCGGCCGGCGACGGCGAGGACGGGCAGGACCAGTGCGAAGCGCAGGACGAGCACCGCGATCACGGTGTGCGTCGTGGTGACGCCCTTGGCGGCGAGGTAGCTGCCTCCCCAGACGACGGCGACGAGCAGGACCGGCAGATCCGCGAGCCAGGCCCTGCGGGGGGCGGCGACGGAAGCGGGGGCGGCGAGGGTGGACACCGGTTCTCCAACGGCAGAAGGCAGGTGGAGACTTCGGCGGCTCGCACGGGGGGCGAGCCCAAGCTACCCGAGCATGATCGGCCGGTCGAGCCCTTTGATCCCCGGGCGGCGCCCCCGGCCCCCGGCCCCCGGGCCGCACCGCCGGCCCCCGGGCGGTGCGGGACGGGGCCCGGCGTCAGGCGAAGGTGCCGAACGCGGCGCGCCCCGTCGGCCGGTAGGTGTGGACGGCCGTGCCGGCCGAGGTGGTGCGGGAGCCCGTCAGCTCGAAGGCCGTGGGCAGCCCGCCCGTCGGGAACAGCCGCCGTCCGCCGCCCAGGAAGACGGGGAAGACCAGCAGGTTCAGCTCGTCCACCAGGTCCCGCGCCAGTAGCCACTGCGCCAGCGCGCCGCTGCCGTGCACCTGCAGCTCCCCCTCGGTCGCGTCCTTGACCCGTACGACCTCGCTCTGCAGCTGCTCCCCGTCGATCGCGGTGGCGGGGCCCCAGGCGGGCTCCTTGAGCGTGGTCGAGGCCACGTACTTGGGCAGCCGGTTCAGCCGGCTCGCGACCGGGTCGGCGGGGTCGTCGTGCTGCGGCCAGTAGGAGGCGAAGATCTCGTAGGTCCGGCGGCCGAACAGGAAGGCCCCGGCCCGGTCGAAGACCTCGGTGATGAACTCCCCCATGCCTTCGTCAGCGAAGGGCACGAGCCACCCGCCGTACGCGAACCCGCCGCTCGGGTCCTCCTCCGGGCCCCCGGGGGCCTGCATCACGCCGTCGAGGGTCAGGAAGGTGGTGAGGGTCAGCTTTCCCATGGCACTGCGCTCCTTGGCTCCGGTACGTCCGCTGTCACGGGTTCAGACTCCCGGGCCGCCGGTAACTCATCGCTCCGCCGCGCGCGAACGCGATGTCCGTTTCCCGCCAGCGGTGTTGTCCCCCGGGCGATTTCATTGAACTCGCAACCAATCAACGCGGGAGGAACACCATGAACGGCAGCCCAGTGGCCCTGGTGACGGGTGGCAGCAGGGGAATCGGCGCGGCGACCGCGCTGCGGCTGGCCCGGGACGGGGCCGACGTGGCCCTCACCTACACCGAGGACGCGGAGGCGGCCCGGGCGGTCGCCGGGAAGATCGAGGCGCTCGGCCGGCGCGGCCTGGTCGTGCGCGCCGACGCGGGTGACGCGGAGCGGGCCGCCGGGGCGGTGGAGGAGACGGTACGGAGCCTCGGCCGGCTCGACGTCCTGGTCAACAACGCCGGGGTCGGCGTGCTCGGCCCCCTGGAGGGACTCACCCTCGCGGAGGTGGACCGGGTCCTCTCGGTCAACGTCCGGGGCGTGTTCCTGGCCTCCCGGGCCGCGGCCGGCCGGATGGGCCGGGGCGGGCGGATCGTCACCATCGGCAGCTGCATGACCCAGCGGGTGCCGGGCCCGGGCGGGACCCTGTACACGATGAGCAAGGCGGCGCTCGCGGGCCTGACCAAGGCCCTCTCGAGGGAGCTCGGCGAGCGCGGGATCACCGCGAACCTGGTCCACCCCGGGCCGGTGGACACGGACATGAACCCGGCGGACGGCCCCTACGCCGCCGCGCAGTCGGCCGCGACGGCGCTGGGCCGCTTCGGCACCCCGGAGGAGGTGGCCGCCATGGTCTCCTTCCTCGCCGGCCCGGACTCCGCGTACGTCACGGGCGCGGAGTTCTCGGTGGACGGGGGGTTCGCGGCGTAGGGCCCGTCAGGGCAGCCAGCGGCCCGCCTTCATCAGGTCGCGGCCGGCGATCTCGTCGGCCTCGCGCCAGGCCTGGATCCACACGGGCGTGACCCGGAAGTACGGATAGGGCGTCTTGAGGGCGCTCGGGTCGAAGCCGGAGTGCGCGGCGAAGGCCTCGATCTCGCCGGGTGCGAGCTCCGCCGCCTCCAGCCGGGTCACGGAGCCCTCGACGAGGACCACGTCGCGGGTCGCGCCGAAGGCCAGCCGGGCACGGCCGCTCGCCGCGAGGTTGCGTCCGGTGGGCAGGGTGCGTCCCGTCGACAGCAGGAAGGTCTCCCCGTCCCACCGGAAGGAGAGCGGCACGAGGGTCGCGACGCCTTCGGCGTCCGCGGTGGCAACCCAGACGTCGACGTCGCTCCCGAACCGGGCCAGCGCGTCCTCGCGCCGCTGCTCCGTCGTGCGTGGCGTGCTCTGCTCCATCGTGGCCCCCCTGGGTCTCCGCCGTAGGGGCAGGCTAGCAACGCCCGCAGGGGCGCACCGTCGAAACGGTGCGCCCCTGCGGGGTGTTCGCGCGTGCCCCGGGGGTGTCGGCCCCCGGGGCGGTCACGAGGGTAGCGTCAGCCGCCCAGCTCCTGGTGACGGGCGGTGTGCGCGGCGGTGCCGGCCTCCGTCAGCCCGCCGAAGAGGCGCAGGCGGGAGAAGCCGCCGTCCGGGAAGATGTCGATGCGCACGTGCGTGCCGACCGCCGGGGCGTCGAGCACGAAGCGGTGGTTGGTGTCGGGCTGCAGGCGGGTGCGCGGCAGGAACTCCGTCCACTCGCCCTCCTCGCCGGTCTTGATGGACAGCGAGGCCCAGCCGGCCGAGTTGCCCTTGAGGTACGCGGTGTCGATCTCGACGGCGCGGATCTCGGACTCGGCGACGAGCTGGTAGCGGATCCAGTCGTTGCCGTTGTCGCGGCGGCGGGCGGTCTCCCAGCCGTCGTCCATCTTGCGGGAGCGGCCCGGGTTGATGGTGTTGGTCGGCGGGGAGTAGAAGCGGTTGGAGGCGTCCTGGACGGAGCCGCCGTTCTCCAGGGCCACCACGTCGAAGGAGCCGAGCGCCGCGAGCCACTTCGGGTCCGGGACGACCTCGCCGTAGACGCGCAGGCGGGCGATGCCGCCGTCGGGGTGCTGGTTGACGCGCAGGTGCGTGAAGCGCTGCTCGGCGTCGACCTCGAAGCCGTTGGCCGCGTGGCCGCCGACGGGGGTGCGGGGGACGATGGTCGTCCACTTGATGTCGTCGCCCTGGAGCTCCGCCGGGGTCGGCGCGAGGGCGCCCTCCCAGTTGGTGGCCTCCACGGAGACGGCCTGCGGCATGTTGCCGCGGAAGTGGGCGGTGTCGACGACGATGCCGCGGATGACGCCGGGGGCGCCCAGGCGTACGAGCGCCCAGTCGTGGTCCTCGGGGGTCGGCCAGGGCTGGGTGGCGGAGATGCCGCGGCGGCGGCGGGTCTCCCAGCCGTCCATGACCTTGCCCTTGTGGCCGAAGTCCTCGGGGTCGAAGTGCGCGGCCTCGGAGATCAGCAGGTTCTCGCGCTGGGCGAAGAACTCGTCGTTGGCCTCGATGACACCGGCGCCGAGTTCACGGGCGGCGAGGTTCGCGTACTGGGTGAACGGGAAGTCCGCGCTGCGGTAGTCCGCGTACGGGTCGCCGCCTCCGTACGGGTTCGCGTTGCCGGTGAAGGATTCAATCGCCACTGTCAGTTCTGCCTTTCAAGGAGTCGGCCGGTGGGCTCGGACGGGGTGCCGTGGTCGGCGATCTGCGTACCGCGCAGCCAGGTGGACTTCACGACGCCGTGCAGGGTCTTGCCCGCGTACGCCGTGACCTGGTTGCGGTGGTGCAGGTGGGCCGGGTCCACGGTGAAGGTCTCTTCGGGGGCCAGGACGGCGAAGTCGGCGTCGCGGCCGGCCTCGATCGCGCCCTTGCTCGCCAGACCGGCGAGGGCGGCCGGGGCGGTGGACATCCAGCGGACGACGTCCTCGAGGGTGCGGCCGCGCTTCTTCGCCTCGCTCCAGATGGCCGGAAGGCCCAGCTGGAGGGAGGAGATGCCGCCCCACGCGGTGGCGAAGTCGCCGGTCTTGAGGTCCGCGGTGGAGGGTGAGTGGTCGGAGACGATGCAGTCGATCGTGCCGTCGGCGAGCGCGTCCCACAGGACGTCCTGGTTGGCGGACTCGCGGATGGGCGGGCAGCACTTGAACTCGGTGGCGCCGTCCGGGACTTCCTCGGCCGTGAGGGTGAGGAAGTGCGGGCAGGACTCGACCGTGATCCGTACGCCCTCGGCCTTGGCCGCGGCGATCAGCGGCAGAGCGGAGGCGGAGGACAGGTGCAGGACGTGGACGCGCGCGTTCAGTCGCTTCGCCTGGTCGATCAGGTTGCGGATGGCGTCGTTCTCGGCGTCCTGCGGACGGGAGGCCAGGAAGTCGGCGTACTTGGGGCCCGGGTTCTGCGGCGCGGAGTCCAGCTGGTGCGGGTCCTCGGCGTGCACGATCAGCAGGCCGCCGAAGCCGGTGATCTCGGCGAGCGAGGCGGCCAGCTGCTCCTGGTCGAGGAGGGGGAACTCGTCGACGCCGGAGGGCGACAGGAAGCACTTGAAGCCGAAGACGCCGGCGTCGTGCATCGGGCGCAGGTCCTTGACGTTGTCCGGGAGCGCACCGCCCCAGAAGCCGACGTCCACGTGCGCCTTGGTCCGCGCCACGTCCTGCTTGACCACCAGGTTGGCGGTGGTCGTGGTCGGCGGCAGCGAGTTCAGCGGCATGTCGAGGATGGTGGTGATGCCACCGGCCGCGGCGGCGCGGGTGGCCGTCCAGAAGCCTTCCCACTCGGTACGACCGGGGTCGTTCACGTGGACGTGGGTGTCGACCAGGCCGGGGAGGAGCACGTCGTCGCCGAAGTCCTCCAGCCGGGCCCCGGCCGGTACGTCGGCCTCGTACGGCAGCACGGCCGCGATCTTCCCGCCGGCGACGGCCACCGAAGCGGCACGCGTCCCCTCGGGGGTGATGACGCGCGTCGAGCGCAGTACCAGTTCCACAGCCAGGTCGGACACCGGAACCTCCCCATCTACTTCCACAGAGCGAAATTCAACGTTCTGTTGACGGAGTCTTCACGTCGATCCGGAACCAGTCAAGAGCGCCCGGACGGACCACTGACGTCTACGTACCGCAATTGGATGTTTCCACAGGATGGAATTAAGATTTCGCTATGCAGAATGTAGCTACCACCACCAGGAACCGGACGGGTAACTTCCCGAGGACGTCCGCCACCAGGACAAACCGCCTCTGACCGGCGGGGACGGCATCGCCCCGGCTCTAGGGCCGACGCAGACCGACCGGTAGGCTGCTTGCTTGCCTGCCAGCACCGAAAGGACCGCGCCCGTGCCGACGTCCAGCGCCAGCACCACCGACGCCTCCACCAAGCCCACCGCCGCCAGCGGTGGCGTCCAGTCCCTCGAGCGCGCCTTCGATCTGCTCGAACGCATGGCCGACGCCGGGGGCGAAGTCGGCCTCAGCGAGCTCTCCGCCGCCAGCGGTCTGCCGCTGCCCACCATCCATCGCCTCATGCGCACCCTCGTGGCGTGCGGCTACGTCCGGCAGCAGCCCAACCGACGGTACTCCCTCGGACCCCGGCTGATCCGCCTCGGCGAGTCCGCGTCGCGGCTGCTCGGCACCTGGGCCCGCCCGTACCTGGCGCGTCTGGTCGAGGAGACCGGCGAGACCGCGAACATGGCCCTGCTCGACGGGGACGAGATCGTCTACGTCGCCCAGGTGCCCTCCAAGCACTCGATGCGCATGTTCACCGAGGTCGGCCGCCGGGTGCTGCCGCACTCCACCGGCGTGGGCAAGGCGCTGCTCGCGTACACCCCCGCGGAAGAGGTCCGGGCGCTCCTCTCGCGCACCGGGATGCCCGCCGCGACCGAGAAGACCATCACCACCCCCGAGGGCTTCCTGGACGCCCTGGAGGTCGTCCGGCGGGTGGGCTACGCAGTCGACGACAACGAGCAGGAGATAGGAGTCCGCTGCCTGGCGGTCTCCGTGCCGAACTCGCCGACCGCCGCCGCGATCTCCATCTCCGGCCCGGCCGGCCGGGTGACCGAGGCCGTGGCCGAGTCCTTCGTGCCGATCCTCCAGGGCGTCGCGGCCGAGCTGTCGGTGGCCCTGCAGAGCCAGAACCCGGCGTAGGCCCCGGCCGGGCGGTAGACCCGAAAGAGCCCGGCGCCCCTCCGAAGGGGCGCCGGGCTCTCGCGTACCCCCGGACGCGCCGGGGGCGCACGGCGCAGCCCCCTCCGGGCTGCCGGAGGGGGCTGTGCCGCTGATGGCGCCGGTCAGGCCGCCGGGACGGAGTCCGCGCCCTGGGTCAGACGGCCGTCCGTCATCGACGCCGTGGCGTCCATGCGCTCCAGGTGTGCGTGGTCGTGGGTGACCAGCACGGTGGCCGTGGAGCGCTCGCGGGTGAGGGTGACCAGCAGATCCAGTATCGCGGCGCCGCGCTCGTGGTCGAGGGCGCTGGTGGGCTCGTCGACCAGCAGCACGGCGGGCTCGTTCATCAGGGCCCGGGCGATGTTGATCCGCTGGCGCTGCCCTCCAGAGAGCTGGTGCGGCCGCTTGTCGGCCTTGTCGGCCAGGCCCACCGCGTCCAGCAGCTCCAGGGCCCGCCGGCGCAGGGCTCGCGCCGGCCGGCCGGAAAGGTGGGCCATCACCTGGAGCTGTTCGGCGGCGGTGAGCGAGGCCAGCAGGTTCGGCTGCTGGAAGACGATGCCGATCTTCTCCCGGCGCAGCGCCGACTTCTCGCCCGCGCCGAGCTGCGAGGTGTCCTGCCCCGCCACGACCACCCGGCCCGCGTCGGGCGTGACCAGGGTGGCGGCGACCGCCAGCAGGCTGGACTTCCCGGAACCGGAGGGGCCGACCACCGCCGTCAGGGTGCCCGCGGGCACCTCCAGGCCGACCGCGTCCAGCGCCGTGAGGCGGCCGTCGCCGTCCGGGTAGGTGAGCGTGACGTCGTGCACGAGCAGGGTCATCGGGCGCTCCCGAGAGCGGTCAGGGGGTCGACGGCGGTGATCCGCCGGATGGACAGGGCGGCGCCCAGCGCGCCGAGCGCGATCATGACGGCGGCCGGGACCAGCACGGTGGCGGCGTCGAGGACGAAGGGCACGGCACCGCCGCTGATCAGCGCTCCGAAGCCGGCCGCGAGCGCGGTGCCCGCGCCGGTGCCGAGCACCAGCATCACCACCGCCTGCCCGAGGGCGTCCTTGAGGAGGTACGGAGTGGAGGCACCCAGTGCCTTCAGCACGGCGATGTCCCCGCTGCGCTGGATGGTCCAGACGGTGAAGAAGGCTCCTATGACCAGGGCCGAGATGGCGAAGAGGAACCCGCGCATCAGCTGGAGCGAGCCGTTCTCGGAGGTGTAGGAGCCGATCGCGCTCAGGGCCTCGTCGACGGTCTGCGCCCTGGTGCCGGTGGCCCGGTCGCCGGCCGCCCAGTCGACGCCCTTGCCGTCCAGGGCCACGACGGTGGCGAGGGTGTCGATGGATGTGCCGGGGTTCCCGACGCGCTGCCAGTCGTTGAGGTCCATCCAGACGACCGGGGTGTGGCTGTAGGCGGCCGTGCCGGAGACGCCGGCCACGGTCGTCTCGACCTGGCCGATCCTGAGCTTCGCCCCGGCGGTCAGCCCGCCGAGCTCCTTGGCGGCCTTCTCCGTGAGGACCACCCCGCCCTGGGCGAGACCGCCGTCCCGGGGCGCGAGGGGGCCCGCCGGATCCACGCCGAAGACGGACACGGCCGCCGTGCGCTCACCCGAGACCACGTTGGTGGTGCGGATGCCCAGCGGCTGCGCCGAGGTCACCCCGGGCTGCTCCCGCCAGGCCAGCCAGGCCTTCTCGGGCACCTGGGAGTTGGTGAAGGAGACCTTCTGGTCCCCGGCGGGCGCGGCGAACGCGAGGCGGGTGGTGGCGGGCAGCCCGGTGACGGCCGAGATGTTCTCCCGTGCCAGGCCCGCGGTGAGCCCGGACAACAGGCCGACCAGCAGCGTGATCAGCAGTACGACCGACCCCATCAGGGCGAAACGGCCCTTCGCGAACCGTAGATCTCTCCATGCGACGAACATGTTCCCCACCTTGGTCTTCCGCGTGGACACAAGGCATCGCGCCACAGTAGGGATCCTCGTATCGAAGGGCGCACCAAGACATCAATCCTTTGGTTGACCGGGGCCCCCGGACCCGGACTTACGCTGGTCAGGCCATGACTCCTTCGTTCCCGCCCGCCGCGGCCGCCGGCCCCGCACCCGCCTCGCCCGCGCACCCCGCCGCCCCCGGCGTCCGCACCCTCACCCCCGTCTCCCGCATCCTGCGGCTGTGCCTGCACGCGCTGCTGTTCGGCCTGCTCGCCCTCGCCGCCGGGCGGGCCGTCGCCGACTCGGCGCCGCTGGCCGGCTGGGTGGTCGCGGCCTGCGCGGTGCTGGCCGGCGTGTACCTCGCGGGCGTACTGACCCCCGCGGTGCACCGCTCGGCGCGCGCCGGGGCCGTGTGGCTGGCCGGACTGTGCACGGCCTGGGCCGCGCTGCTGGTGGTCTCCCCCGACGGGCTGTGGATCGCCTTCCCGCTGTACTTCCTGGAGCTGCACCTGCTGCGGCTGCGCTGGGGCGTGGCTGCCGTCGCCGTGACGGCGGCCACGGCGATCGGCGGCTTCCTCGCGCACAGCAGCGCGGTGACCCCGGGAGCCTTCCTCGGGCCGCTGCTGGGCGGCGCCGTGGCGGTGGCGACCGTACTGGGCTACCAGGCGCTGTACCGGGAGAGCGAGCGGCGCCGCGAGCTGATCGAGGAGCTCATCACGACCCGGGCCGAGCTCGCGGCGGCCGAGCGGAGCGCCGGGATCCTGGCGGAGCGGGAGCGGCTGGCCCGGGAGATCCACGACACCCTGGCGCAGGGCCTGTCGTCCATCCAGCTCCTCCTGCGGGCCGCGGAACGCAGCCTGCCCGAGGGCTCGGCGGCCCTTCCGCACATCGGCCGGGCCCGGGAGGCCGCCCAGGAGAACCTCGCCGAGGCGCGTCGCTTCGTACGGGCCCTCACGCCTCCGGACCTGGAGCACGGGTCGCTGCCGGCCGCGCTGGAGCGCCTCTGCACCGGGGCTCCGGGCCCCCGGGTCCGCTTCTCCCTGAGCGGCGCCCCGCGCCCGCTGCCCACCCCCTACGAGGTGGCGCTGCTGCGGATCGCGCAGTCGGCGCTGGCCAATGTGGTGCGGCACGCGGAGGCCGGACGCGCCGAGATCACCCTGACCTTCATGGACTCCTCCGTGACCCTGGACATCGTCGACGACGGCAGGGGCTTCGACCCCTGCGCGGCCTCCTCCGCCCCCTCGGGCGGGGGCGGCTTCGGGCTGCCGGCGATGCGCTCGCGGGCCGAGACCCTCAGCGGCCTGTTCACGGTCGAGTCCGCCCCCGGCCAGGGCACCGCCGTGGCCGTCACCCTTCCCCTGCCCGCGGAGGCCCTGTCATGACGATCCGCCTGCTCCTCGCCGACGACCACCCCGTGGTCCGGGCCGGGCTGCGCGCGGTGCTGGACACGGAGCCGGACTTCGAGGTGGTCGCGGAGGCGGCCACGGCGGAACGGGCGGTGGAGCTGGCCCGCTCCGCCGGGGTCGACGTGGTCCTGATGGACCTCCAGTTCGGCCCCGGCGGCGGCATGCACGGCTCGGCGGCCACGGCCCTGATCACGGCCGGGTCCCCGTCCCCCCGGGTGCTGGTCCTGACCACGTACGACACGGACGCGGACATCCTGGCCGCGGTGGAGGCGGGCGCCTCGGGCTACCTCCTCAAGGACGCCCCGCCGGAGGAGCTGGCGGCGGCGGTCCGCACCGCGGCGGCCGGCCAGTCGGCGCTGGCCCCGGCGGTGGCGCTGCGCCTGATGGACCGCATGCGCACCCCCGCCGAAGCCCTGACCAAGCGCGAACTGGAGGTGCTCCAGCTGGTCGCGGACGGCCTGTCGAACCAGCAGATCTCCAAGGAGCTCTTCCTCAGCCAGGCCACGGTCAAATCCCACCTGGTCCACATCTACGCGAAGCTGGGCGTCGACTCCCGCACCTCGGCCGTGGCCGCAGCCGCCACCCGCCGCCTGATCCGCACGCCGTGACCACACCCTGCGGTGCCGTCTCCTACGCCCTTCCACCCCGGACCCGCCGGGGTGTGGTCTTTCCAGCCGTCCGGCGTTTGAGGACCGGGGTCCGGGGCCGAGCCCCGGAAGGGGTCCGGGCGCAGCCCGGGGAACGGAGGAAGGGCGGGTAGGGGACTTCGCCCCGCAGGGCCCGCCCACCCGCCCGGGGCCCGGGGCGCCCCCGGCTAGGCCACCCAGTACGGCCGGTCCACCGCCGAAGGCAGCGGCACGCCCCCGTGAAAGGCCTCCGCGAGCCTCCGTACGCCCTCGTCCAGCTGCTCCGCCGCCAGCGTGTACGGGATCCGCAGCCGGTGCTCGAAGGTCCCGGGGTCCACCCCGAACCGCGCGCCGCGCCCGATGTTGACCCCGGCCGCCGCCGCCCGGTCCGCCAGCGCGGAGCTGACCGGCTCGCCCAGGTCCACCCAGAGCGAGAGACCGCCCGGCGGCACCCGCCAGGACCACTCGGGCGTGTGCCGCTCCAGCGAAGCGATCAGCGCCGCCCGCTGCCCGCGCAGCCGCTCCAGCCGGGCGGGCAGCGTCCGCTCCAGCCCCTCCAGCAGCGGGAGCGCCACCAGCTGGTCCAGGACCGAGCCGGTCATGTCGGCCGCCACCCGTACCGCCGTCAGCTCGGTGATCATCTTGGCGGTGGCCCGGATCCACCCGACGCGCAGCCCGCCCCAGTGGGTCTTGCTCAGCGAGCCGATGGTCACCACGTGGTCCGCCCCGCCCTTCGGCGCGAGCGAGGCCAGCGGGGCGGGCGCGGGCGCGTCGAGCGCGATGTCGGCGATGGTCTCGTCGACCACCAGCCAGGTCCCGGTCCGCCGGGTCGCCGCCAGCAGCCGCAGCCGCTGCTCCTCCGGCATGAGGGCTCCCGTCGGGTTGTGGAAGTCGGGGATCACGTAGGCGAGCCTCGGCACGGTCTGGCGGAGCGCGGATTCGGCGATCTCCAGGTCCCAGCCCGCGTCGGAGACGGCGATCGACCCGGTGCGCAGCCGTGCGTGGCGCAGGGCGTCCAGGGCGTTGGCGTAGGTCGGGTTCTCGGTCATCACCCGGTCCCCGGGCCGGCACAGCATGCTCACCACCAGGGCGAACGCCTGCTGGGCGCCCGCCGTGACGAGGATCTGCTCCGGCCGGGTCGCCAGTCCCCGCCGGGTGAACCGCTCCGCGATGGCGGTCCGCAGGTCGGGCAGCCCGAAGGGGTGGTAGCCGGGGCTGCGGGCGAAGGCCGGGAGCCTGGGCGCGGCCCAGGCCACGGCCTCGGTGAGGGTGCCCTCGGGGGCGCCCATGGCGGCGATGGCGAGGTCGATGCCGGGGTCTCCGTCGGCGTGGTAGCCGCCGGCGCCGACGAGGGCGTGCGCGCCGACCGGGCGGTGGCCGTCGGGGAGCTCGGTCCAGGTTCCGGAACCGCGGCGGCTGCGGACGTAGCCGCTCTCGCGCAGGAGGTCGTAGGCGCCGGTGACGGTGGCCCGGCTGGCGCCGACCGCCTCGGCGAGCTCGCGTTCGGCGGGCAGGCGCACGTGCAGGGCGATCCGGCCGTCGAGGATCAGGGTGCGGACGGCGTCGGCCAGGGACCGGTAGCCGGGGCGGGCCCGTACCTCCGCCGGGAGCAGGGCCGCGAGCTGGCGGCTGCCGATCGTTCTGTCCGCCGTCTGGACCACTCGCCCGTTTGCCATGCCAACCTCCCCTGATTGGCTCTGCCTGCCAGGCCAATCCGGGTCCAGACTCGCTGCATTGGCCGCCGATTGGCAAGGAGATGCCGCAATGTCGAATGGGTTGACCGACCGTGACGAACGGAACCTGCTCACCGCCGCCGAGAACCGGATCGCCGAGCCCCTGCGCGTGGGTGCCGCGCTGGCCGCCGTACGGCGCCTCCTGCGGCGCGAGCGAGAATCGGTGGCATGTCGGACCACAGCAGCACCTCAGACCAGCAACGGCAGCCCCATCGGCCCGCGGCGGCAGCCGACGGCTCCGTTCCCCCGGTGATCGCCGGCCTGCTCCTCGCCGCCGGCGGCGGCCGGCGCCTGGGCGGCCGCCCGAAGGCCCTGCTGACCTACCGGGGCCGCCCGCTGGTGGAGAACGCCGTACGGGTCCTGCGCGAGGCGGGCTGCGGCCCGCTGCACGTGGTGCTCGGCGCCTCCGCGGCCGAGGTGCGCGAGCGCGCCGACCTGAGCGGGTGCGTGGTGACGGACAACCCCGACTGGGCCGAGGGCATGGGCTCCTCCCTGCGGGTCGGCCTCGCCTCGCTGGCCGGTACGGGCGCCCGCGCGGCCCTGGTCTCCCTGGTGGACCAGCCGGGCATCGGCCCGGAGGCGGTGGCCCGGGTCCGGGCCGCCTACCGGTCCCCCGCGAGCCTGGTGGCGGCGGCCTACGACGGCGAGCGCGGGCACCCGGTGCTGTTCGGGGCGGACCGCTGGCCGGACATCGTGGCGACGGCCACGGGCGACAAGGGCGCGCGGGTGCACCTCTCGGCGCACGCGGACGAGCTCACGCTGGTCGAATGCGGTGACATCGCGGAGGCCTTCGACATCGACACCCCTCCCGACCTGGCACGACTCGCCTGAGCGGGCTGTGACCGCGATGGCACTGAGGGCCACCGGAAGTGGCCCGGGAACCGGAATCTGTCGACTCAGAGAATCTCGACATCAACAAACCATTGAACTTCCACCATGAGGAAATTACTATCCACTGGTCAGAAGCGCCCTGAACCCCCAGACGGCGCCCGCGACCGTATCCCGGAACTCTCCACACCCGACGGCACTGCGTGCCGTCTTGCGCGAGCATTCCCCGCGGCCGCCAGGCACCGCCGCTGAAGGAGTGACAGATATGTCCGCACCAGCGCCGTCGCTGGCCATCGTCGACGCCGAGCCCCTGCCCCGGCAGGACGAGGTCCTCACCGACGCGGCTCTCGCCTTCGTCGCGGAGCTGCACCGGCGGTTCGCCCCCCGCCGCGCCGAGCTCCTCGCCCGCCGCGCCGTGCGCCGCGCCGAGATCGCCCGCACTTCCACGCTCGACTTCCTCCCGGACACCGCACAGGTCCGCGAGGGCGACTGGAAGGTGGCGCCGGCCCCGGCCGCGCTGAACGACCGCCGTGTGGAGATCACCGGTCCGACGGACCGCAAGATGACCATCAACGCCCTGAACTCGGGCGCCAAGGTCTGGCTCGCCGACTTCGAGGACGCCTCGGCCCCCACCTGGGAGAACGTGGTCCTCGGCCAGGTCAACCTGATCGACGCCTACGAGCGCCGCATCGACTTCACCGACGCCCGCACGGGCAAGGCGTACGCCCTCAAGCCCGCCGAGGAGCTCGCCACCGTCGTGATGCGCCCCCGCGGCTGGCACCTGGAGGAGCGCCACCTGCAGTTCGAGGGCGGCCCGGCCTCCGGCTCCCTCGTCGACTTCGGCCTGTACTTCTTCCACAACGCCAAGCGCCTCATCGCGCTCGGCAAGGGCCCGTACTTCTACCTGCCGAAGACCGAGTCCCACCTGGAGGCGCGCCTCTGGAACGAGATCTTCGTCTTCGCCCAGGACTACGTCGGCATCCCGCAGGGCACCGTCCGCGCGACCGTGCTGATCGAGACCATCACGGCCGCGTACGAGATGGACGAGATCCTCTTCGAGCTGCGCGACCACGCGGCGGGCCTGAACGCCGGCCGCTGGGACTACCTCTTCTCCATCGTCAAGAACTTCCGTGACGGCGGCGAGAAGTTCGTCCTGCCGGACCGCAACGCGGTGACGATGACCGCCCCCTTCATGCGGGCGTACACCGAGCTCCTGGTCAAGACCTGCCACAAGCGCGGCGCCCACGCCATCGGCGGCATGGCGGCCTTCATCCCGTCCCGCAAGGACGCGGAGATCAACAAGGTCGCCTTCGAGAAGGTCAAGGCCGACAAGGACCGCGAGGCCGGCGACGGCTTCGACGGCTCCTGGGTCGCCCACCCCGACCTGGTCCCGATCGCGATGGCCTCCTTCGACGCCGTCCTGGGCGAGAAGCCCAACCAGAAGGACCGGCTCCGCGAGGACGTCTCCGTCGCCCCCGGCGAGCTCATCGCGATCGACTCCCTCGACGCGAAGCCCACGTACGACGGCCTGCGCAACGCCGTCCAGGTCGGCATCCGCTACATCGAGGCGTGGCTGCGCGGCCTCGGCGCCGTCGGCATCTTCGGCCTGATGGAGGACGCCGCCACGGCCGAGATCTCGCGCTCGCAGATCTGGCAGTGGATCAACGCCGGCGTGGTCTTCGAGAACGGCAAGCTCGCCACCGCCGACCTCGCCCGCGAGGTCGCGGCCGCCGAACTCGCCGCGATCCGCACCGAGGTCGGCGACGAGGCCTTCGAGAACGGCAAGTGGCAGCAGGCCCACGACCTCCTCCTCCAGGTCTCGCTCGACGCCGACTACGCGGACTTCCTCACCCTCCCCGCGTACGACCAGCTCGTCGGCTGACACCCCGCCTCCGGCTGAATCGCACAGCAGCCGGACCGCCGAGCAGTACGAGAACGCCCCCGAAGCCTTCCGGCTCCGGGGGCGTTCTCGTGCGTCCGCACCCAGTGCGCCCGACCCGTCGGCGCCGAACGACCGGTCGGTTGTTACTTGTTCGTAACTTGCCCGTACCTAGCGGTAACAACGCGCGGGGTGGCACCTTTCCGATTGCCACCGGCCGGAGGTAACCCCCACTTACCCCGCCATGCACCGGAGTTGTTCCCGGCTTCCGCATGGCCGACCGCAGGAGTTCCGCAGTGACCGGAATGCGCAGCGAGAACATGGACCGGGCCCGTCGGGTGCGACGACTGGCCGGGATCGGGATGGCAGTGCCGCTCGTCGCCGGGGCCCTGGTCGCCGCAGGGGCCGGAACGGCCGTGGCGGGACCGGGGAACGGCCCCACGGCCGTGGTCTCCCTCGGCGACAGCTACATCTCCGGGGAAGCCGGACGCTGGAAGGGCAACAGCCTGACCAACAGCGGGAACCGGACCGGCACCGACCGGGCCTGGGTGACCGGCAGCAGCTACGACCCCGGCAAGGTCTACGGGGCCACCGCGGGCGGATGCCACCGGTCGGACTCCGCCGAGGTGAAGAGCGCGGGGCCGCTCGCCGACGTCGCGATCAACCTGGCCTGCTCCGGGGCGGTCTCGCAGAACGTGTTCCGCGCCTCCAACGGAGGCGTCGCCTTCAAGGGCGAGGCCCCGCAGGCCGATCAGCTCGCGGCCGTGGCGGCGAGCAACAACGTCAAGGTCATCGCGCTGTCCATCGGCGGCAACGACCTCGGCTTCGCCGACATCATCAAGGAGTGCGCGTACGACTTCGTGATCTGGAACTCCTACTGCTACGACGACCAGCAGGAGGGTGTGGACGCGAAGATCGACCGGGTCATGGCCGACGTCGGCAAGTCCGTGGACGAGGTGCGGGCCGTCATGCGCGGCGCCGGATACGCCGACTCCTCGTACCGGATCGTGCTCCAGTCCTACCCGTCGCCGATCCCGCGCGGCGCGGAGAACCGGTACACCCAGAGCGACTGGAGCCGGCTCAACACCGGCGGGTGTCCCTTCTGGAACAAGGACTCCGACTGGGCGCGGGACTCCCTCGTGCCGCAGATCGCCGGGCGGCTCAAGGCGGTCGCCACGGCCAAGGGCGCGCAGTTCCTGGACCTGAAGGACATGATGCAGGGGCGCGAGGTGTGCGCGAAGGCGAGCAAGCAGGTGACCACCGCGGCGCCGGCCTCGGCGAAGACGAGCGAGTGGGCGCGCTGGATCGACAGCAGCGAGACGCAGGGGCTGATCCAGGAGTCCATGCACCCGAACTACTTCGGGCAGCTCGCGGCCGGCCGCTGCCTGGCCCTGGTCGTGGCACAGCCGGCGACCAACGGCTTCGCCTGCAAGAACACCGCCGGGACCGACCAGAGCGGGATGTACCTCACCCCGGCCCCGTAGCCACAGCCGTACGGCACGCAGCCCCCGTTCCGGAGCCCCGGGCCGGGGGCGGCGTGCCGTGCGGGCTCAGCCGGTGTGGAACGGATGCCCCTTGTCGAGGAGTTCGGAGTCGGCCCAGCAGACGATGGGGTAGCCGAGGCTCTTGAGGGCGAGCCGGGCCTCCTTGACGTAGCGCGTGGGACGGACGGGCAGCGGCTCCCCGGCGGCGGCCGCGGCGAGGGCCACGACGTAGTGGAGGTCCGTGCCGACGAGGGCGTACCACACGTAGGCGAGGCCACGCGCGCTGTCGGCGGGGTCCAGGCCGGCGGCGGCCGCCTCGACTTCCGCGCGGGTGATGGTGAAGGGGGCTCCGCCCAGGGTGAACGGGGTGCTGCGATCGGGCATTGCGTTCCTTCGGGGCGGAGGTCGGGGCGGCGTTGCGGCCTGCAGGAGCCGCGTACCAGCCTATATTCGGGTGATCGCGTGCGGTCCGGGTGGGATGCTCGCGGCATGACCTCAGTCGGTACCGCCCGCTCCGCCCGTCCGGCGCGTCCCAGTCTCTACATCTCCGTCGACGTCGAAGCCGACGGGCCGATCCCCGGGCCGTACTCGATGATCAGTTTCGGGGCCGCCGTGGCCGGGCGGCAGGACGGGGCTTCGTACACGGCCGCCGACCCGCAGCGGAGCACCTTCTACCGGGAGTTGCGCCCGATCAGCGAGGCGTACGTGCCCGAGGCGCTCGCGGTCAGCGGCCTGGACCGGGACCGCCTGAAGCGCGAGGGCCTCGAACCGGCCCTCGCCATGGCCGAGTTCCGCGCCTGGGTGCGCAAGGTCTCGGCGGGGGCGCAGCCGGTGATGTGCGCCTATCCGGCCTCCTTCGACTGGACCTTCCTGTACTGGTACCTGATGAACTTCGGCGGCGACAGCCCCTTCGGCCACTCGGGCTGCCTGGACATGAAGACCCTCTACGCGGCCAAGGCCCGGGTCCCGCTCCGCGCCGCCGTCAAGGGACGCATGCCGCGCGAGCTGCTCTCCCGGCGGCCGCACACCCATCACGCCCTGGACGACGCCGTCGAGCAGGCCGAGCTGATGAGCAACCTGATGGCGTGGGAGCCTCCCGCACGCTCCCCGCTCGTCACGCACCTCTCCTGGGGCCGCATGGAGGTGGAGGGGCTCCCGCCCGGCAAGGACTTCGTGCTGTACCCGGGCGGCGGCCGGTCCTGGGACTGGGCCGAGCACGGCACCCGGCACGAGCCGGGCATCCAGCCCGCCGACGTGACCGGGCTCCTCGACCGCGGCTGCACGGTCGCCGTCCTCAGCCGCGGGATGGAGCTGCGGCTCCACACCATGCCCGGGACGCTGCGGCTGCTCCAGGACGCGGGGGTGGAGGTCCACGTCGAGGAGACGACCGCCGCGGTCGAGCTCTACAACCGGCTGGCCGCGACCGAGCGCGTGGGCGGGCTCTTCCACTCGACCTGCTGAGCGGCGCGCGGCGCGCGGCGAGCGCCCGGTCAGCCCGCCAGTTCCGGCAGGAGTTCGCGCAGGGGTGTGCGGATGCCCGAGGTGTAGGCCGTGCGGAAGGCCTGCGGGGTGAGGCCGGCGCGGACCGCGTGCTGGACGCGGGGGGCCCGGGCCGCGGGCGGGCGGGTGCGGGAGACTGCGCCGAGGAGCCGGGCGGCTTCGGCGTAGCGGCCTTGGTCCGCCTCCAGTTCGGCGAGGAGCTCCACCGAGAAGGCCTGGCCGAGGGTGTCGTCCAGCGCGAACTGGGTCCGGAGCGCGCTCAGCAGTGCTCTACGGGCCTGTCCCGGGTGGCCCTCGTCGCGCTGGACCACGGCGTGGGCGCAGCTCGCCCAGGACCGGGCCCACAGGTCGGCCGAGCCGTCCGGCCCGCCGGCCGGCGGGCCGTCCCCGACCGGGACCGAGGCCGGGTCCGTACGGGCGAGCGCCAGGGTGTGCGCGGCGCGCAGGGCTTCCCGGCCGGGGCCGAAGTCCGGGTCCGCCGGGAGGAGTTCCAGTCCCTCCCGGTACTCCTCGACGGCGTCCTCGTACCGGCTCTCCCACAGCGCGAGCGTTCCGCGCAGGTGCGCGAGGTACGCCAGGCAGGCGTCCTCCCCCTCGTGGACGGCCTCCTGCCACGCCTCCACCAGCAGGGGGTCGGCGCCGTCCGCCTCCCCGAAGGCCGCGACCAGCCACGCCGCGAGCCACAGGGCCCCGGCGGGCCGGGGCGCCGGGTGCACGGCCAGGGCGCGTTCCACGTGCCTGCGCCCCTCCGCCGCCATCCCGCACGCGGACCACAGGAACCACAGGGACACCGCGATCTCCAGGGCTGCGCCCGGTCCTCCCGCGGCGAGCGGGTTCATCGCCGCGCGCAGCTCGGGGAGTTCCCTCAGGGCGAGGGCGCGCGCCTCGCCCTGCGCACCGGCGCGCCACAACTGCGCGGCCCGCTCCGCCACCACCCGGCAGCGTTCGCGGTGGCGCCGGGCCGTCGTCGCGCCGTCCCCGGCGGGTCCGTGCGCGAGCCGCCGGGCCGCGTACGCCCGTACGGACAGCGGCAGCCGGTAGCGGCCGGGTCCGGCGTCCGCGATCAGGCCCGGGGCCAGCCGGAGCAGAGCCTCGACTGCCGTGTCCGGGGTCAGCGTCCCGAAGCCGCACACCTCGGCGACGGCCGCCCTGTCGAAGGAGCCCGCGAAGACGGAGAGCCGCTCCCAGAGCAGCCGTTCGGCCGGCGAGGCCAGCCGGAGCGAGCGTTCGGCATCCACGCGGGCGCTGCGGCCCGCGCCCCCGGCGAGGAACCCCAGCGGGTCGGAGCCGAGTCTGCGGAGCGCCTGCGCGGGCGCGTACTGGTGCGAGCGGCCCGCCGCGAGCTCCAGCGCCCCGGGGATCCCGTCGAGCGCCCGGCAGAGCGCTGCCACGGCGCCCGCGTTGCGGTCGGTCAGCTCGAAGAAGGGGTCCGCGCCGCGCGCCCGCTCCGCGAAGAGCCGTACGGCCGCGTACCCGGCGACGTCCGCCACCGGGAACCGCCGGGCGGGGTCGGGCGCACCGTGCCCCGGCAGGACCGTTCGGGACGGGGGCAGCGGCTGCACGGAGGGCGCGGTCGGCACCGACAGCGGCGGTACCGCGAGCACCGCTTCCCCGGCGATCCGCAGCCGCCGCTGCGAGGTGGCCAGAATCCGTAGCCCCGGAAGCCGCAGCAGCTCGGCCACGAGCCCCGCACCGGCCTCCCCCAGCTGCTCGCAGCCGTCGAGCACGAGCAGCGCCGCACGCCCCGCCAGGCGGTCTGCGAGCTCCCCCGCAAGACCGTCCCAGCACCGCTCGGGCAGTCCCGCGAGGTCCACCCAGACCGCGTCCGGGCCGTCCCGGTCGCCCAAGGCCCCCAGGGCCCCCAAGGCGCGGACGGTGCGCACCGCGAGCCGGGTCTTGCCGATGCCGGCCGGTCCGGTGAGCGTGACCAGGCGTTCCGTGGCGAGCAGGGTGGCGAGGGCGTTGAGCTCCCGCTCCCGCCCGATGAAGCTCGACAGTTCGGCGGGCACCGCCTGCCGCACGCCCGAACCGGCCTCCCCCACACATCCTCCCGCTCTGTCCGACACGTGCGCACCGTCATGTGGTCAACAGCTGAACGCACAAAGAGAGATGATCTGCTCATAGTCCCGTTGTCCCGCCACCGACCGGGAGATCCACCAGGGGAGGGTATGAACTCGGCCATTTCCGCCATCGACGACACGGATCGGGCACTCGTCCACGCACTGCAGCTCGCACCCCGTGCGAGCTGGGAACTGCTGGGTCCGGTCCTCGGCGCGCGCCCGGACACCCTGGCCCGCCGCTGGGAGCGGCTCACCGGGTCCGGCGAGGCATGGATGAGCGGACTCGGGCTGCGCAACGGCGTCACGAAGCCCTGCATGGCGTGGGTGGAGGTCACGTGCACCGCGGGCACCTCGCCCTCGGTGGGGGACGCGCTCGTGGCGGACCCGCACGCACTGGGGATCGAGCACACCACCGGGAGCCGGGACCTGCTCGTCTTCGTGGCGGTACCCGACCTGCCGACGCTGTACGCCTACCTGTCCTGCCGGGTGCAGCGGATCCCCGGCGTGGTGGGCACCCGCACCTCGATGGTGACGGCGGTGCACTACGCCTCCGACCGCTGGCGCCTGGACCAGCTGACCCCGACCCAGATCGGCCTGCTGACCCGGCGGACCAGGCGGCCCGCGGCTTCCGGCCCGGACCGGCCTGCGGTGGCACCGCTCCAGGAGGAGGACCGGCCGCTGGTCCTGGCCCTGGCCTCGGACGCGCGGCGCACCGTGGCCTCGCTGGCCCGGGAGTTCCGGATGAGCGAGTCGACCGTACGGCGCAGGCTGGCGCGGCTGGAGGGCGGGCTGAGCCTGCGCTACAGCTGTGCGCTGGCCTCGGCCCTGTCGGGCTGGCCGGTGTCGGCGACGCTGTGGGCGGAGGCCTCCGAGTTCGAGCTCGCCGACTGCGCGGCGGTCGCCGCGGGGCTGCGCGAGACCCGTGTCTGCATGTCCGTCAGCGGCCCCTGGAACTTCATGATCGGGGCCAGGCTGCGCACGGTGGAGGACCTTTCCCGCTACACGGCGGAGCTCACCCGGCGGCTGCCGGGCCTGCGCATCACGGACTCGGCGGTGGCCCTGCACGTCCGCAAGTCGGAGGCACAGGAACTGGACCGCCGCGGCCACCGCGTGCGGACCGTCCCGCCGGACATCTGGTCGGACCCGGTCCCGGACAGCTCCGCCCCCGCGGTCCCGGCGTGCCGGTAGGGCCGGTAGGCCCGGGTGGCCGGTAGGCCCGGGTGGCCGGTAGGCCCGGGTGGCCGGTAGGCCCGGGCTTGGCCCTGAGACCCGGGCGCCCGCAGAACGTGGGCGCGCTCCTAAGCCCGGGCACGCCAGGCCCGGGGGCCCGCGCCCGGGGCGCCCGTAGGCCCGACCGCGCCCGAAACGCGTACGGCGGTGCGGACGTCAGCCCCGCAGTGGGTGACGTCCGCACCGCCGTGTCCGTCCACCGGCCGGGAACAGCCCGGTCAGTGCACCAGTACCGGATCCGGGGCGGCCGCGGCCGATCCCTTCTTGGCACCGAGGTGGTTGAAGGCCAGGTTCAGCAGGATGGCCACGACGCAGCCGGTGCTGATGCCCGAGTCGAGGACGACCAGCAGGTCCTCGGGGAAGGCGTGGTAGAAGTTCGGGGCCGCGATCGGGATCAGGCCTATGCCGAGCGAGGCGGCGACGATCAGGGCGTTCTCGCCCTTCTCCATGGCCGCGCCGGCCAGGGTCTGGATGCCGCTGGCGGCCACCGAGCCGAAGAGGACGATGCCCGCGCCGCCGAGGACCGGCAGCGGTACGACTCCGATGAAGGAGGCGGCGACGGGACACAGTCCCAGCAGGATGAGGATGCCGCCGCCGGCCGCGACCACGAACCGGCTGCGGACCTTGGTCATGGCGACCAGGCCGATGTTCTGCGCGAAGGCGCTGCACATGAAGCCGTTGAACAGCGGGCTGAGCGCGCTGCCGAGCGTGTCGGCGCGCAGGCCGCCCTCGATGGTCTTCGCGTCCGCCGGACGGCCGACGATCTTGCCCAGCGCGAGGATGTCGGCGGTGGACTCCGTCATGCACACGAGCATCACGATGCACATGGAGATGATCGCGGCGACCTGGAACTGCGGCGCCCCGAAGTGGAACGGCGTCGGGAAGCCGATGAAGTCGGCGTTCTTGACGGCGTCGAAGTTCGTCATGCCCAGCGGCAGCGCGATGAGCGTGCCGGCGACCAGGCCGAGGAGGATGGAGATCTGCTGGAGGAAGCCGCGCAGGAACTTGCGCATCAGCAGGACGATGGCGAGGGTGACCGCGGCCATGGCGATGTTCTTCATCGAGCCGTAGTCGGTGGCGTGGCTGTTCCCGCCCTGCGACCAGTTGAAGGCCACGGGGAGCAGCGAGACGCCGATCAGGGTGATGACCGTACCGGTGACGACCGGCGGGAAGAACCGGACCAGTTTGCCGAAGTACGGGGCGGCGAAGAAGCCGAGGATTCCGGCGACGATGATCGCGCCGAAGATGATCGGGATGGCGTTGTCGCCCTCACCCTTTCCGATGGCGATCATCGGGGTCACACCGGCGAAGGAAACGCCGTTGACGAAGGGGAGCTTGGCGCCGATCTTCCAGAAACCGAGGGTCTGGAGGAGGGTGGCGAGTCCTGCGGTGAAGAGCGAGGCGCCCATCAGGAAGGCGGTCTCGGTGGCGGAGAGGCCGACGGCCGGTCCGACGATCATGGGCGGGGCAACCACACCCGCGTACATGGCGGCTACGTGCTGGAGACCGCTGGTGAACATCTTCAGCGGGGGCAGAGTCTCGTCGACCGGGTGCTTTCCCCCTGCGTCGTCCGAGGCCTGCGGTACTGCGACTGCGTCTTTGCGAAACCTGGGCGCCTGGGCCACGGCTTCCTCCGAACTGTTAAACACGCCGGCAGGGACGTGATGTGTCTGGGAGGTGATGCGAAAGCTGTGCGAGTCGAGCTCTGTATGGAGTTGTGAGGGTGGTGTGGTGCTGCGGTGGTGCGGTGTTGCGAATGCTTGTCCCAAGGGGTGCGGAAACGATTCGCCCGAGGCGTTTCCACGCAGGGGCGGCCCGGGGGCCGCCGGTGAGGAAGTCGAAGTGAGCTGGAGGTGCCGTAGCAGTGGCGCGGTACACGGGCTGCGGGGCCCATGGCACGTTCGACAGAGCGACTGGCACGAGTCACCGCTCCCGGGGCGCCCTCGGAAAAACCTCGGGCGCTACCCGGGAACAGCTGCCGTGGACCCCGCTCGGGTCCGCGGCCGCCGGCCGGGGGCCGTCCCCCCCGGCCGGACTCCGTGGGATCAGGCCTGCGCGGAGATCCGCGCGAGGCGCTGGGCCTCTTCCCGCGTGGACACGGCGATGGCGTCCTCGTCGGCGAAGAGCAGACGGTTGTTCTCGACGATCTGCTTGCCGTTGACGAACGACGCGGTGACCGGGGCCGCCGCACCGAAGACCAGGGCCGTGACCGGGTCGGCGATCGAGGAGTGCAGGAGGGTGTTCAGGTTCCACAGCACGAAGTCGGCGCACTTGCCGGCTTCCAGCGAACCGATGCTGTCGGCGCGGCCGAGGACCTGGGCGCCACCGAAGGTACCGAGGCGCAGGGCCTGGCGGGCGTTGAGCGCGCGCTCGCGGTGGACCGGGTTCAGGCGGTTGATCAGCAGCGCGTTGCGCAGCTCGGTGTGCAGCTCACCGGACTCGTTGGAGGCGGTGCCGTCCACGCCGAGGCCGACCGGGACACCGGCGGCGAGCATGTCCGGGACGCGGGCGATGCCGGCGGCCAGACGGGCGTTGGAGGACGGGCAGTGCGCGACACCGGTCTTGGTGCGGGCGAACGCGGCGATGTCGGAGTCGTTCATGTGGACGCTGTGCGCCATCCACACGTCCTCGCCGAGCCAGCCGGTCGACTCGAAGTAGTCGGTCGGGCCCATGCCGAACAGTTCCTTGCAGAACTGCTCTTCCTCGACGGTCTCCGAGCCGTGCGTGTGCATGCGCACACCCAGGCGGCGGGCCATCTCGGCACCCTGCTTCAGCAGCTCGGTGGAGACCGAGAAGGGGGAGCACGGGGCGACGGCGACCTGGGTCATCGCGTCGAAGGAGGCGTCGTGGTACTTCTTCACGGTCGCCTCGGTGTCCGCGAGGGCACCCTCGAGGGTCTCGACCGCGTGGTCCGGCGGCAGGCCGCCGTCCTTCTCGCTGCGGTCCATCGAGCCGCGGGCGAGGGTGAAGCGGACGCCCATCTCGGAGGCGGCGCGGATGATCGACCCGGACAGGTCGCCGGAGCCCTTGGGGAAGACGTAGTGGTGGTCCATCGCGGTGGTGACGCCACCCTTGGCCATCGCGGCGAGGGAGCCCTGCGCGGCCGTGTACGTCATCTGCTCGTCGATGCGCGCCCACGTCGGGTACAGCGCGACCAGCCAGTTGAAGAGGTTGTGGTCGGTGGCCAGGCCACGCGTGATCCACTGGTAGAAGTGGTGGTGCGTGTTGACCAGACCGGGGGTCACGAGGTGTCCGGTGCCGTCGATGCGGCGGACGACGTTCTCGAGGTTCTCGGGGGCCTTGCCCGCGCCGACGAACTCGATCTTGTTACCGGCGACGACCACGTGACCCGAGGCGTACTCGGTGTCGTTGGCGTCAACGGTCGCAATCGCACAGTTTTCGATGACGATGCGCTCTACGGCGCTGTCATGGGCTGCCGATGCTGCCATGGGACTTCCTCGTGCTTTCAGTGGCGGTGCGGGCACGGCAAAACCCAGGGGATTTGAGTGCCGGAGCCGGGGGCCTTGACAGCTGACAGTACTGCCGCCCCGTGTGGTGCGTCCGGGTGCCGATTCAGGAAGTTGAAAGTGTTGGGTGGGCTGACGGGTGCCGCGCCGCCCCGGGGCCACTGCGGAGCCCCGGGACGCGCGTGCCACATCAGAGGTTGGTCATGTCCACGGGGATACGGGCGTCAACGCCGTCGCGGAGGACCGTCGCCTCGATCAGACCGTACGGACGGTCCGCGGCGAAGTAGACCTCGTTGTCGTTCTTGAGACCGAAGGGCTCGAGGTCGACGAGGAAGTGGTGCTTGTTCGGGAGCGAGAAGCGAACCTCGTCGATCTCCGAACGGTGGTTGATGATGCGCGAACCCATCTGGTACAGGGTCTGCTGCAGCGACAGGGAGTAGGTCTCCGCGAAGGCCTGGAGCATGTGCTTCCGGGTCTCGGCGTAGGACTTCTCCCAGTTCGGCATCCGCTGGTCGTCGTCCGACCAGCTGAAGCGCCAACGAGCCGAAACCTGGGTCGCCAGGATGCGGTCGTAGGCCTCCTTCAGGGTCGTGTACTTGTCCTTCACGTAACCCCAGAACTCGGAGTTCGTGGAGTTCATGACGACGAGGTCCTTGAGGCCGGAGATGACCTCCCAGTTCTTGCCGTCGTACGTGATCTGGGTGACCCGGGTCTCGCCGCCGTTGCGGACGAACGAGTGGTTCACCTCGTCGGAGCCGATGAACTTGGAGTTCGCGTCCGAGGTCGCGATCCGGGACCAGGAGTACTCCTCGATCCGGATGCGGGCCTTCTGGATCGGCTCCTGGCTGTTGACGAACCAACGCGCCAGGTGGATGCCGAACTGCTCGGCGGACTCGATGCCGTACTCCTTGGCGAACGCGTACACCGTGTTCTTGGTGGTGTCCGTCGGAAGGACGTTGGCGTTCGAGCCGGAGTAGTGGACGTCGTCCATGTCGCCGGAGAGGGCGACCGAGACGTTCAGGTCCTTGATGTGGTGGGTGTCGCCGTCCCGCGTGATCTTGACAACGCGGTTCTCTGCTTTGCCGTACTGGTTCTGGCCCAGAATGGTGGCCATGCTAGCTCCCTCGGTAAACGGAGTAGCCGAACGGGTTGAGCAGCAGCGGTACGTGGTAGTGCTCGCCCGGGTTCACCGCGAAGGTGATGGTGACCTCGGGGAAGAACGCACCGCTGTCCCTTACGCGGGGGGCGTCCTGCTGTGCCTCGGCGGCTTGCTTCTTGGAGAAGTACGTCTCGGTCTCGAAGTCGAGACGCACGTGGGTGGTGCCCTCCGGCAGAGCCGGCAGGTCCTTGCAGCGCCCGTCCGCATCGGTGGCGGAGCCACCCAGGGCCGCCCACTCGCCGTCGAGACCCGTACGGGCCGACAGGGAGATCGCGACGCCTTCGGCGGGCTTTCCGATGCTGGTGTCCAGGATGTGCGTGGACACCGACGCGGTGGTCTCAGTGCTCATGCTCGGTCTTACTCTCCTTCTACGGATTCCACGAGACGGGTCAGCCGAATCCGGTTGATCTTGACGAGCTCGCCACGAGCGATTTCCCGCTCCTGTTCCGGCGAGTTCTCGATCCGGACCTTGACCGCGTCCCGCATGAACTCACCGGTCGCACCGGTGGCGCAGATGAGGAAGACGTGGCCGAACTTCTCCTGGTAGGCCAGGTTCAGTTCGAGGAGCTCGGACTTGAGCTCCTCAGAGGCACCGGCCATGCCACGCTGCTCGCGGGCGGAGGTCGGGTCTCCCGGCTTCGGCCGGCCGATCGGCGCGTGGCCACCCATCGCCTCGCCCAGGTCCTCCGCGGTGAGCTCGGCCATGGCGGCCTCGTTCGCGGAGAACAGGGTGTCGGCGTTGGTGAAGGGGCGCTGGGCGAGCAGCTTGCTGCCCCATGCCGAGCTGGCACACACCTCGTGCAGCTCGGCCGTGGCCGCGCTGTCGTCCAAGGCGTTGAACCGGGTGAGACCCGGGGTCGGACTCGAAGTCACGGTAGGCCTCCGTGGCCTGTTGTTGCTTTGACGGGCTGCGCATAGCTAACGCCCTCGACAACACGGCGTCAACACTTTGTTGAAACTTCCCGTACACAAAAGCCGCCGCCCGGGTGAATTGGGCGGCGGCTCGTCACGGTGGGTCAATCAGGATTCACTCTTGGTTGGTCGCGGTGGACCCTTTGGGAGTGTTTGAGTCCCGGTTCAAATAGTTGTAGACCGTGAAGCGACTCACGCCCAGGGCTCCCGCGACCGTCTCCACACCGTGCCGGACCGAGAAGGCGCCCCGCGCCTCCAGTATCCGCACGACGTCCTGCTTGGACTTCCGGTCGAGCTGGGACAACGGTACGCCGTGCCGGCGCTCCAGCGCCGCCAGGATGTGGTCCAGCGAGTCGGAGAGCTGCGGAAGCCGTACGGCCAGCAGGTCCTGACCCTCCCACGCGAGCACGACGTCGTCCGGCTGGGCCAGGGACGGGTCCATCAGCTCGCCGCCCATGGCGTCCACCAGCGGCTTGACCGCGGCGACGAACGGGTGGTCCCGGGGCTCGGTCATGGCGTGTCCTCCCCGATCACGTTGACCTGGAGCGAGACGCGCGTGGCTCCGGCCTCCAGGGAGTTCCGCAGCAGGGCGGCGACCGCGGTCAGCACCGCGTCGGACTCGCCCTCGGCGGTGTTGCCGAACGGGCCGACGTCCACCGCGTCCAGCTGGGCCGTCTGGATGACCTCGCGAGCGGCTACGGCATGGGCAGGGGCCTCTTCTAGATCGAAGGGCTCGGTCGTGAACTCCACTCTCAATCGCACGCCGCTCAAGCTACCTGGCAGTCCGGACTTTTCGGGAGGCGGTACTTGACAACCGGGCCGCCCTGCTTGCAGTCTTCCATCAGGCAGAAACTAACTTCCGCAATACGGAAGGAGCGCACACCCCTCATGGGATACACGGACCAGCGCTTCGATGTAAATCTTTCGATCCTCTTCACGGAACTCCCGCTCCTGGAGCGTCCCGCGGCTGCCGCCGCAGCGGGCTTCACGGCGGTCGAGCTGTGGTGGCCCTGGATCGAGACCCCCACCCCCGCTCAGGAGGAGCTCGACGCCCTCAAGGCCGCTCTTGAGGACGCCGGCACCCAGCTGGTGGGCCTGAACTTCTACGCCGGCCAGCTGCCGGGCCCGGACCGCGGTGCGGTGTCGGTTCCCGGTGAGGAGTCGGAGCGCTTCAACGCCAACATCAACGTGGCCGCGGACTTCGCCGCCTCCGTTGGCTGCAAGGCGCTGAACGCCCTCTACGGCAACCGCGTCGAAGGCGTGGACCCGGCCGTTCAGGACGAGCTCGCCCTGAAGAACCTGGTCGTGGCGGCTCAGGCCGCGGACCGCGTCGGCGCGATCCTCCTGATCGAGACCCTGAACAAGCCCGAGTCGCCGCTCTACCCCCTGGTGAGCGCCCCGGCCGGCATCGAGGTAGTGGACAAGGTGAACGAGGCCACCGGCCTCGGGAACGCCAAGTTCCTGCTCGACCTGTACCACCTGGCGATGAACGATGAGGACCTCTCCGAGGTCATCGAAAAGTACGCCGCCAAGACCGGTCACGTCCAAATCGCGGACAAGCCGGGACGAGGTGCCCCCGGCACCGGCGAGCTGCCCCTCGAAGAGCTGCTCGACCAGCTCCAGAAGGCCGGCTACCAGGGCTTTGTCGGTCTCGAGTACAAGGCCGCCGACGCCGCCGCCTCCTTCGCATGGCTGCCGGCCGAGGCCCGCGCCGCGAAGTAAGCGGGAAAAGTCCGGGCGAACAGCCAGGCACCTGACGAACTTTTCGTACGAAGCATTAAGAGAAGGACCCTCATCATGAGCAACCTCCCCAAGATCGCGTGGATCGGTCTCGGCATCATGGGCTCCCCCATGGCCGAGAACCTCCTGAAGGCCGGCTACTCGGTCACCGGCTTCACGCTGGAGCAGGACAAGCTGGACCGCCTGGCCGCCGCCGGTGGCTCCGCCGCCGGTTCGATCGCCGAGGCCGTCAAGGACGCCGACGTCATCATCACGATGGTGCCCGCCTCCCCGCAGGTCGAGGCCATCTCCTACGGTGAGAACGGCATCCTCGAGAACGCCAAGTCCGGCGCGCTGATCATCGACATGTCGTCGATCACCCCGCAGACCTCGATCGACCTGGCGAAGAACGCCGCCGCCAAGGGCATCCGCGTCATCGACGCCCCGGTGTCCGGTGGCGAGGCCGGCGCCATCGAGGCCGTCCTGTCGATCATGGTGGGTGGCGAGCAGGCCGACTTCGACGAGGCCCTGCCGGTCCTCGAGGCCCTCGGCAAGGTCATCGTCCTGTGCGGCCCGCACGGCTCCGGCCAGACGGTGAAGGCCGCCAACCAGCTCATCGTCGCGGTGAACATCCAGGCGTGCGCCGAGGCCGTCGTCTTCCTCGAGAAGTCGGGCGTGAACCTCGAAGCCGCTCTGGACGTGCTCAACGGCGGTCTGGCCGGCTCCACGGTCCTGACCCGCAAGAAGGCCAACTTCCTGAACCGCGACTTCAAGCCCGGTTTCCGGATCGACCTGCACCACAAGGACATGGGCATCGTCACCGACGCCGCCCGCAACGTCGGTGCGGCCCTCCCGGTCGGCGCGGTCGTCGCCCAGCTGGTCGCCTCGCTGCGCGCCCAGGGTGACGGTGGCCTGGACCACTCCGCGCTGCTCCGCGCGGTCGAGCGCCTCTCCGGCGCCCAGATCTGAGCTCCGCTCGGATAGGCGGCCCGAGCCCGGTCTCCCCGACCGCAGGGCCGCCGCCCGCCCCGCTCACGGGGCCCTGAGTTTCCGGATGGTGCCGGTGCTGACACCTGTCCTGTCGCGCCCAAGTGCCGGCACCGTCCGGATTACCTCTCCCTCAACTTTCATTTCAACAAACTGTTGACGTCTCGTTCATGCCGAAATTAGTCTGTTCCGCATGACGGAAGACGATTTCCGTCAGCAGTTATCCGTACGGAAGGTCACCATGTCGAAGCGCACGCTGACGACCGAGTCTGGCGCCCCGGTCGCCGACAACCAGAACTCCGCTACCGCCGGCGTCGGTGGCCCCCTGCTGATCCAGGACCAGCAGCTCCTCGAGAAGCTCGCCCGGTTCAACCGCGAGCGCATCCCGGAGCGCGTGGTGCACGCCCGCGGCTCCGCGGCGTACGGCTACTTCGAGGTGACCGACGACGTCACCGCGTACACCAGCGCCGCGTTCCTGAACACGGTCGGCAAGAAGACCGAGACCTTCCTGCGGTTCTCCACCGTCGCCGACTCGCTGGGTGGCGCGGACGCCGTCCGCGACCCGCGCGGCTTCGCGCTGAAGTTCTACACCGAAGAGGGCAACTACGACCTCGTCGGCAACAACACCCCGGTGTTCTTCATCAAGGACCCGATCAAGTTCCCCGACTTCATCCACTCGCAGAAGCGCGACCCCTTCACGGGCAAGCAGGAAGCGGACAACGTCTGGGACTTCTGGGCGCACGCCCCCGAGGCGACGCACCAGATCACCTGGCTGATGGGTGACCGCGGTATCCCGGCGTCGTACCGTCACATGAACGGCTACGGCTCCCACACGTACCAGTGGACCAACGCGCAGGGCGAGGCCTTCTTCGTCAAGTACCACTTCAAGACGAACCAGGGCATCCGCTGCCTGTCGGGCGAGCAGGCCGCCGAGCTCGTCGGCTCCGACGCCAACTCGCACCAGACCGACCTGCTGCAGGCCATCGAGCGCGGTGTGAACCCGAGCTGGACCCTGTACGTCCAGGTCATGCCGGCCTCCGAGGCCGCGGACTACCGCTTCAACCCGTTCGACCTCACCAAGGTGTGGCCGCACTCGGACTACCCGCTGCAGCGCGTCGGCCGCCTGGTCCTGGACCGGAACCCCGACAACGTCTTCGCCGAGGTCGAGCAGTCCGCGTTCTCCCCGAACAACTTCGTCCCGGGCATCACCGCCTCGCCGGACAAGATGCTCCAGGGCCGCCTCTTCGCGTACGCCGACGCCCAGCGTTACCGCCTCGGTGTGAACCACACCCAGCTGCCGGTCAACTCCGCGAAGGCGGCGAAGGTCGACAACTACGGCCGCGACGGCGTCATGGCGCTGCGCAACGGCTCGCGCCACGACAAGAACTACGAGCCCAACTCGCACCAGGGTCCGGCCGAGACCGGTCTGGCGCTGGGCGCCCCGAAGGCCGTCTCCGGCTACACGGGCACCCACGAGGCTCCGGCGCACACCAAGGACGACGACTTCTTCCAGGCCGGTGAGCTCTACCGCCTGATGTCGGAGGCCGAGAAGCAGCGTCTGGTGGCGACCATCGCCGGCGGCCTGTCGCAGGTCACCCTCGAGGACGTCATCGAGAAGAACCTGGCTCACTTCCACGCCGCCGACGCCGACTACGGCAAGCGCGTCGAGGAGGCCGTCCGCGCCCTGCGCGACGCCTGAGCCCACAAGCTGCGCCGGGGTCCTGACGGGAGGTCAGGATCCGGGTGCTGAGCCCGCACTGCGGACCCGGATGAGGGGTGGTACGCGGTGAGGGCAGGACGAGGACCGTGGCGAGCGTGCGAGCCAGTGCGGTGGTAATGGGTTCCGAGGCCCGTCTCTTGACCTGAGGGAGACGAAGCCGGAGTTCTCGTCGCCGCTCGCCACGGTCCCAGCCAAACCTCTCCTCTCTATACGGGGGCCACGCACAGAGCCCCCTGCATACGGAGGACAACCTCCCCCACCCTCTCCGCCCGGCGGTGCGAACGTCCTGTCGCGCCAGCCTCGTACCGTCGGGCGGTAACAAGCACCACACACTCAAAGAGCCGAGTCACGGACGGTCCCGTGACTCGGCTCTTTGTCATGCCCGGGGGCCGGCGGCTCAGCTGAACACGACCGACCGGAGCTCCAGCCGCTCCGAGCCCCGCCCCACGAGCGGCCGCAGCGTGAACCAGTCCCCCGTGCAGTCCGGCTCGGTGAAGACCGTCGCCGTGGAGTCGGTGAGGTTGCGCGGCGAGTGGGCGGACGCACTGGCACCGGGATCGGCCACCTCGGGCAGGGTGATGCACTCACCGCTCTCCGGGTCGGGCAGGGCGGCACGCTGCGGGCGCCCGTCCGGTCCGATGTACGTGTACTCGAACACCCCGGCGGCGGCCGAGGCCGACGACGGAACGGTCAGCAGCAGCGCAAAGGCGCCGAAGGCGGCAACGGCGGCACGACGAAGACGCATCAGGGAATCCCCTCGGGAGAGCAGGAGCAGCGGGAAGCATCGGAAAGATGCAAAGCCACCCTTGCTGAGCTCCCGAGCCCAGTCACCGCCCTTCTCGCGCCGTATCGGTTCTCCCTCACCCGAACGGACCCGAACGCCCCCGAAGGGCGGCACAGGCGCCTTCTGAGCCCTGGAGCCCCTCTCCTTGCCCCACGGAGCCCCTCCCCGTACGGGAGGCCGCCTTTCGTCCTCCTACCTGGGATCGTCGGTTTCCCAGGGATGGGAGAAGAGGCCGGGCCGGACTCCCCACGCGCTTAGCACGCTGCCCAGCTCACGCTCGTCCGCGGCGTCGGCGGCCTCGACGAGGCATGCGCCGCGGTCGTAGTCGAAGCCGACCATGTGCTCGGAGTCGTACTCCCAGTGCTCCAGCCGAAAGCTTCGTCCAGGGTCGCTGCGAACCCACCCCTCGCCCCCGGCCCGGACGTCGGGCTCGCTCCGTACGGGACGGACGTCCACGAACGCCCGGCGATCCGGTCGCGATGCCGGCACTTCCACGACCAGCCTCCTGCCGAGTCGGAGCGCGGTCAGTTTGCCCGTCGGCCAGTCCCATCCGTCATCCACGGGCCTCATTGTCCGCACCGGCCGGGGGACAACGTCAGGGGGGGCCGGTGCCCTGAGGGCCCCGCGTGGTCGGCGGGCGTGCCGTCTGGTGGAACGGGGGTGGGACCTCCGGCCCCTGGGGGACGCGGAACGGCCCCCGTTCCTCCTGGGGGAGGGACGGGGGCCGTTCGGTGGTGCTAGACCAGCCTGATGGGACTAGGCGGGCAGGGTGTTGCGGATCGCGGAGGGGGCGTGGCCGGCCTCGGTCGCGAGCTCCTCGAACTCGGTGACGTCGCTCATGTCGACCGTCTTGCTCATGGAGATGTTGGTGATGCGTTCCAGGATGGCCTCGACGACGACCGGGACCTGGAACTCCTGGGCCAGCTTCTTGGCCTGCTCGAAGGCCTCGCCCAGCTTGTCCGGGTCGGTGACGCGGATCGCCTTGACGCCCAGGCCCTCGGCGACCTTGACGTGGTCGACGCCGTAGACACCCAGCTCGGGGGTGTTGATGTTCTCGAACTCGAGGTTGACCTCGAAGTTGATGCCCAGACCGCCCTGCGCCTGACGGATCAGACCCAGGTAGGCGTTGTTCACGAGGACGTGGACGTAGGGGACCTTGTGCTGGGCGGCGACCGCCAGCTCCTCGATCATGAACTGGAAGTCGTAGTCGCCGGACAGCGCGACGATCGGGGTCTCCGGGTCCGCGGTGGCGGCACCGATGGCGGCCGGGATGGTCCAGCCGAGGGGGCCGGCCTGGCCGCAGTTGATCCAGTTGCGCGGCTTGTAGACGTGCAGCATCTGCGCACCGGCGATCTGGGACAGACCGATGGTGGTGACGTAGCGGGTCTCGGGGCCGAACGCCTTGTTCATCTCCTCGTAGACGCGCTGCGGCTTCATGGGGATGTTGTCGAAGTGCGTGCGGCGCAGCAGCGTCGCCTTGCGCTCCTGGGCGGAAGCGGCCCAGGCGCTGAAGTCGGGCAGCTTGCCCTCGGCCTTGAGCTCCTTGGCGATCTCGATGAAGAGCTCCAGGGCCGCCTTGGCGTCCGAGGCGATGCCGAAGTCCGGGGCGAAGATCTTGCCGATCTGGGTCGGCTCGATGTCGACGTGGACGAACTTGCGGCCCTTGGTGTAGGCGTCGAGGTTGTAACCGGTGTGACGGTTGGCCCAACGGTTGCCGATGCCGAAGACGAAGTCCGACTCGAGGAACGTCGCGTTGCCGTAGCGGTGCGAGGTCTGGACTCCGACCATGCCGGCGGCCAGCTCGTGGTCGTCCGGGATGACGCCCCAGCCCATGAGGGTGGAGATGACCGGGACGTTCGTCAGCTCGGCGAACTCGACCAGCAGGTCGGCGGCGTCGGCGTTGATGATGCCGCCACCGGCGACGATCAGCGGACGCTCGGACTCGAGCAGGAACTGCAGGGCCTTGGCGGCCTGGGCGCGGGTCGCGGCCGGCTTGTAGACCGGCAGCGGGGAGTAGGTCTCGGGGTCGAACTCGATCTCGGTCAGCTGGACGTCGATCGGGAGGTCGATCAGGACCGGGCCCGGACGGCCGGAGCGCATCAGGTGGAAGGCCTCCTGGAACACGCCCGGAACCTGGGCGGCCTCGAGGATGGTCGTCGCCTTCTTGGTGACCGGCTTGGCGATCGAAGCGATGTCGACGGCCTGGAAGTCCTCCTTGTGGAGCTTCGAGACCGGAGCCTGACCGGTGATGCACAGGATCGGGATGGAGTCCGCGATCGCGGAGTACAGGCCGGTGATCATGTCGGTGCCGGCCGGGCCCGAGGTACCGATGCAGACGCCGATGTTGCCGGCCTTGGCGCGGGTGTAACCCTCGGCCATGTGCGAGGCACCCTCGACGTGGCGGGCCAGCGTGTGAGCGATTCCGCCCACGTTCTTGAGCTCGCGGTAGAACGGGTTGATCGCAGCACCGGGGACGCCGAACGCTTGTTCGACACCCTCGAGCTTGAGGATCTCCACTGCAGCGGCGGCGGCTGTCATACGAGGCATCGAGTTCTCCTGCGGGTCTGGCGGGTCAGGCTTTTCCGTAATCCGGAAGTTTTGTTCTGCTATACGGAACAAGCTAAGCGGCGACTCCCTGCAACGTCAAGGCGGTACGGCACCCCGGAACCCACCAAAAGCCGCGTCCCGGGCGGTGAGTCGTACGAAAAACCAGGACCAGCCAGAAAATCGGGGGTCCGCCCACCCCTCCGGTGGCAGGTGGTGGACCATGGGGCTACGCACAGCGACGGAGGGGGTCCAGGTCTCATGGCGGATGCGGTACCGGTGCGCTGCCCGGCGTGCCTGCGCGAGAACGACTACGCCGCCCCGGTCTTCCCCTGCGCCTGCGGGAACCCGGTCACCCCGCCCCTGGACCTGACCTCGCCGCCCCGGGAGCTGACCCACCGCACCTGGACGCAGAGCTGGGTCGCGGTGCGGTGCGAGGCCTGTCGGCGGGAGAGCGAGTGGCCGCATCCGGAGGTGGGGTGCACCTCCTGCGGGACGGTCGTCCTGGTTCCGGTGCATCCGCTGGAGCCGGCGGGCGGCGGGATTGCACGCACTCCTCTCGCGTCCCCTCCTTCTCCCCCTTCTCCTTCTCCCCCTTCTCCTTCTCCCACCGGGATGGAGCCGCCCGGGTGGCCGGGGCGGCAAGGGTGGCCGGGGTCGCCGGGGTCGCCGGGATGGCCCGACGGCACGGCCCCGGCCCCGGCCGGCCCCGCGGTGCCGCGGCCCGCCTTCCGGCCCGTGACGATCCGTACCGCCCGGGACGCGGTGGTCACCGCCGCGCTGTACCTGCGCTGGCTCGGCTTCCAGGACGTGCGCCAGCCCGACGGGCGGCCGATCCCGTCGGCGGCGGTGGACCTGCGGGCCCCCGGCCTGGTCGCCCAGGTGGACCCGACCACGGCCCCGGCCGGGCTGCGGGCGGTGGAGTGCGTCTGGCTGAACGGGCTCACGGCCTGCGCGACGAGCGTCTACTTCTCCCTCGCCGGATACACCGACGACGCCCGCGCCCGCGCGGACGACCTCGGGATACCGCTCTTCGTCATGGACCTCACGGGCAGGCCCCAACCGGTCAACGACCCGGCGGACGACCTCGTCGGCATGGGGGCCTAGGCACGGGGCTAGGCTCGGGGGATATCACGTGCGTTTGCCTGCCGAGGAGAGCTTGATGAGCCTGTACGACATCCCGCTGACCACCCTGTCCGACGAGCCCACCAGCCTCGCCGCGCACAAGGGCAAGGCGATCCTGCTCGTGAACACCGCCTCGCAGTGCGGTCTCACCCCGCAGTACTCGGGTCTGGCCCGCCTGCAGTTCAAGTACGAGGAGAAGGGCTTCACCGTCATCGGTGTGCCCTGCAACCAGTTCGGCGGCCAGGAGCCGGGCAACGCCGACGACATCCAGACGTTCTGCGCGGCCGGCTTCGGCGTCACCTTCCCGATGCTGGAGAAGACCGAGGTCAACGGCGAGAACCGGCACCCGCTCTACAAGGAGCTCGTGAAGGTTCCGGACGCCGAGGGCGAGGCCGGTGACATCACCTGGAACTTCGAGAAGTTCCTGATCTCCCCCGCCGGCGAGGTCGTGGCCCGCTTCCGCCCGCGCACGGAGCCCGAGGCTCCCGAGGTCATCGCGGCGATCGAGGCGCAGCTGCCCGGCTAGCCGACGGCCCGTACCCGGCTACACGGGTGCGGCAGTACGGCGGTACGGGGCTGCGCGCGCAGCCCCGTACCGCCGTCACGAACCGGGCCGGGGTCAGTTCACCTGCCGGTCCAGGCCCGACCAGTACGGCTCGCGGAGCTTGAACTTCTGGATCTTGCCGGTGGCCGTGCGCGGGATGGCGGCGCGGAACTCGACCGTCGTCGGGGCCTTGTACCCGGCCAGTCGCTGCTTGCAGTGGGCGATGATCTCCGCCTCCTGGACGGCCTGTCCGTCGACTCCCTCGGCGAGGACCACGAGGGCCTTGATCGTCTCGCCCCACTTCTCGTGCGGCACACCGATGACGGCGACCTCGGCGACCGCCGGATGGCTGAAGATCGCGTCCTCCACCTCGATCGACGACACGTTCTCGCCGCCGGTGATGATCACGTCCTTCTTGCGGTCGGAGATCGTCAGGTGGCCGTCGGCCTCGTCGACCGTGCCGCCGTCACCCGTGTGGAACCAGCCGTCCCGCAGTGCGGCCGCGGTCTCCTCCGGCTTGTCCCAGTACCCCTCCAGTACGACGTTCGACCTGGCCAGGACCTCGCCTTCCTCGGAGACCCGCAGCTTGACCCCCAGTGCGGGCAGCCCCGCACGCGACAGCCGGCGCGCCCGTTCCTCGGCCGGCAGCCCGGCGTCGGCGGGCAGGGTCCGGTTGAAGGTGAGCAGCGGCGAGGTCTCGGTGAGGCCGTAGATCTGCGTGAACTCCCAGCCCAGCTCCTCCCCCATGCGCTGGATCGTCCGGCTCGGCGGCGGGGCGCCCGCGCAGACGATGCGCACCCGGTCGCGGCCCGGGATCTCGCCCTCCCAGCTCGCCGCCGCGTCCAGCACGGTGTTCCAGACGGCGGGCGCACCGCACATCAGCGTGACTCCGTGCTCCTCGACCCGGCGCAGGATCTCGGCGCCGTCGACCTTGCGCAGCACCACCTGCTTGACGCCGAGCCCGGCCATCACGAAGGGCATGCCCCAGCCGTTGCAGTGGAACATCGGCAGCGTGTGCATGTAGACGTCACGCTCCCAGACCCGGGTGTGCAGTCCGAAGGTGAGCCCGTTCACCCAGATGTTGCGGTGGGTGAGCTGCACCCCCTTGGGGCGGGCGGTGGTGCCGGAGGTGTAGTTGATCGTCGCGGTCGCGTCCTCGTCCGGGTGCGACCAGGGGCGCGGCTCCACGCCGAAGCGCATCAGCTGCGTGTCCGTCTCCGTCCCGAGGACGAAGCGGTGGCGGGCCTTGACGCCCGCCAGCGCCTCGTCCAGTTCCGGGTCGACGAGCAGGACCGAGGCCCCGCTCTGCCGGACCACGTAGTCGACCTCCTCGGGCTTGAGCCGGAAGTTGACCGGCACGCAGACGCGCCCGCTCATCGGCACCGCGAAGAGCAGCTCCAGGAGCCGGGCGGAGTTGTGGCTGACCACGGCCACGCGCTCGCCCTCGCCCACCCCCAGCGCGTCGAATCCCGCCTGCCAGGCCCGTACGCGCTCGCCCAGCCTCCCGTAGGTCGCATCGGGAACCGGTGGAGCGGGCTGATCCGGCTCGTCCACCACACCCGGGCTCGACGAGAACCCCAGCTCCGCCCGGTCGAGGAAGTCCGTGACGGTCATGGGAATCCGCATGTGCTCTCTCCTAGGTCCCTGATCCCGAACAGCTGCATGACTGGCGCGCCGCCGCCGTCCGACGGCGGTCGAGCGGCGCGCCACGAACGAGAACGATCGCGCGGGTGATCTCGGTCGTGCCAGGCATCGTGCCGTGTCCGGCGTACGGGCCACCAGAGCGCGGCGCCGTCGGGTGGGGACTCACGGACGGATGGAACCGAAGCGGACCTCACCCGCCCCGTCGCCCATCACCGCGAGCAGCGCCTCTCCCTCGGCCACGATCTCCGCCTTGACGGCCTTGGAGACGGCGGAGAACAACTCGACGGTGAGGTTCCCTGCGCCCTTCCCTGCGCCCTTCCCTGCGCCTTTCTCTCCGTCCTTCCCTCCGGCGTCCAGCTTCCAGAGCCCGGCGAGGAAACCGTCGAGGAGCAGCGTGCAGTGGGCCTGGTTCCCGGTCCAGCTGCTCCCCTTCAGCTCGGGCGGGATCACCCGGGAGCGGTCGGCGTGGGAGAGGAGCAGGTTGTCGAACTCGGGAAGGAAGCGCGGCGGGGCGGGCTGCCCGGCATCGGGGCGGGGCCCGTCGGGCAGATCGAAGAGTTCGACGCCGTTCTCGTCCTGGAACACCTCCAGTACGGGCCTCAGCCGCTCGAAGGCCTCGCGCAGCCGGGTGAGCCCGGCCCACGTCTGCATGTCCTTGACGGAGGCGGGCCCGAAAGCCCCGAGATACCGCAGAACGGCAGCATCGATCCCCGAGCCCTCCCCACCGGACTCACCGCTCTCGCCTCCTCCCTCTCCTCCCTCCGCGTCCCTTCCCACCCACTCGCTCAAGGTGGTGAGGCGGACCTGCCCGCTCTTCCCCCAGACCCCGCGCGGGGTGACCTGGACGAGCGGCAGCCGGCAGCGCGCGGCGACGGACAGCGACTGCGGGTCGGCTCCGGGCCACTCCTTGAGCAGCTCCTCCCGTATCTCCGCCATGGTCCGCGGTTCGGCCTCCACGAACTCCCGCGCCCGCTCGGCCAGCCTGTCCAGGTCCACTCCGACCAGGCCCTTGCGGAAGTAGTTGATCTCCCGGTCGCGGGCGGGCTGGACCAGGGGACGCAGGGTGAGCGCGTCGCGGACGGTGTGGGTGTGGATGGTGGACCTCATGGTGACCATCCGGACCACCTGCCGGGACTCCATCAGCCCGGCGAGCTCGGCCGGGCCGAATCCGGCGAGGCGGGCGTGGAGCTGGAAGTAGGGCGGCTTCGCGTTCTGCGCCTGCAGCCCCAGCAGGTGCTCGGTGGCGTCCTGCGCGGACATCTCGGCGCGGGTCAGGAGCAGCTGGCGGGCGAGCGTGGCACGGTTCAGCGCACGGGTGTCGAGTACGGGACGCGTCGTCTTGGAGGCCATGCCGACAACGTATCGGCCCATGCGGACACATTCTGTCCGCAACTCCGTTCCGGCCGCATCCGCCCCACCGGAACGCGCACGGACCACCCGGGGACCACCTGCTCCCCCCGGAGGACCCAGCGGACCCCGGAGCACCCGGCGGACCATTCACCCGGATATCCTGCACCTTGCCCGTAAACACCCGTTCGACCGGGAGCTGACCTGCGATGTCGGAGCGACCAGACCGCCGCCGCCCCTCGCCGCCGCCCGGCGCCGGGCCCGCGAAGCGGGTGGGCTGGCGGCGCCCGGCCGCTCTCCCCTCCACTCCCCCGGCCACACCCCCACGGGCCCCGAAGCCGGCCCCGCAGGCACCCACGCCCGCGGACCACCGCAGCGTGATCGACTCCGCGGTCTACCGCGACGGAGTCCGGATCGCCTCCCCCACCACCCTCGCCGACACCTTCCGTCGGCTGCGCGAACAGCCCGACGGCATGGCCTGGATCGGCCTGCACCGCCCCACGGAAGCCGAACTCCACTCCCTGGCCGACGAGTTCAACCTCCACCCGCTCTCCGTCGAGGACGCCCTGGAGGCCCACCAGCGCCCCAAGCTGGAACGCTACGGAGACACCCTCTTCGTCGTCCTGCGCGCCGCCCGCTACCTGGACGCGCTGGAGGAGGTCGACTTCGGCGAGCTCCACATCTTCGTCGGCCCCGACTTCCTGATCACGGTCCGCCACGGAGCGGCCCCGGACCTCTCGGCGGTCCGCCGCCGCATGGAGGAGTCCCCCGAACTCCTCTCCCTCGGCCCGGAAGCCGCCCTGTACGCCATCCTCGACGCGGTGGTCGACGGCTACGCCCCCGTCGTCGAGGGCGTCCAGATCGACATGGACGAGATCGAGACCGAGGTCTTCAGCGGCGACCCGGAAGTATCCCGCCGCATCTACGAACTCTCCCGGGAAATGGTCGAGTTCCAACGCGCCACCCGCCCCCTGGTCGGCATGCTCCACAGCCTGATGGCCGGCTTCGCGAAGTACGGCACGGACGAGGAACTCCAGCGCTACCTCCGCGACGTGGCCGACCACGTCACCCACACCAGCGAACGCGTGGACGGCTTCCGCCAGGCCCTCACAGAAATCCTGACGGTCAACGCCACCCTGGTCTCCCAACAACAGAACGCCGAAATGCGCGCCCTGGCCGAGGCCGGCTTCGAACAGAACGAGGAGATCAAGAAGATCTCCTCCTGGGCAGCCATCCTCTTCGCCCCCACCCTGGTCGGCACCATCTACGGCATGAACTTCGAGGACATGCCGGAGCTGAAGTGGGCAGGCGGCTACCCCTTCGCGATCCTCCTGATGGCCGTGGTCTGCGTAAGCCTGTACGTCATCTTCAAGAAGCGCGACTGGCTCTAGCCGGGAGCCGCGTGTGCCGACTAGGGGTGTGGTGGGGCCTGCAGAGATTCGAGCTGCCTCGCGAGGCCGGCCGTGGACTCCTTGCCGCATGACAGGACCACGAAGAGTTTGCTGAGCGTGACGCCCTCGGGTCTCTTGGTGTAGGACCACCGCTGACCGGCGCGCCATAGAGCTCTGAAGAACTCTTCGCGCGCGGCATCGTCCCCGGACAGCACGCTCTCGGCGGCGTCGACGATGAGGACGTGGTGGTCCGATGAGAGCCACCCGAGATCGCGAAGGCAGTCGTAGAAGGCGTTCCAGTTCCATCCGAAATAGTCGGGGAACTTGAGCGATTCATCGAATTGCTGAAACGTCGAGATCTCATCGGTCATATCGCGCCCGTCCAGGCGTGCCACGTAGACACTGCCGGACGCGGGCAGGAGTTCATCAAGGCATACGCCACCGCCTGCTGTGATGACGTGCATCCACGGGGCGATTCGGATTTCCGGTTCCTCTTCTGTCATCAGTTCACCCATCTGGGACTTTCACCCACAATGTACGTCTGGTAGTGAGTGGGAGTGTAGTAGGCGGACCCATCACTGCCGAGCACCCAACGCTCACCGCCCGGCGTGGGATTGTCCGGTGACGGGTAGGTTCCATATTCCCTATAGGTGATCGGCTGGCCTGATGGCTCGAGGGTGGGAAGCCGGTAGCCACCGTTCTTTCCACTGTTCTCGAATGGCTCCACCCACCATTTCGGCCCGTAGAATCCTGGGCCGCCTCCCCAGCCCCAGCCTTCCTTGCGCACGTCCTGAAGGACGTCCAAGGCCTCCGCGGGGATGGACTTGGGTACCCATCCGTGGATTCTGCTGACGTCTCCCAGCGTTTCTCCCGGAGTGAAGGTCGGGCAGGCCGCCAAACCCAGCGGGTCGACCCACGTGTGGGGATTGGGAACGTAGGCCGCCGGATTGGGTGCCGGCGTGAGACCCAGGGGGTCCTGGCTGAGGTAGCGGGCCGTTTCGGGGTCGTAGTGGCGGAAGTAGTTGTAGTGAAGGCCCGATTCCGGGTCGAAGTACTGGCCCGGGAAGCGGAGCGGGGTGTACGCCTTGCTGGTGGACGCCCAAGTGGTGGTGCCCCACACCGTGGTGCGGGTGCGCCAGGACAGCGCCCCGGCCTCGTCGATCAGTTCCGCGGGGGCCCCCACCAGGTCGGTGACGATGCTGAAGAAGCGGGCGTCCACGACCTCTTGGGGTGAGTCCCGGTGCAGGAGGCGTTCTCGCTGGGTCAGGGGCTGCAGGCCCTTGTGGTCCCAGGTCAGGACCACCGCATGGGCGAGGTCCGGCGATTGCGTCGTCTGTTCGCACAGGGTCGTGCCGTCCCAGGTGAACACGACCTGTTCCAGAACCGTCGTGCCGTCGGCAGCGAGGCGCTGCTTGGAAGTGCGGCGGCCGAGTGCGTCGTACGCGTAGCGCCATACGGCACCATCAGGCATGGTCACCCCGCGCAAGCGGTCCTCGGCGTCCCAGTCGTACCGCCAGGTGTCCGTGGTGCCGGACAGCCGGGTCCTCCGACGCAGGGTGACGCGACCCAACGCGTCGTGTTCGTAGCGCGTCCTGCCCGCGCGCTTTACCGTCGTGCCGGTGTACTCGCGTGGGCCCACGGCGTCCTGGCCCGGGTGGGTGGCGGGCCAGGAGGCGGTCGCCTGGTTGCCCGCTTCGTCGTAGGCGTACCGCTCGGTCCACCCCTCCGCCCGCACGGCGGTCACCCGGCCGGCCGCGTCCAGGTCGAAGGTCTTCGCGCCCGTGAGCTGGTCGTCCAGGCCCGTCGGGTTTCCGTCGGCGCGGTACGTGTAGTCGCGGCGCTGGATGCTGTGACCGGCGCAGGTGACGTGCTGGGTGGCGAGGCGGCCCCCGTGGTCGTACCGGGACGACAGCGTGACGGTATCGCCGATCCGGCGGGTGACCTCCCGGCCGACCGCGTCGTAGCCGAACGTGATGGGCAGATCGGCCGTGGCAAGGGAGGCGGGGTAGCCGACCGCGTCATAGGTCCAGGTGCTGACCGCCCCCGTCGGGGTGGTACGGCCGGTGCGGCGGCCGAGCTCATCGTGGGCGAACGCCGTCGTCCGGCCGTTCACCGTCTCGGACTTGAGGCGGCCGTAGCGGTCCCGCAAGCGCGTGAGCGCGGCATCCGGGCCGACCGCTTCCGCGAGCTGGTCGCCGGAGTCGTACGCGAAGGTGGTCACAGCGCCGGCGGCGTCCTTGCGGACGACCCGGTCCAGCTCGTCCCACTCGTAGCGGATGGTCTGGCCGAGCACGTCCGTCCGGGACACGAGCCGCCCTGCCGCATCCCTTCCGTACGTCAGCGTCCGGTCGCCGAAGTCGGTCTCGGCCAGGACCCGGCCGGCCGGGTCGTACACGTAGTCCCAGGTCAGTCCCTGGGGGTTGGTGACCTGGGTGAGGTGGAGGTCGGTGTCGTAGCGGAACCCGTAGCGGAAGCCGTCCGGCCCCGTGCGGGCCGTCAGGACGTCGAAGTCCGCGTACTCGAAGGTCGTGACCCCGCCGAGAACGTCCACGTGGGCGACGCAGTTGCCCTCGCCGTCGTACGTCCACGACTGCTCGCTGCCGTCGGCCTCGACACGGCGGGCGAGTTGGCCCTCGACCGTCCAGTCCATGCGCGTGACGGCACCCAGCGGGTCGGTGATCGACACGGCTCGACCGAAGGCGTCCCGCTCGTAGTACGTGGTCGCCCCCAGCGGATCGGTGATGGCGAGGGGCAGACCGGCGCGGTCGGAAACGATGGCCGAGGTGTTCCCGAGCGCATCGGTGACCGAGGTGACGACGCCGGTCTCGTCGTAGGTGAAACGGGTGATCGCTCCGGACGGCGCCGTGACCGACGTCCGGTTGCCGTGGGCGTCGAACTCCTGGCGCCGGACGTTGCCGTCGGTACCGACCGTGCGTATCGGGAGCCCGATCCCGTTGTACTCGGCTCGCGCCTGCCGTCCGTCCGGGCGCTCCACCACGGTCACGAGGCCCCGTTCGTCGAAGACGCAACACACGTGCCGAAGCGGGCCGGGCGGCGGACGAGAAGGAGGTGGACGGGGGGGGAACGGCGCGCGGGTCAGTTCGCTCCGGGTGTGGGTTGTTCGGTTCGGGTGGGGGGTGTCGTGGTCGGGTCGGGTTGCGGCTCGGGGCGTTGGTGGCGGTGCGTCAGTGCTGCGGTCAGGGTGCCGGCCAGGAGGCCCCAGAATGCGGAGCCCACTCCGAGCAGGGTCACCCCGGATGCCGTGGCCAGGAAGGTGATCACCGCGGCCTCCCGTGCGCCCTCGTCCGAGAGTGCCGAGGCGAGCGAGTTCCCGATGGTGCCCAGCAGTCCGAGTCCCGCGATGCCGAGGACGAGGGCGGTGGGCAGTGCGGTGAGCAGCGAGCCGACCGTTCCGCCGAAGACGCCGACTCCCAGGTAGAACACTCCCGCCCAGACGCCGGCCAGGTAGCGGCGGTTCGGGTCCTCGTGTGCCTCACGGCCCGTGCAGATGGCCGCCGTGATGGCCGCGAGGTTCAGTCCGAAGCAGCCGAACGGCGCGAGCAGCAGATTGGTGGCGCCCGTCCAGGTGATCAGGGGCGACACCGGCACCCGGTCGTAGCCGTCGCCGCGCAGGACCGCGACGCCCGGCAGGTTCTGTGAGGCCATCGTCACGACGAACAGCGGCAGCGCGACGCTGACGATCACCTGCCACGAGAACGCGGGGGCCGTGAAGACCGGTTCGGCGAAGGCGAAGCGGATCCTCCCCGGCCGCACGGAGCCCTGTACGGCCGCGACCGCGACTCCCGCGGCGAGCGCTGCGACGACCGCGTAGCGGGGCAGGAGTCTGCGGCCCAGGAGATAGACCGCGAACATGGAGAACACGACGGCGAAGTGGCCGTCCATGCGGGCGAAGAGTCCGGTGCCGAACTGTACGAGCACCCCTGCGAGCAGGCCCGCCGCGAGCGGCACGGGAATCCGTCCCATCACGCGCTCGAACCAGCCCGTCAGCCCGCTGAGCACGATCAGCGCGGCGGAGACGAGGAAGGCGCCGACGGCCTGGGCCATCGTCACCCCGTCGAGTCCGGAGACCAGCAGCGCGGCCCCGGGGGTGGACCAGGCGGTGACGACGGGGGCCTTGTACCGCAGGGACAGTCCGATGCAGGTGATCCCCATGCCGACCCCGAGGGCCAGCATCCAGGAGGTGAGCTCCCGCGGTCCCGCTCCTGCCGCTTCTGCGGCCGTGAAGACGATCGCGGCGGAACTGGTGACTCCCACCAACACCGTGATCAGGCCCGCCACGACGGCGGTGAGCGGCGTGGCCCTGCGCAGCTTCCGGGCTATCTCGGCTCGTCCGAGCCGGTTGCCCGTCACCGCGGGTAGCGCACGATCAGGAGCGCCTCGACGTCTCCCGAGGGCGCTTCGTACAGGTGCGGGACGTCGGCGGCCCAACTCGCGTGCATGCCGGGGCCGATCAGGGCGGGTGCGGCCAGCCCGCCGACGCGTGCGGTGCCGGCGAGGACGACGAGGTGCTCCGTCGTGCCGGCGGTGTGGGCGGCGGACTCCTGGGTCGCACCGGCCCGGATGCGCACCCGGTACGTCTCCGAGACCGCGTCGTCGGCCTCGAACCGCTCGACGAGGACGGCGTCGACCGCGTCGCCGGAGAGGGTGGCGGGAGACGCGAGATCGAGCAGCGCGGCGCTCAGGGGCACCTTGAGCGCCGTCGTCAGGGCGTAGAGCGTCTCCAGAGTGGGGTTGCGCCGACCGCCCTCCAGTTCGGAGAGCGTCGCCTTGCCGACGCTGGACCTGCGGGCCAGTTCGGACAGCGACATCCCCTGTGCTTCGCGCAACTCGCGCACGCGCGAGCCGACGCGGGCGGCCGGATCCATGGTGTTCCTTCCCCTGACCGGGGGTCGGTTGCTCCAGCACCCCGAGTGGATCCATCGTTCCATAAACAGAACGTTCCGTCTATGGAACCCGTCCGTCCCGACGACGCCCCGGGTGGGCGCGTCCCCGTGCTCAGGCGGTGATGGCGGCCAGTTGCTCCTCCAGGGCTGCCAGGGTCCGGTAGCAGGGCATCACCTGGGCGATGGAGGCGTTCGGTTCGCGGCCCTCGCGGATGGCTGCGACGAACTCGCGGTCCTGGAGTTCGATGCCGTCCATCGAGACGTCGACGCCGGTCACGTCGATCGGCTCGTCCTTGCCGGTGGCCAGGTCGTCGTAGCGGGCGAGGTAGGTGCCGGTGTCGCCGATGTAGCGGAAGAAGGTGCCCAGCGGGCCGTCGTTGTTGAACGACAGTGACAGCGTGCAGATGGCGCCGTTCTCCGCGCGCAGCTGGATGGACATGTCCATCGCGATGCCGAGCTCGGGGTGGATCGGGCCCTGGATCGCGTTGGCCTGCACGATCGGCGAGCCCGTCTGGTACGCGAACAGGTCGACGGTGTGCGCGGCGTGGTGCCACAGCAGGTGGTCGGTCCAGGAGCGCGGCTGGCCGAGGGCGTTGAGGTTGGTGCGGCGGAAGAAGTAGGTCTGTACGTCCATCTGCTGGATGGCGAAGTCTCCGGCACGGACCTGCTGCCGGACCCACTGGTGGCTCGGGTTGAAGCGCCGCGTGTGCCCCACCATCGCCACCAGTCCGGTGCGCTGCTGCGCCTCCAGGCACGCCTCGGCGTCGGCGAGGGAGGCGGCCAGCGGGATCTCGGTCTGGACGTGCTTGCCCGCTGCGAGGCAGGCCAGTGTCTGCGCGGCGTGCATCGGCGTGGGCGTGGCGAGGATGACGGCGTCGACGTCGTCCATCGCCAGTACCTCCTCCAAGGTCGCGACCCCGCGGCCGATGCCCTGCTTCTCGGCGAAGCTTTGGGCGCTTTCGAGGGTGCTGCTCACGACGGCGGTCACCTCGACGCCCTTGATCCGCCTGAGCGCGGCCGCGTGCTTGGCTCCGAAGGCGCCGCCTCCGGCCAGGGCGATCCGGATGGTCCGGTCCTCGGTCGTGCCGGGGATCGTGTCGGTGGTCGTGTCGGTGGTCATGTCGTCACTCCTTCTCGGCGGGCTTGCGGGCCCCCGGGTGGTTCTCCAGGATCAGGTGGCCTACGGCGGTGTTGGACGCCGGCACGTGGTAGAAGCGGTGCTTGAGCTCGATCCGTCCGGATCCGTCGAGGTCGCTCATCGCGCCGCGGGCGATCAGCCACATGACCAGCTCGATGCCCTCCGAGCCCGCCTCCTCCACGTACTCCAGGTGCGGGACCTGCGACAGCCCGGCCGGGTCCGCGATCAGGTCGTCGAGGAAGGCGTTGTCCCATTCCCGGTTGATGAGGCCGGCGCGGGGGCCCTGCAGCTGGTGGCTCATGCCCCCGGTGCCCCACACCTGGACCTTCAGGGGCCGGTCGTAGGACTCGATCGCCTTGCGCAGCGCCTGGCCGAGCCGGAAGCACCGGTCACCCGAGGGCACGGGGTACTGCACCACGTTGACGTGGAACGGGATCACCTTGCACGGCCACTCCTCGACGTCCCCGAACATCAGCGACAGCGGGACGGTCAGGCCGTGGTCGACGGTCATCTCGTTGACGAGGGTCAGGTCGAAGTCGTCCCTGATGAGGGAGTGCGCGATGTGCGCGGCCAGGTCTGGATCGCCCTCGATGCCGGGCACCGGGCGGGGTCCGTAGCCTTCGTCGGCGGTGGAGTAGGCCGCTCCGGTGCCGAGCGCGAAGGTCGGGATCAGCGACTGGTCGAACGTGCTGGCGTGGTCGTTGTAGACCAGGAAGACCACGTCGGGCAGGTTCTCCCGCGCCCACTGCTTCGAGTACGCGTAGCCCTCGAAGACCGGGCTCCAGTACGGCTCGTCGGTGATGTGGTGGTCGATCGCCGCGCCGATCGCCGGCACGTGCGAGGTGAAGACGGCGCCGGTGATCGTGGCGTGCTCGGCCGGCGGGGTCCGGTCGGCGTGTGCCGCTTCGAGGACGGCGTGGTCGATCCGGTTCCCCTCGACGGAGCGGCCGCCGCCGACCATCATGCCGCGGTACTCCTGCTCGGTCATGCCGGTCATCGAGCCCGCCATCTGCTGGAACGACAGCCCGAGCGTCGCGCCCCATTTGGCGAGGAAGTAGATGTTGCCGCCCTCGCGTATGGCGGCGTTGAGGTCGCGGTCGAGCAGCGCCTGCTTCTGTTCCTCCCGGAGCGGCCAGGCGTCCAGGTAGGCGCGCTCGTCGGCGAGGTAGAGCTCGCGGTTGTCCGCCGTCATCAGCGACATGCAGAACTGGTTGAGGTGGTATCCCCTGGCGGACTGCTCGGCGTCGAAGATGGTCGTCCCCGGCACCAGTTTGTAGGTCTTGTCCAGTGACATGGTGAGCCTCCGGTCGTGGGGTGGGTCAGCCGGCGTCCGGCCAGTACAGGCGCATGGGGTTGTCGACGAGGAGCCCCTGCTGCAGGGCCGGGGTGGGCGCGATGTGCGGGACGAAGTCCACGAGCAGGCCGTCGTCCGGCATGTGGCCGGTGAGGTTCGGGTGCGGCCAGTCGGTGCCCCACAGCACCCGGTCGGGGAACTCCTCGACCACGCGCCGGGCGAAGGGGACCACGTCGCGGTAGGCGTGCTGCTCCCCGTCGAGGGCCGGCGGGCCGCTCACCGACAGCCGCTCCGGGCAGGTCACCTTGCACCAGATGTCCGGCCGCGCCCGCATGAAGTCCAGGAACGCCTCGAACTCCGGGCCGTGCGGGTCCTCGGTGACGTCGGGCCGGCCCATGTGGTCGACGACCAGCGGCAGCGGGATCGAGAGGAGGAAGTCGCGCAGGTCGGCGAGGTCCGCCGCCTCGAAGTAGACGACCACGTGCCAGCCGTAGGGCGCGATCCGCTCGACGACGTCCCACAGGTCCTGCCGCGGCGCCGCGTCGACGAGCCGCTTCACGAAGTTGAACCGCACGCCGCGGACGCCCGCCTCGTGCAGTTCCCGCACCTGCGCGTCCGAGATGTCCGGCCGGACCGTCGCGACGCCCCGGGCCAGGCCTCCGGACGCCCGCAGGGCGTCGAGCAGGGCGCTGTTGTCGGCGCCGTGGCAGGTCGCCTGCACGACGACGTTACGGGCGAAGCCCAGGCGGTCGCGCAGCTCGAAGAGCTGCTCCTTGGAGGCGTCGCAGGGGGTGTACTTCCGCTCGGGGGCGTACGGGAAGTCCGCGCCCGGGCCGAAGACGTGGCAGTGCGCGTCGACGGCGCCGTCGGGCACCCGCAGCCGCGGCCGGCTCGGACCGGCGTACCAGTCCAGCCATCCGGGGGTCTTCGGGAAGGTCGTCATCCCGGTCATCCTCGTCCTCCTCAGTCCTCGTACCGCAGGCCGAGCTCGGCCAGCGGGCCGCGCATCGCGTACATGTCCAGGCCGAGTTCGCCCGTACGGAACCGGGCGCGCTTGCCCTCCTCGTTGGCCTCGCGCCGGGCCGCGGCCTCGGCGACCTCGGCGGCCCGCTCGCGCGGCACGACCACGACGCCGTCACGGTCGGCGACGACCACGTCCCCGGGCCTGACCAGGGCGTTGGCGCAGACGACCGGCACGTTGACGGAGCCGAGGGTGGCCTTGACGGCGCCCTTGGCGTTGATCGCCCGGGAGAAGACCGGGAAGTCCATCGCCTCCAGGTCGGCCACGTCGCGCACGCCGCCGTCGATGACCAGGCCCCGGCAGCCCCGGGCACGGAACGAGGTGGCGAGCAGATCGCCGAAGAAGCCGTCCTCGCTCTCGGTCGTGCAGGCGGCGACCACGACGTCGCCCTCCCGTATCTGTTCGGCGGCGACGTGGAGCATCCAGTTGTCACCGGGCTGCAGCAGCACGGTCACCGCGGTACCGCACATCCGGGCGGCGGGGTAGACGGGGCGTACGTAGGGGCGCATCAGCCCGACCCGGCCCATGGCCTCGTGGATCGTCGCGACGCCGAACGCCGACAGTGCGGCGACGGCCTCGGGATCGGCGCGGGTGATCGATGTGTGGACGACACCCAGCTCGGTGTGTTCCATGCGTTCTCCTCGTGGGGTTCGGTGGCCGGTCCGGGGTTCAGCGGCCGGCCGCGGCGAGGCGGGCTGCGAGGCGGGGGTAGACGCGCAGGGCGTTGCCGCTGTAGACGGCGGTGCGTTCCTCGTCGGAGAGGTGCGCGGTGGCCTCGACGTACCGCTTCGTGTCGTCGAAGTGGTGGCCGGTGCGCGGGTCGATGTCGCGGACCGCGCCGATCATCTCGCTGGCGAACAGGACGGACCGGCTGGGCACCACCCGCGTGAGCAGGTCGATGCCGGGCTGGTGGTAGACACAGGTGTCGAAGAAGACGTTGCCGAGCAGCGTCTCGGGGTCCGGCCTGCCCAGCGCCATCGCCAGGCCGCGGAAGCGGCCCCAGTGGTAGGGAGCCGCGCCGCCGCCGTGCGGGATCACGAACCGCAGGGTCGGGAAGTCGGCGAACAGGTCGCCCTGGACCAGCTGCATGAACGCCGTGGTGTCGGCGTTGAGGTAGTGGGCGCCGGTGGTGTGGAAGGCCGGGTTGCACGAGGTGCTGACGTGGATCATGGCGGGTATGTCGTACTCGGCCATCGCCTCGTAGAGCGGGTACCAGCTGCGGTCGGTCAGCGGCGGCGCGGTCCATCTGCCGCCCGACGGATCGGGGTTGAGGTTGACCGTCACCGCGCCGAGCTCCTCGACCGCGCGGCGCAGTTCGGGCAGGCAGGTCGCGGGGTCGACGCCCGGCGACTGCGGCAGCATCGCGCCCATGGCGAAGCGGTCGGGGTAGAGCGTGCAGACCCGGTGGATCAGGTCGTTGCAGATCCGCGCCCACACCGAGGAGACCTCGAAGTCGCCGATGTGGTGGGCCATGAAGCTGGCGCGGGGGGAGAAGATCGTCAGGTCGCTGCCGCGTTCGTCCATGAGGCGGAGCTGGTTGTTCTCGATCGCGTGGCGCAGGTCCTCGTCGGTGATGACCAGGTCGCCGGGATCGGGTGCGGGTCCGGCGGGGTCGATCGCGGCCACCTGCCGGTCCCGCCACTGCGCCAGCTGCGGCGGCGCGGTGGTGAAGTGACCGTGACAGTCGATGATCATGTGTTCTCTCCTGCTGGTCGTCGGGGTGCGGTCAGGCCCGGGAAGCGGTGGGCCAGCCGGTGTACTGCTCGGCGAGATAGGTGCGTCCGGCCCTGGTGCCCACCACGTTGTCGAGCTCGCCGAGCTGGCGCCGCAGGTCGAAGGAGGTGCCGCCGGGTGCGGTGTGCAGCAGTTGGGTCATCCAGGAGGAGAAGTTCTGCGCCCGCCAGATCCGCTGCAGGGCGCGCGGCTGGTAGTCGTCCAGCGCGCTCTCGCCCGTGTTGCCGAGTGCCCGCACCAGGACCTCGGCGAGCACCTTCACGTCGTGCAGTGCGAGGTTGAGTCCGCGGGCGCCGGTCGGCGGCACCGTGTGTGCGGCGTCGCCCGCGAGCACCATCGAGCCCCAGCGCATCGGTTCCTGCACGAACGAGCGGAACCGCAGCACCGTCTTCTCCAGGATCGGCCCCTCATGGAGGCGGAAGCCGTCCCGGCCGGCCACCCGGGCCTGGAGCGTCTCCCAGATGCGGTCGTCCTGCCAGGCGTCGACGGACTCGTCGGGGTCGCACTGGAAGTACATCCGCTGCACGGTCTCGGTGCGCTGGCTGATCAGCGCGAACCCGTGCTCGGAGTGGGCATAGACCAGCTCGGGCGCGCTCGTCGGCGCCTCGGCCATGATGCCGAACCACGCGAAGGGGTACTCCTTGCCGTGGCGCACCCTGCTTTCCTCGGGCACCAGTTGGCGGCAGCTGCTGCGCGACCCGTCCGCGCCGACCACGTACCGGGCCCGGATCTCGTGGCGGGACCCGTCGGGCGCCGTGTAGCGGACCCGGGGGGCGTCGGTGGTGACGTCGAGCACCTCGGTGTCCTTGACGCCGAAGTGGACCGTGCCGCCGTCGCGGGCGCGGGCGTCCGCCAGGTCGGTGAACACGTCGGTCTGCGGGTAGAGCCACACCGACCGCCCCACCAGCTCCTTGAAGTCGATGCGGTACGGGCGGCCGCCGAACCGGAGCTCGACGCCCTCGTGTTCGTGGCCTTCGCGCAGGACCCGGTCGGACACTCCGGTCTCGACGAGGTCCCGGGCCGCGTCGGCCTCGAGGATGCCGGCCCGCTGCGTGGTTTCGATCTCGTGGCGGGAGCGGGTGTCGACCACGATCGTCTCGATCCCCGCCCGCCCGAGCCGGTGGGCCAGCATCAAGCCGGCCGGACCACCACCGACGACGGCGACGGGAACCGAGGCAACGCTGTCGACGGCGGCGTCGGCCATGTCATCTCCTGAGCAGCTGCGAACGTTCCGGACACCCCGAACGTTGGCACCCGGGGCCGCCGCCGGTCTCCGGTGTTTCCGTCAGGCGGAAGCCCGCTCGAACAGCTGGAAGCCCGCTCGAAGCTCAGCCCGTCGCGTGGGCCCGTCGGCCGAGCTCGTCGGAGATCCCGTGGACGGCCCGAAGGAGGGGTTCCCGCAGCCCGCGCGCATTGCTCGCACCGCTCGCCGCGACGACAATCCCCAACGCGGCGCTGACCGGCCCGGTCCTGCCGATCCGTACGGGCGCCGCGACCGCGACCGTGTCCTCGGAGAGCTGCCGGTCGCTGAGGAAGACCTGTTCGCGGCGGATGCGGTCCAGTTGCGCGCGCAGGGTCTTCGGGTCGGTGACGCTGTGCGGGGTCCAGGCGCGCAGCGTCGATTCGAGGACCTCCTCCTGGATGTCCCGCGGTGCGTGCGCGAGCAGTACCCGGCCCATCCCGGTGGAGCTGACCGGGAACCGGGTCCCGACCGTCGTCAGGAGCTGTACCGACCGGTGCCCGGTGATACGTTCTACGAACACGAGCTCGGTGCCCTCGCGCACCGCGAGCTGGATGTTCTCGTGGGTCGCCTCGTAGAGGTCCTGCATGAACGGCAGGGCGGCATCGCGGAGGATCTGGGTCCGGGGGCATCCCGAGGTGATCTCCCAGAGCCTCAGCCCGACATGCCAGGCCCCGTCCTCCCCCCGCTCCAGCGCTCCCCATTCCGCCAGCTCCGCGACCACCCGGTGCGTGGTGCTGAGGGCCATGCCCGTGCGCTGGGCGATCTGCGACAGGGTCTGCGAGGGGTGTTCTCGGTCGAAGGCCGAGAGGACCTTGAGGACTTTTCCAGCCGCGGTGCTCCGGGTTGTGCTCACGCGGGCAGTCTCGCAGACGGGCGCCCGGCGGCCCGACCGGGCACCGTACGATCCGCGCACACCAAGGAGAAGACGTGAACCAGGAGATCTCCGGGCTGTCCTCGATGGCGACACGGCCGATCGTGGGCGAGCTGTCCGAACACATCCGGCGCGCTCACGGGATTCCGGTGCGCTTCGAATCGGCCGGCGGGGTGGAGATCGCGCGCCGGGTGCGCGAGGGCGCGGAAGCGGACCTGCTCGTGCTCGCCGACGGAGCCATGGCCGCGTTGGAGGAGGAAGGGCTCCTCCTCGGGGGTACGGTGCGTCCGCTGTGGGTCTCCCAGGTCGTCGCCGCCGTACCGGAGGGAGCACCGGTTCCGGCACTCGGCTCGGAGTCCGATCTGCGGGCCGCGCTCCTGTCCGCGAAGGGGATCGCCTACTCCACGGGCCCCAGCGGTACGTCCCTCATCGACCTGCTCACCCGGCTGGGTCTCGCGGACACGCTCGGGGACCGGCTCGTCCAAGCCCCGCCGGGGGTACCCGCGGGCAGCCTGCTGTCGTCCGGCCCGGCCGACCTGGCCTTCCAGCAGCACAGCGAGCTCATGGACCTGCCGGGCGTGGTCGTCATCGGCCCGCTGCCGGGCGATGCCGCCATCAGCTCGGTGTTCAGCGGGGCCGTACCGGCCGCGTCCGCCCGGCCGCACCGCGCCCTGGAGGTCCTCGGCCTCCTCGGTTCCGACGCGGCGGCGGGGATCGCCCGCGGAAGGGGCATGCGGGCGGCCGGGGACCGCTGACCCGGGCGGGTCGGGGTGTGCGGCCGGGCAGCAGGCCCCGGAGCCCGTCCTGCTCACCCCCGGGCATGCCGAAGACCGCACGCGCGATCGGGGTCCGGCCTCGAACGCGTGCGGTCCACAGGTGCGCGGGGGACGATCAGGCGTAGTGGCGGTACACGGCCTGGGCCACGCAGGCCGGCTTGTCGCTGCCCTCGACCTCGACGGTGAACGTCAGCGGCATCTGGACGCCGTTGCCCTTGACCTCCTCCACGGTGCCGACGGCGCCGTGCAGGCGTATCTTCGCGCCGACCGGGACGGGGCTGGGGAAACGGACCTTGTCCAGGCCGTAGTTGACGCTCATCTTCGTGCCGGTGATGGTGAGGAGCTCGCCGAAGAGCGGGATGATCAGGGCGAGGGTGAGGTAGCCGTGGGCGATCGGACCGCCGAAGGGCCCGTCCTTGGCCTTCTCGGGGTCGGTGTGGATCCACTGGTGGTCGTCGGTGGCGTCGGCGAAGGTGTTCACCCGGTTCTGGGTGATGTCGAGCCAGTCGGTGCGTCCGAGGTCCGCTCCGCTGAGGGACTTGAGCTCTTCGAGGCCGTTGGCGGTGGTCTGCATGAAGGGGCCTTTCGGGGTGGTGCGGGCAGCGCTGAGCGCGGCCTGCGAGCGGGGGTTGGTTCCGTGCTGAGCGCGGTCCGTGCGCGGGGGTTCAGCGGCGGGGGTGGTCCGCGGGGCCGCCCGCGTGCGTCTCGTGCACGGCGGCCTTGACGATCTTTCCGGAGGCCGTGCGGGGCAGGGTGTCCGTGAGGACCAGGGACTTGGGGATCTTGTACTTGGCGAGCCTGCCCTGCAGGTGGCCGAGGATGCCGTGCTCGTCGGCGCGGGCTCCGGGCCTGAGGATGACGACGGCGCGGCCGACTTCGCCCCAGACCGGGTCGGGCACCCCGATGACCGCGCATTCGGCGACGGCCGGGTGGGTGAGGAGCGCGTCCTCGACCTCGGCCGGGTACACGTTCTCGCCGCCCGAGACGAACATGTCCTTGATCCGGTCGACGATGTACACGTACCCGTCGCCGTCGGTCCGGGCGACGTCGCCGGTGCGCAGCCAGTGGCCGTCGCCGCCGGCGGTGAAGGCGGCTTCGGAGTCCTCCGGGCGGCCCCAGTACCCGGTCATGACGTTGGGGCCCTGGACGAGGACCTCACCGCGCTCTCCGGGTTCGGCGTCCCGGCCGTCGGGCAGGACCACGCGGACGTCGGTGAAGAAGTGCGGCACGCCCGCGGAGCCGGCCTTGGCCGAGGTCTGCTCCCGGTCCAGGAAGAGGACTCCGGGGGACGCCTCGGTCATGCCGTAGCCCTGGCAGAAGGCGAGGCCGCGGGCGAGGTAGGTGGCGATGGTGCGTGCGGGTACGGGTGCGCCGCCGCAGTTGAGGGTGCGCAGGCTGGACAGGTCCGTCGTCGCCCAGCGGGGCCGGCCGGCCATGGCGTCGTACATCGTGGGAACGCCGAACATGTACGTCACGCGCTCGTTCTCGATGGTCTCCAGTACACGTTCGGCGTCGAAGGCACCGAGCAGCACCAGCCGGCCGCCCTTGAGGAGGGTGGGCAGGCAGGTCATGTTGAGGCCGCCGGTGTGGAACAGGGGGGCGACGACCAGGGTCACCTCGTCGCCGGTGAGGTCGGTGTCCACGAGGACGTTGACGCTGTTCCAGATGATGTTGGCGTGGGAGAGGACGGCGCCCTTGGGGCGGCCCGTGGTCCCGGAGGTGTACATGATCATGCAGGTGTCCTGCGGTGCCACGGTCTCGTCCAGGGGTGCGGCGGCGCCGCCCGCGAGGAACTCCTCGTAGCCGAGGACACCCTCTTCGGGCCCGCCCGGCCCGCCGGGTCCGTCGAGCGCGTCCGGTCCGTCGAGCGCGATCCGGTGCCGCACTGCTGCCTCGTCGGCCGCAGCGCGTGCGGCCCGGGCCTGCTCCGGCGCGTGGACGAGGACGACACTGCCCGAGTCGGACAGGTTGTAGGCCAGTTCCGGGGCGGCGAGCCGGGTGTTGAGCGGGACGAAGACGGCCCCGAGGACGCCGGCGGCGAACAGCGTCTCCAGGAAGGCGGGATGGTTGGGGCCGAGGTAGGCGATCCGGTCCCCCCGGGCCACGCCCAGTTCCCGCAGGGCGTGGGCGAGGCGCAGGACGCGCTGGTGGAGCTCGCGGTAGGTCCGGGAGCGGCCCTCGTGGACGAGGGCGACCCGGTCCGGGGTCTTGCGGGCCCGGCGCGCGGGCCACGAGCCGATGCCTTGGTTCAGCACGACGACTCCCTCGGTTCCTTGAGGAGGCCGAGCAGGCGGGCCGCGTTCTCCTTGAGGATCTTCGGCCGGACCTCGGGCTTGATGTCGAGCTCCGCGAAGTCGGCCAGCCACCGGTCGGGGGTGATCACGGGGTAGTCGGAACCGAAGAGGACCTTGTCCTTGAGGAGGGTGTTGGCGTAGCGGACGAGCTGCGGCGGGAAGTACTTCGGGGACCAGCCGGACAGGTCGATGTACACGTGCGGCTTGTGGGTGGCCACCGCCAGGGCCTCGTCCTGCCACGGGAAGGACGGATGGGCGAGGATGATCCGCAGGTCGGGGAAGTCCACGGCCACGTCGTCGACCAGCATGGGGTCGGAGTACTTCAGCCGGATGCCGCCGCCGCCCGGGACGCCCGCGCCGATGCCGGTCTGGCCGGTGTGGAAGAGGGCGGGTACGCCGAGTTCCTCGATGGCCTCGTACAGGGGGTAGGCGAGCGGGTCGTTCGGGGCGAACGCCTGGATGCTGGGGTGGAACTTGAAGCCGCGGACGCCGTGTTCCTCCACCAGCCGCCGCGCCTCGCGCACTCCCGCACGGCCCTTGTGCGGGTCGATGCTCGCGAACGGGATGAGCACGTCCGGGTGGGCGGCGCAGCTCTCCGCGATCTCCTCGTTGGCGATCCGGGGATGCCCCGTGGCGTGTTCGGCGTCGACGGTGAACACCACGGCGGCCATGCGGCGTTCGCGGTAGTGGGCGGCCATCTCCTCGATGGTCGGCTGCCGGTGGCCGTGGGCCTTGAAGTACTTCTCGGAGGCGCCGAACAGTTCGGGACTCAGCGCCCCGCGGCCGTCCTTGGAGATTTCGGCGTGCGTGTGCACGTCGATGGCGGTCAGCCGGTCCAGGTCGAGCGTGAGGTCACCCATGTCACGCCACCGGAGCCTGGGGGGCCGCAATGCCGTAGGTCTCCGCCTCGGCTCCTACGCCGCCCGGCCAGAGGGCGGCGATCATGTCGGCGCTCCACCCTCCGTCGGCGAAGGCGACCGCCTTCTCCTTGGGGTGCGCCCACAGGGCCAGCCGGTCGCCGCCGATGCCGATCGCCTGCCCGGTCACCCCGTCGGAGGCGTCCGAGGCCAGGAAGGTGATCAGGCCGGCGACGTCCTCGACGGTGCCGAGGCCCTCGTCCTTGCGCAGCCAGTCGGGCAGGGGGCTGCCCGTGCGCTCGGCTTCCTCGATGGCCGGCGCGAAGGCCGGGATGGTCTTGGTCATCTCGGTGGCGGCGACGGGGACGACGGCGTTGACGGTGATGCCGGCGCGGCCCAGCTCCATGGCCCAGGTGCGGGCCATGGAGACGACGCCCGCCTTCGCGGCGGCGTAGTTGGTCTGGCCGAAGTTGCCGCGCTGTCCGGCGGGCGAGGAGATGAGGACGAGCCGGCCGCCGGTGCCCTGCTCCCGCATGCGGACGGCGGCCGCGCGGGCGCAGGTGAAGGTGCCGCGCAGGTGTACGCGGACGACGTCGTCGAAGTCCTCGTCGGTCATCTTCCACAGCACGCGGTCGCGCAGGATGCCGGCGTTGGTGACGAGCACGTCCAGGCGCCCGTACTCCCGCACCGCCGTGTCCACCAGCTCCTCGGCCGCCGCACTGTCGCCCACCGCCGCCACGACTCCGGCCGCCCTGCCGCCGGCGGCGGTGATCGCGGCGACGGCGGCGTCGACCGCGTCCCGGTCGACGTCGTTGACGACGACGGCGGCTCCGGCCGCGGCGAGGGCCTGGGCGTACGCCAGCCCGAGGCCGCGCCCGCTTCCGGTGACGACGGCGACTTTCCCGTGCAGATCCATGGAGGGTGCCTTTCATGAGCAGTTGGGGGGGAAGTCGACAGCGCGGCAGAGCCGGGATCGACAGGAATCCTGATGAACCCAGTGTGGGTAATCAACAGGATTCCTGTCAATGCTCTAGGGTGGTGCGTACGTGCCGCCGCTCCGGCGGCACCCAACGGGCCGTCACCACAGGAGGACGAACGTGAGCACCTCGCTGCTCTACCTGGTCAAGAGGACGGAGCTGGCGGTACGGGCCCGCCTGGACGAGCTGCTCAAGCCCGCCGGCATCACGGCGCTGCAGTACACCGCACTCACCGTGCTGGAGCGGCACGAGGGCATTTCCGCCGCACAGCTCGCCCGCGACTCCTTCGTCACCGCCCAGACCATGGCCGACATGGTCCGGGCCCTGGAGAGCCACGGCCTGATCCGCCGCGAACCCAACCCCGCCAACCGCCGCGAGCGCCTCATCCTGCTCGCCGACGCGGGACGCCGGCTGCTCGACCAGTACGCCGAGCCGGCTCGCGCGCTCGAACGGCGCATGGTCGCCGACCTGACCTCCGAGGAGGTCGAGCAGTTCCGGGAGGCGCTGAACCGCACGTGGCGTTCCCTCGCCTGACGGAGCGCACGCCGGCCCGGACGGGCGGCAGTGCCGCAGTGGAGCGTCAGCTGTCGAAGCCGAGACCGAAGCGGTCGAGGCTGCGCAGCCAGAGGTTGCGGCGGCCCTCGTCGAGGTCGGCGCGCGCCATGGACCACTTGGTGATGCCGATGCCGAGGGACCGGACGGGCTCGGGCGGGAACGGCAGGGGCTTGCGGCGGACCATTTCCAGGTCGGTGCGCTCGGTGCGCTCGCCCGCCAGGAGGTCGAGCATCACCTCGGCGCCGAAGCGGGTGGCGCCGACGCCGAGGCCGGTGAACCCGGCGGCGTAGGAGACCTTCCCGTGGTGACTCGTGTCAAAGAAGACGCAGAAGCGGGTGCTGGTGTCGATGGCTCCGCCCCAGCTGTGGGTGAAGCGCACGCCCTCCAGCTGCGGGAACGTCGTGAAGAAGTGGCGGGCGAGGGTGGCGAAGGTCTCGGGCCGCCGGTCGTGTTCGGCGCGGACGCGCCCGCGGTAGTGGTAGACGGCGTCGTATCCGCCCCACAGGATGCGGTTGTCCGCGGAGAGCCGGACGTAGTGGAACTGGTTCGCGCTGTCCGCGAAGCCCTGGCGCCGCGTCCAGCCGACCGAGGCGAGCTGCTCCGCGGTCAGCGGCTCGGTCATCAGCGCGTAGTCGTACACGGGGACGGTGTACGGGCGATGGCGCCGCACCAGGGAGGGGTAGGCGTTGGTGGCGAGCGCGACGCGACGTGCGGTGATCCGGCCGTAGGGGGTACGGACACCCATCACGGTTCCGTGCTCGGTCAGCGAGGCGGCGGGAGTGTGCTCGTACATCCGGACGCCCAGGGCGAGAGCGGCCTTCTTGAGTCCCCAGGCGAGCCCGGCCGGGTTGACCATGGCGACGTCGGTCCTGTTCCACAGGCCGCCGAGGAAGGTCGGGGAGTCGATCTCGGCCCGGACGGCCTCGCCGTCGAGCAGGACCGGCTTGCCCCCGTAGCGGGCGGCGGCTTCGGCTTCTTCCGCGAGGCCGGCGAGCTGGTACGGCTCGGTGGCCACCACGATGGAGCCGGTGCGCTCCCAGTCGCAGTCGATCCCGTACCGCTCCACGGCGTCCTCGATGGCCTGGAGGTTCTCCCGCCCGAGGCGTTCCAGGAGGTCGATCTCCCCCGGCCAGCGCTGGAGGCCGTTGTGCAGGCCGTGGGTGAGGCTGGACTCGCAGAAGCCGCCGTTGCGGCCGGAGGCGGCGCCGCCGGCCTCGTCCGCCTCGATGAGCACCACCTCGGCGGAGGGGTCGCGCTCCTTGGCGAGGAGGGCGGTCCACAGACCGGTGTAGCCGCCGCCGACGACGAGCAGGTCGCAGGTGGTCTCGCCGACGAGGGCGGGGGCGGCCCGGGGGCGGCGGGGGTCGTCGAGCCAGAAGGGGCGGGGCTCGGCGTCCCTGAGCGAGGTGAGGTGGTCCATGGGGGTTCCTTCGGATCGCGGAGGCGCCCGCGCACGGACCCTCCGAGGTGCCGCCCATGAGACCCTTCGGCACGTGCCAAGGTCAATGGTGTTGACATAAGCCCCGCGCCGCCGGGCGTCGGCGGCCGTAGGCCGCCGGTCAGCCGCCGTCCGCCGCCGGGCGGAGCGCCTCCACCGCGCCGAGCATCAGCTCCAGCGCGAAGGGGTAGCCGCTGTCGCGCATGTCGGCCGCGAGCAGCGGGAAGGTCGCCGCGATGTTCGGGTGGGTCTCGGGCGACAGCCTGCCGTACACCGCGTGCCAGACCTCCTCGTCCGCTTCCCGCGCCGCCTCCGGCAGGGCGCTCGCGGCTGCGTCCTGGGCGGCGAAGGCCAGGGCCTGGTCGACGAAGGCGTGGTAGATCCGCACCGAGAGGGCGTCCGGGAAACCCCCCGCCCGCAGGATGCCGAGGATCGTCTCGACCGCCCGGGTCTCGTGGGCGCGCCCCGTCGTCCGGTGGGCCGTGAGGAGCGCGGCCTGGGGGTTGGACTGGTAGGAGGCGTGGATGCGCAGCCCGATGGCACGCAGATCGGTCCGCCAGTCACCGGTGGCCGACCAGCCCTCCTGCGCCCGCCCGATCAGCTCGTCGGACAGGGCGAGGAGCAGGGCGTCGGTGTTGCGGAAGTAGCGGTAGAGGGCGCTGGGATCCGCACCGAGCGCCGCGCCGAGCCTGCGCGCCGAGAGCGCCGCCGCGCCGTGCTGCGCGACCAGGCGCAGGGCCGTGTCGATGATCAGGCGTTCCGAGAGCACGGCGCCCTGCTTGGTCGGCCGGTGACGCCGGCGCCCGCCTTCTGAAATCACTCGTTCGACCATGGCCGGACCTTACGTCAACACCATTGACGTGTAAACGGCCGTCCCGCTTCCATGTCCCCACCAACCAACCGTCGCCTCACGTACTGGAGCTCCGTATGGACAAGGCCGATCTGGTCTTCACCCGCGGCCCCGTCTTCACCGTCGATCCGGCCCGCACCCGGGCGAGCTCGCTCGCCGTCGTCGGCGACCGGATCGCGGCCGTCGGACACGACGAGGTCCGGGAGCTCATCGGCCCCCGCACCGAGGTCGTGGACCTGACGGGCAAGCTGCTGATCCCCGGGTTCCAGGACTCCCACATCCACGCCGTCTACGGCGGTACGGAGCTGGCCGAATGCGATCTGACGGGCACGGTCGGCGTCGCCGAGTACCTGACCCGGATCCGGGCCTACGCGGACGCCCACCCGGACCATGCGTGGATCACCGGCGGCGGCTGGTCGATGGAGAGCTTCGACGGCGGACTGCCCACGCGGCAGCTGCTGGACTCCGTACTCCCGGACCGGCCGGTGTTCCTCGTCAACCGGGACCACCACGGCGCCTGGGCCAACACCCGGGCGCTCGAACTCGCCGGCATCACCGCCGGGACCCCCGACCCGGCCGACGGCCGGATCGAACGGGAACCGGACGGCGGTCCCAGCGGAGTGCTCCAGGAGGGCGCCACCGCACTGGTCTCCCGCCTGGTGCCCGCGAGCACCCCCGCCGACCGGCTGGCCGGCCTCCTGCGGGCCCAGGAACTGCTGCACTCGCTCGGCATCACCGGCTGGCAGGACGCGCTGCTCGGCGTGTTCGGCGGCAAGCCCGATCCCTCGGACGCCTACCTGAGCGCCGCCCGGGACGGCTCGCTCACCGCCCGGGTGACCGGCGCGCTCTGGTGGGACCGGGAGCGGGGCGCCGAGCAGATCGAGGAACTGGTCGCGCTGCGGGACAAGCTGAGCCACGGCCGCTTCCGGGCCGGTTCCGTGAAGATCATGCAGGACGGGATCGCCGAGAACTTCACGGCCGCCATGACCGCTCCGTACCTGGACGGCTGCGGCTGCGCGACGGCCAACACGGGCCTCAGCTTCGTGGAACCGATGGCGCTGCGCGGATACGCCACCGCACTCGACGCCCTCGACTTCCAGATCCACTTCCACGCCCTGGGCGACCGGGCCGTCCGCGAGGCCCTCGACGCCCTCGAGGCCGCGGTCGCCGCCAACGGCCCGCGCGGCAACCGGCATCACCTCGCGCACCTCCAGGTCGTGCACCCCGAGGACCTCCCCCGCTTCGCCCGGCTCGGCGCCATCGCCAACATCCAGCCGCTCTGGGCCGCACACGAACCGCAGATGGACGAGCTGACCATCCCCTTCCTCGGCCCCGAACGCGCCGCCTGGCAGTACCCCTTCGGGGATCTGCTGCGGGCCGGCGCCACGCTGGCCGCCGGGAGCGACTGGCCCGTCAGCAGCCCCGACCCCCTGGCGGGCATCCACGTCGCCGTCAACCGCAAGGCCCCCCAGGAGGAAGAAGGGGGCGGGGCCGGGGACCGCGTCTTCCTGCCCGAACAGCGCCTCGACCTCGCGACCGCACTGGCCTCCTACACGGCCGGCTCCGCGCACGTGAACGGCCTCGACGACGCGGGCAGCCTGCGCGCCGGGCACCTGGCCGACCTGGTCGTGCTGGACCGCGACATCTTCGCCGGCCCCCCGGAGGAGATCGCCGCGGCCAGGGTGGAGCGGACCTACGTCGGCGGCAGGCTCGTCCACTCCGCCTGAGACCGTGGCACCGGCCGAGGGTCCGCCGCGGCCCGGGAGTCCGCCGCCGGAGGGCGCCGCACCGAGGAGGCCCGTACGTCGAGCCGCGTCGGCACGAGCACCCCGGCCGCTTCCCGGCGCCCGTCCTCCAGGACCGCCACGAGGAGTTCGATGCCGGCCTCCGCGACCGCGTCGGGCCGCATGCTCAGCGTCGTCACCGGTGGTGCGGTGTGCTCCGCCGTCACGTCCTCGCTCACGCAGACGAGGAGCAGGTCGCCGGGCACCTCGTACCCCTGGCGGCGGGCCGCCTCCAGGACGAGGGGCGGGCTGGCCTCGGCCATCACGAAGAGGGCGTCGGGGCGTACCCCCTCCCCGTCACCCGCCAGGGCGGTCTCGACCGCCCGTACGACCGGCCCGTTGCCCCGGTCCTCGGCGATGACGATCCGCTCGGCCACGCCGTGCGCGGCGCACCAGTCGCCGTAGGCGGCGAGCACCCCGGCGTGGAACCGGGTGGCTCCGTCGGGCAGCACCAGGGCGGGCCTCCGGGCCCCTTGTTCCAGGAGGTGGTCCATGGCCGCGCACACGGCCGGTCCGGGTTCGACGTCCACCCAGTACGCCCCCGGCCGCCCCTCGACGGAGCGGTCGCTGAACACCGGGATCCGGGCGGCGATCAGATCGTCGAGGACCGGGTCGTCGGTGACGGGGTCGGCCACGACCACCGCGTCGAGCGGCAGGCCGGCCCACTCGCTCTGCAGGGAGCCGGCGGGCAGGAGCACCACGGCGTAGCCGCGCTTCAGCGCGGTCGCGGCGGTGGCTCCGGTCAGCCGGGCGAAGTAGGGAGATTCCAGGAAGGACCACGGCGTGTCGGCGAGCTCCCCGACCATGTACCCGATCAGCCGGGCCCGCCCCGTGCGCAGCTGGCGCGCCGTGGCGTTGGGCCGGTAGCCCATGGCGCGTGCGGTATCGCGCGCCTTCTGCCGTACCTCGTCGGAGAGCCGTCCGGTGCCGTTGAGCGCCGCCGAGACGGTCGTCTTGGACAGGCCGGCCTCGCGGGCCACGTCGACGAGCCGGATGCGTCGGGCGGGCTGGGAGGCGGCCCCGTCATGCCCTGAAAGATCGGTCATGGGGTCGATGCTGCCACCCCCGCGACCTGTGCAAAACCGTTCCCGCAAACCCTTGTGCGGGAACGTTCCCGCATCAATACTCGCTCCATCCCCCAGCGCCCGTCACTACACCCGTAAAGGGGTGGGTCTGCATGCGCACGCCCAGGATCATCACGCTCCTCGCCTGTACCACCGCCCTCGCGGCCACCAGCGCCTGTTCCGGCGCCTCGCCCGACCGGTCCGCCGACGCCGGCGGCTACAAGATCACCGCCACCTCGCCGCCGGCACAGGGCTCCCTGGAGTCCTTCACCTGGTCCCTGTACGCCGAGCCGTACACGCTCGACTACGCCCTCGCGTACGACTACCCGCCGAACACGGTCCTCGCGAACGTCTGCGACCAGCTCCTGCGGGTCACGCCCGACGGGAAGATCGAACCCGGTCTCGCGGTCAAGTACGCCCAGCCCGATCCGAAGACCCTGGTGTACACCCTGCGGCCCGGCGTGAAGTTCCACGACGGGACGACCATGACGGCCGACGACGTGGTCGCGTCCCTGGGCCGCCACCGGGACCCGGAGACCGGATCGCCCTGGGCCTCGGCGTTCAAGAACGTCGCCGCCGTCGAGAAGACCGGCCCCCTGGAGGTGACGCTCCGGCTCTCCCGGCCGGACGTCCTCCTGCACGAGCTGATGGCCGCCTCCCCCGGCACCGTCGAGAGCGCTGCCACCCTGGCCAAGGCCGGCAAGGACTACGGAACCCCGAAGGGCACGGTCAACTGCACCGGCCCGTTCGCCCTCGACAAGTGGACCCAGGGCGAGAGCATCACCCTCAAGAAGAACGCCGACTACTGGGACCGGTCGCTGGCCCCCAAGTCCGACGGGGTGAAGTTCACCTTCATCGAGGACGTCGCCGCCCGGTCCAACGCCTTCCTCTCGGGCACGGCCGACGGCGGGTACATGGTGCCCTCCTCCTCCTTCGCCAAGCTGCGCGCCAGCGGCAAGGGGAGCCTGCTGTTCGGCCCCAACAACGCCTCGTCCAACCTGGCCGTCCTCAACTTCGCGGGCACGCTCGGCGACCTCAAGGTCCGCCAGGCCCTGTCCCTGGCCCTCGACCGGAAGAACATCGTCAAGGCCGCCGCCGGCGGCGTCGGCGTACCGGCCAAGGCCCCCGCCGCACGCGGCGCCTGGGCGCTGGCCCCGGAGAAGACGGCCGCGCTCTACGACACGCTGCCCGAGCCGGTGTACGACGTCGCAGCGGCGAAGAAGCTCGTCCAGGAGGCGGGAGCTACCGGCCGCACCGTCGTCCTGGCCACCAGCACGCTGGCCCCGGAGATCAGCGTCGTCGCCAACGCCGTCCAGGCCGCGGGCCGCCAGATCGGCCTCGACGTCCAGCTCAAGCCCGTCGCCCCGGAGGCGTACAGCGGCATCTTCGTCGACCCGAACGCGCGCGCCGGCCTCGACCTGGTCATCACCAGCGGATACGACAACACCCCCGACCCGCTGGAGTTCTACCAGTACCTGCGCACCGGCGACTTCGGGAACTACGGGAACTGGACGAACAAGGAGTACGACGCCGTCTTCGACTGGGCCAACGCGGAGCCCGACCCCTCCGCGCGCGCCGAGCGGACCGCCGAGCTCCAGCGGATCGCGCTGCGTGAACTGCCCGTCATCCCCGTGTACGAGGCCCCGTACTCGGTCTTCCTCGGCAGCCGGATCACCGGCGCGCCGACCGGGATCGTGCACCTCTACTACCCGTGGGCCGCGAAGATCGGGGCACCGAAGAAATGACCCGCTACCTCGTCGGACGGCTCCTCGGCCTGGTGACGGTGCTGTTCGTGACCTCCCTCGTGGTCTTCGGCTCCCTCCACCTGGCCCCCGGCGACCCGGTGTCGTTCCTGCTCCACGGCCGCCCCGCGACCCCCGAGGCCGTGGCGGCCCTGCGCTCCCAGTACCACCTGGACGACCCGCTGCCCGTGCAGTACGTGAAGTGGCTCGGCGGCGTCCTGCAGGGCGACTTCGGCCGCTCCGGGCAGTACCACCAGGACGTCACCGAGCTCATCGGCTCCCGGCTGCCCGGCACCGCCGTGCTCGTCGGGTACGCGGCCCTGCTGGTCGCCGTCCTCGGCGTGTCGGCCGGCATCCTCGCCGCGCTGCGCCCGGGCCCGCTGGACCGCGCGGTGCTCCTCGGCACCGGCGTGGCCACGGCGACCCCCTCGTTCGTCACCGCCATCGCCCTCGTGTCGCTCTTCTCCGTCCAGCTGGGCTGGTTCCCGGGACCGGGCGGCACCCCGGTGGGCTTCCCGGACCGGCTGTACCACCTGACGCTGCCGGCCTTCGCCCTGGCGCTGACCTTCGCCGGTCTGCTCGCCCGGGTGACCCGCTCGGCGATGCTCGACGAACTCGGCCGCGAACACGTCGAGGTGGCGCGCGCCCGCGGTGTCGCCTCGCGGGCCGTGGTCCGCAAGCACGTGCTGCGCAACGCCCTGGGCCCGGTCGTCACCGTCGGCGGCACGATGCTCGCCGGACTGCTCATCAGCACCTCGATCGTGGAGACGGCCTTCGACGTGCCCGGGCTCGGCTCCCTGCTCGTGCAGTCGGTGTCCGCCAAGGACTTCGCCGTCGTCCAGGCGATCACGCTGCTCAGCGTGGCGGCCTTCGTCCTGGTGAACTTCGCCGTCGACCTGCTCGCCCCCCTCATCGACCCCCGGCTGTCCCTCCGGGGGGAAGGCTCCCCATGACCCTCACCACACCCTCCGCGGCCTCCCCGCCCGGCGCGGCGCCCACGCCGCTGCGCCGCCGACCTGGCCTGCGTCTCCTGCGCCGGCTCGGCCAGGGTCCGATGTTCACGGCCTCGGTCGCGGTGCTCGCCGTGCTCGTCCTGGTCGCCGTCCTCGCCCCCGTCCTCTCCCCGTACGACCCCGAGGTCCTCGACCTCGCCTCGCCGCTGGCCGGAACCACCGGCGAGCACCTGCTCGGCACCGACCAGTCCGGGCGGGACATCCTGTCCCGGCTGCTCCACGGCGCCCGCACCGGTCTGCTCGGGCCGCTGCTCGTCGTCGCGGTCTCCACCCTCCTGGGCACCCTGCTCGGTGTCGTGGCGGCCTGGCGCGGCGGCTGGGCGGACTCGGTCCTGTCCCGCTCCATGGACATGGCCTTCGCGATCCCCGGCCTGCTGCTCGCGATCCTGCTCGTGTCCGTCGTCGGCGCCGGCATGACCGCACCGGTGATCGCCATGGCGGTGGCCTACACCCCGTACGTGGGACGGCTGGTGCGCGGGATCGCGCGCCAGGAGAAGGCCCGCCCGTACATCGAGTCCTACCGCGTGCAGGGCTTCCCGGGCTGGAACGTGTGCCTGCGCCACCTGCTGCCGAACATCGCCCCGACCGTCTTCGCCCAGTCCGCGATGAACTTCGGGTACGCGCTGATGGACCTGGCCGCGCTCTCCTTCCTCGGCTTCGGCGTGCAACCGCCGACCGCCGACTGGGGAGCCATGATCAACGAGGGCCAGGCGGCCGTCCAGCAAGGGGCGATGCTCCCCGCGCTGGCCCCCTCGGCGTGCATCGTGCTCGCCGTGGTGGCGTTCGGCATCGTCGGCGAGGGACTCGCCGACCGGATCGCGAGGCGGGAACGGTGAACACCATGACCGAGGAGAAGACACCGGCCGGCGGCCCGCCCGTCCTGGAGATCGACGGGCTCGGCATCCGCCTGCCGGACGGCAAGGCGGCCCGGCCGATCCTGGACGGGGTCAGCCTGCGGGTCATGCCCGGCGAGACGGTCGGCCTGGTCGGCGAATCCGGCTCCGGCAAGTCGGTGGCCTGCCGCAGCGTCCTCGGGCTGCTGCCCGCCGGCGCCCGCACCAGCGGACAGGTCCGCGTCGCGGGCCGGGACGTGCTCACCATGAACCGCTCCCAGCGGACCGAACTGCGCTCCAGGCAGGCCGCGATGGTCTTCCAGGACCCGCGTGCCTCCGTCAACCCCCTGCGCCGGGTCGGCGACTTCCTCACCGAGGGACTGCGCGCGGCCGGTACCCCCGCCGCCGAGGCAACCGCCCGGGCCGAGGAACTCCTGGACGCGGTCGGCATCCGCGACCCGCGGGGCGCGCTGCGCCGCCGACCGCACGAGTTCTCCGGCGGCATGCTCCAGCGCGTGGTCATCGCCGCGGCGCTCGCGGCCGAACCGGCCCTGCTCGTGGCCGACGAGCCGACCACGGCCCTGGACGTCACGACCCAGGCCGAGATCATCACGATCCTCACCCGGCTGCGGGCCGAGCGCGGCACGGGCCTCCTCTTCGTCACCCACGACCTCGAACTGGCCTCCGCCATCTGCGACCGCGTGTACGTGATGTACGCGGGCCGGATCGTCGAGACCCGCGGCACGGACGAGCTCTTCGACCGGCCGCGCCATCCGTACACGGCGGGGCTGCTCGCCTGCACCCCGCGCATCGAGCGGGGCTCACCGGCCCCCCGGCCGATCCCCGGTCGCCCCGTCTCCCTCTCCGAGGCGCCGCCCGGCTGCGCCTTCGCCGCACGCTGCGCCCACGCGCTGCCGCGCTGCTCCGAGGAGACACCCGTACTTGCGCGGTACGGCGACGGGCTCGCCGCATGCCACCGCGCCGACGAAGGGATCACGCTGTGACCACCGGAACCGTCGCGACGCAGGAACTCGTCGTCGAGGGGCTGTCCAAGCGGTACGGGAACCACGCGGCGGTCGACGACGTGTCCTTCACCCTGGCACCGGGCACCTGCCTCGCCCTCGTCGGGGAGTCCGGCAGCGGCAAGACCACGACGGCCCGCATGCTCGTCGGCCTGGAGCGCCCGGACGCCGGCACCGTACGCCTCGGCGGCCGGGACCGCTCGGCTCGGGTCCGCTCCCGGGCCGAGCGGCTCTCCCGGGCCCGGGAGATCCAGATGGTCTTCCAGGACCCGTACCTGTCGCTGGACCCGCGGGTCACGGCGGCCGGATGCGTGGACGAGGTCCTACGGCTCCACACCCGGCTGGACACCGCCGCGCGCGGGGCCCGGGTCGCCGAGCTCCTGGAGCAGGTCGGGCTCGGCGGGCGCGAGGCCTCGGCCCTGCCCCGGCGCCTCTCCGGCGGGCAGCGCCAGCGCGTGGCCATCGCGCGCGCCCTCGCGGTGGAGCCCAGCGTCCTCGTCCTCGACGAGGCGGTCGCGGCGCTCGACGTCTCCATCCAGGCGCAGATCCTCGAACTGCTCTCCACGATCCGCCGCGAGGCGGGCATCGGCTATCTCTTCGTCACCCACGATCTGGCGGTGGTCCGGCACATCGCGGACGAGGTGCTGGTGCTCAAGTCGGGCAGGGTCGTGGAATCGGGCCCGACGGGCCGCGTCCTGGACGCACCGCACCACCCGTACACGCGCCTGCTGCTCGACTCCGTGCCCCGGCGCGGCTGGGATCCGGCACGTTCGGCTGATCGGCAAGGCACCCTCTAGGGGGTTCCTCCCGGGCTGCGCCGGCGGGCCCGTACCCGGCGCAGCAGGCGCGTGCCGCCGTAGCCGAGCAGCCAGGGCAGCACCGTGATGCCCCCGACGTACACGGCCAGGTAGCCGAGGAACTCGTACAGCTGCTCCGGCGCTTCCACGGCGCCGTCGACCCGTACCGGGCGTTCCCAGCGGCTCAGCGGGAAGGTCATGACGGACGCCGAGGTCAGCACCGGGACCAGGGGGACCAGCACCGACCACAGCCGCGCGCGGGGGCCGGGCGCGGAGGCGCACCACGCCCCCAGGGCGGCCATGACGAACGGCCCGAACGGCACCCACAGCACCGCCGGGAACAGCAGCAGCACCCACCACTCGTCCGAGTACCCGAACATCATCGGCGCCCCCTGGTGTCGTCCGATCCGCCCCTGATGGTGAACAGACGCTCTAGGCCAGGTGGTTCAGGAGCCAGGTGACCTGGGCGCCGGGGATGAGGAGGCCGTTCGGGTCCGTGGGGGCCGTGGTGGTGTCGTCGAAGTCGGCGTCGGCGTCGCTCGGGGCGGCGGGGGCGCCGGGGTCCGCGGAGGCGTTGCCGGTGGTGAGCCCGAGCCGCTTGGGGATCTGCGGCCGGCCGGTGCGGCCGTCCGGGTCCGTGTGGTCCTGCGGTGCGGGCGCCGTTCCGTTGAAGGAGAAGTACGTGCCCGTCCGGTGGTCCTCCCGGCGGCGCTCCATGCCGGCGAGGGCGTGGCGGACCGCCAGGGCTCCCCTGGCTATGCCGCCCGCGGCGAGGGGGGCGTCGCCCGTCTGCTCGGCCGCCGTGCGGCGGAGGGCTTCCACGACCGTGTTCGCCAGGTCGGCCAGGGGGGCGGCGCCGTCGTCGAAGCCGAGCAGGACCAGGTCGTGGCCGCGGGCGCGCAGCGCCTCGCCGAAGGAGTCCGGGGTCGAGTAGAGCCGTGCCCGCAGTGCGGCCAGGTCCGTCGCCCCCGGTCCTGCCTTGCTGGCCAGGAGGAGCGGCTTGAGGATGCCCCGCGCGCTCGCAGGGCGTATCCACGCGGTTCCGCCGTCGAGCTTCCACTCCTGATCCCAGGCCTGGTTCGGGTTCGGGTTCGGGTTCGGTGCCATGAGTCCTCCAGGGGCGGGTTCGGATCCGTGGTCGCCTCGCGTCGGCGCTCGGCCCAAGAGAACCGGCACGCCCGCGGCGGGGGAAGAGCGAAATCGCGCCGTCAGGCCGAGAGTCGATCACGGGCGGCCCTGTCGCCCGGCGAGGGGCGTCTCCTGCGAGAACGACCCCGTATGCGCAGTCGGCGCCTGCGATCGGAGCCCTCCGCGGGGGCCGTCGGCAGATCGGAACGACCCTGTGCGTTTCGGTGTTTTCGGCCATCGTTCGCCACTCAACAATTTGTGTCGGGGGCCGGTGGAGAACGACTCCGCCATTGCATTGCCGTTGCTCGATCCGACACCTCTTATGCGCCCCTGTACGCGCGCCGCCGCACCTCTCGGTTGTGTTGTGCGGCCGCCCGGTCTCCCTCAAGTCCGGCAGTTCCCGGGCGATACGGGAGACACCGTGGGCGCCCTTCGTTTCGGCGGGGATCGCCTTCCGGTTCACAGAGCCGGCCGCCCCCTCTATCCCGGATCCCGTGCCCCGATACCCGATCCCGATGAGATGTCGATATATGGGGGCAAACTCTTACATTCGCCCAGCACCGATCGGCCTGGACCCCTCTGCCACGGGCCCTTCCGGGGCGGACTGATGTGAGAGATCGCCACTCCTCTCGTGAAGAACTCCTTAACGGACGGGTGGCGCGGGGTGTGGCCGATGGCCGATGCGGGGGGATCGAAAGGCCATGTCAACCCCGCCCGGTGTCACTCCGGTTGGGCGGATGGGGCGCCAAAGCGGGCGTCCGGGGGGCCGAAGATCCGGTGATAGCATCCCCGCATCTGTGATCTTGGTTCATTTTGACGCAGATGCTGATTTGGATCGGCGGCATGATCACCGCGCATCACCGGGTGAACCGTGCCGATCAGCTGTGTTGCGGGGCCTCGCGAGGTGTATCTGCAGCCGTCCGCATGGCACGCGCCGGGAAAGGTTTCCATGAATCGAGACGCACTTGTGTGGTGCCTGGTTGCGGTGGCGGCGATAGCCGTGGTCGCGGTCGTGGCACTCGTCGCCCGCAACAGAGCGCTGGGGGCGAAGAAGGAACACACCGAGGCCGAACTCAGGCACCAACTGCTCGCGTCGGACAGCCACCTGCACGCGTCGCGCGCCGAACTGCACAGGTTCCGCAGCGAGCAGGACGCCACGCTCCGCGAGGCCAAGGAAGCGGCCGAGGAGAACACCAAGGCGGTCCTCAAGGGTGCCGCCAGCCTCCTGCAGAGCCTCGCCGCCGAACAGACGACCCTCCTGGACGGCATCCAGCGCAAGTACGGCGGACACACCGTGCTGAGCGACCTGTTGGACGTCAACCACGCCAACGCCCAGATGGCGCGCAAGGCTCAGGGCATCGCCGTCATGTGCGGTGCGCCGCTCGGCCGCCGCAACAGGCCCGCCAGCGTCTACGACGTGGTGCGCAGCGCCCAGGGCCAGATCCGCAACTTCCACCGCGTCGCCATCATGCAGCAGACCAGTCTGGCGCTGAAGGCGTCCGCGGTCGCGCCCGTCGCCCTCGCCGTGGCGGAGCTGCTCGACAACGCGGCCAGCTTCTCGCAGCACGACGCGCCGATCGAGGTGACGTTCCAGCGCGTCCAGAACAACCTGTGCATCGTCATCGACGACGCCGGCGTCAGCATGAACGACGAAGAGCGGCAGCGGGCGACCGCGCTGCTCTCCGGCGAGGTCGCCCCCCGTCTCTCGCAGCTCGGGACCCAGCCGAAGTTCGGCTTCCCCGTCATCGGCCTGATCGCGCGTCAGCACGGTTTCAAGGTCGACGTCACCGGAGTCTCCCGGTACGGCGGCGTCCGGGCCGTCGTCCTCCTGCCCGAGGAGCTGTGGACCATGGAGGAGATCCCGCCCGTCCAGGAGGCCCCGGTCAGCGAGATCCGGCGGGCCGCCGAGAACCGGGCGTCGCAGAGCGCGCCTTCGCAGGGCCCGGCGCCGCAGAGCACCGTGCCGCACACCGCGACGGCCCGCACGATGCACGGGCTTCCCAAGCGCGGTGCGCGTCAGGCACCCATCGCGAGCGTCCCCGATCCCGACGCCACCGCCCCGGCGCCACGGATCTCGGGAGAGACGGGCCGTGCCTCCGGGCGCAGCCTGGGCGCCTTCCAGCGCGGCACGCTCTCCGGCCGCAACCTTGACGCCACCTCGTTCGAAGGGCCCGAAGAGGCATGACCGCAGACCTGTCGTGGATGCTCGAGGACATCGTGCACAACGTGCCCCGTGCACGGCACGCCGTCCTGCTGTCCGCTGACGGCCTTCCTCGCGGCGCGACCGAAGGCCTGGCCGAGAAGGACGTACGCACCATCTCCGCGGCCATGGCCGGGATGCAGTCGCTCAGCCGGGCGACGGCCCACTTCGCCGGACCGGAGGAGGACCGGCAGTGGAACCAGACCATCATCGAGTTCTCGCACGGCTGGAGCTTCCTGATCGGGGCGGGGCAGGGCTCGTACCTCGCCGCCGCGGCCGCGCCCGATGTGGACATGCAGCAGATCTCCTTCCGCATGCACCGTCTCGTCGCCCGGCTGGGCAACAACCTCACCTCGCCGCCGCGGGTGCACACCGAGGACGCCGGAGGGCCGCGCGGGAACGTACCCCGGCAGCCGGGCCCGGGTGACTCGGGCTTCGTGCTCGGCGAGCTCGACCGGGTGATGGCGGAGGTGAAGGGGGCCCGCCACGCCGTGCTGCTGGGATCGGACGGTCTTCCCCGCGGGGCGACCAACGGGATGAGCCGCGACCTCGCGGACACGATCTCGGCGGCCATGACGGGCATCCACGCCTACAGCCGGGTCACTTCCCAGTTCGCGGGGGTCACCGAGGACGCGGAATGGCGTCAGACGGTCATCGAGTTCCAGCACGGCTGGATCTTCCTGATGGCGGCCGGCCCCGATGCCTTCCTGGCTGCCGCTGCCGAACACGACTGCGACATCGAGCAGTTCACGACGCGTCTGCACGAGGTGGTTCCCAGACTGACCGCTGCGGCGACACCGGGGAAGGTGGCCGGCCATGCCTGAAGGTCTCGGACACGACGACGGTCTGGAACTGACGTCCCCCTTAGTCCCCCTCTTCGTGATCACGAACGGGCGGGCGCTGCCCCCGGACCACGAGTACGAGCACACGACGCTGGTGACGGCGGCGGCGGACATCGGACAGGTGGCGGCGCGCACGCTGTCCCCGGAGGCGGGCCGGGTCATGGACCTGGTCGCGAACGGCTACCTGTCCGTGGCCGAGGTGGCGGGACACACGCACCTGCCCCTGGGCGTCGTCCGCATCCTGCTGGCGCAGTTGGAGGAGGACGAGCTCATCCTCGCGAGGACACCGATACCGCGCGCCGAACGTGTCGACAGAGAACTGGTCAGCGCCGTGCTCGAAGGCCTGAAGAATCGATTCGGAGCGTAACGCGTGTACCTGGATCCAGATGTCTCCCATGCGGTGAAGATCCTCATCGTGGGGCATTTCGGGGTCGGCAAGACCACCTGCATCGGCAGCCTCTCGGAGATCGAGCCCCTGCGGACCGAGGAGGAGATCACCGAAGCCAGCGTGGGTTTCGATGATCTGTCGGGCACGCCCGACAAGACGACCACCACCGTCGCCATGGACTTCGGCCGGCTGACCCTGAGCGACACCCTGGTCCTCTACCTCTTCGGAACGCCCGGCCAGGAGCGCTTCAAGGAGATGTGGGAGGAGCTGTCCCGGGGTGCTCTGGGCGCGCTGGTCCTCGTCGACCCGGAGCGCCTGCACGAGTCCTTCCCCGTCCTGGACCTCGTCGAGCGTTTCGGCCTGACGTACGCCATCGCCGTGAACCACTTCGAGGGCACCACGCACTACCCGCTCGACGAGGTGCACGAGGCCCTGAACCTCAGCGCCGAGACCCCCGTCGTGGAGTGCGACGTACGGGACGAGAACTCCTCCGCGCGGGCCCTCATCACCCTCGTGACACACCTCATGTCCCAACTCGGCTAGGAGCGCAGGAATGCAACAGCCACGCGACCCCCACGAGATACCCCCCGGCTGCCCCGCGCACGGGAACGTCCAGATGTACGGTCCTTCGTTCGGAGCCGACCCCGAAGGCCACTACGCGCAGCTGCGTGCGTACGGCCCCAGCGCGCCCGTGGACATCGCCCCCGACGTCCAGGTCGAGCTCGTCACGAGCTACGACGCCGCGCTGTACGTCCTGCAGAACCCCGCCTCCTTCGTGCGCGACTCCCGCCGCTGGAACGCCCTGAACGAGGGCCGCGTCCCGGCGGACAGCCCGGCGCTGCCCATGATGGGGTACCGCCCCAACGCGCTCTTCAGTGACGGTGCGGCACATGCCCGTCTGCGCAGGGCCGTTACGGACAGTCTCGCCACGGTCAACGAGCACCAGCTCATCCGGCAGACGCAGCAGTCCGCCAACTACCTGATCAGTCAGTTCAGTACGGACATCCGCGGGCATGCGGAGCTGATGGCCGAGTACGCCCAGCCGCTGCCCCTGCTGGTCTTCAGCGAACTGTTCGGCTGCCCGCCCGAGATCGGCGACCGCGTGATCGCCGGCATCAGCGGCATCTTCGAGGGCACCCCCGGGGCCGACGAGGTGCTGGGCGGGGCGCTCACCGAGCTGATCGCCCTCAAGCGGCGGCGGCCGACGGACGATCTGACGACGCGCCTGATGGAGCACTCGGCGGAGCTGACCGACGAAGAGGTGCTGCACCAGCTGGTCACCCTGCTCTCCGGGGGCACCGCGCCGCTGACCGCCGCCATCGGCACCAGCAGCGCCCTGTACCTCGGGGACGAGTGGCAGCTCGGGCTCCCGGTCGAGGACGCGGTCTCCCAGGCCCTCTGGAACTTCGCGCCGATCTCCAACTACGCGGCCCACTACCCGACGCACGACGTCGAGATCGGCGGCCGGGTGATCCGGGCGAACGACCCGATCCTCGTGTCGTTCGCCGCCGCCAACACCGACCCGAAGCTGACCGAGCACCGCGAACAGCTCAGCGCCAAGGCGCATTTGGCCTTCGGGGCGGGCCCGCACGCCTGCCCCGCCAAGGACCCGGCCTTCATGATCGCCGTGACGGCCGTCGAGGCGCTGCTCAACCAGCTCCACGACGTCGAGCTGCGCGTCCCGTTCAAGACGCTCACGTGGGCGCCGAGCCCGTGGAGCCGTTCGCTGGTCACCCTGCCGATCCGCTTCACTCCGAAGGCCGTTGCCCATGCGGCCGGGGCATCCGGTTCGGCCGGGGCGTCGTCCGGGACGCACGCCTCGTACACCTCGCACGCGCCGAACGCCGAGCAGGCGGCCCAGCCCCAGCCGGCCGCGGCCGCGCCCGCGCCCTCCGATGCCGCGCCGCGGCCCAAGGGCGGCCTGTTCAGCCGCTTCCTGGCCTGGACCAGAGGCGAATGAGGAATATGTGATTCTAGTCTCCTCCTGAGTACCCGCCGGTAACGGATGCCCTAACGATCATGCGGGTACGGATGCCGGCTGGTTCTCAGAAAGGAGCCGCCATATGGGCGTTGCCCTCACTCCGGCGTACGACCGTCGGGCGTCCGCCTCCCTCTTCTCCCGCCTCCGCACGGCCAGAGGGCAGGCGGACCCCTTCCCGGTCTACGACGAACTCCTCGCCCGCGGCGAGGTGGTGCCCGCCCCCTGGGGCGGGTTCGCCGTGACGGGCTTCGCCGCCTGCGACCAGATCCTGCGCAACCGTCAATGGCTCGAGCCCGACAAGGCGTGGCGGGAACGCCAGGGGCCCGGGACGCGCTGGAACGCTCCCTCCTCGCGCGAGATGGGCAACACCCTCGCCGCGCTCAACCCCCCGGACCACACCAAGGTCCGCCGGGCGGCCGGCTCGTTCGACCGGGGCACCGTGGAGCGCATGGGCCGCACCGTGAAGCGGACCGCGGGTCAGCTCCTCGATGCCTTCACCGAGCGAATACGCACCGGCGAGGCGGACTTCTCGCAACTCGTCTGCGAGGAACTGCCGGTTGCCACCATAGGTGAATGGCTCGGACTGCCGCGGGCCGACTGGCCGCGGCTCCGGGAGCTGACGCACGACCAGGTGTTCACCCAGGAACTGCTGCCGTCGGCCAGCCAGCTGGCCCTGTCCGATGCGGCCACGGCGGAACTCCGTACGTACTTCATGGAACTGGTGCGCGATCGGCGCTCCCACCCCGGAGACGACCCCGTCACCCGGTGGATCCGGACCTGGGATTCGATCGAGCCCGACCGGGACAAGGCCGACGAGGCCGTCTACTTCCTGGTGCTGTTCGTCCTGCTGGCCGCCCTGGAGACCACCGCGACCCTCCTCTCCACGATGGCGCTGCGGCTCGTCGAGAGCCCGGACCGCTGGGCCATGGTCGCCGACAACCCCGACCTCGTGCCCGGGTTCGTGGAGGAGACCCTCCGCTACGACCCTCCCACCCACGTGATCAGCCGGGTCGCCTCCCGGGACTGCGTGATCGGGGGCTTCGAGATCCGCCGCGACGAGATGGTCCATCTCATGATCGGAGCGGCCCACCGGGACCCGGCCAGGCACGCCGACCCCGGCCGGTTCGATCCCGAACGCTCCGCCGACCACCTCGCGTTCAGCGGCGGCATCCACTACTGCCTCGGCGCACCGCTGGCCCGCATGGAAGCCCAGACCCTGCTCCACCAGCTGGTCCGCCGCCTCCCCCGCCTCACCCTCGTACGCCCCCCGTCGATGGCGCCCCGCGTGGCGTTCCGACGACTCCTGAACCTGGACGTAGCAGTCGCATGACCGACCCGACCCCCATCCCCTCCCCCCTCTCCCCCTTCGCCCTCCTCTCCCCCCTCCATGCGCCCGCCCAGGTCCGGACCGCTCCCAAGGCGATCAGCACCGAGCAGGACGGTCCCGTACTGCATGTCCGCCTCAACCCCTGGGGGCAGGACGACACCTTGGGCACCGCGGTCCTGGACGATCTCACGGGCCTGCTCGACGATCTGCACGAGAGACCCGACGTCCGGATCCTGACGCTGTCGTCAGCGGGTCCGGACTTCTGCCTGGGCGCCGACCGGGGCGAGTACCAGGAGGCGTTGACCGCCGATCCGTCCGGAGTGGGCCTGCGGCGCATCGCCGACAAGGCGCACCGCCTGTGCCAGGCCCTGGAGAACACCCACGCGGTCACCATCGCCCGGCTGCACGGGCGGGTCATCGGCGCGGGGCTCGCCCTCGCCGCCTTCTGTGATCTGCGCGCCGGCGCCGACACCAGCCGCTTCCGCATGCCGGAGGTCGGCATCGGGCTGCCGCCGGCGTGGGGCGGGGCGATGGGACGCCTGGTCTCCGAGATCGGCGCCCCCAGGATTCGCGAGCTGATGCTCACCTGCGACGTCTTCGATGCCGCCACGGCCCACCGGATCGGCCTGCTCCACCGGACCGCCCCGATCGACGAGCTGGACCAGGTGATCGACGCCTGGACGAGACCGCTCGTGCGGCGCTCCCCCGAAGCGCTCGTCCTGACCAAACGCATGCTGGCAGGCTACGCGCGGGCGGACCGGACGGCGGACGTCTCCCTGCTCGACTCCCACCTCCTGGCGGCCAGTCTCCACCGGCACACACTGGGCTGATCCCACCGCGAGCCGAGGTACCCGGCCACCCCCCTGCCGGGCCGGCACCTCGGCGGGAGCCGCTCGTCACGGACCGCCCTGCCCGATCCGTTCGAGGACCTCCGTGTAGACGGACCGCCGGTCGGGCCGGGCGTGGTCGGCGGCACGCCGGAGGGCCGGCACCGCCGGGGCGCCCATGACGACGAGTCCCTCGGCCGCGGCCCTGCGGACGACGGGGTGTGAGTGCTCCAGGAGACCGGTCACCGCGGGGATCGCGGGGGCCCAGGTCGCGTGGCAGAGGGTCCGGATCGCCGCGCGCACCAGGTCCGGCTGGGGGTCGTCCAGCAGGATCGAGGTGTGGTGGAGATGGGTCTGACGGTCCAGCACGGCCCGTGAGGTCCGGTGCGCGTGCAGGCGGACCTTGGGCCTGGGGTGGTGCAGCAAGGTGCGGATCAGCTCCCGCAGGCCGGGGTCGGGGTCCGGGTCCGGGCCGGTGTGCTCCTCGGCAATGCGCGTGAGTGCTCGGCGTACCTGTACGGGGTCGCCCGTACGGGCCAGGTCGAGCAGCTGCTGCCGGGAGGGGGGCGGGGCCGCCGCCGTGGAGGCGGCCGGGCCGCGGTCGCGGAGCGCCGCCAGCGCGTCGGCGTCCCGGTGCACGGTGTCCGGGCGGCGCAGCGGACCGTCCACGAGGTTCAGGGCGTCGGCGAGGGCGTCCCGTCCTTCGGCGCGCAGCCGCCGGCAGGTCCGCGTCAGCGCGGGCGTGCGCAACAGGGGTCTCCTGCCGAGCAGTTCGAGGAACCCCCAGGCGCCGGCGTCGAGGCGGTCCGCGAGCCGCTCCGCCAGCACGTCGGCGGGGACCCGTCCCAGTGCCTGCCCGGCCGCGGAGCTGCCGGCCGGCGGATCGTGCTCCCACCACTCGAGCAGCAGCGGGACCAGCGGCTCCAGGTCCGACGGGCCGAGCCCGCTCGCCACGAGGGCGACCCTGTCGTGCAGGATCCCGTCCCCGCGGAGTTCTTCCCCGTCGATCGCGCTCAGGGCGCGGGCCAGGCCGTCGCCGACGGGTACGTCGACGCTCCCCCGGAGGAACGCGCGGAGCACGGCGAGCCGGCACTCGGGCTCGGGCCATGTGAGGAGCGCGCGGGCCGCGGTGTGCCGGCGCTCCGGCGCAGGTGCCTCCAGCATGGCCAGCAGCCGGTCCCGCAAGGCCGCCGAACGGGGCTGGTCCAGGTCGTCGCCGCGCACGGTCCGCGGGTGGGGTGCCTTGGCGCGGGCCGTTTCGGCGATGGTCCACGGGGGTGCGTCGAGGGGCTGGATCTCCGTCATCCAGTCGACGAGGGCGACGCGGACCTCGGGTCCGGCCGAGGCGTGGACTTCGATCAGCGCGGCCAGACGGTCCCGGGAGCCTTGGCCTTGGCCTTGGCCTTGGCCTTGGCCTTGGCCTTGGCCTTGGCCTTGGCCTTGGCCTTGGCCTTGGCCTTGGCCTTGGCCTTGGCCTTGGCCTTGGT
>NZ_JBVJMS010000003.1:705243-791493 GCF_055584085.1 Streptomyces sp. NPDC104226
TTGGGCGCCGTCGGCCTGGCGGCAGCTTCGGCGGAACTCTTCCAGGGCGGCCGGTGTGCGCACGGCTGTCTCCAGCTCGGCGCGCCAGGCCTCGGCCTCGGCTCCGGCTCCGGCCCCGCCCCCGTCCTGAGACTCCGGTGCGCCGAACGCCTCCCGCAGCACAGCCGTCTCGGCCTGCCGCGGGCCTGCGCCCGACCGGGCTGCGTCCATGGCCTGTTCGAGGTCGGTCCGGACCAGTACCGCGCCGAGGCTCCGCAGCAGCGTCAGCGCCGACGGGCCGTCCGCGGGAGCGCGGGGCAGTGCGCGTACCGCCGCCGCGACGGCCTGCTTCTCGACAGCGGGCAGGGTGGGTGCGATCGCTCCGAGTACGGCCATGAGGCCGTGCCGGTCTTCCGCCGGGGCCTCGGCGAGCCCGTCGAGCAGGACCGCGGTGGACCGGGCGAAGGCCGCCCGTTCCCCGGCCGTCCACGGCGCGGGGCAGAGCCGGAGCGTGAGCCGCAGGACGGCAGCGCGCTCGGCGGGTTCGGCGGCGGCCAGGCGCAGCCAGTCCGGCAGCAGGTGCCGCAGCTCCCGCAGCCGGAAGGGCCGCAGCTGCTCGTGCCGCGTGCTGAGGCGCAGCGCGGTCGGGGCGTGCCAGCCCTGCGCCGCCAGCGCGTCGACGTCGCGTTCCGCTCCGGTGTCCGCCGCCGACCGGGGTGCGGCCGGGGTGATCCCGTGGCGGGCCAGGGCCGTGGACAGGTCCTCGGCCGTCCCGGAGACGAGGCCGACGCGACCGCTCGCCACCAGGGCGAGCAGGGTGGGGGCGACCGGTGACGCCTGCTCGTCCAGGGCGAGGACCGAGCGCACCGGCAGGGCGCCGTCGAGGCCCGCCAGCAGCAGTTCGCGGGTACGGCCGTGGTCGCTGTGCTCGGCCGCGGCGAGGACGGTCGCCGGGTACGCGTCACCGAGGACGGCGCGCAACGCCGCGACGAGGGTGCCGCGCAGGCCCGGATTGTCGTGGTGTCCAAGCCAGAAGAGCAGCGCCGGTACCGCCGTGGGCGTGCCCGCGGCGACCAGGACCTGCGCGGCGGTCTTCTTGACGTTCATGTTCGGGTGGCCGAGGCATGCGGCGATCGCGGTGGCGGCCCAGCGGGCCCGCGCGTGGCCGAGGGCGAGCAGCGCCTGCCGGACGGTCTGGACGTCCTGGGCGGTGGTGAGCGTGATCAGCGTCGCCGACAGTGCCTGCGCGTCTTCTCCGGTGGCCTCGCGGGCGAGGATCGCGATCACGTGCCCCCGCACGTGCCGGTCGCGGTGCCGCAGCAGGCGGTGCACCCGCGCGCGGGTGCGCGCGTAGGGGGCTCGGAGCAGCAGTTCGAGCAGGAGCGCCTGTTCACCGCTCGACAGTCCGGGCCGGTCCAGCAGATCGAGCGCCAGGGTCGCGACGAGGGCGTGCCCCGCCTCGTCCGGTGTCCGCGCGTCGAGCAGGCAGGCCGGCCTGACGCGTCCCCGCTCGTGGAGCCGGCGGCCCAGGCCGTGTACGGCGTCCAGGATCTGCTGGGGTACCACGGGCTCCCCGGGCTCCTGTCGGGCCGGCAACCACCACTGCTCCGCGGCCGGCGCTCCGGCCTGGTGTACGGCGTCGCGGAGCGGGGCGGCTGCGCCCGGTTCCCGGGCCGCCGCCACGTCGGCCACCACCCGCAGCAGCAGGTCCGCGATGACCGGCAGCGTCCCCGCGCCGCCGTGTGCGGCGAGTCGGCACAAGGCGGCCACCGGCTGGTCCGGGTCCAGATGGGAACTCAGGAGGGCCAGTTCCCGCTCGTCCGGCCCGCCGAGGTCCGCGGCGATGCGGGTCGGCAGATCGACGGGATCGAGGCGGACGAGGAGGGCGCGGCGCCCTGACGGATCGTCCGTCAGGTGCCACAGCACCTCCAGCGCGCGGTGGCGTACGGCGCGGAGATGCGGGGCGATCTCTCCCGCGCCGCCCTCCACGTCCTCCTCGGCGCCTTCCCCCGCGCCCTCCTCAGCGCCTTCCCTCGCGCCTTCCCTCGCGCCTTCTCTCGCTCCTTCCGTCGCGCCGAGCCCGAGCCCTTCCTGCAGCGCCGCCGTCGTCCGGTGCCCGCCGATGGCCTCCAGGGTCTCCAGGGCCGCTGCGGGCGCCGCGGGAAGGAGGGCGATCACGGCGTCTTCGGCATCCGCGTGGCGCAGCGCGCGGAGGGCGTCGAGGAACGGCCCCGGCGCGGGAGCCGAGGGGAGGAGCCGGGTGACGGCGTCCCCGATCTCCAGGTCCGGCGCCCCCTGTCCGGCCAGGGCGACCAGCAGGGCGAGTCGGCGCGGCCAGCTCGGGTCGCCCGCGGCCGCGTCGGCCAGGACGCGGAGCGTCTCGTGGCGGCAGGTGAACAGGATCGTCGCGACCTCGCCGGGCGGAATCGAGTGATCGGCCAGCGCCAGGCCGATGACGGACGGGACGTGCGCGGCGTCCGGGAAGTGCCCGCGCCGGTGGAGCCCGCGCAGGCAGGTCACGGCGGGTGCTCCGAACAGCAGCGGGTCCCGTGCCGCGATCGCGGTCAGTTCGCCGATGTCGCCCCGGTCCGCCAGGTCGCCGATGCGTTCCATCGCGCGCCGGCGAAGGCCCGGCGGCAGCTCCGGATCGTCGATGACCTGCCGGAGCAGGCCGCGGTGTCCGTGGTGGGCCGCGGCGGTGAGTGCGGCATCGGCGGTCCCGGGCCGTGTGCTCGCCGATGCGGCGGCGAGGAAGGGCGACAGCCGCCCCGCCTGCAGGGGCTCCAACGCCGCCCAGGGCTCGGCGAGTTCCCTCAGCGCGGCCGCGACGACGGCCGGGCTGCCGCTGCCGAGCAGCCCGATCACGTGGGCGCGTACCCGTACGGGGGCCAGCAGGCCGGCGTGCAGTGCCTGCCGGGCCAGCCGAAGCCCCTCCTCCTCCATCACCGGGTCGCCGCTGCCCACCAGTTCGTCCACGAGCCGCCCGGGCCGGTGCGCCCCGGTGGCGGTCGTCTCCCGCAGGGCCTGGTAGAGCAGTTCGCCCCGGGGCTCCTTCCGGATCACCGCGGGCTCGTTCAGGATCTCGGCGCGCAGCCAGGCGATCCGTACCCGTACCGGCAGCCCGGCCGTACGCCACGACGGCCGGTGGTGGCCCCGGAGGTACGGGCCGAGCCGTTCGTGGAGCCGTGCCAGGAGGAGCGCCTCCTCCGGCGTGCCCTCCGGCGACACCGGGAGCAGGCCCGCGAGCTCGGCCATCTCGCGCTCGTCGCCGGTCCGGCCCGAGGTGACGCGCTCGGCGAGCAGGGTCAGCCCGAGGTGACGCAGCCGGGAGTCCTCGTGCCGGACGAGGAGTTCGAAGGCGGCCGGCGGGCAGACCTGTGGGTCGAGGTGGCGGGCCGGCCAGTCGAGGTCGCCTCGACGCACGGCGTCCTGGAGGGGCTTGTCTGCCGGCATCGTCATCTTCGGATGCTAACCGGGACGTTCCCGGCGCCACCACCGCGTTTGCGTCCGCGCCTCCGGACCGGCGCGATCTTGACAAGACTTCATGAGCATGACACCAGTGGGTGCTGCACCACTCCCACCTCCCCGTCAGCGGCACCACACCCCGAAGGGGGCGATCAGCGCATGCCCAGGCCTGAGAGCGCGGAACACGACTACGACGTCGTCATCAGCGGAGCCGGCCTCGCCGGCAGCGCCGCGGCGATGCTGCTCGCCCGGCGCGGCGTCCGCGTCGCGCTGCTGGAACGGCGCTCGGACCCCGAGGCGTACAAGGTGCTGTGCACCCACTCCATCACGGCCAACGCCTACCCGGTCCTGGACGAGCTCGGCCTCGTCCCCGCCCTGGAGAAGGCGGGAGCCGTGCACAACGAAGCGCGCTGGTACACGCGTTGGGGGTGGATCGAGCCGAAGCCCGCGCCGGGCGGACCCCCGCTGCCGTTCGCGTACAACGTCCGCCGCAGCACCCTCGACCCGTTGATCAGGTCCCGTGCCGCGCAGACCCCGGGCGTCGATCTGCTCCTCGGCCACCAGGTCACCGGAGTGGTCCGGGAAGGCGGCCGGACCGTGGGGGTGCACGCCTCGACGCCGCAGGGCGAGCGCGAGATCCGGGCCCGGCTGGTGGTCGGCGCCGACGGCAAGGACTCGGCCGTGGCCAAGCACGCCGGGATGCGCACCTGGACGCATCCGAACAACCGCTTCGGCTACCTCGCCCACTTCCGCAACCTGCCGCTGCGCGACGGCATCGGTCAGACCTGGTTCCTCGAACCCGACATGGCCTACGCGTTCCCGAACGACGACGGTGTGACCGTCCTCGCGGTGCTCCCTGACAAGAAGCGGCTGCCGGAGTTCCGCGAGGACCTGGAGGGCAGCTTCGCCGCCTTCGTCCGCGCCCTGCCCGACGCACCGGCGATCGACTCCGCCGAGCGGGTCTCGAAGATCATCGGTACGGTCGACTACCCGCTCCACCTGCGCAAGCCCACGGCACCGGGCCTCGCCCTGATCGGCGACGCCGCCCTGACCGGCGACCCCCTGTGGGGGGTGGGATGCGGGTGGGCCCTGGAGTCCGCGCGCTGGCTGGCGGAGGCGGTCGCCCCTGCCGCGGCCGGCCGGGGCGACCTCGGCAGGTCGCTCAAGCGGTACGCGGGCAAGCACCAGCGCACCCTGCGCGGTCACCAGGCGCTGGCGATCGACTTCGCCAAGTCCCGTCCGTTCAACGCCGGGGAGGAGCTGGTGTTCGCGGCGGCGGCGCGCGACGCGGCCATGGCGCGGCACATGCACCTGTTCGCGTCCCGGCTGATCGGCCCGGTGCGCTTCCTGAATCCCGTGGTCCTGGCCAAGGCCTCGCTCATCAACATCAGACACCGCTGGGCGGATCAGCCGGGAGCGGATCAGCCGGGGCCCGTGGGGTAACCCGTACCGGCCGAGGTCAACCCGGCCCGTCCGCACCCTGGTCGCGGCCGGGCAGCAGGACGCGGACCGTGAGACCGCCGCCCTCGCGGGGCGTCGCCACGATCTCGCCGTGGTGCGTGTCGCCGATCGCCCGGACCACGGCGAGCCCGAGCCCGAATCCGCTGCCCCGCTCCCGGCCCTGGTGGAACGGCGCGAACAGGGCGGGCACCTCTTCCGGCGGCAGGACCGGGCCGGTGTTGGAGACCTCCAGGAACATCCGGTCGCCCGCCGTGCCGGTCGCGATCACGGCGGTGCCGCCGGGGTGGTTGTGGCGCACCGCGTTGGCCAGCAGGTTGAGCGCGACCTGCCGGAGCAGCGCGGGGTCCCCGTCCACCGGCGCGTCCGCCGCGTCGAGCGTGACCCGGACCCCCGCCGTACGGGCCTCCTCGGCCAGGTCGTGCGCGGCGGCCCGGGCGGTGTCCGCCAGATCCACCGGACGCAGCGCCAGTGCGGCGCTCTCCGCACGCGCCAGGGTCAGCAGGGCCGCGATCAGCCGCTCGATCCGCACGTTGGCGTCCAGCGCGCGCAGGACGGCGGGGCGCAGGTCGTCCGGGACCCGTCCCTGGGCCAGGGGGATCTCCAGTGCGGTGCGCAGGACGGTCAGCGGGGTGCGCAGCTCGTGCGAGGCGTGTGCGGTGAAGCTCCGCTGGGCCGTGAAGCTCCGGTCGAGCCGGTCGAGCATGGCGTCGAAGGTGTCCCCGAGTTCGCGGATCTCGTCGTACGGACCGGTCAGCGCGAGCCGCTCGTCCAGGCTGCTGCCGGTGCTGATCCGGCGTGCGGCCCCGGTCACCTGATGGAGCCGGAGCAGGGAGCGGTGGCTCGCCCACCAGGCGAGCAGCGCGGCGAGCGCCGTGAAGACGGTGAGCAGGAGCGCGGAGCGGGTGAGCAGGTCGCCCAGGATGGCGTTCTGGAAGTCGTCGAAGGCCTCGGCCGGGGTCACCGTGCGGGCGGCCTGTGTGGACCCGGGGGGCAGGTCGGCGGTCCCCGGGGGCACGTCGGTCACCCCCGGATCGGGGAACTGCGCCTCCGGCATTCCGGTGGACGCGATGACGATGTCCCGGTTGGCTTCGATGAGCTGGCGCGAGCTGAGCCAGTTCAGCACCAGCACCCCGCAGCCGAGCACGGCGAAGACGGCCGTGGTCACCAGGGTCAGCCGGCCGCGCAGCGGCAGGCGGCTGCGGCCGGGCCCGAGCGGGAAGCGGGACCGGGTCACGGACGGCATCCGTGGCCCGCGTCGCGGGGCTCCGGGGCCGGTTCCCGCTCGTCCTCGCCCATCAGCACCCGCATCGCGTCCCGCTCCGTTCGCCCGTGCCGCCGCTGTTCCCTCCGGGCCGACGCCGGGGACCAGCCTGCCCGCACGCCGGTTAGCCAGTGGTTAGGCGCGCGTTCGGCGCGCCCGGCCGGGCTGCCGCCGCGCGCCTGCGATGCGCGGTTCCCGCGGCCCGGCTACCGGATCGGCGGGTGAACCCGACCCGCACGACGGATCCGGGCGGGCCGGGGAGTGCCTTCGGGGTACGAGTGCGCAGGTCCGGGATAGGGTGCCGCCGACGGATGTAGTCGGTGGGGCGGGGCGGGACATGACACTGCGGGACGGCGATCCGCGGGCGATCGGCGGATATGTCCTGATCTCCCGGCTGGGTTCCGGCGGGATGGGGACGGTGTACTCGGGGCGGGCCGCTTCGGGGCGGCTCGTCGCGGTGAAACTGGTGCACCAGCAGTTCGCCGACGACCCGGAGTTCCGGACCCGGTTCCGGCAGGAGGTGGCGGCCGCCCGGCGGGTGAGCGGGGCCTTCACCGCGGCGGTGGTGGACGCCGACCCGGACGCGGAGCGGCCCTGGATGGCCACCCAACTGGTGCCGGGACGGACCTTGGGCGCCCGGGTGAAGGCGGACGGGCCGCTGCGCGGGAGCGCGCTGCGCGTTCTGGCGCTCGGGCTGGTGGAGGCGCTGCGCGAACTGCACACCACCGGGGTGATCCACCGCGATCTGAAGCCGGACAACGTCATGCTGACGGACGACGGGCCGCGGGTGATCGACTTCGGGATCTCGCGGGCGGCCGGGCAGCAGACGCTGACCTCGACCGGGCAGATCCTGGGGACTCCGCCGTACATGTCGCCGGAGCAGCTGTCGGCTCCGGCGCGGGTGCGGCCCTCCTCGGACGTGTTCTCGCTGGGATCGGTGCTGGTGTTCGCCGCGACCGGGCGGGGGCCCTTCCACGCCGAATCGCACTACATGACGGCCTACCGCGTGGTGTCGGACGCCCCGGACATCGGGGGTCTGGCCGATTCGCTACGGGCCGTGGTCGGGGCCTGCCTGGCCAAGGAGGCGGCCGTCCGCCCGGGACCGGACGAGCTGCTGGCCGTGCTCGCATCGATCCCGGCGGCCGACTGGGAGAGCCCGCTCCGCGAGCACGACAGCCCCGGCGGGGAGGCCCGTAAGCCGCTCGGATCCGGGACCTGGACCGGCTCGCGGGCCGGCGCCGAAGGCGTCGGAGGCGATGCAGGCGTCGGAGGCGATGCAGGCGCCGAAGGCGACGCAGTGGAGCCCTGGGCCGGGGCCGACGACTCCGGCGCCCCCCACGGCTCCGGCTCCGGCACCGACTCCCGCGGCCCGGAATCGCCCGCCGTGTCCGGGGACGGATCCGAGGACACCGAGGGGGCGCTCACCCGGCAGTCCGGGCCGCCCACCGGCCCCGCCGGAGACGTGCCGGCCGGGCGTCCCCGGCGGCCTCGCAAGCCCCGCATGCCCCGCAGGCGGGCTCTCCTCGCAGCGGCGCTCGTGGCTTCGCTGCTGGCCGGCGGCGGGCTCTACCTGCGGTTCTCCCCGCCGCCCGGCAGCGCGCGGGACGACACGAAGGCCCCCGCTTCCTCCCCCGAGTCCTCGACCGGGCCCTCCGCCACCCCCGCCCCCTCCGCTCCGTCCCCCCACGGGTCCCTCGCCCCGTACGTGGCCACCGAGGGCGGCAGCCCCGGCGGCAGCCGTGCCTACGCGGACGCGCCCGCCCGGCGCCCCGCCGGGTGGCGGGCCTGGGACGGCGACAAGGACATGGGGTCCTGCGCGTACGCCGAGTCCTCCCTGGTGTGCACCGCGCCCCGCCCCGGCAAGGCCTCCGCCCTCAGCCGGTTCGACGCGGCGACGGGCAAGATGCTCTGGGGGGAACTGGTGGAAGGCCCCGTGGACGGGCAGGCGCCGATGGTGGCCCCCGGAGCGACCGCCGGAACCCACACGGTGATCGCGCTCGACCGGAGGGGGATCACCGCGGTGGACCTCGCCGACGGCGCCCCCCGCTGGGAGTACCCCACCAAGGAGATGCTGCGGCGGCCGGTGCTGGACGCGGACGGCAGCCGGATGTTCGTCGTCTCCATGTCCGGCGCGGTGACCGCGCTGGAGACCCGGTACGGGAAGGTCCTGTGGACGCAGGCCGCGTTCGGGTCGTCCGGGTCCGCCGACGGCTATCCGGCGCTGCGCGTCGACGGCGACCGGGTGTACGTGGAAGGGCGGGCCCAGGACGCCGACATGAGGTTCGAGAGCTTCGTGACGGCCCTCGACGCGGCCACGGGCAAGAAACTGCCGTTCGGGACTCCCCAGGACGGCACCCGCTTCACGATGCCCGGGATCTGCGAGACGCGCGGGCTGACGCTGGGCCGGGACGAGGGCGGGGCGACCGTCTTCCTGTGCAACAAGGAGAACGGGGCCGGCGTGCTGCGCGGTGAGCCGGCGCGCCGGCGGAGCGCGGACCTCCCGTACGCCGGCACCACGCTGTCCGGACCGGCCGTGGCCGGGGACAAGGTGTACCTGATGGCGACCGCGGCGGGCGGCGAGCCGGGGTTCATGGAACTCAACCAGGAGTCCGGCGGGGCCGTGTGGCGGATTCCGCTGGCGCAGGAGTGCACCGACCCGGAGCGCCCGGAGGCCTCGAACGCGGTGGTGGTGACCGACGGACTCGCGTACGTACGGTGCCGGACCTCGGGCGTGGTCATCGACCTGGTCTCCCGCAAGCAGACCGGCCGGTTCACCGTCCCGGGCGGCGTCCGCCCCGGAGCGGACGACGCGTTCGGCTTCCTGGTGGTGGGCGGGATCGTCTTCACCCCGACCGCCAAGGGGTGGTCCTCCGTCGAGCCCTCTCCGGTCTAGCCGGTCCAGGCCACCGGGGCACCGGGCCACCCGGCCACCGGGGCACCGACTGGTCGGGGTGAGCGGTGCGGGTCACCGTTGACACATGACCGCACCCTCCCGGACCCGCGCCGCGCTCCCCACCGTGACCGGTCCCGCGGGCTCGCGCGTGCGGCGGCTCGGCCCGAACTGGTACGCGAGCGTGATGGGCACGGCCATCGTGGCCAACGCCGGCGTGGCCCTCCCCTGGCAGTTCCCGGGCCTGCGGACGGCCTGCACGGTGGTCTGGGCCCTGTCCGCGGTGATGCTGGCGGTGCTGCTCATCACCCGGACGGTCCATTGGGCCCGCCACGGCGACCAGGCGCGCGCCCATCTGCTCGATCCGACGGTGGCGCCGTTCTACGGATGCCTCTCCATGGCCCTCCTGGCCGTGGGAGCGGGCACGCTGCTGGTCGGGAAGGACTGGATCGGCACGGGTGCGGCCGTCGCCGTGGACGCGGTGCTGTACACCGCCGGTACGGCCGTCGGGCTGCTGGTGGCCGCCGCCATCCCCTATCTGATGGCGCTGCGGCACGAGCTGAAGCCGGGCAGCGCCTCACCCGTCTGGATCCTGCCCGTGGTCGCGCCCATGGTCGCCGCCGCGCTCGGCCCCCTGCTGGTCCCGCACCTGCCGGCCGGCCAGTGGCAGCAGGCCCTCCTGCTCGGCTGCTACGCGATGTTCGGCATGAGCCTGCTGGCGACGCTCTGCCTGCTGCCCATCGTCTTCGCGCGCCTGCTGGCCGGCCCCCGGCTGCCGCTCGCCCTGACGCCCACGCTGTTCCTGGTGCTCGGCCCGCTGGGGCAGTCCACCACCGCGGCGAACAATTTCGCCGATGCCGCGCCGCAGGTGCTCCCGGCCCCCTACGCCGAGGGCTTCCGGATGCTCGCGGTGCTCTACGGGGTGCCGACGATGGGCTTCGCCCTGCTGTGGTTCGCGCTGGCGGGCGCGGTGGTCCTGCGGGCCCGGCGGCAGGGCATGGGGTTCTCGATGACCTGGTGGGCCCTCACCTTCCCCGTCGGCACCTGCGTCACCGGCGCGGAGGGGCTCGCCCGGCACACCGGGCTGACCGCGTGCGCCTGGCTCGCGGGCGGGCTCTACGTGTTCCTCGTACTGGCCTGGCTCACGGCCGGCATCCAGACGCTGCGCGGACTCCGCGCGGGAACCCTCGCCCCGGCCTCGTAACGCGTCCGAACCCACCGGCTCCCCGGCGGGAACGGGACGGAACAGGTGCTCGGTTTGGCGGGTGCGGGGAATCTCAATACGATCCGGCGATGATCACTAGAAGATGGGTGAGGGCCAGTGCGTGCGGCCTGTTCGTCACCCTCGCTGCCGGGTTGTTCCCGGCAGGTGCCGCCGCCGGGGAACCGGTGGCCAAGGAAGCGCCCAAGGTCGAGTTGGTGCTCGACGTCAGCGGCTCGATGCGCGCACAGGACATCGACGGGCAGACCCGGATGTCCGCCGCGAAACAGGCGTTCAACGAGGTACTGGACGCGGTACCCGACGAAGTGCAGCTCGGCATACGGACCTTGGGAGCCAACTATCCCGGCCCCGACAAGGCCCTCGGCTGCAAGGACACCAAGCAGCTCTATCCGGTGGGCCCGTTGGACCGGACCGAGGCCAAGACGGCGGTCGCCACGCTGGCCCCCACCGGGTGGACGCCCATCGGGCCGGCGCTGCTCGGAGCCGCCGAGGACCTGAAGGGCGGCGACGCCACCCGGCGGATCGTGCTCATCACCGACGGCGAGGACACCTGCGCCCCGCTCGACCCCTGCGAAGTGGCCCGGGACATCGCGGCCAAGGGGATCCACCTGGTCATCGACACGCTCGGGCTCGTCCCCGACGCGAAGACCCGCGACCAGCTGATCTGCATCGCCGAGGCCACCGGAGGTACGTACACCTCCGTCCAGCACACGGCCGAACTCTCGGGCAGAGTGAGGCAGTTGGTCGGTCGCGCGGCCACTCCCGTGGTCAACCCGGTGGCCACCGAAGGCGCCAAGCAGTGCACGGGAGCACCGGAGTTGAAGCCCGGTCTCTACAGCGACCGCGAAAGCTTCGGAGAGCACCGCTGGTACCGGGTCTCCGTGGCGCCCGGCAAGGAACTGCGGGCCTCGGTCAGCATCGGCGCCGACCGCGCGGTGAACAACGACTACGGCGTGCTGCTGCGCGCCACGACGCTGAGCGGCCGGGAGATCGTACGCGGCCAGGAAGCCGGTGACGGGCGGACCGACCTGATCTCGTCCGGGCTGCGCTATCCCAAGGCGGGAAGCTCCGACGACGAGGAGCCGGCCGAGACGGTCTGCCTCCAGGTCAGCAACTCCTTCTCGGCGCCCGCCACGGTCAAGACCACCCCGGGCATGCCGGTCGAGCTGACCATCGACGTGGTGGACGGCCCGGACACGGCCTCCGACGTGGCCTCCTTCGGCCTCGGGCGCGGCTGGTGGCTGCTCGGCGTACTGGCGCTCACCGGCCTCCTCGCCGGACTGGTGTGGGGCTGGGTCTCCCGCTGGCGTATCGCGGTCTGGAGGACCAACTGATGAGTGCCCTGAGACGTGAACGAACCGATGCCCCGTCCACCGGGCCGGCCGGTCCTCGCGGACGACGCGCGCACCGCGTGCGCCGCGTGCTGACCGCCGCCCTGCTCGTGGGCGGCGGCCTGTTCGGGGTGGCGGCCTCGCCGTCGCCCGGCCCGAGCGGCGGCGCGGAGGGTCCGACCGAAGCCGGCACGGCCTTCCGTACCGCCACCCCGCTCCGGTTGGACGAGGGAGCCACGGCCGACGCCTCCACCGGCGACTACCTCTACTGGGTGCTCCCCCTGGACTCGGGACAGCGCGCCACCGTGCGCGCCGCGGTCACCCTGCCCGCCGCGGCCGGCCGGCACTCCGCCTCCACGTGGCAGCTCGACGTGTACGACGGCCTGCGCCGCCGCCAGCCCTGCATGTACGGCACGCAGACCGGTACGGCCGCCAAGGACGCGGCGACCGTCGACCTGTCCTGCACCCTGCGTCCGGTCCGATCGGGCGCCGACCAGTGGGCCAACGACCCGCTGCCCGGCGCCTATTACCTCCGGCTCACGGTCACCGACCTCGCGCCGGAGGACCTCGGCCAGCCGGTACGGGCCCGCGTGCGGGCCGAGGCCCAGGACGTCGGCGGCGCCTACGCGGCCGACAACGCCCTGGCCGCGCCGCTCGTCCCCGGCGCCGGTACGGCGTCCGGCATCGCACCGGCCGACGGCTGGTCGGGCACCTGGTGGTCGGACCGCTGGCTCTGGACGGCGGCCGGCGGTGTGCTCGCCGCCCTCGCGGGCATCGGCGGCTACCGCCTGACCCGCGGCACCGGCCGCCCGGCACGGGTCCCGCCCACCGCCTGACCCCCTGCCCCCGGCAACCCGGGTGCGACCCGGGTGCGGGACCTCCGGGCCCCGCACCCGGGAATCCGCGCAGCATCCACACGCCGGAGCCGTTCCCTCCCCCCGCGACCGCCGAGATGATGCGCCCCACGTACACATCGGGGGGCGGCACATGGACGACGGTGAAGCGGCGCGGGGCGACCAGTACGACGACGAGTCGGAGGACTACGTCGCCTACTGGCAGGGGCGCGACTACGAGCACGCCGCGGAGCTGGCCGCGGTCAGACGTCTGATCGGCGACAGCCGGTACGGACTCGTCTGCGAAGTGGGCGGCGGGTTCGGGCGGTTGAGCCCGGTCCTCAAGGAGTACGCGGACCGGGTCATGATGTTCGACCCGAGCACCAAGCACGTGGCCATCGCCGGACGGCTGCTGGCCGGTCTGCCCGGGATCACGGCCCACCACATGCGCCCCGGGCACCTTCCGCTGGACGACGGATCGGCCGATCTCGTCTCCATGATCCGCGTCATGCACCACCTCCCCGACCCCGGCCCGACGCTGCGTGAGATGGCCCGCGTACTGAAGCCGGGCGGCCGCGCCCTGATCGAGGTGGCCAACTCCGCGCACATGCTGAACAAGCTGCGCTACGCGAAGCGGCTGCGCGGCATCCCGCGCGCTCCCGTGGACATCCGCTCCGCCGAGAAGGCCGCCGAGGGCGGCATTCCCTTCGTCAACCACCATCCCGACACCGTGGTACGACAGTTCGCGGACGCCGGGCTGCGCGTCGAGGACAAGCTGTCGGTGTCCAACATGCGCAGCGGCCGGCTGAAGCGCAGCGTGGGCGAGGACCGCCTGCTGGCGGTCGAGCAGCGCATCCAGAGCCCGCTGGCCGCCCTCAACTTCGGGCCCAGCCTGTTCTTCCTGCTCCGGCGGAGCGGGTAGCTCAGGGCCCGGCCGGCCCGGCCCCTCCGGCGCCGCCCAGCGTGAACGTCGCGGCCCCCGACGACGGCAGGAGACGCCGCCAGGCGTCGGGGAGCCCCGAGGGGTCGGTGAAGGTCGCGTTCATGAACTCCCCGTGGTCCGCGAAGTCGGCCTCGGCGAAGGTCGCCCGGTCCGCGAAGAACGTGCCCTTGAACAAGGTCAGTCCGGCAAAGGTCGCTTGATCGAAGGAGACCGGGCCCTCGAAGCGGACCTGATCGAACACCGCGGCGGATCCCCACACGGTGGACTCGAAGGTGGCGGGCCCCTGGAAGGTGCTTCCCCTCCAGTCGCCGTGGCCGTGGAAGACCGCGCGTCCGAGCTCGGCGGCCCCCCGCACCCGCATCCGGCCCATCCGTGCCCTGTCCCACACCTCGGCCCGGGTCATGTCGAGACCTTCGGCGAACACGGCCTCCGCGAATCCGGCATTGCCCCCGAAGTCCGCCCTGACGAACCTCGCTTCGCGGTCGAACAGGGCCGCGTCGAAGGTCGCCCCACGCCGGAAGTCGGTCCGGCCGAAGGACGCACTCCCCTTGAAGTGCACCGTGTCGAAGGCCGCCCCGCCTTCGAAGACGGCCCGGTCGAAGCAGGCGCGCTCCTCGAACTCGCCTCCCGGCAGGGACCAGTCGTCGACGAAGCGTGCCCGGTCGAACCGCGCGGCCCCCATCCGCACGTGGCCCGTCTCCGGGTCGCGCAGCACGGACAGCAGCCGTTCGAGCAGGCCGTCGGCGAAGGTGGTGCCCCGCATGTCCACCCGCGAGCCGGGAGCCATCAGCGCGAGGTACCTCGCCCGGTCCGGCTCCGTCACGTGGGCCAGGCAGAGCGGGCGGCCCGGCAGGCGGATGCCGGTGCACCCGGCCGGATCTCCCGGGCTCCCGTACCGGCACCGCGACCAGCCGATGGCCGGGTCGCCGGTGATCAGTTCCACGTCGCGCAGCAGCCGCCCCGCCTGTGCCGCGTCGTCGAGCAGGATCCACGCGCGCCCGTGGGGGCCGGTCTCCGGTCCCGGCTCCGCAGGCTCGACCGTGAGGGCTCCCAGCGTGGTGACGTCGAGGAGCGACGGGCCCGTCACGGGGATGATCGCCCCCCGCGGACGGGCCGCGTTCAGCCGCTCGCCGAGCGCCTCGGTGCGGACCAGGTGCAGGGCCTCCTCCACCGCCGGTCCGTGCGCTCCTTCCTCGTCGAACCAGAACTCCCCTCTGGCCAGCGCCACTCCCAGCGAGATCTCCCGCGCGCCGGAGCCGGCCCGGAGCCGGGACATGGCCGCGGGCAGTTCGGACAGCACCGTCCCCGCTTTCCCGAGGGCTCCGGGATCGGCCATCGGGAGGATCACGACCCCGTCCTCCAGCGCGGACAGGGGCCCGAGCACCTCGCCGTCCCTCCTCGCCAGTTCGAGGAGCTCGAAGATCTCCGGCCCCATGGCCCCGGCGGGCCGAACGGCCATGCAGACGCCGGAGATCTCGTTCCCGGCGTCTGCGTACGCCGCCACGGCGTCGCCGAATCCGGGCTGATCGAACAGCGCCTGACCGGTCAGGAACACCATCCGGTCCGGCAGCACCGTGTGCACGATGCCCGCCAGCAGACCGTCCTGGGAGACCGGGGAGCCGACGTAGAGGGTCCAGGCCTCCGGCTCGGCGGACAGCCGGACGATCTCCCCGTTGCGCTCCCCCGGGTACGAGACGGCCTCGCCGGTCAGCGCCACCGCCTCGCCCTGGTCGGTCGTGCCGTCCACGACGAGGTGCCCCCTCGGGGTCGCCCAGGCCGGCTCCGTCCCGTCCGCCGGGTCCACGAGGTCCACGTCGGAGACGAGCAGGAGCGCCTGGGGGGCCGCACCGTCCCCCCAGGCCTGGCGGCACAGGACCTCCCGGCCTCCGGCCCTGACCCAGGCGAAGACGTCCGTGCGCGGGGTGGGGGACGCCCCGTCGACCGTCAGGACCAGTCGGGGCGACAGCAGCAGGCCCACGGCCTGTGGCTCGGCGTGGGGCTCGAAGCGGACCCGGACCACCCGGCCGGCCAGGCCCGACACCGGTCCCGTGGCCTGGGCGAACGGCATGGCCCCCGGCGCCAGTTCGCGGCGCCCTCCGCCCCCGGGCCCGCGGCGGATCGCCGTGAAGTCGGGGCCGGTGCCGCGGTTGCGGGACATGTACTCCCCGACGCGCCGCCGGACCAGCTCCCGTACCGCGGCCACGTCACCGCGCAGCTGCGACCCGAGCAGGGCCTCCCGTACCCCCGGCAGGAACTCGAACTCGACCGCGTCGGCTGCCTGTTCGCCGTCCCACGGGGCGAGCAGTCCGCCCAGGGCCACCTCCGCGAGGTGCCCGTGCTCGGAGTCCCGCAGCAGGGAGCGGCGTACGAGGGTCATCACGGGCAGCGTGAGCGGTACGGCGGCCAGGTGGTCGGCGAGGCGCTGGGCGGTCGGGGAGGCGCTCGCACGGAAGCGCTCCACCGCCTCCAGGGGGTCCTGGAGGAACTTCGAGACTCCCGACGGCGTCCCGTACGGGGCTTCGCGCGCGGGTTCCGCGTCGAGGCGCAGGCAGGCGAGGCGCCGCCAGCGGCCGTCGCCGGACACCACCCGCACCAGCCGGGCCAGGCTCCCGGAGGCGATGCCGACGACCGGGATCACCGCCCCGCCGCCGCGCGCCCGCCGGGTCATCGGGACCCGCTGCCAGGAGCGGGTGGCCGCCGCGGGCCGGTCGGCGCGGACGGCGAAGGGGACCGGCCGGACCGCCCCGCGCGTCCAGAGCCGCTCGGGCAGGACGTTGAGCACGGCCACGGCGTTGTGCGCCGACCACTGCCGCAGGACACCGCGCAGCGGGTCCTCGCGCCAGCCGCCGGCGACCGTGTCGGAGAGCACCAGGATCAGGCGCCGGCCGGCCGGGTCGACCAGCTCCAGGGGGTTGCGGGGCGGGCTGTCGCGATGGTGCGCGACCATGGGCACGCCGCCGGGGCCGGTGCCCGTGAGCCGCCAGGTCCGTACGTCGCGGAAGACCCCGCTGCGGGTGAGGAGCCCGCGGACCTCCTCCACCAGGTCGGACCAGAGCAGCATCGAGGGGTGGGCGTCGACGACCAGGGCCACGTCCAGCCAGCGGCTCTCGGCGGGGCGCAGGACCGGGGTGAGCACCATCCGCTCGATGCTGCGCTCGACGGTGAGCTGTTCGTCCAGCTCCTCCCCCGGGCCGCCGATGCTGCGGCGGCCGATCGGGCGCAGGGCGCGCATCAGGGCGAGCGGGTCGTCCAGGGTGGCGGCGCGCGGCAGCCGCACCGCGGTGCCCCGTCGCGGCAGAGCCTGCGCGGCTGCGGGGCCGGGGGTGCCGGCGGGGGTGGCGCCTCCGGCGGCCCGGCCGGCGGCGGGCACAGGAGCGGCGCCGGCCGCCGGGAAGTACTGGACGCCCGGTTCGCCGGCGCCGCTCCCACCGCCGCCGCGTTCCGAGACGGGTAACTCCGGCCCATCGGGGGCCGGTTCGGGCTCTGCCGGCAGCGGCAGCTGCGGGGGCTCGCCGCGGGCGGCCGCGTCCACCCGGGTCGCGAGCCAGAGGATGTCGGCGATCTCCTCCGCCCCGAGCCCGGGGCGCGGGCCGTTGTCCTCGGCGCCTTCGGCCAGGGCGGCGAGGAGCTTCTCGATCACGCGGAGGGCCCGGTGAGGTGGTGCATGACGGTGTCGAGGAAGCGCTCGCGGTCCCCGGGCGCGGACCAGGCGCCGGCCAGGCGCAGTTGGATGGCGTTGAGGAGCTGGTCGGTGGCAAGGTCGCCGTCCTCGGCGCGCTCCAGGAAGCTCTGGACCAGATCCCGGTACTCGTCGCTGTTCTCGATGTCGACGCCGAGCCGGCCGCGCACGATGCGGGCGAGCTTGTCGGGGTCCGGCGGGTCCAGGTGGAGGCGGACGCAGCGGCGCAGGAAGGCGGGCGGGAAGTCGCGTTCGCCGTTGCTGGTGAGGACGACGATGGGGAAGTACCGGCACTGGACGCGGCCTTGGGAGATCCGGACGGCCTCCTCCGTGTCGTCGTCGGTGCCGATGGCGACGGTGGGGGCCTCCTTGGCGAGCCGGGCGAGCTCGGGGATGACGAAGCCGCCGTCCTCGAAGACGGTGAGGAGGTCCCCGGGGAGGTCGATGTCGCTCTTGTCGATCTCGTCCACGAGCAGGACGCGGGGGCGGTCCTGGGGCAGCAGGGCGGTGCCGAGGGGGCCGAGCCGCAGGTAGCGGGCGATGGAGGGACCACCCTCCGCGGTGGAGGCGGCGGAGGCGGGGTCGGCGGCAGAGGCGGTGGCCGCCAGGGCGCGGGCCGCGGGCGGCTCGGCGCCGGGCGTGCGCAGCTGCTCCAGCCCCGCCTCCTGGAGCCGGCCGATGGCGTCGTACAGGTAGAGGCCGTCGCGCAGGACGGTCCGGCTGGTGACCGGCCAGTGCAGTACGGGGCCGAGGCCCAGGTCGGCGGCGATGCTGGAGGCGAGCGTGGACTTGCCGACGCCCGGCTTGCCGGTGATCAGGAGCGGCCGCCGCAGGTGCAGGGCCGTGTTGACCACGTCCTTCTCCAACTCGTCGGGCACGTAGCCCTCGCCGCGCCGCCAGGTCCGCTCCCAGGCCGGCCCCTCGCAGCCGGGGGGCGCGTACCCGGGATCGGGGACGCCTTCGAAGTCCCGCCAGGGCGGTGGCGGTCCGGCCTCCAGCCTGGCCCGGCGCTCGGCGGCCTCGCCGGTCCCTTGGTACAGCCACCAGTCCTTCACCACGGCCTCTGCCTCCATCGTCGGTATCACGGTCCGTCGCTGCGAGCGGTCATCGGGATCTGTGCGGAAGCCGGCCCCGGACGCGGGGCCGGAGTCGGAGTCGGAGTCGGGGCGGGCATCGGTGTGGGTGTCGGCATCGGGTTCAAGCCAGGGACCGGAGGATGAGGGTGTCGTCGGGATCGTCCCACAGGAGGACCAACCGGTCTCCCCCCGGAGGCTGTCGGCGATAGGCGGCAGGGGTGCCCGCGCCCGCGACGGCTGCCGCCAGGCGCACCGCGCGTACGCGGGCGGGCAGTGCGAGCACGTCGAGCGTGCCGGGGTCGGGCGGCCGCCCGTCCTCGCCGGCCGGCGCCAGCAGCGCGAGCAGATCACCCGCGAACCCGTCCGGGCGGACACCCCCGGCCGCGCCCGCACTTCCGGCACCACCGGCACCACCGGCACTTCCGGCACTCTCGGCACTCCCCGGACCACCCGCACTTCCGGCACCCTCGGCACTCCCCCGGCCACCGGCACTCCCCGCACCCCCGGCCCCGCCAGTACCCCCCGCGCCCCCCGCCCGGCCCGGCCGTGGTGGGGTCGGGGGGCGGTGCCAGAGGGCCACCGGGATGCCGCCCTCGAGGACGGCCTCCACCACCGCCGAGGTCCGCGCCCCGGTCCGGGTGTGGGCCAGTACGCAGGCGGGTGCCGATCCCGCGCCCAGTTCCATGCCGAGCCCGTCGCCCGCGTCGGCGTCGGCCACCACCCGGACCGCGTCCGGATGCCGGCCGCCCTGGGCCCAGAGCCACCGCCATTTGCCGCGCCATTCCGCGCCGGTGTCCTCCCGTTCCTGCGGGCAGCGCACCACCACCTGGTAGACCACGCCCAGGGGCCGGGTCCGCCCGCCCGGGCCGCGCGGGACCTGCCACTGGTCGAAGTCGAGGTCCAGGAGCTCGTACGGCACGTGGAACTCGATCCGCTCCACCGCGCCGGACAGCCGCCCGGCCTCCGCGTCGGCGCCCCACGCCCGGGCCACCGCCCCGAGTTGCCGTACGAGTGCGTCCCGTACCGCGTCGAGCCGGACCGGCTCCCCCTCCGATTCCCAGATGTGCTCGGTCGCCTCCCGGCGCAGCCACATCCGGGCGTGGAAGCCGTCCTCCCCGCCCGGCGGCGTCTCCAGCCGTACGTGCAGGGCGGTCTGGCGCGCGGCCGGGGGCGGGGGCGGCAGCGCGGGCAGGCCGAGGCGTTCGCGGGTGGCGCGCACCCAGTCGCGCACCCGGGCGGCCCACCGCTCGTCGCCCGCCGCGCCCTGCTCCGCGAGGAACCGTACGAAGGGCACCGCGAGCGGCATCCCGTCCGGGCCGCCGTGGCGTTCGTCCAGGTCCTGGGCGACCTCCAGCAGGCTGTCGGCGGGCAGCCCGCCCCGGGCGGGGGCGGCGCAGCCGGCGGCCTTGAAGGCCCACAGGTACGCCTCGTAGGCGCAGCGCGGCAGGTCGCGGCCCTCGAAGAGCTCGCCGAGCCCGTCCCAGGCGCTCTGGTCGAGGCGGCCGGCGCGCGGCGGCGCCAGCCCGGGGACGTCGTCGTCGAGGAAGGAGGAGGCGTCCCAGTTCCGGTCCACGACGAACTGCGGGAGCTGCCAGCCCTCGCCGCGGGCGCGCAGGCCGAGGAAGGTCCGGTGGATGGAGCGGGCGGTGTCGGCGAGACCGGTGACGGCCTCGTGCACCGGGCGTTCGCCGAGTTCGGCGAGGAGTTCCTCGGTGAAGCGGCCGGCGCCGCGTTCGGCGTCGTTCTTCGCGGCCTCGCCCTCGCGGGAGGCGTACAGCCGGAACTGGCGGCGCCCCGGCACGGTGGCGCCGCCGCCGTAGTCGTTGGCCCCGAAGTTCCACCGGGCCTCGCGGGGTGCGTCGACCCGGCAGGCGTCCACCAGGGCGGCCTGGTAGCGGAAGGCTTGGCGCCTGACGAGGCTGGTGCGCCACCAGCGCAGTGCGGAGTCGAGGTTGAGGTGGCGGATCTGGCCGGTCCGGGCGTCCGCGGAGGGCAGCATCAGGTCACCGCGGTGCGGTTCGGTGTAGCCGTGTCCGGCCCAGAAGATGACGAGCACGTCGCCGTCGCACGCGGGGAGTTCCTCGAACAGCACCGATTTCGTGTTCGCCTCGGTCGCCGGGCGGTGCGTGTCGCGCAGGGCCTCCAGGCCGGCGGAGGCCGACCAGTCGAGGGAGTCCGGGTCGTCGAGCGGGGACAGCAACAGCCGTACGTGGCCCGGCGGCACGCCCCCCGGACCGGTGAGCCAGCGGGCGAACCGCAGGGCGTCGCGGGCCGGGCCGCGCAGGTTCCAGTGGCGGCTGATCTCGTACGTCTCGACCCCGGCGACGAGCGCGAAGGTGCGCGGCCCCAGCTCGGAGGGCAGCGGGTCGAGGGGGTTCACCCGATCTCCGCTTCGGCCACCGCCCGTTCGATGCGTGCGTAGAGCGCGTCCTGTTTCCAGTAGGCGCTGTGGCAGGCGGGGAAGGGCTGGCGGCTGCCGATCTCCTGGTCGCTGACGCGCGGGTCGCCGGGGAAGACGGGCTCGGCGAGGTACGAGAGGACGTCCTGGCGGTCGTAGACGTTGAGCCAGCGCGGGAAGGCGTACGGGAGCCTGGTGCCCGGAACGACCCCGGCCAGGGCGCCGAGTTCGTGGAGGAAGGGGGCCTGGGAGCCGACGGTGACGAGCAGTTCGACCCCGGGCACCGGCTCGCCGCGGGCGGCCGCGAGGGCGAGGAGGTCCACCAGGGCGATGCCGCCGAGGCTGTGGCCGATGAGGACGGTCGGCCCGGGCTCGGCGGTGATCCGCTCGTGCAGGAACGCGCGGAGGTCGGCGCCCCGGGCCTGGTAGCGCAGGATGTCGCCGAGGGCGGGGGTGGCCCCGACGGTGAGGGAGCCGCGCCAGGCGTTGAGCAGGGGCTGGGTGGTGACGCGCAGCGCGAGTCGGCCGAGGACGGCGGCGGCGCGGGCGCCGGGGAACCTGGCGTCGCCGCCGAGGCGGGCGGTGATCAGCTCGACCAGGCGGTCGCGTTCGGCTCCGGTGCAGTCGGCCTCGGCTCCTGCCGAGGCGAGTGCGGCGGCGGTCACCGCGCGGGCCAGGGTCTTGGCCAGCTCGCGGGCCTGCGCCTCGTCGGCGGCCCGCTCCCCGGCGCGGGCGGCTTCGGCGGAACGGGAGACGCTGTCCAGGGCGGCGGGAAATCCGGCGGCGAGGCCGGTGCCGAGCAGCAGGGCGGCCTGTTCGCTGCCGTCGGGGCCCCCGGTGACCGCGCCGAGCAGCTCCAGCACGCGGTCGCCCGCGGACTGCACGCCGGGCATGGCGAACGCGTCCCCGTCGGGGTCGTCGTCGAAGTCGTCATCGGGGTGGCCGCCGGCCGCGGTGTCCCAGCCGGCTTCCGCCAGGACCCGCAGTTCGCAGAGCGGGTCGGCGATCAGCAGCCCCCACTCGGCGATCTCCTCCTCGTGGGGCCCGGGGAGCGTGCCGGGGGCGCCCAGTCCGGGCACCGAACGCCCGTCGGCGCCGAGGGTGGCCCCGTACCGCTCCCCCCAGAAGCACGAGTCGACGGCCGCCCCGGGGAACCGGGCGGTCAGCCGGTCCCGGACCAGGGCGAAGAGCGTGTCGTGCCGCTCGCGCCGCACCCCCGTGCCGTGCACAAACAGAAATCGCATCGCGGTTCCGCCCCCCTCGCACCGTCGCCCCCGCTCGGCACGATAGCGCCGCGCGGCGAACGGGGCCCTCGGAACGTCGAGTTCGAAGGGGCCGGGGCGCACGCCCTCGGCTGCTCGGAGACGCTTCTCGGTCCTCCTGCTCCACCCTGCCCGACACCTATCAATCACCTGTCACATGTGAAATATTACTCCCGCTCCGGCGCCAACCCGACCGACCGGAACCTCCAGAAAGGCCCGCTACGTTGCGCAGACTCGCTGCGGTGGGAGCGGCGATATCACTCGCCCTCCTCGCCGCCCCCGCGCTCGCCGCCACCGCGCCCCCGACCCCGTCGCCGACGTCGGCGCCCGCCGGGCAGCAGCAGACCGACCGGGCCGCCCCGCCGCCCGCACCCCTGGAGCTCCAGCGGCAGGCCCTGCGCCGCCAGGCCCTCGAAGAGGTGGCCGCGGGCCGTCCCGGCGGCCTGCGCGCCGAGGCCGACGGCAGGCTGCCGCGCAAGGCCAAGATCGGCAAGCGGTACGTCGAACTGGCCCAGGAGCGCAAGGACAAGGTCTTCGTGATCCTCGCCGAGTTCGGCGACCAGGTGGACAACACCACGGAGTTCGAGGGCAAGCCGCGCTTCGGCGGCACCCCGGGCCCGGCGCACAACACGATCGGCAAGCCCGCCAAGGACGACAACCACACCCTGTGGCGCAAGGACTTCGACCGGTCCTTCTACGAGAAGCAGTTCTTCTCCACCGACCCGCAGTCGGCGTCCCTGCGCGCCTACTACCGGCTCCAGTCCTCCGGCCGGTACGACATGGACGGCATGGTGACCGACTGGGTCAAACTCCCCTGGAACGAAGCCCGTTACGGCACCGACAACTGCTCCGAGTCCGGCCAGTGCCGGACCAACTGGGACATGATCCGGGACGCCACCGACTCCTGGTACAAGTCCGAGCGCGCGAAGGGCCGTACGGCCGAACAGATCAAGGCGCAGCTCGCCGAGTACGACGTGTGGGACCGCTACGACGCCGACCACGACGGGAACTTCGACGAGCCGGACGGCTACCTCGACCACCTCGTCGTCGTCCACGCGGGCAAGGACGGCACCTGGGGCGGCGGCGCACAGGGCAAGGACGCCGTGTGGGCGCACCGCTGGTTCGCGTACTGGAACCAGGCCGGCAGCGCGGGCCCGGCGGGCAACAAGGCGGGCGGCACCCCGGTCGGCGACACCGGGATCTGGGCCGGTGACTACCTGACCGGCGGGGAGAACAGCGGCGCGGGCCTCTTCGCGCACGAGTTCGGGCACGATCTGGGCCTGCCGGACCTCTACAGCTCGGACGGTGACAACAGCGTCAACTTCTGGTCGCTGATGTCCTCGGCGTCCTACCTGGGCAGGGGCCGCAACTCCACGGGCGAGTTCCCGGGCGACCTCGACCCGTGGAGCAAGCTGCAGCTGGGCTGGCTCCGGTACACGGAGGCCGACGCGGGCCGCACGACGCGGGCGACGCTCGGGGTGTCCGGCTACAACACCGAGGAGCCGCAGGCCCTGCTGGTGCACCTGCCGCCGTCCTCGACCACCACCGAGCTGGTCGACCCGTACGAGGGCGCCAGCCAGTGGTGGAGCGGTACGGGCGACTTCATGGACAACACCCTGACGCGCCCCGTCGACCTCACGGGTGTCCCGGCCGGGACACCGGCCCGTCTGGACGCCCGCCTCTGGTACGACATCGAGCAGGACTTCGACTACCTGACGGTGGAGGCCTCCACGGACGGCGGGGCCGCCTGGACGGCGCTGCCGGGCACGGTGGACGCCGCGCCGATCGGGGCGAAGGGCATCTCCGGCACCTCGGCGGGCTGGACACACCTCTCGGTCCCGCTCGGACAGTTCACGGGCAAGGCTATTCAGCTGCGGCTGCGCGTCACTTCCGACAGCAACACCCACGGCAAGGGCGTCACCTTCGACGACATCCGCGTCACGGCCGGCGACGACGGCCGGGTGCTGCTGCGCGACGGGGCGGAGCAGGGCGCGAACGGCTGGACGGCGGTCAAGTGGTCCCGTACGGAGGGCCGTACGGGCAGCGAGCAGCACCCGCGGGCGTACTTCGTGGAGAACCGCCGCTACACCGGCTACGGCAACCTGCTGCGGACGGGGCCGTACAACTTCGGCTTCACGGGCGACAAGGTGGAGTTCTACCCGTACCAGCAGGGCGTGCTGATCTGGCTCTGGGACACGGCGTACAGCGACAACACCACCAAGGCGCACCCCGGCGGCGGCATGCTGCTGCCCGTCGACTCCCGTCCGGCGCCGCTGACCCACGCGGACGGCACGCTGCTCAACGCGCGTGCGCAGACCTTCGACGCGCCCTTCTCCCTCGGGAGGAGCGACCGGATCGTCCTGCACAAGGCGGGCGTCCCGACCGTGATCCCGGCCCGGAGCGGCGTACCGGTCTTCGACGACCGCCACGGGACGTACTGGAACGCGCAGCTGCCGCAGCTCGGGGTCAAGGTGCCGGACACCGGGACCCGGCTCACGGTGGTGAAGGAGGCCGCGGGCGGAGCCCTGACGACGGTACAGCTCACCCCGTCGAAGTGAACGCGCTCCCGGCCGGACCGGCGGAGAACCGCCGGTCCGGCCGGGAGGCGCACGGGGGTCACGTGATGGCCCTACACGCCTCGGCGCGCCCCCCGCTCGGCGGGCGGGCCGTGGTGCGGCGGGTAGGCGGTGGTGTGCGGGGTGTCCGGGAGGCGCGGCCTGGACAGGACGCGGACCATCGTGACGGGGTCCATGAGGGTGCCCGGCGGGCGGGTCAGCGAGAGCACTCCGAAGAAGCGGGCGGCGATCGCCGGGTCGGTGTTGGCGCCCGCCATCACCCGGGCCATGTAGCGCTGCAGGATCCGCGTGGTCCCGTCCGGCGGGGGGCCTTCGGTGACCGCGTACCGCATGTCCTCGCTGGTGGCGATCTGCCAGGGCACGGCCACCACGGCGGTGGTCCGGCGCTGGATCCGGCGGGAGGCCGCGGCGATCTGCTCCGGATCCAGGGTGCGGATCTCCTTGGCCAGCGCCTCCGCGGCGAGCGCGGCGACCGTCATGCCGTGTCCGTAGACGGGGTTGAACCGGCAGGCGGCGTCGCCGAGGACCACGAATCCGGCCGGCCAGCGCTCCAGGCGTTCGTAGTGGCGCCACTCGTTCGCCGTGTTCCGGAAGGCGGTGGGCGCGGACAGCGGGACCGCGTCCCGGATGGCGTCGTACAGGGCCGGACTGCGCAGGCTGCGCGCGAACGGCAGGAACTCCTCCTCCCGCGCGGACGGGGCGTGTTCGCCGTTGCCGACGAGGGTCACCAGCCAGCGGTTCGCGTCCAGCGGCATCAGCACGCCGCCGCGCGGAAGGTCAGGCCGGCCCTGCACGTACACGCCCTGCCAGCTCCGGTCCGGATCGTCCGGCATCTCGAAGTAGCGGCTGGTGTAACCGAGATGGGAGTCGTAGCGGGTGACCGCCGGCGCCGGGTGGCCGATGTCCGTGAGCCAGGCGGGAGCCTTCGAGGTGCGGCCGGTCGCATCGACGACGAGCCGGGCGGCCAGCTCCTCGCCGTCGCGCAGCCGCACGCCGGTCACCGTGCGGCCGTCCGGCCCGGCCACGAGTCCGGCGGCCGTCGCACCGCCCCGGATCCGCACCCGGGGGTTGCGCAGGACCTCCCCGCGCACCGTCCCGTCGAGCAGCTCGCGGCTCGCGAGGAGGACCTTGGCCCCGGGCACCGGTCCGAACCAGTCGGCCGGGCTCAGCCAGAGGAAGTCGCGCGGCGATTCGAGCAGGGCCGCCCCCGCGGCCAGCAGCTTGTCGGTGGTGCCCGGCAGCATCCGCTCGATCAGCTCCGCGCCCCGCGCCCACAGCACGTGCGTGTGCCGCGACTGGGGTATGCCGGGCCTGAACACCGGCTCCCCCTGCGCTAGTTCGTCCCGTTCGATCACGGTGACCCGGGAGAACCTCATCGCGAGCACCCGCGCGGCCAGCAGTCCGGCCATGCCCGCGCCGAGGACCACGGCGTGGTCCCCGGCGCGGTCCCCGGCGTGGTCCTCGGCTCGGTCCCCGGCTTGCCGGGCTTGATCCTCGGCGTGCGATCCGGCGCGCGCGCCGGTGGTACGTAGGTGGTTGTCCGTTGCGTCGTCGTCCATGCCGAGAGTGTGACGGGGACGGGGCGCCCTGGTCAGGGCCCGGACGGGGCGCCCGGGGGCTCGACGGGGGCGGACGGGCTCATACCGGGGCGCGCCCCCGTCGGACCCCCGTCGGGACCTCCAGCGGGACTCCGTCGGGTCAGGGGCAGAGGGCGGTCCAGGTGACCTTCACGTGCCCTCCGTCGTCCCCCCGGAACTCGCTCGTACGGGTGCCCGGCCGGTCGGTGTACGGATCCCAGGCCACCGTGCCCCGGGCGACCAGGTCGTCGGCCGAGGAGGCGTCGTAGTCCCAGAGGAAGACGCCGATCTCGAACGGGCCGGGACCGTACGTGGCCCCCGAGCCGACGCGCTGGTAGAAGTACGGGTCCGGGTTGGTCCGGTTGCCCTGGTTGGGGAAGGTCGACGGGTCGGAGCCGGAGCGCGACCACACGGCGGTGCGCGTACCGTCGCCGGTCCGGACCGCGATGTCCCCGTAGAGCGCGGGGCGGGTCGTGCCGTCGTCGAAGTAGGTCAGCTCCGCCTGGTCCACGCGGACCCGGCAGGCGGGGACGCCCTGCACCGGGGTGACGGTGTAGGTGACGGAGGCCTCGCCGCCGTCCACGCCGGACATCCGGGCCGTGAACCGGCCGAAGCCGAGCGCCGGGTCCCAGTGGACGCGGCCGGCGGCCATCACGTCGTCGTTGTTCCCGGCGCTGTAGTCGGCGTCGGTGAGGTAGGCGGTGACGGTCGCCCGGCCGCTGAAGACCTGGCTCCGGGCCGCGTCGTCGAGCCCGAACCAGGGGTCGTGGTCGGGAAAGGCGGTGGCGCCGGACCGGTCGCGGTGCCAGAGGGAGCGGGCCGTCCCGTCGGTGGTCAGGGTGAGGCCGTCGTAGAGCTCGGGCCCGCTCTCGCCACTGGAGGTGAACCGGGCCGAGTCGACGGTGATCCTGAACGGCCCCGTCTTCAGCTCCACTTCGCTCACCGGGTCCTTGGAGAACTCGGCGACGATCTGCCGGCGCACCCAGTCGTTGCCGAGCAGCCCGTAGTGCGAGGGGCAGCCGCTGTCGCCCACCGGCAGGACGTGGTTGACGGCTCCCGCCAGCTCGGTGGAGCGCGGGGCGCGGCTGTCGCCGGGCGGGATCTGCTGGTCGCAGCTGGAGCTGAAGGTGGTGTACCGGGTGGCGCCCGGGGTTTCGTCGCCCGAGTTGAGGGAGTTCAGGAAGGGGCTTCCAGGACTCATGTCCGCGAGCGAGGCGGCGTGGATGTCGCAGAAGGTCGCGAAGGGCCCGCACGGGGCGGCGTCCCCCGCCCCGTGGTTGGGGCCGCCGAGGGAGACCCAGGCGCGGACCCGGGAACTCCCGCCGTCCTTGAGGTACTTGCGCGTCAGCAGCGATCCCATGCTGTGAGCGACCACGTCGACGGGGCGGCTGCCGAACCGTTCGGTGAGGAAGGCGCCGAAGCGGGCGGCATTGGAGTCGTTGGTGGCGGCCCAGTCGTAGCCGAACTCGGCGAGGTCGCTGGCGAGCCACCCCTGGGTGAGCAGATGGTCCTCCAGCCCGTCGAGGGAGGCCGCGGTGTCCCCGAAACCGTGGACGAGCACGACCGGCGTACGTTGCTGCGCTCGGGCGGCGGCCTCCGCGGAGCCCGCGGCGCGCGCGGTCGGGGCGGTGAGCAGGGTCGCGACGAGCGCCGCGACGGCCGTGAAGAGCACCGAGAACAGCAGGGGCACACGGAGCGGGACGGTCAGGGGAACGGGCAGGACGGATCTGCGCATGGCTCTCCCAGGGGATGCGGCGGGATGCGGCCCGACAGCCTGAAGTGACTGGCGAGTAGCAAGCTAACCCCCGGGGATTCAGTGCGATAGAGACGCGTACGAGACTCCGGTGAGCTTTTCGGAGGCGGCCCAGAGCCGTTCGCCGGACTTGTCGTCCAGGGTCCATTTCGCCCGCCAGGAGCGGTGCGGTGCGCCGCGCACGCTGAACCGGGGCCCGATGAACTCGTCCGGCCGGACCCCGGGTGCGGTGGCCGCGTACAGGGTGGGCAGTGCGCCGGATGCCGCGGACTGGGCGATGATCCCGTTGCCGATGGCGACGCCGAGGCTGTTGGCGGCGACGGCGAGCCGCGAGGTGAGGGTGGTGCCCGCCTGCGGGGCCGCCGCGACGTGCAGGTTGGTGGAGGCGTAGCCGGGGTGCGCGGCGGCCGCGACGATCCCGGACCCGGCGGTCGCGAGGCGCCGGGCGAGCTCGTGGGTGAAGAGCAGGTTCGCCGTCTTGGAGCGGCCGTAGGCGATCCAGCGCCGGTAGTTCCGCTCGCCGTTCAGGTCCTCGTGGTCCACGTCCCCGAAGACGTGGAAGCCGCTGGAGAGGTTCACGATCCGGGCTCCGGGCGGGGCGGCGAGGAGGTGGGGCAGGAGCAGTCCGGTGAGGGCGAAGTGCCCGAGGTGGTTGACCCCGAACTGCGTCTCGAACCCGTCGGCGGTGCGGCCGTACGGCAGGGCCATCACGCCGGCGTTGTTGACGAGGAGGTCGAGGCCGGCGGTGGCGCCGCGGCGCCGCCCGTACGCGTCCGCGAACTCCCTCACGGAGGCCAGATCGGCGAGATCCAACGCCATGAACTCCACGTCTGCGCCGGGCACTTCACTACGCAGGGAGACCTCGGCGGCCCGTCCCCGGGCCGCGCTCCGGCAGGCCAGCACCACCGAGGCGCCGTGGCGCGCGAGCTCCCTGGCGGCGGCGTAGCCGATCCCGCTGTTGCCTCCGGTGACGACGGCCGTCCGACCGCTCTGGTCCGGCATCCCCTCGGCCTTCCAGCCCGCCATGACACCCCTCCCCTCCCGCGGACCCCACGACCCACGGCCCCCGCACCCTACTGCCGCACCCCCGCGCCTCGAACGCCGGCGAGGCCGGATCCGGTCAGCCGCCGGACCACGGCTGCGCGCAGCGCACCAGCCGCCCCGCACGGCACCGGCCGGAGCCACAGGCCGCCTGCCCGCCCCATGGCCGGGGGCCGGCCCTCCGCAACGGCCTCGCACCCGCCAACGGGTCCGTGGCGCAGCCCCCGGCGACGGCATCGGCGCGGCACGCGGCGCAGGGTCCGGGGCGCAGCCCCGGGGAACGGGCGAAGGGCGGGTAGGGGAACTCCGCCCCGCCGGGCAGACCCGGCACCGCACCTCCGCCCCGGGGCCCGCCCGCCGGGCGGGTGGGGTGGGAGCATAGGCTGCGGGTCCACCCGCTTCCGTACCCCGAGGTCCACCCAGTGAGCTCCGCACCACCCCCCATCCCCGTATCGGTCGTCGGCCTCGGCGCCGACGGCTGGGCCGGGCTCACCGCCCCCGCGCGGACCGCGCTGGCCGGGGCCGAGGTGCTGATCGGCGGGCCGCGCCAGCTGGACCTGCTCCCGCCCGGGGAATGCGGCGGCGTCCGGGTGGCGTGGCCCAGCCCGCTGCGTCCGGCCGTGCCGAAGCTGATGGCCGAGCACGCGGGCCGCCGCATCGCGGTACTGGCCAGCGGCGACCCGATGTTCTACGGGATCGGCCGCGCCCTGTCCGAGGAGCTCGGAGCCGGCGCCCTGCACGTCGTCCCGCACCCCTCCTCCGTGTCCTACGCCTGCGCCCGCCTCGGCTGGCCGGTGGAGGACACCGAGGTGGTCACGGTGGTGGGCCGTCCGGTGGCCCGGCTCGCGGCCGCGCTGTACGAGGGCCGCCGGGTGCTGGTGCTGAGCGCCGGAGCAGTGACCCCGAACGAGATCGCCGCTCTGCTTCGAGAGCAGGGCTTCGGCCCCAGCCGGATGCGCGTCCTGGAACAGCTCGGCTCCGAGCACGAGGACACGTACGAGGGCCTCGCCCGGAGCTGGGAACACCCGCCCGGCGACCCCCTCAACGTGGTCGCCGTCGACTGCCGCCGCGACCCCGACGCCCCCACCCCCCGGCTCGGCGCGACCCCCGGCCTGCCCGACACCGCCTACGAGCACGACGGCCAGCTCACCAAGCGCCACGTCCGCGCCGCCACCCTGTGCGCCCTCGCCCCCGCCCCGGGCGAGCTCCTGTGGGACATCGGCGGCGGCTCCGGTTCCATCGGCATCGAGTGGATGCGCACGCACCCGTCCTGCCGGGCGGTGACCGTGGAGCGGGTGACGGAGCGGGCCGCGCGGATCACCCGTAACGCGGCCGCGCTCGGCGTTCCCGGCCTGCGCGTGGTCACCGGTTCCGCACCCGACGCGCTCGCCGGACTGCCGGCCCCCGACGCGGTGTTCATCGGCGGCGGCCTGACCGCGCCGGGCCTGCTCGACGCAGCCTGGGAGGCGCTGGCCCCCGGCGGCCGGCTCGTGGTCAACACCGTCACCCTGGAGTCGGAGGCGGTCCTCGCCGACCGCTACCGCCGCCACGGCGGCGAACTGGTCAAACTGGCCGTCGCGCACGCCGTACCGGTCGGCGGTTTCACGGGCTGGCGCCAGGCGATGCCCGTCACCCAGTGGACGGTCACCAAGCCGTACCCGTCCCACCCGCAGTCCCAGCCCGAGCACCCCGAGCAGCCCGACCCCGAAATGGTGGATCAGACGATATGACCGTGTACTTCATCGGTGCGGGCCCCGGGGCCGCCGACCTGATCACGGTGCGCGGCGCCCGGACGCTGGCCGCCGCCCCCGTCTGCCTGTACGCGGGCAGCCTGGTCCCGCGCGAGCTGCTCGCCGAATGCCCGCCGGACGCCCGCCTCGTCGACACGGCGCAGCTGAACCTGGACGAGATCATCGCCGAGTGCGTACGGGCGCACGCGGCGGGCCAGGACGTGGCCCGGCTCCACTCCGGCGACCCGTCCGTCTTCAGCGCCGTCGCGGAGCAGATGCGGCGGCTCGACGCGGCCGGCATCCCGTACGAGGTCGTCCCCGGCGTCCCCGCCTTCGCCGCGGCGGCCGCCGCGCTGAAGCGGGAGCTGACCGTCCCCACCGTCGGCCAGACCGTGATCCTGACCCGGATCTCCCAGCAGGCCACGCCGATGCCGCCCGGCGAGGACCTCGCCACGCTGGGCCGCAGCGGTGCGCTCCTCGTCCTCCACCTGGCCACCCGCTACGTGGACCGGGTCGTGGACGAACTCCTGCCGCACTACGGAGCCGAGTGCCCGGCGGCGGTGGTCGCGATGGCCAGCCGCCCCGACGAACTGATCCTGCGCGGGACGCTGGCCGACATCGCCGCCCAGGTGAAGGAGGCCGGGCTGGTCCGCACGGCCGTCATCCTGGTGGGCCGCACCCTGGGCGCCGAGCAGTTCCGCGACAGCCACCTGTACTCCGCCGAGCGCGACCGGCATGCCTGCTGATCCGCCCGCCCCGGGTCCGCGCGATCCTGCCGCCCCGGGTCGGCACGTCCTGATCCTCGGCGGCACCACCGAGGCCCGCCGCCTCGCGGAGGCGCTGGCCGCCGCCCCGGGCCCGCCCCGGGTGACCACCTCCCTGGCCGGCCGGGTCGCCGCTCCGGTGCTCCCGCCCGGCGAGACCCGGATCGGCGGCTTCGGCGGCCCGGACGGGCTGGCTGCCTGGATCGGCGCCCACCGGGTCACGCACCTGGTCGACGCCACGCACCCCTTCGCGGAGCGGATGAGCTTCAACGCGGCCGCTGCGGCCGCCCGTTCGGGTGTTCCGCTGCTCGCGCTGCGCCGCCCCGGCTGGACTCCGGGCCCCGGAGACGACTGGCACTTCGCGGACTCCCTCACCGGGGCGGCCGCCCTGCTCCCCGGCCTCGGCACCCGCGCCTTCCTGACCACCGGCCGCATGGGCCTGCACAGCTTCGCGCACCTCACGGAGCCCTGGTTCCTGGTGCGTTCGGTGGATCCCCCCGCCGCACCCGCTCCGCCGCGCCTCGAAGTCCTGCTCGCCCGCGGCCCGTTCACCCTGGCCGACGAACGGGACCTGCTGGCCCGCCATCGCATCGACCTCCTGGTCACCAAGGACAGCGGCGGCTCGGCCACCGCCCCGAAACTCGCCGCCGCCCGCGAGGCGGGCATCCCGGTCCTCGTCGTGCGCCGCCCGCCGGTCCCCGAGGGCGTCCCGTTGGCGGCCTCGGTCGCCGAAGCCCTGGAGCGGCTGGGCTACGATCTGCCGCGTTGATCGTGCACGCGTACGAAAGGGCAGGTCATGAGCGCCGTCGGCAGAGTCTCCTCAGCGGTGGCGGCCCTGCTGGTCGGCGGTCTGCTCGCGGGCGGCTGCTCGGGCGGCGGGCCGGCACACAAGCCGGCCGCGGTGCCGGCGACGACCGCCGCCGAACCGTCCGGTACGCCCCTGTCCACCGGCACGCCCGTGCCGACCGGATCGCCGGCGCAGGACCCCGTACCCTCGGCCTCCGTCGCCGGCGCGGCCCCGACGACGGGGGCCTCCCGCCCGGCCCCCGGGCCCGGCACCTCGCGCACCCCGGGGGCGAAGCCGCGCGCCTCGTCGGTTCCGCAGAACCCCAACCGGGGCCCCACGCCGCCGCCCGCGCCGCCCCACACCCCGACACTGGACTGGACTCCCCCGGTGGGCCCCCCGAGCCCGGTCATGACCGTGACCCTGCCTCCGGCCCGGTAGGGACCCGCGCGAAACGGAAAGGCCCGGGGCGGCGAACCACCCCGGGCCTCCTCACGACCGCACACGCACCGAAGACGCGGTACCGCTCCGCTCAGCCGTAGCGGCGCGGAGTCCAGGTCACCCGCGACCCGTCGGGCCGCTCGGTCACCTGGGTCTGCGAGGAGCCGATCAGCAGGATCGTCCGCATGTCCACCTCGGACGGCTCCAGTTCGGCCAGCGTGACGATCCGGACCGACTGCTCCGGCCCGCCCACGTCGCGCGCGACGACCACCGGGGTATGCGGTGAGCGCAGTTCCAGCAGCAGCTCCCGGGCCTGCGCGACCTGCCACGTCCGGCTCCGCGAGCCCGGGTTGTACAGGGCGAGTACGAGGTCGGCCGCGGCGGCCGCACGCAGCCGCTCGGCGATGACCTCCCAGGGCTTGAGCCGGTCGGAGAGGGAGACGGTGGCGTAGTCGTGGCCGAGCGGGGCTCCGGCCGCGGCGGCCGCCGCGTTGGCGGCGGTCACCCCGGGCAGTACCCGTACCGGCACGTCGCGGTAGGCGTCCTGCGCGGCGACCTCCAGGACGGCGGTGGCCATCGCGAAGACCCCGGGGTCGCCGCCGGAGACCACGGCCACCCGCTTGCCGCGCCGGGCCAGGTCGAGCGCGAACTCGGCGCGCTCCGACTCGACCTTGTTGTCCGAGCCGTGCCGGATCTGGCCCGGCTTGACCGGGACCCGGTCCAGGTAGGTCGTGTACCCGACCAGCACCTCGGCGTCGGCCAGCACCCGCCGCGTCTCGGCGGTCAGCCACAGCGGCCCGGCCGGACCGGTGCCGACCACGGCGACCTCTCCGGGGCCGGAGGGCACGCTGCCGGGGTTCCCGATCCGGCTGGGCAGCACGGCGACGGCGAAGTAGGGGACGGAGTCGGGGTCGGTGTCCGCCAGGACGCCGGTGCGCTCCCCCTCCATCGTGGCGCGCTCCACGTAGCGCGCCTCGGCGAGCCGGCCGCTGTTCTCCATGGCCCGCCGTATGGCGGGGAAGGTGCGGCCGAGCTTCATCACGACCGCCGAGTCGGTGGCGGCGAGGCGGGCCGTGAGCTCCTCCTCGGAGAGGGTGCCGGGCAGGATCGTCAGCACCTCCTCGCCCTCGACGAGCGGGGTTCCGAGCCGGGCGGCGGCGGCGCTCACCGAGGTCACCCCGGGGATCACCTCGGTCTCGTACCGCTCGGAGAGCCGCTTGTGCATGTGCATGTACGAGCTGTAGAAGAGCGGGTCGCCCTCCGCGAGCACGGCGACGGTCCGGCCGGCGTCCAGGTGGACGGCGAGCCGGGCGGCGGAGGCCTCGTAGAACTCCTCCATCGCGCCCTGGTAGCCGCCGGGGTGGTCGGTGGTCTCGGTGGTGACCGGGTAGACCAGCGGCTCCTCGATGTGGTCGGAGCGCAGGTGCTTCGCGGCGATGGAGCGGGCGATCGAGCGGCCGTGGCGGGCGGAGTGGTACGCGACCACATCGGCCTCCGCGATCACCTCGACGGCGCGCAGCGTCATCAGTGAGGGGTCGCCGGGCCCGAGCCCGACGCCGTACAGCTTTCCGGTGCTCATTCGGCCACGCTCGCGATGGCGTTGAGGGCGGCCGCGGCCATGGCGCTGCCGCCGCGGCGGCCGCGGACGATCAAGTGGTCGAGTGCGGAGGGGTGTTCGGCGAGGGCGTCCTTGGACTCGGCGGCGCCGATGAACCCGACGGGGACCCCGATGACCGCGGCGGGGCGCGGGGCGCCCTCCTCGATCATCTCCAGGAGCCGGAAGAGCGCGGTCGGCGCGTTCCCGACGGCGATCACCGAACCCTCCAACAGGCCCCGGTCCCGCCAGACTTCGAGGGCAGCGGCGCTGCGCGTGGTACCCATCTTCGCGGCGAGGGCGGGCACGGCCGGGTCGGAGAGCGTGCAGACGACCTCGTTGTTGGCGGGCAGCCGCTTGCGGGTGACCCCGCTGGCGACCATCTGCACGTCGCACAGGATCGGCGCACCGGCCTCCAGGGCGGCGCGCGCCCGCAGGACGACCTCGGGCGAGTAGCCCAGGTCCCGGGTCAGGTCGGTCATCCCGCAGGCGTGAATCATGCGCACCGCGACCTGGGCGACCGAGGCGGGCAGCCCGGAAAGGTCCGCCTCGGCGCGGATCGTGGCAAAGGACTGGCGGTAGATCTCGGCGCCGTCCTTCTCGTACTCGAACACGGTGTACTCGCTCATTTCTTCACTGCGGCTTCGGACACTCGGGGTTGGCTGCGCGCTTCGGCGACGGCCTGGGCAAGTTCGCGGGAGGGCACCGGACGACCGTCGAGGCGGTACCCGTCGGGGGTGGCGACGAGGTCGATCCAGGCGGTGCCGCGCGGATGCCCGCAGCGGCGCTCGCAGCCGGACCAGTGCACGGGCGCCCCGGCCGAGGACTCTCCCCGCACCTCCACCACGGCCCGCGCATCGGCGCGCACATCGGACAGCGCCTTGGCGCAACCGGGCTGCCCGGTACAGGCGGTGACGGACTCCCAGGGGCCGTCGGGCGCGACGGACAGTCCCGCGGCCACGAGCCGCGCGTAGCCGTCGACCGGCCGCCGGACGCTCACGCGGGGCAGGACGATGCTCCGCCACGGAGTGACCCGCAGCTCACCGTCACCGCCCTCGTCCGCGACGCGCACCAGCACCCGCCACTGCTCCGAGGTCAGCCGGCCCAGCCGGGGCAGGACGCACAGCGCGGGCCGGTCGCCGGTGCCGGGGCCCCAGGGCCCGGGCGGCGGCGCGTACGGCCACTCCACCCCGGCGACGACGGCCGCGGCGATCCCGGCCGCCCCGAGCCGCAGGGCCAACTCCGCAGCATCCAGGGCGTGTACGGCGGGCAGCTCGGACACCCGCCAGGCGCGGGTGCCGGCGGCGTCCGCGCGGTCGAGGAAGTACTCGGCCGCGAGCAGCGCCGCCCGGGGCGCGTCGGCGGCGTCCACCTCCACGGCGTCCGGGGCCGCGCCGAGCCGGACCAGCGCCCGGCCCCGCGGTCCGCCGAGCAGGGTGACATCGGGGTCGAGGGCGGCGACGTCCCCGCGCCCGTCGTCGACGGCGAAGAGGAACCGCCCGGACAGGGCTGCGGCGCGGGTGCTCGCGCACAGCAGCCGGTCCAACTCCCCGACCCAGGGGGTCACATGGGGACGGCCGTCGTCCAGGATCCCGGACAGCGGGGTCGCCACGACGTTCCGTACCCGCTCGTGGCTCGGGGCGGGCAGCAGCCCGGCCTCGTCCAGCAGCTCCGCGAGCCCCGCGCCGCAGCCTTCGGCGAGCCCGCGCAGCTGCACGTTCCCGCGCGAGGTGAGTTCCAGGTGCCCGTCCCCGAAACGGTCGGCGGCCAGCGCCAGCGCCTCGGCCTGCCGGACGGTGAGCAGACCTCCCGGGATCCGGACCCGCGCCAGGTACCCGTCATCGGCGGCATGCAGGCGCAGCGCGCCGGGGCAGGCGTCGCCGCGGTCCCGTATGACGGGTTCGTCCCGCGCGGTGGCGGAGGGGGGCGTGGGCATGGCGGCGAGCATACCCACGATTCTGCGCGCATCCCCTGTGTCCCACACCACCCCGCTCCGGCCCCCCGACCCCGCGAATCCCGCACACGCACCCGCCTCCGCAGGAACCGTCCGCCCCCACGGGCCACCCCCACCCGAACCATCCGGCCCGGCCCGGACACCCACGTGCCGCTGCGCGGGGCAGAGCTCCCCTACCCGCCCTTCCCCCGTTCCCCGGGCCGGCCCGGACCCGCGCCTCAAACGCCGGCGAGGCTGAGGGGGGGGTATCCCCGGCCGGGGCCGGGAAAAGGCCCCGGGCTACGCCCGGACCCCCTGGGGCTCCGCCCCAGACCCCCGTCCTCAAACGCCGGACGGCTGAAAGGAACACACCCCGGCCGGTGTCAGTGATGGCGTACCGGGGCAGTGGTGGCGCGCCGGGCCGGTGGCTGCGGTCGGCCGGGGCGGGGACGGGGGCGGGGTGGGGTGTTGTCCGGGACGTAGAGCGTGATTTGTGGCGCGAGGCATTGCCTGACTGTCGAATGTTGGGGACAGGGCGCCTAAATCATGCAGTCCCGGACAACACCCCACCCCGCCCCCGGCACCGCCCCACCCGCAGCCACCCCACCCACTCCGACGACCAGCCCCCGAACTCCCGACCAGGGACACCGCCCCCTAGGATGAGTCCAAGGCGGCCAACAGGCCCGCCATCGCCGAGGACGGCGACATGGGAGGAAGCCCGGTGCGATTCCGGCGCGGTCCCGCCACTGTGAATCCGCGGCCCCGGCCCCGGATGAGTCAGGAACTCCCGCCGTCCTCACTGCCCGGGGCGCGGAAACCCCGAGGAAGGCCTGCCGCCGCATGATCCTGCTGCTGTCGACGTCCGACACCGATCTGCTCAGTGCCCGCGCCGCGAACACGGCGGACGCCCCCGTCCCGTACCGGTTCGCGAACCCCGCCCGCCTTCCCCTCGACGACCTCCCCGGTCTCCTCGACGGCGTCACCCTCGTCGTCGTACGCCTCCTCGGCGGCCTCCGCGCCTGGCAGGACGGCCTCGACGTGCTCCTGGCCCCCGGCCAGACCCGCCCGGTGGTGGTGCTGACCGGCGAACAGGCCCCCGACGCGCAGCTGATGGAAGCCTCGACCGTCCCGATCGGCATCGCCGCCGAGGCGCACGGCTACCTCGCCCACGGCGGCCCGGCCAACCTCGACCAGCTCGCCCGCTTCCTCTCCGACACCGTGCTGCTGACCGGCCACGGCTTCGAGCCCCCGGCGGCCTCCCCCACCTGGGGCCCCCTGGAGCGCACCGCCCAGCGCACCGAGGGCCCCCGCGTCGCGGTGCTCTACTACCGCGCGCACCAGATGAGCGGCAACACCGCCTTCGTGCACACCCTCTCCGAGGCGATCGAGGCCCACGGCGCCCAGGCGCTCCCCCTCTACGTCTCCTCCCTCCGCTCCCCGGAGCCGGAGCTGATCGAACAGCTCGCGTCCGCCGACGCGATCGTCACCACGGTCCTCGCCGCCGGCGGCACCAAGCCCGCCACCGCCTCGGCCGGCGGTGACGACGAGTCCTGGGACGCCGGCGCCCTGGCCGCCCTCGGTGTGCCGATCCTGCAGGCCCTGTGCCTGACCGGCTCCCGGTCCGCCTGGGAGGAGAACGACGAGGGCCTGTCCCCGCTCGACGCCGCCACCCAGGTCGCCGTCCCGGAGTTCGACGGCCGTCTGATCACCGTCCCGTTCTCCTTCAAGGAGCTGGACGAGGACGGGCTGCCCGCCTACGTCGCCGACGCCGAGCGGGCCGCCCGCGTGGCCGGCATCGCGGTCCGGCATGCCCGCCTGCGCCACATCGAGCGCCGCGACAAGAAGGTCGCCCTCGTCCTGTCCGCGTACCCCACCAAGCACTCCCGCATCGGCAACGCGGTCGGCCTGGACACCCCGGCCAGCGCCGTGGAGCTGCTGCGCACGCTCATCGCGGGCGGCTACGACTTCGGTCCCGTCGAGGACCTCCCGGGCCTGGTGTCCGGCGACGGCGACGAGCTGATCCGCGCCCTGATCGAGGCCGGCGGCCACGACCAGGACTGGCTCACCGAGGAGCAGCTGGCCCGCAACCCGGTCCGCATCCCGGCGGCCGACTACAAGCGCTGGTTCGCGGAGCTTCCGGCCGATCTGCGCGAGAGCGTCGAGCAGCACTGGGGCGAGGCCCCGGGCAACATGTTCGTGGACCGTTCCTCGAACCCCGAGGGCGACATCGTCCTCGCGGCCCTGCGCCGCGCCAACCTCCTCGTCCTCATCCAGCCGCCGCGCGGCTTCGGCGAGAACCCGATCGCGATCTACCACGACCCGGACCTGCCGCCCTCGCACCACTACCTGGCCGCGTACCGCTGGATCCAGGCCCGCGCCGAGGACGGCGGTTTCGGCGCCGACGCGATGATCCACCTGGGCAAGCACGGCAACCTGGAGTGGCTGCCGGGCAAGAACGCCGGCCTGTCGGCGTCCTGCGCCCCCGACGCCGCGCTCGGCGACCTGCCCCTCATCTACCCGTTCCTGGTCAACGACCCGGGCGAGGGCACGCAGGCGAAGCGGCGGGTGCACGCAACCCTGGTGGACCACCTGGTGCCGCCGATGGCGCGCGCGGAGTCGTACGGCGACATCGCGCGCCTGGAGCAGCACCTCGACGAGTACGCCCAGATCTCGGCGATGGACCCGGCGAAGCTGCCGGCCATCCGCGCGCAGATCTGGACCCTGATCCAGGCCGCGAAGCTGGACCACGACCTGGGTCTGGAACAGCGCCCGGACGACGACGGCTTCGACGACTTCCTCCTGCACGTCGACGGCTGGCTGTGCGAGATCAAGGACGCCCAGATCCGCGACGGTCTGCACGTGCTGGGCGGCGCCCCGACCGGCGAGTCCCGGGTCAACCTGGTCCTCTCCATCCTGCGCGCCCGCCAGATCTGGGGCGGTACGACGGCGCTGCCGGGTCTGCGCGAGGCGCTCGGGCTCGACGAGTCCGCGGCCACCCGCACCTCCGCCGACGAGGCGGAGGAGACGGCCCGCGCGCTGGTCCAGGCGATGGAGGACGCGAACTGGGCCCCCGACGCGGTGGCTTCCGCGGCTGCCGGGCACTCGGCGGACGTGGCGGCCGTACTGGACTTCGCGGCCCGCGAGGTCGTGCCGCGCCTGGCCGGCACCACCGACGAGATCGCCCACGTGGTCAGGGCCCTGGACGGCGGGTTCGTCCCGGCGGGCCCGTCCGGCTCCCCGCTGCGCGGTCTGGTGAACGTGCTGCCGACCGGCCGCAACTTCTATTCGGTGGACCCGAAGGCCGTCCCCTCGCGCCTCGCGTGGGAGACGGGCCAGGCCCTCGCCGACTCCCTCCTCACCCGCTACCGCACGGACAACGGGGAATGGCCCGCGTCCGTCGGCCTGTCCCTGTGGGGCACGAGCGCGATGCGCACCTCGGGCGACGACGTGGCCGAGGCCATGGCGCTGCTCGGCGTCCGCCCGGTCTGGGACGAGGCCTCGCGCCGGGTCACCGGCCTGGAGCCGATCCCGCTCGCCGAGCTCGGCCGTCCGCGCATCGACGTGACCCTGCGCATCTCGGGCTTCTTCCGCGACGCGTTCCCGCACGTCATCGGCCTGCTGGACGATGCGGTACGGCTGGCGGCCTCGCTGGACGAGCCGGCCGAGGACAACTTCGTACGGGCCCACGCGCAGGCCGACCTGGCCGTGCACGGGGACGAGCGGCGGGCCACCACCCGTATCTTCGGCTCGCGCCCGGGCACGTACGGCGCGGGCATCCTGCAGCTGATCGACTCCCGCGACTGGCGCACCGACGCCGACCTCGCGGAGGTCTACACGGTGTGGGGCGGGTACGCGTACGGCCGTGGCCTGGAGGGGCGCGCGGCGCGCGAGGAGATGGAGACCGCCTACAAGCGGATCACGGTCGCGGCGAAGAACACCGACACCCGTGAGCACGACATCGCCGACTCCGACGACTACTTCCAGTACCACGGCGGCATGGTGGCCACCGTCCGCGCCCTGCGCGGCACGGCCCCCGAGGCGTACATCGGCGACTCGACCCGGCCCGAGACGGTCAAGACGCGCACGCTGGTTGAGGAGACCTCCCGAGTCTTCCGCGCCCGCGTCGTGAACCCGAAGTGGATCGAGGCGATGCGCCGTCACGGTTACAAGGGTGCGTTCGAGCTGGCGGCCACGGTCGACTACCTCTTCGGCTACGACGCCACGACCGGTGTGGTCGCCGACTGGATGTACGACAAGCTGACCGAGACGTACGTCCTGGACCCGGAGAACCGCGCCTTCCTGGAGGAGGCCAACCCCTGGGCCCTGCACGGGATCGCGGAGCGGCTGCTGGAGGCCGAGTCCCGCGGCATGTGGGAGAAGCCGGACCCGCAGGTCCTGGAAGCGCTGCGCCAGGTGTACCTGGACACGGAGGGCAACCTCGAAGGCGAAAGCGACTAACCGGACACCCGCTGGACCAGACTGGCCGCATGTGCCATTACTGCGGCTGCCGTGAGATCCCGCTGATCAAGGAGTTCATCGCCGAGCACGAGGCGGTGACGAACGCCGGGGGCGACGCCCTGCGCGCCCTGGACGCGGGGGACCTCACGAGGGCGCGCGCCCTCGTCACGGAGATGACGGCCCTCCTCCTCGCCCACTGGAAGGGCGAGGAGGACGGCCTTTTCTCGGTCATGGAGCGGGACCCGGAGTACGCCCCGTACATCGCGGCGCTGGTCGGGGAGCACCGCGAGCTGGCGGCGTTCCTCGCCGGCGCCGACCTCGCGGACCCGGAGGACGCCGAGGCCCTGCGCCGGGCGGTGGACGAGCTCCACCACCACATCGCGAAGGAGGAGGACGGCCTCTTCCCCGCGTCCCTCACCGCCCTGACGGGCGACGACTGGGACCTGTCCATCGAGGCCTGGCGCGCGGCCCATCCCGGCGGGGAGCTGAGGCCCGCCGGGTAGCCGGTGCGCCTGCGGAGAGTCTGCGCCCGGGGGGGGCCTGCCACCCGGGGCGGTCCCGCTACTTGGTGGTCTGGTTCAGCGCGACGAGCGCCTGCGCCCAGCGCGCGTACTTCAGCTGGCCGAAGTCGGCGACGGTCTTGACGCCGAAGGCCTCCTGCAGCAGCTCGCCGTCCTTGTCGGTGACGCCCTTGAGCGCGGCCACCGGCGCCGCGAGCACCTCCGCGAGCGGCTTGTCGGCCCACGCCTTGTCCAGCACCTTGTCGAGGTCGATCGCCATGAGTGTCCCTCCGGAATCACAACGTATGAACTGATGTCACAAACCTAGAACAATCGGACAAGCATCCGGGGGTGCGACACCAGCGCCTTCGGGCCCGCCGGGCGCCCGCCCGACCAAGGGGCGGGCGCACCCCCCTCACCCCGGTGGATTCCACGTATAATCCGCCCCGTTCCCCCTGTACTTCGCGTCGGATATCGGAATCGAAAAGGCTGTGACCAAGAAATGAATTCACTGCGGGCGCTTCTCGACGGCGGGATTCCGCTGGTGGCCGTCAGCTTCGACGACAGCGAGACCGAGCCGCGCGCCCACGCCGCGAAGAGCGCCGGCGTCGACGTGGCCGAACTGCGCGTCGACCGGTACGCGGCGACCGGAACGGACCATGTCCTGGCCCAGGTGGACGAGTTCAAGACACTGCCGGTCCTGGCCACGATCCGGTCCGCCCGCGAAGGCGGAGAGTGGAAGGGCACCGAGGCGCAGCGGCTCGAACTGTTCCGTGCGCTCGCCCCTCAGGTCGACGCCGTGGACATCGAGCTTTCCTCCGGGGAAATCCTGTCCGAGGTGATCGAGGCGGCCCACCGGCACGACACGGTGGCGCTCGTCTCCTATCACAATTTCGAATTCACCCCGGCCACCGAGGAACTCCAGGCCGTCATCGACGACGCGAAGAGCGCCGGCGCCGATGTGGTCAAGGTGTCCACGATGGTGCGCTCCGAGGACGACGTACGACGGCTGGCCTCGCTCCTGCTGCGCGCCGGAGCCGAGGACACCCGGCTGATCGTCATCGCCATGGGCGAGGCCGGGGCCGTGTCCCGCGTCTTCTTCCCCGCCCTCGGATCCCGGATCACCTACTCCTTCTTCGGGGCCAGCTCCGCCCCGGGCCAGCTCGACTTCCCCGAGACCTTCGGCCTGCTGCGCAAGTTCTACCCGGCCTTCGACGAGCGGAAGTCCGCCGGGGCCTGAGCCGCCGCGCCGGGGAGGGTCACCACCTCCCCGGCCCCTCCCGGGCGCCTCTCCCCTGCCCTTCCCGGCCGCGCCTCCCCCACCCCTCTACCGGCCACCGGCCCCATCCGTCACAGAACGGCGCACACGTCACCTGATGAAGTGAACTCCCCCTTATCCCACCGGCACCCGGGGTAGGGCCCTGCTGATCTCGTGAGGAAACCGACGAGGACGAGACAGTCAGACGAAAGGCCCACCCTGCCGTGACGCAGCCGTTTCAACTGCCGGATTTCTATGTGCCTTATCCGGCACGACTGAACCCCCACCTGGAGGACGCCAGGGTCCACACCAAGCGGTGGGCCCGCGACTTCGGGATGCTGGAAGGTTCCGGCGTCTGGGAGGAGCGCGACCTCGACTCGCACGACTACGCCCTGCTCTGCTCGTACACCCACCCCGACTGCGACAGCGAAGCGCTGTCGCTGGTCACCGACTGGTACGTGTGGGTGTTCTTCTTCGACGACCACTTCCTGGAGATGTTCAAGCGCTCCCAGGACCGCGAGGGCGCCAAGGCCTATCTCGACCGGCTCGGCGCCTTCATGCCGATGGACCTGGCGGACGGGTTCCCCGAGGCCACCAACCCCGTCGAGGCGGGACTCGCCGACCTGTGGGCCCGTACGGTCCCCGCCATGTCGATGGACTGGCGGGAACGGTTCTCCCTGTCCACCAAGAACCTGCTCGACGAGTCCATGTGGGAACTCGCCAACATCAACATCGGCCGGGTCTCCAACCCCCTCGAGTACATCGAGATGCGCCGCAAGGTCGGCGGCGCGCCCTGGTCGGCCGGCCTCATCGAGTACGTCGCCGCGGAGGTTCCGGCCCGCGTCGCGCACTCCCGCCCCCTCGGCGTGCTGCGCGATTCCTTCTCGGACGCCGTGCACATCCGGAACGACATCTTCTCCTACCAGCGCGAGGTCTCCGAGGAGGGCGAACTCTCCAACGCCATCCTGGTGCTGGAGACCTTCCTCGGCTGCACCACCCAGGAGGCCGCCGACGCCTCCAACGACCTCCTCACCTCCCGGCTCCAGCAGTTCGAGCAGACCGCCCTCGCCGAACTCCCCCAGCTCTTCGCCGACCACGCCCTGGACCCGGCCGAGATCGCCGCCGTCCTCGCCTACGCCAAGGGCCTCCAGGACTGGCAGTCCGGCGGCCACGAATGGCACATGGTCTCCAGCCGCTACATGAACAAGGAGGCCCGGGCCACCGCCCCGGTCACCCTGCCGTTCATGCCGACGGGTCTCGGCACCACCGCCCTCGACCTCCGCTCCCTCTTCGCCCCCCGCGCCCTGGAGCTGCGCCGGCGCTCGTTCACCCACGTCCCGTTCGAGCACACCGGCCCGTCCGTCATCCCGGACGTCTACATGCCGTTCCCGCTCACGGTCAGCCCGCACCACGCCCGCGCCCGCGAGGAATCCGTGGCCTGGGCCCGGGAGATGGGACTGCTCGACCCGCAGATCGGCGACCCCGGCTCCGCGATCTGGAACGAGGAGAAGGTGCGCGGCTACGACTTCGCGCTCTGCTCCGCGGGCCTCGACCCGGACGCCACCCCCGAGGCCCTGACCCTCAACGCCTGCTGGCTGACCTGGGGTACGTACGGGGACGACTACTACCCGGTGGTCTTCGCCCAGCCCAAGAACGCGGCGGCCGCCAAGGCCACGCACGCCCGGCTCCTCTCCATGATCCCGCTGGACCACGCCGAACAGGCCGTGCCGGCCACCGCGATGGAGCGCGCCCTCGGCGACCTGTGGGTGCGCACAAGCCGGGACATGGGCCCGACGGTGCGCGCGGAGTTCCGGGCCACCCTGGTGGACATGCTGGAGAGCTGGCTGTGGGAGGTGGACAACCAGATCCTGAACCGCATTCCGGATCCGGTGGACTACGCCGAGATGCGCCGCCGCACCTTCGGCAGCTACCTCACCATGTACCTGTGCCGGCTCGGCCTGGAGGGCCGGGGCATCCCGGAGGCGATCTACTCCTCCGGCATCATCCGCTCCCTGGAGAACGCGGCCGCCGACGCCGGCTGCCTGATCAACGACATCTTCTCGTACCAGAAGGAAGTGGAGGTCGAGGGCGAGGTCCACAACTACGTGCTCGTCACCCGCAACTTCTTCGACATCGGCTATCCGGAGGCCCTGCGCATCTGCCACTCCCTGCTGACGCAGCGCACCGAGGAGTTCGAGCACATCGTCGCCACCCAGCTGCCGCTTCTCTACGAGGACTGGAAGCTGGACGCGGAGGCCCGCGCCGGACTCGACGGCTACGTGCGCGAGTTGCAGGACTGGCTCGCAGGCGTCCTCAACTGGCACCAGAAGGCGAAGCGTTACCGCGAGGAGGACCTGCACCGGCTGGGCGACGGGATCTCCACCGCCGTCCTGAGCACCTCCTTCGGCATGGCGGCAGCCCGGATCGGCCTGCCCGGCTGACCCCGGCCCGCACGGCTGACCCCGGAGGCGCCGCCGGGTCAGTGCGCGGCGGGCCCCGTCCAGTCCGCGGGGACGTGTCCGAGCCGGACCCGCTGGGGGTGGTCTCCGACGGGTACGGACACCCGCTTGGCGCCGGTGGCGAAGTCGATGGCGGTGACCTGGTCGGCGGCGCTCTCGGAGATCACGCAGCCGGAGCCGTCGCCGTCGACCGTGGCCCAGTAGGGCTTGGCGGCGGGGACGAGGGGCCCTTGCTCCAGGGTGGCCCGGTCCACGACGGTCGCGTAGTCGTCCATGGTCCCCGCGATGCACAGCTTGGACCCGTCCGGGCTCATGGACATGCCGTGGTGCCGGGAGTCGTTGACCCAGGTCGTGCGGTCGGTGCTGGTGGCGGGGTTCACGGGGAGGGTCTTGATCCGGGTGATCCGGTCGGCGGCCACGTCGTACTCGGCGAAGCCGTTGAAGAAGGACACCTGGAAGTAGAGCTTCGACTCGTCCGGGGTGAAGGACATGGGCCGCACGGCATCGGACAGGTCGGAGCGCCCGAAGGCGTCGAGCCGGGCCCGCATGTCGATCACCCGGACCGGGCGGAGGGTCTGCGCGTCGGCGACCGTGATCCTGCGGTCGCCCTTCGTCCAGTCCAGCCAGGGCGCGTCGAGGGCGGAGGTCACGTCACCGATGGAGCTGTTCCACAGGAACCGGCCGCCCTGGGTGAAGGTGTTCTCGTGCGGTTTGTCGCTGGTGGCGAAGGAGCCGGCCTGCCGGCCGGTCGCGATGTCGAGGACGTGCACGGTGTTGGCGGTGGAGGCCGAGACCGCCACGCGGGTGCCGTCCGGGGAGACGGCCATGTGGTCGGCCCGGTAACCGGCAACGGGAAAGCGCCAGTTGATCCGGCCGGTGCGGACGTCGATGGAGACGACGTCGGCGAAGCTGGGGCGGGAGGCGACGACGGCGGACCCGTCCGGGGTGGTGTACATGTCGTCGACGAACTGGTCGTGGCCCTCGCCCGCGGTGGTCCGGACGCCCAGGAAGTAGGCGAGCTTCACCGGGTTGAGGTAGATCTCCCGGAGCCGCTCCTCCTTGTCCGGGACCATGTCGATCCGGCCCACCTTGGCCAGGTTCCCGGTGGAGGCGAGGACGTCGGCAGTGCCCTCCCAGTTGTTGCCCACGAACAGGACCTCGCGCGGGCCCGGACCGGCGGCCCCCGCAGCCGCGGACGGTCCCGCTCCCGCCGCCACGGCGCCGGCGGCGGACACCGGGCCCGCCGCGAGGGCGGCCAGAGCCAGCGCGGCCACGGCCGCCAGGGCCGGCAGGGTGCGGCGGGTGCTCGATCGACTGGCGGACATCCGGTCAACTCCGTTACGGGGAGACGCTGTTACCGGCCGGTAAGATAGGCGGAACAACGAAAGGGCGCAACCCCCACGGGGTTGCGCCCTTTCCACACCGTGCTACAGCCCGTCACCTCTTCAAGCGACGGAACCGATCCTGCTGATCACCGTGTTCGCGACATCCGGGTGGATCGGGATGTGCGCGCCCGTCAGGGCCGCGCCGGTGCCGCCGCGCCGGTTGGCGACGATCTCGGCGGCGATGGACAGCGCGGTCTCCTCCGGGGAGCGGGCCCCGAGGTCCAGGCCGATCGGGGAGCGCAGCCGGGCCAGTTCGAGCTCGGTCACGCCGACCTCGCGGAGCCGCTTGTTGCGGTCCTCGTGGGTGCGGCGGGAGCCCATGGCGCCGACGTAGGCGACGGGAAGTTTGAGTGCCAGTTCGAGGAGCGGGACATCGAACTTGGCGTCGTGCGTGAGGACGCACAGGACCGTCCGGCCGTCGAGCCCGCCCGCGGAGGACTGCTCCTCCAGGTAGCGGTGCGGCCAGTCGACCACGATCTCGTCCGCTTCGGGGAAGCGCTTCTTCGTGGCGAACACGGGCCGGGCGTCGCACAGCGTCACCCGGTAGCCGAGGAACTTGCCGATCCGCACCAGGGCGGAGGCGAAGTCGATGGCTCCGAAGACGACCATCCGGGGCGGCGGGACGCTGGACTCGACCAGCACCTTGAGCGGCTCTCCGCAGAGGCGGCCGTCGGCGCCGATCTCCAGCACACCGGTCTTGCCGGCGTCGAGCATGGCCCGGGCCTCGTCGGCGATGGCGCGGTCCAGCTCGGGGTGACCGCCGAAACCGCCCTCGTAGGAGCCTTCGCCCCGGACGAGTACGGCGCGGCCCATGAGCTCGGCCGGTCCTTCGGCGATCCGGGCGACCGCCGCCGCCTCCCCGCGAGCGGCGGCGGCCAGCGCGGCCGCGAACACCTCCCGTGCGGGAGAGCCCACGGGGACCGGGGTCACCAGGATGTCGATGATTCCGCCGCAGGTCAGACCGACGGCGAAGGCATCGTCATCGCTGTAGCCGAAGCGCTCCTGGACGGTCTCGCCGTCCTCCAGCGCCTGCTGGCACAGCTCGTACACCGCACCCTCCACGCATCCACCGGAGACCGAACCGATGGCCGTGCCGTCACTGTCGACGGCGAGGGCCGCTCCGGGCTGCCTGGGTGCGCTCCCGCCGACCGCCACGACCGTGGCGACGGCGAAGTCACGTCCCTGCTCGACCCACCGGTTCAGTTCTTCGGCGATGTCCAGCATGGGGGCCTCCTCGGAGGGGTTCGTTTTCCAGTATCGGATACGTGGAGGGTGCGGTTCCTGCCAAGAGATCACGCGGGGTGATCCGTACGGCCCGATGGGCCGTGGCCGGCTCAGGCGACGCCGAGCCAGCTCTCGATCGGGTGGAGCGCGAAGAAGACCAGGAAGATTCCGGTCAGCGCCCACATGAAGCCGCCGATCTCGCGGGCCTTGCCCTGCGCGACCTTGATGGCGACGTAGGAGATGACGCCCGCGGCGACACCAGCGGTGATCGAGTACGTGAAGGGCATGACCACGACGGTCAGGAAGACCGGGATCGAGGTCGAGCTGTCGGCCCAGTCCACGTGGCGGGCGTTCTGCATCATCATCGCGCCGATGACGACCAGGGCCGCGGAAGCGACCTCACCCGGGACGATCTGCGTGATCGGGGTGAAGAAGAGGCAGGCGGCGAAGAACAGACCCGTGACGACGGAGGCGAGACCCGTGCGGGCACCCTCGCCGACGCCGGTGGCCGACTCGACGAACACGGTCTGGCCGGAGCCACCGGAGATGCCACCGATGGCGCCACCGGCACCGTCGATGAACAGCGCCTTGGACAGGCCCGGCATGCGGCCCTGCTCGTCGGCCAGCTTGGCTTCGGTACCGACACCGATGATGGTGGCCATCGCGTCGAAGAAGCCGGCGAGCACCAGGGTGAAGACGATCATGCCGACGGTCATGTAGCCGACGTCGCCCCAGCCGCCGAAGGAGACGTGGCCGAAGAGCGAGAAGTCCGGCGCGGAGACCGCGGAGCCGGAGAGCTCCGGCGGGCCGTTCTTCCAGGCCTTCGGGTCGATGTCCACGATGGCGTTGAGGATCGCGGCGAGCACGGTGCCGCCGACGATGCCGATCAGGATCGCGCCGGGCACCTTGCGGGCCTGGAGCATGAAGATCGAAACCAGGGTGATCGCGAAGAGCAGCACGGGCCAGCCGGAGAGCTCACCGGTCGCACCGAGCTGGACGGGGGGCATGAACTCCCCGCCGTTGCCCACGAAGCCCGCCTTCACGAAGCCGATCAGGGCGACGAAGAGGCCGATGCCCATGGTGATGGCGTGCTTGAGCGCGAGCGGGATCGCGTTCATGATCATCTCGCGGAGGCCGGTGACGACCAGGAGACAGATCACGATGCCGTAGACCACGCACATGCCCATGGCCTGGGCCCAGGTCATCTGGGGGGCCACCTGCGAGGCCAGCACGCCGGACACGGAGAGGCCGGCGGCGAGCGCGAGCGGGACCTTGCCGACGAAGCCCATGAGGAGCGTCGTGACAGCTGCGGCGAAAGCCGTGGCGGTGATGATCGCCGAAGCGGCCATCTTGTCGCCGTTGACATCCGCGCCCGAGAGCAGCAGGGGGTTCAGCAGGAGGATGTAGGCCATGGCCATGAAGGTCGTGATACCGCCACGAACCTCGTTGCTGACCTTGGAACCGCGCTTGCTGATGTGAAAGTACCGGTCGAGCCAAGACTGTCCGGCGGGGGACGAAGAGCCGTCTCCGGCTCCCTCCGCACTGGGCTTGGACTCCACAGAGGACTGGGTCATGGTGCCTAACTCCCAAGGTTCAAAGGGGCACCCGCATAAAGATTGGAGACACGGGATTTGGGAAAACGCGTTTGGCTGCACGACCCGGGGTGACGGCCCGAGGCGACGCAAATTGTGCACTGCGTGTACTGCGGGTACTGCGAGGGTTCTGCGGTACGGCTGGTACTCCTGGTGTCACCTGGGGTAGTCGGTGAACCGGGGTGTACTGCGGGGGGTACTGCCGGTGAAACTGACCGCGAGCGGTGCGGTGCTGATGACTCCGGACTTCTGTGCTCCGGGCGGTGCGGCTGGAAGTGTGACGTTCCCGTGTCACACCGCCCGGAAATCTGGGGGGTCCGGGGGCCTCGCGGCCCCCGGACCACGCCGTCCTAGAGGGTGCCGGTGAGCAGTTCCGGACGGATCGGCGTCTTGTTGATCTCCAGACCGGTCGCCGCCCGGATCGCCGCGATGACGGCCGGGGTGGACGAGAGGGTCGGGGCCTCGCCCATGCCGCGCAGGCCGTAGGGGGCCTTCGGGTCGGCGAGCTCCAGGACGTCGACCGGGATGGTCGGGGTGTCGAGGATGGTGGGGATCAGGTAGTCCGTGAAGGAGGGGTTGCGCACCTTCGCGGTCTTCGGGTCGACGATGATCTCTTCCATGATCGCGACGCCCAGGCCCTGGGTGGTACCACCCTGGATCTGGCCGACCACGGAGAGCATGTTCAGCGCCTTGCCGACGTCCTGGGCGGTGGCCAGCTCGACGACCTTGACGAGGCCGAGCTCGGTGTCCACCTCGACGACCGCGCGGTGCGCGGCGAAGGTGTACTGGACGTGGCCGTTGCCCTGGCCGGTGACCAGGTCGAAGGGCTCGGTCGCGGCGTGGCGGAACTCGAGCTCGATGTCGATCGGCTCTTCGCCCTCCAGGATGTCGGCCAGGTCCGCGAGGACCTCTCCGCCATCGGTGACGACCTTGCCGCCTTCGAGGAGCAGCTCGGCGGTCGCCCACGCGGGGTGGTACGAGCCGTTCTTGCGCCGGCCGATCTCCAGGACCGCCTCGCGGACGGCCTCACAGGTGTTCTTCACCGCGCCACCGGTCATGTACGTCTGCCGCGAGGCGGACGTGGAACCGGCGGAGCCGACCTGGGTGTCGGCCGGGTGGATGGTCACCTGCGTGACACCCAGCTCCGTACGGGCGATCTGGGTGTGGACGGTGATACCGCCCTGGCCGACCTCCGCCATGGCCGTGTGGACCATCGCGACGGCCTCGCCGTTGATGGCCTGGAGGACCACGCGGGCGGTGGAGTAGTCGTCGAAGCCCTCGGAGAAGCCGACGTTCTTGATGCCGACCGCGTAGCCGACGCCGCGGACGACGCCTTCACCGTGGGTGGTGTTCGACAGACCACCGGGCAGCGCGCGGACGTCCGCGTTCTCGCCGGCGGACTCCCACTGGCGCTCCGGCGGCAGCGGGCGGGCCTTGACCCGGCGCAGCAGCTCGGCGACGGGCGCCGGAGCGTCCACGACCTGGCCGGTGGGCATGATCGTGCCCTGCTCCATGGCGTTGAGCTGGCGGAACTCGACCGGGTCCATGCCCAGCTTCGCCGCGAGCTTGTCCATCTGGGCCTCGTAGGCGAAGCAGGCCTGGACGGCGCCGAAGCCGCGCATCGCGCCACAGGGCGGGTTGTTCGTGTAGAGCGCGATCGCCTCGATGTCCACGTCCTCCAGGACGTACGGACCGACCGAGAGGGAGGAGGCGTTGCCCACGACCGCCGGGGAGGCGGACGCGTACGCGCCGCCGTCCAGGACGATCTTGCACTTCATGTGCGTGAGCTTGCCGTCCTTGGTGGCGCCGTGCTCGTAGTACAGCTTCGCCGGGTGACGGTGCACGTGGCCGAAGAAGGACTCGAAGCGGTTGTAGACGATCTTGACCGGCTTGTTCGTGGCCAGGGCCAGGAGGCAGGCGTGGATCTGCATCGAGATGTCTTCGCGGCCACCGAACGCGCCGCCGACGCCCGAGAGCGTCATGCGGACCTTCTCCGGCGGCAGGCCGAGGACCGGGGCGATCTGCTGGAGGTCCGAGTGCAGCCACTGGGTGGCGACGTACAGCTCGACGCCGCCGTCCTCGGTGGGTACGGCCAGACCGGACTCCGGGCCGAGGAAGGCCTGGTCCTGCATGCCGAAGGTGTACTCGCCCTCGACGATGACGTCGGCGCGCTTGCGGGCCTCTTCCACGTTGCCGCGGATGATCGGCTGGCGGTGCACGATGTTCGGGTGCGGGACGTGACCGATGTGGTGGTCGTCGCGGCCCTCGTGGATCAGCGGCGCGTCGGCGGCGAGGGCGGAGGCCTCGTCCGTGACGAGCGGCAGCTCACGGTAGTCGATCTTGATCTTGGCGGCCGCGCGGCGGGCGGTCTCCGGGTGGTCGGCGGCCACGAGGGCGACCGGCTCACCGTGGTGACGGACCCGGCCGTTGGCGAGAACCGGGGTGTCCTGGATCTCGAGGCCGTAGTTCTTCATCTCGGCCGGCAGGTCGTCGTACGTCAGCACCGAGTAGACGCCCGGCATCGCCAGGGCCTCGGAGATGTCGATCGAGACGATCTCGGCGTGGGCGACGGTGCTGCGGAGCGTCTGGCCCCACAGCATGTCCTCGTGCCACATGTCCGAGGAGTACGCGAACTCGCCGGTCACCTTGAGGGTGCCGTCCGGGCGCAGAATCGATTCGCCGATTCCGCCCTTCTGGTGGTTCTGCGTGACGTTGGTCGGCGTGCCGACCGTACGCGTGTTCTGGGCCATGGTCAGACCGCCTCAGACTGACGGGCGGCCGCCAGGCGGACCGCGTCGAGGATCTTCTCGTAGCCCGTGCAGCGGCAAAGGTTGCCGGACAGGGACTCACGGATGTCCTGGTCGGACGGGGAGGGGTTCTCCTCCAGCAGTGCGTCCGCCTGGATCAGCAGACCCGGGGTGCAGAAACCGCACTGGACGGCGCCGGCGTCGATGAACGCCTGCTGGATGGTGGAGAGCTCGACGCCCTCACCGGTCTGCGAGTCGGAGGGCTTGGCCTGCCACTGCTTGGCCGCGTCCAGGGTGACGCCGCCCTTGCTGCCGCAGCCGCCGCCGGTGCCGCACGCGCCGCCGTGGCCGTGCTCCTCGCGCTGCTTGGAGAAGTCCGCCAGGCCCTCGACGGTCACGACGTCGCGACCCTCGACCTGACCGGCCGCGACCAGGCAGGAACAGACCGGCACGCCGTCGAGACGGACGGTGCAGGAACCGCACTCGCCCTGCTCACAGGCGTTCTTCGAACCGGGAAGGCCCAGGCGCTCGCGCAGGACGTAGAGAAGGGACTCGCCCTCCCAGACGTCGTCGGCTTCCTGCTGACGGCCGTTGACAGTGAAATTGACGCGCATGATTACGCAGCCCCTTCAAGCGAGCGACCGTTGTTCGAGCCGCGGTACTGCTCCCACGTCCAGACGAGCTGGCGGCGAGCCATGATGCCGACCGCGTGGCGGCGGTACTTCGCCGTGCCGCGGACGTCGTCGATCGGGTTGGCCGCGCCGGAGGCGAGGTCACCGAACTGCTTGGCGATCGACGGGGTGATGACCTTGCCGGACTCCCAGAAGCCGCCCTCTTCGAGCGCGGCGTTGAGGAACTCCTCGGCGGCCTTCGCCCGGATCGGGGTCGGCGCGGCCGAACCGATGCCGGTACGGACCGTGCGGGTCTCGGGGTGCAGCGCCAGGCCGAACGCGCAGACGGCGATGACCATCGCGTTGCGGGAGCCGACCTTGGAGTACTGCTGGGGGCCGTCCGCCTTCTTGACGTGGACGGTCTTGATGAGCTCGTCGGCGGCCAGCGCGTTGCGCTTGACGCCGGTGTAGAACTCGTCGATCGGGATCAGGCGGGATCCGCGTACGGACTCCACCTCGACCTCGGCACCCGCCGCGAGCAGCGCGGGGTGGGAGTCGCCGGCCGGCGAGGCGCAACCGAGGTTGCCGCCGACGCCGCCGCGGTTGCGGATCTGCGGGGACGCGACCGTGTGCGAGGCGAGCGCGAGACCCGGAAGCTCCGTGCGGAGGTTCTCCATGATCTGGGTGTACGGGACGGAAGCGCCGAGCCGGACCACGTCCTCCCCGACCTCCCACTCGCGCAGGAGACCGATGCGGTTCAGGTCCAGGAGGTACTCCGGCCGACGGTGGTCGAAGTTGATCTCGACCATCACATCGGTGCCACCCGCAATCGGCACAGCTGTGGGGAACTCGGCCTTAGCGGCGAGCGCCTCCTCCCAGCTGGCGGGGCGAAGGAAGTCCATGTGCGGCTCTCTTCTTCTTAATCGGGTCGTTCACTTCAAGCCAGGAGGCCGTTGGGCCCTCGACTGGTCGTTCACGTGCTGTTAACGCGGTGTGGACTCAGTACACCGGCCCTCCGTCCCCCGGGTGCAGTCACCGAAACCATGAAGGAGTTGGCTGGGGACCTCCCTCGTCTTGTAGATTCGTATGAAAGGCAGGATGCGACGACCTGCCCGATTTCCAACGGCAACATTCGAGACAGATCGGCGGCGACATCATGCGGCTGCGCGCACTGCTGGAAACCGAGGCGCTGGGGCTGCGGCTGCTGGGCGGCGAGGAAGAACTCGACCGGACGGTCCGCGGGGTCATGACGACCGACCTGAGGGATCCCAGCCGATACCTATCCGGAGGGGAACTGGTCCTCACTGGCCTGGCATGGAGACGAAATTCAGCCGACTCCGAGCCGTTCGTACGAATCCTCGCGAGCGCAGGCGTGGCCGGGCTCGCGGCCGGCGAGGCGGAGCTGGGTGACATTCCCGACGATCTCGTCTCGGCGTGTCTGCGCAACCGTCTGCCGTTGTTCGCTGTAAACGAAGACGTTGCATTCGCCACCATCACCGAGTACGTGGTGCGGCAGGTGTCCGGAGAGCGTGCCGGGGACCTTGCGGCCGTAGTGGACCGCCATCGGCGGCTCATGACCTCCGGTCCCGCCGGTGGCGGACCCGATGTGGTCCTCGATCTCCTCACCACGGACCTCGATCTCCGGGCCTGGGTGCTCTCGCCCACCGGTCGGCAGATCGCCGGAGCGGGCGAGCCGCTGGCGCCGGGCATCTGCGCGGCACTGGCGAGCGAACACCTCGCGGCGGTCCGGACGGGCCGCAGGGGTCCGCACCGGATCTCCCTCCAGGGTATTACGTACTCCCTCTTCCCGATCAGGGGACACGGCCGCGGAGCCGCAGGTCCGGCGGCCCGTGACGTCCGCGAGAGCGTGCTCTCCGACTGGCTGCTGGCCGTCGAGGCCGACGCCGGCGACTGGCCGGCCGAACGGCTCGACCTGCTCCAGGGCGTCACCCAGCTCATCGCGGTCGAGCGGGACCGCCGCGACGCGGCCCGTACGGTGCGCCGCCGGCTGGCCCAGGAGGTCCTGGAGCTGGTCCAGACGGGCGCTCCGCCCGCCGAGATCGCCGCCCGCCTGCGGGTGGCCGCGCCGGTCCTCCTGCCCGGTCTGGGCGCCGCCCCGCACTGGCAGGTCGTCGTGGCCCGGGTCGACTGGGACGGCGGCGACATCGCGGGCGGCCCCGTGGCCCAGTCGCTCCTCGAGGAGATCCTGGTCGACCCCTCGGTCTCCGGACCGGAACCGTCCGACCGGATCGCCGTCGCGCACGCCGGGGACGAGGCGATCGCCCTCGTACCCCTGCCCGCGCCCGCCGGGGAGCCCGGAGAGGATAAGGGCCCCGACACCGCCCTGCACGCGGAAACGCTGCTGGCGGCCGTACGGGAGCCCCTGGCGGCCGGTCTCGCCGACGACGGCCGGCTCACCCTGGGCGTCAGCGCGGCCGTGTCCTCCGCCGAAGGGCTCCGCGGAGCCCTGGAAGAGGCCCGGCACGCCCGCCGGGTCGCGGCGGCCCGCCCGGGCCGGGTCTGCGCCGCCGGTCACCACGAGCTCGCCTCGCACGTCCTGCTGCTCCCGTTCGTCCCGGACGACGTCCGCCGCGCCTTCACCGCCCGGCTGCTCGACCCGCTGCGGGACTACGACCGCCGCCACCGGGCGGAGCTCATCCCCACCCTCGAAGCCTTCCTCGACTGCGACGGCTCCTGGACCCGCTGCGCGACACGGCTGCACCTCCACGTCAACACGCTGAGGTACCGGGTCGGGCGAATCGAGCAGTTGACGGCGCGCGACCTTTCCCGCCTGGAGGACAAGCTCGACTTCTTCCTGGCACTGCGGATGAGCTGAGAAGATCCACCGCCTGACCGGCCGGGGGGCCGGTCGGGGGCGGCTGATGATCCGTCCGGACTTTGTGAAAGAGTTCACCCGACCCCTTGGCCGAAGCCGCCGATCCGTGCTCTCATTTCGCCCCAGGGCTCAACGACGTGCTGCTTGGTTGCTTTGGGGAGGGCAATGTGGCGGATACCGCCATGTCCAGTGCCGGAACTACCGGGGGAGACGACCCCCTCCAGCGGGCGATATGGCGGCTGCGCTCGCGCGGCTGTTGGACCGACGCGGCGGCGCTGCTGACGCCGCACCTGCACGATGCCGGAGCCGCCGTGCAGCGGACCGGGCTGCTGGTCGAACGCTGCCTGTTCACGGGGCAGGGCTGGGCCGAGGCCGAGGACGCGCTGCGGGTGGCCGAAGCGGTCTCCCAGGAAGACGACCACCGCGGCGCGGCCGCGTGCGAGCGCGGTCACCTGGCGTACGCGGCGACCGTACTGGGCGTGCGCGACCGGGCCGACGAGGCACGCTCCGCGCTCGGCCGGGCAGCGGCGCTGCTGTCCCCCGGGTCGCGCACCCGGCCGCTCCTGGACTTCCGCCGGGGCCTGGTCGCCGAACACCTGGCGGACGCCCCCTCCTCCGCCCTGCCGGCCTACCGGCGGGCCCACGCGGGCGCCCTCACCCACGGCGACACCCTGCTCCTCTCCTTCACCTGGCGGCACCTCGCGGCGCTGGCCCTGCGGGACGGGGAGGTCGCCGAAGCCCGCAAGGGCTTCGCGGAATCCCTCCGCATCCGGGAGGACCTCGGCTTCCTGATCGGCACGGCGCCGGCGCTCGCGGCCCTGGCCGAAGCCGAACCGGAACCGGAGGCCACCCGCCTCCGTGCGGAGGCCCGCCGCCTCTTCCACCTCCTGGGCGGCATCCCCACCTGGCTCGCCGACCAACTCCACCCCGGCCGCCTTCCCGACGCGGAGCTCGCACCGCTCAGCACTGGCGCGCCTCCCGGGCTTCGCCCCGCTGCGCCGGCCTCCGACCGGCGGTAACCGGGCGGGGCTGGCGCCACCGCCGTCCCGCGGGTCCCGGTGGGCGGGTGCGGCCGGGTCGGCCCTGCGGGGCGAGTCCCCTACCCGCCCTTCCACCGTTCCCCGGGCCGGCCCGGACCCGCGCCTCAAACGCCGGCGGGGCTGGGAAGGGGTACCGGGCTGCACCCGGACCCCTGGGGCTCCGCCCCAGACCCCGGTCCTCAAACGCCGGACGGCTGAAAGGCCGGACCCCGGCCTCTCAACCGCTGGGCGGCTGAGAGGCCGGACGGCTGAAATGAACCCGGGGCGGCTGGAAGGGGCTGTGGGGCCCGGTCGGGGTCGGGGGTGGGGTGGGGTGTCGGACTGGACGTAAAACGTGATTTGTGGCGCGAGACCACGCCGCGCCTGGTCGAAGCTCGGCACAGGGCGCCTAAATCATGAGTCCAGTCCGACACCCCACCCCGCCCCCGGCCCCGACCCACCCGCAGCCCCAGCCCCAGCCCCAGCCCCCTCAGGGGGACTTGAAGTGGCTGCGGAGAAGGGACTCCGCCTCCGGGAGGTCGCCCGTACACAGGGCCGCCAGGACCGCCATGTGCTCCGCCGCGTCCGCGACGAGGTCCGCCCGCCGGCTGTGCCGGGGCCCCGGCAGGGGCCACTGGGAGCGCCGGTGGAGGTCCTCCGCCACCAGCAGGAGCTGCGCGTTGCCGGCCAGTGCCAGCACCGCCCGGTGAAACGCCCGGTCCGCATCCGCATACCGCGCCGCATCACCCGCGGCCGCCGCCGCCTCCCCCTCCGCCGCCACCGGCACCACCGCCGCCCACTCCCCCGCCGGCACCGTCCGGGCCAGCCGCAGCATCACCGGGAGTTCGAGCAGCGCCCTGACCTCGGCCAGCTCCGCCAGCTCCCCCGGGGTGCGGGTCAGGACCCGGAAGCCCCGGTTCGGGAGGCATTCGACGACCCCCTCCAGCGCCAGCTGCTGCATCGCCTCGCGCACGGGCGTCGCGGAGACCCCGAACCGCTCCCCCAGCGCCGGCCCCGAGTAGATCTCCCCCGGCGCCAGCTCCCCCGCGAGCAGCGCCGCCCGCAGGGCGTCGAGGACCTGCCCGCGCACGGAGTGGCGCACCACCTTGCGGTCCTGCTGTGCCGGTACCCGGGCTCGGTCCGTATCGCGCACTCGGTCCTCCCACGGGTTTCGACCTGCCCGAAGAATAGCCCGGCTTCCCACACCCACCGGAGATCAGGTAAGGTAAGGCTTACCTGCTAAAGATCACGCGATGGGGTGGTACGCGCATGACCGTCACGGCCGTAGCGCCCGCCCAGGGCTGCGCCCACCCGGTACTCACCCCCTCCCCGGTGGCAGACGCCTACGCACGGATGACCGAGGCGTACGCCGGACTGCGCGTCACCGAGCTCGCCCCGCACGAACCCTCCCCTCGCGGTGTGGGGTGGGTCGGTGCGGACGAGCTCGCGGCGGGCGGCGACGCCCTGGAGGCGTTCCTCGCGTGGGACGAAGCTCAGATACTCCGCGACTACGGGCGCCCGGGTCGCGCCGACGTGGTCGCGGGGTTCGGGCTGCACCGGTACGCCTGGGAGGCCTGCCTCCTGTTCACGGCGCCCTGGTTCCTGGACCGGCGCGTCCCCCTCCTGCCCCCGGAGGCCGTGTCCTTCCACCGGACCCAGGGCCGGATGGCCGTCCGGGTCCGCTCCTTCGCCTGCCTGCCGGACGATCCGGCGGCGGCGCTCCCCGGGGCCCGGGTCGTGCCCGACGAGGACGCGCTGCGCGCAGAGGTACGGGCTGCGGTGGCCCAGCACCTCGAACCGGTCATGGGGGGCTTCGCCCCGCGGACCCGGCGCGGGCGGCGCGCCCTGTGGGGCATGGTCACCGACGACGTGGTCGAGAGCCTCTGGTACGTGGCCAACCTGCTCGGCGAAGCCCAGGAGCAGCGGGCCATGGAGGAGCTGGACCGGCTCTTCCCCGGCTCGACCGCCCCGTACACCGGCGGCGCGGGCTTCCGCACGCTCGAGGCCCCGGACGGCCGCGAACTCCCCACCCGCGACCGGGCGAGCTGCTGCTTCTTCTACACGATCCGCCCCGACGACACGTGCACCACCTGCCCCCGCACCTGCGACGCGGACCGGGTCGCCCGCCTGACGGCCGGCGGCTGAGGAAACGGCCCCACCCCGACGGCATCACACAACCCACCCGTCCGACTGACGAAATTCGAACTCAACTCACCCCACACGAGCGGGAGTTCGATCCGCAACACCCTATCCGGCGGGCTCCACCCCCCGTTGGCGTCCACTTGCCCCGAAACCCGCGTGTACGGCTCACCGGCTGCGCCACTATGGCGCCCGGAAAGCCGCACCGGCCACGAGCCGAACAGACGCGTACGCGAGGCAAGGGACAACCGCATGAGACTGACCGACATATCGCTGGACTGGCTGCTGCCCGGCAGCCTGCTGATCCTGGGCGTGCTTGCGGCAGTGGCGGTACTGGCCCGGGGCAAGCGCGAAAGCGAGAAGGCGGGGGTGGCCGAGGACAGCTGGGAGCGCAGCGAGGAGCGGCGGCGGCGCAAGGAAGCCGTCTACGGAACCGCCTCCTACGTCCTGCTCTTCTGCTGCGCGGCGGTCGCCGCGGCACTCTCCTTCCACGGACTGGTCGGCTTCGGCCGGCAGAACCTCAACCTCTCCGGGGGCTGGGAGTACCTGGTCCCCTTCGGACTCGACGGCGCCGCCATGTTCTGCTCGGTGCTCGCCGTCCGCGAGGCCAGCCACGGCGACGCGGCCCTCGGTTCGCGCATGCTGGTCTGGCTGTTCGCGGGAGCCGCCGCCTGGTTCAACTGGGTGCACGCCCCGCGCGGCCTCGGCCACGACGGCGCTCCTCAGTTCTTCTCCGGCATGTCGCTCTCGGCGGCCGTGCTCTTCGACCGGGCCCTGAAGCAGACCCGCCGGGCCGCACTGCGCGAACAGGGCCTGATTCCGAGGCCGTTGCCACAGATCCGGATGGTCCGCTGGCTGCGGGCGCCCCGGGAGACCTTCGGCGCGTGGTCGCTGATGCTGCTGGAGGGGGTCCGCACGCTCGACGAGGCCGTGGACGAGGTGCGCGAGGACAAGAAGGAGAAGGAGAACGACCGACACCGCAGGCGGGAGCAACACCGCCTGGACCGCGCGCACATCAAGGCGCTCGGCCGGCAGAACCGGGCGTTCGGGCGCGTGGCCCGCGGCCGTCAGGTCGAGGTGCCGGGGCTGGCCCCCGGAGCGGGCTCCGCGCCGGTCGGCGCGGAGCCGGCCATAGCGGAAACCGGACAGCTGCCCCTACGGCGCCGACCCTCCCTGCAGGCCGTGAGCGGAACGGAGCCCGTCCACACGGCTGACATCACCGACCTGGCCACGGGCCCCCGGACGGTGGACCTCACCGCCGAGGACGATACGCAGACACTGCCCCGACTCGACTCCCTGGAGCGCAAACTGAAGGACCTGGAGCAGCAGTTCGGCTGACGTGTCCGACGCCGTCGACGTCACTGACGGCACGAGGCCCCGGCCCGTCCGGGACCTGCACCGCGGGGTCCGCCCGGTTCACTCAGGCGGGCCCCGCCTCTTTCGCTCCGTCGAGCTCGAACCACACCACCTTGCCGCCGCCCAGCGCGAGCCCGAGCGCGTCCACACCCCAGGCGTCGGCGAGCGACTGCACCAGTACCAGTCCCCTGCCGTGCGTACCGTCGTCGGCGGACGGTACGTGCGGCCGGGGCCGGCGGGCGGCGTAGTCGCGGACCTCCACCCGCAGCCGGTCGGCGGCGAGCGTCGCGGAGACCTCGGCTCCCTGATCGGTGTGGACGAGGGCGTTGGTGACGAGCTCGGTGATCAACAGCTCGGCCACCTCGGCGGCCTCCGCCTTGCAGCGGTGGCGCATCAACTCCCGTAAATCCTTGCGGACTTCTCCCACGGCTTTCAGATCGGCCCGCCGCACGCTCCGGGTGATCTCCGACGCGTGCGTACCCGTCCCCTCCTCGGCCGACGGTTCGCGCGGCACCGGCCGCCCTCTCCGCCACAGCTTCCCGGCCTTCGCCCCCACCCGCACGGCGATGTACCTCCCGTATGCCCGCTGCCCGACGGCCCGCCTGTCGAACAGGCCTACGGGATGCATGCCCCCCGGGGAAATCCGCACGCATTCGGACTCAAGGGCGCGGCACGTTGCGGAGGTTGGATCGCGCCATCTGGATCATCCGGCCCACCCCGCCGTCCAGCACGATCTTGCTGGCCGAAAGTGCGAATCCGGTCACCATTTCGGCGCTGATCTTCGGCGGAATGGACAGCGCGTTGGGGTCCGTGACCACGTCCACCAGAGCGGGTCCCTTGTGCTTGAAAGCATCCCTCAAAGCGGCTGTGAGCTGCTTGGGCTTCTCCACCCTGACTCCGTACGCGCCCGCCGCGCGGGCGATCGCCGCGAAGTCGGGGTTCTTATTCGTCGTTCCGTACGAAGGAAGGCCGGAAACCAGCATCTCCAACTCGACCATACCGAGGGATGAGTTGTTGAAGAGGACCACTTTGACGGGGAGGTCGTACTGCACCAGGGTGAGGAAATCTCCCATCAGCATCGAGAAACCGCCGTCGCCCGACATCGACACCACTTGACGTCCGCGATCGGTGAACTGTGCGCCGATGGCCTGCGGAAGGGCGTTGGCCATGGAGCCGTGACTGAAGGAGCCGATGATGCGGCGCTTTCCGTTCGGGGAAAGATAGCGCGCGGCCCATACGTTGCACATGCCTGTATCCACGGTGAACACCGCGTCTTCGTCGGCGAGTTCGTCGAGCACCGCGGCCACGTACTCGGGGTGGATGGGGGTGCGCTTCTCGACCTTGCGCGTGTACGCCTTCACCACTCCCTCCAGGGCGTCCGCGTGCTTCTTCAGCATCCGGTCGAGGAACCGGCGGTCCGTCTTGGCCTTCACCCGGGTGTTCAGCGCGCGCAGGGTCTCCCGTACGTCGCCCCAGACCGCGAGGTCGAGCTTGGAGCGGCGGCCGAGGTGTTCGGGCCGGATGTCCACCTGGACGATCTTGACGTCGTCGGGGAGGAAGGCGCTGTACGGGAAGTCCGTGCCGAGCAGGATCAGCAGATCGCACTCGTGGGTGGCCTCGTAGGCCGCGCCGTAGCCGAGCAGCCCGCTCATGCCGACGTCGTACGGATTGTCGTACTGGATCCATTCCTTGCCGCGCAGGGCGTGCCCGACGGGGGCCTTGACCCGGCCGGCGAACTCCATGACCTCCGCGTGGGCGCCGGCGGTGCCGCTGCCGCAGAACAGGGTGACCCGGTCGGCCTCGTCGACGAGCCGGACCAGCTTGTCGATCTCGCCGTCGCCGGGCCGTACGGTCGGCCGCGCGGTCACGAGGGCCTGCTCGATGCCCTGCTCCGGGGCGGGCAGGGAGGCGATGTCCCCGGGCAGCGACACCACGCCGACGCCGCCGCGTCCGACGGCGTGCTGGATGGCGCTCTGCAGCACGCGGGGCATCTGCCGGGGGTTGGAGATCAGCTCGCTGTAGTGGCTGCACTCGGTGAACAGCCGGTCGGGGTGGGTCTCCTGGAAGTAGCCGAGGCCGATCTCGGAGGAGGGGATGTGCGAGGCCAGCGCGAGGACCGGGGCCATGGAGCGGTGGGCGTCGTAGAGCCCGTTGATCAGGTGGAGGTTGCCGGGGCCGCAGGAGCCTGCGCAGGCGGCGAGGGAGCCGGTGATCTGGGCCTCGGCGCCGGCCGCGAAGGCGGCGGTCTCCTCGTGGCGCACCTGGATCCACTCGATGCCGCCGGTGCGGCGGATGGCGTCGACGACGGGGTTGAGGCTGTCCCCGACGACTCCGTACATCCGGCGCACGCCGGCGCGCACGAGGATGTCGATGAACTGCTCCGCCACGTTCTGCTTGGCCATGGAGGGGGCGCCCTTCCCTTTTCCGGTTCGGCTCTGCCGGGTGCGCCTCCCATCCACGCATGATCCGCCGGGTTACGCCTCCCAGACCGCGGCGGCCGTCCGGTCGTCGGCGTACCCCTTGAGGCGCAGCTGGGTGTCCGCGAGGAAGGCGGCGAGGCCCGGCGGGGGTGCGTCGGCCCAGCGGGCGGCGAGCTCGGCGGACAGCGGCTCCTCCTCCCGCATCGGGTCGGCGAGGCCGCCGGAGCACAGGAGCAGGGTGTCACCGGGGCGGGCCACGGAGGCGCGGAACCGGAAGCGGAATCCGGCGGGCGGAGCGGGTGCCGGGGCTGTCCCCATGACCGTCCCCGTCCCCGGCCCCGTCGGCCCGGGCTCCTCCAGGTCCCGCCACTGTCCGTCCCGGAGCCGGAACAGTCCGCCCGCGCCCGCGCCGAAGCAGACCCGGGTCCGGCAGCCGGGGTCGACCGGAAGCAGTACCCCGCGCAGCCCGGCCGTGTAGCCGTCCTCCGGGAGCCCGAGCTCGGCGGCGCGGGCGCGCAGCTGCCCGTAGCCGCGGTCGGTGAGCCGCTGGAGCCCCGAGCGCAGGGCTTCGCGCCGGCCGTCCCGGATGTCCTGCGACAGCCGCTCCTGGCTCCGCCCGACGGCTGCGGCGACGGAGCGGCACACCTCGGCGGCGGCTTCGGCGGCCCCGGGGGCGGCCCGGTCCCCGCCGGCGAGCACCACCAGGACCAGCGCGTCGGGGCCGGTGCCGAAGCGGGCGGTGAGCAGGAAGTCCCGCCGGACCTCGCCCCGGAACCGGGCGGAGTCCCCGCGCACGGAGGCCGCGCGCAGCGTGTAGCCGCCGTACTGGGCCCCCTCCAGCACGGTGTCGGGGGTCAGCGCGACGAGCCCGGCCGGGTCGGCGGCGGGCAGCGCGATGGGCTCCGCGGCGTAGGTGGGCGGCCGGTCCCCCAGATGCGCCACCACGGGCCGCGGCACCCCCGCACCACCAAGCCCACCATCACCCCCGGGAGCAACCCCCCACCCCACCCCGGCCCCAGGATGCGCCCCCAACGCGAACCCGGTGGCCCCGGTGGCCCCGGGACCAGAGCCCGGATCGGAACCAGAGGCGGAATCGATCCCGGAATCGGTACGGGCGCCCGAGCCGGGGCCGGTCCCTGGACCGGCCGCAGCGCCGGACCTGGGATCTGAGGCGGGGCCGGAACCGGCCCCGGCCCCGGCACCCGGCGGCGAGCCGGCGTTCGGGCCCGCCCCCGGATCGGCGTCGCCACCCGCACCGGGTGTCGGCGCGGCTCCCGCCGGACCGGCCGGGGTCTGGGGCGGAGCCCCAGCAGGGTCCGGGCGCAGCCCGGGGAACGGTGGAAGGGTGGGTAGGGGACTCCGCCCCGCAGGGCCGCCCGCCTCCGCCCGAGCCCCGTCGGACGGGCCGGACGGGCTGTCCGGCCCGCTCCCGGCCTCCGCCGGCTCCGGCTCCGGCCCCGCGGGCGCAGCCGCCGGCGTCGCCTCGTCCCGCGGGCCCCAACTCCAGTCGGCCGGTTCCCCCGGATCCTCGGCCGGCAGCGCGGGCGGGACGGCGACGCTCCCGAGCGCGTACCAGGTCTGGCCGCCCTCCCGGGGATCCCGCGGCGGCGGCAGCACGGAGGCGTCGTACGCGTCCTCCGCCGAGGCCTCCGGCCGGGCTCCGGCCACGGGCGGCCCGGCCTCAGGCTCCGACCCGCCACCGGCCACGGGCGGCCCGGCTTCCGCGACGGGCTCCGCCACCGGCCCGGGAGCAACCACGGGCGGCTCCACCTCCGCCACCGGCCCGGGAGCAACCACGCGCGGCTCCGCCTCCGCGGCGGGCACCGCGCCCGCCTCCTCCCCCGTCAGGGAAACCGGCTCCCTCCGGGGCCCGGGTACCGCGGACGGCGTCGGGGCCACCAGCACCGCCGCCGAGCGGAAGCGGTGTTCCAAGGTGTCCCGGGGATCGGGTTCCGGCCCCCCGTCGGGGTCCTCGTAGAGCTTCTGCCACCAGTCATCCGCGCCCGCGTCCCGCTGACTCATGGCCCTCATTGTCGGGCTCCGGCGCAGCCGAAATCCGGCGAACGAGGGAAAAAGGGGGGCCCATCGGACCGCCGTCCGATGGACCCCCCAGCTCTATGTCGTACGACTTAGCGAATGTCGTACGCCCGCGCGACCATCTGGGTGACGGTGGCGCCGTTCTTGTCGGTCAGCTCGACCTTGAGCATGACCTGCTTGCCCGCGGCTCCGGCGTGGTCCACGGTCGCGGTCCACTGCCCGCCGCGCTCGCCGACCTTCGCCTGGATCCAGGTGCCGCCCTCGTCGTACGAGTACGACAGCTTGGCCGAGGCGAGCGCGCCGGGCGCGTAGCCCGCGTGCCCGCTGACCGAGAGGCCGATCTTCTGGCCGTTGGCCGCGGCCAGCGTCTTCATGCCGTCCAGCGGGGCCGAGATCCGCGGGAAGATGACCAGCAGCCCCTGCGAGTACTGCGCCTCGTCCAGCTTCGAGCGGAAGGTCCAGGTGGTCTGGATGCCGGAGGAGCGCTGCCAGGTGCGGGCCGGCTGGCCGAACTTCTCCAGGTACTGGGTCAGTTCGTAGGTGGCCTCGCGGGCCGGGACCTCGAAGGCCCCGAACGGGTAGCCGCTGTCGCCCAGCGACTCGCCGTCGACCTTGAGCGAGACGTTGCCGAGGTCGCCGAAGCCGCCCGGCTGCGCGTAGTGGCCGGTGTCGCCCCACATGGCGGAGGAGAAGCCGATCAGGTTGCCCTGCCGCTCGGCGGCGAGCTGCTCCTTGCCCGCGGTGTCGCGCGGCGCGACCGGGCCGATGACCCCGTCGTACCAGTTCTCCGTGCGCTGGGAGCCCGCCTTGTACGTGCGGTGCCGGTCGGTCATGAACTCGCCCCAGGGGAAGCTGCTGGAGACCATGTGGTCCCAGGCGGTGTCCCCGGCGGAGTAGTACTCGGTGCGCTTGCCCGGTACCGCGACGGTGTCGATGGAGCCGAAGTACACGGCGTTGCCGAGCGGGCGGTAGGCCCCGGTCACGTCGATGAAGTCGGCGGCGACGCCCATCGACTGGTAGGCCGATTCGACGGTGCCCAGCTCGCGGTCGCGCACCCGGTAGGTGCGGTCCCCGTGGACCCGGCCCTTCTCGATCTGGGCGAGGTTGTAGACGTACGGGCTCTTCGCGCTGCCCTTCCAGCTCAGCGTGACCGGCCCCTTGCCGAGCTTGGCCAGCAGGGCCCGGCCCTCGCCCGCCTCGATGGACAGCGCGGGAAGCGCGCCGCCCGCGTAGCCGGTGAAGGCCTGCCAGCGGCCGGGAGCGTCGCGGTAGGCGAGGACGCCCTTGGCGCCGGCCGCCTTCGCGGCCTCCGCGATCCCGTACAGCGCGCCGTCGGCCACCTTGACCAGCACGATCGCACCCTTGGCGGCGACGGCGGCGAGCTCCTCGGGGGTGCCCGTGCCCGCGTTGACGAGCGGGGCGCTGCCCGTGCCGTCGAGGTTGTCGCTGCCGGTGGAGGCGGTGATCGGGTGCAGCACCGGGCCGCCGGAGGCCTTCAGCTCGGAGATCAGCGGCGCGGCCGCCCGCCAGTAGCTGCCGAACTCGAAGTCGCCCTCCTTGGCGGGTCCTTCGACCGAGGCGTAGTAGCCGCGGATGGTACGGCCGCCCGAAGCGGTGCCCGCGTGCAGCCAGGCGTCGCCCCAGGAGCGGGAGAAGGCGAGGGTGGTGGCGCGCGCCTCGGAGGGCTTGTCGGTGGCGATGCTCAGCTTGGCCGCCTTGCGGGCGTCCAGCACGATCACCGTGTCCTTCTTGATCTCCGTCTGCGGACGGCCGAGGTAGGTGAGCGAGTCGTACATCCGCTCGCCCTCCCCGGCGTCGAGGGTCCCGACGAAGGCGGACAGGAAGTACGAGCCCGGGCGGACCCGGTAGACCTGGTCGGCGGCGCCCTCGTTGAAGCGGCGTTCACCGGTGGCGTCGTCGGTGCCGATCAGGTCCAGCGAGGACGGGCCGGCGGCGGGCTTGCCGTCGCGGTCGAGGAGCTTGACGCGCACGGTCACCGTCTCCGGCTCCACGTAGAGGGAGAAGGGGGTGGAGACGTGCACGCCCTTCGCCGTGGCGACGACGCGGCCGGTGACGTCCCCGTACTGGGAGCGCTCCAGCTTCGCGGCGGGGTCCAGGGCGAGCGGCACCTTGACGGTGGCGCCGGCCGGGACGGTCACGGTACGCCGGTCCAGGCGGGCGACCTGGCTGCGGACGGCGGAGCCGTCGTTGCCGGTGACCTTCTCCACGGAGAGGTTCAGCGTGACGGGCTTGGTCCCCGTGTTGGTGTACGGGACCTCGACGCCGGTGCGGTCGCTGCGGTCCTGCGGCCAGTTGAAGGTGCCGCCCTGGAGTGCGGGGGCGCTGGTGACGGTGGTGTCGATGGCGGCCTTGACGTCGAGCCGGCCGCCGCCGGTCTCCCGTACGTCGCCCGGGACCGCGGTGTTCGCGGAGCCGACGAGCGCGGCCTTGATCTGCTGCGGGGTCCAGTCGGGGTGGCGCTGCTTGACGATGGCGGCGGCGCCCGCGACGTGCGGGGTGGCCATCGAGGTGCCGGACATGGACGTGTACGCGTACACCCCGCGGCCGCCCATGGCCGCGGCGGAGATCTGGACGCCGGGGGCGGCGATCTCGGGCTTGAGGGTGTGGTTCAGACCGGCCGGGCCGCGGCTGGAGAAGGAAGCCGTCGTGTCGTCGCGGTCGACGGCGCCGACGGTCAGCACGCTGGGCGCGCAACCGGGCGAGGAGACGGTGTTGTTGCCGGGGCCGGCGTTGCCCGCGGCGATGACGAAGAGGCTGCCGCTGCTCTGCGCCAGTGCCTCGGTGGCCGCGGCCAGCGGGTCGTCGCAGGAGAGCTGGGAGGGGTCGCCCAGGCTCATGGAGACCACGTCGGCCTTGCTGTCCACGGCCCACTGCATGCCCGCGATGATCCAGGAGTCCAGGCCGTAGCCGGAGTCGTTGAGGACCTTGCCGCTGAGCAGCTGCGCGCCGGGGGCGACGCCCTTCTTCGCGCCGGAGCTCGCCGCGCCGGAGCCGCCCACGGTGGAGATGGTGTGGGTGCCGTGGCCCTGGCGGTCCTCGGCGGTGTCCGAGTCGGTGAAGTTCTTGGCTTCGGCGACCCGGCCCTTGAGGTCGGGGTGTTCGAGGTCGGTGCCCGTGTCGAGGACGGCGACCTTCGTGCCCGTGCCGTCGAATCCGGCGGCCCATGCGGCGGTGGCGCCCACCTGCTTGGTGGAACGCTCCAGGTTCGCCTGGACCTTGCCGTCCAGCCACAGCTTCTTCAGCGGGGCGGAGGCGGCGGAGCGGGCGCGCGGGTCGACGTTGGCGCCGGTGACGTCGGCCCAGAAGTCGGCGGCCTTGTCCTTGTCGGCGGCGAGCGCGACACCGCCGATGGAGCCGAGGACCAGCGACTGCTCGGCCCCGCGCGGGGCGGGCGGGGCACTGCGCGCGAGGCTCGCGGAGCGCTCGTACACGGCGATCAGCGGGAGCTTCTTGGCGTGCGCGTCGTCGTAGCCCTGCCGGATCAGGCCGGTGACGTTGAAGAGCTCCTCGTCGACCTTGCCCGCGGCGAGGGCCTTGACCGCGCTCTCGGGGTAGACGTAGAGGTCCTTGCCCGCCTGGCGGGTCTGCACGATCGGCTGGGAGCCGTCGGGGCGGGGCATCGCGGTGGCGGCCGTACGGCCCTGCGCGTCCGTGGACACCAGGACCCGGTCGCCGGTGACCAGGGTCACCGTCACGGGGCCGGTGGGCTGCTTCGCGGCCTCCTGGCTGCCGGTGAGGGCCTTCCTTGCCGTTCCGGATCCTGCTCCGGAGGCTCCATCGCTCGGCTGCGCCGTGGACGGGCCCACGGCCGTGACGGCCAGGACGGCCGCGATGGCCGCTCCCAGTGCCGTACGCGATATCGGGCGCATCGCTCTCCCCAGATGAATTCCGGCCAACTACTGCATTGCACGGCGAAAATGCCGCGTAAATGGCTTCTGGCCAGCGGATGTTGGTGCTGCGGTGGCGCCACCTTGGCAGAGGGGCGCCGGGTGCGGCGATGATGTCGGCGGCGGGTTTGCGCCGTGGCCGCTTCCCGCCAGGAACGGCTCCGAGAGGTTGGGTGGACGAGTTGCTGGGTGCGATAGGCCTCGACGAAGGACAGGAGTCCGCTTACCGCGCGCTGGTCGCGCTGGGGGCGGCGGAGATACCGGACCTCGCGCACCGGCTGACGCTGCCGGTGCAGCAGACCGAACGGACCCTGCGCCATCTGGAGCGCCACGGGCTCGCCGCCCAGTCCTCGGCCCGCCCGGGCCGGTGGGTGGCGGCCCCGCCCGGGGTCGCCCTGGGGGCCCTGCTCACCCAGCAGCGGCACGAACTGGAGCAGGCGGAGCTGGCGGCGGCCCTGCTGGCGGAGGAGTACCGAGCGGAGGCCGCCGAGCCGGCCGTGCACGACCTGGTGGAGGTGGTGACGGGCGCCAGCGCGGTGGCCCACCGCTTCCACCAGCTCCAGCTCGGCGCGGTGGAGGAGGTGTGCGCGCTGGTCAGCGGCCGGCCCCAGGTGGTGGCGGGGACGGACAACGACGCGGAGGACCGGGCGGCCGTACGGGGCGTCGCGTACCGCGTGGTCATCGAACGGGAGGTGCTGACCCTGCCGAGCGGGATCCGGGAGGCGTCCACCGCGCTGGCCCGCGGCGAGCACATCCGGGTGTCGGCGGCGGTGCCGACCAAACTCGTCATCGCGGACCGGTCCCTCGCGATGGTCCCGCTGACGGCCCGCGGCGCGGAGCCGGCGGCGCTGGTCGTGCACGCGTCGGGGCTGCTGGAGTCCCTGATGGGCCTCTTCGAGGCGGTCTGGCGGGAGTCGCTCCCGCTGCGGCTGGGCTCCACCGGGGCGCCGGAGGAATCCGACGGCGGACCCGACGCCACGGACCTGGAGATCCTCACCCTCCTGCTGGCGGGGATGACGGACGCGAGCGTCGCGAAGCACCTGGAGCTGGGCCTGCGGACGGTGCAGCGGCGGGTCAAGGGCCTGATGGAGCTGTCGGGCGTCACGACCCGGCTCCAGCTCGGCTGGCACGCGTACGAACGGGGCTGGGTGGCCCGGTAGCCCCAGGTCAGGCACGCTGAGCAGATGGATCTGCCTCAGCTGCCCCAGTTGCTGCTGGTGGGGCTGGTGCTGGTGCTCGGATTGCTCGCGGTACTGGTCCCCGGCGCCCCCGGCACCCTCCTCGTCTGGGCCGGGCTCCTGTGGTGGGCGCTGCACGAACGGACGTCGGCGGCCTGGGGTCTGCTGGCGGGTGCGACGGCACTGCTGCTGGTCGTCCAGGTGGTGAAGTGGCAGCTGCCCCCGCGGCGGCTCCGGGGGGTCGGCGTCACCCGCCGGATGGTGGTGTACGCGGGTGCGGGGGCGGTACTGGGCTTCGTGCTGCTCCCCGTCGTCGGCGCGGTCCCCGGCTTCGTGGGCGGCATCTACCTCTGCGAGCGGCGCCGCCTGGGCACCCACGGGGAGGCGTGGGCGTCGGTTCGGGCGGTGATGCGGGCGGTGGGGACGAGCGTGCTGGTGGAGCTGTTCGCGTGCCTGCTGGTGGTGGGGGCCTGGGTGGGCATGGTCCTGTGGGCGTAGGCCATCGGCCCGATGCGCCGGGCGGGTCCGGCTGGGATCGTCTCCCCCATGACGGACAAGACGGAGTTCAAGGGATTCAAGGGTTTCAGCGAGGCCGAGCTGACCTACCTGCGTGCCCAGCACCTGGGCCGGCTCGCGACGGTGGACGAGGCCGGGCAGCCCCAGGCGAACCCGGTGGGGTTCTTCCCGCAGGACGACGGCACGATCCTGGTGGGCGGGCTGGCGATGGGCACGACGAAGAAGTGGCGCAACCTCACCAAGAACCCCCGGCTGTCCCTGGTCGTGGACGACCTGGTCAGCACCCGCCCGTGGACGGTGCGCGGCATCGAGATCCGCGGCCGGGCCACGCTGGAGGTGGGCCCGCACTCCCTGGGCCCCCATTTCAGCCCGGAGGTCATCCGCATCCACCCGGACCGCGTCCTGGCATGGGGCCTGACGGGGTAGCGCACCGTACGAAAATGCGGGGTGCGTCCGGTGCCCCTGCTGTTCTCATGCCCGGGATGGACACCAACTCGAACACACGGAGCGCGCCCTGCGACCCGTGGCCCGCCCACTTCGCCGACCGCGGCCACCCGGAAGCCCGCCGTGTCGGCGCCGGTGTCGAGGGCGTCGTGTACGCACTGGGCGGGGGCCGGGTGGCCAAGGTGTGGGCCGGCCGCCCACCGGCCGGTCTCGCGCTGACCCGCCAGGTGTACGCGGACATCGCCCGGCACCGCCTGCCGTTCTCCACCCCGGAGATCTTCGAGGTCGAGGACCACCAGGGCGTCCTGGTCACGTACGAGCGCGAGCTGCCCGGAGGCCCGATGAGGGTGGACTCCGCGCACGCGGCGTACGAGCGCGAGCTGCCCGCCCGGGACACCGACGCGCTGCTCGCCGTGCTGCGCGGCCTGGCCTCCGTCCCCGGCACCGATGCCATGCTCCGGTTGACGGTCCAGGGGGACGACCGTCCGCTGTGGCAGGACCACGGCTGTTTCCGCGACGCGCTCGCGGCCCTGGTCGCCCGGGCCGCGGCCCGGCACGGCGCCGCCCTGGCGGCTCACGTCCCGGACTTCGCGGCGGGAGTGGAGCGCACGCTCACGGCGCTGCGCTCGCTCCCCGACGCCCCGGTGACGGCGATCCACGGCGACCTCGTACCGCCCAACATCCATGTCGACGACGCCGGCCGGCCCGTCGCCGTACTCGACTTCGGCTTCTACACGACCGCGGGCGACCCGGCCTTCGAGGCCGCCGTGACCGCCGCCGTCTGGGACATGTACGGGCCGCACGCCGAGGAGCACGCCTCGGAACTCACCGGGCTCTTCGCCCGGGAACTCGGCCACCCGCCGGCGACCCTCACCACCTACCAGGCGGCGTACGCGCTCACGACCTACGACCTCTTCGGCCAGGACGAGCACGACGGCCACTTCCGCTGGTGCGCGGGGCAGCTGCGCCGCAACACCGTGTTCAACGCTCCCGGGAGCCCCGGGCCCTCTCTGCCGTCCGGCGTGTGAGGACCGGGGTCCCGCCCCGGGCGGGGTGGAACCCGCCCGGGGCGGTGACCGTCAGGCTCGGCCCGTCCGCTTCGCGGAATAGTTCGCGCGGCCCTCCGCCGAGCGGAGCCGCCAGTCGCGCCTGATCTCCGCCCGGAGCCGCGCGTCGGTCTTCGCGACGATCCGCTGGTTCTCCCGCAGCAGCTTGCGGTAGCTCTCCAGCCGCCGCTCGGACAGCTCCCCGGAGGCCAGTGCGGCCGTCACCGCGCACCCCGGCTCCGCCTCGTGCGCGCAGTCGTGGAAGCGGCAGCGTTCCGCGTACTCCTCGATCTCCGAGAAGACCTGCCCGACGCCCGCCTCCGCGTCGAAGAGCCCGACGCCCCGCAGCCCGGGGGTGTCGATCAGCACGCCACCGCCGGGCAGCGCGAGCAGGTTCCGGGTCGTGGTGGTGTGGCGGCCCTTGCCGTCGACGTCACGCGTCGACTGGACCTCCATCACGTCCTCTCCCAGCAGCGCGTTGGCCAGCGTGGACTTGCCCGCGCCGGAGATCCCGAGGAGCACGCTCGTACCGCCCCCGACCACCGCGGCGAGCACGTCCGTGCCCTCCCCGGTCATCGAGGACACGGTGAGGACCTGGACGCCGGGGGCCGTGGTCTCCACGTCCTCGACGAGGTGGCCGAGGGTGACCGGGTCCGAGACGAGGTCCGCCTTGGTCAGGACCACGAGCGGCTGCGCCCCCGATTCCCAGGCGAGCGCGAGGAACCGCTCGATGCGGCCGAGGTCCAGTTCGACCGCCAGTGACACCGCGATGATCGCGTGGTCGACGTTCGCGGCGAGGATCTGGCCCTCGGACCGCTGGGAGGAGGTGGACCGTACGAAGGCGGTCCGGCGCGGCAGGTACGTCTTCACGTAGCGCGGCGTGCCGTGCGCCTCCACCACCGCCCAGTCGCCGGTGCAGATGACCCGGAGCGGGTCGTGCGGGGTGACGAAAGCGGTGTCGGCGCGGACGATGCCGACCGCCGTCATGACATCGCACTGCCCGCGGTCGACCCGTACGACCCGGCCGGGCAGGAGGCCCTGGTCCGCGTACGGGGCGAACTCGGCCGCCCACGCTTCGTCCCAGCCGTAGGGGGCCAGGGCGGCGGAAGGGGATGCCGAAGAAGAAGCGGAGAAAGGAGAGAAAGCGGAGAGAGACAAGGGAAACCCTTCACAGGGTGGCCCCGGCGGTGCGCGCCGCTACCGGGCGCGAAAGAGAGGTGTGAGGTCAGCCGGAGACCACAGAAGTGACATTGATGGTCTTCTGAGTGCGGGCAACGCCCTGCGCCATGACAGTCATCAATGAACTCACCTCCGGGTCGGCATGCGTGCTGACGAGCGGTCCGCACCGGTCTCGGCGGGAACGACCCCACCGTAACAAGCGCCTCCGGGACCGCGCCACTTCTTTTACGGGGAGCCGGAGGCCGGGTTTCGAACTTACCGACGGTCAGGACCGGCCGAGGAAATCAGTGGTCAAGTCGGTCGGCAAGCCTAAGCTGTTCGCCATGGAGAGCAGCAGAACCGCAGATTCTGAGACGATTTACGAGACGGCTCCCGATACCCGGAGGCGGATCCTGCGGGTCTCCACGGAGCTGTTCGGGGTCCAGGGCTTCCACGAGACCTCGCTGCGGGAGATCGCCGAACGGGTGGGCGTCTCCAAGCCCGCGGTGCTCTACCACTTCCCCGGCAAGGCCGACATCCTCGGCGCCCTCGTGGAGCCGATGCTCCGCGAGCTGGCGCAGGCCCTGGCCCGCGCCGCCGCGGCATCGGGATCGCCCGACGGGTCCGGAACGCCCGACCGGGTGCGGTGGGCCGCCATCGAGGGGGTGCTCGACGTCTGGCTGGCCCACCGCCACCTGCTGCGCCTCAACCTCCAGGACATGGCCCTGGCCACCACCGGCCCGGTCTTCGCCCAGCTGCGCGACTCCGTGCTGCGGGCCAACTTCCTGGTCGCGGGGCCGAATCCCGGGTTCGCGGAGCGGGTCCGGGCGTCCCAGGCCGTCGCCATGCTCTCCGACCCGGTGGTGCTCTTCGCCGACGCCCCCGTCCCGGCCCTGCGCGAGGCCGTCCTGGACGGCGTACGCCGCCTGCTCGACGGCCCAGCCGGCCCGCACGGCCCGCACGCTCCGCAGGGGCCCGCCGACCCCGCGGCCCGGCCCGCGGCGGGGGGCCGGCGCGGGCGGCCCGCCGCCATGAGCCCGGCCATGATCGAAGCCGCCCGCCGGATGCACGCCGCGGGCAGCGGCGGCACGGCGATCGCCGCCGCCCTCGGCGTCTCCCGGGCCACGGTCTACCGACACCTCCCCCAGGAGGAGGACACCGGGTGACCGGCCGCGCCCGGCACGGCGCGCCGCCCCGCCGGTGTCCGATTCGTTCAAGACCGGCCCGGCCGGGCCTGCCTAGGGTGAGTGCATGACTCCCCGACTCGACATGATCGGCATCATCGTCTCCGACATGGCCGCATCGCTCGCCTTCTACCGCCGCCTCGGCATCGACGTGCCCGCCGAAGCCGACTCCCAGCCGCACGTCGAAGCCGTCCTGCCGGGCGGGCAGCGGATCGGCTGGGACACGGAGGAGGTCATCCGCTCCTTCGACCCGTCCTGGACCCGCCCCACGAGCGACGGCCGGGTGGGGCTGGCATTCCTGTGCGACTCCCCCGCAGAGGTGGACTCGCTGTACGCGGAGCTGACGGAGGCCGGGCACACGGGCCACCTGAAGCCCTGGGACGCCTTCTGGGGGCAGCGCTACGCCGTCGTCCTGGACCCGGACGGCTCCGGGATCTCCCTCTTCGCACCGGCCGAGCCGGCCGCGTAGGCCCCCGGCGTGGTCCCGGCCAGGGCGCGCGCCTCGCGGGTGTAGTGGGCCTGGTCGGCGTAACCGGCCGCCGCCGCCACCGCCGCCTGCGGCAGCCCGCGCCGGGTCAGCGCGAGGGCTCGCTGGAGGCGCAGGATCCGGCCCAGGGTCCGGGGCCCGTAGCCGAAGGCGTCGAGGGAGCGGCGGTGCAGCTGCCGCTCCCCCAGGCCGACCGCCCCCGCGACGGCGGCCACGCCCTGCCCGGCCCGCAGCCGGGCCGCGACCTCCGTCACGAGCGGGTCCGGGAGCCCGCCGTCGTCCGTGCGGAGCCGGGCCAGCTCCTCCAGTCCCGCGCGGGGATCCCCGTACGAGGCCACGCGCGCGGTGAGGCGCCGCACCTCGGCGGCGGGCCACAGGTCGGCCAGCTCGACCCGCCGGTCGCGCAGCAGCCGGGCCGGTACGCCGAGCAGCGCGGGCGCCGCCCCGGGGGCGAGCCGGATCCCGGCGAAGCCGGAGCCGGGGACCTCTCCGGCGGGGTGCGGGGCGGTGTCGGGTCCGGCCACCAGGAGCCGGCCGTCCACCCAGAGCAGGTCCATGCACCCGTCGGGCAGCACGATGCCGGAGCCGGCCCCGCCGGCCCGCCAGAGCACCGCTCCGGCAACCGACCGGGACGGCCGTTCCTCGTACCCCGAACCGGGCACCGGGTCCGCGCGGTCCACCACGGACACCACGCTACGGCGGCCGTCAGTGCTTGCGCATCCGTCAGTGCTTGCGCAGCCGGGAGTGGTAGTCCTCCGGCGGCAGGAACTTCGACCAGCGCTCCGGGAACTCCGAGGGCATGCCCGCGTCCTCGTCGCCCTCGTCGTCCTCCGACTCCCCTTCGGCCAGGGCCCGCCAGGCAGCCGCCCGGGCCACGAGCTGGGCGGCCTCCGCCTCGCGGACCCGCTCGTTCGCCTCGCGGGCGGCCGCGGTGGCCACGGAGGGCCAGACCCGGTCGATCGCGGCGTTGACCGCGGCCCCGACGAGGACGGCGAAGGCCGAGATGCCGATCCACAGCAGGATCGCCACGGGGGCGGCCAGCGAGCCGTAGATGGTCGGGCCCTCCACCGTGTTGGTGAGGTAGATCCGCAGCAGGAACGAGCCGAGCACCCACATGGCGAGGGCGACCAGCGCCCCGGGCACGTCCTCGATCCAGGGCGAGCGGACCGGGACGGAGACGTGGTAGAGCGTGGTCAGGAAGGCGATGGAGAGCAGCGTGACGACGGGCCAGTACAGGACCGCGATCACCTCGGTGCTCCAGGGCACCAGCCGCACCACCGCGTCCGGGCCGACCACCATCAGCGGCAGCACGATGGCGCCGATCAGCAGGGCGATCACGTAGAGGACGAAGGCGAGCAGCCGGGTCTTGACGATGCCGCGCTGCCCGTCGAGTCCGTACATGACGGTGATGGTGTCGATGAAGACGTTCACGGCGCGCGAGCCCGACCAGAGGGCGAAGGCGAATCCGAGGGAGATGAGGTCGGGGCGGCCCCGGCCGGTGACGTCGTCGAGCATCGGTTTGGCGATGTCGTTGACGCCCCGGTCGGAAAGGACCGTGCCGACCGCGCGCAGGATGTTCTCCTCGATGCTGGCGACGGTCGTGCCGCCCGACCAGCCGTCCACGTACCCGAGGAGGCCGAGCAGGCCCAGGAAGAGCGGGGGCAGCGAGAGCAGCGTGAAGAACGCCGCCTCGGCGGCGAGTCCGAGGATCCGGTACTCGATGCACGAGTTCACGGTGTCCTTGAGCAGCAGCCACGCCATCTTGCGCTTGGAGACGTTGCGGTAGAGGGCGCGGGCCCGGTGGAGGCGTCCCGGAATCCGCTCGGGTGTTTCTTTCACGTGCTGCACGTCCTTACGGTATCGGCATGGCAGCCACCACCCACACAGTCAGCAATCAGGCCCCGCCGCTCGTGGGCCACGACGTATACGGCAGCGACCGGGTCCTGAGCGAGGGGGTGGAGCGGCATCTCGCGGACGCCGCGCCCGAACTCGCCGCCGAGGTAAGGGAAGAGCTCACGGATCTGGGGCGTGCGGCCGGGTCCCGGCAGGCGCAGGACTGGGGGGCGCAGGCGAACGAGAACCCGCCGAAGCTGCGGACGCACGACCGGTACGGACACCGGATCGACGAGGTGGAGTTCCATCCCTCGTGGCACCGGCTGCTCGGGCACGCCGTGGGCGCCGGGCTCACCGACGCGTGGGGGCGGCCGGCGGGTCATCTGCGGCGGGCGGCCGGGTTCTTCGTGTGGTCGCAGGCGGAGGCGGGGCACGGGTGCCCGGTTTCGATGACGCACGCGGCGGTGCCGGCGCTGCGGACCGATCCGTCGCTCGCGGCCGAATGGGAGCCGCGGCTGACCTCGCACGTGTACGAGGAGGGGCTGCGGCCGGCCGGGCAGAAGGCCGGGGTGCTCTTCGGGATGGGCATGACGGAGAAGCAGGGCGGCAGCGACGTCCGGGCGAACACGACGGCGGCGGTGCCGCTGGACGCCTCGGGCGAGTACCTGCTGACGGGGCACAAGTGGTTCTGCTCGGCGCCGATGTGCGACGGGTTCCTGGTGCTGGCGCAGGCTCCGGGAGGGCTGACCTGCTTCCTGGTGCCGCGGGTGCTGCCGGACGGGACGCGCAACGTCTTCGCGATCCAGCGACTGAAGGACAAGCTGGGCAACCGGTCGAACGCGTCGAGCGAGGTGGAGTTCGACGGGACGTGGGCGCGGCGGGTGGGCGAGGAGGGCCGGGGGGTGCGGACCATCATCGAGATGGTCGCGGCGACCCGGCTGGACTGCGTGATCGGTTCGGCCTCGCTGATGCGGCAGGCGCTGACGCAGGCCGCTCACCATACGGAGCACCGCTCTGCTTTCGGAGCACCGCTCATCGACCAGCCGCTGATGCGCAACGTGCTCGCCGATCTCGCCCTGGAGTCGGAGGCCGCCACCACCCTCACGCTCCGCCTCGCGGCCGCGTACGACGCCGTCCAGAGCTCGGGCAACGAGCAGGAACGCGCCTTCCTGCGCATCGCGGTGCCCGCGGCGAAGTACTGGGTGACCAAGCGCTGTACGCCGATGGTGGCGGAGGCCCTGGAATGCCTGGGCGGAAACGGCTACGTCGAGGAGTCCGGGATGCCCCGGCTGCTGCGCGAGTCCCCGCTGAACTCCATCTGGGAGGGATCGGGCAACGTCCAGGCCCTCGACGTGCTGCGCGCCCTCCAGCGCGAGCCGCAGGCACTGAACGCCTTCCTCCAGGAGGTCGGCCTGGCGCGGGGCGCCGACCACCGGCTGGATTCGGCCATCAAGAACCTGCTGACCGAGCTCGCGGACCTGGAAGGCATCGAGGCGCGGGCCCGGCGGGTCGTGGAGCGGATGGCCTTGGTGCTGCAGGGATCCCTGCTGGTGCGCTGGGCCCCGCCGGAGGTGGCCGACGCCTTCTGCGCCTCGCGTCTGGGCGGTGACTGGGGCGCGGCCTTCGGCACGCTGCCGCACAGTCTGGATCTGGGATCCGTGGTGGAACGGGCCCGGATCGCGGGCTGACGAAGGGCCCCAACCCTCCGGAAGCAGGCGCCTGCGGAGGGCCCCAACCCTCCGGAAGGCACTGTGGTGCGGGATCCGGGCCCGTTGACCAGGTTCAGGGATGGCGCCGCGCCGACTCGGCACCACCCCTGATCCGAGAAGCCCCGAGGAAGGAGCTGTCACGTCGCTCGGCGACGCGCGCACAGTTTCGATCGGGCGACCGGGACTTGGCGAGAGTTGCAAGACGTTGCAACCTTTGACTTGGAACCGCCTTTGGGGGTGTACCGGGCCGCCCCTGCCGGGCGGCGCGCACCGGACGGCCCCGTCGGGCGGGAACCGTCGTACGCATGTTCGGCACGGGGAGGTTCCGGTGGTCCACACCGCAGGCGGCGCGGTCGATGCGGCACGCATCTCGGCCATGGACGCGCGCGAGGCCGCGCGTCTGCTCAAGGGGGTACGGGCGGCCGCGCTCGCCGGGGACCGGCCGCCGGCCGCACCGCGCCCGGAGATCGCCGCGTCCTGGCGCCGGATGATGGCGGGCGGGGTCCACCCGGACCGCGACAGCCGCTCGCGGATGCTGTCGGCCGCCGAGACCGAGGAGCGGCGCCAGACCTCTCCGCTACGGGACCTGCTGCCCGTCCTGCGCGAAGGGCTGCTGCCCACGCTGGACGAGGCCCTGCACATCATGGTCGTCGCCGACGCCGAAGGGCGGCTCCTGTGGCGGGAGGGCCACGCCTCGATCCTGCGCAACGCGGACCGGCTCGGCTTCGGCGTGGGCGCCCACTGGGACGAGGCGGTGGTCGGCACCAACGGGGTCGGCACCGCCCTGGTGGCCCGCAGACCGGTCCAGGTGTTCTCGGCGGAGCACTTCGTCTCCAGCCACCACGACTGGACCTGCGCCGGGGCCCCCGTACGGGACCCCCGCGACGGGCAGCTGCTGGGGGTCCTCGACGTCAGCGGACCCCTGGCCACCATGCACCCGGCGACCCTGACGTGGGTGACCTCGGTGGCCCGGCTCGCGGAACGGGAGCTGCGGGTACGACACCTGGAGTCGCTGGAACGGCTGCGCGCGGTGGCGGCCCCGCTGCTGGCCCGGATGCCGGGACGGGCCCTGGCCCTGGACGCCAACGGGTGGACCGCGGCCGTCACGGGGCTCGCTCCGACGGAGCGGATCCCGCTGCCCAAGGCCTTCGGACCGGGCCGGGTGTGGGTGCCGCAGCTCGGCGACTGCCTGGTGGAGCCGCTGCCCGGCGGCTGGCTGGTGAACGTCACGGAGGCCCGTAGCGGCGCCGGGGCGGCGGCCCGCGTCGTCCTCGACCTCAGCCGGCCGGGGGCGTGGCGCGCCACCGTCTACGGGGCTGCGGGGAGCTGGTCCCAGGAGCTCAGCCCGCGCCACGCGGAGCTGCTGTTCCTGCTGGCGGAGTCGCCCAAGGGGCGGTCGGCGGCGGAGCTCGCACAGGAGCTGTTCGGGGACCCGACCCGCACGGTGACGGTCCGCGCGGAGATCTCCCGGCTCCGCCGCAACCTCGGCGGCGTCCTGGCCCACCGCCCGTACCGCTTCGCACACGACGTGGAGGTGGAGCTGATCCGCCCGGAGAACCCGGCCGCCCTGCTGCCGCACTCCACGGCGCCGGCGGTGATCGGCGCCCGGCTGGGCCATCCGGGGACCGGCGTGGTTCCCTGACGTCCATGAGCACGAGCACACTGACCACCTGGTCCCTGGAAATGACCGCACCGTCCGACCTCGTCGCGGCGGCCGTCCCGGGCCCGGAGATCCGGATCGTCCGGTCGGAGGTCCCCTCCCCCGAATTCAGCCGGTTCCTCTACGCCTCGGTGGGCGGCGACATCCACTGGACGGACCGGCTGTCGCTGACCCGTGCGCAGTGGGTGGAGCAGCTCGACCGTCCGGGCGTGGAGACGTGGGTGGCGTACGACCGGGGCACCCCGGCGGGGTACGTGGAACTCGACCCGCAGCCCGACGGTGTGGTGGAGATCATGTACTTCGGACTGCTCCCCGCATTCCGGGGGCGGCGCATCGGCGGCCACCTGCTGACCGTGGGCGTCGAGCGGGCCTGGTCCCTGGCCGAGCGCTGGCCCGAGCTGGCCCCGACGCAGCGCGTCTGGCTGCACACGTGCAGCGACGACGGCCCGACCGCCATGGCGAACTACCTGCGGCGCGGCTTCAAGGTCTTCAAGGAGGAGACGGAGGAGAGGGTGCCGGCCCCCACTCCCGGCCCCTGGCCCGGCGCGTAGCCCTGCGGGGCAGGTGGACGGCCCTGCAGGGCCGTCCACCACCCACCCTTCCGCCGTTCCCCGGGCTGCGTCCGACCCCCTCCCGGGCTGCGCCCGGAGTCCGCGCCCCGAACGCCGGTGAGGCTCGAGAGTGCGGCTCGGCGGTGTGGCTGCTGGCCCCAAAGGGGCTGGTGAGGTGACGCCCGTCACCGGGATCTTGCGATGCGAGACGAGTTCGTCCGGATTGTGGACAGTAGTGGACTCCTCCAATCGCCCCATGCCACGCTTCCCCCCATGAACGGAGCTGGAATTGCCTTGGTGAGTCGGCGGCACGTCGACCTCGGCCGCATGTCCAGCGCCATCTGTCCGGCGCGCTGACGCACAGCACCGCCGCGACAGCGCCCCGCATCGACGTCGCCGCGGAAGCGAACACCACCGCCCGACCTCGTCACCACCGCAGTCCCCTGTAGGCCTCTCGCCGCCCCAAAAAGGCGGCGAAACAGCCACATCCGCTCCACGCGCGCCAGGGGTCAAGCCGCCGCTCCCCCTGCCCCTGCCTCGAGCCGCCGAAGAAGGACGTACCGCCATGGCCGCCACCCCCGATACGACCGCAGCCGCCGCACCCGCCGCCGCCGCGCGCCGCAAGACCGGCCGTCACCGCGGTGAGGGCCAGTGGGCCGTCGGACACCACACGCCCCTCAACGGCAACGAGCAGTTCAAGAAGGACGACGACGGTCTCAATGTGCGGGCGCGCATCGAGAACATCTACTCCAAGGCGGGCTTCGACTCGATCGACCCCAACGACCTGCGCGGCCGTATGCGCTGGTGGGGGCTCTACACCCAGCGCAAGCCCGGGATCGACGGCGGCAAGACCGCGATCCTGGAGCCGGAGGAGCTGGACGACAAGTACTTCATGCTGCGCGTCCGCATCGACGGCGGCCGGCTCACGACCGAGCAGCTGCGCGTCATCGGCGAGATCTCCGAGGAGTTCGCCCGCGGCACCGCCGACCTCACGGACCGGCAGAACGTGCAGTACCACTGGATCCGCATCGAGGACGTCCCGGAGATCTGGCGCCGTCTGGAGGCCGTCGGCCTCTCGACCACCGAGGCCTGCGGTGACACCCCCCGCGTGATCCTGGGCTCGCCCGTCGCCGGCATCGCGCAGGACGAGATCATCGACGGCACCCCCGCCATCGACGAGATCTATGCCCGCATCGTGGGCAACCCCGACTTCTCGAACCTGCCCCGCAAGTTCAAGTCCGCGATCTCCGGCTCGCCGCTGCTCGACGTGGCGCACGAGATCAACGACATCGCCTTCGTGGGCGTGAACCACCCCGAGCACGGCCCCGGCTTCGACGTCTGGGTCGGCGGCGGTCTCTCCACCAACCCGAAGCTGGGCGTGCGCCTGGGCACCTGGGTCTCGCTCGACGAGGTCCCGGACGTCTACGAGGGCGTCATCTCGATCTTCCGCGACTACGGCTACCGCCGGCTGCGCACCCGCGCCCGCCTGAAGTTCCTCGTCGCCGACTGGGGCCCGGCCAAGTTCCGCCAGGTCCTGGAGGACGAGTACCTGAAGCGCAAGCTGACCGACGGCCCCGCGCCCGAGCAGCCCAGCGGCCAGTGGCGCGACCACGTCGGCGTGCACCAGCAGCAGGACGGCAAGTTCTACGTCGGCTTCGCGCCGCGCGTGGGCCGCGTCGACGGCGCCACCCTGGTCAAGATCGCGGACGTGGCCTCGCAGCACGGCTCCGGACGCCTGCGCACCACCGCCGAGCAGAAGATGATCGTGCTCGACATCGAGGCGGACCAGGTCGACTCGGTCGTCGCGGCCCTGGAGGCGCTCGACCTGCGGGTCAACCCGTCCCCGTTCCGCCGCGGCACGATGGCCTGCACCGGCATCGAGTTCTGCAAGCTGGCGATCGTCGAGACGAAGGCGCGCGGCGCCTCGCTGATCGACGAACTGGAGCGCCGCCTGCCGGAGTTCGCCGAGCCGCTCACCATCAACATCAACGGCTGCCCGAACGCCTGCGCCCGTATCCAGGTGGCGGACATCGGTCTCAAGGGCCAGCTGGTCCTGGACGACGAGGGCAACCAGGTCGAGGGCTACCAGGTCCACCTGGGCGGCGCACTCGGGCTGGAGGCCGGATTCGGCCGCAAGGTCCGCGGGCTCAAGGTCACTTCGGCCGGTCTGCCGGACTACGTCGAGCGGGTCGTCTCGCGCTTCGAGGACCAGCGCGAGGACGGCGAGCGCTTCGCCGCCTGGGTCGGCCGCGCCAAGGACGAGGACCTGTCGTGAGCGAGCGCGCCGCACCGTTCTACTGCCCGTACTGCGGCGACGAGGACCTGTTCCCGAACGAAACAGGCCACGGCGCCTGGGAATGCAGGGCCTGCAATCGAGCCTTCCAGCTGAAGTACCTCGGGCTGCTGGCCCGGGGTGTTCAGTCCAACGACGCTGGAGGGGACGAGATATGACCACGGTTCAAGACGCGCATCTCAGCGCGGACGAGCTGAAGGCGCTGGCCGAGCAGGCGGGCCGCGACCTGGAGGACTCCTCCCCGCTGGAGATCCTCACCTGGGCGGCCGAGACCTTCGGCAAGAAGTTCGCCGTGACCTCCTCCATGGAGGACGCGGTCGTCGCCCACCTCGCCTCCCGCGCCTTCCCCGGCGTGGACGTGGTCTTCCTCGACACCGGCTACCACTTCGAGGAGACCATCGGCACCCGTGACGCGGTCGAGGCCGTGATGGACGTCAACGTCATCACGCTCACCCCGCGCCAGAGCGTCGCCGAGCAGGACGCCGAGTACGGCCCCAAGCTGCACGACCGCGACCCCGACCTGTGCTGCGCGCTGCGCAAGGTCAAGCCCCTGGAAGAGGGCCTGACGGCGTACGACGCATGGGCGACGGGCCTGCGCCGCGACGAGTCCCCGACCCGGGCGAACACCCCGGTGGTCGGCTGGGACGAGAAGCGGCAGAAGGTCAAGGTCTCGCCGATCGCCCGCTGGACCCAGGACGACGTGGACGCGTACGTCCTGGAGCACGGCGTCCTCACCAACCCGCTGCTGATGGACGGTTACGCCTCCGTCGGCTGCGCCCCCTGCACCCGACGGGTGGCGGAGGGCGAGGACGCCCGCGCCGGCCGCTGGGCCGGGCGCGGCAAGACCGAGTGCGGACTGCACGGCTGATGACGGCCACCAGCGCGACCAACGAACGTACCGAACCGACGGAGACGAACCAGATGAGCGTGAGCGACCAGGGCGCCACCGTGTGGCTGACCGGGCTGCCGAGCGCGGGCAAGACCACCATCGCCTACGCGCTGGCCGAGCGGCTGCGCGCCGAGGGCCACCGCGTGGAGGTCCTCGACGGCGACGAGATCCGCGAGTTCCTCTCCGCCGGCCTCGGTTTCAGCCGCGAGGACCGGCACACCAACGTGCAGCGGATCGGCTTCGTCGCCGAACTCCTCGCGTCCAACGGCGTCAAGGCGCTCGTCCCGGTGATCGCGCCGTTCGCGGACAGCCGCGAGGCCGTCCGCAAGCGGCACGCCGCCGAGGGCACGAGCTACCTCGAAGTGCACGTGGCCACTCCGGTGGAGGTGTGCTCCGAGCGTGATGTGAAGGGTCTGTACGCCAAGCAGGCGGCGGGCGAGATCTCCGGTCTGACCGGGGTCGACGACCCGTACGAGGCGCCGGAGTCCCCGGACCTCCGTATCGAGTCGCACACGCAGTCCGTCCAGGAGTCGGCCTCGGCCCTGCACGCACTGCTCACCGAGAGGGGTCTGGCATGACCGCCACCGTCGCACACGTCCACGAAGGGACGGACGCGCCCTACGCGCTGTCGCACCTCGACGCCCTCGAATCGGAGGCCGTGCACATCTTCCGCGAGGTGGCGGGCGAGTTCGAGAAGCCGGTGATCCTCTTCTCGGGCGGCAAGGACTCCATCGTCATGCTGCACCTGGCGCTGAAGGCGTTCGCGCCGGCGCCGGTGCCGTTCACCCTGCTCCACGTGGACACGGGCCACAACTTCCCCGAGGTCCTGGACTACCGGGACCGCGCGGTCGCCAAGCACGGTCTGCGCCTGCACGTGGCCTCCGTCCAGGAGTACATCGACGCCGGCAAGCTCCGCGAGCGTCCCGACGGCGTCCGCAACCCGCTGCAGACCGTCCCCCTGACGGAGGCGATCCAGCAGCTGAAGTTCGACGCCGTCTTCGGCGGCGGCCGCCGCGACGAGGAGAAGGCCCGCGCCAAGGAGCGCGTCTTCTCCCTGCGCGACGAGTTCTCCCAGTGGGACCCGCGCCGCCAGCGCCCCGAGCTGTGGCAGCTCTACAACGGCCGGCACGCGCCGGGCGAGCACGTGCGCGTCTTCCCGCTGTCCAACTGGACCGAGCTGGACGTGTGGCAGTACATCGCCCGCGAGAAGATCGAACTGCCGGAGATCTACTTCGCCCACGAGCGCGAGGTCTTCCAGCGCAACGGCATGTGGCTGACGGCCGGCGAGTGGGGCGGCCCCAAGGAGGGCGAGACCACCGAGACCCGCCTGATCCGCTACCGCACCGTCGGTGACATGTCCTGCACCGGTGCCGTCGACTCCGACGCCACCACGCTGGACGCCGTGATCACCGAAATCGCCGCTTCCCGCCTCACCGAGCGGGGCGCGACCCGCGCCGACGACAAGCTGTCCGAGGCCGCGATGGAAGACCGCAAGCGCGAAGGGTACTTCTAGACATGACCTCCACCACCGAGCAGTTCGCGGACCTGTCCGCGACCACCCTGCTGCGCTTCGCGACCGCGGGCTCCGTCGACGACGGCAAGTCCACCCTGGTCGGCCGCCTCCTGCACGACTCCAAGTCGGTCCTCACCGACCAGCTGGAAGCCGTGGAGCGGGTCTCGGCCAGCCGCGGCCAGGACGTCCCCGACCTGGCGCTGCTCACCGACGGCCTGCGGGCCGAGCGGGAGCAGGGCATCACCATCGACGTGGCCTACCGCTACTTCGCGACCGCCCGGCGCCGGTTCATCCTGGCCGACACCCCCGGGCACGTGCAGTACACCCGGAACATGGTCACCGGTGCCTCCACGGCCGACCTCGCCGTGGTGCTGGTCGACGCCCGCAACGGCGTGATCGAGCAGACCCGCCGGCACGCCGCCGTCGCGGCCCTGCTGCGGGTCCCGCACGTGGTCCTCGCCGTCAACAAGATGGACCTCGCGGGCTACGAGGAGGCCGTCTTCGCAAAGATCGCCGAGGAGTTCACCGCGTACGCCACGGGCCTGGGCGTTCCGGAGATCACCGCGATCCCGATCTCCGCCCTGGCCGGCGACAACGTGGTGGAACCCTCCGCGAACATGGACTGGTACGGCGGCCCCACGGTGCTGGAGCACCTGGAGACCGTCCCGGTCAGCCACGACCTCACCGCCTGCCCGGCGCGCTTCCCGGTGCAGTACGTGATCCGGCCGCAGACCGCCGAGAACCCCGACTACCGGGGCTACGCGGGCCAGATCGCCTCCGGCGTGCTGCGCGTCGGCGAGGCCGTCACCGTCCTGCCGTCGGGCCGCACCTCGGTCATCGAGGGCATCGACGCGCTCGGCGAGAGCGTCGACATCGCGTGGGCCCCGCAGTCGGTGACCCTGCGCCTGAAGGACGACATCGACATCTCGCGCGGCGACCTGATCGCGCCGTCGTCGAACTCCCCCGCCACCACCCAGGACGTCGAGGCGACGGTCTGCCACGTCGCGGACCAGCCCCTCACCGTGGGCGCCCGCGTGCTGATCAAGCACACCACGCGCACGGTGAAGGCGATCGTCAAGGAGATCCCCTCGCGGCTGACCCTGGACGACCTGTCGCAGCACCCGAATCCCGGGCAGCTGGTGGCGAACGACATCGGCCGCGTCGTCGTCCGTACCGCCGAGCCGCTCGCGCTCGACTCGTACGCCGCGTCGCGCCGCACCGGTTCCTTCCTGCTGATCGACCCGGCGGACGGCACCACCCTGGCGGCCGGCATGGTCGGCGAATCCTTCGCCTCCACCGCCGAGACCGCCCCGCAAGCCGATGACGAAGGCTGGGACTTCTGATCATGCTTGCTGATGTGTACTCCACCTTCGCGAAGGAGGGCGGCCGCGTAGGCAGCGGCTCCCTCGGCAGCGGCACGGGAGGTGTGGGGCGATGTGCGTGATGACCGAACGGCCGTCGGCATCACGCCTACGCGCCCCCCACGAGCCGTACCTGCCCTTGCTCAGCAAACGAAGACGTGCGTCGTGACACGACGCTACGAGAGGAAGTCCTCCCGTGCCTGCCATCGGTACCTCTGCTAAGACCCTGCGCCGCAGCATCGTCGCCGCTGCCGCCCTGCCGCTCCTGGTCGGCGGCCTCGCCTCGTGCGGCTACGGCTCGCAGGCGGAGAAGGACGACGCCCCGAAGGCGAACGTCGCCGCCGACGCCAAGAAGCTGTCGGCCTCCGAGGTCCGTATCGGCTACTTCCCCAACCTGACGCACGCCACCGCGCTGGTCGGCCTCCAGGAAGGCCTGATCGCCAAGGAACTCGGCGCCACCACCATCAAGCCGCAGTCCTTCAACGC
>NZ_JBVJMS010000004.1:0-642960 GCF_055584085.1 Streptomyces sp. NPDC104226
TGGCGTTCGATGATGCGGGCCATGGTCACGTACTGGGTGAAGACCAGCACCGAGCCGCCCTCGGCCAGGATCGTGTCGAGCAGCTCGTCGAGGAGGGCCAGCTTCCCGGAACGGTGCGCGATCCGCGGCTCCGCCTCTTTCAAGCTGTGCTCTTTCAAATACTGCGCGGGGTGGTTGCAGATCTGCTTGAGCGAGGCCAGCAGCTTCATGATCATGCCGCGCCGCTCGATGCCCTCGCTCGCGCCGATCACGGCCATCGCCTCGTCGACCGCCGCCTGGTAGAGGGAGGCCTGCTCGCGGGTGAGGGACACGGGGTGGTCGGTCTCCGTCTTCGGCGGCAGCTCGGGGGCGATCCCGGGATCGGACTTCTTGCGCCGCAGCAGGAACGGCCGGACCAGCGCGGCCAGTCGGGCGACCGCCGCCTCGTTGCCCCCGTCCTCCTCCGTCTGGTGCTCCACGGGACGGGCGTGCCGGGCCCGGAACGCGGTGAGCGGTCCGAGCAGTCCGGGCGTGGTCCAGTCGAGGAGCGCCCACAACTCGGAGAGGTTGTTCTCCACCGGGGTGCCGGTCAGTGCCACCCGGGCGGGCGCTGGGATCGTGCGCAGCGCCTTCGCGGTCGCCGAGTGCGGGTTCTTGACGTGCTGGGCCTCGTCCGCGACGACCATGCCCCAGGGCTGTTCGGCCAGTCGGGCCGCTCCCGCGCGCATGGTGCCGTAGGTGGTGAGGACGAATCCGCCGGCGGGTTGCCCGGCCAGTCCGTCGAGGCTGCGGCCGGCGCCGTGGAAGCGGCGCACCGGCGTGCCCGGGGCGAACTTCTCGATCTCCCGCTGCCAGTTGCCCAGCAGTGAGGCCGGGCAGACCACCAGCGTGGGCTCGGGACGGTCGCGGTGCAGGTGGAGCGCGATCAGGGTGACCGTCTTGCCCAGGCCCATGTCGTCGGCGAGGCAGCCGCCGAGTCCGAGCGAGGTCATCAGGTCGAGCCAGGCCAGGCCGCGGGCCTGGTAGTCGCGCAGGGTGGCCTTGAGCCCGGCCGGCTGGGGCAGCGGGGCCGGCTCCGCGGTCAGCCGGTCCCGCAGGGCGGCCAGCGCCCCCACGGGGACCGCGGCCACCGGCTCCCCGTCGACCTCGACCTCGGCCGTCCCCGTCAGTGCGGCCGCCAGCGCGTCCACCGGGTCCAGCAGGCCCAGCTCCCGCTTGCGCGCCTTGCGCACCAGCTCCGGATCGACCCGCACCCACTGGTCGCGCAGCCGCACCACGGGCCGGTGGGCCTGCGCGAGCGCGTCCATCTCCCCCGGGGTGAGCCGGTCGCCGCCGAGCGCCAGCTCCCAGGAGAAGGCGAAGAGGTGCTCGGCGTCGAAGAACGCGGTGCCGTCGGTGGCGGACCCGGGCGCGGTGGACCGTACGACGGCGGTCGCGGACAGCGTACGAGCCAGCTCGCGCGGCCAGTGGACCAGGACGCCGGCCTCCGCGAGCCGGGTCGCGGCCCGGCCCAGCAGGTCTTCGAGCTCGGGGTCCGAGAGGGCCAGGACATCGGGGACCTGCTGGTCCAGCAGCCGCAGCAGCGGCGGCCAGACCCGGGCCGCCCGGCGCAGCGCGAGCACGGCGTCGATCCGGGCGCGGGGTCCGAACCCGGCCGCGGCGGCGCCCGCCCACAGCATCGCGGCGTCCGTGACCAGGGTCGGGTCGGCGAGGCTGTGGACCTGGACGACGGCGGCCCCGGCGCGGCGCACGTCCTGCCCCGGCTCGGTGCCGCTCTCGGCCTCGTCGAAGAGGCGGAAGGAGGACAGGTCGAGGCGGAGCGAGATCCCCACTCCGGTGTCCGCGCCCGAGGCGACCTGCGCGGCCCAGTCCCGTATCCCCGGGACCTGCTGCGGCTCGCGGGCCGCGAACGGCCGGCCCGCGGCGAAGGGCGCCGCGGGGGTCCGGGGCAGGCTGTCGGCGACGGCGTCGAGGAACGCCCTGACCAGCGCCTCCGGCTCGGGCAGGTGGAGCGGGCGGCGTCCGGCGAGCGGGGTGGCGTACCCCTCGTGGGGCAGGGCTGCGGCGACCGCGCGCAGATGCGCGACGTCCTCGGCGTCCAGGGGCCCGGCCCGCCAGGCGTCGACCCCGTCGGGGGTCAGCCCGGGCAGCAGACGGCCCCGCGCGACGAGGGACAGCGCCTGGACGGCGGCGGTCCCCCAGGCGCGGGTCGCGGGATGCGTGGCGACCCCACCGAGCGCGCCGGCGCGGGCCGCGCGGACGAGCACGGGCAGGGCTGCGGTGACCGTCAGCGTGACGGCGGGCACCGTGCGGGTACGGACGCCCTCGCCATGGGGACGGACCACCTGAAGCGTGGCCGGGACGCCTTCGGCGGGCAGGGCGTCCCCGTCGGGGGCCCAGAACGCGATGCGGCTCTCGCGGGGCACGGCGGCGGGCAGGAACACGGCGGCGTGCCGCGGCAGGGCGGACACGGACGGCTGCGCCGGCTCGTGCCGCGTCCCGGGCATGGCCATCGCGTCCCCCTCTCCCGGTCTCCACGGTCTCCGGGAGCTCCCCGGACACCTTCATGGCAGACGCATCCCGTCTGCCGTCGAGTCTAGGCGGGGCCACTGACAATGCCGCTGAGCTGCGTGTTTCCGGAAGCGTCGGGTACCGGCGGCGCCCCGTGCCCCGGCCGCTCCGGGGGTTCAGCGGCTCCAGCGGCCGCGTTCGTGGGCGTAGCCGTAGACCGGGCGGTCCGGGGTGGCGGCGGAGATGCGCCAGGGACGGCCGGACTCGTCGAGGCGGAGGGTGCCGGACCCGGTGGGGGCGCTCCAGCGGAGGTCCAGGTACCAGTCGCAGTCGCATCCGGTGCTGCTCGCCACCACCCGCAGGACGGCCGGCTCGGTGGCGGAGACCTTCAGCGGGAAGGCGGGGGCCTCGATCTTCTCCCCCTGGTCGTTGCCGGCCACCGGCCGCGCCTGCGGGCGCGGCGCGTCCAGGTTGACCGTGAACCCGGCCGGGGTGAGTCCTCCGCCGCAGCCCTGCGACATCTCGTAGACGTTCCACCGCAGCGGGGCCCGCCGCCCGGCCACCCGTACCTCCAGGTCCTCCAGGACCACCGGGTCCGGGCCCGTGCCCAGCAGGGTGACCTCCACGATCTGCGTCCCCGCGTGGACGGCCTTGCGCCCCGCCGCCCAGGCGGGCGCGTCCGCCTCCACGGGCGGCGGGGGCACCGCCGAGGGCCCCGGCTCGGCGAGGTAGGCGTGGTCGCAGCCCGCCTCCCACACGTGCGACCGCACGGCCGCGCGCAGGGGCGGGGCTGCCGGTGAGGGGCCGCCCGTGGCTGCGGGAGCCGTCGGCGTCCCCGTCGCTCCGGCCGGCGCGCCGCTCTCCGCCGGCGTCGCTGCGGGGCCGGTCGGCGTCTCCGGCGCGGCCTGCGACTCCGTCGTCCCGGCCACCGGTCCCGCCCCCGTGGCTCCGCCCGTCGCCGTGGCCGTGGCCTTGCCGGGAGCCGCCACCGTCGGCTCGGCCCGGCCCGGCTGCGGCAGCCACCCGACGCCCACCGCGAGGGCCACGACGGCGGCCGCCGCCACCCCGGCCAGCAGCAGACGGCGCCCGGTCCGGCGCGGCGGCGTCGGCGCGGGCACCTCCGGGACGGCGGGCTCCGCAGCCTCCGACTCCCGGTCCCCGTCCCCCTCGTCCTCAGGCGGCGCCACGTCCACTTCCACCGCCACCGCCCGCCGCCGGGCATCCGCCAGCAGCCAGGCCCGGTGCAGTTCCACCGCCTCCGCCGGCCGCGCCCCGCAGGCCCGGGCGAAGCGGTCGACCACCACGAACTCCGCGGGCAGTGCCTCACCGCTGCAGTACCGGTGCAGCGTCGACGTACTCGTGTGGAGGTCGCGGGCGAGGGCCCCGAAGCTCCGCCCGCTCCGCTCCTTCAGTTCCCTCATCGACCGCGCGAACGCCTGCGCCTCGGCCGATCTCCCCGTCCCGGAATTCCGTTCCATGCCAACGATGTTCCCGCAGCTGAGGGCGCGTACGGCCGTTCCATTGTCCCGAGTTCGTCCCGAACCGTAGGTCCGGGCCCGGCCGGGGTACAGCCTTGACCGAGGCAGCACCACACTGTCACCGACCACACGGATCACACGGGGAGAACCGACCATGTTCCGACGCACCGCCCGCACCGCCCGGACCGCCGCCGCCCTCGCGGCCACCGCGGCCGCGGCCACCGCCCTCGTCCTCGCCGCCTCCACCACCTCGTCGGCCGCCGTCACCGCGCCGGGGTTCCTGGCCGGCGCCGACCTGCCCCCGCACCCGAGCTCCGCCTGGTACGCCGGGAAGGTCACCAAGGGGCTGCCCGAGTTCGCGCCGTTCTGCGCGGAGGGCGTCCTCCCCGCCGCCGGAAGCTGGTACCGCGACTTCTCCACCGAGTTCGACACGGGCGCGGTACAGGTGTCCGTACGCACCTCCTCCAACGCCGCGGCCGTCAAGCTCGCGGCGGCCCTGGAGCGCAAGGTCGCGGCCTGCGCCGCCGACTGGCTGCGCAAGACCCCGGGCGGTACGGCCTCCTGGCAGGACTACGGGAAGCTCAGCGTCGAGGAGGGCGCCCATGTCTACGGGGTGCACACCTCCATGCCGGAGTCCGAGCCCGGCGTCCACCTGTACGGCATCGGCCGCGACGGCACCACCGTGACGCTCGTGAAGTGGGGGCAGATGGGGTACCTGAACGAGGCGCCCGTCCCCGCCTTCAAGAAGACGACCGTCAAGGCGGTGAACAAGCTCAACCCCTGACGCATCGGGCCCCCGGTGGGACGATGGAAGGGACGGGGGAAGCCCGGGTGGGCGACACGTCGAGGCGGTGATGGCCGTGCGCACCGGAAACGAGCCGGTGACCGCCCGCAGCGCGCTGCGGCTGCGCTTCTGGCTGAGCCTGTGGGGGATGCTCTGGTCCGGTGCCGGGGCGGCGGCGTTCTCGCTCGCCGCCCGGCCCGGGTGGGCCGCGGCCTGCGCCGCCGTCGCCGTGCTCGCGGCCGTGGATCTGGTCGTGGTGCTCCACCACATCCACCAGGGCCCGCACTACCAGCCGGGGCGCGACATCCCTCCGTACGAGCCCCCCGACCACTAGGCCAGCCCGGCTACGTGTCGAAGCGGGCCGCCGCCAGGTAGTCCGGCTGGGGGTCCAGGGCGGCCGCGAGGCGGAAGTGCTTGCGGGCCTGGTCAGGCCGGCCGGCGCGCTCGTGGGTGCGGGCCAGCGCGAAGTGGGCGAACGCGTTGTCCGGCTCCCGCTCCAGCACGATCTCGAACTCCAGCTCCGCCGGCCGCAATTGGGCGGCGGCGAAGAAGGCCCGGGCGCGCAGCAGCCGGGCTGCCGTGTTCTCCGGGTGGGCGGCTATGACCGAGTCGAGCAACTTCACCGCACCCCGCGGGTCGCGTGCGGCGAGGAGCTGCTCCGCGGCCCGGTAGTCGATGACGTGCGTCTCGGGCGACGAGGACCGCGACGGCGGCGGGAGCTGCGGCGTGGTGTCGGACACGGTCTGTTCCTTCCCTCTACAGGCGCGTTCAACGCCCCCCGCCCCGCCCGCTATTCCGTGAACACGCTCCACGCCACACGTCACGCGACGCACGCCGCACCCTGTGTCAGGCCCCGCCGCCCGCCGCCCGCGCCGTGAGCTCCTCCCACACCTTGCGCACCTGCGGCTCCAGCGCCTCCAGCGGCCCGTCGTTGTCGATCACGAGCGTGGCCACGGCCAGCCGCTGTTCCCGCGTGGCCTGTGCGGCCATCCGGGCGCGGGCTTCCGACTCCTCCATGCCCCGCAGTGCCGTGAGCCGGCTCAGCTGGGTGGCGGGCGCCGCGTCCACCACGACGACCAGGTCGTACAGCGGCGCGAGCCCGTTCTCCGCGAGCAGCGGTACGTCGTGCACCACGATCGCGTCGGCCCCCGCGGCGGCCTCCAGCTCGGCGGACCGGGCCCCGACCAGCGGGTGCACGATCCCGTTGAGGATCCGCAGCTTCTCGGGGTCGGCGAACACGATCGACCCCAGCTTGGGCCGGTCCAGGGCGCCCTCCGGAGTCAGTACGGACTCCCCGAAGGCGGCCACCACCGCCGCGAGCCCGGGCGTGCCCGGCTCGACGACCTCCCGCGCGATCCGGTCGGCGTCCACGACGACCGCCCCGTACCCCGCCAGCAGTCGCGAGACCTCGCTCTTGCCGGCGCCGATTCCGCCTGTCAGGCCAACTTTCAACATGCCCGGCAGACTAGCCCCCGCGCCCTGGGCTCCGTACAGGCCCCCGGCCTCAGCCCTCGCCCTCGCGCTCCGCCAGGAACCGCTCGAACTCGAGGCCGATCTCGTCCGCCGACGGAATCTCCGCCGGCTCCGCGATCATGTTGCCCCGGGTCTCGGCTCCGGCCGCCGCGTCGTACTGGTGCTCCAGCCCCTGCACCAGGCTGACCAGCTCCTCGTCGCCCTCCCGGATCTGCCGGTCGATCTCCGTCTGGGTGCGGTGCGCCTCGGTGCGCAGCGCGTGCGCGACCGACGGCAGGACCAGCCCCGTCGCGGCGGTGATCGCCTCCAGGGCGGTCAGCGCGGCGTCGGGATACGGGGAGCGCGCCACGTAGTGCGGTACGTGGGCCGCGACGCCCAGGACGTCGTGCCCGGCCTGGCCGAGGCGGAACTCGACGAGCGACTCGGCGCTGCCGGGGACCTGGGCCTCGTCGAAGGGGCTGCGGTGTCCCGGCATGAGGTCGGTCCGGTTGCCGTGCGGGGTGATGCCGACGGGACGGGTGTGCGGGACACCCATGGGGATGCCGTGGAAGTTGACGGAGAGCCGCACGCCCAGGCGCTCGACGATCTGCCGGACGGCCACGGCGAAGCGCTCCCACTCCACGTCCGGCTCGGGGCCGGAGAGCAGCAGGAAGGGCGCGCCCGTGGCGTCCTGGACGAGGCGCACCTCGAGCAGGGGCTCCTCGAACTCGGTCCAGTGGTCGCGCTGGAAGGTCAGCAGCGGACGCCGTGCCCGGTAGTCCACCAGGCGGTCCGCGTCGAAGCGGGCCACGACCTGGTGCGGCAGCGTGTCGAGCAGCCGCTCGACGATCTGCTCGCCGGTCTCGCCCGCGTCTATGTACCCCTCGAAGTGGTAGAGCATGACCAGCCCGGCCGAGTCCTGGGCGAGCGCCAGGTCGGCCACCGCCAGGCCCTTGGCGTCCCATTCGTACAAACCCTGTGGATCAAGCACCGCCACCACTCCTCCTCCGCCGCGTTCTCTGGGAAGAACGTCCAAGGTCCCGTGACCATTCCCCAGTTGAGCGCGCGATCCGCGGCACGCCCGCACAAAGCGGTAAGGCCCGCCCCCCCGAAGGGGACGGGCCTTACCGGTGAAGATCAGCTCGGCTCGCGCCGTGCTGCTGCGATCAGCTCTGGCCGCCGGCCAGCTTCTCGCGGAGCGCGGCGAGGGCCTCGTCGGACGCCAGGGCGCCAGAGGTCTCGTCAGCACCCTCGGAGGAGTACGAACCACCCGAGATGCCCGCACCGGCGCTGCTGCTGCCACCGGCGGCCGGAGCGGCCGCACCCTCGGCAGCGGCGGCCTCGTCGGCCTCGCGGCTCTTGATGACCTGAGCCTGGTGCTGCTCGAAGCGCTGCTGCGCCTCGGCGTACTGGCCCTCCCAGGCTTCGCGCTGCTTGTCGAAGCCCTCGAGCCAGTCGTTGGTCTCGGGGTCGAAGCCCTCGGGGTAGATGTAGTTGCCCTGGTCGTCGTACGACGCGGCCATGCCGTACAGGGTCGGGTCGAACTCGACCGACGCCGGGTCGGCACCGAAGGACTCGTTGGCCTGCTTCAGCGACAGCGAGATCCGGCGACGCTCGAGGTCGATGTCGATGACCTTGACGAAGATCTCGTCGTTGACCTGGACGACCTGCTCCGGGATCTCCACGTGGCGCTCGGCCAGCTCGGAGATGTGGACCAGACCCTCGATGCCCTCGTCCACGCGGACGAACGCACCGAACGGAACCAGCTTGGTGACCTTACCCGGGACGACCTGACCGATCTGGTGCGTCCGGGCGAACTGCTGCCACGGGTCTTCCTGCGTCGCCTTCAGCGACAGGGAGACGCGCTCGCGGTCCATGTCGACGTCGAGGACCTCGACGGTGACTTCCTGGCCGACCTCGACAACCTCGGACGGGTGGTCGATGTGCTTCCAGGACAGCTCGGAGACGTGGACGAGACCGTCGACGCCGCCCAGGTCCACGAAGGCACCGAAGTTGACGATCGAGGAAACGACGCCGGAGCGGACCTGACCCTTCTGCAGGGTGGTGAGGAACGTCTGGCGAACCTCGGACTGGGTCTGCTCGAGCCAGGCGCGGCGGGACAGGACCACGTTGTTGCGGTTCTTGTCCAGCTCGATGATCTTGGCCTCGAGCTCCTTGCCCACGTAGGGCTGGAGGTCGCGGACGCGACGCATCTCGACGAGGGAGGCCGGAAGGAAGCCACGGAGGCCGATGTCGAGGATGAGACCACCCTTGACGACCTCGATGACGGTACCGGTGACGATGCCGTCTTCTTCCTTGATCTTCTCGATCGTGCCCCAGGCGCGCTCGTACTGCGCACGCTTCTTGGACAGGATCAGACGGCCTTCCTTGTCCTCCTTCTGGAGAACCAGGGCCTCGATCTCGTCGCCGACCTTGACGACCTCGTTCGGGTCGACATCGTGCTTGATCGAGAGCTCGCGGCTCGGGATGACGCCCTCGGTCTTGTAACCGATGTCGAGGAGGACCTCGTCACGGTCGACCTTCACGATGACGCCGTCGACGATGTCGCCGTCGTTGAAGTACTTGATCGTCTCGTCGATCGCGGCGAGGAACGCGGCCTCGTCACCGATGTCGTTGACCGCAACCTGCGGGGTGGTGGCGGTGGTCTCGGTGCTGCTCGTCATGTGGGTAAGGGCTCCGGTTACGGACAGAAAGTCGTAGGTACTGCTACGCCGGGAGCCCTTATCGGCATCTGCCGAAGAAGCCGGACAGCCAAGGAAGCCCCAGTTCCGCGAAACGCGGGGTGGGGGCCTCGAAAACCGAGGGGACATCAACAGATACAAGCGCAGCCTGCTAGGTCTGAGGAGCACAGGCTCGCAGCGCAACTTGTAGCATACGGGGGCAGCCGGACAGGGTCAATGCGCGAAGGCGCACACCCCGGGCGGATCACCGCACAACCGGCACAATTGGCGGGCGGGCAGGCGCCGATGGCCCTTCCAGCCCGCTTTCCGCAGACATTCGCAGACTACGACGACGGGCCCCATGAACCAAGAGGACTGCGCCCCCGAAGAGGCGTACGAAGCCGGATCGGCCGCCGAGGACGACTCCGAGGCCACGCGGCGTGACGCGGGGGAAGCGGAGAGCAGCCGGGCGAGCCGGGGCTGGTGGGACCGCAACGCCGACGAGTACCAGAGCGAGCACGGAGCCTTCCTCGGCGACGACCGCTTCGTCTGGGGACCCGAGGGCCTGGACGAGGCGGAGGCCGCACTGCTCGGCCCCGTCGCCTCCCTCAAGGACAAGGACGTCCTGGAGATCGGCGCCGGCGCCGCCCAGTGCTCGCGCTGGCTGGCCGCCCAGGGCGCCCGCCCCGTCGCCCTGGACCTCTCCCACCGCCAGCTCCAGCACGCCCTGCGGATCGGCAACGAGGTTCCCCTGGTCGAGGCCGACGCCGGAAAGCTCCCCTTCCGCGACGGCTCCTTCGACCTCGCCTGCTCCGCCTACGGCGCCGTCCCCTTCGTCGCCGACCCCGTGAACGTCATGCGCGAGGTGCACCGCGTCCTGCGCCCCGGCGGCCGCTGGGTCTTCTCCGTCACCCATCCCATCCGCTGGGCCTTCCCCGACGAGCCGGGCCCCGAGGGGCTGTCCGTCGCCGCCTCCTACTTCGACCGCACCCCGTACGTCGAGCAGGACGAGCAGGGCCGCGCCGTGTACGTGGAGCACCACCGCACCCTCGGCGACCGGGTCCGGGACGTGGTCGCGGGCGGCTTCCGCCTCGTCGACCTGGTCGAACCGGAATGGCCCGCGTGGAACAGCCAGGAGTGGGGCGGCTGGTCCCCCCTGCGCGGCAACCTCATCCCCGGTACGGCGATCTTCGTGTGCGAGCGGGACTGATCCGGTGACGGGACAGCGCGCGGTGCGTACGGCCGACCTCGACTCCCTTCCCGTACGGGAAGCCCTGCCCGCGCTCGTCTCGGCGCTCGACGGCCACGGCGCCGCCGTGCTCTGCGCCCCGCCCGGCACCGGCAAGACCACGCTGGTGCCGCTGGTGCTGGCGGGGCTCGTGGGGAGCGGACCGCGCCGCCGGGTCGTGGTCGCCGAACCCCGCCGGATCGCGGCCCGCGCCGCCGCCCGCCGGATGGCCTGGCTGCTCGGCGAGCAGGTCGGCGCCTCGGTGGGCTTCACCGTGCGCGGCGAGCGGGTGGCCGGGCCGTCCACCGTGGTCGAGGTGGTCACCACCGGGGTGCTGCTCCAGCGGCTCCAGCGGGACCAGGAGCTGTCCGGAACCGACCTGGTCATCCTCGACGAGTGCCACGAGCGGCACCTGGACGCCGACACCGTCGCCGCCTTCCTCCTGGACGTACGGGAGACCCTGCGCCCCGAGCTGCGGCTCCTCGCGGCCTCGGCGACCACGGACGCGGCCGGCTGGGCCCGGCTCCTGGGACGCGGCAGCGGCGGGGACGCCCCCGTCGTGGAGGCCGCCGGGGTCTCCCACCCGGTGGAGACCGTGTGGGCCCCGCCGGCCCGCCCGGTGCGGCCGCCGCACGGGATGCGGGTGGACCCGGCGCAGCTGACGCACGTGGCCTCGGTGGTGCGGCGGGCGCTGGCGGAACGTTCCGGCGACCTGCTGTGCTTCCTGCCCGGCGTCGGTGAGATCGCCCGGGTCGCAGGTCTGCTCGGCGCCGTCGACGCGGAGGTGCTCCAGATACACGGCCGCGCTCCGGCCTCCGTCCAGGACGCGGCGCTGTCCCCCGCGCCGCACCGCCGGGTCATCCTGTCCACGGCGGTCGCGGAATCCAGCCTGACCGTGCCCGGCGTACGGATCGTCGTGGACTCGGGGCTGGCCCGCGAACCCCGGGTCGACCACGCCCGGGGCCTCGGCGCGCTGGCCACCGTACGGGCGTCCCGCGCGGCCGGCCGCCAGCGCGCGGGCCGGGCCGGGCGCGAGGCCCCGGGCACCGTGTACCGCTGCTGGGCCGAAGCGGAGGACGGGCGGCTGCCCGCGTACCCGGCCTCCGAGATCCGGATCGCGGACCTCGCGCAGTTCGCCCTCCAGGCCGCCTGCTGGGGCGACCCGGACGCGACCGGCCTGGCCCTGCTCGATCCACCGCCGGCCGGAGCGATGGCCGCGGCGCGCGAGGTGCTGCTCGCGGTGGGAGCCGTGTCCCCGGCGGGGCCTCCGACCCCCCGCGGGCTGCGGATGGCCCGCCTCGGGCTGCACCCGCGGCTGGCCCGGGCCCTGCTCGACGGCTCCGCCGTGGTGGGCGCCCGGCGGGCGGCGGAGCTGGTGGCCCTGCTCAGCGAGGAGCCCCCGCGGGAGTACGGAGACGACCTGGCCGCGGCCTGGCGCCGCGCCCGCGCGGGCGGCGACGCCTACGCAGCCCGCTGGCGCGCGGAGGCCAAGCGCTTGGAGCGCGCCGGCGCTGACCCGGACCCTGCGGGGCTCGATTCTGCCGCTGCGCGGCGCGATTCAGCCCGCCCGGCGTTCGAGGGCACGGGCGCGCAGCGCACGTACGGGGTCCGGGGCGGAGCCCCGGTTTCGGGAAGGGGCGGGGTGGGGGAAAGGGCCCTTCCCGACGATGCCGCCGCCGGGCTCGTGGCGGCGCTGGCGTTCCCGGAGCGGGTGGCCAGGGCCAAGGGGGCGGGGGGCTTCCTCATGGCCAACGGAACCGCCGCCGAGCTCGGCGAGGGGTCGGGGCTGCGCAGCGCGCCCTGGCTGGCCGTCGCCGTGGCCGACAGGCCCCCGCACTCCGCGTCCGCCCGCGTCCGCCTCGCGGCCCTCCTCGACGAGGAGACGGCCCGAGCCGCCGCCGACCACCTGTTCCGCGCGGGCGAAGAGGTGCGCTGGGAGGACGGCGACCTCGTGGCCCGCTCCGTGGAACGGCTCGGCGCGATCGAGCTGGCCGCACGGCCCCTGCGCGACCCCGACCGCGCCCTCGTCCGGGCCGCACTGCTCGACGGGCTCCGGACCGAGGGGCTCGGCCTGCTGCGCTGGACCCCGGACGCGCAGGCCCTCCGGGCCCGGCTCGGATTCCTGCACCGCACGCTCGGCCCGCCCTGGCCGGACGTGGCGGACGACGGGGAGCTGCTGGAGCGTGCCGACGACTGGCTGGAGCCCGAGCTGTCGCGGGCCCGCCGCCGCGGCGACCTCGCGCGGATCGAGGCCGGGCAGGCGCTGAACCGGCTGCTGCCCTGGGCGACGGGCGAGGCCGCCCGGCTCGACGAGCTGGCCCCGGAGCGGATCGAGGTGCCGAGCGGCTCCCGGATCCGCGTCGACTACGCCGCCGAGCACGGGCAGCCGGTCCTCGCGGTCAAGCTCCAGGAGCTGTTCGGGCTGGCCGAGACCCCCCGGGTCGCGGGGGTCCCCGTGCTCGTCCACCTCCTGTCGCCCGCCGGCCGGCCCGCCGCGGTCACCGCCGATCTGGCGTCCTTCTGGCAGGGCGGCTACCGGGCCGTCCGTGCCGAGCTCCGCGGCCGCTACCCCAAGCACCCGTGGCCGGAGGACCCGGCGACCGCCGAGCCCACCCGGCACACCAACGCCCGGCTCAGGCGCTGAACGGTTCCTCCTGGCGGGGGCGCCGGCCGCGCGCCTCCAGCCAGAGCGCGAGCCCGAAGAGCGCGAGTCCGCCGGCCGCCAGCCCGATCGGGGCGTACGTGTGCAGCCCGAGGACCATGATCCGGTTCGACTTGACCAGGTCGACGGTGTAGTCGCTGTAGTCCTCGCGGATCTTCACGTGCCCGGCGAAGACGGTGAGCCTCCCGTCGGGCGCGTTGCCCGCGAGGCTCCCGCCGCGCATCTCCTGCTGGATCTCCTGCTCGGCGTTGACGGGTGCCCCGGTCACCGGGTCGACCCAGAACATCGCCTTGGTGGTGTACCAGAGGCTGGTTCCGGTGGTCTGCTCGAACGTTGCCGGGTCGATGCCCTCGAACGGCATCTTCTTCGGCAGGCCGACCTTCGTCCAGGGCACGGTCTGCTCGTAGTAGTAGACGTCCATGCCCTTGAACTTGCGCGGCCCGACGTAGTGGATGGGCGACGAGGTGCGGGTCTGCGCGTCGAAGTAGAGGTAGTCGCGCGGCTCGGTGAAGAACGGCCACTTGAACTCGATGCCCTCGCGCTTGACCGGATCCCCGTCCACGGCCTCGCCGGTGGCGTGCACCGGGTCCTGGCTGTGGGCGTCGAAGATGTAGCGCTCGGGGATCTGGGAGACCATCTTCCCGTCCGGGCCCATGATGTGGGTCAAGGTGTCCCAGACCACGACGTCCTTGCCCGCGCTGGCCTCGATCTCCTTCGACGCCTCGACGTTGCCCTTGAGGGTCTGGACGATGGTGACCTTGTCGACCTTCTTCGGCTGCATGGTGGCGTAGTCGACGAGGGTCGCGTCCTTCGCCTCCAGCACCATCTCCTGGTACTGGCTCGGCGGGATCTTGGCGAGCCTGGGGTACGCGTACCAGCGCAGCAGCGGTGCGAGGGCTGCACAGAACACGGCTACGGCTAGCAGGACGAGGCTTGCTCTGCGTCGCATGGCCGGGCCCTCCTCTACTTTCCGGGCGCGGCGGGCGCGGTGGTGAGCAGGGGCTTCGGTGAGGTCTTGCCTTCCGGCGCCCCCGTCGCCGTGATGGCGAAGACGAGGAGCGCCGCGAGGACGAGACCGCTGGCGGCGGCGACGAATGCGCGCATGCCGGGGCCTCCGGAATCTGATGGGGTGTCAGGGAGGTGGCACCGTAGCAATGCGGGTGACAGATGAGAACCGTTTGCGCCACTGCTCGCGCGGTGACCTCGCGGCGGCCCCCGCCGGAGCCCCGGCCCGTACGCGCGGGCACGCCGAAGCCCGCCCCCGCTCGTGGCGGGGGCGGGCGGCGGCGTGTGCGTCAGGGGGTCGCCGTGGGCGCCGGACCGGCGGCCGACGCGGACGGCGACGGCGAGGGCTTGGGCTTGGCGGACGGCTTGGGCTTCGGCGACGGGGAGACCGAAGCCGTGGGCTTCGGGGTGGGCGTCGGCTTCGGGGGGGGCGTGGGGGTCGGCGTCGGTGTGGGCGTCGGCGTCGGCGTGGGCGTGGGGGTCGGCGTCGGTGTGGGTGTCGGCGTCGGTGTGGGCGTGGGCGTCGGTATGGGGCTCGGCGTGGGCGTGGGCGTCGGCTTAGGGCTCGGCGTCGGCGTCGGCGTCGGCGTCGGAGTGGGCGTCGGCTTCGGCGGCGGCGTGGGTGCGGGTGTGGGCTTCGGCGTCGGGCTCGGGCCGGGCTTCGGCGGCGTGACCCCCGGGGTGCCGCCGTTGCCGCTCCCGCCGCCGCGGCCGTCCGGGACCTCGTGCGCGCCCTTCAGGTAGTACGTGAACCACGACCGCACCGTCCGCAGGTACGCGGAGGACTGGTTGTACGACAGCACGGCCCGGTCCAGGTCCCCGTCCACCCGCAGGTCGCGCGTTCCGGCGCACAGGTAGCGGCCCGCCGCGAGCGCGGCGTCGTGCACGTTGTTGGGGTCGCGCCGGCCGTCGCCGTTGGCGTCCTGGCCCCACGAGGCCCACGTGGACGGGATGAACTGCATCGGCCCGACCGCACGGTCGTAGCGGGAGTCCCCGTCGTAGGCCCCGCCGTCGGTGTCCGAGATGTTCGCGAAGCCGTTGCCGTCGAGCACGGGGCCCAGGATCGGCCGCAGCGTCGTACCGGCGGCGTCCACCTGTCCGCCGCGCGCCTGCCCGGACTCGACCTTGCCGATCGCCGCGAGGAGCTGCCAGCGCAGTCCGCATCCGGGGTCGTTCCTGCCGACGGCCTGCTCGGCGCCCCGGTACGCGGCGAGCACGCTCGCCGGTATGCCCTGCGCGCCCTCGGCCCCGCCCGTGGCCGCGGGCTCGGTGCGCGGTCCCGGATCCGCGGCGGCCGGTACCGCGGGCGGCGGCGTCGGGGCCGTCCCGTCCTCGGGCAGCAGTACGGCCGGCGGCTCGGGGCTCACCAGGGGCGGCAGGGCGGTGAAGTAGGAGCCGTCCCCCGCGGAGCCGTCGGGTACGGGTTCGGGCGCGGGCTCCGCGACCGGTGCCGCGTCGATGCCGGCCGCGACCGGCCCCTGCGAGGCGGTCAGCACGGCGGCCACGAGGGCGGAGACGAGCACGGCGGCCCCGCCCTTGCGCACCACCCGGCCGAACCGCGTCGGTATCCCCGCGGACGCACGTGCCGGTATCCGAACCGGTATCCGAATCCGAGTCGTCATGAGCCGGACCCCCCTCCCCCTCGACGTCCGCGTGACCCTACGTCAACTCGCTGGACAGGGCACGCATCGCGAGCGGGAATTCACGATTTCCTCATGTGTTCCGCAGGCCGCCCATACTGGACACACCGATCACACCGATCCCACCGGTCGAACCGACCGCGCCCAGCGCACCGGTCCCCACCAGTCACCGAGTCGAGCCCCGGAGGCAAGGCCCCATGCCGTTCACCCTCAGCCACGCGGCCGCCGTGCTTCCGGCCGTCCGCCGGTCCGGTCGGGCGCGCGGCCCCCTCGTCGGATCGGCGCTGGTCCTCGGGTCGTTCGCTCCGGACAGCTTCTACTTCGCCGACACGGTCGTCTCGGGCCTGAGGCCGTACGGCACCTTCACGCACTCCCTGCCCGGGGTCCTGACCGTCGACGCGGTGCTGACCGCCGTCCTCGCGGCGTGCTGGCTGCTGCTGCGCGAGCCGCTGATCGCCCTCCTGCCCCGCGGCCGGCAGGGCAGGGTGCACTCCTTCGTCCGGGGAGAGGAGTGGCGCGGGCGCCGATGGCCCGCGCTGGCCCTCTGGTTCTACCTTTCGGCGGTCGCCGGCTCCCTCACGCACGTGGTGTGGGACGCGTTCACGCACGTCGACCGCTTCGGGACGCGCACCCTGCCGGAGCTGGGCGAGCCGCTTGCCCTCGGGCTGCCCCTCTACTCGTACCTGCAGTACGGGACTTCGGCGCTCGCGGCCTGCTTCCTGGTCTGGTTCACGGTGACCGGGCTGCGCCGGCTGCCGGACGTACCGGCCCCCGCGTCCGTCCCGGTGCTCGGCCGGGCCGAGGTGGCGGGCGCGCTCGCGCTGCTCCTCGTCTGCGTGGCGGTCGGGGTCACCCTGCGCGTGCTGCGCTTCTTCACCTTCTTCGACCGGATCCGCACCCCGCTCGACATCATCCCGACCATCTGCTTCGGCGCGGGCGGCGGACTCGTCGTGGGGCTGCTGCTGTACGGGGTCCTCGTGCGCCTGCGCCACCGGCGGGTCCGTAACGACCCGTACGCGGACCCGGCCGCCGACGCGGACGCGAAAGCGCCCGTCCCCACCGCGTAGGCGGGGACGGGCGCTGCCGGGGGCCACAGGAACGGCCGGTCAGTGCGCGGCGGACTCCCAGTCGGGGCCGACGCCCACGGACACGTCCAGCGGGGCCCGCAGGTCGACGGCGGCGGCCATCTCGCGGCGCACCAGCTCCTCCACCTGCTTGCGCTCTCCGGGCGCGATCTCCAGCACGATTTCGTCGTGGACCTGGAGCAGCATCCGCGACGTCAGCCCTGCCTCGGTGATCGCCTTGTCCACGCGCAGCATCGCGACCTTGACGATGTCGGCGGCGGTGCCCTGGATCGGGGCGTTCAGCGCCATCCGCTCGGCGGCCTCGCGGCGCTGGCGGTTGTCGCTGCCCAGGTCCGGGAGGTAGCGGCGGCGGCCGAAGACGGTGGCCGTGTATCCGGTGGCGCGGGCCTCCTCGACGACGCGGCCGAGGTAGTCCCGGACCCCGCCGAAGCGCTCGAAGAAGGTCTCCATCAGGCCGCGGGCCTCGCCGGGCTCGATGTTCAGCTGCTGGGCGAGGCCGAAGGCGGAGAGACCGTAGGCCAGGCCGTAGGACATGGCCTTGATCTTGCGCCGCATCTCGGCGTCGACCTCGGAGCGCTCGACGCCGAACACCTGGGAGGCGACGGTGGTGTGCAGGTCCTCGCCCGACCGGAAGGCTTCGAGCAGGCCCTCGTCCTCGGAGAGGTGGGCCATGACGCGCAGCTCGATCTGGCTGTAGTCGGCGGTCATGAGGGATTCGTAGCCCTCGCCGACGACGAAGCCGCGGCGGATGGCCCGGCCCTCGTCGGTGCGCACCGGCACGTTCTGCAGGTTGGGGTCGGTGGAGGACAGCCGGCCGGTCGCGGCGACGGTCTGGCTGAAGCTGGTGTGCACCCGGCCGTCGGCGGCGATCATCTTGACCAGGCCCTCGACGGTGACGCGCAGCTTGGCCTGCTCCCGGTGGCGGAGCATGAGCACGGGCAGTTCGTGGTCGGTCTGGGTGGCCAGCCAGGCGAGCGCGTCGGCGTCCGTGGTGTAGCCGGTCTTGGTCTTCTTCGTCTTCGGCAGATCGAGCTCGCCGAAGAAGACCTCCTGGAGCTGCTTGGGCGAGCCGAGGTTGAACTCGTGGCCCACCGCCGCGTGCGCCTCCTTCACCGCCTGCTGCACGGCCGCGGCGAACTGCTGCTCCATCGCTTCGAGGTGGCTCCGGTCGACGGCGATGCCGGCCCGCTCCAGGCGGGCGAGCAGCTCGGAGGTGGGCAGCTCCATGTCGTGGAGCAGCTCGGCGGCGCCCACCTCGGGCAGCTTGACCGCGAAGGCGTCGCCGAGGTCCAGGACGGCGCGTGCCTGCGCCATGAGGGCTTCGGCCTCGGCGGTGTCGTCGGCGCCGAAGGCGAGCTGACCGTCGGCGGCGGCGGGCGCCAGCTCCCGGTGCAGGTACTCCTGGGACAGCACGTCCAGTGCGAAGGAGCGGCGGCCCGGCTTGACCAGGTAGGCGGCGAGCGCGGTGTCCATGGCGACGCCGGCCAGGGTCCAGCCGTGCTCCGGGAAGACCCGCATCAGGGCCTTGGCGTTGTGCACGGCCTTCGGCGCGGCGGGGTCGGCGGCCCAGGCGGCGAAGGCCCGCTCGTCGGCCTCGTCCAGCGCGGACGGCTCGAACCAGGCGGCGGCGCCGCCGGCCGAGGCCAGGGCGATCTCGGAGACGTTGCCGGCGCCGAGCGCCCAGGTGTCGACGGTGGAGATGCCGAGCGGGGCGCCCGCGTGGGCCTCCAGCCACGGCTTGAGCTCGCCGGCGCCGAGCACGGAGCCGTCGAGGGATACGGCGGCCGCCGTGGGGGCGGGGGCCTCTTCCTCGGCCGCGCCCGGGTCCACGGCGAGCAGCCGCTCGCGCAGGGAGGCGTTGCGGATCTCCAGGACGTCCAGGACTCCGGTGACGGCGGTCCGGTCGTAGGGGGCGCGGGCCAGGTCGGCGGGGGTCTTGGGCAGGGCGACGTCCTTGACCATCTCGGTCAGGACCCGGTTGAGCTTCACGGCGTCCAGGTGGTCGCGGAAGTTCTGCCCGGCCTTGCCCTTGACCTCCTCGGCGCGTTCGACGAGCTCCGCGAAGGAACCGAACTGGGTGATCCACTTGGCGGCGGTCTTCTCGCCGACGCCCGGGATGCCGGGGAGGTTGTCGGACGGGTCGCCGCGCAGGGCCGCGAAGTCCGGGTACTGCTGGGGGGTGAGCCCGTACTTCTCCTCGACCTTCTCGGGGGTGAAGCGGGTGAGCTCGGAGACGCCCTTGGTCGGGTAGAGCACCGTGGTGTGCTCGGAGACGAGCTGGAAGGAGTCCCGGTCGCCGGTGACGATCAGCACGTCGAAGCCGAGGGCCTCGGCCTGCGTGGCGAGCGTGGCGATCACGTCGTCGGCCTCGAAGCCGTCGACCGCGAACCGCGGCACCTTCATCGCGTCGAGAAGCTCGCCGATCAGCTCCACCTGCCCCTTGAACTCGTCGGGGGTCTTGGATCGGTTCGCCTTGTACTCGGGGAACTCCGTCGAGCGCCACGTCTTGCGGGACACGTCGAACGCCACGGCGAAGTGCGTGGGCGCCTCGTCGCGCAGCGTGTTCGCCAGCATCGACGCGAACCCGTAGATGGCGTTGGTCGGCTGCCCGGTCGCGGTGGTGAAGTTCTCCGCGGGCAGCGCGAAGAACGCCCGGTACGCCAGGGAGTGCCCGTCCATGAGCATCAGGCGGGGGCGGTCCGCTGCGGTCGGCTGGTCGGTCTTCTTCGATGCTGAATCTGCCACGCCCCCGATCCTAGGCCGCCGGACTGACAATTCCGGCGCCGGCCGTCACCCGGTCAGTGGACGCCCGCCCGGGCCCGGCCCCGCACACCCCCGGGCACCGCCTCGCCGCGGCGCTCTCGCCCGCTCCTCCGTGGGCGTCCCCACAGGACCCACAGGCCCCCCGGGGCCTCCGCGGGACTCCCCCGCCCAGCTCCTCTCCCTGCTCCCACGGCGCATCCGTCACACCGCCCGCCCCCGGCGCACACGTCCGGACTCCGGACGCCCCGTACCGCCCTCCCGGTCACCCCCGGAGCGTGGAAGGATCGTAAGTGCGGCACTATGTGCTGCATTCGCACGCACGCTCGAAGGGGAGCGACATGGCCACCAAGCCGCCCACAGGTGATCCCGTACAGGACGCACCGCAGGTAGCGCCCCCTCAGCACGCGGCCGCCGGCCTGCCCGCGATCGGGCACACCCTGCGGATCGCGCAGGAGCAGATGGGCCTGGCCCGTACCGCCCGCACCCTCCTCAAGGTCAACCAGAAGAACGGCTTCGACTGCCCCGGCTGCGCCTGGCCCGAGGGCGACAAGCGGCACACCGCCGAGTTCTGCGAGAACGGCGCCAAGGCCGTCGCCGAGGAAGCCACCCTGCGCCGGGTCACCCCCGCGTTCTTCGCCGAGCACCCCCTGTCCGACCTCGCCGGCCGCTCCGGCTACTGGCTGGGCCAGCAGGGCCGCATCACCCAGCCCATGCTTCTGGAAAGAGGGGCCCTGGCGGACGGCGCCGACCGGTACGAGGCCGTCAGCTGGGAGCGGGCCTTCGCGGTGATCGCGGAGGAGCTGCGCGCCCTGGACTCCCCCGACGAGGCCCTCTTCTACACCTCGGGCCGCACCAGCAACGAAGCGGCCTTCCTCTTCCAGCTGTTCGCCCGCGAGTTCGGCACCAACAACCTCCCCGACTGCTCGAACATGTGCCACGAGTCCTCGGGCTCCGCACTGAACGAGACCATCGGCATCGGCAAGGGCAGCGTCTCCCTCGAAGACCTCCACCAGGCCGACCTGATCATCGTCGCCGGACAGAACCCGGGCACCAACCACCCGCGCATGCTCTCCGCCCTGGAGAAGGCCAAGTCCGCCGGCGCGAAGATCATCTCGGTGAACCCGCTGCCCGAGGCCGGCATGGAGCGGTTCAAGAACCCGCAGACCCCCCTCGGCATGCTCAAGGGCACCGCCCTCAACGACCTGTTCCTCCAGATCCGCATCGGCGGAGACCAGGCCCTCTTCCGCCTCCTGAACAAACTGGTCATCGAGGCGGGCGGCGCAACCGACGAGCAGTTCATCCGCGAACACACCCACGGCTACGAGGAGTTCGCGGCCGCCGCCCGGGACACCGACTGGGACGAGACGCTCACCGCCACCGGCCTGACCCGCCCCGACATCGAACGCGCCCTGGCCATGATCCTGGCCTCGGAGCGCACCATCGTCTGCTGGGCCATGGGCCTGACCCAGCACAAGCACTCCGTCGCCACCATCCGCGAGGTCGTCAACCTGCTGCTCCTGCGCGGCAACATCGGCCGCCCCGGCGCCGGCGTCTGCCCCGTCCGCGGCCACTCCAACGTCCAGGGCGACCGCACCATGGGCATCTTCGAACGCCCCGCACCCGCCTTCCTGGACGCCCTCGACAAGGAATTCGGCATCACCTCGCCCCGCGAGCACGGCTTCGACGTGGTCCGCTCCATCCAGGCCCTGCGCGACGGCAAGGCCAAGGTGCTCTTCGCCATGGGCGGCAACTTCGTCGGCGCCACCCCCGACACCGAGGTCACCGAGGCCGCCGTCCGCCGCGCCTCCCTGACCGTGCACGTCTCCACCAAGCTCAACCGCTCCCACGCGGTCACCGGCCGGCGCGCCCTGATCCTGCCCACCCTCGGCCGCACCGACAAGGACGTCCAGGCGGGAGGCAAGCAGTTCGTGACCGTCGAGGACTCCATGGGCATGGTCCACGCCTCCCGCGGCAACCTCGCCCCCGCCTCCCCCCACCTGCTCTCCGAGCCCGCCATCGTGGCCCGCATGGCCCGCGCCGTCCTCGGAACCGCCTCCGCCACCCCCTGGGAGGAGTTCGAGAAGGACTACGCCGCCATCCGCGACCGGATCTCCCGCGTCGTCCCCGGCTTCGAGGACTTCAACGCGCGCGCGGCCCGACCCGGCGGCTTCCAACTCCCGCACGCCCCGCGCGACGAGCGCCGCTTCCCCACCAAGACCGGCAAGGCCAACTTCACCGCCGCACCCGTGGAGTACCCGCACCTCCCGGCGGGACGCCTGCTCCTGCAGACCCTGCGCAGCCACGACCAGTACAACACCACCATCTACGGCCTCGACGACCGCTACCGCGGGATCACCGGCGGCCGCCGCGTGGTCATGGTCAACCCCGAGGACGCCGCCGAACTCGGGCTCGCCGACGGCTCGTACACCGACCTCGTCGGCGAGTGGCACGACGGCGTGGAACGGCGCGCCCCCGGCTTCCGCGTCGTGCACTACCCGACCGCCCGCGGCTGCGCCGCCGCCTACTACCCCGAGACCAACGTGCTCGTGCCCCTCGACTCCACTGCGGACACCAGCAATACCCCGGCGAGCAAGTCCGTCGTCGTGCGCTTCGAGCCGGCCTGATAGAACGACCCGAGAACCATATGGTTAACGAGCGTTGACGAACGGAGTCGGCCCATGGGCGAGCAGCAGCACGCGGTGAAGTTCCCGCAGGAGGTCCTCGACGAGTACACGGCCCTGGGCATCGACCTGCCCGCGCTGTTCTCGGCGGGCGACCTCGGCAAGCGGATGGACATCCGCATCCTCGAAGCCTCCGCCGAGCGCGTCGTCGCCACCATGCCCGTCGAGGGCAACACCCAGCCCTACGGCCTCCTCCACGGCGGGGCCTCCGCCGTACTCGCCGAGACCCTCGGCTCGGTCGGCGCGATGATGCACGGCGGCATCACCAAGGTCGCCGTCGGCGTCGACCTGAACTGCACCCACCACCGCGGCGCCCGCTCCGGCCTGGTCACCGGCGTCGCGACCCCCGTGCACCGGGGCCGCTCCACCGCCACCTACGAGGTGGTCATCACGGACGAACACGACCGCCGCGTCTGCACCGCCCGCCTGACCTGCCTGCTGCGCGACGCGAACCCGCAACAGGACGGCAACAACTAGCCGTTGCCCTCGCAGCGGCGCCGGTCTAGCGTTCCCGCATGGGATCCGGACCGGCGCCGCGACGCGCCCTGGCCGCAGCCGCGACGACGGCGCTGCTGGCCACCGCACCGCTCGGCTGCACCGGCGGCGATCCCGGGACCACCCCCTCCAACGCCCCCTCCCCACCGGCGCCCCAGGACGTCTGCACCCGCCTGATCACCCACTGGGCGGGCGTCATCCTCGACGCGGGCGACGGCAGCGACGCCGTCCACCTCGACTACCAGTCCATGGGCCTGTCCGGCGGCCAGAACGACATCCTGCGCGCCGTCCTCGCCGACGCCCGCGCCGAGCGGGACGCCAAGGGCCCGGCGGCCGCGCGCGAGCTCACCGCCCGGGAGGCGGAGCGCCGCTGCGCGGACCGCTACCGGTCGGGCGCCCCGACGGACGGTCCCTGGCAGTGAGCGGCGGCATCGGCCCCATCGAGCCCGGAGAGGGCACGGAGGCCCACGAGGGCCCGCACCCCGCCCTCCGAACGCCGCACACGCCCCCGGCCGTCCGACGGCTCCGCGAGGCCTACGAGGGCCACCGGCGGGCCGTCATGACCCTCGGGGCGCTGACCTGCGTCTCCGCCGTCGTCATCGCCGGGGCCGCGCTGTACGCGGCCCGGCCGCGCCCCGCCCCGTACCGACCGCCCGCACCCTCGCAGGCGTTCTCCCTCACCTACGTCGCCCCGCTCGGGCAGGACCCGGGACAGGACTCCGGGCCGAGCCCTTCCGGCGCAGCCTTCGCGTTCACCGTGCGTGTGCACGCCTCGGCCGGTCCGGCCATCACCCTGGAGCGGCTGGAACAGTCCTCGCGGGCACTGACGGTCGAGGTCGAGCCACCACTTCCGGCCACGCTCGCCCCCGGGGAGGCCCGTGACCTCGCGGTACGGATTCGCGTCACAGACTGCGTGCATGTGGCACGGAATTCCGGGCTCCCTTTCCTGGAAGTAACCCTCAGTAATGGGTTTGAGAAAGAGGATCACAGCTACATCCCCGGTGACCGATATGCGCGCGATCTCTCCACCGCTCTGACCAGGGCCTGTCCCGAAGATCGAGACGCGAGCACCCCGCCGCCGTCATGAGTAAAAGGGCCCAGAGTCCTGGCGCGACAGCAGCCAAACCAACCAACGGTCCTGCCGCATCTCACTATGCGGACAAGACGAACCGGCCGGATTTCCCCCTTTCCACCCGCAGAGATCCGCTATGTATTACGCCGTGGCATAACAAGAGAGTCACATCATTGGCCTCAGCCCTCCATAACGTCCTAAGACCCGCTTAGAGTCACGGCCAGTCACCGCGACCAGCCGGATTCACTTCAGTTCGGTTCCCCGCGTTCGACACGGTGCGTCCCACGGGGGACGCAGTGCCAGGAAAGGACTGATCGTGCGTCAGCGTTCTCTCATTGCCGTCACCGCCGCTCTCGCCGCGGGTGCCCTTACTCTCACCGCCTGTGGCTCGCGTGACGACAAGGGCGGATCCGCCGACACCGGCGGCGACACCACGGTCGTCATCGGCGTCGACGCTCCCCTCACCGGCGACCTCTCGGCCCTCGGCCTCGGCATCAAGAACTCCGCCGACCTCGCCGCCAAGCAGGCCAACGAGAAGAAGTACGTCAAGGGCGTCACCTTCAAGATCCAGGCCCTGGACGACCAGGCACAGGCCTCCTCCGGCCAGCAGAACGCCACCAAGCTCACCGCCGACAAGGACGTCCTCGGCGTCGTCGGCCCCCTGAACTCCTCCGTCTCGGAGTCCATGCAGAAGGTCTTCGACGACGCCAAGCTCGTCCAGATCTCCCCCGCCAACACCAGCCCCTCCCTCTCCCAGGGACCCAAGTGGGCCACCGGCGAGAAGGTCCGCACCTACAAGAGCTACTTCCGCACCGCCACCACGGACGCCATCCAGGGCCCGTTCGCGGCGCAGTACCTCTTCAACAAGGCGGGCAAGAAGAAGGTCTTCCTGATCGACGACAAGAAGACCTACGGCGCGGGCCTCGCCGGCACCTTCAAGGGCGAGTTCACCAAGCTCGGCGGCCAGGTCGTCGGCGAAGGCCACATCGACCCCGAGAGCACCGACTTCGGCGCCATCGTCACCCAGGTCAAGAACTCCGGCGCCGACGTCGTCTACTACGGCGGCGAGTACCCCGCGGCCGGCCCGCTCAGCAAGCAGATCAAGGCCTCCGGCGCCACCATCCCGCTCGTCGGCGGTGACGGCATCTACGACAAGAAGTACGTCGAGCTCGCCGGCGCCGGCGCCGCGGGCGACCTCGCCACCTCGGTCGGCGCCCCGGTCGAGAGCCTGGCCTCCGCCAAGGACTTCGTCGCCAACTACACCAAGGCCGGATACAAGGAGCCCTTCGCCGCGTACGGCGGCTACTCCTACGACTCCGCCTGGGCGATCATCGAGGCCGTCAAGGCCACCGTCGACGCCAACAACGGCAAGCTCCCCGCCGACGCCCGCGCCAAGGTCCTCGCCGCAGTCCAGGGCGTCTCCTTCGACGGCGTGACCGGCAAGGTCTCCTTCGACGAGTTCGGCGACGCCACCAACAAGCAGCTCACCGTCTACAAGGTCGAGGGCACCGAGTGGAAGTCCGTCGAGTCCGGCACCCTCGGCGGCTGACCACCACCAGCACCCACCGGTAGCCGGTAGTCCGCTCGAACGGCCGGCCCCCGGAGCACCACCCCACAACAGCCACACCCGCCGCGCGGGGCGCGCACAAAAAGCGCCCCGCGCGGTGTCACATCCGTCGAAAGACTCGGAGGACCTGCGGTGCACGAACTGCCGCAACAGCTGGTCAACGGCCTGCTACTGGGATCCATGTACGGGCTCGTCGCCATTGGCTACACGATGGTCTACGGCATCGTCCAGCTCATCAACTTCGCCCATGGCGAGATCTTCATGACCGGCGGATTCGGGGCCCTCACCGTCTGGACCATGCTCCCCGGGGGCACCACGATGTGGGTCGCCCTCCCCCTCATGCTCATAGGCGCGATCATCGTCGCCACCCTCATAGCCGTCGGCGCCGAACGATTCGCCTACCGCCCCCTGCGCACCGCACCCCGCCTCGCCCCGCTCATCACCGCCATCGGCCTCTCCCTCGCCCTCCAGCAGGCGGTATGGGCCTGGTACCCCGGCGCGAAGTCCAAGGTCGTCTTCCCCGAGATCCCCGGCGGCCCCTTCCACATCGGCAGCATCACCATCCAGACCGGTGACATCTTCCTCCTGCTCGCCGCCCCCATCTCCATGGCCATCCTCGGCTTCTTCGTCAAGAAGACCCGCACCGGCCGCGGCATGCAGGCCACCTCGCAGGACCCCGACACCGCCAAGCTCATGGGCATCAACACCGACCGCATCATCACGGTCGCCTTCGCCCTCGGCGCCGCCTTCGCCGCCATCGGAGCCGTCGCCTACGGCCTCAAGTACGGCGAAGTCAACTTCAAGATGGGCTTCCTCCTCGGACTCAAGGCCTTCACGGCCGCAGTCCTCGGCGGCATCGGCAACATCTACGGCGCCATGATCGGCGGACTCGTCCTCGGCCTCGCCGAAACCCTCACCACCGCCTACGTCGCCGACATCCCCGGCTTCGAACAGCTCGGCGGACAGACCTGGGGCAACACCTGGGCGTTCGTCCTCCTCATCCTCGTCCTCCTCTTCAGGCCCCAAGGCCTGCTGGGCGAGCGCGTCGCGGACAGGGCGTGATGACCATGACGACCACCACCACGGACACCACGACCATGAACGCAGCCACCACGGCACCCAAGGGCTTCATCCCCCTCCCGGAGAAGACCGGCCGCGCCCTCGCCACCGCAGGCGGCGCCCTCACCATCGTCTCCTGCTTCCTCTCCTGGACCTGGACCTCCGCCTTCCCCGGCGACCTCACCGTCTACGGATACCCCGGCGGACTCCAGTGGCTCGTCCTCGTCGGCGGCCTCCTCACCACCCTCTTCGGCCTCTCCTCCTACGGGATCAAGGGCCTGAGCTGGCTCACCCCCGCAGGCGCCGACGCCGCCATCAAGCTCTCGGCCCTCGCCGCGTTCGTCACCACCGCGTACACGGTCTTCGCGATCATCAGCCTCAACGGCGTGATCGTCGACCTCGAACCCGGCGCCGGCATCGCCCTCCTCTTCTCCCTCCTCGCCCTCGTCGGCGCCCTCGCGCTCCCCTTCGAACGACCCCTCCTCGAAGGCCCCGACCCCGACGACAGCAGCTGGGAACAGTTCAAGCACAACGCGCACAACAAGGTCACCACCACCAAGGCCGCCTTCACCTCCGGCCCGACCCGGCCCGCCCGCGCGCTCCCCGCCTGGACCGAGATCCTGATCATCGCCGCCGTCCTCGCCGTCGGCCTCGGCGTCTTCACGTACGGCATCACCACCCCGTACCAGGAACTCTTCATCGGCTTCCTGATCACCGCCGCCTTCGGCGCCGCCGCCCTCAACAAGGCCGGCCTGATGGCACGCATCACCACCCTCACCGCCCGCCACCGCAACGTCGCCCTCGTCGGCGCCTTCGCCGCAGCGGCCGCCTTCCCCTTCACCCAGAGCGACGACCAGTACGCCACCCTCGGCGTCAACATCCTCATCTTCGCCACCGTCGCCCTCGGCCTGAACATCGTCGTCGGCCTCACCGGCCTCCTCGACCTCGGCTACGTCGCCTTCCTCGGCGTCGGCGCCTACACCGCGGCCCTGGTCTCCGGCAGCCCCAACTCCCCCTTCGGAGTACAGCTCCCCTTCTGGGCCGCCATCCTCATCGGCGCCGCCGCCTCCATGATCTTCGGCGTCCTCATCGGCGCACCCACCCTGCGACTGCGCGGCGACTACCTCGCCATCGTGACGCTCGGCTTCGGTGAGATCTTCCGCATCTCCATGAACAACCTCGACGGCGTCTCCGGCCCCGACGTCACCAACGGCCCCAACGGCATCGCCAACATCCCCAACGTCGACCTCTTCGGATTCGACTTCGGCGCCCCCCACACCATCGCCGGCTTCACCATCGGACGCTTCGCCAACTACTTCTTCCTGATGCTCCTGATCACCCTCATCGTGGTCATGGTCTTCCGACGAAGCTCCGAATCCCGCATCGGCCGCGCCTGGGTCGCCATCCGCGAAGACGAAACCGCCGCCGAAGCCATGGGCATCAACGGCTTCCGCGTCAAGCTCATCGCCTTCGCCCTCGGCGCCACCCTCGCCGGACTCGCAGGCGCCGTACAGGCCCACGTGAACTACACCGTCACCCCGGACCAGTACGTCTTCGCCAACGCCGTACCCCCGAACTCCGCCTTCCTCCTCGCCGCGGTCGTCCTCGGCGGCATGGGAACCATCTCCGGCCCCCTCGTCGGCGGATCCCTCCTCTTCCTGCTCCCCAACAAGCTCCAGTTCCTGGGCGAGTACCAGCTCCTCGCCTTCGGCGTCGCCCTCATCGTCCTGATGCGACTGCGCCCTGAAGGACTCATCCCCAACAAGCGCAACCAGCTCGAACTCCACAAAGACATGGAAGCGCCCACGGGCCTCGGCAAGGCAGGGGTCTGACCCATGACGACCACCACCACCGAAACCCCCGCCACCACGGCGGAGACCGTCCTCGACGCACGCGGCGTCACGATGCGCTTCGGCGGCCTCACCGCCGTCAAGAACGTCGACCTCACCGTGCGCAGCGGCGAGATCGTCGGCCTCATCGGCCCCAACGGCGCCGGCAAGACCACCTTCTTCAACTGCCTCACCGGCCTCTACATCCCCACCGAGGGCGAAGTCCGGTACAAGGGCACGGTCCTGCCCCCCAAGTCGTTCAAGGTCACCGCGGCCGGCATCGCCCGCACCTTCCAGAACATCCGTCTCTTCAACAACATGACGGTCCTGGAAAACGTCCTCGTCGGCCGCCACACCCGCACCAAGGTCGGCCTCTGGTCCTCCCTCCTGCGCCTCCCCAACTTCAAGCGGGAAGAAGCAGCGAGCCGCGAGCGAGCCCTGGAACTCCTCGAGTTCATCGGCCTCGCCCACAAGGCCGAACACCTCGCCCGCAACCTCCCCTACGGAGAGCAGCGCAAGCTCGAAATCGCCCGCGCGCTCGCCAGCGACCCCGGACTCATCCTCCTCGACGAGCCCACCGCCGGCATGAACCCGCAGGAGACCCGGACCACCGAAGAGCTCATCTTCGCCATCCGGGACCAGGGCATCGCCGTCCTCGTCATCGAGCACGACATGCGCTTCATCTTCAACCTCTGCGACCGCGTCGCCTGCCTCGTCCAGGGCGAAAAGCTCATCGAAGGCACCGCCGCCGAGGTCCAGGGCGACGAGCGCGTCATCGCCGCCTACCTCGGCGAACCCTTCGAAGGCGCCCCCGGCGCCGAAGAACTCGCCGAAGTCGAAGCAGCCGAAGCACACAGCGAAGCCGCACACGGCGAGGCGACGGACCGTACGACCAGCGCGACCAGCACGGACGGAGAAGACCGGTGACCGCACTCCTGGAGGTCGAGGACCTCCGCGTCGCCTACGGCAAGATCGAAGCCGTCAAGGGCATCTCCTTCAGCGTCGACCCCGGCCAGATCGTCACCCTCATCGGCACCAACGGCGCCGGCAAGACGACGACCCTGCGCACCCTCTCCGGCCTGATCAAGCCGCGCGGCGGCCAGATCAAGTTCCAGGGCAAGTCCCTCAAGAAGATCCCCGCGCACGACATCGTCGCGCTCGGGCTCGCCCACTCCCCCGAGGGGCGGCACATCTTCCCGCGCATGACCATCGAGGACAACCTCCTCCTGGGCGCCTTCCTCCGCAAGGACAAGGACGGCATCCAGAAGGACGTCCAGCGCGCCTACGACCTCTTCCCGATCCTGGGAGAGCGCCGCAAGCAGGCCGCCGGCACCCTCTCGGGCGGCGAGCAGCAGATGCTCGCCATGGGCCGCGCGCTCATGTCCCGCCCGAAGCTGCTGATGCTCGACGAGCCCTCCATGGGCCTCTCGCCGATCATGATGCAGAAGATCATGGCGACCATCGCCGAGCTCAAGGCACAGGGCACCACCATCCTGCTGGTCGAGCAGAACGCCCAGGCGGCGCTCTCCCTGGCCGACCAGGGCCACGTGATGGAGATCGGCAAGGTCGTCCTGTCGGGCCCGGGCCGCGATCTCCTGGTCAACGAGGACGTCCGCAAGGCGTACCTCGGCGAGGACTGAGCCCCTCCCCTCCCACGAGTGAGGCCCGCCTCCGGATCCTGGATCCGGAGGCGGGCCTCACTCGTTCTGCGCTACGGGGCTGCTACTCGCCCTTGCCCGCGGCGGCCTTCTTCTCCTCGGCGTCCTCGATGACGGCCTCGGCGACCTGCTGCATGGACATCCGGCGGTCCATGGAGGTCTTCTGGATCCACCGGAAGGCGGCCGGCTCGGAGAGCCCGTACTGCGTCTGCAGGATGCTCTTGGCGCGGTCCACGAGCTTGCGGGTCTCCAGGCGGAGGGAAAGGTCGGCGACCTCCTTCTCCAGCGCACGGAGCTCGGCGAAGCGGGACACGGCCATCTCGATGGCGGGGACGACGTCGCTCTTGCTGAAGGGCTTCACGAGGTACGCCATGGCACCGGCGTCCCGGGCCCGCTCGACAAGGTCGCGCTGCGAGAACGCGGTCAGCATCAGCACGGGGGCGATGGACTCCTCCGCGATCTTCTCGGCGGCGGAGATCCCGTCGAGCACGGGCATCTTCACGTCCAGAATCACCAGGTCGGGACGGTGCTCCCGAGCCAGCTCGACGGCGGTCTGCCCGTCACCGGCCTCACCGACGACGGCATACCCCTCTTCCTCCAGCATCTCCTTGAGGTCGAGACGGATGAGCGCCTCGTCCTCGGCGATGACGACGCGCGTCGTCAGCGGCGGAACGTGCGACTGGTCGGCGTCGGGCGTGGGCGTCGACTCGTGCTCGGCGGTCACGAAGGGCTCCTCTTTGCGGGGCATATCAAGCTCCCCTGAGCCTACCTACCTCCTGTAAGGTGGTGTCGCGCAGGGCTCCTCTGAGCCTTCGTTTCTTAGGCCCCAGTACTCCAACTGGTTAGAGAGGCCGCTCTCAAACAGCGGACAGTGTGGGTTCGAATCCCACCTGGGGCACATAACTTCGATTCCATGGTCACGCACATGTTGCGTGACCTTCGCTCTTTCTGGCGAAGCCGCCCAAAATCCCGCCGCGTCGATCCATCACATGCCGCAGCGTCGACCGCATGTACGACATGGCCACGCGCATGCACGCGCTGAGCCTGCTCGCCGACGGGCGCAGCATGAGCTCCATCAGCAAGGAAACCGGCGTCTCCCGATCCTCGATCCGCTCCTGGCGGGTCCGGGTGGAACCCCTGCCCCGGCAACATCAGACCGACTTCCTCCCACCCCCCGCCGACACGGCTGCCTACTCCTATCTACTCGGTCTCTATCTCGGCGATGGCCACATAGCCCAGTCCGCGAGCCAGCGCGTACCGAGCCTGAGGATCACCTGTGACAACAAGTGGCCGGGCCTCATGAACGCTGCGGAGGAGGCGATACGCCGCGTGCTCCCGTTCAACCAGGTGTGCCGGGCGAGGAAGGTCGGCTGCCACGACGTCAAGGTGTACTCGAAGCACCTCACCAGCCTCTTCCCGCAGCACGGCCCCGGCATGAAGCACGAGCGCCGCATCGCCCTCGAGGACTGGCAGCAGGCCGTCGTGGACGCCCACCCGTGGGAGTTCGTCCGGGGGCTGATCCACTCCGACGGGTGTCGGGTCACCAACTGGACCGTGAGGAACGGCAAGCGCTACGAGTACCCCCGGTACTTCTTCACGAACAAGTCCGACGACATCCGGAAGCTCTGTACGGACACCCTCGCCAAGGTCGGCGTCCAGTGGACGGTCCTGGCCCGGGGCAGCGACCCCTTCAACGTGTCCATCGCCCGCAAGGCATCCGTCGCGCTCATGGACGCCCACATCGGGCCGAAGTACTAGACCGGCAGGTCCCCGCTGCCGCCCAGGTTGGCGACGATGCGGCGCAGGCCGTCGATGGTCGCCGCGTATGCCGCCTCGTCCACACCCTCCCGCATCCGTGCGTGCACCGCCGCGTTGCGGTCGCGCGCCCGGAGCCGGCCGGCTTCGCCCTGTTCCGTGAGGGTCAGGAGCCCGTCCGTCTCCGTGAGCCAGCCCCTCGCCGCGAGGTCGTCGTAGACCGCGTCGAAGTCGGTGTCCTGGTCGTCGTACGGGGTGAGCTTCTCGGTGAGGGCCGCGCGCTTCCAGTGGGCCGGGGAGGCGGAGACGTGGTTGAGGGTCCACCAGTGGGGCTGGGTGAGGTTCTCCTCGGCGAGTGCGGCCCGGATGCCGCCTATGGCGAGCTTGCCGGCCTCGCGGGCCCAGTAGCCGATGGGCTGGGCCGCGAGCTGGTCCTGGGAGTATTCCTTGATCGTCATGCCCATGAGCCTATGACCTCAACTCGGCTTGAGGTCAAGGGGACTTGGTGCGGTGTCCCGTCAGGCCGTGCAGGATCGTCGCCACGTGGGCTTCCGCCTCGGCGGGGTCGAGGGGGGCGTGGGCCACGAGGAGGCGGTACCAGAAGGGGCCGAAGACCAGGTCGGTGGCGTGGTCGAGGTCCGTGGCGGCGGGGAGTTCCTCGCGGGTGACCGCCCTCGTCAGCAGGGTGGCGACGATCTCGCGGCGGGTGGCGACCCAGGCACGGAAGGGTTCGGCGAAGGCGGGGTCGAGCTGGGCTTCGGCCATGAGGCCGGTGAGGGCTTTGGCGCGGACGGGGTCGTCGCCGATGCGGTAGAGGTCGGTGACGAAGGCGGTGAGGTCGCCGGTGAGGGTGCCGGTGTCGGGTTCGGGGACGCGGGCGGCGGTTTCGTGGGCGTAGGCGTCCATGACGAGGGCGGGTTTGGACTTCCACCAGCGGTAGACGGTGCTCTTGGCGACGTTGGCGCGCTTGGCGACGCCTTCGATGGTGAGGGCGCCGTAGCCGTTCTCGACGAGGAGTGCGGCGGTGGCTTCGAGGACGGAGTGGTGGGCGTCTTCGTTGCGGAGGCGGCCGCCGGTGCGGGGCGGGTTGCTCGCAGGGTTACTCGAAGGAGTGATTGACACGTCTCCACGATAGCCCTAGCTTTTTATCAAAACGCGGCGTAGCGTTTTGATTGAAGGGCCGACCGAGGGATACAGGGGGGCATGGCCATGAGCAGGATCGTGATCGCGCACGGGTACGGGATGGACGCCGGGGACCACTGGTATGCGGCGACGGGTGAGGAGTTCGCGGCCGAGGGGCACGAGGTGCGGATTCCGAACTTTCCCGAGCCGTTCGCTCCGGAGGCCGGTGTGTGGCTGAAGGAGCTGGAGGCGGCGACGGAGGGTGCGCCTGCAGGCGAGACCGTGCTGGTGGGTCACAGCCTGGGTGGGGTGAATGTGCTGCGGCTGCTGCAGGAGCACGACACGGAGGCCGAGGGGGCGTTCGCGGGGGTGGTGTTCGTGGCGTCGATGTCCGGCGAGGTGGGGTATGACGCGTTGGCGCCGTTCTTCTCGCCGGAGTTCGACTGGCAGCGGATCCGGAAGGCTGCGCGGGAGTTTCGTGTGCTGCACGCGGCGGATGACCCGGTGACCGGGGAGGCGACGGGTGAGCACGTGTTGCGGTTCGTGCGGGAGCTGGGTGCGGAGGCGCGGGTGACCGCGTCGGGCGGGCACTTCCCGAGTACGGGTGAGAGCCGTTTGGTGTTGCCCGACGCGGTGCGTCTCATACGTGAGGTGCTGTAGTCGCTGCAGTTGCCTGCGGGCGGTGTCAGCGGACTGCGTCGCCGATGTGGTGGATGCGGACGAGGTTGGTGGATCCGCTGACGCCGGGGGGTGAGCCGGCGGTGATGACGACGACGTCGCCGGGGACGCAGCGGCCGATGCGCAGGAGCTCTTCTTCGACCTGGTCGACCATGGCGTCGGTGGAGTCGACGTGGGGGCCGAGGAAGGTTTCGACGCCCCAGGTGAGGTTGAGCTGGGAGCGGGTGGCGGGGTCGGGGGTGAAGGCGAGGAGGGGGATGGGCGAGCGGTAGCGGGAGAGCCGGCGGACGGTGTCTCCGCTCTGGGTGAAGGCGACGAGGAACTTGGCGCCGAGGAAGTCACCCATTTCGGCGGCGGCGCGGGCGACTGCGCCGCCTTGGGTGCGGGGCTTGTTGCGGTCGGTGAGCGGGGGGAGGCCCTTGGCGAGGATGTCTTCCTCGGCGGCTTCGACGATGCGGGACATCGTGCGGACGGTCTCGATGGCGTATTTGCCGACGCTGGTTTCACCCGAGAGCATGACGGCGTCGGTACCGTCGATGACGGCGTTGGCGACGTCGGAGGCTTCGGCGCGGGTGGGCCGGGAGTTGTCGATCATCGAGTCGAGCATTTGGGTGGCGACGATGACGGGCTTGGCGTTGCGCTTGGCGAGCTTGATGGCTCGCTTCTGGACGATGGGGACCTGTTCCAGGGGCATTTCGACGCCGAGGTCTCCGCGGGCGACCATGATGCCGTCGAAGGCGGCGACGATGTCGTCGATGTTCTCGACCGCCTGGGGCTTTTCGACCTTGGCGATGACGGGGAGGCGTCGGCCTTCTTCGTCCATGATGCGGTGGACGTCTTCGATGTCGCTGCCGCTGCGGACGAAGGAGAGGGCGATGATGTCGGCGCCGATGCGCAGGGCCCAGCGGAGGTCTTCGATGTCTTTTTCGGAGAGGGCGGGTACGGAGACTGCGACGCCGGGGAGGTTGAGTCCCTTGTTGTCGGAGACCATGCCGCCTTCGATGACGCGGGTGTGGACGCGGGGGCCGTCGACGGCGGTGACTTCGAGGGTGACGCGGCCGTCGTCTACGAGGATGCGTTCGCCGGTGGTGACGTCGGCGGCGAGGCCCTTGTAGGTGGTGCCGCAGGTGTGGCGGTCGCCTTCGTGGTCTTCGACGGTGATGGTGAATTCGTCGCCGCGTTCAAGGAGTACGGGGCCTTCGGCGAAGCGGCCCAGGCGGATCTTCGGGCCTTGAAGGTCCGCGAGGATGCCGACGCTGCGGCCGGTTTCGTCGGCAGCCTTGCGGACGCGCTGGTAGCGGTCCTCGTGTTCGGCGTAGGTGCCGTGGCTGAGGTTGAAGCGGGCGATGTCCATTCCGGCTTCGACCAGGGCTTTGATCTGGTCGTATGAGTCGGTGGCGGGGCCCAGGGTACATACGATTTTCGCTCGGCGCATGAGGCGAGCGTATGCCCCTACCAGGGAGTAGGAAATTGGTTCCGGGTGTCCGCTCAACAACCTTTGAGCAAAAGCTTGTTGACAATTGTTGAATGTGCATGGGGGTGCTCTGATGAGCACCCCCGGGGCGCCGGTTTTCGAGGTTCTGAGGTGTCGGGGTCAGAGCTGGGGAGGGGTCATGGTGAAGCGTGCGTTCACCTGCGCGTAGACGGTCTGGCGCTGGGGTTCGAGGTCGAGGGCGGGGGCGCCTGCGTCTTCGGCGGCACTGAAGGCCATGGTGCGCATGCCGGCGCCGGCTGCCTGGAAGGGGGCGGGGGCGTTTTCGGCTCCGAGGTCGGCGAGTTCGACGAGGGCGGCGAGGTCGGCTCCGAGGGCGGCGGCGTATTCGCGGGCGCGCTGGACGGCTTCGAGTACGGCTTGGCGGCGGGCTTCTCCGTGGGCGGGTGAGGTGGGGCGCAGGGCCCACCAGGGTCCGTCGACCTGGGTGAGTTCGAGGTCGGCGAGGCGGGTGGTGAGTTCACCCAGGGTGGTGAAGTCGTTGAGTTCGGCGGTGAGGTGGACGCGTCCGTGGTAGGCGCGGATGCGTTCGCCGCGGCCGTGGCGGGTGAGTTCGGGGGTGATGGAGAAGGCGCCGGTTTCGAGTTTCTCGACGGGGTCGCCGTAGCTTTTGACGAGGTCGAGGACGGCGTTGTTGCGGCGGGTGAGGTCTTCGAGGGCGGTGCGCCGGTCGGTGCCGCGGGCGCTGACGGTGATGCCGATGCGGGCGATCTCGGGGTCGACTTCGAGGGTGGCTTCGCCGCGGACTGCGACGCGGGGGACTTCGGGGGTTCCGTAGGGCTGGTGCGATGCGTCCTGGGTCATGGATTCACTCTCGCACTGCTGCTCGTACGGGGGTGGTCATCGGATCGAAACCTGGTGGGGGTGTTGCGGCTTGTTACTGCTGGGTCAGAATCTACGCGCGTTGTTTGTGTATGCACGCACCTCACAAGGGGAGATGGCATGGCGTTCGACCGTAGGACATTTCTGGGCACTTCTGCTGCTACGGGTGCGGCTGTGGCGTTGGCGGGGGCCACGAGCACCCCGGCCGGCGCGGCCGAGTCGGTGGCCGGCGGGGCTTCGGCCGCGCGGGCGAAGACGTACGCGTTCACGGTGATGGGGACGACCGACCTGCACGGGAACGTCTTCAACTGGGACTACTTCACGGACAAGGAGTTCGACGACAAGGCGCACAACGACGTCGGTCTGGCGAAGATCTCCACGCTGGTGAACCAGGTGCGGGCGGAGAAGGGCCGGTGCAACACGCTGCTCATCGATGCCGGGGACACCATTCAGGGGACGCAGCTTTCGTACTACTACGCGAAGGTGGATCCGATCACCGCGCGGCGCGGTCCGGTGCATCCGATGGCGCAGGCGATGAACGCGATCGGGTATGACGCGGCGGCGCTGGGGAACCACGAGTTCAATTACGGCATTCCGGTGCTGCGGAAGTTCGAGGAGCAGTGCGACTTCCCGTTGCTGGGGGCGAACGCGCTGGATGCGAAGACGCTGCGGCCGGCGTTCCCGCCGTACAGCATGCACCGGCTGCGCACTCCGCACGGGCGTGATGTGAAGGTGGCGGTGCTGGGTCTGACGAATCCGGGGATCGCGATCTGGGACAAGGCGAACGTGCAGGGGAAGATGACGTTCCCGGGTCTTGAGGAGCAGGCCGCGAAGTACGTGCCGCGGCTGCGGTCGCTGGGTGCGGACGTGGTGATCGTGTCGGCGCATTCGGGTTCGAGCGGTACGTCGAGCTACGGGGACCAGTTGCCGTACATCGAGAACGCGGCGGGTCTGGTGGCGGAGCAGGTGCCGGGGATCGACGCGATCCTGGTGGGGCACGCGCATACGGAGATCCCGGAGTACCGGGTGAAGAACAAGGCGACGGGCAAGGACGTGGTGTTGTCCGAGCCGTTGAAGTGGGGGCAGCGGCTGACGCTGTTCGACTTCGAGCTGACGTGGGCGAAGGGCTCCTGGTCGGTGTCGAAGGTGTCGGCGCGGGTGCTGAATTCGAATGAGGCGGTGGAGGATCCGAAGATCGTGGGACTGCTGTCGGACGAGCACCGCAAGGTCGTGGCGTACGTGAACCAGGTGATCGGTACGTCGACGCAGGCGATGTCTTCGGCGGACGGGCCGGTCAAGGACGTGGCGATCATCGATCTGATCAACCACGTGCAGGCGGAGACGGTGAAGGGTGCGCTGGCGGGTACGGAGTGGGGTGCGCTGCCGGTGCTGTCGCAGGCTTCCTGTTTCTCGCGGACGGCGGCGATTCCGGCCGGGCAGGTGACGATCAGGGATGCGGCGGGTCTGTATCCGTTCGAGAACACGCTGGAGGCGCGGCTGCTGACGGGTGCGCAGATCAAGGACTATCTGGAGTATTCGGCGAGGTACTACGTGCGGACGGCTCCCGGTGAGGTGGTGGATCCGGCGAAGCTGACGAACGCGGAGGGTACGCCGGACTACAACTACGACGCCGTGTACGGGCTGGTGTACGACATCGACGTCTCCGAGCCGGTGGGTTCGCGGATTTCGGGGCTGTCGTTCCAGGGGAAGCCGGTGGATCCGGCGGCGCAGTTCGTGCTGGCGGTGAACAACTACCGGGCTTCGGGCGGGGGCAATTTCCCGCACGTTCCGCAGTGCAAGCAGTTGTGGGCGAACTCGGATGAGATACGCAACACGATCATCCAGTGGGTGAAGGCGAAGGGGACGGTGGACCCGGCGCAGTTCGCGTCCGTGGACTGGCGGCTGACCCGAGCCGGGGCACCGGTCTTCTAAGGCGGCGGCCTTCCAAGGCGGCGGTGCCTGGGACGGCGGTCTTCTGAACGTTTCTCCTTACGGGTACTCGACCAGTGGGAGCAGTTCGCCGGCGGGTCGGGGCCGGGTGTGCTCCCGCTGTTCGAGGCCGAAGGTGGTGAAGGCGGTGCGGGTGGGCTGGGGGTAGGGCTCCTTGCCCGTGAGGGTGTTCAGGATGGCGGCGCTGCGCCAGGCGGCGAGGCCGAGGTCGGGGGCTCCGACGCCGTGGGTGTGGCGTTCGCCGTTCTGGACGAAGATGCTGCCGGTGACGGCCGGGTCGGTGATCATCCGGTAGCGGTCGTCGATGCGGGGGCGGCCGGAGGAGTCCTTGCGCAGGTAGGGGTCGAGTCCGGCGAGGAGGCGGCTGAGGGGGCGTTCGCGGTAGCCGGTGGCGAGGACGACGGCGTCGGTGGTGAGGCGTGAGCGGCTGCCCTGCTCCCCGTGTTCGAGGTGGAGTTCGACCTTGGTGGTGGCGACGCGGCCCGCGGTGCGGACGCTGACTCCGGGGGTGAGGACGGCGTCGGGCCAGCCTCCGTCGAGGGTGCGGCGGTAGAGCTCCTCGTGGATGGCGGCGATGGTGGCGGCGTCGATGCCCTTGTGGAGTTGCCACTGGGCGGGGACGAGGCGGTCGCGGACCGGTTCGGGGAGGGAGTGGAAGTAGCGGGTGTAGTCGGGGGTGAAGTGTTCCAGGCCGAGCTTGGAGTACTCCATGGGGGCGAAGGAGGGGGTGCGGGCGAGCCAGGTGAGGCGTTCGCGGCCGGCGGGGCGGGAGCGGAGCAGGTCGAGGAAGACCTCGGCTCCGGACTGGCCTGATCCGATGACGGTGACGTGGTCGGCGCCGAGGATGCGCTGCCGGTTGTCGAGGTACTCGGAGGAGTGGATCACCGGGACGGTGGGGGCTTCGGCGAGGGGGCGCAGCGGTTCGGGGACGTAGGGGGCGGTGCCGATGCCGAGGGCGAGGTTGCGGGTGTAGGTGCGGCCGAGGGCTTCGGCTTCTCCGTCGGTGTCGAGTTGGGTGAAGTCGACTTCGAAGAGGTCGCGTTCGGGGTTCCAGCGGACGGCGTCGACCTGGTGGCCGAAGTGGAGTCCGGGGATGCGGCCGGCGACCCAGCGGCAGTAGGCGTCGTATTCGGCGCGCTGGATGTGGAAGTTCTCGGCGAAGTAGAAGGGGAAGAGGCGTTCCTTGTGCTTGAGGTAGCTGAGGAACGACCAGGGGCTGGTGGGGTCGGCGAGGGTGACGAGGTCGGCGAGGAAGGGGACTTGGAGGGTGGCTCCGTCGATGAGGAGTCCGGGGTGCCAGCGGAAGTCGCGGCGTTGGTCGTAGAAGGCGGTGGCGAGTTCTGCGGCGCCTTGCTGGGGCAGGCCGTGGGCGAGTGCGGCGAGGGAGAGGTTGAAGGGGCCGATGCCGATTCCGACGAGGTCGTGGGGTGCATCGAGCTGGGCGGTCATCGGTGGGTGCTGCCTTCCAGGAGGTTCACGAGGGCGTCCAGGTCCCCCGCCGTGGTGTGGGGGTTGAGCAGGGTGGCCTTGAGCCAGAGGCGGCCGTCGGCGGTGGCCCGGCCCAGTACGGCGGTGCCGCTCTGGAGGAGGGTGCGGCGGAGGGTGGCGAGTGCGGTGTCGTCGGCGTGGGTGGGCCGGAACAGGACGGTGCTGATGGTGGGCGCCGCGTGGAGTTCGAAGGCGGGGTGGGCTTCGAGGAGTCGGGCGAGCTGGTCGGCGCGTGCGCAGGTGCGGTCGATGAGGTGGGTGAGGCCGTCTCGGCCGAGGGAGCGCAGGGTGGCGGCGATCTTGAGGGCGTCTGCGCGGCGGGTGGTGCGCAGGGAGCGGCCGAGGAGGTCGGGCAGGCCGGCTCGGGTGTCGTCGGGGGCGTTGAGGTAGTCGGCCTGGTGGGTGAGGGGGGCGAGGAGGGTGGTGTCGGGGACGGTGAGGAGTCCGGCGGCGATGGGTTGCCAGCCGAGTTTGTGTAGGTCGAGGGTGATTGACCGGGCGCGGTGCAGGCCGGTGAGTTTGGGGCGGTGGCGGGGGCTGAGGTGGAGGAGGCCGCCGTAGGCGGCGTCGATGTGGAGGTCGGCGCCGTGGTGGTCGCAGAGGTCGGCGAGGGCGTCGAGGGGGTCGATGAGGCCGGCGTCGGTGGTGCCGGCGGTGGCGGTGACGAGGACGGGTCCGGTGGTGGTGGCGAGGGCTTCGGCGAGGGTGGCGGGGGTGAGGGTGCCGGTGGGGGTGGGGAGGCTGCGGGCGGGTGGCAGGCCGAGGAGCCAGGCGGCGCGCGGGATGGAGTGGTGGGCGTTGGCGCCGTGCAGGACGGTGAGGTGGGGGCCGTGGCGTTCGCGGGCGAGGAGGAGGGCGAGGTGGTTGGCTTCGGTGCCGCCGGTGGTGAGGACGGCGTCGGGGTGGGGGGTGTCGTGGAACTCCGCGGCGAGGGTGCGGGTGAGGAGGGTTTCGAGGGCGGAGGCGGCGGGGGCCTGGTCCCAGGAGTCGAGGGAGGCGTTGAGGGCGCTGGCGGCGAGGTCGGCGGCGGCCGCGACGGCGAGGGGCGGGCAGTGCAGGTGGGCTGCGCAGAGGGGGTCGGCGGGGTCGGCGGCGCCGGCGGTGAGGGTGTGGACGAGGGTCCGTAGTGCTTCGTCGTCGCCGTGTCCGTGGTCGGGGAGCAGGTCGCCGAGTGCGGTGGTGACGCGGGCGGTGACGGCGTCGGGTCCGCCGGCGGGGAGTGGTCCGCCGCGGGCGCGGGCTCCGGTGCGCAGGGCGTCGAGGACGGTGGCGAGGAGTGGTTGCAGGGCGTCGGGGCCGTGGGGTCCGCCGGCGAGCGGGGCGGTGCCGCGTCTGCCTGTGCCGGGGGGCGCTGTCATGCGGTTGTCCTCACGGGTACGGATCGGCGGCGGTGTGCCGCTCGGCTGGGGTGGGGCACCCGGGGGTACAACGATCCGACCCGAATGGGGTAACCGCCCGGGTTTATGCGTGGTTGATTTCAAGCCGTCGGTGGTGGTTCCGGGCGCGCGGCGCGGCCCCCCGCCCCTGGTGGGGTGGGGGGCCGGGCGGGGCGGCGGGTCAGCGGCGGGCTCGTAGGGCTCGGGTGAGGTCGTCGAGGTGGTCTGCGAGTTTGCGGTGGAGGAGCGGGGTGATGTCGGGGGTGGTCAGGGCGGCGTGGCCGGCCTCGAGGTTGGCTTCGGTGATCTCGTGGCCGGGGAGGGCCCAGCGGCCCGCGGCTTCGGCGATGGCGGGGCCGCGGCGGGCGGCGAGGGTGACGGCTGCGGGGTAGGCGCGCTGTACGTATTCCCGTACCAGGTCGGCCTGTTCGGGCTGCCAGAAGCCTTGGGCGGTGGCGGTGAAGAGGTAGTTGGAGAGGGAGTCGTCGTGGAAGAGGCGTTCCCAGGCGGTGGCCTTGGCTTCGGCTGTGGGGAGGGCGGCGCGGCAGCGGGCGGCGCCTTCGCGGCCGGTGGCGCTGGGGTCGGCGGTGAGGGCTTCGCCGATCTCGGTTTCGCCGGCCGCGCCGAGGACGCAGAGGCGGGCGAGGATGCGCCAGCGCAGTTCGGGGTCGAGTTCGGGGCCGCCGGGGACGGTGCCTTCGGCGAGCCAGCCGGCGATGGTGTCGGGCTGGGTGGCGCTGTCGGCGAGGGTGCGGACGGCGAGGAGTCGCAGGCCGGGGTCGGTGCCGTCCTCGGTGCGGCGCAGCAGGGCGCGGGCGATGGTGGTGAGGGTGGTGAGGGCGTCGGCGCGGTGGTCGGGGGTGAGGTAGCGGTCGGCGATCTGGGTGCGGGTGAAGCCGAGGACGCCTTGGACGATCGAGAGGTCGGTTTCTTCGGGGAGGTGGGCTTCGGTGGTGGCCAGGTAGTCGGCGGCGCCGAGTTCGCCGTCTCGGACCATGTCGCGCAGGGAGTTCCAGACGACGGCGCGGGTGAGCGGGTCGGGGATGCGGGAGATGCCGCGCAGGGCGGTTTCGAGGGAGGTCTCGTCGAGGCGGACCTTGGCGTAGGTGAGGTCTCCGTCGTTGAGGACGAGGAGGGCGGGGCGGGGGCCGCTCACGGAGAGGACCTCGTCGGTGGGGACGTCGAGGGAGAGGACCTCGCGGGGTTCGAGGGCTCCGTCGTGGGCGCGGTCGTAGAGGCCGGCGGCGATGTGGTGGGGGCGGCTGCCGGTGCGGTCGACGGTGAGGGTCCAGCCGCCGTGGCTTTCCTGGAGGCGGGGGGTGAGGGTGTCGACGCCGGTGGTGCGCAGCCAGGTTTCGGCCCAGGTGTGGACGTCCCGGTCGGTGTGGGCGGCGAGGGAGTCGACGAAGTCGGCGAGGGAGGCGTTGGCGAACTTGTGGCGGGCGAAGTGGGTGTTGATGCCGGCCAGGAAGTCCTTTTCGCCGAGCCAGGCGACGAGTTGGCGCAGGGCGGAGGCGCCCTTGGCGTAGGAGATGCCGTCGAAGTTGAGGAGGGCGCAGGCGCTGTCGGGGACGGCGGCGGCGTCCGGGGCGACGGCGTGGGTGGAGGGGCGCTGGTCGGCGTCGTAGCCCCAGGGTTTGCGTTCCATGCCGAAGCCGGTCCAGGTCTCGGTGAAGCGGGTGGCTTCGATGAGGGTCTGGTAGCCCATGAACTCGGCGAAGGACTCGTTCAGCCAGATGTCGTCCCACCAGCTGAGGGTGACGAGGTCGCCGAACCACATGTGGGCCATTTCGTGCGCGATGGTGACGGCGCGTCGCTGGCGTTCGGTGTCGGTGACGGCGGAGCGGAAGACGTAGTCGTCGCGGAAGGTGACGAGGCCTGGGTTCTCCATGGCGCCGGCGTTGAACTCGGGTACGAAGGCCTGGTCGTAGGAGTCGAAGGGGTAGGGCTCGGTGAACTTGTCGTGGTAGCGGTCGTAGCAGGCGGTGGTGAGGTCGAGGATCTCCTGTGCGTCGGCGTCGAGGTGGGGGGCGAGGGAGCGGCGGCAGTGGATGCCGAAGGGGAGTCCGGCGTGTTCGGTGCGGATGCTGTGCCAGGGGCCGGCGGCGACGGCGGCGAGGTAGGTGGAGATGACGGGGGTGGGGGCTGAGGCCCAGATGCCGGCTTCGGAGGCGGAGCCGTCGCCGGATCCGCCGCCGCTGTCGCCGAGGCGTTCGCCGATGCGGGTGGTGATGCCGTTGGCGAGGACGGTCCAGTGCGTGGGGGCGGTGACGGTGAACTCGAACACGGCCTTGAGGTCGGGCTGGTCGAAGGCCGGGAAGACGCGCTGGACGTCGTCGAGGAACATCTGGGTGTAGACGTACGTCTCGCCGTCGGCGGGGTCGGTGAAGCGGTGCAGGCCTTCGCCGGTGCGGGAGTAGCGCATGCGGGTGGCGATGCGGAGTTCGTGGGGGCCTTCGGTGAGGCCGGTGAGGGGGAGGCGGCCGTCGGTGAGGGCGGCCGGGTCCAGGGGGTGTCCGTCGAGGGCGGCGGAGCGCAGTTCGTCCGGTTTCAGCTCGACGAAGGTGTCTCCGGCGATGCGTGCGGTGAACCGGATGACGGTGCGGGACTCGAAGGTCTCGTCGCCGGTGGTGAGGTCGAGGTCGACCTCGTAGTGCTGGACGTCGAGGAGTCGGGCTCGGAGCTGCGCTTCGTTGCGCGTCAGTGCGGACATGGGGCCCATGCTGCCGGATGGCGGCGCCGGGCCCCAGTTCCTCTTACTTGCCTTCGGCTTCGCTCTCGCTGTCGCCCTCGTTCGCGGCGATCGTCTCGTGGTGGCGGATGACCTCGGCGATGATGAAGTTGAGGAGCTTCTCGGCGAAGGCGGGGTCGAGCTTGGCGTTCTCGGCGAGCTGGCGCAGTCGGGCGATCTGGCTGGACTCGCGGCCCGGGTCGGCCGGGGGGAGCTGGTGGCGGGCCTTGAGGTGACCGACCTGCTGGGTGCACTTGAACCGCTCGGCGAGCATGTGCACCACGGCGGCGTCGATGTTGTCGATGCTGTCCCTGAGCCGGGCCAGCTCGGCGGTGACGTTGTCGTCGATGTCCCTGGTGTTCATGGTCACCGAGAATACGTGGCGCGCGGCTACGGTTCCTCGGCCGGTCGGCCACTGAGACGGGGCCGGCGGACGCCGTCTAGTGCGGCGGCTCGGTGGGGTCGTGGGTGATGAGGTCTCCGGGCTGGCATCGGAGGACTTCGCAGATCCGGGACAGGGTGGAGAAGCGGATGGCTTTGGCCCGTCCGTTCTTGAGCACGGACAGGTTGACGACGGTGATGCCGACCTGTGCGGCCAGTTCGGTGAGCGTCATGCCGCGCTCGGCGAGGATCCGGTCGAGGTGGATCCGGATCGCGTGGAGTTCCTCTTCGGGCATCAGATGGTCCCTTCGAGGTCCTCTCGCATACGCACGCCCTCGCGCATGATCTTCCCCATGATGACGGCTGCGAGTCCGGCGAGGATCAGCACCTGCGGCCCGGAGACCGACGGTCCGGAGCCCCCCATCGGCACCATGCTGTCGACCAGCCAGGACTGCGACCAGCCTACGACGAGGCCGGCGAGTGGTGTGCCCAGGGTGACGGACCAGCCGAGGACGGTGAGCCGTCGGGCCGTCTTGTCGGTGAACGGCCCTTCGGAGACCACGGCGTCCAGCAGGCGGGAGAAGAGCAGCAGGGCGACGGAGGCGAACAGCATCCAGGGCAGTCGGCTCCCGAGGTCGGCGGCGCGCTGCGTCGTCGAGGGGTCCTTCTGGCAGAGCCGTGCGGCGCTGCTGGAGGCGTCCACGCCCGGGCCGACCGGGAGCCCGCCGTCGATGGCGGCGTTGGCCCAGAAGCCCGTCTCCACGCAGACGGCGCCGTCGTCGGCCAGGTGGGAGACGGCGGTGCCGATGAAGGTGAGGCCCCAGAGGATGGCCAGGCCGAAGGTCAGTGTGGACAGGATTTTCGTGAAGCGCGTGTTCACCGCGACCCCCCTTATCGATTTTCGATACGCCGGAGACTAGCGGACCATATCGATAATCGACAAGTGGGTCAGGGTCGGAGGGGCAGCAGCGCCGTGACGAGCCAGCCGCCTTCGGGGGCGGGGCCGGCGGTGAGGGAGCCGCCGAGGGCCTCGGCGCGTTCGGCCATGCCGACGAGGCCGTAGCCGCCGCCGCGGGCGTCCTCGGAGAGTTTCGCCGGGCGGCCGCCGTCGTCGGCGATCCGGACTTCCAGGCCGGCCGGGACGGTGCGCAGGCCGATCCGGACGGCGGTGGCGGTGGCGGCGTGCTTGCCGATGTTGGTGAGGGCTTCGAGGACGATGCGGTGGGCGGTGGCGGCGACGTCGGCGGGGATCCGGGCCTCCAGGCCCTCCTCCACGTAGAGGACGACGGGCGGGCCGGTCGCGGCGAACCGCTGCGTCAGCCCGCGGATCTCCCGGAGGCCGGCGACGGGGGCCGTGCCGGCGGGGCCGCCCTTGGCGGCGCTCTTGCCCTTCTCCGGGTCGGCCTCCTCGGCGCCCTCGCGGAGGATCTTGACCAGGTGGCGCATGGAGCCGAGCGCCTCGTCCCCGGCCGTCTCGATGCGGCCGAAGATCTCGGAGGCGCGTTCCGCGGAGACCTTGGTGTAGCGGGCGGCGCGCGCCTCGACGACGATCCCCGTCACGTGGTGGGCGACGAGGTCGTGGAGCTCGCGGGCCAGTTCCAGACGCTCGGCGCTGCGTACGGCGCGCAGCTCGCGGACGCGCTGGACGGACTGCAGGCGCAGGAGCAGGGAGTACGCGGTCACGACGACGGCGAGCCCGGAGAAGAGCAGGGTGAAGCGGCCCGGGTCCGCGTCTCGGAGGGGCGCGGCGATGGAGCCGAGGGCGAGGAGGGGGCCCAGGACGGCGGCGGTGCGGGCGGGGGCGCGGAGCAGGACCTGGGTGAGGAGGACGAGCAGGGCGAGGGCTTCGCCGCCGCCCCAGACGACGAGGGGGAGGTTGCTGAAGAGGAGGGAGAGGGTGACGGCCCAGGTGACGGCGGCGGCGAACCAGGCGCGGGTGAGCAGGGGGATGCGCGGCCAGGGCGCGGCGCTGAGGCAGACGAGGATGCCGGACACCCAGACGGCGGCGTGCGGGGTGCTGGGCTGGCGGGCGAGGACGACGCCCTCGAAGGTGACGAGGGAGAGGAGGGTCGCGGAGAGGATGATCCGGGTCCATCGCGCGGCGTAGGGGTGCCGGCGGGCCCAGGGAGCCAGGGGGCTCATCGCGAGCCCCGTGCCTCGTCGGCTCCGCCGGGGGTACGGGACTGCGTACGGGTGGCTCCGCCGGGGGTCCCGTGCTGCGTGCGGGTGGCTCCGCCGGGGGGCCGCGCGGCTGCGCCGGGGGCGTGGGGGCTTCGGCGCATGCGGAGACCGCGGTTCGCCCGGGCGCTGCCCGGACCCGTGGGGGCTGGTGTCGTCGGGGACGGCGTGCGCCGGCTTCCCGGGGCGCCGCCCCGGACCCCGCGCCTCAAACGCCGGCGGGGCTGAATGTGCGCGGCGGCGCCGAAGAAAGAGGCGGGGCGGGTGCAGCCGACCTCCGGCGGGGGGATGCGCACGGCGGCGGGGCCGGTGCGGTCGGCCCCGGGCAAGCGGATGTGCCCGGCGGCATCCGAGAAGCAGGCCGGGCCGGTGCAGCCGACCCCCGGCGGGGGGATGCGCCCGGCGGCGGGGCCGGTGCGGTCGGCCCCGGGCAAGCAGATGTGCCCGGCGGCATCCGAGAAGCAGGCCGGGCGGGTGCAGCCGGCCCCCGGCGGGGGGATGCGCCCGGTGGTGGCGGGGTGGTGGCGCGGGTGGGTCACGCCGGGGTGCCTGCCAGGCCGCTTTCCCAGGCCCAGGCGGCGATTTCCACGCGGTTGCGGGCGTCCAGTTTGGCCTGGACGTTGGCCAGGTGGGTCTTGACCGTGGAGAGGGAGACGAAGAGCTCCCCGGCGATCTCGGCGTTGGTCAGCCCGCGCGCGAGGCAGCGTACGACCTCGCGCTCCCGGTCCGTGAGGGGTTCCGCGGGGCGGCGCGCGGCCGCGGCGGCGGCCGGGGTGCGGTGGGCCATTTCGCGCAGCAACCGTACGGTGATGGCGGGTGAGACGAGGGAGTCTCCGACGGCTGCCGCCCGTACCGCTTCAACCAGCATGGCCGGGCTCGCGTCTTTGAGGAGGAAGCCGGACGCTCCGCCCTGGAGCGCCGCGTGGACGTATTCGTCGAGGTCGAAGGTGGTGACGATGACGATGCGGGGGGTTTCGCGGCCGGAGAGCCGGCGGGTGACTTCGAGCCCGTCGAGCTTGGGCATGCGGATGTCGAGGAGGAGGACGTCGGGGCGGTGTGCGGCGACGGCCGCGAGGGCCGCTTCGCCGTCTTCGACGTCGGCGACGACTTCGATGTCCGGCTGGCTTTCGAGGATCATCCGGAAGCCGGTCCTGACCATCTCCTGGTCGTCCGCGATGATCACTCTGATCGCCATGCGTCGCCTGCCCCACTGTCGCCCGTTGCCTGTGCCGTCCCTGTTTCCCCGGCATTCCCACCGGGTGGGATCTCTCCATGGGACCTGCGGGCGCCTCGGCCCGCAACCGCACAGCAGACCGCCGGGAGCATGCCGCAAGGCCGGAACGGCGTCGTTCCGGCCTCACGGGACTTCCGTCGACCTTACGGACATGCGGGGCATTGCGCCTCGTCCTTACGGCCACTGTCGCAGGGGCCGGGAGGACGAGGGCGGCACGAGGGCCCCGGGTCGGTCAGAGCGTGGCGGCCGCGCTCTTGATGGCCGCCGCGAAGGTGGAGACCTCCGTGTAGACGCCGGGGTAGTCGGGGCGCGCGCAGCCTTCGCCCCAGCTGACTATGCCGACCTGGATCCAGGCGTTCGCGTTGTCCCGGCGGAACATGGGACCGCCGGAGTCGCCCTGGCAGGTGTCGACGCCGCCCTGGTCGAACCCGGCGCAGATCTCCTCGGCGGGGACGAGCGAGCTGCCGTAGGAGGCCTGGCAGGAGGCGTCGGAGACGAAGGGGACGTTGGCCTTCAGCAGGTAGCGCTGCTGACCGCCGCCTTCCCGGGCGGCGCCCCAGCCGGCGACGGTGAAGGTGCCGTTGTCGTAGGCCTTGGTCTCGGCGATCTTGAGGGTGGGCAGGTTGATGGGTTTGGCCAGCTTGATCAGGGCCCAGTCCTTGCCCGTGCCGTTGTAGCCGGGGGCCCGGAGCACCTTGGTGGACTTGACCTTGATGGCGCTGGAGCTGTTGAGGTCGACGACCCCGGCGGTGGCGGTGATGGAGGTGTTGTTGCCGGAGCTGCCGACGCAGTGGGCGGCGGTGAGCACGATCTGCTGGGTGTAGAGGGCGCCGCCGCAGCCCATGGAGAGCCGGACCATGAAGGGGAACTCTCCCTGGGCGGCGCGGGTGCCGCCGACCACGGGCGCCGTGCCGGCGGTCGCGGTGCCGGGCTGGAGGCTGACGGCCGCGAGGGCGACGGCTCCGACGGCGAGGACGCGCTTGAGGGTGGTGACGAGGCTGGACACAGTCGACACACTGCCTTTCGTGGGGGGTTGGGCCGTGCGCGTCATCCCGGGGCGGCTGGGATGGGCCGCCTGGGTGACGGGGACATGACACACCCTGCGTCCGGGGGCCATCAAGAACGCGTTTTCGGACAACTTCCGGCCGGAGGCGCCTCATGACGCACAACGGGCGGCGGAGCAGCCCGATCGAGCACGGATTTCCTCATCTGGAGACGGTCCGCGCGGCCGTCACCGCACTGTTCCGGCGGCTGTCCGCCGACGGGATCCGCGCCTACGACACCCCCTTCGCCCCCGCCGACGCGGCCTTCCCCGCCTCCGAGGACCTGTACCCGGGCGCCCACCGGGTGGCTTCCGCGATGGTCCGCGCCCTGCGCCTGCCCGACGCTCGCCTGATCGTGGGCTTCCGTCCGATGGAGGAGGCGGCGACCGTGGAGCTGGCCGCCGGGCCCGAGTACTTCGTCGAGGTCAACGACCGCTTCCGCGTCCACCGCCGCGATCTGGCGGCCGCCCTGGCCCACGAGGTCACGCACGTACTACTACACCGCCTGGACCTGCACTTCCCCACCACCGCCGCCGACGAGATCCTCACCGACACCGCCGCCGCCTACCTCGGCGCCGGCTGGCTGCTGCTCGACGCCTACCGGGAGGACGAGCTCACCCACCAGAAGCTCGGCTACCTCACCCCCGAGGAGTTCGGCTACGTCCTCGCCAGGCGCGGCCGGTTCCTCGGCGGCGAGGACCTCTCCGCATGGTTCACCAGCCCGCAGGCCTACGAGGCGTACGTGCGCGGCCGCGCCCGGGCCGACCGCGACCTGCGCCGGGCCCCGCTGGCGGCCGCGGGCCGGGCGGAGCGGCTGCGGTACGCGGCGGCCCGCCGGGCCGGGGCCGCCGCGCCCGGAGCGGCGTACGGCTTCGAAGTGCACGCGGGCGGGCTGCGGGTGAGCTTCCCGTGCCCGGTGTGCGGGCAGCGCCTGCGACTGCCGACCCGCCGCGGGCCGGTCCGGGCCCGCTGCGGGCTGTGCCACACGGTGCTGGAGTGCGACACCTAGGCCGGTGCACCGCGACGGACGCGGGACGGAGGTCACCACCCGTCCACGAAAAGTTACTTACCAGCCAGTAGACAGGAGGGCGGACGATCTCCAGCCTGGTCACGTACATGCCAACATGTGATCGAGGAGCGTCCCCCATGCGCAGCACCCGTACCACTGCCGCCGCAGTGGCCGTAGCCGCAGCCGTACTGGCCCTGGTTCCGGCCGCCACCGCCCAGGCGGCCCCCGCCCGGACGGGCGTCGCGCCCGTGGCCGCCGTCACCGCCTCCGCGCCCGGCGGCAACGCGGCGATCCTGGGCATCGACTACGCCACCTGGCAGCGCGACGTCTCCGCCGTCATCGACGCGGCCCGTCCCGGGATCGAGCAGCGCATCGCCGCCTCGCCGGCCGGTGAGAAGCCGGCGATCGTCCTCGACATCGACAACTCCTCGCTGGAGACGGACTTCCACTGGTTCTGGACGTTCCCGACCCCCGCGATCGCCCAGGTCCGCGAGCTGACCCGGTACGCGAACGACCGCGGGGTCGCGATCTTCTTCGTCACCGCCCGCCCGGGGATCGTGTACTCCCTCACCGAGCGCAACCTCAAGGCGGTCGGCTACCCCGTCTCGGGCCTCTACGTGCGCGATCTGCCCGCACTGTTCGGCGAGGTCAGCGCCTACAAGACGGCCAAGCGGGCGGAGATCGAGGCGCGCGGCTACACGATCATCGCCAACATCGGCAACAACCAGAGCGACCTCGTCGGCGGCCACGCCGAGCGCACCGTCAAGCTGCCGGACTACGGCGGCAAGCTCTCCTAAGAACGGCCTAGTCCAGCCCGGCGGCGATCGCGTTGACGGCGGCCCAGCCGAAGGCCATGGCGGGGCCGATCGTCGCGCCCGGCCCGGGGTAGGTCTCCCCCATCACCGCCGCCGAGCAGTTGCCGGAGGCGTAGAGGCCCGGGATCGGGGTGGAGTCCTCGCGCAGCACCCGGCCGTCGGTGTCGGTGACGAGGCCGCCCTTGGTGCCGATGTCCCCCGGGTGCACGGGCACGGCGTAGAAGGGGCCCTTGTCGATCGGCGCCAGGTTCGGGTTGGGCAGCGTCGGGTCGCCGTAGTAGCGGTCGTAGACGCTCTCGCCGCGCCCGTAGTCCTTGTCGGTGCCCGCCTCCGCGAAGGAGTTGAAGCGGGCGATCGCGGCGGGCAGGCCGGGGGCGGAGATCTGCCGGGCGAGCTCCTCCACGGTGCCGGCCTTCTTCAGGAAGCCGCTCTCCAGCCACTTCTTGGGGAAGGGCTGCCCGGGGAAGAGGCCGGCGAAGATGTACCGGGCCTTGGAGCGGGCGTCCAGGATCAGCCAGGAGGGCACGGTCGACGCCTCGGGCCGGTCGGCGGCGTACATCCGGTCCACGAACGCGTGGTACGGCAGGGCCTCGTTGGCGTAGCGCTCCCCCGCCTCGTTGACGATGACCATGCCGGGGATGCCCCGGTCGGCGACGAGGAAGAAGGGCTTCTCCCCCGGCGGGCACACCGACGGCGCGCCCCAGACCTTGTCCAGCAGGTCGGTGGCGGCCCCCAGTTCCTCACCGAGCTTCAGGGCGTCGCCGGTCTGGCCCTCCGCGGCGTGCGTCCAGGCAGTGGACGTGGGTGCGGGCAGGTGCTTCTCGCGCAGCGCCTGGTCGTGCGAGAAGCCGCCCGAGGCCAGCACCACCCCGCCCCGCGCGGCTACGGTCACTTCGCGCCCGGCGCGCCGGACCCGTACGCCCGTCACCCGGCCGGCCGGGTCCGTGACCAGGCCGGTCAGCGGCGCCGACAGCCACAGTTCGCCGCCGAGCGCCTCCAGGGAGAGCCGCATGCGGGCGATGAGCGCCTCGCCGAGGGAGAGCAGTCTGCGGCCGGTGGCCAGTGCCCCGACCGCGCGCAGGCCGACCTTGAGGGAGGTCTTCCTGCCCGCCCAGGTGCGGCTGACCATGTTCAGGAAGCGGAAGTCGTACGAGGTCATGGTCAGCCCGTACGTGGGCAGTCCGGCCCGGCGCATGGAGGCGCCGAGGGGGCCGAGCCGTTTGAAGTCGACGATGCACGGTTCGATGGAGCGGCCCTGCGCCATGCCGCCCTGGGCCTCGGGGAAGTAGTCCGAGTAGCCGGGGGTGTACATGAAGCGGATCTCGGTGCGGTCGTGGAACTCCTGGACCATGCGCGGCCCGTGGCTGAGGTACGCGTCCTTGCGCGCGGCCGGGACGCGGTCGCCGACGGTGGCGTCGAGGTAGGCGCGGGCCTTCTCGCGGGTGTCGGCGAGGCCGGCGCGGTCGAGGTGGAGGTTGCCGGGGACCCAGATCGCGCCGCCTGACAGGGCGGTGGAACCCCCGTAGGAGTCGGTCTTCTCCACGACGAGGACGCTGAGGCCGCGCAGTCGGGCGGTGACGGCGGCGGCGAATCCGGCGGCGCCGGAGCCGACGACCACCACGTCGTAGGCGTATGCGGTGAGGTGCTCGGCGGCGTGGTCGGTGGTGTGCTCGGCGGTCATCCGAAGGCTCCCGTGGCGTAGTCGCTGCGGTAGTAGAGGAGGGGTGATCCGCCGTCGCGGGCGCTCAGTTCGAGGACCCGGGCGGTGACGAGGTAGTGGTCGCCGGCTTCGTGGACCTCTTCGAGGGCGCAGTCGACGGTGGCGAGGGCGCCGCTGACGCGGACTGCTCCGTGGGGGGAGAGTTCCCAGTCGACGTCGGCGAACTTGTCCTCGCCGCGGCGGCCGAGGGCCTCGCACACGGGGCGCTGCTCCTCGGCGAGGATGCTGACGCCGAAGCGGCCGGCGGCCCGGACCTTGGGCCAGCTGGAGGAGCCCTTGCCCACGCAGAGCAGGACCAGGGGCGGGTCGAGGGAGAGGGAGGCGAAGGACTGGCAGGCCAGCCCGGCCGGGCGGCCGTCGTCCGCGACGGCCGCGACGACGGTGACGCCGGAGGCGAAGGCGCCGAGGACCTCGCGGAAGAGGGCGGGGTCCACCGGGGCCGCCGGGGCGATCGCGGCTGCCGGATCCACCCCGGCTGCCGGATCCACCGCGGCCGCCGGGTTCGTCGCGTCGGCGGCGGGGCCGGTCAGCCGTTCCACTGGTGGCCCCAGAAGCTGTCCGCGGTGATCTCCTTCGCGGTCCAGGTGGCGGGGTCGACGAGCAGGCCGTCCCAGCCGTACTCGACCTGGAAGCCGCCGGGGGCCTGGGCGTAGAAGGAGACCATGTGGTCGTTGGAGTGCCGGCCGAGGGTGGAGGCGATGGGGATGCCCGCCGCGTTCATCCGGTCGAGGCAGTAGCCGACGTCGTCGAGGCTCTCCAGCTCGACCATGAAGTGCACGATGCCGGGCGGCAGTGCGCCGGGGTAGAGGCCGAGGCTGTGGTGGCGGCGGTTGGGGCTGAGGAAGTGCATCCAGTGGAAGTCCCGGCCCGGCCTGCCGGTGGGCACGGCGACCGGGGGCAGCCGCATCGAGTCGCGCAGCTGGAAGCCGAGGAGGTTCTCGTAGAAGTCGAGGGTGGCCTCGGTGTCGGCAGCGGGCAGGACGACGTGGCCGAGGCCCAGGCTCCCTTCGCGGCCGCCGGTGACGAACCGGTTGCCGTACCGGGCCGCGAGCGGGGTGTGGTCCTGGGCCTGGCCCCAGTAGATCTCCAGGGGGTTGCCGCTGGGGTCCTCGCAGTGGATGAGGCCCTGGACGCGGCGGTCGGCGAGGGTTTCGGCGTCGCCCTGCTTGACGGGGTGGCCGGCGCTCTCCAGTTCGGCGGCGGCGTCTTCGAGGGCGCGGGCGTTCGCGACTTCGAAGCCGGCGGCGAGCAGGCGGTCCTGGGCGCCGGCGACGAACTGGAAGCGGTGCGTGCGGTCGTCGATGCGGACGCCCAGGCGGGTGTCCGTGGTGCCTGCGGCTTCGGCCATGCCGAGGATGTCGAGGACGTAGGTGCGCCAGGCGGCGAGGTCGGCGGTCTCGATGCGGAGGTAGCCGAGTGCGCGGATGTCCATGGGGGAACTCCTCGGTGGGATCAGTGCAGGAAGAAGTCGGTGGCGAGGCGGTTGAACTCGTCGGCGGCCTCGGTCTGCGCCCAGTGCCCGCAGTGCGGGAAGACGTGCAGCCGGGCGTCGGGGATGGTCTTCAGGGCGAGGAAGGCGCCGTCGACCGGGTTGACGCGGTCCTCGCGGCCCCAGGTCAGCAGGACGGGGCGGCTGATGCGGTGCGCTTCGCGCCAGAGCATGGCGGCCTCGGGCCACTTGGCGAAGGAGGCGCCCATGCGGGCGTTTCCGAGCCTGGCTTCGGGGTCGGTGGCCTGGGCGTAGCGCTCTTCGACGAGGGCGTCGGTGACGATCGCCGGGTCGTGGGCGAGGGTGGTGAGGAAGGTCCGCATCTGTGCGCGGGTGGGCTCGGGGGCGAGGCTGAACTCGAAGAGCCGCTTGATGCCTTCGGTGGGGTCGGCGGAGAAGAGGTTGAGGGAGATTCCGCCGGGGCCCATGAGCAGGAGCTTGCCGACGCGGCCGGGGTGGTCCAGGACGAGCCGGGTGGCGGTGCCTCCGCCGAGGGAGTTGCCGATGAAGTGCGCCTGCTCGATGCCGAGTTCATCCATGAGGGCGATGACGGCGTTCGCGCTGAAGCCGAAGTAGTCGCGGTCGGGTTCCGGCTTGTCGGAGCGGCCGTAGCAGGGCTGGTCGACGAGCAGGGTGCGGAAGTGCTGCGCGAAGTGGGGCAGGTTGCCGCCGAAGTTGGACCAGCCGGAGGCGCCGGGCCCGCCGCCGTGCAGCATGATCACGACGGGGGCACCGGTTCCGTCGGGCCCGTCGGACGGGCCGGCCTCGTGGTAGTGCAGGGTCATCCCGCCGGCCTTGGCGGTGCGGGAGGTGTTCTCGTACGTGAATCCCTGCGCGCTCACAGCATGGTGTCCTGGATGTCGAGGCCGAGTGCGCCCTGGCCGAAGAGGACGAGGGCCCGCTCCGGGTCGTTGGCGGCGTGGCCGCGGCCGGTGTGGACGTCGCGCCAGGCGCGTTGGACGGGGTTGGGGCCGGTGCGCATGGCGCTGCCGCCCGCGTTCTCCATGAGGAGGTCGACGGCGGCGACGCAGCGCTCGGTGGCGAGGACCTGGTCGCGGCGGGCCCGGGTGCGCAGCGGTGTGGGGAGTTCCTCGCCGCGTTCGGCGAGGGCGTAGAGCTCCGAGACGTTGCGCTGGAGCTGGAGCCAGGAGGCGTCGATGTCGCTGGCGGCGCGGGCGATGCGGACCTGGGCGAAGGGGTCCTCGGCGACCTGCTGGCCGTAGGAGATGCGGAAGCGTTCGCGGGTCGCGGCGACGTAGTCCTCGTAGGCGCCTTCGGCGATGCCGACGATGGGGGTGGAGATGGTGGTGGTGAAGACGGAGGCGTAGGGGAGCCGGTAGAGCGGTTCGGGGTTGAGGGCGTGGCCGGGGACCTGGAGGGCGGTGACGGGGCCGAAGCTGAGGGCGCGGTGTTCGGGGACGAACACCCCCTCGACGACGATGTCGTTGGAGCCGGAGCCGCGCAGGCCGACGGTGTCCCAGACCTCGTCGATGCGGTACTGGGAGCGCGGGATCAGGAAGGTCCGCATGTCGACGGGGCGGCCTTCGGCGTCGGTGACCAGTCCGCCGAGCAGGGCCCAGTCGGTGTGGTCGCAGCCGGAGGAGAAGTGCCAGCGGCCGCTGAGGGTGAAGCCGCCGTCGACGGGGGTGACCTTGCCGGTGGGGGCGTAGGAGGAGCAGATCCGCGTGTCGCGGTCCTGGCCCCAGACCTCTTCCTGGGCGCGGGGGTCGTAGAGGGCGACGTGCCAGGGGTGGACGCCGACGACGGAGGCGACCCAGCCGGTGGAGCCGCAGGCCTTGGCTATCTCCTTGACGGCGGCGTAGAAGAGGGCGGGGTCGGCGGCGTGCCCGCCGTGGGCCTTGGGCTGGAGCAGCCGGAAGAAGCCGGTGGCGGCGAGTTCCTTGATGCTCTCCTCGGGGACCTTGCGCAGGTTTTCGGCCTCCGCGCTGCGCTCGCGGAGTGCGGGGGCGAGGGCGCGGACCGCTGCGAGGACCTCTTCGTCACTCATGGTGTCCCCTTCTCGGATCAAGGATCTTCGGGTGTTCGGGATCGATGGCGTGGAACGTACGCCGGGTTCCGCGGGCGCGGAACGAGCTGTTCCCGCTGAGCGGGAAGCTCGTCCGGGTGCGCCGGAACTCCTCGAAACGACTACTTGAAGTATTACTGATTGAAATAGGCCCCTCCGGGTGCTTCCCTCCGCCCGGGGGCGCGTGGCAGGGTCGCCCCAACGCCTCACGCAGGGGGTTTTCTCGTGCTTGACCAGTTCATCGAGCAGGTCGCGGAGACCGAGCTCGCACCGCTTTCGCTGCTGGAGAAGGCCGCGAAAGTGCTGGGTGCCTTCGAAGGTCCGCAGCCGCGGCTGTCGCTCACCGAGGTCGTGCGCCGCTCCGGAATCCCACGTTCTTCCGCCCACCGGATCCTCGACCAGCTGGTGCAGTTGCGCTGGCTGGACCGCGAGGGCCGGGACTACCGCATGGGCATGCGGATGCTGGAGCTGGGCGCGCTCGCCTCCCACCACAACCGGCTGCGCCGGGCCGCGCTGCCGCTGCTGCACGCGCTGCACGAGCAGACGGGCCGGGTCGTGCACCTGTCGGTGCTCGACGGGGCCGAGGTGGTGTGCCTGGAGCGGATCGGCGGCTCGGAGGCCACCACGGTGCCCTCGCGGGTCGGCGGGAGGATGCCGGCGTACTGCACGGCTGCCGGGAAGGCGATCCTCGCGTTCAGTGATCCCGCCGCGGTGGAGCACGTGCTCGCGCAGAGGCTGCGCCCGCGCACCGCGCGCACCCTGATCCGGCCGTTGGCGCTGCGTTCGGAGCTGGCGGCGGTCCGCGAGCGCGGGGTGGCGTACGACCGGGAGGAGAGCTTCCGGGGCATTTCCTGCGTGGCCGCCCCGCTGCGGGGCGCCGGGCGGGCCGTGGCGGCCGTGTCGGTGTCCTCCTGCCGGGGCGACCGGGAGACGGCCCGCCTGGCGCCGGCGGTACTGGCCTGCGCGCGGTCGGTGTGGCGGGAGCTGTACGGTCCGGGCCGGCCGGGGCGGGCGGCGGCGGCGCCGGCGCGGGACCTGGAGCCGGCGGTCTCGGCGCAGGCGATGGACAACATGATGGGGTGGCTGCGGTTCAGCGAGTGGATGTAGTGGGTAGTGGTACCTCCACGCACGAGTGAACGATGACGGGCCCGACCCCTCGCCAGGGGGCCGGGCCCGTCATCGTTCGCGGCGTTCGGCCGCCCTGCCCGTTCAGCCGTCGTAGCTGATGCGGATGCGGTCGCCGAGCGGCAGGGCCTGGCAGGCCAGGACGTAGCCGTCGGCCAGGTCCTCGGGGGTCAGAACCTCGTTGCGGACCATCTTGACCTCGCCCTCCAGCACCCGGCAGCAGCAGGCGCTGCACGCCCCTTCCCGGCAGGAGTACGGGGCGGGCAGGCCCGCGGTGACCAGGGCGTCGAGCAGCGGGGTCCCGGCGGGCCAGTCCACCGTGTGCACGCTCCCCTCGAACTCCACCTCCGCGGTGGCGCCGCCCGCCGCGGCCGGGCCGGCGGCGGGAGCCGGGCGGGCCGCGGTGGCCGGACCGGCGAAGACGTCGCCGCTCAGGGAGAAGTAGCGCTCGCGGTGGATCGCGCGCGCCTGTCCGCCCGCGGAGCGCACCGCCGTCTCCGCCGCGTCCATCAGCGGAGCGGGCCCGCACAGGTAGGTCTCGCGGTGCGCGTACGGGGCCACGAGCGGGCCCAGCTGCGGGGCGGCCGGCAGTCCCTGGAGGGTTTCCAGCCAGTGCACGACGGTGAGCCGCCCGGGGTGTTCCTCGGCGAGCCCCCACAGTTCGTCGCGGAAGATCACCGAGCCGGGGTCGCGGTTGGCGTACACCAGCGCGACGTGGCCCCGGCCGGCCACGAGCGCCGACTTCGCGATCGACAGCACCGGGGTGATCCCGCTGCCGCCCGCCACCAGCAGCAGGTCCCGGTCCAGGTCGGGCGGGGTGAAGGTGCCGGCGGGGGGCAGGATCTCCAGCTCGTCGCCGATGCGCACGTCCTGGCAGAGCCAGCCGGAGCCGATGCCGCCGGGGACCCGTTTGACGGTGATGCGCAGCGGGTCCCCCGCGTGCGGGGAGCCGGCCAGGGAGTAGCAGCGGGCTTCGCCGCCCGGCACCCGGAGCGTGAGGAACTGCCCGGGGCGGTACGGGAGTTCCGCGTCGAGGACGAGGGAGACCGCCTCGGGGGTCTCCTGGATGCGGTCCGTGACGCGGACCGGCAGCCTGCCTCCGGCTCCGCCCGGGGCGGCAGCCGGGGCCGGGCTCCGTACCCCCGCGGCGCGGGACTTCGTAGGGCCGTCGGTGTCAGACATCGGCCGGCACCTCCAGGCGGCCCGCCAGGACGGCGGCTTCGATGCCCGCGCGCAGGGCCTCGCAGGAGCGGACGCGGGCGCTGGGCCGCCCCCCTGCGACCTCGGCCGCGATGCGCGGGCAGACCGCTGCGGCCTCCTCGGTCCACTGGACCTGGGTGTGGGCGGGGCTGAACTTCTCGCACAGCACCACGGCGGCGCACTCCCCGCAGGCGACGGGGGTCATCACGGGGTCCCGGCCGCGCGGCGGGCGAGGTTCTCGGCGACCTCGGCCTTCCAGGCGGCGGTGGCGCGGGCGGTGTCGATCTCGAACTCGAAGCGGCGGACCATCTCGTCCTTGACGTCGGCGGCGTCCACGTAGAACTGCTCGTACCAGCGGCGGAGCTGGTAGACGGGGCCGTCTTCCTCGGTGAGGAGGGGGTTGTCGATGCGGGTCTTGTTCTTCCAGATCTCGACGTCCTGCTCGAAGCCGACGGCGAGGCCCTCGGAGGTGAGGCGGGCGGCGTCGGCGGCCTGTTCGTCGCTCATTCCGGGGAGCTTCCTGACGATGGTGCCGTACATGAGCATGAAGCTGTTCTCGTCGATCGGGTAATGGCAGTTGATGAGGACCGATTCGAGTTCGACGCCGCCGCCGATGTCGCTCCACAGTTTGTCGATCATGTAGGAGGGGCCGTAGTACGAGGCGTCCGAGCGCAGGCCGCCGCCGGTGGAGAGGGTGCCGAGGTCCACGTCGCCGCGCGGGGTGGACTCCATGTACTGGGTGGCGACGTGACCGTCGAAGACGTTCTTGAAGTAGTGCGGGAAGGCGTAGTGCACGTAGTAGAAGTGCGCCATGTCGACGACGTTGTCGACGATCTCTCGGCAGTTGGAGTTCTCGACGCGCAGGGAGTTCCAGCTCCAGTCGCTCCATTCGGGGTCGCCGACGCCCTCGATGACGGGGATGGTGACCTCGGGCGGCGGCGGGTTGCCCTCCGGGTCGTGCCAGACGTAGAGCTGGCCGTTGCGTTCCAGGGAGGTCCAGGCGCGGGTCCGCGCGCGCGGGGGGACGCGGCGGGCGTAGGGGATGGCGGCGCAGCGGCCGTCTCCGGACCAGCGCCAGTCGTGGAAGGGGCAGGCGACGGTGTCGCCCTTGACGGTGCCGTGGGCGAGGTTGCCGCCCATGTGGGGGCAGTAGGCGTTGAGGACGCTGAGCTCACCGTCGCGGCGCTCGCCGCCCTGGCCCTCGCCGTCGGCTGCTCCCGTCCCGGACTGCCCCTGGAACACGACGAGCTTGGTCCCGAAGGCTTCCACCTCGTGCGGGGTTCCGTCCTTGAAGGCGGCGGCGAGGCCGAGGCAGTGCCAGCCGCGCGCGAACCTCGCGGGCAGTGCGGCGGCTTCGATGACGCGGGGTGCTTCGTCGGCTGCGGTCGTTGCGGCCATGGGGTGGCCCTCCACTTCGTCGTGGGTGTACTGCGCGGGGATGGGGTGTGGGGGTGGGGTGTGGGGGTGGGGGCCCGGCAAGATCCGAAAGGGACGGCCTAGCGGGCTTCGGCGGCAAGTTCGACGGCGATGTCGATGAGCTGGTCCTCCTGGCCGCCGACGAGGCGGCGTTCGCCCGCCCGCAGGAGGATCTGCGCGCCGGAGACCCCGTACCGCTCGGCCTGCCGGTAGGCGTGCTTGAGGAAGCTGGAGTAGACGCCGGCGTGGCCCATGAGCAGGGCCATGCGGTCGAGGGTGCACTCGTCTTCCATGACGGGGCGGACCACGTCCTCGGCCGCGTCGATGATCTTCAGGACGTCGATGCCGGTGCGGATGCCCATCTTCTGGCAGACGGCGGCGAAGGCCTCGACGGGCGTGTTCCCGGCTCCCGCACCGAGGCGCCGGGTGGACCCGTCGATCTGGAGGGCGCCGGCGCGGACGGCGGCGACCGAGTTGCCCACGCCGAGGCCGAGGTTCTCGTGGCCGTGGAAGCCGACCTGGGCGTCGTCGCCGAGCTCGGCGACGAGCGCCGCGACCCGGTCGGTGACCTCGTCCATGACCATGGCGCCGGCCGAGTCGACCACGTACACGCACTGGCAGCCGGCGTCGGCCATGATCCGGGCCTGCCGGGCCAGGTTCTCGGGGGTGGTGGAGTGGGCCATCATCAGGAAGCCGACGGTCTCCAGACCCCTCTCGCGGGCGAGACCGAAGTGCTGGACGGAGATGTCGGCCTCGGTGCAGTGGGTGGCGATCCGGCAGATCCGGCCGCCGTTGGCGTGCGCGGCGCGGATGTCGTCCTTCACGCCGAGGCCCGGAAGCATCAGGAAGGCGATCTTCGCGTGGCGCGCCGTCTCGGCGGCGATCTTGATGAGCTCCTGCTCGGGGGTCTTCGAGAAGCCGTAGGTGAAGGAGGACCCGCCGAGTCCGTCGCCGTGCGCGACCTCGATGACGGGGACCCCGGCGCCGTCGAGGGCGGAGACGATCGACCGTACGTCCTCGCCCGTGAACTGGTGCCGCTTGGCGTGCGAGCCGTCGCGCAGGGAGGAGTCGGTGATCCGGATGTCGAGGGTGTCGGAGTAGGTGGCGTTCACGGCGTCATCCCCTTGGCGAACTCCTCGCCGACCTTGGTGGCGGCGGCGGTCATGATGTCGAGGTTTCCGGCGTAGGGCGGCAGGTAGTCGCCGGCGCCCTCCACCTCCAGGAAGATCGCGACCCGGGCCATGCCGCCGTTGAGCGGGGAGGGGTCGTCGAACTGCGGCTCGGTGCGCAGCCGGTAGCCGGGTACGTACGAGGCCACGTCCTCGGCGATCTGTTGGACGGAGGCCGCGATGGCCTCGCGGTCGGCGTCGGCCGGGATCGCGCAGAAGACCGTGTCGCGCATGATGACCGGTGGATCGGCGGGGTTGAGGATGATGACGGCCTTGCCGCGGGCGGCGCCGCCGATCTCCTCGATGCCCCGGGAGGTGGTACGGGTGAACTCGTCGATGTTGGCGCGGGTGCCCGGGCCGGCCGAGACGGAGGCCACCGAGGCGACGATCTCCGCGTAGGCGACGGGGACCACGCGGGAGACGGCGTACACCATGGGGATGGTGGCCTGGCCGCCGCAGGTGATCATGTTGACGTTGGCGCGGTCGAGGTGGGCGGTCAGGTTCGCGGGCGGGACGACCGCGGGACCGACGGCGGCGGGGGTCAGGTCGATCGCCTTGATGCCGAGTTCGGCGTAGCGCGGGGCGTTGGCTCGGTGCACGTACGCCGAGGTGGCCTCGAAGACGATGTCCGGCAGCTCGCCCCGGCCGAGCAGCCGGTCCACGCCCTCGTGGGAGGCGTCGAGTCCGGCGCGGCGGGCCCGGGCGAGGCCCTCGCTGTCGGGGTCCACGCCGATCATCCAGCGGGGTTCTATGTGCGGGGAGCGCAGGAGCTTGTAGAGCAGGTCGGTTCCGATGTTCCCGGAGCCGACGATGGCGGCGGTGGCTTTCACGTTCACCTCATGAGAAGGAGAGACAGACCGGGCCGAGCCCGGTGAAGTCGGCGGTGTAGGTGCGCCCGGCGGCGACGTCCACGGCGCGGGTGCAGGACCCGGGCAGGATGAGGTGGCCCTTGCGGAGCTGGACCCCGAAGCGGGCGACGGTACGGGCCAGCCAGGCGACGGAGGCGGCCGGATCGCCGAGCACGGCGTCGCTGCGGCCGCTCGCCAGGGTGTCGGATCCGCTGGTCAGGGTGGCGTCGACGGCCTTCAGGTCGAGGCCGCGCGGATCACGTCCTTCCCCGATGACGTATCCGGCGGAGGAGGCGTTGTCGGCGATGGTGTCGGCGATGGCGATCCGCCAGTCGGCGATCCGGCTGTCGATGAGCTCCAGGGCCGGGACGACCCGCTCGGTGGCGGCCAGGACGTCGGCGACGGTGCAGCCCTCGCCGGGGAGATCGGCACCGAGCACGAAGCCGACCTCGACCTCGACGCGCGGCGCGCAGTACGCGGCCGCCGGCACCGGGGTGTCCTGGGACAGCTCCATGGACTGCAGCAGGTGCCCGTAGTCGGGTTCGTCGACGCCCATCATGGCCTGCATGACGGGGGACGACAGTCCGACCTTGTGCCCGGTGACGCGGTCGCCGGCCGCGAGGCGGTGGCGGATGTTGAGGAGCTGGATCTCGTAGGCGTCCTCGGTGTCGATGCCCTCGTACAGCCCGGTCAGCGGCGGTACGGGCGCCCGGTGCAGCTCCGCCCCGCGCAGCCGTGCGGCGGCCTCGCGCCGGAGGGGGTCGTTCAGCATGGTGCCTCCCGGCTGAGGTGGTGTGTGGTGCGGCAGACGGTAGGCCGGGGCCGGGGCCGGGCGGGAGGTCCCGTTCCCGCTGAGCGGGAAGGCCTTCGGGCCGGGCCCCTTCGGGGGGCCCGGCCCGGCGGGAGGGACTACCGGGGGTACCAGGCCACCCCCGCGAAGGTTCCCCCGAGCGTGGTGAGCACGGTGAGGAGGCGGTACGGGATCCGTTCGACGGTCAGATGGAACCCCCGGACCCGGATCTCCAGGAACGGAGGTGCCTCGCGGTCGGCTGTGCGTAGGGTTCGCGGCATGGTGGTGTTCTCCTTCTTCCCGGCCCCGCGGCGGGCCGCTGGTCCAAGGGGACGTCCCGGGCACGGTGTTGGCGACGCTGCAAGGCGGTCTTGCGCGACCGGCCGCAACTTGCGCGCCCCGCAAGAGGGAGAAGGTCCATGTCAGAGCTGCCGGTGAGTATCCGCGGGGGACAACCTCCGCAGCGGTTAGTCCCCTTGACGGGGCTGAGCGAGGAGGAGGCCGCGTTCGCGCAGCACTTGCGAGATCTGCGGGAGGACCTGGGGATGTCCTCCTCGGACATCGTGAAGTGGCTCAAGGAGGCCGAGCCCGAGGCCGCGGTGGATGCCAGCAGGCTCTCCCGCTACCTGAGCGGATCCGACCTGCCGAGGCCCCCGCTGCTCCCGGCCCTGTACCGGCTGCTGGCCACCCGGCAGGCCGTGGACCCGGACCGGATCGCGCAGGGGTGGAACCTGCTCTACACCGCCGCCCGGACCAAGGGTCCGCTGGTGGCGCGCGAGTACAGGGAGGAGGCCTCCCGCATCGCGCTGGAGGAGCACCGCGTGCAGACCGCGCGGGACCTGGCCGGCCTGCGCGAGCAGCTCGAACGGGGGCGTGAGCACCGCGCTCACCTCGACGGGAGCCTCGCCGACGCGTTCGCCCGGGCGGACGGCACCCAGCAGCAGGTGCAGGAGCTGGAGGAGGAGCTGGGCCGGGTCGGGCAGCGCCTCGACGAGCTGGAGGACCTCGTGCGCCAGCACGAGTCCGAGCTGCGTCTGCTCCAGGCGGACACCGAGCGCGGTGCGCAGGCGCAGCGGGAGACCAGCGCGGAGATCGAGGTGTGGCGGGGGAACGCGGCGATCCCGTGGACGGGGGCGCCTTCGACGGTGGCGCGCGCCGTTGTCGCACTCCGGGACGAGGGGGCGGACTGGCAGGCCGACCAGCTGCTGTCGCTGGCGGCGCGTGACCTGCCCGTGGCTCACCTGCCCGAGCTGTACGACGCTTTCGAGGAGATCGGCCGCCTGCTGGAGCGCACCCGTCTGAGCCGCTTCATCGCGGCCCAGCGCAGGGCCAAGGAGATCCTCGCGCTGACGAAGCCCGTCCGGACGGTCGGACTCGCACAGAGCATCTCCATGAGCATCCTGGAGCACTGGGGGGACCAGGTCCTCGTCGAGACGGGTGCGCGGGCAGCGGTGGGCGAGCTCCTCCTGCTGGTGAAGCTCCTTGAGGAGACCGGCCGGACCGAGCAGCGGAGCCATCTGATCAAGGGGCTGAGGCAGCGCCACACGGGCCTGGCGGAGGTCGCCGCTTCCGGCGTGTTCCAGGCCCGTGAGCTGCCCGCGGCCGGGGACATCTCGTGGAATCCCGCACCTTCGGCTCCCCGGCGGCGCTGGTTCCGCTTCTGACCCCGCGGCCGCGGACGGCCGGCCCTTTGCCCTGGGCCCCGGGCTCCGGGCTCCGGGCTCCGGGCTCCGGGCTCCGGGCTCCGGCTACCGCGCCCCGTACACCGGCTGCGGCCGCTCCGATGCCGCCAGGAGCTTCGTCGTCGTCTCCCCCGCCTCCGACGGGGTCCAGCGGGCGCCGCAGTCGGCCGTGGGGCCGGGGCGCCAGCCCTCCATGACCGTGATGCGGCCGCCCTCCGCCTCGAAGACGCGGCCCGTGACCCCGGCGGAGGCGTCGGAGCCGAGCCAGACGACCAGCGGGGAGACGTTCTCCGGGGCCATCGCGTCGAAGGCCCCGGCTTCCGGGGCGGCCATGGTGTCCGCGAAGGTCTGCTCCGTCATCCGGGTCCGGGCCGCGGGGGCGATCGCGTTGACCTGGACCCCGTAGCGGCCCATCTCCGCCGCCGAGACGAGGGTGAGTCCCAGGATCCCGGCCTTGGCGGCGCTGTAGTTGCCCTGGCCGACGGAGCCCAGCAGCCCCGCTCCCGAGGAGGTGTTCACGACCCGCGCGGCCACCTGGCGGCCTTCCTTCGCCTCGGCCCGCCAGTACGCCGCCGCGTGCTTCAGCGGCAGGAAGTGCCCCTTCAGGTGGACCCGCATCACGGCGTCCCAGTCGTCCTCGTCCAGGTTCACGAGCATCCGGTCGCGCAGGAACCCGGCGTTGTTGACCAGGGTGTCCAGTCGCCCGAAGGAGGAGACGGCCGTCTCGATCAGTGACGCCGCGCCTTCCCTCGTCGCGATGTCCCCGCCGTGGGCCACCGCCTCCCCGCCCGTCGCCCGGATCTCGGCGACGACCTGCGCCGCCGGGCTCTCCGGCCCCGGCAGCCCGTCCAGGCCGACGCCGAGGTCGTTGACCACGACCCGGGCCCCCTCCGCGGCGAAGGCCAGCGCGTGTGCGCGGCCCAGCCCCCGTCCGGCGCCCGTCACGATGACCACACGGCCTTCGGCAAGTCCCATGTCAGCTCTCCTTGTTCGAGTGGTTCGCGTTTGCCGCGTCCAGAAAGGCCGGCCGTTCGCCGCCCCCGTGCACGAGCAGGCTCGCCCCGCTCACGTAGGCCGCCCGGCCGGAGGCCAGGAAGACGGCCGCTTCGCCCACGTCGGAGGGTTCGGCCAGGCGTCCGAGCGGTACGGTCGCGCCGACGGCCGCGATCCCGCTCTCGTCGCCGTAGTGCAGGTGGGACAGCTCGGTCCGCACCATGCCCAGGACCAGCGAGTTGACCCGTACCTCGGGGGCCCATTCCACGGCCATGGAGCGGGCCAGGTTCTCCAGGCCCGCCTTGGCCGCCCCGTAGGCCGCGGTGCCCGGCGAGGGCCGGGTCCCGCTGACGCTGCCGATCATGACGATCGAGCCCCGGCTCTCCCGGAGCCGGGGGTACGCGGCGACCGAGGCGGTCATCGGGGCGATCAGGTTGAGCTCGACGACCCGCGCGTGGCGCTCTGCCTCGCCCTCCCCCAGCAGCCGGTACGGGGTTCCGCCGGCGTTGTTGACCAGGCAGTCGAGCCGCCCGTGGCGCCGGGCGACGGCGTCGAAGAAGTCCTGCACGGCGGCCGGATTGCGCAGGTCGACGGCGGTGAAGGACGCCGAGCGGCCCGCCACCTCCAGCGGTTCCTCCGGTGGCCGGCGCGCGCAGACGACGACCTCGGCCCCCGCCGCGAGGAACGACCGCGCGATCCCGGCGCCGACGCCCCGGGTTCCGCCGGTGACGACGACAACCCTCCCGTTGAGCTCCATCGGCTGCTACCTTCCTCACCTAACAAATGTTTGGTGGAAAGGTAGCTGATCCGCTCATGGGTGTCTCCACCTCAAGCCCCGACAAGGGCATCGCACTCGTCACAGTCGACTTCCCACCCGTCAACGCACTGCCCGTACAGGGCTGGTACGACCTGGCCGACGCCCTGCGCGCGGCCGGCCGCGACCCGGAGGTCCGGTGCGTGGTGCTGGCCGCCGAGGGCCGCGGCTTCAACGCGGGCGTCGACATCAAGGAAATGCAGCGCGACACCGGCCACGCCTCGCTGATCGGCGCCAACCGGGGCTGCTACGAGGCCTTCGCCGCCGTCTACGAGTGCGAGGTCCCCGTCGTGGCGGCCGTGAACGGCTTCTGCCTCGGCGGCGGGATCGGCCTGGTCGGCAACGCCGACGCCATCGTCGCCTCCGAGGACGCCACCTTCGGACTGCCGGAACTGGACCGGGGCGCCCTCGGGGCCGCCACCCATCTGGCCCGGCTCGTCCCGCAGCACATGATGCGGACCCTGTACTACACCTCGCGCACCGCCACCGCGGCCGAACTGCACGCGCACGGCTCGGTGTGGAAGGTGGTCCCCGCGGGCGAACTGCGGGCGGCCGCCCTGGAGCTGGCCGCCGAGATCGCGAAGAAGGACGGGTACCTCATCCGTCTCGCCAAGGCCGCCATCAACGGCATCGACCCCGTGGACGTGCGCCGCAGCTACCGCTTCGAGCAGGGCTTCACCTTCGAGGCCAACCTCAGCGGCGTGGCCGACCGGGTCCGGGACACCTTCGGGAAGGAAGAGGGACAGAGCGCATGACCGACAAGACCATGACCCCCGACGAGGCGGTCGGCCGACTGCGCAGCGGGATGACCGTCGGCATCGGCGGCTGGGGCTCGCGGCGCAAGCCCATGGCCCTGGTGCGGGCACTGCTCCGCTCCGAGATCACCGATCTCACCGTGATCTCGTACGGCGGCCCCGACGTCGGCCTCCTCGCCGCCGCGGGCCGGATCCGCAGGCTGGTCACCCCCTTCGTCACCCTCGACTCCATCCCGCTGGAGCCGCACTACCGGGCGGCCCGCGAGAGCGGCGCCTTCGCCCTCACCGAGCTCGACGAGGCGATGTTCATGTGGGGCCTGCACGCCGCCGTCAACCGGATGCCGTTCTTCCCGGTCCGCTCCGGCCTCGGCTCCGACGTCATGCGCGTCAACCCCGAGCTGCGCACCGTCACCTCCCCGTACGCCGACGGGGAGGAGTTCGTGGCGGTCCCGGCGCTGCGCATGGACGCCGCGCTGGTCCACCTCAACCGCGCCGACCGGCTCGGCAACGCCCAGTACCTGGGCCCGGACCCGTACTTCGACGACCTCTTCTGCGAGGCCGCCGACGCCGCCTACGTCTCCTGCGAGCAGATCGTGGAGACCGCGGAGCTCTCCAAGTCCGGGCCACCGCAGTCCCTGCTCGTCAGCCGGCACTCGGTGACCGGGGTCGTGGAGACCCCCAACGGTGCGCACTTCACCTCCTGCGCCCCCGACTACGGCCGCGACGAGGCCTTCCAGAAGCTGTACGCGACCACACCCTGGCCCGAGTTCGCCGAGCGCTTCCTCTCCGGCGGCAGCGAGCACGCCTACCAGTCGGCCGTCCAGGCCTGGCACGAGGAGCAGAAGTGAGCACGACCTCCACCACGGCCACGGCCGTCACCCGCGCCGAGTACTGCGTGATCGCCTGCGCCGAAGCCTGGCGGGACAACGGCGAGGTGCTGGCCAGCCCGATGGGCCTGGTGCCCTCCTTCGGGGCCCGGCTGGCGAAGCGGACGTTCTCCCCCGACCTGCTGCTGACCGACGGCGAAGCCATGCTGGTCGGGCTCGACGGCTCGGCGGAGGGCTGGCTCCCGTACCGCCGTCACCTGACGATGGTCACCGGAGGCCGCCGGCACGTGATGATGGGCGCCAGCCAGATCGACCGGTTCGGCAACCAGAACATCTCCTGCATCGGCGACTGGGAGCAGCCGGCCCGCCAGCTCCTCGGAGTGCGCGGCGCCCCGGTGAACACCCTGAACAACCCGGTGAGCTACTGGATCCCCAAGCACTCCACCCGGGTGTTCGTCGAGCGCGTCGACATGGTGAGCGGCGTGGGCTACGACCGTGCCGCGGCGGCCGGGATGACCCGGTTCCACCGGCTTCCCCGCGTGGTCAGCGATCTCGGCGTCTTCGACTTCGCCGGCCCCGACCACGCCATGCGCCTGGCCTCCGTGCACCCGGGCGTCACCGTGGAGCAGGTCCGGGCGGCCACCGGTTTCGAGCTGGACCTCCCCGCGGAGGTCCCGTACACCCGCAAGCCGACCGCGGAGGAGCTGCGGCTGATCCGCGAGGTCATCGACCCCAAGGGCCTGCGCGACCGGGAAGTGCGGGTCTGACCGATGGAGACGGCATTCACCAAGCTGGTCGGGGTCGAGCATCCGATCGTGCAGACGGGCATGGGCTGGGTGGCGGGTCCGCGTCTGGTGTCGGGGGCGGCCGGTGCGGGCGCGCTCGGCATCCTGGCCTCGGCGACCATGACGATGGAGCAGCTGCGGGCGGCGGTCCACGAGGTCAAGTCCCGTACGGACGCCCCGTTCGGGGTCAATCTGCGCGCGGACGCCGGGGACGCGGCCGAGCGGGCGCAGCTGATCATCGACGAGGGCGTGCGGGTGGCCTCCTTCGCGCTCGCCCCGTCCAGGGAGCTGATCGCTCGGCTCAAGGACGCGGGCGTGGTCGTGATCCCCTCGATCGGGGCCCGCAGGCACGCGGAGAAGGTCGCGGCGTGGGGCGCGGACGCCGTGATCGTGCAGGGCGGCGAGGGCGGCGGCCACACCGGCGACGTGGCCACGACCGTGCTGCTGCCGCAGGTGGTCGACGCGGTGGACATCCCGGTGATCGCGGCGGGCGGTTTCAGCGACGGCCGCGGGCTGGTGGCGGCGCTGTCCTACGGGGCCGCGGGCATCGCGATGGGCACCCGTTTCCTGCTGACCTCCGACTCGACGGTCCCGGACGCGGTGAAGGCCGAGTACCTGAAGGCGACCGTGAAGGACGTCACCGTCACCACGGCCGTGGACGGGCTCCCGCACCGGATGCTGCGCAGCGAGCTGGTCGCTTCCCTGGAGCGGGCCGGGCGGGCGAAGGCACTGGTCAAGGCAGTGCGGCACGCGGCCGGCTTCAAGAAGCTCTCGGGTCTGACCTGGGCGGAGATGGTCCGGGACGGCCTCGCGATGAAACACGGCAAGGACCTGTCCTGGAGCCAGGTGCTGCTCGCCGCGAACACCCCCATGCTCCTCAAGGCGTCCATGGTCGAGGGCCGTACGGACCTCGGTGTCATGGCATCGGGCCAGGTCGCGGGCGTGATCGAGGATCTGCCGTCCTGTGCGGAGCTCGTCACCCGCGTCATGGCCGAGGCCCACGCCGTGCTGGAACGGCTGCAGGGCCTCACTCCCCCACAGCGTCTCCCCCTCCCCCCTCACTCGCTCGGCACCCTGCCACCACCAGGGTGATTCCCCTTCTCCGTTACAGGAGTTGCCCCAGATGAGCCGTGCCCGAATCCGCCTGGCGACCGCGGTGCTCGCTTCCGCCCTCGCCATCGGGACCCTGCCAGCCTCCGCGTACGCCGCGCCGGCCGACAGTGCCGCCGTCTCGCGTCACCACCGGCCCGCACAGCCGACGGAAACGATTCGCCAGATCCCGCTCCAGGGCGCGGTCAACTTCCGCGACGTGGGCGGCTACCGCACCTGGACCGGCGGCCAGGTCCGCCAGGGCCTGGTCTACCGATCCGACGCCCTGGGCAAGCTGACCGACGCCGACCTCACCACGGTCTCCGGTCTGGGCCTCACGAAGGTCCTCGACTTCCGCATTGCGATGGAGGTCCAGTACGACGGCGCCGACCGGCTGCCCGCCGGCCTGGCCACCACCACCCGTTCCGTCAACGACCAGGGCCTGTACGGGTTCCTGATGGCCGCCATCGGCAGCCGCGACCCCGCCAGGCAGGAGCAGATGCTCGGCGGCGGGCGCGCGGAGGCGTACATGCGCGACGTCTACCGCACGTTCGTGACCAGCCCGGAGAGCCGTGCGCAGTTCGCGGCGACCCTGCGCGAGATCGCCGACGGCAAGCAGGGCCCGCTGCTGTACCACTGCACCTCGGGCAAGGACCGGACGGGCTGGATGACGTACGTCCTGCTGAGCGCGCTCGCCGTCCCGAAGCAGTCGGCGGAGCGCGACTACCTGGCCACGAACACCATCCGCGGGGCGTACGACGCCAAGGTGCGGGCGGGTCTGAAGCAGTCCGGCATGATGCAGAACCCCGATCTGCTGATCCCGCTCCAGGAGGTCCGCCAGGACTACCTGGACGCGGCGACCGCGCAGATGGAGGCCGACTACGGCAGCCTCTACGGCTACCTCACCGACGGGCTCGGCCTGGACCTGCGGACCCTGGTGAAGCTCCAGCTGAAGATGGTCCGCTAGCGGCGCCGGGGCCCGCCGGGACCCCGGCCCGGCCCCGGAAAACACCACTGCGCCGGGCGGTACGTGCCGCCCGGCGCAGTGGTTCCTACGCGATGTCCTTCGCGATGCCCTTGATCAGACGGCGCGTCGGCGGCCCTGGCCGGCGCCGCCGACGCGGCTGCGCGCCGATGCGGCGGCCGCACCACCGGAGGGGGCGCCTCCGGTGCGTCGGCCGCGCTCGCCGGAACCGGCCGTGGAGCCGCCCTGACCGCCCTGGCCGCGGCGGGCCTGGCCGGAGCCGGAGGCCGGAGCCTGCCCGGCGGTGCCGCCACCGCCGGTACGACGGCCGCGGCCGCCCCCGGCGGCCGGAGCCGCACCCGTGCCGGTGCGCGGACCGCCCGAGCGGCGGCGGGCGCCACCGCCGGAGCCGCCGCCGGCCTGGCCGGTGGAGCGCTGGCGCGGCGGGGTGGCCTGCGGGACCTCCAGGACGACCGGGATGCCCGAGGGCTCCTTGGCGCCGGTGATGCGCGCGAGCTCCTCGTCGGAGGACTTGATCTGCGCGGTGCGCGGGGAGATCCCGGCGTCCGACATCAGGCGGGTCATGTCGCGCTTCTGGTCGGGCAGGACCAGCGTGACGACGCTGCCGGACTCGCCGGCGCGGGCGGTACGGCCGCCGCGGTGCAGGTAGTCCTTGTGGTCGGTCGGCGGGTCCACGTTGACGACGAGGTCGAGGTCGTCGATGTGGATGCCGCGCGCGGCCACGTTGGTGGCGACCAGTGCGGTGACCTCGCCGGTCTTGAACCAGTCGAGGGTCCGGTTGCGCTGCGGCTGCGAGCGGCCGCCGTGCAGGCCGGAGGCGCGGACGCCGTCGGCGAGGAGCTTCTTGACCATGCGGTCGACCCCGCGCTTGGTGTCGACGAACATGATCACCCGGCCGTCGCGGGCGGCTATGCGCGTGGCCACGGCCTTCTTGTCGGTCTCGTCCATGACGTACAGGACGTGGTGCTCCATCGTGCTGACCGCGCCGGCGGACGGGTCGACGGAGAAGGCGACCGGGTCGGTGAGGAACATCTTGACGAGCTTGTCGATGTTCTTGTCGAGGGTCGCCGAGAACAGCATGGTCTGGCCCTCGGGCTGGACCTGCTTGAGCAGGGCGGTGACCTGCGGCATGAAGCCCATGTCGGTCATCTGGTCGGCCTCGTCGAGGACCGTGATGGAGACCTGGGAGAGGTCGGCGTCACCGCGGTCGATGAGGTCCTTCAGGCGGCCGGGGGTGGCGACGAGCACCTCGGCGCCGCGGCGCAGGGCGCCGGACTGCCGGTTGATCGACATGCCGCCGACGACGGTCGTGATGCGCAGGTTGACGGCGGTGGCGTACGGGGCCATCGCGTCGGTGACCTGCTGCGCGAGCTCGCGGGTCGGTACGAGGACCAGGGCGAGCGGCTGCTTCGGCTGGGCGCGGCGGCCCGCGGTGCGGGCCAGCAGGGCCAGGCCGAAGGCCAGCGTCTTGCCGGAGCCGGTGCGGCCGCGGCCGAGCAGGTCTCGGCCGGCCAGCGAGTTCGGCAGGGTCGCGGCCTGGATCGGGAACGGCTCGGTGACGCCCTGGGCGGCGAGGGTCTTCAGCAGCGCCTCGGGCATGTCCATGTCCCCGAACGAGTCCACCGGCGGCAGGGCCGGGGTCAGCGGTTCGGGCATGGTGAATTCTTGGGGCCTGGCTACGGGGGCGGACTTCTGCCGTCCCGCGCCAGCCTTCGGACGTCCCTGGGCCGCACCTCGACCCCGGGTGGGGCGGCGGCTGGGTCGTGCGGAGCTGGAGCTGGTCATGCGAGAAAGCCCTCCTGAAACCGGCAGGTACTGCAGAAAACGCTGCAATCAAATGGTTCGAAACAGCAGACAAGCCGGGGCCCGCACCGACTCGGTGCGGACCCCGGCGTGCTGACTGCCTTAGGCGGGGAGGATGTTCTCCGCCTGGGGGCCCTTCTGGCCCTGGGTGACGTCGAAGGACACGCGCTGGCCCTCGTTGAGCTCACGGAAGCCCTGGGTGGCGATGTTCGAGTAGTGGGCGAAGACGTCCGGGCCGCCACCGTCCTGCTCGATGAAGCCGAAGCCCTTTTCCGAGTTGAACCACTTCACGGTGCCAAGTGCCATTTTTGAATCTCCTGAATAGGCGGCAAAGGGCCCCATCCGGAGATTCCGGCAAAACAATAAAAGCGCCTGTCGGAGCATTCCCGTCAGGCGCACATAAAGTTCATGGGTACCACAACTGCAACGAGCTCTAAGCTAGCACACGTCGGTCGGGGAGTGTCGCCGCGAGCATGTGACCTCCGCCCTGGGTGGATCCGGCGCGCAGCTGCCCGCCCACCTCCGCCAGGGCGCGCCGGAGCCCCGGAATGCCCATCCCACCGGAGTCGAGGACCACCCTCTCCCCCTCCGGGGCGGTGTTGATCACGTCGAGGCGGACCTCCCCGTCCTCGGCGTACAGATTCATCCGAACGGCGGAGCCGGGGCGTATTTCGCCGCGTTGGTGAGGCCCTCGCGGGCTATCCGCAGCAGCAGCCGCCCGTCGGCGGCCGGGAAGGCCCCGAGGCCGGGCTGGGTGTGGTGGGTGATCTCCATTCCGGTGGCCCGCATGTTCCGGGCCAGGGAGCCGAGGAAGCGGCCCACGTCCACGGGAGAGGTGTACGCACGGCTGCCCGCGGGGTCGGTCAGCATGTCCAGCACCTCCCTGACCTCGGCCATCGCGGCCCGCGCCGATTCCTCCACGGCGCCGGCGGCCTCCCGGACCCGGGGGTCGGCCCCGGCGTCCAGGCGCAGGGCGGCGGCCTGCATCGTCAGGGCGGTGAGGCGGTGGCCGAGCCCGTCGTGGGTGCGCTGGGCCAAACGGGTGCGTTCCTGGACCACGGCCAGGTCGGCCGCCTGGTCCACGGCGGCGTGTGCCTGGCGGGCCCGCTCGCGCAGCGCGGTCATGACGTGCCGGTTGCGCCGCACGGTCTCCCCGTAGAGGGCGGGCACGAGGATGGAGCCGAGGACGAAGGAGGCGGGGTCGCGCCCGGCGTACCCGAGCGGCAGGACGAGGTCGCGGGTGGTGGCGTAGACGACGCCCATGAGCAGGACCCCGACCCAGCGGTGGGAGCGGCCGTACGCGGCCAGGGCGTAGGCGGCGAAGACGAGGGGGCCGCGGTCGTCGGAGACGACGGTGGCGGCGGTGGCCGCGAGGGCCGGGATCCAGGGGTGGGAGCGGCGCCGGAGCAGGGAGGCGGCCGCGAGCCAGCCGGCGGCCAGACTGGTGGGGTAGTCGGTGACGAGGCCGAAGCGGTGGACGTCGTGGAGGTTGAGGGTGGTGAGCAGTCCGCAGAGCAGGGCGAGCCAGCTGTCGGTGCGGCGGGCCCGCACCGGGTCCGGCGCCCCGCTGCTCTCCCCCGTCAGGGTCCGCAGGCCCCGTTCCAGCAGCTGTCCGGTGCGACCGGGCACGGCCTGCATGACTCCACCCCTCCCCGACTGCACACCAGAAGTGCACAGAACATGCCAAAACGTCCCCCCAGGTTGCCCTCCTTCCGCCGAAGGGGCATCCCGGGAGGACGCGTTCCGGGTGGCCCGGTCTGCCCGTTACAGGGAGACGCCGAGGCCGTTCAGCCAGGTGACCGGGTTGACGTCGGCGCCGTAGCTGTTGCTGGAGCGGACCTCGAAGTGGAGGTGCGGGCCGGTGGAGTTGCCGGTGTTGCCGGAGCGGCCGATCCGCTCGCCGGCGGAGACGCGCTCGCCTTCGGAGGCGGTCGCCGAGGACAGGTGGGCGGAGAGGGTGTAGCGGCCGTCGTCGTGCTTGATGACCACGGCGTTGCCGTAGGCGCCCTGCCAGCCGGAGGAGACGACGGTGCCCGCGGCCGCGGCCCGGACCGGGGTGCCGGTGGACACCGCGAAGTCGATGCCGGTGTGGTGGCCGGCGGCCCAGCTGCCCGGCTGGCCGTAGCGGGCGGAGACGCTGCCGCCCGAGACGGGCAGGACGCCCGCGGCGCCGCTGCTGCGGGAGCCGCTCCGGGAGGAGTCCGCGGAGCCGGAGGAGTCGCCGGAGGAAGCGGAGTCGCCGGAGGAGCTCGACGAGCTGGACGAGCTGGAGGACTTCGGCGTGGCCGAGGTGTCGGCGGAGCCGGAGGAGCTGCCGGAGCCGTACGCGAGGCGCTGGCCCGGGAAGATCATGTCCGGGTCGGACCCGATCACCGAGCGGTTCTCGGAATAGAGGGTCTGCCAGCTGACGCCCAGTTCGGAACCGATGGTGCCGAGGGTGTCGCCGCTGACGACGGTGTGGCTGTTGCCGCCCCGGGGCTTCGGGGCGGCCGGTGCCGCCGCGGATTCCGCGTTCTCGGACGCGGTGGAGGTGCCGGCGCCCCCGGCCGGGGTCTCGGGGGCCGGGCCGCCGCGCTGGAGGCCGGCGAGCTTGCCGCAGGAGGGCCAGGCTCCGGGGCCCTGGGTCGCCAGGACCTTCTCGGCGACGGCGATCTGCTGCGCCTTGGTGGCCTGGTCGGCCTGGGGGGCGTACTGCCGGCCGCCGAACTCCGCCCACGTGCCGGCGGAGAACTGCAGGCCGCCGTAGTAGCCGTTGCCGGTGTCGATGCTCCAGTCGTTGGTGGACTCGCACTGGGCGACTTTGTCCCACGTGCCGACCGACGCGGCGGACGCGGGCTGTGCCACGAGACCCACGGCGGCGGGTGCGGCGATACCGGCGACAACGAGACCGGCGAGGGTGCGAGCGGAGGGGAAAGACATGCGGAGTTCCTGACTTCGGGGACATTGCGGAGGCCGGTGCACCGGGTGAAGCGGTGGTGCGTTCTGCCTCGGTCACCACCGTCCGGGAGGACGGGGGGTCGCCGAAGTCACCGAAAGAGGACAGGAGGGGCCGCAAAAGGGGACTGGGGAGGGAGGGTTGGGCGGACCTAAGTCCCGGTATGGCGGTAATGTCCGCAATGAGACGGGGATTCAGGGGAGGTGGGTCACATGACGATCCGCGTGATGGTGGTCGACGACCAGAGCCTCATACGGTCGGGACTGGTGACCCTGCTGGCGAGCGCGCCCGACATCGAGGTGGTCGCGGAAGCCGTCGACGGGGCCGAGGCGGTGCCGCTGGCGCGCACGTACCGGCCGGACGTGGTGCTGATGGACCTGGTCATGCCGAAGGTCGACGGCATGGAGGCCACCTTGCGGCTGCTGCGGCTGCCGGAGCCGCCGCGCGTGCTCGTCCTCACCGGCTACACGGCGGACGACCTGGTCCTGGACGCGCTGCGGGCCGGAGCGGCGGGATTCCTGCTGAAGGACCTGCGTCCCGAGGAGCTCTTCGCCGGCATCCGCACGGTGGCGGCGGGCGGCAGCGCGCTGGCGCCCGGGGTGATGCGGGTGCTGCTGGAACGGGCGGACACCCGCACCGGGGCACCCGACCACGCGGAGCAGCTCTCCACTCTGTCCCCCGGCGAGCGGGACGTCCTCGCGCTGGTCGGCGAGGGCCGGACGAACCTGCAGATAGCGCAGGCGCTGCACCTGTCCCCGGCGAGCGTGAAGACGTACGTCTCGCGGATCCTGACCCAGCTCGACCTCTCGAACCGGACCCAGGCCGCGATCCTCGCCTACGAGGCCGGGCTGGTCCGCGCCGCCTGACCACGGCCCCGAGGCGCTCTGGCCGGGAGGTGCGTGATCGAAAAGAATGGCGCCATGACGATGCCTCGGACGCCTCTGACACCTCGGACGGCTCCCCCCTCCCGGGCCCGGTCCTTCGACAGCGCCGCCGCTCTCTACGGGCAGCACCGGCCCGGCTATCCCGAGGCGCTGTACGACGCCGTCGAGGAGCTGGCCGGGCGCCGGTTCGCCGGGGCCCGGGTCGCCGACGTGGGGGCGGGGACGGGCATCGGGACGGCGCCGATGCGCGCCCGGGGCGCCGAGGTGGTGGCGGTGGAGCCCGGGGACGGGATGGCGGCGGAGTTCCGGCGCACCCGGCCGGGGATCCCGATCGTGCGCGGGGACGGGGACCGGCTGCCGCTGGCCGGGGCCTCCTTCGACTTCCTGACGTACGCCCAGGCCTGGCACTGGACGGATCCGGCGCGGTCCGCGCCCGAGGCCCGCCGGGTGCTCAAGCCCGGCGGGGCGCTCGCGATCTGGTGGAACGACCTGGATGAGTCGGCCGGTCCGGCCGGCTGGGTCGCGGCGCAGGGTGAGCGGATCCGTGCCTTCTTCGGAGCCGGCGGCCCGGGCGGCGCGGTCGCGGGAGGGGCCGGCGCGGTCGGCGGGAGCGCCCGGGCGCTGGGCTACCGGACGCTTCCGCGCGGTCTCGACTCCGGCTTCGCCACGCGGAGCGTCCCGTGGTCCCGGCGGATCCCGTTGGAGGCCCACCTGGCGAACCTGGCCAGCCACTCCGCGTTCCTGCTGCTGGGCGAGGCGGGCACGCGGGAGTTCCTGGACGCCGAGCGGGAGCGGCTGAACCCGCTCTTTCCGGACGGAGTGGTGGAGGAGCCCTACGTGGTGAGCGTCCACGTGGCCGTCATGTGAGACGGCCCGGTGCGGATTGGGTCCTTCCGCCGTCGGCGCACGAGGCTGACCTGCATGACGTCCTCCACGCCGGCTTCCCCGCCGCCCCCTGCCGTCAGGGGCTTCTTCCTCGCCAACGAGGGCCTCGCCTTCCTCCTGGAACTGCTGGCGCTGGGCCTGCTCGCCTGGTGGGGTTTCACGCGTGACATCGGGCGGCTGGGGTCGATCGCCCTCGCCGTGGCCGCGCCGGCCGCCGCGGCCGTGCTCTGGGGGATGTTCGCCGCGCCGAAGGCCCGGTACGCCGTCCCGCTCGCCGCGCAGCTCGGGGTGAAGGTGGTGGTGTTCGGCGCCGCCGCCCTGGCGCTGCTCGCGCTCGGGCAGCGGCTGCCGTCCCTCTGGTTCACGGTGATCGTGGTGGTGAACACCGCCCTGGCGACCTACTACCGCAGCCGCTCCTGAAGCACCGCCGCGCGGCACTGCGAGGGGCTCCCCCAGGCATCGCGCAGCGGGCGGGCCTTGCGCAGCCACAGGGAGAGGTCGAGTTCCTCGGTGTAGCCGACGGCTCCGTGGAGCTGGAGCGCGGTCATGGCGGCCGCGTACGCCGCTTCGCCCGCGGTCAGCTTCGCCGCGGCGATCTCCCCGGGGTCCAGGGAGAGCGCGGCCGCCCACAGCAGGGGCCGGGCGAACTCCAGGCCGAGCAGGGTGTCCGCGAGGCGGTGCTTGACCGCCTGGAAGCCGCCGATCGCCGTGCCGAACTGCGTGCGCTGCTTCGCGTACTCCACCGTGCGCGCGAGGAGGGCCTCGCCGGTGCCGAGGCACTGGGCGGCGGTGAGCAGCCGGGCCCAGTGCGCGGCGTCGCGGGCGGCCGCGGTGACCGCGGGGCCGGTGGCGAGGAGTTCGCCGCCGCCGTCCGGGAGGGCCAGGCGCCGGGCGGGGTCGGTGGAGGTGCGCAGTTCGGCGGGGGCGGCGGCCAGGCGGAGCTCGCCGGCCGGGGACACCGTGAAGAGGTGGGTGGCCGCGTCGGCGTCCAGGGCGTACGGGCCGCCGCCGGGCAGGACGAGGGTGGCCGTGGTCTCCCCCGCCGCCAGCCCGGGGAGGAACCGCTTGGCCAGTGCCTCGTCCCCGAGCCGGGTCAGGAGTACGGCGGCTGCGGCGGTCTCCACCACCGGTCCGGGGACGCCGGCGCGGCCCAGTTCCACGAAGCCGGTGGCCAGCTCCAGCGGCATCAGGCCCAGGCCCTCGTGTGCCTCGTCGGCCGCGAGGGCGAACAGGCCGGTATCGGCGAGCCGCGCCCACACCGCCCTGCCGGGTGCGTGGTCGCCCGCGCCCCAGGCCCGTACCGCGGCCGGGACCTCGCAGGTGCCGAGCAGACCGCGCAGGGTGCGGGCGAAGTCCGACTGTTCTTCGGACGGCAGGAAGCGCATCAGCGGCGGCCCTTCGGGAGGCCGAGCAGCCGCTCGGCGATGATGTCGCGCTGGATCTCGTTGGTCCCCGCGTAGATGGGGCCGGCGAGGGAGAAGATCCACGGCTCGGCCCATTCCCCGTCGGCGAGTTCCGCGTCGGGGCCCAGCAGGTCGAGGGCGCTCTCGTGGAGGGCCATGTCGTACTGGGACCAGAACACCTTGTTCAGGCTGGACTCGGCGCCGATCTTCTCTCCGGCGGCGAAGCGGGAGGCGTTGGCCCAGGTGAACAGCTGGTAGGCGCGGGCTCCGACGACCGCGTCGGCGACCCGGTCGCGCAGGGCGGTGTCGGCCGGGTCACCGTGGCTGTGCCAGAGCTCCACGAGGCGGTCGGCGGCGGCGAGGAAGCGGCCGGGGGCGCGCAGGGTGAGCCCGCGCTCGTTGCCGGTGGTGGACATGGCGATCCGCCAGCCCTGTCCGGGTTCCCCGATGACGTCCGCGTCGGGGACGAAGACCTCGTCGAGGAAGAGTTCCGCGAAGGCGGGCTTGCCGTCGAGGCGGCCGATGGGCCGCACGGTGACCCCGGGGGCGTGCAGGTCGAACATCAGGTAGGTGAGGCCCTGGTGGGGTTTGGGTGCGTCGGGGTCGGTGCGGAAGATCCCGAAGGCCCGGTCGGCGAAGGCGGCCCGCGAGGACCAGGTCTTCTGTCCGGACAGCAGCCAGCCGCCTTCGGTGCGCACCGCCCGGGAGGTGAGGGAGGCGAGGTCGGAGCCGGATTCGGGTTCGGACCAGGCCTGGGCCCAGATCGTCTCGCCGCTCGCCATGGAGGGCAGGACGCGGGCGCGCTGTTCGTCGGTGGCGTGGTCGAAGAGGGTGGGGGCGAGCAGGTTGATGCCGTTCTGGGAGACCCGGCCGGGCGCGCCGGCGGCCCAGTACTCCTCTTCGAAGACCAGCCAGTGCTCGATGTCGACGCCGCGGCCGCCGTACTCCTCGGGCCAGGACACCACGGCCCAGCGGGCGGAGTGCAGGAGCGCCTCCCACTCCCGGTGGGCGGCGAAGCCCTCGCGGGTCTCCAGCGAGGGCAGGGGGGTGGCGGGCACGTGGGCGGCGAGCCAGTCGCGCGCCTCGGCCCGGAAGGCCTCCACGTCCGCCGCGTGGTTCAGGTCCATCAGCTGTTCGCCTCCTTCATGGCGGCGATGTTGACGCCGCCGAGCGAGTCCGCCGCGGTTTCGGCGTTGTGGGCGTGGGCGAGGTGGTGCAGGCCGAAGACGGAGTCCATGCCGGTGTGCAGGCCCTGGAGGTCCTCGGCCTGGTTGACGGCCCGCTTGGTGAGGGCGAGTCCGAAGGAGGGCATCTCGGCGATCCGCAGGGCGAGCAGGTCGGTGGCTCCGGCCAGGTCGGCGCGTTCGACGACGCGGTTGACCATGCCGATCTCGTGGGCGCGGCGGGCGGGCATCCGGTCGCCGGTGTAGAGGAATTCCTTGGCGATGCGCGGGGGCATGACCCACGGGTGGGCGAAGTATTCGACGCCGGGGATGCCCATGCGGACGACCGGGTCGGCGAAGAAGGCGTCCTCGCTGGCCACGATCAGGTCGCAGATCCAGGCGAGCATCAGTCCGCCGGCCACGCAGGCGCCGTGGACGGAGGCGATGACGGGTTTGGGCAGTTCGCGCCAGCGCCGGCACATGCCGAGGTAGACCTCGGATTCGCGGGCGAAGCGGGATTCGGCGCCGGTGCGCTCGGAGTGGTCCCACCAGAGGCCGGCCCGGCGTTCGAAGGGCAGGTGGGCGTCGCGTTCGGGGGTGCCGATGTCGTGGCCAGCCGAGAAGTGCTCGCCTGCCCCGCGCAGGATGACGACCTTGACCGCGGGATCGTCGGCGGCCCGGTAGAAGGCGTCGTCGAGGGCGTAGGTCATCGCGCTGTTCTGGGCGTTGCGGTACCGGGGGCGGTTCATGGTCACGTACGCGACCGGGCCGCGGCGCTCGTAGAGCACGGGGGGTTCGTCGGACATCTCTCCGGGCATCGCTGCATCCTTCCCTAACAAGTGTTTGGTAGGTTAACGTACGGCCATGAGCAGCGTCGAGGAGTTCCGCACCGAGGTTCGGAGTTGGCTACGGGCCCACCTCACCGGCGAGTTCGCCGCCCTCAAGGGCCGCGGCGGACCGGGCCGGGAGCACGAGGCCTTCGCCGAACGCCTCGCCTGGGAACGGCACATGGCGGCGCACGGCTGGACCTGCGTGGGCTGGCCCGTCGAGTACGGCGGCCGCGGCGCGAGCACCGCGCAGCAGATCGCCTTCCACGAGGAGTACGCGCTGGCCGACGCGCCCGCGCGCGTGAACCACATAGGCGAGCAGCTCCTCGGCCCCACCCTCATCGCGCACGGCACCGAGGAGCAGCGGCGGCGCTTCCTGCCGCCCATCCGGGCCGTGGAAGAACTGTGGTGCCAGGGGTACAGCGAGCCCGACGCCGGCTCGGACCTGGCGAACATCCGCACCCGGGCCGCCCTCGTGGACGGCGCGTGGGTGGTGGACGGCCAGAAGATCTGGACCTCCCTGGCCCACGAGGCGCAGTGGTGCTTCGTCGTCGCCCGCACCGCACCGGGCTCCCGCCGGCACGCCGGACTGTCCTACCTCCTGGTCCCGATGGACCAGCCCGGGGTGGAGGTCCGGCCCATCGTGCAGCTGACCGGGACCTCCGAGTTCAACGAGGTCTTCTTCGACGGGGCCCGCACCGACGCCGCCCACGTGGTCGGCGCGCCCGGCGACGGCTGGGCCGTCGCCATGGCCACCCTCGGCTTCGAGCGCGGCGTCTCCACCCTCGGCCAGCAGGTCGGCTTCCGCCGCGAGCTCGAGGAGCTGGCCGCACTGGCCAAGCGCAACGGCGCGATGGCCGATCCGCTGATCCGCGACCGGCTCGTCCGGGCCTGGATCGGCCTGGAGACCATGCGCGCCTCCGCGCTGCGGCCCGGGGTCGCCCCGTCCACGGCCAAGCTGTACTGGGCCCGCTGGCACCGGGACCTCGGCGAACTCGCCATGGACGTCTGCGGAGCCGCCTCGCTGCTCGCGGCCGGGGAGCACGGGGACCCGTACGACCTCGACGACTGGCAGCGGCTCTTCCTCTTCTCCCGCTCGGACACCATCTACGCGGGCTCCGACGAGATCCAGCGCACCATCGTCGCCGAGCGCATCCTCGGCCTTCCCAAGGAGGTACGGGCGTGAACCCGACGGGCAACGCACCCGAGTACGTGGCCGGGCACGGACTGCTGGCCGGCCGGACCGCCGTGATCACCGCGGCCGCCGGGGCCGGCATCGGCGGGGCCACCGCGCGCCGCTTCCTCGAAGAGGGGGCCCGCGTCCTCATCGGCGATGCGCACGCCCGGCGCCTCAAGGAGAGCGAGGAGGCACTGGCCGCGGAGTTCGGCGCGGACCGGGTCGCCTCCCTGCCCTGCGACGTCACGGACGAGGAGCAGGTGGGCGCCTTCTTCGCGCTCGCCGAACGGCTCCACGGCCGCCTCGACCTCGTCGTCAACAACGCCGGGCTCGGCGGCACGGCCCACCTCGTCGACATGACCGACGAGCAGTGGTCCCGCGTCCTCGACGTCACCCTGAACGGCACCTTCCGCTGCACCCGCGCCGCGATGCGCGCGATGAAGGCCTCCGGAACGGGCGGCGTGATCGTCAACAACGCCTCCGTCGTCGGCTGGCGCGCCCAGACCGGGCAGGCCCACTACGCCGCCGCCAAGGCCGGGGTGATGGCACTGACCCGCTGCTCGGCGCTGGAGGCCGCGGAGTTCGGCGTACGGATCAACGCGGTCGCGCCGAGCCTGGCCATGCACCCGCACCTGGTGAAGGTCACCAGCGAGGAACTGCTCACGGAACTCACCGCCCGCGAGGCCTTCGGCCGGTACGCCGAGCCCTGGGAGGTCGCCAACGTCATCGTGTTCCTGGCCAGCGGCTACTCGTCGTACATGACGGGCGAGACGGTGTCGGTCAGCAGTCAGCACGCCTAGGCCGCCGTATGACCAGAATAGGCGCGTGCCAACGAACAAGAAGAAGACACAGGTGACGGCGTCGCCCGAACGCCGCCGCGAACTCCTCGACACCGCCGCCGAGGTCTTCGCCGCGCAGGGCTACAACGCCACCACCGTCCGCAAGATCGCCGACGCCGCCGGCATGCTCGCCGGCAGCCTCTACTACCACTTCGATTCCAAGGAATCGATGCTCGACGAGATCCTCTCCGCCTTCCTGACCGAGCTGTGGGAGGGGTACGACACCGTCCTCGCCGCCGGTCTCGGACCCAGGGAGACCATCGAGGCCCTCGTCACCGAATCGTTCCGGGAGATCGACCGGCACCGCGCCGCCGTCGCCATCTACCAGAAGGAGTCCCGGACCCTGTCGGTCCAGCCCCGCTTCCACTACCTCTCCGACTCGCAGGTCAAGTTCGAGAAGGCGTGGCTGGGGACGCTGGAGCGCGGGGTCGCGGACGGGGTCTTCCGCGCCGACCTGGACATCCGCCTCACCTACCGCTTCGTGCGCGACACGGTGTGGGTGGCGGCGTCCTGGTACCGGCCGGGCGGCCAGCACAGCCCCGAGGAGATCGCCCGCCAGTACCTGTCGATGGTCCTGGACGGAATCGCCACCCGTACGTAACCCCTGAGGAGTTCCGATGCCCGAGGCCTACATAGTCGAAGCGGTACGCACCCCCGTCGGGCGGCGCAAGGGAGGACTGTCCGAGGTCCACCCCGCCGACCTGGGAGCGCACGTCCTGAAGGCGCTCGTCGAACGGTCCGGGATCGACCCGGCGGCCGTGGAGGACGTGGTGATGGGCTGCCTCGACAACGTCGGGCCGCAGGCCGGCGACATCGGGCGGACCGCCTGGCTGGCCGCGGGACTCCCCGAGGAGGTCCCCGGCGTCACCATCGACCGCCAGTGCGGGTCCTCCCAGCAGGCCGTGCACTTCGCGGCGCAGGGCGTCATGTCCGGGACCCAGGACCTGGTGGTGGCCGCCGGAACCCAGAACATGTCGATGGTCCCGATCGCCTTCGCCTCGCGGCAGGGAGCGGAACCGCTGGGCCTGACCGAGGGCCCGTACCTCGGCTCGCAGGGCTGGCGCGCCCGGTACGGCGACTCCCCGGTCAACCAGTTCTACGGGGCCCAGCTGATCGCGGAGAAGTGGGGCATCTCCCGCCTCGACATGGAGGAGTTCGCCCTGCGCTCCCACCAGCGGGCGCTGCGCGCGATCGACGAGGGCCGCTTCGAGCGGGAGATCGTGCCGTACGGCGCGGTGGCGGTGGACGAGGGCCCGCGCCGCGACACCACCCTCGAAAAGATGGCGACCCTGAAGCCCGTCATGGAGGGCGGCACCATCACGGCGGCGGTCTCCTCCCAGGTCTCGGACGGCGCGGCGGCGATGCTGCTGGCCTCGGAGCGGGCGGTACGGGAACACGGGCTGCGCCCGCGGGCGCGCATCCACCACCTGTCGGTGCGCGGCGAGGACCCGATCCGCATGCTGTCGGCGCCGATCCCGGCGACGGCGTACGCCCTGAAGAAGACGGGCATGTCCCTCGCCGACATCGACCTGGTCGAGATCAACGAGGCCTTCGCGCCGGTGGCCCTGGCCTGGCTGAAGGAAACGGGCGCGGACCCGGAGCGGGTCAACGTCAACGGCGGCGCGATCGCCCTGGGGCACCCCCTGGGCGCGACGGGCGTCAAGCTGATGACGACCCTGCTCCACGAACTGGAGCGCACGGGCGGCCGGTTCGGCCTCCAGACCATGTGCGAGGGCGGCGGCCAGGCCAACGTCACCATCATCGAGCGGCTGTAGCGCCCTCCCTCCCCGCAGAAACGGCCCCCGGGACACCGCTCCCGGGGGCCGCCTTTACCGTCGGCACACCGCCCCACGTGTTTCGTGGTCCTGGTCGACACACGATCGGAGGCCTCGATGGGCGACCCAGCCGACGCGCAGGACGGTTCCCGGCGACCGTTCTGGAAGGAGCTGCCGCTGCTCGTCGCCGTCGCCCTCGTGGTGGCGTTCTTGATCAAGACCTTCCTCTTCCAGGCGTTCTCCATCCCCTCCCTCTCGATGCAGAACACCCTCCAGCGCGGGGACCGGGTCCTGGTCGACAAGCTCACCCCCTGGTTCGGCTCGGAGCCCGAGCGCGGCGAGGTCGTCGTCTTCCACGACCCGAGCGACTGGCTGGACGGCGAGCCCGTCCCGGAGCGCAACGTCCTCCAGAACGCCCTCAGCGCCATCGGCCTGATGCCCTCCGCCAACGAGAAGGACCTGATCAAGCGGGTCATCGCGGTCGGTGGCGACACGGTCGAATGCCACGGGAACGGACCGGTCGAGGTCAACGGCAAGGCGCTGGACGAGCCGTACGTCTTCCCGGGGAACACCCCGTGCGGCGACAAGCCGTTCGGGCCGGTCACCGTTCCCGCCGGGAAGCTCTGGGTCATGGGCGACCACCGCCAGAAGTCCTCGGACTCCCGCTACCACCAGAACGACCCGAAGACCCACGGTTTCGTACCGGTGTCGGAGGTCGTCGGCCGCGCCGTCGCCGTCGCCTGGCCCGTGCCCCGCTGGTCGACCCTCCCCGTCCCGGACGCCTTCGGGCAGCCGGGGATCAGCGGTGGAACTCCCTGACCAGCTCGATGCGGCCCACGATGTGCGCGTTGAACTCGTCCAGCTCCTCCGCCGGGACCCACAGCTCCAGGATGGTCTCCCCGCCGGCCTGCCGGACCGGGTAGCGCTCCAGGAACGCCGAGTCCACCTCGAAGCGCGTCACGTAGCCGGATCCGCTGTGCTTCACGTTCCAGTCACTGGCGATGCGGACCGCATAGTCCTCGTTCAGGACCGGGTAGAAGATGGGCTGGTCCGGCAGCCGCGGCGGCCAGGCGCGCCAGTCGAGCTCGCGGACCAGGTCCAGTTCCGTCGGGCCCGTCGGGCGCCACAGGGTCGTAGTGGGGGACATGGGCGCAGCGTAGGCGGGCGACAAGGCGCCCGACCAGCGGTTTTCAGGTGCGGGAGAGGCGGGTCAGGGAGACCGTCTGGGTCAGGACGAGGGCGCCGGTCAGGAGCTGCCAGAGCAGCGGGTCGGGGGCGTCCAGGGCCCGGGCCGCGGACAGGGCGATCGCCACCGCGCCGAGGGCGAGTGCGGTGCGGTGGACGAAGCCGGCGTCGGTGCCGTGCGGCAGTCCGGACACGAGGGCGACCAGGCCGAGCAGGACCGGCAGCCAGTGCGGCTGGGAGCCGCGCATCAGCAGGGCGGCGGCGAACTCCGCTGCGAGGGCGAGGGAGTTGCGCGCGAAGGCCCCCGGGGCCGATATCGACATGCGCACATCATGCCGGGGATATTCGCGTGTGCGTCCGGCGGGGCCGCGCCTAGGATCCGGGGCAGGGCGGGGCCGTAGCGCAGAGGCAACGCACCTGCACCATCGCAGGAGGACGCCGGTTCGAATCCGGCCGCCCCACCCCCCTACTTCGCGGGCGTCGCCGCCACCCACGCGCCCGCCGTCCCGATCGCCGCGGCCCCCGCCGGGAGCGGCAGGCCGAGGAAGCCGTGGAAGACCCCGGGGACCAGGTGGACCCCGCAGTCCACGCCCGCCCCGCCCAGCCGGCGCCCGTAGGCCAGGCCCTCGTCCCGCAGGACGTCGCAGTCCGCCAGGACCAGCAGGGTGCGCGGCAGCCCCGAGAGGTCCGGGGCCCGCAGCGGGGAGACGTGGGGGTGGTCCGGGTCGCCGCCGTACTGGTCCCAGTACCAGGCCATGTGCGCGGCGGTGTGGAAGTACCCCGCTGCGAACTCCGCCACCGAGGGCTGCTCCATCGAGGCGTCCAGCGCCGGGTAGAACAGCAGCTGGCCGGCGACCAGTTCGGGGGCCCGCAGGGCCGTCACGGCCGCGAGGTTGCCTCCGCTGGAGTCCCCGGCGACGACCAGCCGCTCGGGGTCGCAGCCCAGTGCGGCCGCCCGCGCCCGGGCCCACACCAGCACCGTCAGCGCGTCGTCGGGCGCGGCCGGCCAGGGGTGTTCGGGCGCGAGGCGGTAGTCCGCGGAGACCACCACCGCGCCCGAGGCCACGGCCAGGGCCCTGCACAGCGCGTCGTGGGTGTCCAGGCCGCACATCACCCAGCCGCCGCCGTGGAAGAACACGGCGAGGGGGCGGCCCGCGGTGCCCGGCGCCGGGTCGTAGATCCGGACGGGGACCCCGTCGGCGACCGCGTCCCGGACCGAGGCCACCTCCGCTCCCCCGCCCCGCGCTCCGGACGCCGCCGCCCGCAGGGCCGCCACGTCACCCGGTCCGGGGAAGGCGGCCGCCATCACGTCGCACAGCAGGCGGGCCGCCGGGGACAGCCGATCGGTGCCGCTCATCGCGCCGTCATCCCCCCGTCGACCGCGAACTCCGCGCCCGTGATGTACGAGGAGCCGTCCGAGCAGAGGAAGAGGACCAGCTCCCCGACCTCCTCGGGCCGCCCGATCCGCCCCAGCGGCAGGTGCGACCAGTCCCGTCCCGCGACGGCCCCGCTGACCATCGGGGTGTCGATCGCCCCCGGATGCACGGAGTTGATCCTGATCCGGTCCCCCGCCAGGTCCAGCGCGGCCGACTTCGTGAGCCCGCGCAGGGCGAACTTCGTCGATCCGTACGCCGCGTGGCCCGGAATGCCGACCAGCCCGGCGGTGGAGGAGACGTTGACGATGGAGCCGCCTCCGGCGGCGCGCAGCACCGGGGCCACCGCCTGGATGCCGAGGAAGGGCCCGAGCAGGTTGACCCGCAGGAGGGCTTCGAAGTCCTCCAGGTCCTGGCGCTCCACGTGGGCCGTGCGCCACAGCGCGGCGTTGTTGACCAGGGCGGAGACCGTGCCGAAGGTGCGTACGGCCTCGCGGACCACCGCCGCCCAGCTGTCGGCGTCGGCCACGTCGTGGTGGACGTAGAGTCCCTGGTCGCCGAGTGAGGCGGCGACCGCGCGGCCCTCCTCCTCCCGGATGTCGGTGACCACGACCCGCGCGCCGGCCTCGGCGCAGAGCCGGGCCTCCGCCGCGCCCTGGCCCCGTCCGGCGCCGGTGATGACGACGACCTTGCCGTCCAGGGAGGGGCTCAGGCTCACGGGTCAGCCCTCCAGGGCGCGGAAGTGCGGGATGACCGTCTCGCCCCACTGGCGGATGGTCTCCATGCAGGCCTCCTGGGGGACGGTGCCCATCTGGATCAGGCACATGACCTCGTCGACGCCGATCTCGCGCAGCTGCTCGACGTAGGCGATGGCCGTTCGGGCATCGCCGTAGGCATGCTCGGCGTTGTAGGTGCCGGTGTCTACGGGGCGGGCCGGGATGTTCGCCTCGTGGAGCTTGGCGACCAGTTCCTCGCGGCCCTTCTCCAGTGCGGCCACGTGCTCCTCGGCGGTCTCGTCCTCGGAGTAGCCGGTGGGCTCCGGGGCGTTGCCGTACCAGTGGGCGATGGACTCGGCGAAGAAGCGCTGGCCGCGGGTGCCCAGGCGCAGCGCGCGCTCGGCGTCGTCGAGGACGATGGTGGGGCAGAGCGCGGAGAGGTGGTCGTTGACCTCGGTGGAGACGAAGCGGTCCCCGCTGCGGGTGGCGATGGCCTCGTCGTAGACCTTGCGCATCGTACGGACGTCGTCGGCGCCGGCGAAGCCCATCACGAGTGCTCCGATGCCCAGTTCGGCGGCGAGCTTGAGGGTGTCGTGCTTGGAGCAGGCCATGAAGAGCGGCGGGTGCGGGTCCTGGACCGGCCGGGGCAGGACCGCGCCGGGGCCGATGTCGATGGAGCCGTGCCACTCGAACTTCTCCTCGCGCCAGGCGGAGGAGAAGATCCGCAGCGCCTCCTCCATCTGCGGGTAGGTGTCCTCGGGGCGGACCCCGTACATGGACATCTCCTGGCGGGTGGCTCCGCGGCCGGCGCCGATGTCCACGCGGCCGCCGGAGAGCACGTCGAGCATGGCGGCGCGTTCGGCCACGCGCACGGGGTGCTGGTAGCCGAAGGGCATGGTGACGACGCCGTGGCCGATGCGGATCTTCTCGGTCCGGGCGGCGACCCAGGTCAGGAAGATCTCGGAGGCGCTCATGTGGGCGTACTGGGTGAGGGCGTGGTGCTCCACGGCCCAGATCCGGTCGAAGCCCATCTCCTCGGCGAACACGGCCTGTTCGACGCAGTCGTGGATGACCTGGCGCTCGCGTTCGGGCGTCGGGTCGACGAGCTGCGCCTCGAAGATCATCGAGAACTTCACGGGGTGCCTCCCAGCCGTGCGCTGCGCACGGCACGTCGGTGATGTATTTCGAATAGGAATACTTCTAGCAGTCATACTGGACCGGGGGAAGGGCCGCTGCCAAGACCGGTCGTAGACTGCGCTGCGTGACCAACGAGGCGGCAGAAGAGACGAACGGGCGCACGCTCCCCGCGACCAGCTGGGCGGTGCTCGGGCTGCTCTCCTTCGGGGAGGAGCTCTCCGGTTACGACCTGAAGAAGTGGTCGGACTGGTCCCTGCGCTTCTTCTACTGGAGCCCGTCCTTCAGCCAGATCTACAGCGAGCTCAAGCGGCTGGAGAAGGCCGGCTACGCCTCTTCGCGGATGGTCGCCCAGGAGACCGGCACCCGCGACAAGCGGGTGTACCGGATCACGGACGAGGGCATGACGGCCGTACGGCGCTGGGCGCGCGAGGCGCCCGTCGACCCGCCGGTGCTCAAGCACGGGCCGATGCTGCGGCTGTGGCTCGGCCACCTGCTGGAGCCGGAGCAGATGCGCGAAGTCCTCGTACAGCACCAGGAGTTCGCGGAGAAGATGCGGCGGCGCGCGGTGGCCGACGCGGACGGGGCGCGGGAAGAGGCCTCGTGGGCGTACCCGACGCTCACCCTCAAGTGGGCGGAGCGGTACTACGCCTCCGAGCGCGACCTGGCGACCGCCATGCTCGACGACATCGCGGCACTGGAGAGCGGGCGCACCGCGAACCCCGCGCCGGCCCCGGCACCGGAGCCGGATGCGGCGCCGGGCAAGCGCCCGTAGGTGCGCCGGAAGTAGAGCAGCGGCGCGCCTTCGCGGTGCGCCGTCAGGGCGGTGACCCGGCCCAGCGCGATGGCGTGGTCGCCGCCGTCCAGGACGGCCTCCAGGCCGCATTCCACGGTGGCGAGGACCCCGTCCAGCAGGGGCGCACCGTTGCCGCCGGCCCGCCAGGGGACGCCGGCGAACTTGTCGCCCCCGGTGACGGCGAACCGGCGGCACAGCTCCTGCTGGTCGGCGGCGAGGATGTTGACGGCGAAGGCTCCCGCCGCCTGGATCCGGGGCCAGGTGGTGGACGTGCGCGCCGGGCAGAAGCAGACCAGCGGCGGGTCGAGGGACACGGACGAGAAGGACTGGACGGCCATCCCGACGGGACGACCGTCGGCTCCGCGTGCCGTGATGACGGCGACACCGGTACAGAAGCTGGACAGGACCGACTTCATGTCGGACATGGCTGCCTCCCTCATGGGAACCTCCCTGATTATTTCTACTAGGTATATGCCTAACCGAAACAGCTGTGATTGGATACCGCCCACGCTCGCTCGTCAAGTAGGGAGGGTCCGATGCCACCACCACCCCAGCCGCAGCCGCCCGCCACGCTCGCCCGGCTCCCCGAGTACGCCGCCGCCGCGTACGGGGAGCGCGAGGCGCTCGCCGACGGAGAGGTCCGCTGGACCTTCACCCGCCTCGCCGCCGAGATCTCCGCGGCCGCCCGCGCCGCCATCGCCCACGGCATCCGCCCGGGTGACCGGGTCGCGATCTGGGCCCCCAACAGCCGCCGCTGGATCACCGCCGCCCTCGGCGCGGTCGGCGCCGGCGCCGTCCTCGTACCGGTCAACACCCGCTACAAGCCCGCGGAGGCCGCCGACATCATCCGGCGCAGCGGCTCCCGCGTCCTGTTCACCGAGCGCGGGTTCCTCGGCACCGACTACGCCCGCGACCTGCACGCCTCCGGCGAGGACCTCGGGGTGCTCGGCTCGACGGTGATCCTGCGCGACGGGCGCGACGGGCGCGACGGGAAGGACGACACCGGCACCGACGGGCCGTCCGGGCCCGTCTCCTGGGAGGCGTACCTGCGCGCCGGCGAGGCCGTCCCCGACGCGGAGCGCGCCGCGCGCGCGGCCGCCGTACGCCCCGGGGACCTCAGCGACATCCTCTACACCTCCGGCACCACCGGCCGCTCCAAGGGCGTCATGACCACCCACGGCCAGACCGTCCGGCTCTACGGCTCCTGGTCCGGCCTCGTCACCCTGCGCCCCGGCGACCGGTACCTGCTGGTCAACCCCTTCTTCCACACCTTCGGCTACAAGGCCGGGGTGCTCGCCTGCCTGCTGCGCGGGGTCACCATGCTCCCCGAAGCCGTCTACGACACCGACCGCATCCTGCACCGCATGGCCGCCGAGCGCGTCACCTGCCTGATGGGCCCGCCGACCGTCTTCCACGGCCTGATCCGCCACCCGGCGCGGGCCGCCCACGACCTGTCCGCGCTGCGCCTGGCCGGCACCGGAGCGGCCTCGGTGCCCGCCTCCCTCGTCGAGGAGATCCGCACCGAACTGGGGGCGCCCGACGTGTTCACCGCGTACGGGCTCACCGAGTCCGGCGGGGTCGTGTCCGTCTGCCCCACCGACGCCGACGCCCGGACCCTCGCCCACACCGTCGGCCTGCCGCTCCCGGACACCGAGGTACGGATCACCGACCCGCTCGGCGCCGTGCTGCCCGCCGGGGAGCCCGGCGAGGTCCAGGTCCGCGGCTACCACGTCACCCCCGGCTACCTGGACGACCCGGCGGCCACCGCCGAAGCCGTCCTGCCCGGCGGCTGGCTGCGCACCGGGGACATCGGCGTGCTCGACGGGCGCGGCTACCTCGCCATCACCGACCGGCTGAAGGACATGTACGTGGTCGGCGGCTTCAACGCCTATCCGGCGGAGGTGGAGAACGTGCTGCTGACCCACCCCGCCATCACCGACGCGGCGGTCGTCGGCGCCCCCGACGAGCGGCTCGGCGAGGTCGGGGTGGCCTACGTCGTCACCACCGGGCCGGTCACCTCCGAGGAGCTGACCGCCTGGACCCGGGAACGGCTGGCCAACTTCAAGGTGCCGCGGCGGTTCACCCGGATGGATGAGCTCCCGCGCAACGCGGGCGGCAAGCTGCTGAAGACCGAGCTGCGCCGCACGGCGCGAGGGGAGTCGGCGTGAGGCCGCTGCAGCTGACCAGGGAGCAGGAGGAACTGCGCGACGCGGTACGGGCGGTCCTGGCCCGCCACCCCGGCCACACGGCCTGGGCTCCGCTGACGGCGCAGATCGGCGCCGCCGCGCTGGCGGTGCCGGAGGAGTACGGCGGGCTGGGCTGCGGGCCGGCCGAAGTCGGGGTGGTCATGGCGGAGTTGGGGCGCGCACTGAGCCCCGTACCGTACCTGGGATCGGCGGTGCTGACGGTGGCGGCCCTGCTCGCGTCCGGGAACCGGGAAGCCTGCGCGAAGCACCTCCCGCAGCTGGCGGAGGGCACGCTCGTCGGCGCCCTGGCCTGGGCGGAGGACCACGGCGACCCGCTCGCCCCGGAGGGCGGGTGGGAGGACGGCGACCTGTCGGCCCGGGCCGCGCCCGCCGGGGCCGACTGGCTGCTCACCGGCACCAAGCGGTACGTCCTGGCCGGCCCGGCCGAACCGCCCCTGCTCCTCGCGTTCGCCCGGCTGGAACCGGGTCCGGGTCCCTCCGACGGACCGCATGCCGGACCCGGAGCCGATGCCGAGGCAGTCGCGGCAACCGGGCCCGGGACCCCCGTCCCGCCCGGCCAGGGCATGCGCCGGCTCGGGCTGTTCGAGCTGCTCGCCGCGCCGGCGGACTTCACCGTACGGTCCACGATGGACCGCACCCGCCCCCTCGCGGAGCTGACCCTGGACCGGACCCCCGCCCGGCTGCTCTCGGCCGACGGCGCCGGGGTCCTGGCCCGGGTCCGGGACCTGGCCTGCACGGCGCTCGCCGCCGAGCAGGCGGGGGCGGCGGCGCGGGCGCTGGAGGCGACGGTCCGGTACGCGAAGGAGCGGGTGCAGTTCGGGCGGCCCATCGGCTCCTTCCAGGCGGTCAAGCACCGGCTCGCCGACCTGCACACCGCGGTGGAGGGAGCCCGCTCCCTCGCCCTCGCGGCGGCCGCCGCCGACGCGGCCCCGGAAGCGGCGGCCGCCGCCAAATCGGCCTGCTCGGAGGCCGGCGCGTACGTGGCGGGCGAGATGATCCAGCTGCACGGCGGCATCGGCATCACCTGGGAGCACGAGGCGCACGCGTACTTCAAGCGGGCCCACGGATCGGCCCTGCTCTTCGGCTCCCCCGCCGCACACCGCGAACGGCTCGCGGCCCGGCTGGGGTTCGTCCCGGCCGGGTGAAGCACCCGGCCGGGGGCGTGGGGGGCGGGGGCTGTCGTACGCTCGGCCCATGACGGGCAGCGCGATGGACCTCCGGAAGATCGAAGAGACCGCCCCGGCGCTGGTGAGCCTGTACAAGAGCGCCGGGACCTCGCTCCGCAAGCACGGCCTGGACGGCGGCCGGGCCGCCGTCTACCTGGTCCTCGACTACTCCGGCTCGATGCGCCCGTACTACGACGACGGCAGCGTGCAGGCCCTCGCCGACCGGGTGCTGGGGCTTTCCGCGCACCTGGACGACGACGCCCGCGTGCCGGTCGTGTTCTTCTCCACCGAGGTCGACGCGGTCGAGGAGATCTCCCTGGCCGGCCACGAGGGGCGGGTCACCGCGATCGCCGCCGGCCTCGGCCACATGGGCAAGACGGCCTACCACGCGGCGATGGACGCGGTGATCGACCACTACCTCGACTCGGGATCCGCCCTCCCCGCGCTCGTGGTCTTCCAGACCGACGGCGGCCCGATCAACAAGCTCGCCGCCGAGAAGTACCTGTGCAAGGCGGCCCGGCTGCCGCTCTTCTGGCAGTTCGTCGGCTTCGGGAACACCCGCAGCTCACAGTTCGACTTCCTGCGGAGGCTCGACGAACTGCCCGTCCCGCAGAAGCGGGTGGTGGACAACGCGGGCTACTTCCACGCCGGTCCCGACCCGCGGACCGTCGCGGACCCGGAGCTGTACGACCGCCTGGTCGGGGAGTTCCCGGCCTGGCTGACGGCGGCCCGGGCGGCGGGAATCGTGCGCGCCTGACCGGCTGGGGCGATCACCTCGCGCTTTGATGGGCGTATGACGACGAACAACTGGGCCGTATTCGAAAAGGCGGAACCGGAATTCGCGGCGGCCGTCCAGGCCCGCTTCGCTCAGTTCCCGCACCACGTCCTGGCGACCCTGCGCAAGGACGGCTCCCCGCGCGCGACCGGACTGAACGTCGAGATCCGCGGCGGTGAGCTGTGGCTGGGCATGATGCCGGGGTCGATGAAGGGGAAGGACCTGCGGCGCGACGGGCGCTTCGCCCTGCACACCAACCCGGGCCCGGGCGAGACCATGCCCGACGGGGACGTGCGGATCGCCGGGCGCGCGGTGGAGATCGTGGAACAGCCCGAGCTCCACCGGTACGCGGAGGAGGCCGAGGAGAACGACACCCCGCACCCCTTCGACCTGTTCCGCGCCGAGCTGACCGAGGTGGTCCACGTCGGGGTCGAGGGCGACGACCTGGTGGTCCGCTCGTGGACCCCGGAGCACGGACTGCGCACCCTGCGCCGGGGCAACGACGACGAACCGGCCCGCGAGGAGCCTGCGGCGGGCTGAGCCCGGGGGCGTGAGGGGCTTGCGGCCCGGCGCCCCCTAGACCCTGGCCGGGGCCTTCGCCGGGACGACCGCGGGGGTCTTGGCGGGGACAGCCGCCGGGAGTTTCGAGGGGGACTTGGCGGGGACCTGGGCGGGAGACTTGGCCGGGGCCTGGGACTTCACCGGGGACGCCTGGGCCGGGGTCTTCGCCGGGGATGTGGCGGGGGACTTGGCCGGAGACTTCGGCGAGGGCTTGGACGGGGACTTGGCGGGAGACTTCGGGGCCTTGCCCGGGGTCTTCGGGGCCTTGGCCGGGGCCGGGGTCTGGGCGCCGACGTCCAGCCAGCTCCGGTCGATGTTGAGCGTCACGTCGCCGTACGTGGCGTCGTGGTCCCCCCGGAACTGGTGGGCGCGGCGGCCCCCCGTCCACCGGTCGGTCCCGGCCGGCAGGCCCATCTCGGCGTCGGCGACCGAGGCCGCGCCGTTCCAGCGGGCCACCCACAGCACGTCGGGCATGGCCTCCGGGGCCTGGTCGTAGTGGGCGTTCAGCGCCTTGGCGCCGGAGCTCGCCGCGACGTAGGCCGCGGCCCCGTAGCCCAGTTCGTGCAGCCGCGTCGTCCAGGCCGTGAGGTAGGCGACGACCGGGGCGTCCCAGGTGGCGCGGTCCGTGTAGTTCTCCAGGTCGTTGTAGAGGACCGTGCCCTCGGCCATGCCCAGCGCCGCGGCCGCGTGGGCCGCGCCCTCGGCCTCGGCCCGGCCCTGTTCGTTGGCCTCGGAGGGGTCGGTGGAGAGCCCCGTGGAGGAGCTGTTCCAGGGCTGGGGGCCCACCCAGATCGGCATGAGGTGCCAGCCCGCCTCGGCCTGCCGGCTCACCCAGCCCGCGGTGAGCTGCGGCTGGGCGCAGGCACGGGCGCGGCCGCCGATGTAGACGCCGACGGCGCCGAAGGGCGAGTCGGCCCGCCAGGCGTTCATGGTGCGCTGGGTCGGGGCCGTGCAGGCGTCGAAGCCCTCGCCGGTGAAGGGCGTCTGGACGGTGGTCCGGGAACCCCCGCCGACCACGCCGACCGGATCGACGGGGACCGGGCCGGGGGCGGCCGGGGGTGCGAGGGCGCGGGCCCGGGTGAGGACCCCGCGGACGGCCTCGGGGGTGGACCCGTAGGAGACGGTCGCCATCACTCCGGCGCGGCGCAGGGCGTAGCGGATCTCGTTGCTGTCGCCCCGGACCTTGGGCAGGGGGTCGCCCTCGTCGCCTCCGACGGTGGGGATGTCGGCGCGCGGCGGGGCGCCGTCGAGCGGCTCCAGGTGCAGGGTGTCGGAGCGGGGGGCGGCGGCGCGGGCGGCACCGCATTCGCCCTGGGTGCCGGCGTGTCCGAGGTAGAGGGTGGGCACGTCGAGGCGAAGGCAGGCGTCCGGGTTGCGGTCGAGGTCGACGACCCGCCAGTCGGCGGGGACGGTGAGGCGCAGCCCGCGGTAGTCGACGGTGCGGCCGTCGGCGCTGCGGCCCTCGGCGGGGCGGCCGTCGGCGGCCCCGAGGGGGACGGGGGCCAGCAGCGCGGCGCCCAGCAGGCAGCTCAACATCATGTGGGAGGGGAGCATGTGACCCACTGTTACCAGAAGGCCCGGAGGATGACACAGAGGCACGAGAGCCCGCGGCCACCTGTTGACGGGACGGCCGCACGGCGGTGCGGCCGGTCCCGCCGGTCCGCTACCGGGCTGCCGGGCGGCTCTTGCTCCGGCGGGGTGCGGTGGCGCCGCGGATCTCTTCCGTGGCCGCGCGGAACGCGGGCGCCGCGCGGGCGAAGTAGTCGAAGAGCAGGGCCTGCTGCTCCGGGGTGTAGGAGCCGATCACGGCCGCGACGTGCCGTCGGGCGGGTCCGACCACGTCCTCGATGCGGTCCAGTGCGTCCGGTACGGGCTCCACGATGACCCGGCGCCGGTCCCCCGGGTCGGCGGCCCTGCGGGCGTAACCGGCCCGTTCGAGGCGGTCGATGAGCCGGGTCGTCGCGCCCGTCGTCAGCCCGGTGCGGGTGGCGAGCTCGCCGGAGGAGAGCCCTCCTTCCAGGGTGATGAGGCTGAGCGCGTACCACTCGGAGGTGTGCAGTCCGGCCGCTTCGGCGCTGGCCAGGCCCTGGAGCCCGACGGCGTCCAGGTACTGCCGGAAGGTCGTGTGCGCGTCCGGTGCGCCGCCACCCGTTGCCATTCTCTGGATCGCCTCCTACATTTATATCTGCACGCATGCAGATACTGCGCCGAGTCAGTATCTGCTTCAGTCTAGCCAATGGGGAGTGGTCCGTCATGCAGCAGCCCACCAGCGAGTCCCCCGCCTCCGCCACCGCCTCCGTCCGGGCCGTGCTCGACCGGCTCGTCGCCGCCTGGGAGCGCCACGACGCCGAGGCCTACGGCGAGCTGTTCACCGAGGACGCCACGTACATCACCTACGTCGGCACCTTCTACCGCGGCCGCCGCGACATTGCGGACAGCCACCGCACCCTCTTCGCCGGCTTCCTCAAGGGCACCCGGCTGGCGGACGAGATCCTCGACGTCCGCTTCTACGGGCCCGACGCGGCCGTGGTGAACGGCCGCGGGGACACCTACAAGGGCAAGCGCCCGGCGAAGCTCACCAAGATCCAGACGTACACCCTGGTCCGCGACCAGGACGGGTCGTGGCGGATCGCCGCCTTCCAGAACACCAAGCGCAAGCCGCTGATGGAGGCCGTGTCCTACCGGTTCGCCCCGGGCCTCGTCCCGGCCGCCGAGCGCTGACCGTGCACCGCGCCCCCGCACCCGGCCCCGCGTCCCGCTCCCGCCGGCGCACCCTGACCGGCGCCGCGCTCGCCCTCGGCCTCAAGGCCGGCGGCGGCCACCTGCGGCTCGACGCCACCTCGGAGGTCGAGGTCACCGGCTCCGCCGCCTGCACGGCCGTCGCCGCCACGGAGTCCGGCACCGAAGGCCGTACGGGCGACCGCGACGCCGTCTGCGGCGTACCGGCCTCGCTCGCCGGGGCCTGGGGGGGCCGCCGATGCCGACGCGTCCGGAGCCCTCTTCACGCCGGACGCCACGTACACGACGTACGTCGGGACCCACTACCAGGGCCGCGGCGACACGTACGAGGGCGGGCGGCCGGCGGAGCTGTCGCAGGTCCAGACGTACACGCTGACCCGCGAGGGCGACGGCCAGTGGCGGATCGCCGCGTTCCGGAACACCCGGCGGCAGCCGGTCATGGAACGGGGGTCCTTCCTGCTGTCGCCCGGCACGGTGCCCGGAGCCGAGCAGTGACGGCCCGCACCGCCCTGGTCACCGGGGCCACTTCCGGCATCGGCCTCGCCTTCACCCGCGAACTGGCCGCGGCCGGCTGGACCGTGACCCTCGTGGCCCGGGGCGAGGACCGGCTGCGCGCCCTCGCGCACGAGCTCGGAGCCGGTCACCGCCACCTGGCCGCCGACCTGTCCACCCCCGAGGGGCAGGGGCTGGTCGCCGCCGAGCTGCGCCGGCGCCCCGTCAACCTGCTGGTCAACAGCGCCGGCACCGCGCACCACGGACCCTTCGCCGGTTCCGACTCCGGGGACGCCCTCGCCGCCACCCACCTGGGCTGCGACGCCGTCATCACGCTCGCGCACGCCTTCCTCTCCGGGGCCCGCCGCGGAGACGCCCTCGTCAACGTCTCCTCCACCCTCGGCAGCGCCCCCTCCCCCGGCCTCGCGTCTACAGCGCCGGCAAGGCCTTCGTGACCGCCTTCTCCGAAGCGCTCTGGCACGAGCAACGCCCCCGCGGCGTCCACGTCATGGCCCTCTGCCCCGGCCCCACCGCCGCGGCCCCGGAGGTGGAGGCGAAGGCGGAGCCGACGTCCGCGGCCCCGCCCCGGCGGCACCAGGACGCTCCGGCCGCCCTGGTGCAGAGCCCGGAAGCCGTGGTGCGTGCCGCCCTGCGCGCCCCGGACCGGCGCCGCACCCGCCCCACCGTCGTCCCCGGGCGTGCGAACTCCCTCTTCGCCCGCGCCGCACGCTGCCGGCGCTGCTCGGCCGGTAGCGCGCCGGTTCCGCTACTCCTGCTGCTCCTGGAAGGCGGGCAGGGCGAAGATCCGCTCCTTCCCCGACTCCTCCATCAGCTCGACGAGCGGCAGCACCAGTTCCCACAGGTCCTGCTTGTCGACCTCGCGCACCAGTCCGTCGAGCTCCGCGTCGCCCAGCCCGGCCGCCGCATCGGCCACCACCTTGCGCGCGTCCTCGGGCAGTACGCCGACCAGCGGCAGGAACGCTCCCCACAGGGCGGTCGCCACCACGGCCCGCACCACTCCGGCCAGCACGAGCGGGTCCCGCAGGGAGTCCAGCCGGGCCACCGCGAGCCGGTCCTCCTCACCGAGCAGCGCCACGAGCGGGAGCAGGGACTCCCACAGCCCCTGGGCGTGCGTGACCCCGACGAGCGAGTCGAGCTCGGCCGCGTCGAGGCGGGCCGTGAGTTCGGCGATCCGCAGCCGCTGGTCGCCGCCGACCATCGCGGCGACGCCGAGGGCCTCCTCCCAGAGCCCCCCGGCGGCAGCGGCCCGTACGATCGCGCCGAGCCGGTCGTCGCCCATGAGCTCCAGGATCCGGGGCAGCCGCTCGGGCTGGTCGACGTAGAAGCCGGCGCGCAGCACCGCCTCGTCGTCCACCTGGTCCAGGATCCGGCGGAGCACCTGGTCCCGCATGTGGCCGACGAACCGGCCCATGGTGAGGTGGTCGCGGTTCTCGGCGAGGGTGGTGGCGATGCGGACGACGAGCCCCTCGTCGAGCCGGTCGACGATCCCGGAGATCTTCCGGGGGTCCAGGTGTCCGCAGGCCTCGGCGGTGAAGGGGACGGGCAGTTTCTCGATGATGGCGGCGGCCCGGCCCGACTCCAGCCGGCCGGCCACCCCGGCGGCCAGCCGGGGGCCGAGCGCCTTCTGCGAGATGGCGGCCGCCACCCCGGCCGGCACCAGCTTGGTCGCGGCGGCGATCCGGTCGAGCATCTCGGGTGCGCCGTCGTTCAGTACGCCGCTGACCTGCTCGCGGAACGCCCGTACGTCCTCGTCCGGCAGCCCGCGCAGGAAGCCGAGCTCCCCGGCGTCCGCGCCCACCAGCCGGGCGATCTTCTCCACTTCGGCGCGGCTCACCGGAACAGCACCTTGCGCACGGCCCCGCGGGCGAGGGCGGGGACCAGCCCCAGCGCCTCCTCGGCGGCCTGGTTCAGGCCTTCGGCCTGGCGGGCCCGCTCCGCGTTGAGCGCCTCGGCGAGCCCCGCGAGCTCCCCGGCATCCAGCTCCCCGAAGGACGCGGGAGGCCGGGCACCCCCCAACTCCCCGCTCAACCGGCCCATTTCCTCATCTGTACGCACGGGACGACCTCCCACACCAGAGACGACACGACGGCTCGGGTCGAGCGTGGGCCCGAATTGACTAATAGTCAATACTCGCGGGTAAGGCCGCCCTCGGGCGCAGCTCCGGCGCACCGGCCGCGGCGAGCCGGAAGGCCGGGTCCCGGACGGACAGCTCCGAGGTGGACGGCACGTGCCAGGCGCGGCCCCCTGCAGTGGCTCCTGCACCAGCGCCTGCACCGAGCCCGCGAGATCCTGGAGACCACCGCCCTGCCCGTGGACCGGCTGGCGGCCCGGAGCGGCCTCGCACCGCGGACTCCCTGCGCACCCACCTGGTCCGCGCCACGGGCCTCACCCCGTCCGCCTACCGGGCCACGGCGCGGCTGCGGCAGGCGTAGGCCGGCCGGAGCGCGGCGCTACGCGGGAGCCGCGGCCCGCTCCAGTACCTCCAGCACGGTGTCGCGGAACAGCGTGGTCTTGTACCCGGTCTGCGGCAGCGGGCGGCAGCGGGCGAGCACCGTCGCGGCCGCGGCCGCGAGGACCTCGGGGGTGGCCTCCCGGCCGGTCAGGGCGGCCTCCACCTCCGGAAGGCGCAGCGGAACCCGCGCCACGCCGCCCGCCGCGACGGCGGCGTGCGTGACGGTCGCGCCGTCGAGCGCGAGCCGGGCGGTGGCCTCGACCAGGGGCCATTCGCCGTGGGCGCGGCCGGTGGCCCGGTGGTAGGCGGCCCGTTCGCCGGGCAGGGGCGGCGGGAGCAGTACCGCGGTGAGGATCCGGTCCGGTGCCAGCAGGTGGTCGGCCCGGTGGAGCTGCTCGCCGTCCCCGTACAACTCGGCCACCGTGCGGGGTGGTTCGCCGTGGACCTCGACCCCGGCGTCGTAGGTGAGCAGGGCCGTCGCCAGGGTCGACGGGTGCGGGGCGACGCACGGGCCGTCGCCGCTGACCACTCCGAAGTGGTGGTCCCCCTCGCGCGCGGGGCAGCCGGAGCCGCCCTTCTGGAGGCAGCCGAAGTGCGGACTGCGGTAGTACCAGCAGCGGTTGCGCTGGAGCAGATTGCCGCCGAGGGTGCCGGCGGCGCGGATCTGCGGGGTCGCCGCGGTCCCGGCGGACACCGCCAGGGCGGGCCAGCCGGAGCGCACCCGCGGATCGGTGGCCAGCGCGGCGAGGGTGGTCAGGGCGCCGATCCGCAGCCCGCCGCCGGGCAGCGGCGTACAGCCGCGCAGGCCGCCCGCGGCGTCGAGGTCGGTGAACGGGCCCGGGGCGATGCCGGAGCGCTGCCGGGCGGTGGTGTCGGTGCCGCCGGCGCGCAGCTCCCCGCCGCGCGCCAGGACGGCGGCCGAGAGGTCGGTGAGGGTGGGCTCGGTGCTCACGTGGCCAGTCCTTCCAGGAGCCGGTCGGGGCGGATGGGCATGTCGTACGGGCGCCGGCCGGTCGCGTCGCGGACCGCGTTGGCCAGGGCGGCCGCGGTGGGCAGCGTGGCGATCTCCCCGAGGCCCACTCCGCCGCCCGGGACGTGTGCGAAGCCCTCCTGATGGAAGTGGACGGTGATCTCGGGGGTGTCTCCGATGCCGGGGATGCGGTAGTCCTCCAGGTTGTCGGTCAGCACCCGGCCCGTGGCCGGGTCGGTGCGCCGCTCCTCGAACAGGGCGTAGCCGACGCCCTGGACGACGGCGCCCTCGCACTGGCTGCGGGCGAGCCGCTCCTCGTGGATGCGGCCCGCGGCGATGCCGCTCCACACCCGCAGCGGCCGGATCCGGCCGAGCCGGGTGTCCACCTCCACCTCGGCGACCTGCACCGATCCGGTGAAGCCGCGGCCGATCGCGAGACCGCCCAGGGTCAGGTTGAGGGGGGTCACGAAACCCCGGCGGTCGCGGCGGCGCCGGCCGGTGACCCGTACGCCGTGCGCCCCGGCCGCGTCGAGCCGGGCGGCGAAGTCGCCGTCACCGCCGCCGAGTGCTTCGCGCAGCCGCTGCGCGGCGTCCGCGGCGGCGGGCACGATCGACGGCGTGGTGCGGCTGCCGCCGGAGGTGGGGCCGTGGACGGCGTCGCTGTGCCCGACCTCGGCACGCACCCTGTCCTCGGGGACGCCGAGTCCTTCGGCGACGGCCCGGCGCAGTACGGTGCGCGAGCCCGTGCCCATGTCCTGCACGGCGCAGCGGGCGACGACGATCCCGTCCTCGACGGTGAGCTCGACCTCGGTGGCGGGGTCCAGGAAGTACAGCCAGTTGGCCGCCGCGACGCCGACGCCCCGGCGGAAGCGTCCCGTACCGCCGCGGGTGCCCGACCAGGCCGGAAGGGCCGCGGCCAGGTCGTACAGCGCATGGCGTTTCGGGTTGCCGTCCCAGCGGCGCCGCAGGGCGATGGGATCCTCTCCCAGCCGGTGGGCCATCTCGTCGACGGCCTGTTCCAGGGCCCAGCACATCGTGGGTCCGCCCGGGCCGCGGAAGGGCGCGCCCGGCGGCCGGTGGGTGACGGTGTCGAAGTCCCGCAGCCGGCGCGGGGCCTTGCCGTACATGAAGCGGGCCAGCGCCGCGACGGTGCCGCCGACCGAGACCCCGCCGTCGGTGTCCGCGTCCATGGCCAGCGCGCTCAGCTCCCCGGAGGCGTCCGCGGCCATCGCCAGCCGGATCCGGGTGCCGGGCCGGTAGCCACCGTCGGTGAGCTCCTCGTCCCGGTCCAGCACCACCCGCACCGGGGCGCCGTGCAGCCGGGCCAGCTCCACCGCGGCGACCACGTCGGCGGTCAGTCCCATCTTGCAGCCGAAGCCGCCGCCCACGTGGACGGCCCGGGCCACCACCCGGTCGAGGGGCACGCCGAACCGCTCGGCGGCGAGGACGGCCACCTGCTTCACCGACTGCGTGGACACCTCGATGTGGAGGGTCCCCTCCTCCCACCGGGCCAGGCAGGCGTGCGGTTCGAGCGGGGTGTGCGTCTGCGCGGCGGTGGTGAACAGCCCCTCGACCACCCGCTCGGGGCTGCTCTTGCGGGCCTCCGTGATCCGGCGCACGGCCGTGGCGGGCCGCCTGCTCATGGCGGACGGGCCCCGCCGGTTGCCGCGCCAGCGGGCGGGCGTCAGCTGCGGCGCCTCCCCGGATCCGGGCGCCAGCTTCCGCGCCGCCTTGTCCTCGTAGACCAGCGGGCCCTCGCCGGCCCGGGCCCGGTCCACGTCGAGGGCGGCCGGCAGCACCTCGTACTCCACCGTGACCCGCTCGGCGGCCGCCCGCGCCGAAGCCCGGTCCGCCGCGGCGACGGCCGCCACGGGCTGCCCGACGTACCGCACCACCCCGTCGGGCGGCAGCAGGGGCACCACCCCCGCGTCCCCGGCCTCAAGGGACCGTACGTACGCATGCGCGTGCGGCGACCGGATGATCACCCCCTCCAGCACCCCCTCGGGCCGCTGATCGGTGGTGTACCGGGCCGACCCGTCGGCCTTCTCGGCCGCCTCGGCGCGCGGGACGGCGGCCACCGCCTCGCCGTCGTACTCCCCCGCACAGGCGGCGGCCACGGCGCTGAAGATCCCCTCGTACGCCCCGCACCGGCACAGGTGCCCGGCCAGCGCCTCCGCGATCTCCTCCCGCCCCGGCCGGCTCCGCCCGTGCGCGGCCCGCCACCGCTCGAAGAACGCGGCCGCCTCGACCACGAACCCGGGGGTGCAGTAACCGCACTGCAGGGCGTCCTCACCGGCGAAGGCACGCCCGACCGGGTGACCGGCCAGCCCCTCCACGGTCGTCACCCGCCGCCCGGCCAACCGCACCGCCGGCGTCAGACACGCCACCCGCGGCTCCCCGTCGACCAGCACCGTGCAGGCCCCGCACACCCCGCCGCCGCACACCACCTTGGCCCCGGTCAGCCCCAACCGCTCCCGTACCAGCTCCACGGCAGCCGGATCACCGTCCACGTCCACCGCGCACGGAACGCCATTGACCTCGAACTCCACGAGACGCACTCCTCAGCCGCGGGTGGCGACGCCCCCACACCACCCGGGCCCGCCTTCACCCCCTTGATAACCCGCCCCCACCCACCCCGCAGCTCGGCACACGCCTCACCCCCGCGGCCATGACCTCCGGGGTAATCGCCCCGCCCGCCCGGCCTCGGCTACGTTCGCGGTCACCGCTCACCCCCGGAACGAAGGAGCACCGTGGTGCCCGCTTACGGCTTCGCCCATCTCCGCAGCCGCCGGAACCACTCCGACGTCGTCGAGTACCTGGAGCGCGTCCAGGCGACCCTCACCCCCTTCGCGGGCCGCTTCGTCATCCACGGTCCGCCGGCCGAAGTCGTGGAAGGCAGCTGGCCCGGCAGCATGGTGCTGATCGAGTTCCCCGGCCTCGCGGAGGCCCGTGCCTGGTACGCCTCTCCGCCCTACCGGGCCATCCGTCACCTGCGCACCGACCACATCGAGGGCGACCTCCTCCTGATCGAAGGCGTCGGCCCGCACTACGACCCGTCCGAACGAGCCCACAAGCTGCGAACGACCCTCGACTGAGCGAGCACACCACCGGCCGGCACGGCACAGATTCGGGGCGGCGCGGTGACCCTGCCGACCCCGGAACGCCACAACGCCCGCCACCCCTGGTCGGGGACGTGGCGGGCGTTGTGTCGAGTGCCGTACTTCGTTGTACGGACCGTATGAGGGGTCCCGGCCTGGGCCGGGGGTACCGCTTGGAGCTCAGCCGTCGCTCCGACGGCCGGAGGCCGGCGCAGCCGGGCGAAGCCCGGGAGGCCGCCTGCGGCCGAGCGGTGCGAGCACGGCGTCGAGAATCAGACCGTGATCGAGCGGTCCGTCGGCTTGACCGGGTACGGGAGGGTGCTGGTGCCGGTCAGGAAGCGGTCCACGCCGCGGGCGGCCGAGCGGCCTTCCGCGATGGCCCAGACGATCAGCGACTGGCCGCGGCCGGCGTCGCCGGCGACGAAGACGCCGTCGACGTTGGTCGCGTAGGAGGCGTCGCGCTCGATGTTGCCGCGGGCGTCCATCGCCAGGCCGAACTGCCCCGTGAGGCCGTTCTCCTGGTCGGTGCCGGTGAAGCCCATCGCCAGGGTGACCAGCTGCGCGGGGAGGACGCGCTCGGTGCCGGGCTTCTGGACGAGCTTGCCGTCCTCGAAGGCGACCTCGACCAGGTGGAGGGCCTGGACGTTGCCGTCCTCGTCGCCCTCGAAGTGGGTGGTGGAGACGGAGTAGATCCGCTCGCCGCCCTCCTCGTGAGCAGAGGTGACCTTGTACAGCATGGGGAAGGTCGGCCAGGGCTGGCCGGCCGGCCGGTCCTCGGAGGGGCGCGGCATGATCTCCAGCTGCGTGACCGAGGCCGCGCCCTGGCGGTGGGCGGTGCCCACGCAGTCCGCGCCGGTGTCGCCGCCGCCGATGACGACCACGTGCTTGCCCGCGGCGGTGATGGGGGGCTCGATGAAGTCGCCCTCCTGCACCTTGTTCGCGAGGGGCAGGTACTCCATCGCGAAGTGGATGCCCTTGAGGTCGCGGCCCGGGACCGGCAGGTCGCGGGAGACGGTGGCGCCCGCCGCGATGACGACCGCGTCGAACCGCTTGCGCAGGTCGGTGGCGGTGATGTCGCGGCCGACCTCGACGCCGGTACGGAACTTGGTGCCCTCCGCGCGCATCTGCTCGATGCGGCGGTTGATGTGCACCTTCTCCATCTTGAACTCGGGGATGCCGTAGCGCAGCAGCCCGCCGATGCGGTCGGCGCGCTCGTACACGACCACGGTGTGGCCGGCCCGGGTCAGCTGCTGGGCCGCGGCGAGACCCGCCGGGCCGGAGCCGATGACCGCGGCGGTCTTGCCCGACAGGCGCTCGGGCGCCTGCGGGGTGACGTCCCCGTTGTCCCACGCCTTGTCGATGATCGAGACTTCGACGTTCTTGATGGTGACGGCCGGCTGGTTGATGCCGAGCACGCACGCGGACTCACAGGGAGCGGGGCACAGACGGCCCGTGAACTCCGGGAAGTTGTTCGTCGCGTGCAGCCGCTCGGAGGCGGCGGTCCAGTCCTCGCGGTACGCGAAGTCGTTCCACTCGGGGATCAGGTTCCCGAGCGGGCAGCCGTTGTGGCAGAACGGGATGCCGCAGTCCATGCAGCGGCCGGCCTGCTTGCTGATGATCGGGAGCAGCGAGCCCGGAACGTAGACCTCGTTCCAGTCCTTGAGGCGCTCGGCCACGGGACGGGAGCAGGCGGTCTCGCGGGGGGTGGTGAGGAAGCCCTTCGGGTCAGCCATTGGTCGCCGCCTCCATCATCTTCTCGGTGGTCTCGGACTCGGAGAGTCCGGCCAGCTCGGCGGCGTCCTTGGCGGCGAGCACTGCCTTGTACGTGGTCGGGATGATCTTGCTGAAGCGGGCCGCGGAGGCGGTCCAGTCAGCGAGGAGCTTCGCGGCCACGGTCGAGCCGGTCTCCTCCTCGTGGCGGCGCACGACATCGTGCAGCCACTGGGAGTCGGTGTCGGACAGGGCCTCGACCGCGCCCGTGTTGCCGACGTTGACGTTGGCCGGGTCGAGGTCGATGACGTACGCGACGCCGCCCGACATGCCCGCCGCGAAGTTGCGGCCCGTCTCGCCGAGGACGACCGCGGTGCCGCCGGTCATGTACTCGCAGCCGTGGTCGCCCACGCCTTCCGAGACGACCAGGGCGCCGGAGTTGCGGACGCAGAAGCGCTCGCCGGTGCGGCCGCGCAGGAACAGCTCGCCGCCGGTGGCGCCGTAGCCGATCGTGTTGCCCGCGATGGTCGAGTACTCGGCCAGGTGCTCGGCGCCGCGGTCCGGACGGACCACGACACGGCCGCCGGAGAGGCCCTTGCCGACGTAGTCGTTGGCGTCGCCCTCCAGGCGGAGGGTCACGCCCTTCGGCAGGAAGGCGCCGAAGGACTGGCCGGCGGAGCCGGTGAAGGTCAGGTCGATGGTGTTGTCGGGCAGGCCCGCGCCACCGAACTTCTTCGTGACCTCGTGGCCGAGCATGGTGCCGACCGTGCGGTTGATGTTGCGGATCGCGACCTGGGCGCGGACCGGCTGCGCGGTCTCGGCCGAGTCGGCGTTCAGCGCGTCCGCGGCGAGGCGGATGAGCTCGTTGTCGAGCGCCTTCTCCAGACCGTGGTCCTGCTCGATCAGGGCGTGGCGGACCGCGCCCTCGGGCAGCTCCGGCACGTAGAAGAGCGGCTCCAGGTCGAGGCCCTGCGCCTTCCAGTGCGTGACGGCCTTGCTGGTGTCGAGGAGCTCGGCGTGACCGACGGCCTCCTCGATCGAGCGGAAGCCCAGCTCGGCGAGGAGCTCGCGCACCTCCTCCGCGATGAACTCGAAGAAGTTGACGACGAACTCGGGCTTGCCGGAGAAGCGGTCGCGCAGGACCGGGTTCTGGGTGGCGATGCCGACCGGGCAGGTGTCCAGGTGGCAGACGCGCATCATGACGCAGCCGGAGACGACGAGCGGCGCGGTCGCGAAACCGAACTCCTCGGCGCCGAGCAGCGCGGCGATGATGACGTCGCGGCCGGTCTTGAGCTGGCCGTCCGTCTGGACCACGATGCGGTCGCGCAGCCCGTTGAGCAGCAGGGTCTGCTGGGTCTCGGCGAGGCCGAGCTCCCAGGGACCGCCCGCGTGCTTCAGCGAGGTGAGCGGGGAGGCGCCCGTACCGCCGTCGTGGCCGGAGATGAGGACGACGTCCGCGTGGGCCTTGGAGACACCCGCCGCGACGGTACCCACGCCGACCTCGGAGACCAGCTTCACGTGGATGCGGGCGACCGGGTTGGCGTTCTTGAGGTCGTGGATCAGCTGAGCCAGGTCCTCGATGGAGTAGATGTCGTGGTGCGGCGGCGGGGAGATCAGGCCGACGCCCGGGGTGGAGTGACGGGTCTTGGCGACCCACGGGTAGACCTTGTGGCCGGGCAGCTGGCCGCCCTCGCCGGGCTTGGCGCCCTGCGCCATCTTGATCTGGATGTCGTCCGCGTTGACCAGGTACTCGCTCGTGACACCGAAGCGGCCGGAGGCGACCTGCTTGATGGAGGAGCGGCGCGCCGGGTCGTACAGGCGGTCCGGGTCCTCGCCGCCCTCACCGGTGTTGGACTTGGCGCCCAGCTGGTTCATGGCGATGGCGAGGGTTTCGTGCGCCTCCTTGGAGATGGAGCCGTACGACATGGCGCCGGTGGAGAAGCGCTTGACGATGTCGGCGACCGACTCGACCTCGTCGATGGAGATCGAAGGCCGGTCCTCCGTCTTGAAGCCGAAGAGTCCGCGGAGCGTCATCAGGCGCTCGGACTGCTCGTTCACCCGGTCCGTGTACTGCTTGAAGATGTCGTACCGGCGGTTGCGCGTGGCGTGCTGCAGGCGAAAGACCGTGTCCGGGTCGAACAGGTGCGGCTCGCCCTCGCGGCGCCACTGGTACTCGCCGCCGATCTCCAGCGCGCGGTGCGAGGCGGAGATGCCGGAGGCCGGGTACGCCTTGGCGTGGCGCGCGGCCACCTCCTTGGCGATGACGTCCAGGCCGGCGCCGCCGATCTTGGTGGCGGTGCCCTGGAAGTACGCCGCGACGAACTCCTCGTCGAGGCCGACGGCCTCGAAGACCTGGGCGCCGCGGTAGGAGGCGACGGTGGAGATGCCCATCTTGGACATGACCTTCAGGACGCCCTTGCCGAGCGCGTAGATCAGGTTCTTGATGGCCTGCTCCGGCTCCAGGCCGGACAGGAAGGTACCGGCGCGCAGCAGGTCCTCGACGGACTCCATGGCGAGGTACGGGTTGACCGCGGCCGCGCCGTAGCCGATGAGCAGCGCGACGTGGTGGACCTCGCGGACGTCGCCGGCCTCGACCAGCAGACCCACCTGGGTGCGCTGCTTGGTGGCGATGAGGTGGTGGTGCACGGCGGAGGTGAGCAGCAGCGACGGGATCGGCGCGTGCTCGGCGTCGGAGTGACGGTCCGAGAGGACGATCAGGTGCGCGCCGTTCTCGATGGCCGCGTCGACCTCGCCGCGGATCTCCTCGAGGCGGGCGGCCAGGGCCGCGCCACCGCCGGAGACCCGGTACAGGCCCGAGAGGGTGGCGGCCTTCATGCCCGGCATGTCGCCGTCGGCGTTGACGTGGATGAGCTTGGCCAGCTCGTCGTTGTCGATCACCGGGAACGGCAGCGTGACGCTGCGGCAGGACGCGGCGGTCGGCTCCAGCAGGTTGCCCTGCGGGCCGAGCGAGGACAGCAGCGAGGTGACGAGCTCCTCGCGGATGGCGTCCAGCGGCGGGTTGGTGACCTGCGCGAAGAGCTGGGTGAAGTAGTCGAAGAGCAGCCGGGGGCGCTCGGACAGGGCCGCGATCGGGGAGTCCGTACCCATGGAGCCGAGCGGCTCGCCGGCGGTACGGGCCATCGGCGCGAGGATGATGCGGAGCTCTTCCTCGGTGTAGCCGAAGGTCTGCTGGCGGCGGGTGACCGAGGCGTGGGTGTGCACGATGTGCTCACGCTCGGGCAGGTCCGTCAGCTCGATCTCGCCGGTTTCGAGCCACTCCTCGTAGGGGTGCTCGGCGGCCAGCGCGTCCTTGATCTCGTCGTCCTCGATGATCCGCTTCTGGGCGGTGTCGACGAGGAACATCTTGCCGGGCTGCAGGCGGCCCTTCTTGACGACCTTGGCCGGGTCGATGTCCAGGACGCCGACCTCGGAGGAGAGCACGACGAAGTCGTCGTCGGTGACCCAGTAGCGGCCGGGGCGCAGACCGTTGCGGTCGAGGACCGCGCCGACCTGGGTGCCGTCGGTGAAGGTGACGCAGGCGGGGCCGTCCCACGGCTCCATCTGCGTGGAGTGGTACTTGTAGAACGCGCGGCGGGCCGGCGACATGGAGGTGTGGTTCTCCCACGCCTCCGGGATCATCATCAGCACGCTGTGCGGGAGGGACCGGCCGCCGAGGTGGAGCAGCTCCAGGACCTCGTCGAAGGAGGCCGAGTCGGAGGCGTCCGGGGTGCAGATCGGGAAGATGCGCTCGAGGGCGCCCTCGCCGAAGAGGCCGGAGGCCAGCTGGGACTCGCGGGCCTTCATCCAGTTCCGGTTGCCCTTGACCGTGTTGATCTCGCCGTTGTGCGCGACGAAGCGGTACGGGTGGGCCAGCGGCCACGACGGGAAGGTGTTCGTCGAGAACCGGGAGTGGACCAGGGCGATCGCGGAGGCGAAGCGGCGGTCGGAGAGGTCCGGGAAGAAGGGCTCCAGCTGGCCGGTGGTCAGCATGCCCTTGTAGACGATCGTGCGGGCGGAGAGCGACGGGAAGTAGACCCCGGCCTCGCGCTCGGCGCGCTTGCGCAGCACGAAGGCCTTGCGGTCCAGCTCGATGCCCGAGGTCCCGTTGCTGACGAACAGCTGCGAGAAGGCCGGCATGGTGGCGCGGGCGCCGTTGCCGAGCAGGTCGGGGGTGACCGGAACCTCGCGCCAGCCGAGAACCGTCAGGTTCTCCTCGGCGGCGATGGCCTCGATCTGCTCCACGGCGACGGCCTGTGCGGTGCCGTCGGCGGGGAGGAAGGCGATGCCGACGGCGTACGCGCCGGCCTCGGGGAGGTCGAAACCGGCCACCTCGCGCAGGAACGCGTCCGGGACCTGGGAGAGGATGCCGGCGCCGTCGCCCGAGTCGGGCTCGGAGCCGGTGGCGCCTCGGTGCTCGAGGTTCCGCAATACGGTCAGCGCCTGCTCGACCAGCGTGTGGCTGGCCTCGCCGGTGAGGTTGGCCACAAAGCCGACGCCGCAGGCGTCGTGCTCGTTGCGCGGGTCGTACATGCCCTGCTGGGCGGGGCGACCGTCCATGGGCGACCAGGCGGTGTTGCTGAGGCCGGTCGCGGAGTGCGTGGATGCGGAACGCATCGGCTCTCCCGTCGTCGTCGTGGCATATGTGCATAGCCGAGGGACGACGTTGGCCCTCTGCGAAATTTCGTGCAGATTACATGATGACGACAATCCCGCGAAGCGGATATGTCATTCCAGCATGCGGACACTGCACGGAGCAGGCAAGAGGGGACTTTCGCAGGTGTCCTGCCATCGGGACACGGGACGAAGGTCCCGGTGCGGGGCGGGCCTCATTGCCCGGCGCCCAGGGGGTCTGTGCCCGGCGGACACGGATTCGAAACCGCCGAGTAACTGACTACTTATGTTGCCTGCTGCATAGTGTCTCACTCCCTGCACGGTCAGCCTACGGCCCCGCCGATCCAGGTTCCCAGGATGTACGTCACACCCGCGGCCGCGCCACCCAGGACGAGCTGGCGCAGTCCGCTGTACCACCAGGACCGGGCCGTGACCCGGGACACCACCGCGCCGCAGGCGAAGAGGCCCACCAGCGCCGCCAGCACCGCGGGCCACAGGAGCGTCGCACCGAGCAGGTAGGGCAGCAGCGGGATCACCGCGCCGAGCGCGAAGGACCCGAAGGAGGACACGGCCGCGACCATCGGCGACGGCAGGTCGTCCGGGTCGATCCCGAGCTCCTCGCGGGCGTGGATCTCCAGCGCCTGCTCCGGGTCGCGGGACAGCTGCATGGCCACCTCGCGGGCCAGCGCCGGCTCGACGCCGCGCGAGACGTACAGCTCGGCCAGCTCCTCCATCTCGTCGATGGGGTGCTTGCGCAACTGCTGGCGCTCTATGTCCAGTTCGGCGAGCACGAGCTCGCGCTGCGAGGCGACCGAGGTGTACTCCCCCGCCGCCATGGAGAAGGCGCCGGCGGCGAGGCCGGCCAGGCCGGTGACCACGATGACGTGCGGGGCGACTGCGCCGCCGGCCACGCCGGTCATCAGGGCGAGGTTGGAGACGAGTCCGTCCATCGCGCCGAAGACCGCCGGGCGCAGCCATCCGCCGTTGACATCGCGGTGGGTGTGGTTGTCGCGGTGGGCGGTGTGGAGCGGCGCTTCGATATCAATGATGGACATGCCGACTATCTCCCCTTTTGTACGAGTGGGTGCACAGAGCTGTGCCATGGACGACGCGCGGACACCCACTCCCCCTGAACACCTCGAAACTACGCACGATTTTTGCCCTCCGCCAGCAAGGAAGGCCGTACTTACCTGGGGTTTTGGGCCACGGCGACCGGGTGACGGCGACCCGCGGCGGGTGTTTCGCGACGAGCGACAAACCACATGCCATGGCACAAATCCCCCAAGGGCTCAATATGGGTCCCATCAAGTGGAGAGGCGCGCCATGGAGCTGATTGCATGCAATCCGCAGGTCCTCCTCGAACGGGCCCGGGGCGCTCTTCTCGGACTCGCGGTGGGTGACGCGCTGGGCGCCCCCGCGGAGAACATGAAGCCGTCGGAGATCCGGGCCAAGTGGGGCCGGATCGAGGGCTTCGTCTCGGACGACCCGGCGGGCACGGACGACACGGAGTACGCGATCTTCTCGGGCCTGCTGCTGGCCCGCCACGGGTCGGCGCTGACGGTCGCCCACGTCGAACGGGCGTGGCACCACTGGATCGCGGACCTGGACGAAGGCCCTTTCCGCGGTGCGGGCTTCTCGGAACGCGGCACCCTGGAGAACCTCCGCCGGGGCCTGGCGGCCCCCATCTCCGCCCAGCACCGGCACGCCTGGTCGGACGGTCTGGCCATGCGGGCCGCCCCCTTCGGGGTCTTCGCGGCGGGCCGGCCCGCCGAAGCCGCCCGGCTCGTCGCCATCGACGGCTGCGTCAGCCACGACGGCGAGGGCATCTACGGCGGCCAGGCCGTCGCCGCGGGGGTCGCTGCGGCGATGGCGGGAGGCTCGGCCGCCTCCGTCGTCTCGGCGGCCCTCTCCGTCATCCCCTCGGACTCCTGGACGGCCCGCTCCCTGCGCCGGGCCGTGACGGCCGCCCCCCGCGGCGAACGGGCGGTCCGCTCGGCGGTGGTCATCGGCGGCTACCCCTGGACGGACCTGGCCCCGGAAGCGGTCGGCCTGGCCTTCGGCGCGTTCGCCGCGTGCGGCGGCGACTTCCCCTCCTCCGTCCTCATGGCGGTCAACATGGGCCGCGACGCGGACACCACGGCGGCCGTGGCGGGCGCGCTCGCCGGAGCGCTGTCCGGCGCCCCCGCCATCCCGGCCGCCTGGTCCTCGGCGATCGGCCCGGTCCGCGGAAGCTGCCTCCCCTCGATGCGCGGCTACCACGTCCTGGACATCGCGGACCTCCTCACCCCGGAAACCGAGACCCCCCGATGACCCTGACCCCCACCACCCCGGCGGCCCCGTCCGCCCCGGACACCGGCACCACTCCGGCCACCCCGGACACCGGCACCACTACGGCCGTCCCGGCCGCCTCGGCCGACCCGGACACCGGCGCCACTCCGGCCAGTCCGGCCGCTCCGGCCGCCCTGTCCGGCCCGGACACCCACACCCCTCCGGCTACCCCGGCCACCCCGTCCGACCCGGACACCGGCGCCGCCCCGGCCGCCCCGGCCAGTCCGGCCGATCCGGCCGCCGGGGATGCCCCGGCCCCCCGGGCCACCTCGGCGGGCCCGGCCGCGACGAGCCCGTCGTCCCCGCAGGACGCCCCGGCCCGGGAGCCCGCCTCCCCGGCCGGTCCGCCTCCGCGGAGCGACCCGGCCCCGCCGGTGCCCGAGTTCCTCCGCTCCGGTCCCGCGGTACGGGGGCCCGGGGGCCTGCCCCCGGTTTCGGGAAGGGGCGGGGTGGGGGAGAACCCTCCCGCCCCGGAGCCGGCCCCCGCCGGTCCGGACACCCCGCAGCACACGCAGCCCCGTACAGCCGCGCCCGCAGCCCTCACCGGGACACCCACGGCCCCGCCGCACACGCAGCCCAGTACGGCCACGCCCGCAACCGTCCCCGGGGCACTCGCCCCGCCGCACACGCAGCCCCGTACGGCCACGCCCGGGGCACTCGCCCCGCCGGGATCCGGCACGCCGCCGCCAACCCCGCAGCCCCGCCCCCAGGCGGCCCCCGGGGCCGCCCCCGAGGGGCCCCGCCGGATCGAGGGGCTGCTCCTCGGGCTCGCCGCGGGCGACGCCGCCGGCTGGCCCGCGGCCCGCCACCGGGCCAGCCGCATGCCCGAATGGACCCGCCGCCTCACCCGCGAGCTCGACACCTTCGCGGAGCAGAACGCCACCACCACCCTCCCCGTCCCCATCGCCCTCAACCAGCCACCGGAACCGCTCCGCCTCGGCCCGAGCGACGACGCCGAGTGGGCGGCCTTCGCCGCCGAGTCCGTCCTCACCGCCGCCGGGGTGCTGCTCAGCGACCTCTCCCGGTCCCGCCGCATGCGCGCCGCCATCGACCTCGCCTGGAACGCCCTGGCCAGCGAGGTCGCGGCGGCGGCCGAGCGGGCCCCCGAGGTGGAGTCGGCGGTCCTCCCGCTCCGCGCCCGGATCTCCGTCCGCGCCGGCCTCGGCAACCTCGCCGCCGGCCTGCGCCCGCCCGCCACCGGCCACGACAACCCGCACTACTTCGACGACGCCGCCTGCATCCGGGCCTGCGTCCTCGCCGTCGTGCATCCCGGGGACCCCGACGCCGCCGCGGACCTCGCCGAGTTCGACGCCCGCTACACCCAGGACGGCGACGGGGTCCACGGCGCCCGCGCCATGGCCGCCGCCATCGCCACCGCCCTGGCCTCCACCGGGACCTGTACGGCCGCGGACACCGACGCCGCCGTGGACGCCGCCCTCACCCAGCTCCCGGAGTCCACCGAGATCGGCCGCAACGCCCGGCACGCCGTGAAGCTCGCCCGCGCCGAGAGGGACGCGACCGGCGGAGCCTTCGCCATCGTCCCGCTCCTGGAGCACCAGATCGTCGACCACGTCTACAGCTACGGGATCGCCGCCGCGGAAACCGTCCCCGTGGCCCTCGCCCTCGCCACCGCCGCCCGCGGCCGGGTCGGCGAGGCGGTCCCGGCGGCGGCCTGCCTGTCGCGCGTCGCGGACTCCGCCCCCGCCCTCGCCGGTGCGCTGACCGGCGCCCTCGGCGGCGGCGACTCGCTCCCCGCCGCCTGGCGCGAAGCGTGCCGCACGCTCTCCGGCTGCGCCCTCCCGCGGCTGGCGGGCACCGACCTCGTCGAACTGGCCGCGCTGCTGGCCCGTACGGAACTCACCTCACCCAAGCCCCAAGGAAAGCCCCGGACATGACGACCCTGACCCCCGTGGAAACGACCCCGGACACCACCACTTCCCCCGCCCTGGAGGACCGGATCACCGGCGCCCTCGTCGGTGCGGCCGTCGGCGACGCGCTCGGCGGCCCGGTGGAGGGCTGGACCCCGGAACAGATCGTGGAGCGGCACGGCGGCCGGGTGCGCGGCATCGTCGGCCCGTGGCACGAGGACTGGCGTACGGCGCGTCCGATCGCCCCTTACCACAAGGGCGACGGCCACGTCACCGACGACACCCTGATGACGCACGCGCTGGTCCGGGTCTACGAGACCGTACGGGACCACCTGGACGCGTACGCGATCGCCGAGCACTTGGTCCCGGACCTGATGACGGTCCCGCGCTGGATCCCGGAACTGGAGGCGGACGCACTCCCCCTCCAGCGGATCTTCCTCGCCGAGAAGTGGATCGTGACCCGGCTGCACTACGCCCACGCGGACCCGCGGGAGGCCGGGAACGGCAACATCGTCAACTGCGGCGCGGCGATGTACATGGCGCCGGTCGGCCTCGTCAACGCCGGGCATCCGGCCGGGGCGTACGCGGAGGCGCTGGACGTCACCGGCGCGCACCAGTCCTCGTACGGGCGGGAGGCGGCGGGCGTGTTCGCGGCGGCGGTGGCTGCGGCGTGCGTGCCCGGTGCGACGGCGGCCTCCGTCGTCGAGACGGCCCTCTCCCTGGCCAAGGACGGCACCCGCGCGGCCATCGAGGCGGTCTGCGAAGTGGCCTCCCGGCACCGGGACTTCGAGTCGGCACTGGCCCCGCTGCGGGCGGCGGTCGCCCCGTACGACTCGGTCGGCCCGGACTACCGCGCGCCGTCCCTGGGCGCACGGCGCCCCTCGCGCCTGCACTCCATCGAGGAACTCCCGGTGGCGCTGGGCATGCTGCTCGTCGCCGACGGCTGCTACGAGGCCTCCGTGCTCGGCGCGGTCAACTACGGCCGCGACTGCGACTCCATCGCGACCATGGCCGGTGCGATCGCGGGCGCCCTGTCGGGCGGGGCGGCGGTTCCGCCCGCCTGGGCGGACCGGGTCGCGGAGGCCAGCCGGCTGGACCTGCACGCACCGGCGGCGGCCCTGGCCGCGGTCGCGCGCGAGGTCTTCGCCCTCGACCGCTCCCGGCGCCGCGCCCACGAGGCCGCCTTCACCACCCTGACGGCCCCCCGATGACCGCGCCCCCGCCCCCGGCGCCCCCAAAGCCCGCCCCTGGCCCGGCGGCCCCCACCCCGACCCACGCCGGGGCCGAGCCCCCGGCCACGCCCCCTCCCGACCCCGACCCGACGGCCCCCACTGCGTCCCGCGTCGGGGCCGAGCCCCCCGCCATGCCCCCTCCCGCCCCCGACCCGACGGCCCGCGCCGCGTCCCGGCACGGGGATGCGGGGTCGGGCCCGCCCGGACCCCCTCTCGGCCCCGCCCCGATGACCCCCGCTGCGTCCCGGGTCCTGGATGCAGGCTCGGGCCCGCCCGGGTCCCTTCCCGGCCCCGGCCCGACGGCCTCCGCTGCGTCCCGGGTCCGGGAGGGGGGCTCGTGCCCGCCCGGACCCGGTGACCCCGACCGGGTCGGGGGCGGGATCTCCCCCACCCCGCCCCCTCCCGAAACCAGGGGCGAGCCCCTGGACCCCGGACCGGCCTCGGAGGCCGGAGCCGGGCCCGTCCGGCTCACCTGGGTGCAGCCCGAGGACCTGGTCGGGCACGAGTTCCGGCAGGCCGCCGAAGACGGCCGCGGCGAGGCGGCGGAGCCGTTGCTGCGCGTCTGGCTCGCGGCGGGCGGCCACCTGGCCCCGGCCCGCGCGGGTGCCTCTCCGACCCCGGCCCCACCAAAACTCCGAGCCCTGGCCACCGACCTCCTGACCACCCTGTCGACCCTCCCCACACCCCCCGACCCGACACCACCACCCGGATCCGAGCCCTGCTCCGAGTACGGGTCCTGGCCCGGGCCCGGGCCCGAGTCCTGGACCGGGTCTGAGTCCGGGTCCGGGTCCGAGCCCGGGCCCGAGTCCAGGCCCGAGTCCGGGTCCGGGTCCGAGCCCGGGGCCGCGTCCAGGTCCAGGCCCGAGTCCGGGTCCGAGCCCGGGGCCGCGTCCAGGCCCGGGGCCGGGTCCGCCTTCAGCCCCCGATCGGGCCCCGGCTCCGCAAGCCCGGCTCCCGCCGGAGCGACAGGCGACGCCCCCGCCCAGGGGGCCGGGGGCCTGCCCCCGGTTTCGGGAAGGGGCGGGGTGGGGGAACTCTCCCGCACCCCGCCCGGGTCCGCATCCGGGGCGGAGCCCCCGTCTTCACCCAGGCCCGGAGCCGAGCCCGACACCGAGGCGCAGCCCGCACCCAGGACCGTGCCGGGGGCCTGGACCGGATACGAGCCCGGCTCCGGGGCGGGCCCCGCAGGGGCGGCTTCCGGCGGAGCCGAAGGGGGCCGCGCCGCCGGCTCCGGTCTGCGCCGGAGGCTGGAGGCCGCGTGGCTCGGGCGGGCTGTGGGGTGCGTGCTCGGGAAGCCCGTGGAGAAGCTGCCGCTGCACGGGATCCGGGCCCTGGCCCGGGCCGCCGGGAACTGGCCCCTGGCCGACTGGTTCACCGAACGCGGCGTACCACCGGAGGTCCTCGCCGCCCACCCCTGGAACCGCCGCTCCGCCCCCACCTCCCTCGCCGAGAACATCGACGGCACCCCGGAGGACGACGACCTCAACTACGCCCTCCTCGGCCTGCTCCTCCTCCAGCGCCACGGCAAGGGCTTCACCACCGCCGACGTCGGCCGGCTCTGGCTCGACGAGCTCCCGGCCGGCCGGACCTTCACCGCCGAGCGGGTCGCGTACCGAAACCTGCTCCTCGGGCTGGAGCCCCCGCTCACCGCCACCCACCACAACCCCTTCCGCGAGTGGATCGGCGCCCTCATCCGCGCCGACGTCCACGGCTGGACCAACCCGGGCGACCCGGCCGCCGCCGCGGCCCAGGCGCACCGGGACGCCGCCCTCACCCACACCGGGAACGGCGCCCACGCGGCCGCGTTCGTGGCCGCAGCCACCGCCGCCGCGGCCACCGGCCGGGTCGACGTGCACGCCGCGCTGCGGGCCGGGCTGGCCGTCGTATCGCCGCGGTCCCGCCTCGCCGAGGCCGTCCGCTTCGGCATCCGTACGGCCGTGGACGCACGCGCGACCGCCACCGGCTTCGATACCGTCGTGGACCTGCTCCACGCCCGCTACGGCCACTACCACTGGGTCCACGCCGTGCCCAACGCCGCCGTGATCGCCGCCGCCCTCACCCACGCCGACGGGGACTTCGCCCACTCGGTCTGCCGCGCCGTGTCCGGCGGCTGGGACACCGACTCCAACGGCGCCACCGCCGGCGCCCTCGCCGGGCTGCTCGCCGGCTCGCCCGACGGGATCCCGGACCGCTGGAGGGCCCCGCTGAAGAACCGCCTCGCCACCACCGTCCCCGGCTTCGACGGAGTCGGCTTCGACACCCTCGCCCACCTCACCGCACAGGAGGCAGCCCGCTCATGACGGCCATCGCCGTGCTCGGCAGTACCAACATGGACCTCGTCGCCTACGTCGCCAAGGCCCCCCGTCTCGGGGAGACCGTCACCGGCCGCGCCTTCCGCACCGTCCCCGGCGGCAAGGGCGCCAACCAGGCCGTCGCCGCGGCCCGCTGCGGCGCGGAGGTGGTGATGATCGGGGCGGTCGGGGCCGACGAGTTCGGCGTACGGCTGCGTTCCGCGCTCGCCGGTGCCGGGGTGGGGACGGCGGCCCTGCGCACGGTCGAGGGCGCCAGCGGCACCGCGCACATCACCGTGGACGACGAGGGGGGCAACAGCATCGTCGTCATCCCCGGCGCCAACGGCCTCGTCACCTCCCTGGAACCGGGCGACGCCGCCCACATCGGCGCCGCGGACTCCCTCCTCCTCCAGCTCGAAGTGCCCCTGGAGGCCGTGCTCGCCGGCGCCCTCGCCGCCCGCGCCCACGGCGTACGGACCATCCTCACCCCGGCCCCCACCCAGCCGCTTCCGTCCGAACTCCTCGCCGCCGTCGACCTGTTGGTTCCCAACGAGCACGAGGCCGCCGCGCTCACCGGGCTCACCGACGTGCACCTGGCCGCGGCGGCCCTGCTCCAGGACGTGCCGGAGGTGGTCGTCACCCTCGGTGCGGCCGGGGTCCTGTACGCCGCCCGCGGCCGCGAGTCGCTGGTCCTGCCCGCGCCGCGGGTCCGGGCCGTGGACACCACCGCCGCCGGGGACACCTTCGTCGGTGCGCTCGCCGTGGCCCTGGGCGAGGGCCGCCCGATGCCCGCGGCCCTGCAGTGGGCCTCGGCGGCCGCCGCCCTGTCCGTACAGCGGCCCGGCGCCCAGGACTCGATGCCGGCCCGTGCCGAGGTCGTCGCGTTCGCGGCCGGACAGGACGTCCGCTGATGCCCGAGCCCCTGGCCGCACCCCTCCTCCGGAGCCGCCCCGTGAGTACCGATACCGCGTCCCCCACCGCCCCTCCCCTGCAAGGACTCCGCGTCCTCGACCTCGCCACCCTCTTCGCCGGTCCCCTCGCCGCCACCCTCCTCGGCGACTTCGGCGCCGAGGTCGTCAAGGTCGAGCACCCGACCCGCCCCGACCCCTCCCGCGGCCACGGCCCCGCCAAGGACGGCATCGGCCTGTGGTGGAAGCTGCTCGGCCGCAACAAGCGGACGGTGACCCTCGACCTGTCGACTCCGGGCGGCCGGGACACCCTGCTGCGTCTGGTCGCCACCGCCGACGTGGTGATCGAGAACTTCCGCCCGGGAACCCTGGAGCGCTGGGGTCTGGGCTGGCCCGAGCTGTCCGCCGCGAACCCGCGGCTGATCCTGACCCGCGTGACGGCCTTCGGCCAGGAGGGCCCGTACGCCCACCGCCCCGGCTTCGGCACCCTCGCGGAGGCGATGAGCGGCTTCGCGGCGATCACCGGGGAGCCGGAGGGGGCGCCGACCCTGCCGCCCTTCGGGCTCGCGGACTCGATCGCCGCGCTGACCACCGCGTACGCCGTGATGGCGGCGCTCGCCGGGCGGGACCGCACCGGGCACGGACAGGTGGTGGACCTGGCGATCATCGAGCCGATCCTGACCGTGCTCGGGCCGCACCCGCTCTGGTACGACCAGCTCGGCTACGTCCAGCCGCGCACGGGCAACCGTTCCACCAACAACGCGCCCCGCAACACGTACCGCAGTCTGGACGGCCGCTGGCTGGCGGTCTCCGCCTCCGCCCAGTCCGTCGCCGAGCGCGTGATGCGGCTCGTGGGCCGTCCGGAGCTGATCTCCGAGCCCTGGTTCGCCTCGGGTTCCGGCCGGGCCGCACACGCGGACGTGCTCGACGAGGCGGTCGGCGGCTGGATCGCCCGCCACAAGGCGGACGAGGTGACGGCCGCCTTCGAGGAGGCCGAGGCCGCGGTCGCGCTGGTCCACGACGTACGGGACGTCATGGCCGATCCGCAGTACGCGGCTCTGGACACCATCACCGAGGTCGAGGACCCGGAGCTGGGCCCGATCCGCATGCAGAACGTCCTCTTCCGGCTCTCGGAGACCCCGGGCTCCATCCGCTGGGCGGGCCGTCCGCACGGCGCGGACACCGATGCCGTCCTCACCGAACTCGGCCTCTCCCCGGCCGAGATCACTGCTCTCCGCACGGAGGGGGCCCTGTGATCCTGACCTGGCTCTACGTACCCGGCGACCGGCCCGACGTGGTGTTCAAGGCCCTGCACGCCGGGGCCGACGCCGTCATCGTGGACCTGGAGGACGCGGTGTCGGCCTCCCGCAAGGAGTACGCCCGCGGCGCCACCGCCGAACTGCTCGGCGACCGGCACCCGGTGCCCGTCCACGTCCGCGTCAACGCGCTGGATTCCCCGTGGGGCGTCGCCGACCTCAGCGCCCTCGGAGGGCTCCACGGTCTCGCCGGGCTGCGCCTGCCCAAGATCTCCTCGCCGGAGCAGATCGTCTCCACCGCCGACCGCACCCCCGGGGTGGCCCTGTACGCCCTGCTGGAGTCGGCGATCGGCGTGGAACGGGCCTACGACATCGCCCGCGCGCACCCCGCCCTGCGCGGCCTGTCCCTGGGCGAGGCCGATCTGCGGGCCGACCTGGGCGTCACCGCGGAGTCGGGCCTGGACTGGCCGCGCTCCCGGGTGGTGGTCGCGGCCCGCGCGGCCGGGCTGGCGCCGCCGGCCCAGTCGGTGTTCCCCGACATCCGGAACCTGGAGGCACTGGCGGCCTCCTGCGCCCGGGGCCGCGCACTCGGCTTCCTGGGCCGTGCGGCGATCCATCCGCGCCAGCTCCCGGTGATCGAGCGGGCCTACCTGCCCGGCCCGGCGGAGGTCAGCGCCGCCGAGGAGATCGTGGCCGCGGCCCGCCGCACCCCGGGCGCGGTGGCCCTGCCCGACGGCCGCTTCGTCGACCCGGCGATGCTGGCGGGCGCGGAGCGCATCGTGGCCCTGTCCCGCCGGGACGCGCCGGTACCCTCCTGACCGGCGAGGCATCGGTGAACGGCGAACGGGAGGGGCGCCGCGCGGTGTGCGCGGCGCCCCTCCCGTTTCGACCGGAACCCCGGTCAGAGCTTCTTGGCCTCGGGGACCTCTGCCTTGTCGGCTTCGGCGCCGGCCTCCGCCTTGGCGTCCTTCGGCTCGGCGTCGGCCTCGGGAACGCCCTTGGCGTCGGCGTCCTCGGCCTTGCCGTCACCGGCCGGGGTGTCCCCGTCCTCGGCTCCGGCCGCGGAGGCCCCGTCCCGGTCCGGCTCGACGATCTCCTCGCGGCCCGGCCGCAGCTTCGCCGACAGCACCAGGTAGACCACGGCGAGCACGAAGACGACGATCGAGGTCCACACGTTGAGCCGCAGGCCCAGGACGTGGTGGGCCTCGTCGACCCGCATGTACTCGATCCAGCCGCGGCCCACGCAGTACGCGGCGACGTACAGGGCGAACGCCCGCCCGTGGCCGAGCCTGAAGCGGCGGTCGGCCCAGATCACCAGCAGGGCGACGCCGATGCACCAGAGGGACTCGTAGAGGAAGGTCGGGTGGTAGGTCCCGGCGACCCGGTTCGGGCCGTCGCTGATCTCCACCGCCCACGGCAGATCGGTGGCGCGGCCGTACAGCTCCTGGTTGAACCAGTTGCCCCAGCGTCCGCAGGCCTGGGCCAGCGCGATGCCGGGGGCGAGGGCGTCGGCCCAGGCCGGCAGCGGGATGCCGCGCCGGCGACAGCCGATCCAGGCACCGACCGCGCCCAGCGCGATGGCGCCCCAGATGCCGAGGCCGCCCTCCCAGATCTTGAAGGCGTCGACCCAGTTTCGGCCCTCGCCGAAGTAGAGCTGGTAGTCGGTGATCACGTGGTAGAGGCGACCGCCGACCAGGCCGAACGGCACGGCCCACACGGCGATGTCCGCGACCGTGCCCGGCTTACCGCCGCGCGCGACCCAGCGCTTGTTGCCGAGCCAGACGGCGACGAAGACGCCGATGATGATGCAGAACGCGTAGCCGCGCAGCGGGATCGGTCCGAGATGGAGCACGCCCGTCGACGGACTGGGAATGAAGGCAAGGTTCATGGCAAGACCCGACGCTACCTTGCCGGACGGTGGGGACCGCAACCCGCCCGGCAAGCTGCTGCCGAATCGAGACGGCCCTCAGTGGTCCATGGACATCCCGGCGTGCTCCCCGGAGGCGTCGCCCGAGCCCGAACCGCCCGTGGCGGGCCGTCCCGCCGAGCGGGCCGACGGGGCCGAGGCGGAGGCCGAGGGACTGGCCGAGCGGCCGGAGGAGGCCTTCCCCGAGCCCGCCGCGGACGCGTTGGCGGACGGCGACCCGGACGCGGACTTGGCCGAGGACCCGGACGCCGCCGAGGCGGAAGCGGAAGCGGACGGGGAGGGCTTACCGGTGTCGGATCCGCCCTTGCCGGCCGCCTCCACCTTCTCCTTCAGCTTCTGCGGGGTCAGCGGGTTGGCCTGGTCCCCGAAGATGTCCTTGCCGTCGAGCAGCACGGTCGGGGTCCCGCGGAACTTGCCCGCGCGGAAGGCGTCCTGCGACTTGTTCACCCAGGCGTCGTGCGTCCCGTCCTCGACGCAGGTGCGGAACGCGGGGGTGTCCAGGCCGTCGACCTTCCCAGCCAGCTCCAGCAGCTTGGCGTTCTTGCCGAAGGCGTCGTTGGTCTCCTCGGGCTGGTTGTCGAAGAGCACGTCGTGGTACGGGGCGAACTTCCCGGCGTCCTGTGCGCAGGCCGCGGCGTTGGCGCTCTTGAGGGAGCCGGTGCCGCCCATGTTCCCGTCGATGAGGGTGACGAGGTGGTACTCGACCTTGAGGAGGCCCTTGGCCTCCAGCTCGTGGACGGTCTCCCGGTAGTTGGTCTCGAAGGCCTTGCAGGCGGGGCAGCGGAAGTCCTCCCACACGGTCAGCGTGGAGGGGGCCTCGTCCTTGCCGGTCCGGATGGCGAGGGCGTCCTTGCCCGTGGCCCCGGACGGGGCGACCAGCGGGCCGCCCTTGGCGGAGGATCCGCCCTTGCCGGCGTTCGCCGCGATCAGGCCGACGACGGCCGCCAGCCCGAGGACGCCGACCACCGCCGCCGACACGACGAGGGTCCGCCGTCGCTTGTCCCTCGCCTTCTGCTTCTCGCGCTCCGCCTGGAGTCGCTCGCGGGCCGATCGTTTCGTCGCATCGCGGTTCGCACCGTCGTTCATGTCGCTCACGTTCGGCCAAACGAAGCAGGGAGGCACTCTCGTGCCTCCCTGCCCCTACTTCCACCCGATCGGGCTACAGAACCCGCTCAGGGGTCCGTCTGCACGATCGAACGCGCCGCCCGTCGGCGCCGGCGTACGCCTCAGCTGCGGCGTACGCCTGCCGCGAGCTCGCCCGCGAGCGACTGCACGGCGGCCAGCCCGGCGGGCAGGTCCGGCGCGTCCAGCAGCAGCTTCACGAAGGCGGAGCCGACGATCACACCGTCGGCGAAGCCGGCGACCTCCTTGGCCTGGGCGGCGTTGGAGACGCCCAGTCCCACGCAGACCGGCAGGTCGCTGGTGGCGCGGGTTCGGCGGACCAGGTCGGCCGCCTCGTTGCCGACCGACTCGCGGGTGCCGGTGACACCCATGAGCGAAGCGGCGTAGACGAAGCCGGAACCGGCCGCCGTGATGGTGGCGAGGCGCTCGTCCTTGCTGCTGGGGGCCACGACGAAGACGGTCGCGAGGCCGTGCTTCTCCGCGTGCTCCCTCCACAGCGCGGACTCCTGGACCGGCAGGTCGGGCAGGATGCAGCCCGCGCCGCCCGCCTCGGCGAGCTCGGCGGTGAACCGCTCGACGCCGTAGCGGTCGATGGGGTTCCAGTACGTCATGACCAGGATCGGGGCGCCGGTCGCCTCGTACGCCTCGCGGACCGTACGCAGCGTGTCGGCGATCTTGACGCCGCCGCGCAGGGCGATGTCGTCGGCGGTCTGGATGATGGCGCCGTCCAGGACCGGGTCGCTGTGCGGGAGGCCGATCTCGACCACGTCCGCGCCGCCGGCGATGACGGCCTTGACGGCCTCGATGGCGCCGTCCACGGTCGGGAAGCCGGCCGGGAGGTAGGCGACCAGGGCCGCACGGTCCTCGGACTTCGCCTTCGCGAGGGTGGCCGACAGGAGTTCGATGGTGCCGCTCACTTGGTCTCCCCCTCGGTGCTGCCGGTGGTCTCTGCGTCGTACAGGTCGAAGTAGCGGGCGGCGGTGTCCATGTCCTTGTCACCGCGGCCGGACAGGTTGACGACGAGGAGCCCGTCCTTGCCGAGCTCCTTGCCCAGCTCCAGCGCGCCCGCGAGGGCGTGCGCGGACTCGATGGCCGGGATGATGCCCTCGGTGCGGGAGAGGAGGCGCAGGGCCTGCATGGCCTGGTCGTCGGTGACCGCGCGGTACTCGGCGCGGCCGGCGTCCTTGAGGTAGGAGTGCTCGGGGCCGATGCCCGGGTAGTCCAGACCGGCCGAGATGGAGTACGGCTCGGTGATCTGGCCCTCCTCGTCCTGGAGGACGTAGGAGCGCGATCCGTGCAGGATGCCGGGCTCGCCCGCGGTCAGGGTCGCCGCGTGCTCGCCGGTCTCCACGCCGTGTCCGGCGGGCTCGAAGCCGACCAGGCGGACGTCGGAGTCCGGGATGAAGGCGTGGAACAGGCCGATGGCGTTCGATCCGCCGCCGACGCACGCCGCGACGGCGTCGGGCAGGCGTCCGGTGCGCTCCAGGATCTGGCGGCGGGCCTCGACGCCGATGACCCGGTGGAAGTCGCGGACCATGGCGGGGAAGGGGTGCGGGCCGGCGACCGTGCCGAAGAGGTAGTGGGTGCGGTCCACGTTGGCGACCCAGTCGCGGAACGCCTCGTTGATGGCGTCCTTCAGGGTCCGGGAGCCGGACTTCACCGCGATGACCTCGGCGCCCAGGATCCGCATCCGGGCCACGTTCAGGGCCTGGCGCTGGGTGTCGATCTCACCCATGTAGATCGTGCAGTCGAGGCCGAACAGGGCGCAGGCGGTGGCGGTGGCCACGCCGTGCTGACCGGCGCCCGTCTCGGCGATGACGCGGGTCTTGCCCATGCGCTTGGTGAGCAGCGCCTGGCCCAGCACGTTGTTGATCTTGTGCGAGCCGGTGTGGTTCAGGTCCTCGCGCTTGAGGAAGATCCGCGCCCCGCCCGCGTGCTCGGCGAACCGCGGCACCTCGGTCAGGGAGCTGGGGCGGCCGGTGTAGTTGACCATGAGGTCGTCGAGCTCGGCCGCGAAGGCCGGGTCGCCCTTGGCCTTCTCGTACTCGACGGCGACCTCGTCCACGGCGGCGACGAGCGCCTCCGGGATGAACTTGCCGCCGAAGTCGCCGAAGTAGCCCTCGGTGTTGGGGATGTGACCCTCGGGGTCCGGGATGAAGAAATTGCTGGCGCTGGACATGCCCAGGTACTCCTACGGATGCGACGCGGATGTCTTCACCGTATGGCGCCGTCCGCCCGCTCGGCGCACACCCCGCTGGGGCATGGGCGTACGAGGGTGCGGAGCGGCCCGTCCCGGAGCCGGCGGCTCGGGGTACGGACCGTGACGGGGCGCCGGCGGACGCGGGTGTACGGCGTACACCGTCCGGCGGGCCTCGTTACGACGCGACTCCGGGCCGCCATCGCATGCCGTTGACCTGACCGGGCTCGGAGCCGATCACGTACCGGACCCGCCGCCCGAGCACGCGCCGGGCCGGGGCGCGGCAGCCGCGAGGGCGGCAGCCGCGCGCCAGGGGCGCGTGCGCCGTCGGCACTCCGGCCGGGCCGGAGCCCGGTCGGGTGCGGACGGAGGGGCGGTCGTGGGCCATGGGTGCGGTCAGCTCCGCCCGTGACGCAGGGCGGGGTGGGCGCCGGCGGCGACGAGGTCGGCCACGGCCGCCTTCGGGTCGCGGCCGGTGACCAGGGACTCCCCGACGAGGACGGCGTCCGCGCCCTCGTTCGCGTAGGCGATCAGGTCGTGCGGCCCGCGGATGCCGGACTCGGCGACCTTGACGATGTGGGCCGGGATCTCGCCGACGATCCGCTCGAAGGTGGAGCGGTCGACCTTGAGGTCCTTCAGGTTGCGGGCGTTGACGCCGATGATCTTGGCGCCCGCCGCGACCGCACGCTCGATCTCCTCCTCGTCGTGGACCTCGACGAGCGGGGTGAGGCCGATGGACTCGGCCCGCTCGATGAGGGAGACGAGGGCCTCCTGCTCCAGGGCCGCGACGATCAGCAGCACGAGGTCGGCGCCGTAGGCGCGGGCCTCCCACAGCTGGTACGCCGTGACGATGAAGTCCTTGCGCAGGATCGGGATGTCCACGCGGGCGCGGACGGCCTCCAGGTCGGCCAGCGAGCCGCCGAAACGACGCTGCTCGGTGAGGACGGAGATGACCGCCGCACCGCCCGCTTCGTAGTCGGCTGCGAGCCCGGCCGGATCGGCGATGGCGGCGAGCGCACCCTTGGAGGGGCTGGAGCGCTTGACCTCGCAGATCACCTTGACGCTGTCGCCGCGCAGGGCAGCGACGCCGTCCTTGGCCTGGGGCGCCTTGGCGGCACGCTCCTTGAGCTCGTCGAGGCTCACGCGCGCCTGCCGTTCGGCAAGGTCTTCGCGGACCCCTTCGATGATCTCGTCGAGCACACTCACGCGAGCGGCCCCCTTCCGGGTCGATGACGGTCGGCAGCCTTGCAGACACGTACAACTGCAAGGTCAGCAGTTCAAATGGTATCCGCAGGACGACTCGCCCTCCGCACGCGGTTGACGGCGTCCCATTAAATGGACATCCGGAATCTTTACGTCAGCTATACCTCAGGGCGCCAGGAAGGAGCCCATGGGCAGGTTCCGGACAACGGAGAAGACCAGGGCCACCGCACCGATCGCCCACCAGCACAGCGGCCGTACGGCGAACCTCGGGCCCGACGCCCCCCGATAGGCGCGAACCAGCCACAGGATCATGACTCCGGCGAAGACGAAGTAGCCGGCGACCGCCAGGGCATTTGCCCCGATTGCGGTCACGAGATCGCCATGGGCGAACGCGTGCGCGCTGCGCAGCCCGCCGCAGCCGGGGCACAGGACCCCGGTCAGCCGGAACAGCGGGCAGACCGGGTAGTGGCCGGGCTCGTTCGGGTCCACGGTCCCCACGTACGCCAGGGCCGCGGTGGCCGCGGCCAGCGTGAGCGCCGGACGCGCCAGCCGGCCGGCCCGGGACACGGGCGCGGGAGGCGGCGCGAGGCCGGTCGTTCCAGAGGAGGCGTCCACCCGCTGATTCTCTCCGCTCATGACAAAAGGCGCAGCCCGACAGGGCCGCGCCTTTCGAAAACCCGCCTGTCGGCTACTGCCCGGTCAGGTCCGTCAGACCTTCGCGGCGACGCGGTTCGCGGCGATGACCTCGGCGAGGTCCTGGTGCGCGGACTTCGGCGCACCCATGCCCGCGGCCTTCATGGCCATGCCGACAACACCGCCGATGGCGACGACGACGAGGCCCGCCCAGAAGCCCAACGGGTTCGCCAGCACCATGAAGGCGCCGGAGATGGCGAAACCGATGAAGGCGATGATGACACCGGTCCAGGCGGCCGGGGTGTGTCCGTGGCTAGTGCCCGCCATGAGTTGCTCCTCGTACTCGGGTGTGCTCTGTCGCACGCCGCACGTGCTGTGCAGAACGTTCGATGGTCATTGTCCCGTACCAGGCCGCGGCCTCGTTCACGGGGTCCGGTCCGGACCGGTGGGGTCCTCGCCGCGGTCCAGAGCCTTCCACAGGTCCTCCGGACGGTCCGGGTCCACCACGGCCGCCTTGCGGGGCCGCGGGCTGCCGTCACGCTCGTAGCGGCCGCCCATCGCGGGCCAGGCGCTCCCGAAGCGCAGCGCGAGCAGTCCGGCCAGCAGGATCAGCGCCCCGCCGGCGGCCGTCACGTAGGGCCAGGCCGTATGGGTCAGGCCCGCCACGTGGGCCGCGGTGTCGGCCGTCGTACGCGCCGCCTCCTCGTCCAGGGCGCGGCGGCCGTCCGCGTTGACCAGGGCGGCCGCCCCCGCGCCCAGTCCGCTCAGCGCGAGCAGCGCCGAGACCAGCAGCCGGCTGCGGCCGCGGACGGCGAAGACGGCGACCAGGGCGGCGAGCCCGACGATGGCCAGGGCGGCGGGCAGGCCGGTGACGGCCCGCCCGTCGGCGGTCACCGGCAGCGTGCCGCCGCCGATGGCGGCGACGCCCCGGGCCCAGACGCGGCCGGAGGCGAGCAGGACGACGGTGGCGCCGAGCGCGCCGAGCAGCAGCGCGACGGCCACGCTGCGGCGGCCGCCGCGGCCCGAGGGGGCCTCGGGCTCGGCGACGGCACCGGCGGGTTCGGTTCGGGGCGGGGGTACGGCACTCACGTACCCCACTATCCCCTACGCGCTCAGGCGCCGTGGAGGCGGTTCGCCGCTGCCACCGCGCGGAGCACCGCGGCGGCCTTGTTGCGGCACTCCGCGTCCTCCAGCTCGGGCACCGAGTCGGCGACGACACCGGCCCCGGCCTGCACGTACGCCTTCCCGTCGCGCAGCAGCGCGGTGCGGATGGCGATGGCGGTGTCCGAGTCCCCGGCGAAGTCGAGGTAGCCGACGCAGCCGCCGTAGAGCCCGCGGCGGGTGGGCTCCAGTTCCTCGATGATCTGCATGGCGCGCGGCTTGGGCGCGCCGGACAGGGTGCCGGCCGGGAAGCAGGCGGTGAGCACGTCGAAGGCGGTCCTGCCCTCGGCGACGCGGCCGGTGACGGTGGAGACGATGTGCATGACGTGCGAGTACCGCTCGATGCTCATGAAGTCGACGACCTCCACCGATCCCGGCTCGCAGACCCGGCCGAGGTCGTTGCGGCCGAGGTCGACGAGCATGAGGTGCTCGGCGCGCTCCTTGGGGTCGGCCAGCAGCTCGTCGGCGAGCTCGTTGTCCTGCTGCGGGGTGGCGCCGCGGTGCCGGGTGCCGGCGATGGGGTGGACCATGGCCCGCCCGTCCTCGACCTTGACCAGCGCCTCGGGGCTGGACCCGACGACGTCGAAGCCGTTCTCGAAGCGGAAGAGGTACATGTACGGCGACGGGTTCGTGGCCCGCAGCACGCGGTAGACGTCGAGCGCGGAGGCGCTGCACGGGGTCTCGAACCGCTGCGAGGGCACCACCTGGAAGGCCTCGCCGGCCCGGATCCGCTCCTTCACGTCCTCCACGGCGTCCTGGTACTTCCGGCCGCCCCACAGGGCCGAGTACTCCGGCAGCTCGGAGGCGGGCAGCGGCATCGGCGCGTACGGGGCGGGCCGCGCGAGGTCGGCCTCCATCGCGTCGAGGCGGGCCACGGCGTCCGCGTACGCCTCGTCCACGCCCGCGGCGAGGTCGTTGTGGTTGATGGCGTTGGCGATGAGCTGGACGGTGCCGTCCCAGTGGTCCAGGACCGCCAGGTCGGAGGTGAGCAGCATCGTCAGCTCGGGCAGCTGCAGGTCGTCCTCGGTGTGCTCGCCGATGCGCTCCAGCCGGCGCACGATGTCGTAGCCGAGGTAGCCGACCATGCCGCCGGTGAAGGGCGGCATCCCGGAGGCCAGGTCCCGGGGGGTGTGCAGGGCCTCCACGGTCTGCCGCAGGGCCTCCAGCGGGTCGCCGGAGGTCGGGACGCCGACGGGCGGGGTGCCGATCCAGTGGGCCTCGCCGTCCCGGACGGTGAGGGTGGAGGCGCTGCGGACGCCGACGAAGGAGTAGCGCGACCAGGAGCGGCCGTTCTCGGCGGACTCCAGGAGGAACGTCCCGGGGCGTTCTGCGGCCAGCTTGCGGTAGAGCCCGACGGGCGTGTCACCGTCCGCCAGCAGCTTGCGGCTGACGGGGATGACGCGGCGGTCGGCCGCGAGCTTGCGGAACGTCTCAAGATCCATGGCGTGGGACCCTACTCGTGATCGGCTTCGGCTATTCGGCTTCGGCAGTGGGGCCGGAGGGACCGGCCAGGGGCAGGACGTCGGCATCGAAACACGTCCGGGCACCGGTGTGGCAGGCCGCCCCGACCTGGTCCACCTGGACGAGCACGGTGTCCGCGTCGCAGTCGAGCGCGACGGACTTCACGTGCTGGAAGTGGCCGGAAGTGTCCCCCTTCACCCAGTACTCCTGGCGGCTGCGCGACCAGTACGTGCAGCGGCCGGTGGTCAGGGTGCGGTGCAGGGCCTCGTCGTCCATCCAGCCGAGCATGAGCACCTCACCGGTGTCGTACTGCTGGGCGATGGCCGGGACCAGACCGTCCGCGGACCGCTTGAGGCGGGCGGCGATGGCGGGATCGAGGGAGGACGTACTCATGGGAGCCATTGTGCCGGGCCGCGGGGACGATCAAGTCTCCGTGTCCGCCTGATGGGCAGGCACCGGGCGGCTTCCAGCCGTAGGCTGGCCCGCATGTCTACCCATGCGAAGCGTGAACGACTGCTGCTGGCCGACCTGTTGGAGTCGGCGGGCCCGGAGGCGCCGACGCTGTGCGACGGCTGGCGGACACGGGAGCTCGCCGCGCACGTGGTGGTCCGGGAGCGTCGCCCGGACGCGGCGGGCGGACTGCTCCTGAACGTGCTGAAGGCCCGCCTGGACAAGGCGATGGAGGAGTACGGAGCCAAGCCGTACGAGGAACTCATCCAGTTGATCCGGACCGGCCCGCCGAAGCTGTCCCCCTACTCGCTGAAGCAGATCGACGAGCTGGCGAACGCGGTGGAGTTCTACGTCCACGCCGAGGACGTCCGCCGGGCCCAGCCGGACTGGTCCCCGCGCCCCCTGGACCCGGTCTTCTCCGACTCCCTCTGGTCCCGCTTGGAGAAGCTGTCCCGCCTGACGGGCCGGCGCTCCCCGGTGGGCCTGGTGCTGCGCCGCCCGAACGGCCAGACGGCGGTGGCGCACAAGGGTGCGCCGGTGGTGACGGTCACGGGCGAGCCCGGGGAGCTGACCCTGTTCTGCTTCGGCCGCCAGGACGCTGCCGCGGTGGAACTGGACGGCCCGAAGGAGGCCGTCGCCCAGCTCACCCGAGCACAGCTCGGCATCTAGCCGCGGCGGCCCGGCTGGGCCCTGCGGGGCAAGGTCCCCTACCCACCCTTCCACCGTTCCCCGGGGCTGCGCCCCGGACCCCCTGGGGCTCCGCCCCAGACCCCGCGCCTCAAACGCCGGCGAGGCTGGATGGGCCTCCGCCGCCGGATGGCGCCGCCTCCGGCGAAACTCCAGCCCCTCCGGCGCTTGAGGAGCGGGGGTCCGGGGGCTGGCCCCCGGCAACGGCGCCGCACGCGGCAAGGGTCCGGGGCGCAGCCCCGGGGAACGGGCGAAGGGTGGGTAGGGGACACCGCCCCCGCAGGGCCCACCGAGCCGCACCCGCCCACCGGCCGCGCGCCGGGACGGCAGGGGCGACAGCCCCGACCGGCCACCGCCGGACGGAGTCCGGCGCAGCGCCGCGAAGCCCGCGCAGCGGTGCGAGCGACGCGTCAAGAAGGGGCCCGGCGCAGCGCCGCGAAGCCCGGGAGGCCCGCAAGGGCCGAGCGGTGCGAGGGGCGCGTCAGAAAAAGGAACGGCTCAGGCCAGGGCCAGTTCCGCGCGGCGGACCGCGGGGGCCGAGGTGCCCACTATGGCCCCGGCCATGGAGACCGCCGCCCCCGCCAGGAAGACCGGGGTCACGCCCCAGAGATCGGCGGCGAGGCCGAAGGCGGGATAGGCCAGCGGGGCCAGCCCGACCGCCGTGAAGGCCATGACGGAGCTGACCCGCCCCAGGTACGAGGGATCCGTGGCCGTCTGGATGAGGGCGATGGCCAGGCCGCCGCAGATCCCGCAGACGAGCCCCGTCAGCACGGCCAGCGCCACGGCGACCGGCAGGCTCGGGGCCAGGACCAGACCGCCGATGCCGGCCGAGCCGACGATCAGGGTGAGGTTCTGGACCGCCCCGGCCCGGGGGAACCTCGGGATCAGGGTGAGGACCAGCGCGCTCGACGCCGCACCCGCGCCCATCCCGCCGATGATCCAGCCGACCCCGCCCGGCCCCCAGCCGCGCTCCTCGGAGACGAGGATCAGCCCCAGCGTCATCGGCGCGGACGTGCCGAGCTGGCTCAGCGCCCCCGACAGCATCAGGGGTCCGATCAGCCCGTGCCGCCGGATGTAGCCGAGCCCCGAGCGGAGCTGCCGCCAAGGGCTCTCGGGGGCGTCGGAGGAAGCCGTCGCCACCGCACCGGGTGCCGGCGCCGGGAGGGGAGCGATCCGTACCGCCATCAGCAGCACCAGCGAGACCCCGAACAGCACCGAGGCCACCGCGAAGGCGGACGCCGGCCCGCCCAGCCCCATCGCCAGCCCCGCCACCGGCGGCCCGGCGGTGTGCCCGACGCGTTCCGCGAGGCTGCGCATCCCCTGGACCCGTACCAGCTGCCCGGGCGCCGCGATCCGCGGCGGCAGTGCCCCGACGGCCGGCATGAACAGCGCGTCCACGATGCCGAAGACGAGCGCGACCAGCACCAGCACCCACAGGCCCGGGGAGCCGAGGGCGAGGACGAGCGCCAGCGTCAGGACGACGGCGCACCGCACCGCGTCGGAGGAGATGACCACCAGCCGGGGCCCGAAGCGGTCGGCGACCACCCCGCCGCCCAGCAAGAGCAGCGCCCTCGGTATCGCGCCGACCGCCATGACCAGGCCGACCTCGGCCGGGCCGGCCGTCCGGGCGGCCGCCCAGCCGAGGGCGAGGAAGTAGACCCCGTCCCCGACGAGGGAGGCCCCGTAGGCGGCCAGCCAGCGCAGGACGTTGCCGTCCCGCCACACGTTCCCGTTCACGACCGGCCCCCCACGGGCGAAGCGAACCTCAGCGGACCGGGTGGCCCGCTTCCCTCAGTGCGTCCTTGACCTGCCCGATGCGCAGGTCGCCGAAGTGGAACACGGACGCCGCGAGCACCGCGTCGGCGCCCGCCGCGATCGCCGGCGGGAAGTGCGCGAGCTTGCCCGCGCCGCCCGAGGCGATCACCGGGACCGTGACGTGCTTGCGCACGGCCGCGATCATCTCGGTGTCGTAGCCGTCCTTGGTACCGTCCGCGTCCATCGAGTTCAACAGGATTTCCCCGGCGCCCAGCTCGGCCGCCCGGTGCGCCCACTCGACGGCGTCGATGCCGGCGCTCTGCCGGCCGCCGTGGGTGGTGACCTCGAAGGAGCCGGAGGCCGTGCGGCGCGCGTCGACGGACAGGACGAGCACCTGCCGGCCGAACCGCTCGGCGATCTCCTGGATGAGCTCGGGCCGGGCGATGGCGGCGGTGTTCACGCCGACCTTGTCGGCGCCGGCCCGCAGCAGCTTGTCCACGTCGTCGGCGGTGCGGACGCCGCCGCCGACGGTCAGCGGGATGAAGACCTGCTCGGCGGTGCGGCGCACCACGTCGTAGGTGGTCTCGCGGTTCCCGGAGGACGCGGTGATGTCGAGGAAGGTCAGCTCGTCGGCGCCTTCGGCGTCGTAGAGCTTGGCCATCTCGACGGGGTCGCCCGCGTCGCGCAGGTTCTGGAAGTTGACGCCCTTGACCACGCGGCCGTTGTCCACGTCCAGGCAGGGGATCACCCGTACGGCGAGGCTCATGCGGAGCCCTCCCCGACGGGGCCGAAGGCCTCGACCTCCACCTCGACGACCATGCTCGGGTCCACGAACCCGTTGACGATGAGCAGCGTCGAGGCGGGGCGGACCTTGTCGAAGAGCTCGCTGTGGGCGCGGCCGACCTCGTCCACGTCGCGGGCGTGCGTGAGGTACATGCGGGTGCGGACCACGTGCTCGGGGCCGAGACCGGCCTGCTCCAGGGCGGCGAAGGCCACGGAGAAGGCCTTCTTCGCCTGGTCGTACGGGCCGCCCGCGTCGGCCCCGGTGCAGCCGGAGACCAGGACGAGGCCGTTCGGGAGCTGGACGGCGCGGGAGTAGCCGAGGACGTCCTCGTAGGGGCCGCCGGAGGAGATGCGGCGGACGGCGGAGCTGTTCTCTGACGTCATGCGGAGACCACCTTCAGGGCTTCTTCGAGCGTGAACGCCTTGGCGTACAGGGCCTTGCCCACGATGGCGCCCTCGACCCCGGCGCCGACGAGCCCGGCGAGGGCGCGCAGGTCGTCGAGGGAGGAGATGCCGCCGGAGGCGACGACGGGCCGGTCGGTGGCGGCGCAGACGTTCGTCAGCAGCTCCAGGTTGGGGCCGGTGAGGGTGCCGTCCTTGCCGATGTCGGTGACGACGTACCGGGCGCAGCCCTCGGAGTCCAGGCGCGCGAGGGTCTCGTAGAGGTCCCCGCCCTCGCTGGTCCAGCCGCGGCCCTTGAGCGTGGTGCCGCGTACGTCGAGGCCCACGGCGATCTTGTCGCCGTGCTCGGCGATGGCCTTGGCGGCCCACTCGGGGGTCTCCAGGGCGGCGGTGCCGAGGTTGACGCGGGTGCAGCCGGTGGCGAGGGCCGCGGCGAGCGTGGCGTCGTCGCGGATGCCGCCGGACAGTTCGACCTTGATGTCCATGGCGCCGGTGATCTCGGCGACGAGCGCCCGGTTGTCACCGGTGCCGAAGGCGGCGTCCAGGTCGACCAGGTGCAGCCATTCGGCGCCGGCCGACTGCCAGGCCAGGGCGGCCTGGAGCGGGGAGCCGTAGGAGGTCTCGCTGCCGGACACGCCGTGCACGAGGCGGACGGCCTGGCCGTCGCGGACGTCGACGGCGGGGAGCAGTTCGAGCTTCTTCGACGTCGTCATCACAGGGTCTCGATCCAGTTGGTGAGGAGCTGGGCGCCGGCGTCGCCGGACTTCTCGGGGTGGAACTGGGTGGCCCACAGGGCCCCGTTCTCCACCGCCGCGACGAACTTCTCGCCGTGCGTGGCCCAGGTGACCTTGGGGGCCTTGATCAGCGGGTTGGTGACTTCCAGCGACCAGTCGTGGGCCGCGTAGGAGTGCACGAAGTAGAAGCGGGCGTCCTCGTCCAGGCCGGCGAAGGCCTGGCTGTCGGCCGGCGCGTCCACGGTGTTCCAGCCCATGTGGGGGACGATCGGGGCCTGGAGCGGGCCGACCGTGCCGGGCCACTCGTCGAGTCCCTCGGTCTCCACGCCGTGCTCGATGCCGCGCTCGAAGAGGATCTGCATGCCGACGCAGATGCCCATGACCGGGCGGCCGCCGGACAGCCGGCGGCCGATGATCCAGTCGCCGCGCGCGTCCTTGAGCCCCTGCATGCAGGCGGAGAAGGCGCCGACGCCGGGGACGAGGAGTCCGTCGGCGTCCATGGCCTTGCCGTAGTCGCGGGTGATCTCCACGTCCGCGCCGGCGCGCGCGAGGGCGCGCTCGGCGGAGCGGACGTTGCCGAAGCCGTAGTCGAAGACCACGACCTTCTTGGTGGGGGCCAAAGCGCTCACTCCCAAATTCCCTGGATCCGCAGCACTCCGGCGACCAGGCACATCACGGAGGCGAGGCCGAGCAGGACGACGACGGAGGTGGAGATGTCCTGCTTCTTGAAGGAATACGCTCCACCGGCCAGGAAGAGGCCGAGGAAGATCAGGATCGTGTTGAGCCCGTTCACGCTAGAGGGCGCCCTTCGTGGAGGGCAGGATCCCGGCGGCGCGCGGGTCGAACTCGGCGGCGTAGCGCAGGGCCCGGGCCAGCGCCTTGAACTGGCACTCCACGATGTGGTGGGCGTTGCGGCCGTAGGGCACGTGGATGTGCAGGGCGATCTGGGCCTGCGCGACGAAGGACTCGAAGATGTGCCGGGTCATCGTCGTGTCGTACGTGCCGATCATCGGCGCCATGTTCTCGGGCTCGGTGTGCACGAGGTAGGGGCGGCCGGACAGGTCGACGGTCACCTGGGCGAGGGACTCGTCGAGCGGCACGGTGCAGTTGCCGAAGCGGTAGATGCCGACCTTGTCGCCGAGGGCCTGCTTGAAGGCGGCGCCGAGCGCGAGGGCGCTGTCCTCGATGGTGTGGTGGCTGTCGATGTGCAGGTCGCCCTCGGTCTTGACCGTGAGGTCGAAGAGGCCGTGGCGGCCGAGCTGGTCGAGCATGTGGTCGTAGAAGCCCACGCCCGTCGAGACGTCGACCTTGCCCGTGCCGTCGAGGTTTATCTCGACGAGGACCGAGGTCTCCTTCGTGGTCCGTTCGACCCGTCCGATGCGGCTCATGCGTGCTGCTCCTTCTTCAGTGCGCGAACCGCTTCCAGGAACGCGTCGTTCTCGGCCGGGGTGCCCGCGGTGACCCGCAGCCATCCCGGTACGCCGTTGTCCCGGACCAGGACACCCTGGTCGAGGATCTTCTGCCAGGCGGTGTGGGAGTTCTCGAACCGGCCGAACTGTACGAAGTTCGAGTCGGAGTCGGTGACCTCGAAGCCGATCCCCCGCAGCTCGGTGACCAGGCGGTCCCGCTCGGCCTTGAGCTGCTCGACGTAGCCGAGCAGGGTGTCGGTGAACTCCAGGGCGGCCAGCGCGGTCGCCTGGGTGACGGCCGACAGGTGGTACGGCAGGCGTACGAGCTGTACGGCGTCGACCACGGCCGGGTGCGCGGCCAGGTAGCCGAGGCGCAGCCCGGCGGCGCCGAAGGCCTTGGACATGGTCCGGGAGACCACCAGGTTCGGGCGGCCCTCGATCAGCGGCAGCAGCGAGTCCCGGTGGCTGAACTCCACGTAGGCCTCGTCGACGATGACGAGGGACGGCTTGGCCGCCTGCGCGGCCTCGTAGAGGGCCAGGACGGTCTCGGCCCCGACGGCGGTGCCCGTGGGGTTGTTGGGCGAGGTGATGAAGACGACGTCGGGGGCGTGCTCGGCGATCGCCTGTTCGGCCGCCTCCACGTCGATGGTGAAGTCCTCGTTGCGCGGGCCGGAGATCCAGTCGGTCCCGGTGCCGCGCGCGATCAGCGCGTGCATCGAGTACGAGGGCTCGAAGCCGATCGCGGAGCGGCCGGGTCCGCCGAAGGTCTGCAGCAGCTGCTGGAGGACCTCGTTGGAGCCGTTGGCGGCCCATACGTTCTCCCGCGCGACCGGGTGCTTGCCGGTACGGGTGAGGTAGGCGGCGAGCTCGGTGCGCAGCTCGACCGCGTCCCGGTCGGGGTACCGGTTGAGGGTGCGGGCGGCCTCGGCGACCCGCTCGGCGATCCGCGCGACGAGCTGCTCGGGCAGACCGTACGGGTTCTCGTTGGTGTTGAGCTGGACGGGCACGTCCAGCTGCGGGGCGCCGTACGGGGTCTTGCCGCGCAGCTCGTCGCGGATGGGGAGGTCGTCGATGCCGATGACGGCCGTGCCCTCCGTGCTGTCGGTCGTGCCGGTCATGCCTGCGGAACCTTCCACCCGAATCGTGCCTTCAGAGCCGCGCCGTGCGCGGGCAGGTCCTCGGCCTCGGCGAGGGTCACCACGTGGTGGGTGACCTCGGCGAGGGCGTCGCGCGTGTAGTCGACGATGTGGATGCCGCGCAGGAAGGACTGCACGGACAGGCCCGAGGAGTGGCAGGCGCAGCCGCCGGTGGGCAGCACGTGGTTGGAGCCGGCGCAGTAGTCGCCGAGCGAGACCGGGGACCACGGGCCGACGAAGATCGCGCCGGCGTTGCGCACGCGGGCGGCCCAGGCGGCCGCGTCGGCGGTCTGGATCTCCAGGTGCTCGGCGCCGTACGCGTCGACGACCTTGAGGCCGTCCTCCAGGCTGTCGACCAGCACGATCGCGGACTGGCGGCCGGCCAGCGCGGGCTTGATCCGGTCCTCGACGTGCTTGGTGGCCGCGACCTGCGGCTCCAGTTCCTTCTCGACGGCGGCCGCGAGCTCCTCGGAGTCCGTCACCAGGACGGCGGCGGCCAGCGGGTCGTGCTCGGCCTGGCTGATCAGGTCGGCGGCGACGTGCACCGGGTCGGCCGTGGAGTCCGCGAGGACCGCGATCTCGGTCGGGCCGGCCTCGGTGTCGATGCCGATCCTTCCGGTGAAGTAGCGCTTGGCGGCGGCGACCCAGATGTTGCCGGGGCCGGTCACCATGTTGGCGGGCGGGCACTCTTCCGTCCCGTACGCGAACATCGCGACGGCCTGGGCGCCTCCCGCGGCGTACACCTCGTCCACGCCGAGCAGCGCGCAGGCGGCCAGGATCGTCGGGTGCGGCAGGCCCCCGAACTCCTTCTGCGGCGGGGAGGCGAGCGCGATGGACCCGACGCCGGCCTCCTGGGCCGGGACGACGTTCATGACGACGGAGGACGGGTACACCGAGCGGCCGCCCGGGGCGTACAGCCCCACGCGCTCGACGGGAACCCACTTCTCGGTCACCGTTCCGCCGGGGACCACCTGGGTGGTGTGCTCGGTGCGGCGCTGGGTGCGGTGCACGATCCGGGCGCGCCGGATCGACTCCTCCAGGGCGGCGCGGACGGCCGGGTCGAGCTGCTCCAGAGCGGTCGTGAGCGCCTCGGCGGGCACCCTGACCTGCTCGAGCTCGACCCCGTCGAACTTCTGCGCGTACTCGATCAGCGCCGCCGTCCCACGATGGTGGACGTCCTCGCAGATGGGCCGCACCTTCTCCAGGGCGGCTTCTACGTCGAACTCGGCACGGGGCAGCAGATCGCGCAGGGCGCCACCCTCGGGGAGGGTGTCGCCGCGCAGGTCGATACGAGAGATCACCTGGCAATTCTCTCAGACCGCCTCGCGGCACCGTTCGTCCGTATCACTGGCTGATACAGGCCACGGACGTTTCCCGATGTCACAGCAGCCCTCTAGCGTGCAGTACGCGCGGCTCGTCCGCGCGTACGAGCGGAGGGGGGCCGCGCGGCTCGGCCGTGCGGACGAGCGGAGGGGGGCCGCCATGGCCGAAGTACGCCCGGACGGGGATCCGGACGATCTGACCGGCCCCGAACGGCGCATGTGGGACGCCTTCCGGACCGGCAGCGTCTGCGATCTGAGCACCCGCACGGCCGAGCGGGACGATCCGCACGCCGACCGGGTGTGGGGACCCGAGCGCAGCGTGCGCGCGGCGGTGGTGGCCCTGCTGCTGCTCCACGGGCCGGACCCGGTGCGGGGCCGGGTGGCCTCGCTGAAGCTGCGCGGCGTGCGGATCACCGGCCGCCTCGACCTGTCCGGCGGCACGGTCACCCCGTACGTGGAGCTCCAGTCCTGCCGCTTCGACGGCGAGGTGCAGCTCTCGGAGACCCGCTTCGGCACGCTGCGCCTGGTCAACTGCGCGATACCCCGGCTGGACGCGGCCCGGCTGCAGACGGAGGGCGACCTGCACCTGCCGCGCTGCCGGGTGGCGCGCGGGATCCGGCTGACCGACGCGCAGATCGGCACCGACCTGCTGATCAGCGAGGCGGTGGTGCAGCGCGACAGCAAGGGGCGGGCGCTGGCCGCCGACGGGATGTCGGTCGCGCAGGACTTCCAGGGCGAGCTGCTGCGGACCTACGGAGAGGTGAGCCTGCGCGGCGCCAAGATCGGCGTGTCGATGAGCCTGCGCGGGGCCCGCCTGAGCAATCCGGCCGCGAAGCGGGCGCTGAACGCCCCGCAGCTCACCGTCGAGCGCACCCTCTACCTGACCTCCATCGCCCTGGACTACACCGCGGGCGACTCCACTCCCCCCTACGGGCAGGGCTACACCCCGCTGCGGGGCGAGCCCGCGCAGCACTTCGAGTGCCGGGGCGGCCTGCGGCTGGACGACGGCCGCTTCGGGGACGCCGTGGACTTCTACGGGGCCCGGTTCACCCTCACGGAGGACCAGGAGGTCTCGCTGCGCCGCATCCACACCCCGGAGCTGCGGTTCGTGGGCGAGCGACCGGAGCGGGGCCGGGTGGTGCTGTCGGGCTCGCAGGTGGTCAAGCTCGTGGACATGGCCACGAGCTGGCCGGCCCGCCCGGGCGGGCTGTCCATCGAGGGCTTCGGCTACGAGATCCTCGCGCCCCGGGGCCATTTCCCGCCGGCCCTGCGGCTGCAGTGGGTCGAGGCGGCCACCCCCGAGTACTCCCCGGAACCGTACGAGCGGCTCGCCGCGGTCCTGCGGGCCTCCGGGGAGGACGCGGACGCCCGCGAGGTGCTGATCGCCAAGCAGCGGCGTCGGCGGTCGACGCTGCCGCGGGCGCTGCGCGCGTGGGGGTACCTCCAGGACTGGACGGTGGTCTACGGCTACCGGCCGGGGCGGGCGGCGCTGTGGATGGCCGTGCTGTGGGCGGCCGGGGCGGTGCTCTTCGCGGTGCACGGGAAGCCGCCGCCGCTCAAGGCCGAGGAGCACCCGGACTGGAACCCGGTGCTGTTCGCGCTGGACCTGCTGCTCCCGGTGATCGACCTCGGCCAGCAGGACCAGTGGATTCTGCACGGCGCCTGGCAGTGGGGCACGGCGGCCCTGGTCATCCTGGGCTGGATCCTGGCCACGACCGTGGCGGCGGGAGCCTCCCGCGTCCTGAGGCGGGGGTGACGGTCCTCCGGCCGGGGCCACTACCCTGTGCCTCGTGACCACCGTTCGCCTGCCCCTCTTCCCGCTGAACTCGGTGCTGTTCCCGGGACTCGTGCTCCCGCTGAACATCTTCGAGGAGCGTTATCGCGCCATGATGCGCGAGCTGCTGAAGGCGGGAGAGGAAGAGCCCCGCCGTTTCGCGGTCGTCGCGATCCGCGACGGCCGCGAGGTCGCGCCGACCGCGCCCGGCCTGCCGGACCAGACGGCCGTGCCCGAGCGCGGCCCGGCCGCCGGTTTCGGCGCGGACCCGGTCCAGGCCTTCCACCGGGTGGGCTGCATCGCGGACGCGGCCTCGATCCGGGAGCGGGAGGACGGCAGCTTCGAGGTCATGGCCACCGGCACCGTCCGGGTCCGGCTGCTGTCCGTCGACGCGTCCGGCCCGTTCCTGGTGGCGGAGCTGGAGGAGCTCCCCGAGGACACGGGCGACGGCGCGGGCGCGCTGGCGGAGGGTGTGCTGCGGGCGTTCCGCACGTATCAGAAGCGGCTCGCGGGGGCCCGCGAACGGTCCCTGACCGGCATGGACCTCCCCGACGAGCCGTCGGTGGTCTCGTACCTGGTCGCCGCGGCCGCGGTGCTGGACATCCCGGCGAAGCAGCGGCTGCTCCAGGCCCCGGACACGGCGACCCGCCTCGCGGAGGAGCTGAAGCTGCTGCGCACCGAGACGGCCGTGATCCGCCATCTCCCCTCGCTCCCGGCCGTGGACCTCACCCGCGCCCCGACGAGCCCCAACTGACGAAGGACCCATGGCGAAGAAGAAGCCGGCGGGCACTCCGGCGATCGTGGCCCTGACGGCGGCCGGCGCCGAGTACACCGTGCACGCCTACGAGCACGACCCGGCCCACCCCTCCTACGGCGAGGAGGCCGCGCAGGCCCTGGGCGTCTCCCCCGCGCAGGTCTTCAAGACGCTCCTCGCCGACGTGGACGGCTCCCTCGTGGTCGCGGTGGTCCCGGTCTCGGGCAGCCTCGACCTGAAGGCCCTGGCCTCCGCGGTGGGCGGCAAGCGTGCGGCGATGGCCGATCCGGCGCTGGCCGAGCGCACCACGGGCTACGTCCTGGGCGGCATCTCCCCGCTGGGCCAGCGCAAGCGGCTCCCCACGGTCCTGGACGCCTCGGCCTCCGGCTTCCCCACCATCTGCGTCTCGGCGGGCCGCCGCGGCCTGGAGGTCGAACTCTCCCCGACCACCCTCGCCACCCTGACCGCGGCCACCCTGTCCCCGATCGCCCGCGCGTAGCGGCGGCGTGCCCTGCGGGGCTGTCCCCTACCCACCCTTCCACCGTTCCCCGGGCACTGCCCGGACCCGGTCCTCAAACGCCGGACGGGCTGGATTGTCCGGCTCCGCCGGAACAGTTCAGCCTCGCCGGCGTTTGAGGCGCGGGGTCTGGGGCGGAGCCCCAGGAGGGGTCCGGGCGCAGCCCGGGGAACGGGCTAAGGGCGGGTAGGGGACAGCCCCGCAGGGCGCGGCCCACCCGGCCCGGGTTACGGGCGCGGGGGCTCCGTGGCGGACGGGTCCGGGGCCGGGGCGGCGGAGGGCTCCGCGGGGGCCTGGTAGTACGCCGAAGGCCACATCGCGAGCTCCGGCGCCGGATCCCGCGTACCCCACAGCGCCGTCAGGCCGAGGTGGACGATGACGGCCGCCATCGGCCACCCGAGCAGCGCCCCGTGCGCGAGCAGCTCCAGCGGAGCGTCGAAGGGAACCCCCTTCCCCGCCTTCCGCGCGGCCGCCACCAGGTCCGAGGACGGGCCGAGCCACAGCCCCACGCGCCAGCCGACCAGCGCGGCGAAGACCGATCCGACCGCGAGCCCGACCACCTGCGCCGCACCCCCGCCCCGGCGCCACAGGAACACGCCCAGCGCGCTCAGCACGCCGAAGCCGACGGACAGCAGCAGGAAGGTCCCGTCCGCCCCGATGCGCGCTTCGCTCTCCGTGTCCCGGAGGAACACGGCCTCGCCGTTGGAGACGTACTGCACGCGCGGCGCGAGCCAGACCCACAGCAGCCCGAGGAGCACGCCGGCCACGCCGATCACGAGGGCGATGGCGGCCCCGTCGCGGATGTCGGACGGGGAGAAGGCGGGCTCCGGCGCGGACCCGGCCGGGGCTTGCGCGGAAGACGGCTCCGACGGCGGCTGGTCGGGCTTGTCATAGGGGGTCACGGCTTCGGTCACCCCCACATCGTGCCAGGAAGTGTTTGATTTAACGATCGGCCCCGGCGGGCGTCAGCGGACCGCGGCCCGCCGGTAGGCCCAGGTCGCGACGGTGAGGGACAGCACACCCACCCCCGCGCACACGCCGAGGTCGAGGAGGACCGCCGCCCAGTCCGGGTGCGGCTCGAAGGTGCGGGCGAAGGCCTCCACGCCGTACGTGGACGGCAGCAGGTCCCGCGCCCAGACGATGACGTCCGGCATCCGCTCGGGCGGCAGCACGCCCAGGAGCAGCGCCGCCGACATGCCGAGCTGCCCGGCCAGGGTGGCCAGCTCCTGGCGCGGCGCGAGCAGTCCCAGTGCCGCGCCGAGCCCGGCGAGCGCGGCCCCGGCCAGCGGCACCACGGCGGCCAGGATCCACAGTCCGCCCATCGGCAGCCCGAAGAGCACGCTGCCGAAGACCGCCGTCACCAGGGTGCCGGGCAGCGTGAAGGAGGCGTACGCGGCGGCGGCGCCCAGCACCACCGACGCGGGCGGCACCGGCAGGGTGGCGTAGTGGTCGAGCCCGCCGCTGGCCCGGAGCTGGCCGAAGTACTGCGCGAGCAGGTTCAGCGCGACGAAGGCGACGACCAGCACGGAGGAACCGGCGACGACGGCCCGCGCCTCGGAGCCCCCGTCGACCACGCCCCGCATCAGGATCATGATCCCGACGGACTGGAAGGTGGCCACGAACAGCAGCGGGATCCGCGAGACCCGCGCGCGGGACAGCTGGGCCCGGTAGACGGCGGCCAGCGCCGGGAGGAACCGGGCGCGGGGTGCCAGTACGCCCGGGGCGGTGACGGGTGCGGCCGCGGCCGTGGCGGCGTCCGTGGTGGCGGCGGTGGCGCTCATGCCTTCACCAGTCCCTTCGAGGTGCGTCCGCCCAGTGCGAGGTACACGTCCTCCAGGCTCGGCGTGGCCAGCGTGAAATCGTCGAGGGCGGCGAAGGCGGGGCCGCCGGTCACCGCGGCCACCGCGGCCCGCGCCTCGTCGGACCCGAGCCGCAGCACCCAGCGCCGCCCCGTCTCCACCGCGCGCTCGCGCAGCTCCGCGACCTCCGGAAAGCCGAGCGGAGCGGACTCGCGCCAGACCAGTTCGAGGCGGACCTCGCCGGACACCTCGGCCTTGAGCCCGGCCGGGGTGTCGCAGGCGATGACCCGGCCCTGGTCGATGACGGCGACCCGGTCGAGGACGGTCTCGGCCTCGATGACGTTGTGGGTGACCAGCAGCACGGTGGCGCCGGTCTGGGCGCGGCGGCGGTCGACGGCGGCCCAGACGGCCCGCCGGGCCACCGGGTCCATGCCGGTCGTGGGTTCGTCGAGCACCAGGACGGGCCGCTCCCCCACGAGTGCGGCGGCGAAGCAGGCGAGGCGCCGCTGCCCGCCGGAGAGCTTCTTCAGGGGGCGTCCGGCGATCCCGGTCAGGCCGAGCTCCTCCAGGACGGAGTCCCGGGCGGCCCGTGCCTCGCGCAGCCCGAGGCCCCGCAGCCGGCCGGTCGTCTCGGCGGCCAGCGAGACCGTGAGCTCGTCGAGGGCGGTGGATTCCTGCCCCAGGTAGGACAGCAGCCGGGCCGCCCGGTCGGGGTGGCGTACGAGGTCGTGGCCGAGCAGGTTCACCGAGCCGGAGTCGGGCCGCAGCAGACCGGTGAGCTGGCGGACCAGGGTCGATTTGCCGGCGCCGTTGGGGCCGAGCAGCCCGAAGATCTCGCCGCGCCGCACGTCCAGGGAGATGCCGTCGGTGGCACGGGTCTCGGGCAGGGCCGGGGCCCCGCGCCGTCCTCGTACCGCGGGATAGGTCTTGACCAGGTCGCGTACCGTGCAGACCACGTCGGGAGCCGGTCCCGCGGCTCCTGCCGTGCTGCTCCCGCGCGGCGATCCTGCCTGTGCTGTCCCCGTACTCACGAGGGAGCAGCCTACGGGGTTGTGGCCCCTACTCGGCTGCCGGGGCCGTCTGCGCCACTGTGACGGGGGCCGCACCGGGGGCTCCGGGAGCCCCCTGGGCGGCGGCCGCGGAGGCCGGGGATCCGGTTCCGGCCACGTGTTCGGCGGCCGCCCGTACGTCGATCTCGCGCCAGAATCCGGCCCGGATGGCGTACCGGTCGTGCTCGTCGATCTGGTCGTCCTTGTGCGCGAGGAGTCCGAACCGGGCGGCGTAGCGCAGCAGCTCCCCGTCGATCCGGTGCGGGATCCGCGGGTACATGGTGGCCAGTTTCTGGAGGTGCACGGTTTCCGGGAGCCGTTCCATCCAGCGCCGGGCGAACACCTGACCGACCTCGAAGGGGTCGCCGCCGACGGTGGTGATGTCCTCCTCGCGGTCGGCCCAGCGCTGTTCGGCGGAGGTGAGCTGGGCGAGGGTGGGCAGCGAGGCGGTCTCGGCGGGCTCGCCGAGCGGCCCGGCGCGGTCGACCCACCCCTTGTCGGAGGACCACCGCAGGGCGCTGCCGGCCGGCGCGGCGCCGAGGGCCTGGCCGGGGGCGGTGGCGGCGGGTCCGGGGGCGCGCAGGGCGCCCGCGAGGTCCTTCGGGGTGGGGACGGTCCTGCCGCCCGGGGCGCCGGCCGCGGTGGTGGCGGGCACGCCGCCCTCCTCGGGCTCCACGGGGGCCGCGGGCCGGGTTCCGTTGCCGTTGCCGCGGGCGGCCTCGGCGAGGGCGGCCTCGGGCAGCGGCGCGGAGAGGATGGCGGCGATCTCGGGGCGCGGGGCCGGGGCGGGGGCGCAGAGTCCGGTGAGGTCGCGGGCGCGGACGGCGCGGGTGATCCAGGTGCGGTCCAGGACGCGGCGTTCGTCGGCTTCGGCGACGAGGTCCTCGGACTGGTTGTAGTCCCCGTCGGCGGCCTGGACGGCCCACAGGTGGACGGCGACCCCGTGCTCCTTGGCGGACATCAGGCCGGGCAGCAGGTCGCCGTCGCCGGTGACGAGTACGACGTCCGAGCAGGCCCGGTTGCGGGCGAGCTCGGTGAGCTCGGCGTGCATGGCCGCGTCGACGCCCTTCTGGGCCCAGCGGCCGTCGCTGCGGGTCAGGGCGCCGAGGCGGACGGTGACCCGGGACATGACGCGCAGCCGCCGGTGTTCGGGCTGGGGCACCCGGTCGGGTGCGCCGTCGAACCAGTAGATCCGCAGGAGGGGCTGCTCGGTGTCGGCCTCGGCGCGCTCGCGCAGGCCCTGGATGAGGGCCGCATGGTCGACGGTGATCCGGGAGCGGGAGGGCTCTCCTGCGAGGAGGCTCGCGGCGGCGCCCAGCAGATAGCCGGCGTCCACCAGGACGACGCAGCGGTCCACGCGTACCACCCTCTTCCCTGGGGGTCCTCTGTGTCTTTCGCGGTTTCCCCGAGTCTGCCCGACGGCAACGGCCTTGACGGCCGGAACTCGATCATCGGCGTGGCGTATCTCCCGGAGTTCCCCGGCAGGAGCCCCGACTACGCGCGGTAATGATCCAAAATGCGCCGTTTACGGCCCTGTGTGAGTGTGAAGGCGGCCCTGGCCCCACAGGTCTTCTTCACACAATCCCCCACGGAGGCATCCCATGGCCAAGAACAAGAACCGCCAGCAGCCCGCCAAGTCACAGGACCGCTCGGCTTCGCAGGATCCGGCGAAGACCTCGATGGAGTCGTCGCCCGCGCCCTCGACCTCGGCGGCACCGAGCCCGCTGCAGATGGCCGGCAAGAAGAGGGAAAAGAAGTTCGGCCACAACTGACGCCTCCCCCGCATGCGGAAAGGCCCGCCCCTGTCGACGGGGGCGGGCCTTCCCGCGTACGGGGGCGGGGGTGCCGGAGGCTGCCGGGGCGTGCCTAGCCGGCCAGGCAGGACGGCCCGAGCAGCACCTTGAGGTCGCCGAAGAGCGCCGGGTCGGGCTTGACCCGGTGCTTGTCGAGCCGGAGCACGGTGGTGGTGCGCGGCCCCTGGAGCTTGATCCGGACCTCGCTGTTGCCGTGGTGGTGGCGCAGGATCTCGCCGAGCCGGGTCACCATCGGCGGGGTCACCTTGACGGTCGGGATGGTCAGGACGACGGGCGCGTTGGTGCCGGCGTTGGACAGGTCGGGAACCATCATCTCCATCGCGACCAGCCGGGGGACGTCCTCGCGCTTGTCGAGGCGGCCCTTGACGAAGACGACGGTGTCCTCGACCAGCTGGGTGGAGACGAGCTGGTAGGTCGCGGGGAAGAACATGCACTCGATGGAGCCGGCCAGGTCCTCGACGGTGGCGATGGCCCAGGCGTTGCCCTGCTTGGTCATCTTGCGCTGGAGGCCCGAGATGATGCCGCCGATGGTGACGACGGCGCCGTCGGAGTGCTCGCCGCCGGTGAGCTGGGAGATGCCCGCGTCGGTCTTGTCGGAGAGCACGTGCTCCAGGCCGAAGAGCGGGTGGTCGGAGACGTAGAGGCCGAGCATCTCGCGCTCCTGGGCGAGCAGGTAGGACTTCTCCCACTCGACGTCGGAGAACTCCACGTCGAGACCGAAGCCGGGCTCGTCGCTCGCGCCCTCGTCACCCATTCCGCCGAAGAGGTCGAACTGGCCCTCGGCCTCCTTGCGCTTGACGGCGACCACGTTGTCGATCATCGGCTCGTGGTGGGCGACCAGGCCCTTGCGGGTGTGGCCCATCTCGTCGAAGGCGCCGGCCTTGATCAGGGACTCGACCGTGCGCTTGTTGCAGACGACGGCTTCGACCTTGTCCAGGAAGTCGGGGAAGGTGGAGTACTTCCCCTTGGCCTTCCTGCTCTTGATGATCGACTCGACGACGTTCTGGCCGACGTTGCGCACGGCGGTGAGGCCGAAGAGGATCACGTCGTCGCCCTGGGCGGCGAAGTTCGCCTCCGACTCGTTCACGTTCGGCGGGAGCACCTTGATGCCCATCCGGCGGCACTCGTTCAGGTAGATCGCGGACTTGTCCTTGTCGTCCTTGACCGAGGTGAGCAGGCCCGCCATGTACTCGGCCGGGAAATTGGCCTTGAGGTAGGCGGTCCAGTAGGAGACCAGGCCGTACGCGGCCGAGTGGGCCTTGTTGAAGGCGTAGCCGGCGAAGGGGACCAGGACGTCCCACAGCGCCTTGATCGCCTGGTCGCTGAAGCCCTTCTCCTTCGCGCCCGCCTCGAAGATGACGAAGTTCTTCGCCAGTTCCTCGGGCTTCTTCTTGCCCATCACGCGGCGCAGGATGTCGGCCTCGCCGAGCGAGTACCCGGCGATGATCTGGGCGGCCTTCTGCACCTGCTCCTGGTACACGATGAGGCCGTAGGTGACGCCGAGGATCTCCTTGAGGGGCTCCTCCAGCTCCGGGTGGATCGGGGTGATCTCCTGCTGCTTGTTCTTGCGCAGGGCGTAGTTCGTGTGCGAGTTCATGCCCATCGGGCCCGGCCGGTACAGGGCCGAGACGGCGGAGATGTCCTCGAAGTTGTCGGGCTTCATCAGGCGCAGCAGGGACCGCATGGGCCCGCCGTCGAACTGGAAGACGCCGAGGGTGTCACCGCGGCCGAGCAGTTCGAAGGTCTTGGGGTCGTCGAGCGGCAGGCCGAGGAGGTCGAGGTCGATCCCCTTGTTGGCCTTCACCATCTTGACGGCGTCGTCCATGATCGTGAGGTTGCGCAGGCCCAGGAAGTCCATCTTGATCAGGCCGAGCGACTCGCACTGGGGGTAGTCCCACTGCGTGATGGTCACGCCGTCCGTGTGCCGCACCCAGATCGGGGCGTGGTCGACGATCGGCTCGCTGGACATGATCACGCCGGCGGCGTGCACGCCCATCTGGCGGACCAGGCCCTCGACGCCGCGCGCGGTGTCGATGACCTTCTTGACGTCCGGCTCGTTCTCGTACATCGAGCGGATCTCGCCGGCCTCGCCGTAGCGCGGGTGCGAGGGGTCGGTGATGCCGTTGAGGTCGATGCCCTTGCCGAGGACGTCGGCGGGCATCGCCTTGGTGAGCCGGTCGCCCATGGCGTACGGGTAGCCGAGGACGCGGGCGGAGTCCTTGATGGCGTTCTTCGCCTTGATCTTTCCGTACGTGCCGATCATGGCGACCTTGTCGTCGCCGTACTTGTCGGTCACGTACCGGATCACTTCGACGCGCCTGCGCTCGTCGAAGTCGATGTCGACATCGGGCATGGAGACGCGCTCGGGGTTCAGGAACCGCTCGAAGATCAGACCGTGGGTGATGGGGTCGAGGTCGGTGATGCCCATGGCGTACGCGACGATCGAACCGGCGGCGGAGCCACGGCCCGGGCCCACCGCGATGCCCTGGTTCTTGGCCCACATGATGAAGTCGGCGACGACGAGGAAGTAGCCGGGGAACCCCATCTGGATGATGACGTCCAGCTCGTACTCGGCCTGCCGCTGGCGGTCCTCGGGGACGCCTCCGGGGTAGCGGCGGGCCATGCCGCGCCGCACTTCCTCGCGGAACCAGGTGATCTCGGTGTAGCCCTCTTCGGGGATCTCGAACTTCGGCATGAGGTTCTTGGCCTCGAACATGCCGGTGGTGTCGATCTGCTCGGCCACCAGGAGGGTGTTGGCACAGCCCTCCTGCCAGGCGTCCGAGGAGTCGACCGCGTACATCTCGTCCGTGGACTTGAGGTAGTAGCCGGTGCCGTCGAAGCGGAAGCGGTCCGGGTCCGAGAGGTTCTTGCCGGTCTGGATGCAGAGCAGGGCGTCGTGTGCGGTGGCCTCGTGCGCGTACGTGTAGTGCGAGTCGTTCGTCACCAGCGGCGGGATGCCGAGCTTCTTGCCGATCTCCAGCAGCCCGTCACGGACCCGGCGCTCGATCTCGATGCCGTGGTCCATCAGCTCCAGGAAGTAGCGCCCCTCGCCGAAGATGTCCTTGTAGTCGGAGGCGGCCTGCACGGCCTCGTCGAACTGGCCGAGCCGCAGCCTGGTCTGCACCTCGCCGGAGGGGCAGCCCGTGGAGGCGATCAGCCCCTCCGACCACTGGGAGATCGTCTCCTTGTCCATGCGCGGCCACTTGGTCAGCCAGCCCTCGGCGTACGCGTCGGAGGACAGCCGGAAGAGGTTGTGCAGCCCGGTGGAGTTCGCCGCCCAGATCGTCTTGTGGGTGTAACCGCCGGAACCGGACACGTCGTCGCGCTTCTGGTGGGGCTGGCCCCACTGGATGCGCCGCTTGTTGCGCCGGGACTCCGGGGCGACGTACGCCTCGATGCCGATGATCGGCGTCACACCGGCCTTCTTCGCCGTGTGGAAGAAGTCATAGGCGCCGTGCAGGTTGCCGTGGTCGGACATCGCGATGTGCGTCATGCCCATCTCGTTGCACGCGTTGAACATGTCCTTCAGCCGCGCGGCACCGTCCAGCAGGGAGTACTGGGTGTGGACGTGCAGGTGCGTGAACGGCGTCTTGGTCACGGTGGGGGCCTCCGGGCGGGAGAGAGGGGGCGGCAGCAATGAATCCTACGTGGCCGCGGTGACAGATCACGGGCACTGGCGGGTACGGTCATGCGTTGCACAACCCAACGACAGTGTCCGAAATGCGATCCACCCCGCGCCACCAGGAGGCACCCCCCATGGCGGTTCCCGAGACGACCGACGAGCAGCGCGCCGAGCAGATACTCGACGTGTTCGGCACCGCCTTCGGCGAGCTGATCACCGCCGACCCGGCGGCCTTCCGCGTCAAGTTCCGCAAGATGGCGGCCTCGGCCTTCGCCTTCTACCGGGGCACGGCCTGCCTCTTCTACGCCGACCTGGAGCACGAGCGGCACGGCGGCCCGTACCTGGACGAGCGCACCGGCCGGGTGTGGATCCACGGCGATCTGCACGCCGAGAACTTCGGCACCTACATGAACGCCCAGGGCCGGCTGGTCTTCAACGTCAACGACTTCGACGAGGCCTACGTCGGCCCCTTCACCTGGGACCTGAAGCGGTTCTCCGCCTCCGTCGCCCTGCTCGGCTACACCAAGGCGCTCAGCGACGACCAGATCAGCGAGCTGGTACGGATCTACGCGGCCGCCTACCGGGAGCGCATCCACGCGCTGGCCACCGGCGCCAAGAACGACGAGGTGCCTGCCTTCACCTTGGACACCGCCGACGGCCCCCTCCTGGAGGCCCTGCGCGCCGCCCGCCGCCGCACCCGTTTCTCGCTGCTCGACTCGATGACCGAGATCCGTGACTTCGAGCGCCGCTTCTCCCCCGGCCCGGGGACCGTCGAGCTGGACGCGGCCACCCGGTACAAGGTGCTCGCCGCCTTCGACGGGTACCTGGAGACGCTGCCCGACGAGTCCCTGGTCCGCCCGGACTCCTACCGGGTCAAGGACGTGGTGGGCCGCCGGGGCGTCGGGATCGGCTCGGCCGGCCTCCCCTCGTACAACATCCTGCTGGAGGGGCACAGCGACGCCCTGGAGAACGACGTCGTGATCTACCTCAAGCAGGCCCAGACCCCGGCCGTGTCCCGGCACGTCACCGACCGGTCGGTGCGCGAGTACTTCCTCCACGAGGGCCACCGCACCGTGATCTCCCAGCGGGCCCTGCAGGCGCACGCCGACCCGTGGCTCGGCTGGACCGAGCTGGACGGGGCCGGCCAGCTCGTCGCGGAGGTCTCCCCGTACGCGGTGGACCTGGACTGGTCGGACCTGGACGACCCGGAGGAGATCGCGGCCGTGGTCGCCGACCTGGGCCGGGCCACGGCGACCATGCACGGCGCCGCGGACGAGCAGGAGAGCGGCCAGACGCTGGTCCCGTTCTCCACCGAGCGGGCCATCGACGCGGCCATCGCCTCCGACGAGGAGGGCTTCGCGGACCTGCTGGTGGACTTCGCCCACGCCTACGGCGCCCGGGCCCGCGCCGACCACCAGATCTTCGTCGACCTCTTCCGCAACGGCCGGATCCTGGCCTAGGCCGGGACCGAGGTCCCGTCCTCACAGGGACTCATGGCACACTCGCGACGATGGACATATCCGGGGTGGGTCTCCGAGGGCTGCGGGCCGCGCTGTTCAGCGCGGTCGTCGTGCTGCTCTCGACCGGCTCGCACGTCCTGCTGTCCCGGGTACCGCTGCCTCCCGCCCTGGTGGGAGGCGCCTTCGCCGCCGTGTTCGCGATCGCCTTCGCGCTGGCGGGACGCGAGCGGGGCCTCGGCCGCATCGCCGGGCTGCTCGTCCCGCTGGAGCTGGCCGCCGACACCGTCCTGACCGCCGGCCAGCACCTCTGCTACGGCCCCGCGGGCGGTCCCGTCTCGGGTCCGCTGCGCGCCATGGGGCTCGCCGACCTCTGCGGCGGCGCCCCGGTGGGCGGGGCGCTGGCCGAGGTGGGCGGGCCCGCCGACCCGGCCGCGCTGCTGGCCGCACCCGGGCCGTGGGCCCCCTGGCTGCTGCTGGGCGCGCACGTATCGGTCGGACTGCTCGCCTCCCTGTGGCTGTACCGCGGGGAGCAGGCGCTCGGCCGGCTGCTCGGCGCGGCGTCCGCGTTCGCCTTCCGGCCGCTGCGGATGGCCGCGGCCCGCGCGGCGCGGGCCCACGCTCCGGTGCGCCGCTCACCGCTCTCGGTGGTGCGGAGCACGGTGGCCCGTACCCGTTTCCCCGTGCACTCCGTGGGACGGCGGGGACCTCCTCGCGCACACGGCGCGTTCACTCGCGCCTGACGCACGAGGACAGTCCCCCCTTACAGCCGGCTCCACCACGGAGCCACACCCCACGGAGTAGACGATGAGCGCACGCAACAGCCAGGCGAACAAGGCGGCGGCCCGCGAGAGGCTTCGCATCGAGCGCGAGCAGCAGGCCAAGAAGGCCAAGGTCCGCCGGCAGGTGTTCGTGGCGGGCGGCGTGGTGGCCGCCCTCGCCCTGGCCGGGGGCGTCGGTTACGCCGTCGTCCAGTCCGGCCAGCCGAGCGCCTGGGAGAAGGCCGCCGACGCGCCCCTGGTCGCGCCGAAGAACACCTCGGGCGACAACGGCACGACGGTGGTCATCGGAAAGGCCGACGCCAAGAAGACCCTGGAACTGTACGAGGACTCGCGCTGCCCGGTCTGCGCGAGCTTCGAGCAGGCGGTCGGCCCGCAGCTCAAGACGGACCTCGACGCCGGCAAGTACAAGATCCAGTACGTCGGCGCCACCTTCCTGGACAAGGGCTTCCCCGGCACCGGCTCGAAGAACGCCCTGAGCGCGCTGGGCGCGGCCCTCAACGTCAGCCCCGAGGCGTTCCTGGAGTACAAGACGGCCCTCTACTCCGCGGCGAACCACCCGGAGGAGAAGGACGACAAGTTCGCCAAGGACGCCACCCTGCTGACGATCGCGGACCAGGTTCCGGCGCTCAAGGGCAACGCCGAGTTCAAGAAGGCGGTCGAGGACGGCACCTACGACCGGTGGGCGCTGGAGATGTCCAAGACCTTCGACAAGAGCGGCGTGACGGGCACTCCGACGCTGAAGATGGACGGCAAGAAGATCGACCCGCTGCCGCAGACGCCCGAGGCGTTCACCGCGGCGATCGACAAGGCCATCGCCGGCTGACCCCTCCCCCTCTCGCGCAGCACCCCGACGGACGGGCGAACTCCCAGAGTTCGCCCGTCCGTTGCTTTCACGGGTCTGGTCCGGAGCGAGTACCCGTCGGTAATATGATCATCCGTGACCAGTCAACTCTCCCCTTCCGCCCCGGAATCGGCGACCGCGCCGGCTCCCCGCCGCCGTACGGTCGTCCTGGCCGCGGCAGCCACGGCGGCACTCGTCCCGATCGCCGCGCTGGGCGCCGAAGCAGCCCACGCCGCCACCGGCGAAGACGTCCCCTCCTTCCTGCACGGCGTCGCCTCGGGCGACCCGCTCCCCGACGGGGTCCTGCTGTGGACCCGCGTCACCCCGACCGCCGGCGCCGTACCGGGCTCCGGCGCGGGCCCCGCCGTCGCGGTGGGCTGGGAGGTCGCCGAGGACAAGGCCTTCTCCCGGATCGTCGCGAGCGGCACCGTCACCGCGAGCGCCGCCTCCGACCACACCGTCAAGGCCGACGTACGGGGCCTGCGGCCGCAGACGGCCTACTGGTACCGGTTCACCGCCGGCGCCGTCGTCTCCCCGGCCGGGCGCACCCGCACCGCCCCGGCCGCCGGCACCGCGCCCGCCGGCGTCCGCTTCGGCGTGGTCTCCTGCGCCAACTGGGAGGCCGGCTACTTCTCCGCCTACCGCCACCTGGCCGCGCGGGCCGACCTGGACGCCGTACTGCACCTGGGCGACTACATCTACGAGTACAAGAGCGGCGGCTACCCCGAGGCGAAGTACGTCGTACGGCAGCACGAGCCGCTGCACGAGATCCTCACCCTGGCCGACTACCGCACCCGGCACGGCAAGTACAAGACCGACCCCGACCTGCAGGCCCTGCACCAGGCCCACCCGGTCATCGCGATCTGGGACGACCACGAGATCGCCAACGACACCTGGTCCGGCGGCGCGGAGAACCACGACCCCGCCACCGAGGGCTCCTTCGCGGCCCGCGCGGCCGCCGCCCGGCAGGCGTACTTCGAGTGGATGCCGGTGCGCACCTCCACCGAGGGCACCGTCTACCGGCGCCTGCAGTTCGGCACCCTCGCCGACCTGCACCTGCTGGACCTGCGGACCTTCCGTTCGCAGCAGGCGGGCATCGGCAGCGGTGCGGTGGACGACCCGGCGCGCACCATCACCGGGCGCGCCCAGCTGGACTGGCTGAAGGCCGGGCTGGCCGGCTCGCAGGCCACCTGGAAGCTGGTGGGCACCTCGGTGATGATCTCGCCGGTGGCCTTCGGCTCACTGCCGGCGCACCTGCTGGGGCCCCTGACCGAGCTGCTCGGGCTGCCCGCGGGCGGCCTCGCGATCAGCGTGGACCAGTGGGACGGGTACACGGACGACCGCCGGGAGCTGCTGGGCCACCTGACGGACCGTTCCGTCCGCAACACGGTCTTCCTGACCGGTGACATCCACATGGCCTGGGCGAACGACGTCCCGGTGACGGCGGCCACCTACCCGTGGTCGCGGTCGGCGGGCGTGGAGTTCGTGGTGACGTCGGTGACCTCCGACAACATCGACGACCTGCTGCACGTGCCGGCCGACACGGTCTCGCTGGTCGCGGAAACGGCCATCAAGGCCGCCAACCGGCACGTGAAGTGGCTGGACATGGACGCCCACGGGTACGGCGTGCTGGACGTGACGGCCGAGCGTTCGCAGATGGACTACTACGTGGTCTCGGACAAGCGCCGCCAGGACGCCACGGCCGCCTGGGCGCGCTCGTACCGCACGCTGAACGGGACCCAGAAGGTCGAGCGGGCGGACCAGCCGGTGCGCTGACACTCCGTCGGATTTCCTGTTAGGAGGGGCGCCTGGCGTAGACCAGGCGCCCCTTCGTCATCAGAAGCAACAAATCTTTTACGTAGACCACTTGACCTGTTTCTGACATGCGCACGTAAGATTCCCGCCAGCTGAGGAGATCCCTCCCGCTCGACCCCCCACTCGCGAGGAGCACACGTGCGCGCTGTCGCCCGCATATCCCCCCTTCTTCGCCGCCGCCTGATGGGTGCCGCCGTACTCACGGGCACCCTGGCCTTCACCCCGCTCGCCGCCCCCACCGTCGTGTCCGCCGCACCCAAGACCGGCGCCGAGGTGTGCGCCGAGGACGCGTCCGGCGCTGCGGCCAACGCCCGCGTGGCGCGCCCGAAGGACCAGCACGCGGCCGAGCCCAACGAGCTCACCGACGCCCAGGCCAAGGCCATGGACGCCGACCTCAAGGCGAAGCTGGACCAGATCTCGAAGGCCCCCCGCAGCCTGACCGCGGCCGACGCCGTCATCACCATCCCCGTGTACGTGCACGTCATCACGTCCGGCAGCGCCGGCAACCTGACGGCCGCACAGATCAACAGCCAGATCGCGGTCCTGAACGCCGCCTACGCGGGCCAGGGCACCGGAAACGTCAACTCCGGCTTCCAGTTCTCCCTCGCCGGGACCGACTACACCAACAACTCGACCTGGTACAACGTCTCGGACGGCACCACCGCCGAGAAGAACATGAAGAACGCCCTGCGCAAGGGCGGCAAGAACGCGCTGAACCTCTACACCGCCAACCTCGGCGGCGGCCTGCTCGGCTGGGCCACCTTCCCCAGCTCCTACGCCTCCAAGCCCAAGATGGACGGCGTGGTCATCCTCAACACCTCCATCCCCGGCGGCTCGGCCACCAACTACAACCAGGGCGACACCGCCACCCACGAGGTCGGCCACTGGCTCGGGCTCTACCACACCTTCCAGGGCGGCTGCTCGGGCAGCGGCGACGGGGTCTCCGACACCCCGGCGGAGAAGAGCGCGGCCTTCGAGTGCCCGACCGGCCGTGACACCTGCACGGCTGCCGGAGCCGACCCGATCCACAACTTCATGGACTACACGTACGACTCGTGCATGTACCAGTTCACCGCGGGCCAGGTGACCCGCATGAAGAGCATGTGGACGTCCTACCGCGGCTGAGGCCCCGGCACCCTGACGCACCCATGACGATGGGGCCCCGCATGCGCGGGGCCCCATCGTCATGTACTGCGGCTACAGACCGTCGAGGAAGGCCAGGGCGACCGCCCAGGCCTGCTCCGCCGCCTCGGCGTCGTAGTCGTCCAGCCCCGGGTCGGTGAACAGGTGCCCGGCCCCCGGATAGCCGTGGACCTCCACGTCCGCCCCGGCCTTGCGCATCCGCAGGTACCAGGCCGTCAGCCAGTCGTGCGGCTCGAAGGGGTCCGGATCGGCGATGTGCAGCTGCACCGGCAGCTCGTCGACGTACGCGCCCTCCTCCAGGTCGGCCGTCCCGTGCAGGAGCAGCAGCCCGCGCGCCTTCTCGTCGGCGAGCGCCAGGTGCTGGGCGATCGAGCCGCCGAAGGAGAAGCCCGCGTAGACCAGGCCCTGGTCGGAGTAGGGGGCCGAGGCCAGTACCGCCCGCTTGAGCAGCTCGTCACGGCCGATCTCGTCCCGGTGGGCCATGCCCTCCTCGACGGTCTCGAAGGTGCGTCCCTCGAAGAGGTCCGGCACCTGGACCTGGTGCCCGGCCGCGCGCAGCCGGTCGGCCGCCTCCAGCACGGCGGGCCGCAGCCCGTAGGTCGAATGGAAAAGCATGATGTTCATGCCCCCATCGTGCCAGTTTCGGGCGACCCCCTCCGGTTACGTTGACCTGCATGGACACGGACTCCCTTCTGCGCCCGGTCGCGGCCGTCGCCGGCACCCTGGCCGTCACCCTGCTCGCGGGCTGGGTGCTGGACCGGCTGCTCCGCCGGGCCGACGCCCGGCACAGCGAGACCCCGCTGTGGGGTCTGCTGCGCCGCTGCCGCCCGCCGTTCCTGCTGGTCCTGGCCGCCTCCCTGCTGCAGGCGGTGCGCCGGCGCGCGGACGGTCCCGGGCACGCGCTGACCCTGATCCTGATCGCCGCGGCCGCGTGGCTGCTGATCCGCATCACGACCGCCGTCGTGGACTCCACGTACGCCCGCTACGCGGCCGACGCCTCCGACCAGGCCAGGGTCCGCCGGGTCCGCACCCAGGTCACGCTGATCCAGCGGGTGGTCACGGCCGTGGTGATCGTGGTGGCCCTCGGCGGAATGCTCCTCACCTTCCCCGAGATGCGGGCGGTCGGCACCTCGATGCTGGCCTCGGCGGGCGTGCTCGGCATCGTGGCGGGCATCGCGGCGCAGGCCGCCCTGGGCAACCTGTTCGCAGGACTCCAGATCGCCTTCGGCGACACCGTCCGGATCGGCGACACGGTGGTGGTGGACAAGGAGTGGGGCACGGTCGAGGAGATCACCCTCACCTTCCTCACCGTCCGCACCTGGGACGAGCGCCGGATCACCATGCCGGTCGCGTACTTCACCAGCAAGCCCTACGAGAACTGGTCGCGCGGTGGCGCGCAGATGACGGGCACCGTGTTCTGGCACCTGGACCACAGCGCCCCGCTGGAGCTGATGCGCGAGCAGCTCCAGCGGATCCTGCAGGACATCCCGGAATGGGACGGCCGCACCGGCTCCCTGGCCGTCACGGACACCACCCCGCAGACGATCCTGGTCCGCGCGGTGGTCACCGCGAAGGACGGCGACGCCGTCTGGACCGTCCGCTGCGCGGTCCGAGAACGCCTGATCACCTGGCTGCACACCCATCACCCCTACGCCCTCCCCCACATCGCCACAACGGAGGCCCCCCTCCCACCCACCGCCTGAACACCGGGGCACGAGCGCAGCAAATCCAGCCGTCCGGCGTTTGAGGACCGGGGTCTGGGGCGGAGCCCCAGGGGGGTCCGGGCGCAGCCCGGTACCCCCTCCAGCCCGTCCGGCGCTTGAGGACCGGGGTCCGGGCAGCGCCCGGGGAACGGTGGAAGGGCGGGTAGGGGACTCCGCCCCGCAGGGCCGGGTCCGGGTCCGGGCCGGGTCCGGGTCCGGGCCGGGTCCGGGTCCGGGGCCACGCTCAGCCCCGGGCGGCGAAGGTCAGCCGGAACACCGCGCCCCCGCCGGGGGCGGCCTCCGCCACGAGCTCCGCCCCGTGCGCCCGCGCAATCTGCCGCGCCATCGCCAACCCCAGCCCCGACCCCGGCAGGGCCCGCGCCGCCCCCGCCCGGTAGAACCGGTCGAAGACGTACGGCAGGTCCGCGTCCGAGATCCCGGGCCCGTGGTCCCGTACGGTCACCTCCGCGCCACCACCCCGGACCGCCACGCCGACCTCCACCTCCGCCCCCGCCGGGCTGAACTTCGCCGCGTTGTCCAGCAGGTTCCCCAGCAGCCGGCTGAGTCGCGCCGGCACCCCCGCCACCACCACGGCCTCCTCCGGCGACGGCGACGGCGACGCCGACGGCCCCCGCACCCGGAACGCCACCCCGGGCCAGTGCGCCCGCGCGGCCCCGACGCAGTACTCCACCAGCGGAGCCAGCCGCACCTGTTCCACCAGCAGCTGCGGTTCCTCGTCGCGGGCCAGCTCGATCAGGTCGTTGACCAGCCCGGTCACCTCCCGCAGCTGCCGCCCGAGCGCCAGCGATGCCCGTTCCCGCTGCTCCGCCGTCAGCCGGTCCCCGCGAGCGAGCAGCTCCGCGTTGGTCCGCAGCGCCGTCAGCGGGGTCCGCAGCTCGTGCGAGGCGTCCGCGACGAGCCTGCGCTGGGCGGTGACGGACTGCTCCAGCTCCCCCAGCATGGTGTTGAAGCTCCCCGCCAGCCGGGTGATCTCGTCTTCGCGGCCGCGCCCTGCTTCCGGCAGTTCGATCCGGTGCCTCGGGTCCCGGGTGGCGGCGATCCGCTCGGCTGTGGCGGTGAGCCGGGTGACGGGCGCCAGCCCGGTCCGCGAGACCCAGTAGCCGAGCAGCGCGGCCAGCAGCACCCCGGCGACGGCCGTGCCGGCGAGGCTGCGGGCGGCCCGGTCGATGCCGCTCTCCACCGAGTCGGAGCGTACGGCGACCTGGAGGGCACGGCCCTTGAGGAAGTCAGTGGTCAGCATCCTCGCCGGATGCCCCTCGACGACGATGTCCGTGTAGAAGGGGGCCCGCTCCCGCTCGGCCACCTGCCGGGCGGCCTGTGTCACGGGCATCCGGTAAGCCTCCTGCTTGCCGGCCGGGTCCTTCCGCGGGTCGGGCGGCACGATCTGGACGCAGGCGGGTGCTGCGAGGTACTGGCAGGTCCAGGCGGCGGTCCCCGGCGGGGAGTCCCCGTACTGCTTCGCGGCGAGCCGGGCGGCCTGGTCCAGGCTCAGGTCGAGCTGCTGGTAGAGCGCGGCCCGCCCCTCCAGGAAGGCGGCCGTGCACACGCCGAGCGCCACGAAGGCCACGGCGGCGGTGACGGACAGCGCGAGCCGGGTCCGCAGCGGCCGCCTGCGCCGCCACCCGCTCACGCGGTGTCCAGCCGGTAGCCGACCCCGTGCACGGTGTGTACGAGCCGGGGCTCGCCGTCGGCCTCCAGTTTGCGGCGCAGGTATCCGACGTAGACGGCCAGGGAGTTGGAGTCCGGCCCGAAGTCCCGGCCCCACACCAGTTCCAGGACGAGTTCGCGCGGCAGTACCTGTCCGGGGTGGCGCAGGAGCAGTTCGAGCAGCGCCGACTCGGTGCGGCTGAACTCCAGCGGCCGTTCCCCGCGCCGCCCGGTGCGGGTGGCGGGGTCGAGCACGAGGTCCCCGTACCCGAGGAGCGCCCGCCCTCCGGCCGGATCGTCGGGGGCGGCCCGCCGCAGGAGGGCCCGTACCCGGGCCACGAGCTCGTCGAGCGCGAACGGTTTGACCAGGTAGTCGTCGGCGCCCGCCTCCAGCCCGTCGACGCGGTCGCTCACCGCGTCCAGGGCCGTGAGGACGAGCACGGGCGTCCGGTCCCCCACCGCGCGCAGCCGCCGGCAGACCGCGAGCCCGTCCAGCACCGGCATCATCACGTCGAGCACCACCGCGTCCGGCTCCCACAGCGCCACCTCGGACAGCGCGGCCAGCCCGTCGGCCGCACCGCGCACCTCGTACCCCTCGACGGCGAGCCCGTCCTCGACGGCCGCCCGCACCTCGGGCTCGTCGTCCACCACCAGAATCCGCTGCATACCGCAAAGCCTCCCAAATGCTCGGGGAGTACCTCTTAGAACCTTCTTAGGGCGCACCGGAAGTCTGCGTCCATGACCTCCTCACCCCCTCACTCCTCCTCACGCTGGCCGCTCTCCGTCGTGATCGGCGCGGGCGGCACCGGCGGCCACATCTATCCCGGCCTCGCCCTGGCGGAGGCGCTGCGCGCCGCCGTCCCGGACGCGACGATCTCCTTCATCGGCACCGAACGCGGTCTGGAGACCGAGCTGATCCCGGCGGCCGGCTACCGCCTGCACACCGTGGACATGATCCCCTTCGACCCGGCGCTGGGCGCCAAGCGCTACCTCCTCCCGGCGGCGCTGCTGCGCTCGGCCGGGCAGGCGCGGGCCGTGATCCGGTCGCAGGGCGCGCACGTGGCCGTCGGCATGGGCGGCTATCCGAGCGCGCCCGCCGTGCTCGGGGCCCGGCTGGCGGGACTGCCGGCGGTCATCCACGAGTCCAACGCGGTACCGGGCCGGGCCAACCAGTTCGCGGCCCGCCTCACCCCGCACATGGCGGTGGCCTTCGACCGCAGCCGGGAGCACCTGGCGGGCGGGGACCGGGCGCTGACCACCGGGATGCCGATCTCCGCGGCGCTGTCGGGCCTCGCCGAACTGCCGGGCCCCGAGCGGGCGGCCCTGCGCGCCCGCGCCCGGTGGGAGCTCGGCGTGCCGGACGGGCGGCGGCTCGTGGTGTTCAACGGCGGCAGCCTGGGCGCCGTACGGCTGACCTCGGCGGCGGCCGAGCTGGCGGCGGCGTGGCAGTCGCGGGAGGACGTGCAGCTGCTGGTCAAGACGGGGCCGGCGGTGCACGCGGACACCGAGGCGAGGCTGTCCGCCTCGGGCGGGCGGCGGATCGCGCGGGCCGTGCCGTACCTGGACCGGATGGACCTGGTCTACGCGGCCGCCGACCTGGTGGTGTGCCGGGCGGGCTCGGCGACGGTGGCGGAGCTCGCCGCGACCGGGGTCCCCGCGGTGCTGGTCCCGTACCCGCACGCCCCGGGCGACCACCAGACCCACAACGCCCGGGTGCTGTCCGACGCGGGCGCCGGCCTGCTGCTGCCGGACGCCGAGGCCACGGCCGGACGCCTCGCGGACCTGCTCGCCCCGCTGCTGGCCGACCCGGCGCGGCTGGCGGCGATGGCCGGCGCGGCCGACCCGGGCCCGCACGCGCGGGCCGCCGAACTGCTGGCCTCGCAGGTCCTGCGGGTCGCCGGCTTCCCCTCCTTCTCCCCCACTCCCCTGGAGCTCGTATGACCACGCCCACGCCCACCCTCACCCTCACCCCGGCGCGCACGGCAGCCGACTGGAGCGGCCGTACGGTCCTGGTCACGGGCGCCGAGGGGTTCATCGGCTCCACGCTCGTCGACCTGCTGGTCGCGCGGGGCGCGAAGGTGCGCGCCTTCGTGCACTACAAGCCGTACGCGGAGAAGGGCCACCTGGCCCGGTACCTGGCCGATCCGGGCGGTCCGGTGGAGATGTGGGCCGGGGACGTCCGCGACGCGGGCCGGGTCAGCGACGCGGTGGCCGGCTGCGACACGGTCTTCCACCTGGCGGCGCTGATCGGGATCCCGTACAGCTACGCCTCGCCCGGCGCGTACGTCCAGACCAACGTCACCGGTACAGAGAACATGGCCGAGGCCTGCCGCCGCCACGGCGTGCGCCGCCTCGTCCACACCTCGACCAGCGAGGTCTACGGGACGGCCCTGACGGCCCCGATCTCCGAGAGCCACCCGCTCCAGCCGCAGTCCCCGTACTCCGCATCGAAGATCGGCGCCGACATGATGGCGCTCTCCTTCCACCACGCCTTCGAGCTGCCGGTGACGGTGGTCCGGCCGTTCAACACCTACGGCCCCCGCCAGTCGGCCCGCGCGGTCATCCCCACGATCCTCGCCCAGCTCCACTCGGGCGCCCGGGAGGTCCGCCTGGGGTCCCTGACCCCCACCCGGGACTTCACCTACGTGACCGACACCGCGGCCGGCTTCCTCGCCGTCGCGGAATGCGACCGGGCCCTGGGCGAGGTGGTCAACCTCGGCACCGGTGAGGAGATCTCCATCGGCGACCTGGCCCGGGCCCTGATCACGGCCTCGGGCCGGGACGCGGAGGTGGTCGTCGACCCGGCCCGGCTGCGTCCCTCGGGCAGCGAGGTCCAGCGGCTGCTGTCGGACAACACCCGGGCCCGCGACTGGGCGGGCTGGAAGCCCGAGGTCTCCCTCCAGGAGGGCCTGACCCGCACCTCGGAGTGGATCGCCGCCCACCTCCACCTCTTCGCCCCGGACCGCTACCAGGTGTAGCCCGCGAGTGGGCGCCTACGGGCTGCGCAGGCTGCGTACGTCCAGGTGACGCAGGACCCGGTCGACGATCTCCGGATCGGCGCCGGGTTCGCTGCGTGCGGCCAGCACCTCGTGCCGGGCGGCGGACATCATCTCCCGCTGGATGCGCTGCACGTCGCGGATCCGCTCCACCCGCTTCGCGTACGCCTCCCGCCGCTCCTCGTCGACCATGTCCGGGCTGATCCTGGCGCCCACGTCGTACGCCCGGCGGTAGAGCACCTCCACCAGGTCCTCGGGCAGGTCCTCCACCTCCTCGATCTCCTTCAGCCGCCGCTTCGCGGCCTTGGCGGCGCGGATCGCCAGGGCACGGGCGAACTCCGCCTCCGCGTCGGAGTCGGCCTCCACGCCGAGCCGGCGGACCAGCCAGGGCAGGGTCAGCCCCTGCACCACCAGGGTGGTCATGATCACGGCGAAGGCGATGAAGACGATCTCCTGCCGGGCCGGGAAGGGGTCCCCGCCGTCCGTCTCGAAGGGAATGGCCAGCGCGAGCGCCACCGAGGCCACGCCCCGCATGCCCGCCCACCACATCACCACGGACTCCCGCCAGCTCAGCGGGACCTCCTCCTCGTAGTCGCGCCGCGAGTGGAGCCGTTTCGCGAGCCAGCCGGCCGGCAGCAGCCACACCAGCCGTACGCCGACCACCACGGCGACCACCGCCGCCGCCCAGCCGGCCATCTCCCAGCCCCGGCCGCGGGCGGCTCCGAACACGTTGTGCAGTTCCAGCCCGATCAGTCCGAAGGCGACGCCGGTGACCAGCATGTCGACGACCTCCCAGAACGTGTGCCCGGCGAGCCGGCCCAGCACGTCGTCGGCGTCGGTCGCGTACTCGGCGAGGAACAGCGCGGTGGTCAGCACGGCCAGCACGCCGGAGCCGGTGAACTCCTCGGCCACCACGTAGGCCACGAACGGGACGAGCAGGGTCAGCCCGATCTGGAGCGTGGCGTCGCCGAGCCGCCCCATGAGCCGGTTCGCGGCCCAGCCGAGCCCGAGTCCCACCGCGACGGCCACGACGGCCGACAGCACGAACTCCCCGAGCGCCCCGGGCCAGGAGAAGGTGCCGCTGACGGCCGCGGCGATGGCCACGTGGTACAGCACGATGGCGGTGACGTCGTTGAAGAGCCCCTCGCCCTCCAGGATCGACACCATGCGCCGGGGCAGTCCGAGCGACCCCGCCACGGCGGTGGCGGCCACCGGGTCGGGCGGGGCGACGAGCGCGCCGAGCGCGACGGCCGCGGCGATCGTGAGCCCCGGCACGAGGGCGTGCGCGGTCCAGGCGACGGCCACGGTGGTCACGAAGACGAGGGCGACGGCCAGGAGCAGGATGGGCCGTACGTTGGCGGCGAACTGCCGCCAGGAGGTGCGCTGCACGGAGGCGTACAGGAGCGGGGGCAGCACGAGCGGCAGGATGTACTCGGGCGGGATGTCGACGTTGGGCACCACCGGCACCAGCGCGAGCACCACTCCGCCGAGCGTCATCAGCACCGGCGCGGGCAGCCCCAACCGGTCCCCGAGCGGCACCGTCACCACGGCCCCGAGCAACAGCACGAACAACAGCAGGAGCTGATCCACTCCCACACCCTGCCAGCCCGCCACCCCCGGCGACGCGGACCGGACCGCGTGTCGAACCCCGCCGAATCCAGCCCCGCCGGCGTTCGAGGCGCGGGGTCCGGGGCAGCGCCCCGGAGGGTCCGGGCGCAGCCCGGGGAACGGTGGATGGGCGGGTGGGGGACGGCCCCGCAGGGCTGCGCACCCCGGCCGGGCTACGGCAGCGCGCGCCGCATCGCCCGGTGCGGAATCCCCGCGTCCTCGAACTCCGGCCCGTAGGCCTCGTACCCCAGCCGCTCGTAGAACCCCATCGCATGCGTCTGCGCACCGAGGTCGACGGCCGACAGCCCGAGCCGAACCGCCTCCGCCTCGATCGCCCGCACCAGCAGGGCCCCCACGCCGAGCCCGCGCGCGGACCGGGTGACGGCCAGCCGTCCGAGCGAGCCGACCTCCGCGGAGCCCGTCTTGCCCAGGGCCCGCGGCCCGTACAGCAGCCGGCCGGTGCCCAGCGGCACCCCGTCCGGCCCCTCGGCCAGCACGTGCACCGCGATCTCGTCGTACGCGTCGTACTCGATCGACTCCGGCACCGACTGCTCGACCACGAAGACCTCGGTCCGCACGGCGAAGCAGGCCTTCAGGTCCTCGTCCGTGCTGACGACCCGTACGGCGACGGAACCCGCGCCGGCGCCCGCGTCGGCACCGCCCGCGGTCACTCGCTCTCCTTGCGGATCACGTCCAGCGCGTTCTGCAGGTCCGCCGGGTAGGTGCTCTCGAACTCGACCCACTGCCCGTCCGACGGGTGCTCGAACCCGAGCCGCACCGCGTGCAGCCACTGCCGGGTGAGCCCGAGGCGCTTGGCGACGGTCGGGTCGGCGCCGTAGGTGAGGTCGCCGACGCACGGGTGGCGGTGCGCGGACATGTGCACGCGGATCTGGTGCGTGCGCCCGGTCTCCAGCTTGATGTCCAGCAGCGAGGCGGCGCGGAAGGCCTCGATCAGGTCGTAGTGGGTGACGGAGGGCTTGCCCTCCTGGGTCACGGCCCACTTGTAGTCGGCGCTGGGGTGCCGCCCGATCGGCGCGTCGATCGTGCCGCTCATCGGGTCGGGGTGGCCCTGCACCAGCGCGTGGTAGCGCTTGTCGACGATCCGCTCGCGGAACTGGTTCTTCAGCGAGGTGTACGCCCGCTCCGACTTCGCGACGGCCATCAGGCCGGAGGTGCCGACGTCGAGCCGGTGCACGATGCCCTGGCGCTCGGAGGCGCCGGAGGTGGAGATGCGGTAGCCGGCGGCGGCGAGGCCGCCGATGACGGTGGTGCCGGTCCAGCCGGGGCTGGGGTGGGCGGCGACGCCGACCGGCTTCATGATGACGACGATGTCGTCGTCGTCATGGACGATCTCCATGCCGGGGACGGGCTCGGCGACGAGCTCGACCTTCCGCGGCGGTTCGGGCATCTCGACCTCGAGCCAGGCGCCACCGTGCACACGCTCGGACTTCCCGACGACACTGCCGTCGACCAGCACCTTTCCCGCAGCCGCGAGTTCGGCCGCCTTCGTCCGGGAAAAACCGAACATACGGGCGATGGCGGCGTCGACGCGCTCGCCCTCGAGGCCATCGGGAACGGGCAGGGTGCGGATCTCGGGAATCGTACTCACCTGTCGAGTATGCAGGACTCGGCAGAAGACCATTCCCGCGATCAGCCCGCGATCAGCCCGTGATCAGTCCTTGTGGACGGTGCCGTCCGGGTCCAGACCCTTGAACGACAGCAGGACGATCAGGATCCCGCCGCACACGATCGCCGAGTCCGCGAGGTTGAAGACCGCGAAGTGCGCGGGCGCGATGAAGTCGACGACCGCCCCGCGGAAGACGCCCGGCGAGCGGAAGATCCGGTCGGTCAGGTTGCCCAGCGCCCCGCCCAGCAGCAGGCCCAGCGCGATGGCCCAGGGCAGGCTGTAGAGCTTCCGCGCCAGCCGCACGATCACCACGATGACGGTGGCGGCGATGCAGGTGAAGATGATCGTGAAGGCCTCGCCGAAGCCGAAGGCGGCGCCGGGGTTGCGGATCGCGTCGAACTTCAGCAGGTCGCCGATGACCTGGATCGACGGCTGGTGCTCCAGCTTCGCGACCACCAGCATCTTGCTGCCCAGGTCGACGAGGTAGGCGAGAAGCGCCACGACGAGCAGCGCGACGATCCGCCGCCGCCCCTTGGGCGCCGCGGATTCGGGCTGGCTGCCGTCTTCCCCGACCTCCGGCGTACCGATGATGCGCTCCGCCTCTGCCACGTGAGTCCCTCGAACTAGCTCGAACCAGGTTGTCGAACGGTACTGCGCCGACCGACCCGCCAGGTTCCCGGACCCTGACGAGACACGAGGGTACGTCAGGGCACCCTCCGGCCGCCGCCCCGGCCGGTGCCCGCCGGGACCGCCGGGAGGCCGTACGAGGCCCGCAGGGGGCCCGCCCGGGCCCGCCGGGCCCGTGCCCGGCCTCCGCTCAGTGCCGCCGCTCCTGCTTCTGCTTGCAGTCCACGCACAGCGTGGCCCGCGGGAAGGCCTGCATGCGCGCCTTGCCGATGGGTTGTCCGCAGTTCTCGCAGAGGCCGTACGTGCCCGACTCCAGCCGTTCCAGCGCGCGCTCGGTCTGCTCCAGCATCGAGTTGGCGTTCGCGGCCAGGGCGAGCTCGGACTCCCGGGTGATGTTCTTGGTCCCGGTGTCGGCCTGGTCGTCGCCCGCGCCGTCGCCGGAGTCCCTCATCAGCCCGGAAATGGCCGCGTCGGAGGCCTGGAGCTCGGCCCGCAGCCGCAGCACCTCGCTCTCCAGCTCGGCCCGCGCCTCGGCGACCTCATCCGGGGTCCAGGGGTCCTCGCCGGGCCGTACGGCGAGCTCGCCGGGCGCCAGGCCCGCCGCACCCCGCGCCTTGGGCAGCCCGCTGGTCGCGGCGGCGGCCGTCTTCCTGGCCGTGCCGGTGCTCTTCTTGGCAACCACTTTCCGGGCTCCCGTCTCGTGCGCGGCCTGCGCCGCCCCCTCGGCCCCGGCCGTCTTGGCCGTGGTCTTCTTCGCGGCCGTCTTCTTGACCGCGGCCGTCTTCCCGGCAGGCGCCTTCCCGGCGGCCGCCTTCGCCGTGGCACCCGTCTTCGTCGTGGCAGTCGCCTTCGTGGCGGCCGTCTTCTTCGCGGTCGTCTTCTTCGCGGCCGTCTTCTTCGCGGCCGCGGCCCATTCCACCGGCGCGGCCGCCTCCGGACCAGCGGCCGCCACCTCCTCCTCCGGCTTCTCCGCAGCCTTCCCGACAGCCTTCTTGGCAGTACTCCCGGCGGTCTTCTTCGCCACCATGGCCGCGGCCCCTTCACATACTGTGATCATTGCTCGCGAATCGTGCCGGAACGATAAATCGGCTCCGGCCCCGCGGCAACGGGGCACGCGTCCATCGAGGTCAACCTGCATCCGTTGTGCCCAGCAGGGAGCCCGGTAATCCGCCCCACCCGCCCCCTCCGCACCCCGGACCGGCCCGTCAGCCCATTCGGGTCATCCCGGCCCCCGCAGGCGCCCTGCCGCGAACCCTGCCGCGGGCCCCGCGCCACGCCCCGTAAACCGGTCTGCCGAGCGGCCCCCCGGCCCGTACACTGGGCCCAGCGAGAGGCATGGATGGGGACGAGTAGCGTCGGACGCAGCCAGGAGCGACCCGGGGACGGTGAGAGCCCGGGGGCGAGCGCGATGCGAAGGATCACCCCGGAGCCGCCGGAAGAAAGCCCGCCGGGATTCCCGTAGGGCGAGTAGAACCGGCTTCGCACCCCAATGAGGGGGCCGACGGACCACAGGTCCGCAGGCCAAGGAGGGTGGTACCGCGGGAGCAGCTCCATTTCGGCTCTCGTCCCTCCGGACGGAAGTGACACCCCGCCGGAGGAAGAGTTCAGCCTCATGACCAACCCGCCGCAGTACCGCCCGGTACCCGCCCAGGTCGACCTGCCTGCCCTTGAGCACGCGGTCCTCGATTTCTGGCGCGAGAGCAAGACCTTCGCCAAGACCCTGGAGCAGTCCGAGGGACGCCCCGAGTGGGTGTTCTACGAGGGCCCGCCCACCGCGAACGGCATGCCCGGCGCGCACCACATCGAGGCCCGCGTCTTCAAGGACGTCTTCCCCCGCTTCCGCACCATGCGCGGCTACCACGTGGCCCGCAAGGCCGGCTGGGACTGTCACGGCCTGCCCGTCGAGCTCGCCGTCGAGAAGGAACTGGGCTTCAACGGCAAGAAGGACATCGAGGCGTACGGCATCGCCGAGTTCAACGCCAAGTGCCGCGAGTCGGTGACCCGCCATACCGACGCGTTCACCGAGCTCACGAACCGGATGGGCTACTGGGTCGACCTCGACGACGCCTACCGCACCATGGACCCCGAGTACGTCGAGTCCGTGTGGTGGTCGCTGAAGGAGATCTTCAACAAGGGCCTGCTCACCCAGGACCACCGCGTCGCCCCCTGGTGCCCCCGCTGCGGCACCGGCCTCTCGGACCACGAGCTGGCCCAGGGCTACGAGACGGTCGTCGACCCGTCGGTCTACGTCCGCTTCCCGCTGACCTCCGGCCCCCTCGCGGGCGAGGCGGCGCTCCTCGTCTGGACGACCACCCCCTGGACCCTGGTGTCCAACACCGCGGTGGCCGCGCACCCCGACGTCACGTACGTCGTCGCGACCGACGGCGAGCAGAAGCTGGTCGTCGCCGCCCCCCTGCTGGAGAAGTCCCTCGGCGAGGGCTGGGAGGCCACCGGCGAGTCCTTCACGGGCAAGGAGATGGAGCGCTGGACGTACCAGCGCCCCTTCGACCTCGTCGAGTTCCCGGCCGAGGCCCACTACGTCGTGAACGCCGAGTACGTCACGACCGAGGACGGCACCGGTCTGGTCCACCAGTCCCCCGCCTTCGGCGCCGACGACCTCGCGGTCTGCCGCGCGTACGGCCTGCCCGTCGTGAACCCGGTCCGCCCCGACGGCACCTTCGAGGAGGAGGTCCCGCTCGTCGGCGGGGTCTTCTTCAAGAAGGCCGACGAGAAGCTGACCGCCGACCTGGACGCGCGCGGCCTGCTCTTCAAGCACATCGCCTACGAGCACAGCTACCCGCACTGCTGGCGCTGCCACACCGCGCTGCTCTACTACGCGCAGCCGTCCTGGTACGTCCGCACCACCGCCGTCAAGGACGCGATGCTGCGGGAGAACGAGAAGACCAACTGGTTCCCGGACTCCGTCAAGCAGGGCCGCTTCGGCGACTGGCTGAACAACAACATCGACTGGGCGCTGTCCCGCAACCGCTACTGGGGCACCCCGCTGCCCATCTGGCGCTGCGAGGAGAACCACCTGACCTGCGTGGGCTCGCTCGCGGAGCTGAGCGACCTGACGGGCACGGACCAGTCGGACCTGGACCCGCACCGCCCGTACATCGACGAGGTCACCTTCCCCTGCACGGCGGAGGGCTGCTCCCTCACCTCGGTCCGCGTGCCGGAGGTCATCGACGCCTGGTACGACTCGGGTTCGATGCCGTTCGCGCAGTGGGGCTACCCGCACAAGAACAAGGAGGTCTTCGAGAAGCGCTACCCGGCGCAGTTCATCTCGGAGGCCATCGACCAGACGCGCGGGTGGTTCTACACGCTGATGGCGGTCGGCACCCTCGTCTTCGACAAGTCCTCCTACGAGAACGTGGTCTGCCTGGGCCACATCCTCGCCGAGGACGGCCGCAAGATGTCCAAGCACCTGGGCAACACCCTCGAACCGATCCAGCTGATGGACACTCACGGTGCGGACGCCGTGCGCTGGTTCATGGCGGCCGGCGGCTCCCCGTGGGCGGCGCGCCGCGTCGGCCACGGCACCATCCAGGAGGTCGTCCGCAAGACGCTCCTCACGTACTGGAACACGGTCGCCTTCCAGGCCCTGTACGCCCGCACGTCGAACTGGGCCCCCTCGGCCTCCGACCCGGCGCCCGCGGACCGCACGGTCCTGGACCGCTGGCTGCTCTCGGAGCTGCACACCCTCACGACCGAGGTCACCGAGGCGATGGAGGCGTACGACACCCAGCGCGCCGGCAAGCTCCTCTCCTCCTTCGTCGACGACCTCTCCAACTGGTACGTCCGCCGCTCCCGCCGCCGCTTCTGGCAGGGCGACGCGGCCGCGCTGCGCACCCTGCACGAGGTCGTGGAGACCGTCACCCGCCTGCTGGCCCCCCTCACCCCCTTCATCACCGAGCGGGTCTGGCAGGACATGGTCGTCCCGGTCACCCCGGACGCCCCGGAGTCGGTGCACCTGACCACCTGGCCGGTCCCGGACGCCTCGGCGATCGACCCGGAGCTGTCCCGCCAGATGCTGCTGGTACGCCGCCTCGTGGAGCTGGGCCGCGCCACGCGGGCCGAGTCGGGCGTGAAGACCCGTCAGCCGCTCTCCCGCGCGCTGGTCGCCGTATCGGGCTTCGAGACCCTCTCGCCGGAGCTGCACTCGCAGATCACGGAGGAGCTGAACGTCTCCTCGCTGGCCTCCCTCTCGGAGGTCGGCGGCTCGCTGGTCGACACCACGGCCAAGGCGAACTTCCGCGCGCTGGGCAAGCGCTTCGGCAAGGGCGTGCAGGACGTGGCCAAGGCCGTGGCGGCCGCGGACGCCGCCGCCCTGTCCCTGGCGCTGCGCTCCGGCGAGGCCTCGGTGGAGGTGAACGGCGAGACCGTCGCCCTCACCCCCGAGGAGGTCATCATCACGGAGACCCCGCGCGAGGGCTGGTCGGTGGCCTCCGACTCCGGCGCGACGGTCGCGCTGGACCTGGAGATCACTCCGGAGCTGCGGCTGGCGGGCCTGGCCCGTGACGCGATCCGCCTGATCCAGGAGGCCCGGAAGAACTCCGGCCTCGACGTGGCCGACCGCATCGCCCTGCGCTGGTCCTCGTCGGACCCGGAGCTGGTGGCGGCCCTGATGGACCACGCGGTCCTGATCGCGGACGAGGTCCTGGCCACGGACTACGCCTCCGGCGAGGGGGACGCCTCGTACGGCGACCCCTTCACGGACGAGCCCCTGGGCCTGACCTTCCGCCTCCGCAAGGCGTAGCACCTCCCGCCCGAGCGGCCCGCGACCCCCTCCTGGGGGTGCGGGCCGCTTCGCGTTTCCCCTGCCCGCCTCGCGCAGCGGCACATCCAGCCCCGCCGGCGTTCGAGGCGCGGGGTCCGGGGCGCAGCCCCGGGGAACGGGCGAAGGGCGGGTAGGGGACACCGCCCCGCAGGGCCGTCCACCCGCACCCGCCCACCCCGCCGGGGTACGGAAACGGGCCGGGCCCGGTGCCCCCGAAGGGGAACCGGGCCCGGCCCGTGCCGTCTGCCGACGGATGTGCCGCTTAGTTGTCGTCCTCGTCGATCAGGAAGCCCCGCATGGGAGACGGCGCCTGCTGCATCGGCTGCGGACCAGCCGGCCGCACCGGAGCCATCGGCTGCGTCATCGCCGGGGACATCTGCTGCTGGCCGCCACCGTAGGAGGGGGCCATCGGCGACGGTCCGCCCATCGGCGACGGGCCACCCATCGACGGAGCACCCATGGAGTGCATCGCACCGGCCGGAGCCATCGACGGGGTCGGCGACGGCGGCAGCGCGGGACCGGCGGGGTTCCGCGGCGGAGCCAGCGAGTCGTCGGCCTGCGTCTCCAGCTGGCGCAGCTGCGACTCCAGGTAGGACTTCAGACGGGTGCGGTACTCGCGCTCGAAGCCCCGCAGGTCCTCGACCTTGCGCTCCAGCGTGGCGCGGGCGGACTCCAGGGAGCCCATCGCGACGCGGTGCTTCTCCTGCGCGTCCCGCTCCAGCGCGTCGGCCTTGGCGCGGGCGTCCCGCTCCAGGCCCTCGGCACGCGACCGGGCCTCGCCGACGATCTTGTTGGCCTCGGAGCGGGCCTCCGCGATCGCCTGGTCGGCGGTCTGCTGCGCGAGCGACAGGACGCGGGCGGCGCTGTCGCCACCGGGGCCCTGCTGGGGAAGCTGCTGCGGCGGCTGCTGCTGGTGCATCTGCTGACCCATGGGCTGCATCTGCTGGCCCATCGGCTGCATCTGCTGACCCATCGGCTGGCCGAGCTGGTTCTGGCCGCCCATGGACTGCTGCTGCTGCATCGGGCCGCCCATCAGGCCGGGACCCTGCGGGCCACCCATGCCCGGCTGACCCATGCCCGGCTGACCCATCTGCTGCTGCCCACCCATGGTGTGCTGCTGCATGGGGCCGCCCATCGGGCCGGGGCCCTGCGGACCGTGCCCACCGGGGCCGGCCGGAAGCTGGGGCGGGCCGCCCTGGAGCTGCGGCGGACCCATCGGGGGCTGCTGCTGCTGCGGGGGGCCGGATATGGCCGCGGGCACGGGGGCACCGGGGCCACGCTGGTCCTGGGGCTCCGGCTTGCGCATGTTCTGCTGCTGCTGGTTCTGCGCGGCGGCACGCGTGGCGGCTGCCAGCTTGGCGCGCAGGTCCTCGTTCTCGCGCAGCAGGCGCGTCAGTTCGGACTCGACCTCGTCGAGGAAGGCATCGACCTCGTCCTCGTCATAGCCTTCTCGCAGGCGGACGGTCGTGAACTGCTTGTTCCGCACGTCCTCGGGAGTCAGCGGCATGTCTTCTTCACCTCTACGTAGTCGTCGGCAGTCGGCAGGACCGTATCGGGACTGTCCCCGCACCTGCGGGGGAGCTCATCGTTCACACGCTTCTCGCAGCGGTGCTCACGAAACTGATGAGGATGTAAACGATGATCATCAGAACGAAGAAGGACAGGTCGAGTGCCACGCCCCCGAGACGCAACGGCGGGATGAGCCGCCGAAGGAGCTTGAGCGGTGGATCGGTGACAGTGTAGGTGGCCTCCAGAACGACCACCATCGCCTTGCCGGGTGTCCATGAACGTGCGAACTGGAACACGTAGTCCATGACCAGTCGGAAGATCAGCACGATGAGGAAGCACATCAGCGCGATGTAGACCACTTGCAGTGCGACGCCCATCTAGCGCTTCCCTCTCCCCTGCTTCCGCCCTGTACCCGGTCCCGTATCTGACGGATCGGTCTAGCTTTGGTTGAAGAACCCGCCCTCCGCGATGCGGGCCTTGTCCTCCGCCGTGACATCGACGTTAGCAGGAGACAGCAGGAACACCTTCTGTGTCACGCGTTCAATGCTGCCGTGCAGGCCGAAGACGAGACCGGCGGCGAAGTCGACCAGACGCTTCGCGTCCGTGTCGTCCATCTCCGTGAGATTCATGATCACCGGAGTGCCCTCACGGAAGTGTTCCCCGATGGTACGGGCCTCGTTGTAGGTCCGGGGGTGCAGCGTCGTGATGCGGTACGGCTCCCGCTCGGAGACGACCTTGGGCATGATCACGGGGGCGTTCTTCTCCAGATTCGAGCGTTCGGGTGTGATGGACGCCACGGGGGCAATTCGCGCAGGACGTCCGTTTTCAACCGGCATTGGGAGGGGTTCTCTTGGCGCCGGGGGCTGTGCAATTCGTACCGGTTCGTCCGATACGGGCGCTTGGTGCGCAACGGGCTGCTGTCGGCGGTCCCGTTCTCGCGCCCGTTCCATCTCCGGCTCGGGTTCGAACTCGTCGTCGGGGTCGTACCCCGGGTTGTCGTACCGGTCGTCCTCCACGAGGCCGAGGTAGACCGCCATCTTGCGCATCGCGCCGGCCATTCTCTGAGTCCTCCGCTCTGTGGTGGATCGCCCTGTCGCAGGTGTCTCGCCGTGTCACGAATGTCACCAACTGCCCGCGATCCACGTGGCCTGTCCGCTCATCAGCGGAAATGACCATATTTTCTGCTGTGGTCCGACTTTCTTCGCGACGTTACCCGAGCCGGGGTCTCGCGCCGAGTACCGCAGTGCCGACGCGTACATGTGTCGCACCGGCCGCAACGGCCTGTTCCAGGTCTGCGCTCATCCCGGCCGACACCATCGTGGCAGCCGGATGGTCCGCGCGCAGGCGGGATGACAATTCCACCAGCCGCTCGAAGGCAGCCTGTTCGCGTCCCGCGTAGAGACCGGCCAGCGGAGCGACCGTCATGAGACCGTCGATGCGCAGTCCGGGAGCCGCGGCCACGAGGTCCGCCAACTCGGCGAGCTGCTCGGGCGCCGCGCCGCCGCGGGCTCCCCGTTCGCCCGACTCGGCGTCGAGGGCGATCTGCACCAGGCAGCCCAGTTCCCGTCCGGCGCCTGCCGCGGCCGCCGAGAGGGCCGTGACGAGCTTGGGGCGGTCGACGGACTGCACGAGGTGCGCGTATCCCGCCACGGAACGGACTTTGTTCGTCTGCAACTGTCCGACGAAGTGCCAGGTGAGGGGCAGATCCGCACAGGCCTCGGCCTTGGGGGCCGCGTCCTGGTCCCGGTTTTCCGCCACGTGACGGACCCCCAGGTCCGCCAGCAGTCGTACGTCGCTCGCCGGGTAGGTCTTGGTGACCACGATGAGGGTCACCTCTTCCCGCTTGCGCCCTGCGGCCGCGCAGGCGGCCCCGATCCGCTCCTCCACCTGCGCGAGGTTCGCGGCGAGCTCGGACTTACGATCCGTCATTCTTCAGCCCAACCAGACATATCCGGCAAGCCGCCCGGTCATCCGGTCGCGGCGGTACGAGAAGTGGTCCCGCGACTCCAGTGTGCAGACCGGGGACCGGCCGATGTCGGCCACCCCCGCCTCCGCGAGCTGGGCGTGGACTCCGGCCACCACGTCGACGGCCGGTGTTCCCCAGCTCGTCTCGGCGTACGCGGCCGGCACCACCTCGGCGACCGCCGCCCGCATCTCGGCGGGAACCTCGTAACACCGTCCGCACACCGCCGGTCCGGTACGGGCCACCATGCGTGCGGGGTCCGCGCCGAGCGCGACCATCGCCTCGACGGCGGCGCCCACGACTCCGGCGACCAGCCCGGGCCGCCCGGCGTGGGCGGCTCCCGCGACACCGGCCACGGGGTCGGCGAGCAGGACCGGCGTGCAGTCGGCGGTGAGGACCGCGAGGGCGAGCCCCCGACGGGCGGTCACCACCCCGTCCACCGCCGGGATCTCCTCGCGGTCCGGGCCCCACGGGCCGTCGACCACCGCCACGTCCCGGCCGTGCACCTGGTTCATCCAGACCACCCGGTCCGGCGCGATGCCCAGCGCCTTCGCCGCGGCGGCCCGGTTCGCACGAACGGCGGCCGGGTCGTCTCCGACCGCGCCGCCGAGATTGAGCTCCTCGTACGGAACGGCGCTCACCCCGCCCCACCGGTCGGTGAAGGCGAAGTGGGCGCCGCTCTCGCTGTACTGCTCCAGGGTCACTTCAAGAAGTCCGGAACGTCCAGTTCCTCGGCCGGGCTGTCCTGGTACGGCCGGGCCGTCGGGACCTGCGGGGCCGGAGCCTCGGCGACCGGGACCGGCTCGCTGCGGACCGGCTCCTCGCGCGGGGTGACCGAGCCGAGTCCGCCGAAGGCCGGGCGGGCCGGCTCGGGGGCGGCGCGGACCGGAGCCGGGGCCGGCTCCTCGCGCTTGGTGGAGGCCGCGCCGATGACGTTGTCGCGGCGGGCCGGGGGCTGTCCGCCGTCGAACCCGGCCGCGATGACAGTGACCCGTACCTCGTCGCCGAGCGCGTCGTCGATGACGGCTCCGAAGATGATGTTCGCCTCGGGGTGCGCGGCCTCGCTCACCAGCTGCGCGGCCTCGTTGATCTCGAAGAGACCGAGGTCCGAGCCGCCGGAGATGGAGAGCAGCACGCCGCGGGCACCGTCGATGGACGCTTCCAGCAGCGGCGAGGAGATCGCCATCTCGGCCGCGGCCACCGCGCGGTCGTCGCCGCGGGCGGAGCCGATGCCCATCAGGGCCGAGCCCGCCTCGGACATCACGGACTTGACGTCCGCGAAGTCGAGGTTGATCAGACCCGGGGTGGTGATGAGGTCGGTGATGCCCTGGACGCCGGACAGCAGGACCTGGTCCGCCGACTTGAAGGCGTCGAGGACGCTGACCTGGCGGTCCGAGATGGACAGCAGGCGGTCGTTGGGGATGACGATGAGGGTGTCGACCTGCTCGCGGAGCTGGGCGATGCCGTCCTCGGCCTGGTTCGCGCGGCGCCGGCCCTCGAAGGTGAACGGCCGGGTGACCACACCGATCGTCAGGGCGCCCAGCGAGCGCGCGATGTTGGCGACGACGGGTGCGCCGCCCGTTCCGGTGCCGCCGCCTTCGCCGGCGGTGACGAAGACCATGTCGGCCCCCTTGAGGACCTCCTCGATCTCCTCTCGGTGGTCCTCTGCCGCCTTGCGGCCGACATCGGGGTTGGCGCCGGCGCCGAGACCCCGGGTGAGTTCCCGGCCGACGTCGAGCTTGACGTCGGCGTCGCTCATCAACAGCGCCTGGGCGTCTGTGTTGATGGCGATGAACTCGACGCCCTTGAGACCGACCTCGATCATTCGGTTGATGGCATTGACACCACCGCCGCCGACACCGATGACCTTGATGACTGCGAGGTAGTTCTGCGGTGCTGCCACGTCGAAGGCCTCTCGCCTCGAGTTACGTGTCGTTCGCCTCGCGGGCCTGCGGTGCGACGACTGATGCCGAAAGTGGGACGGTCCGTACACGCCGACCCGAACCCTAACCCTGAAGTTTAGGGTTATGAGTGTGTCTGTTCCTTGGACTCTTCCGAACAGGACACTAAGTCGACAAGTAGCGCGTGTTCAACGAACACGCCGAACCTCCCGTTTTTCTTTTCACCCTATGTGATCACCCGTATCGGTGGCCAACCAGGGTGCGACGCTGTTCGACCAGACGTCAACTACCGGACACCGCCGGGGCGGTGGGGACGCTCACGTCGAATCGGTCAGCCTTGGGAGAGGCCTTCAGGAGCGCTGTCAGTGCGCGGCCCTTCGCCTCGCCCTGTTCGCCGCTCCCCCAGACCACCGACCGACCGCCGGACAACTCCAGTACCACCGAGTCGTAGGACCGGACCTTGACCTGCAGGGTCTCCTTGCGGACGGATTCCGGGAGGACCCCGGCGATCTCCACGGCCTCGCGCAGCAGCCGTTCCTCGTCGAAACGGCGGCCGCTCGGGGACTGCTGGGAGCTCAGTTCGAGGAGCGGAACGCCCGCCGGTGCTTGTCCGACCGTGTCGAATCGCACACCGGAAGCGTCCACTTCCACGAACTGCGCGTCCTTCTTGATGAGCAGAACGGGCTTGCGTTCCGTCACCTTCAGCCCGATTCCGTGCGGCCAGGCCCGCACCACATCGACCGAATCGATACGGGGCAGCCGGCCGCGGAGCCGGGCTTCGATCTCGTCGGTGTCCACGGACACCAGGGGTGCCCCGACCGGGACTCCCGCCGCCGCCAGCACCTGGTCCCGGGTCAGGACCTCGGTGCCGGTGGCGGTGACCTTCTCGACCCGGAGCCAGGAGGACCCGTAGAGCACCCAGGTGCAGCCGGCGGCCAGGAGCAGCGCGAGGACCACGCCGGCGACCACGAGGGGCCCCCGCCGCAGCCCTCCCGGGAGCCGCCCGCCGGGGCGCGGCCCGCGGGGTCCCCCGGGGCCGGATCCCTTGGGCGGCTTCGGCGACTTGGGGGCCTTCGGGGTCCCCAGCCGCTTGAGGGGGCCGGAGCCCTTCCCGGCGGCTCCCGGACCGCCACGCTGCGCGGTGCTCGCTCCGGCCACTCCTGTGCCTCCTGCGTCGGTGCTTCCCGCGTCAGCGGGCTCTGTTGGCTGCGATCGCCTCGTACACCATGCCGACCAGCAGCTCGTCGGCGTCCCGGCGGCCGAACTCGGCGGCGGCGCGGGACATCTCGTACAGCCGGTGCGGGTCGGCGAGCACCGGGAGGACCTGGCTCTGCACCCACTGGGGCGTCAGTTCCGCGTCGTCCACGAGCAGGCCGCCGCCGGCCTTGACCACCGGCTGGGCGTTGAGCCGCTGTTCGCCGTTGCCGATGGGCAGCGGGACGTAGGCGGCGGGGAGCCCGACGGCGGACAGTTCGGCGACGGTCATCGCGCCCGCGCGGCAGAGCATCATGTCGGCGGCTGCGTACGCGAGATCCATCCGGTCCACGTACGGTACCGGCACATACGGCGGCATCCCGGGCATGTTGTCGACACGCGGCAGTTCGTTCTTCGGGCCGACCGCGTGCAGGATCTGGACCCCGGAGCGCTGGAGGGTCGGTGCGACCTGCTCGATCACCTCGTTGAGGCGGCGGGCGCCCTGCGAGCCGCCGGAGACCAGCAGCGTCGGCAGGTTGGGGTCCAGGCCGAAGGCGGCGCGCGCCTCCGGGCGGACCAGGGCCCGGTCGAGGGTGGAGATGGAGCGGCGCAGCGGGATGCCCACGTAGCGGGCGCCGCGCAGTTTGCTGTCGGGGGTGGAGACCGCGACGGCGTGCGCGTACCGGGAGCCGATCTTGTTGGCCAGTCCGGGCCGGGCATTGGCCTCGTGGACGATGATCGGCACTCCGAGGCGCTTGGCCGCGAGGTATCCGGGCAGGGCCACGTAGCCGCCGAAGCCGACGACGCAGTCGGCCTTGGTGCGGATGAGGATCTCCTCCGCGGCCTTGATGGTGCCGCGGAGCCGTCCCGGGACGGTGATCAGCTCGGGCGTGGGCTTGCGGGGCAACGGGACGGCCGGGATCAGTCCCAGCTCGTAGCCGCGCTCGGGCACCAGGCGGGTTTCGAGTCCGCGTTCGGTGCCGAGGGCGGTGATGCCCACGGAAGGGTCCTGCCTGCGCAGGGCGTCCGCGAGGGCCAGCGCCGGCTCGATGTGGCCGGCGGTCCCCCCACCGGCGAGTACGACATGCACCGAAATTCACCGCTCTCCGGACGGACGCTTCTTGACGCGCCGTCTCATCGACTTCCATCTCTGCCCGGTCCGCGGCCGGCCGTTCTTGGGCCTCCGCATCGCGAGCGCCGCCCGTGCCGCCGGCTCCTCCCGCGCGAAGGCGATGAGGAGTCCGACCGCGAACATGGTCGGCAGCAGGGCCGACCCGCCGTAGGAGAACAGCGGGAGCGGGACCCCGGCGATCGGCAGCAGACCGAGTACCGCACCGATGTTGATCACGGCTTGCGCCGTGATCCAGGTGGTCACGCCTCCCGCGGCAAACCGTACGAAGGGGTCCTCCGTGCGTCCGGCCACGCGGATACCCGCATAGCCTAGGGCCGCGAACAGGGCGAGCACCGACAGCGTCCCCGCCAGACCCAGTTCCTCGCCGGTGATGGCGAAGATGAAGTCGGTGTGGGCCTCTGGCAGTTGCCCCCATTTTTCCACACTGGCACCCAGTCCGGAACCGAACCATCCGCCCGATGCGAGGGCGTAGATTCCGTGGACGGCCTGCCAGCACAGGCCGTTCTCCGGCAGTTCGGTCACTCCGATGCACTGGAGCCGGTCCATGCGGTGCGGGCTGGTCTTGATGAGCAGCGCGACGAGCACGCCCACGAAGGCCAGGACCGCTGCGAACATCCGCGTCGGGGCTCCGGCCAGCCACAACAGGCCGAACAGGATGGCTCCGAGGATCATCGCGGTGCCCATGTCCCCGCCCAGCATGATGAGCCCGAGCAGCAGGAAGGTGACCGGGACCAGCGGCACCAGCAGGTGTTTCCACTGGCTCAGCAGGTCCTTGTCGCCCTTGCGCGCCAGTAGGTCGGCGCCCCAGAGGATGAGTGCCAGTTTGCCGAACTCACTGGGCTGGAGCATGAACGGACCGCCAAGGGAGATCCAATTCTGGTTGCCGTTGATCGACACCCCTATCCCGGGCACCTGGACCAGGACCATCAGGAAGAGCGTGCCGGTGAGCACCGGGTAGGACAGGGCCCGGTGGAGTTTGACGGGCATCCGGGAGGCGATCAGCAGCAGTCCGGTGCCGATCGCGGCCGCCAGGAACTGCTTCTTGAAGAAGTACGCGTCGCCCAGGCCGAGCTGGAGCGCCTTGATCATGGAGGCCGAGTAGACCATCACCAGGCCGAGCACGGTGATGAGCAACGAGCTGCCGAAGATCAGGTAATACGCCGTGAGGGGCCGGTCCCAGGCCCGGCGCAACTGCCGTTGCGTGCGCCGCAGCCGGGTCAGCGGCCCGCCCCCGGCGGGCCGTCCGGGACGCGCGGCGGGGCGTCCGCGGCCCAGCACCCCCCTGCCGGCCCGGGGAGCACCTGGTTTGGCGCCCCTGCCCTCTTTGACGGACCGGGCAGCCTTGGCGGTCCTGTCCGCGGACGGCCGCCGCCCCGGCAGCACTTGCTTGGCCGGCATCTGTGATCTTCCCCTCCAACTCGTACGAGGCGAGCAGCCGGTCGGCCGGAGGGAACCTGCCCTGGATCGAGCAGGACCTAGGCCTGCTCGGCGGCCAGTTCGCGCACCGCGTCGGCGAACGCGTCCCCACGCTTGCTGTAGTTCGCGAACATGTCCATCGAGGCACAGGCAGGAGCCAGCAGAACCGTGTCCCCGGGCTCCGCGAGCCCGGCCGCTTCCCGGACCGCCGCGAGCATCGCCCCAGTGTCGGTCCGTGCGAGGTCCACGACCGGGACCTCCGGGGCGTGTCGCGCCAGTGCCTCGGCGATCAGGGCCCGGTCGGCGCCCATGAGCACGACGCCCCGCAGCCGCTTCGCGGCCTTCTGGACGAGCTCGTCGAAGGTCGCGCCCTTGGCGAGGCCGCCGGCGATCCAGACCACCGGCTCGAAGGCCGCCAGGGAGGCTTCCGCGGCGTGGGTGTTGGTGGCCTTGGAGTCGTCCACGTACGTGACCCCGCCCACCTCGGCCACGTGGCTGACCCGGTGGGCGTCCGGCCGGAAGTCGCGCAGTCCGTCGCGGACGGCGCGCGGCGCCACGCCGAAGGCCCGGGCCAGGGCCGCAGCGGCGAGGGCGTTGGCGATGTTGTGCGGGGCCGGCGGGTTGACGTCCGCGACCTCGGCGAGTTCCTGGGCGTTCTTCTGCCGGTTCTCCACGAAGGCCCGGTCGACGAGGATGCCGTCGACGACGCCGAACATGGAGGGCCCGGGGGCGCCGAGGGTGAAGCCGATGGCCCGGCAGCCCTCTTCCACGTCCGCCTCGACGACCAGGTCCTCGGTGGCCTTGTCGGCCACGTTGTAGACGCAGGCCACGGTGTTGCCCTCGTAGATCCGGCCCTTGTCGGCGGCGTACGCCTCCATCGAGCCGTGCCAGTCGAGGTGGTCCGGGGCCAGGTTCAGGACGGCCGCGGAGTGGGGGCGCACCGAGGGCGCCCAGTGCAGCTGGTAGCTGGAGAGCTCGACGGCGAGCACGTCGTACTGCTCCTCGCCGAGCACCACGTCGATGATCGGGGTGCCGATGTTGCCGACGGCCGCCGTACGGAGCCCGGCCGCCCGGAGGATCGAGGCGAGCATCTGGGTGGTGGTGGTCTTGCCGTTGGTCCCGGTGATCGCCAGCCAGGGGGCGGCGTCCGGACCGCGCAGCAGCCACGCGATCTCCACGTCGCCGACGACGTCCACGCCCGCCGCGGCCGCGGCCGCGAAGAGGGGGCTGTCGGGCTTCCAGCCCGGCGAGGTGACGACCAGGTCGGTGCCCTCGGGCAGGGTCTGCGCGTCGCCCAGGCGTACGGAGATGCCCGCCGCCTCCAGCTCCGCGGCCCGTGCACGGTGGCCCTCGCCGTCGCCGCCGTCCACGACGGTGACGACCGCACCCAGACCGGCCAGGGCACGCGCGGCGCTGATGCCGCTCACGCCGAGGCCGGCGACGGTGATGTTCTTGCCCTGCCAGGCGGTCACTTGTCGGCTGCCCATCCCGCGTAGAAGACGCCGAGGCCCACGATCACGCACATGCCCTGGATGATCCAGAACCGGACGACGACCAGGACTTCGGACCATCCCTTGAGTTCGAAGTGGTGCTGCAGCGGTGCCATCCGGAAGACGCGCTTGCCGGTCAGCTTGAAGGAGCCGACCTGGATGACGACCGACATGGTGATGAGGACGAAGAGGCCGCCCAGGAGCGCCATCAGGAACTCCGTGCGGGAGCAGATCGCCAGGCCGGCGAGCGCGCCGCCGAGGGCCAGCGAACCGGTGTCGCCCATGAAGATCTTGGCGGGCGAGGTGTTCCACCACAGGAAGCCGAAGCAGGCACCCATGAGGGCGGCGGCGACGACGGCCAGGTCGAGTGGGTCGCGCACCTCGAAACAGGCGGCCGGGTTGGTCAGGGTCTGCGCGTTGGCGCAGGACTCCTGGTACTGCCAGACGCCGATGAAGGTGTAGGCGCCGAAGACCATCACGGCGGCGCCGGTGGCCAGACCGTCCAGACCGTCGGTCAGGTTCACGCCGTTGGACATCGCCAGGATCATGAACAGCGCCCAGACCACGAACAGCACCGGGCCGATCGACCAGCCGAAGTCGTTGACGAACGACAGCTTCGTCGAGGCCGGGGCGAGTCCGCGGGCGTCCTTGAACTGCAGCGCGAGCACCGCGAAGGCGATGCCGACGATCAGCTGGCCGGCCATCTTGGCCTTGGCCCGCAGACCGAGCGAGCGCTGCTTGACGATCTTGATGTAGTCGTCGAGGAAGCCGACCACGCCCATGCCGGCCATCAGGAAGAGCACGAGGAGGCCGGAGAAGGTCGGCTGGCTGCCGGTGATCACCTTGGTGAGGGCGTACGCGATCAGCGTGGCCAGAATGAAGGAGATGCCACCCATGGTGGGCGTGCCCTTCTTCCCGGCGTGACCGCGCGGCCCGTCGTCCCGGATGAACTGGCCGTAGCCCTTGCGGGCCAGACCCTTGATCAGCAGCGGGGTGCCGATGAGCGTGAGGAAGAGTCCGATGACTCCGGAGAACAGGATCTGCCTCATCGGCCGGCGACCTCGCCGTCGAGCAGGGCCTGCGCCACCCGCTCCAGGCCGGCTGACCTGGAAGCCTTCACCAGCACGACGTCTCCCGGGCGCAGTTCACTGCGCAACAGGTCGACCGCCGCCTGCGCGTCGGACACGAGCACCGACTCCTCACCCCACGAACCCTCGTTATATGCGCCCAGTTGCAGCCAGGAGGCTTCCCTGCCCCCGACCGCGACCAGCTTGCTCACGTTGAGCCGGACGACAAGCCGTCCGACCGCGTCGTGCTCGGCGAGCGCGTCGTCTCCGAGCTCGGCCATCGGGCCGAGCACCGCCCACGTGCGGCCCCCGTTCGCCTTGCCGGCACCGCCCATCGCGGCGAGTGCGCGCAGTGCGGCCCGCATGGACTCGGGGTTTGCGTTGTAGGCGTCGTTGACGATCGTCACGCCGTCCGCCCGCTCGGTGACCTCCATCCGCCACCGGGACAGGCTGCCCGCCCCGGAGAGCGCGGTGGCGATCTCTTCGACGGACATGCCCAGTACGTGGGCGACGGCGGCCGCGGCGAGCGCGTTCGACACGTGGTGCTCACCGTACAGCCGCAAGGTCACGTCGCTGCACCCGGTCGGTGTTCGCAATGTGAAGGAAGGCTGTCCTCTGTCCGTCATCCGGACTTCGGTGGCCCGGATGTCGGCGTCCTCGGCCTCGCCGAAGAGCACCGTACGGGCCTTCGTGCGCCCGGCCATGGCACGGACCAGCAGGTCATCGGCGTTGAGGACGGCGACGCCGCCCTCCGCCTCGGACGGCAGGGCCTCGACGAGCTCGCCCTTGGCCTGCGCGATCTGCTCCCGGCCGCCGAACTCCCCGATGTGCGCGGTGCCGACGTTGAGGACCAGGCCGATGCGCGGGGGCGTCAGTCCGGTGAGGTAGGCGATGTGGCCGATGCCGCGGGCGCCCATCTCCAGGACCAGGTGCTGCGTTTCCTCGGTGACCCGCAGCGTCGTGATCGGCAGGCCGATCTCGTTGTTGAGGTTCCCCGGGGTCCACACGGTCGGCGCGTGGTGCTGCAGGACCTGGGCGATCAGGTCCTTGGTGGAGGTCTTGCCGGCGGAGCCGGTCAGGGCCACGACGTCGGTGCCCAGCCGTTCGACGACGGAACGGGCGAGCGCGCCGAGGGCGGCCACCACGTCGGGGACGACGATGGCCGGGACGCCGACGGGCCGGGTCGCGAGGACGGCCACCGCACCGGAGGCCAGGGCGCGTTCGGCGTAGTCGTGGCCGTCCACCCGCTCCCCGACGAAGGCGGCGAACAGGCTTCCGGCCTGGACCTCGCGGGAGTCGTAGACCACGGGCCCGGTGACCGTGACGGACGGATCCGGTATGTCGTGGGGCTGCCCGCCGGTGATGTCGGCGATCTCGGCGAGGGAAAGGGCGATCACTGGTTCACCTCGGCCTGTCGGGGACGCTGGCGTGCTTGGGTCTCGATGGCCGCGCGCAGGACCGCCCGGTCGTCGAAGGGGCGTACGACGCCCGCGGTGTCCTGGCCCTGCTCGTGGCCCTTGCCGGCCACCAGCACGGTGTCTCCCGCCTCGGCGCGCGCGACGGCGGTGGCGATGGCCGCCGCCCGGTCGGCGTCGACGAGGACGGCGCCCCGCTCGGCGGGCGGCACGGACACGGCGCCGCGGAACATCGCGGCGAGGATCGCGAGGGGGTCCTCGGAGCGCGGGTTGTCGGAGGTCAGTACGGCGGTGTCGGCGAACCGGGCGGCCGCGGCGCCCATCGGGGCCCGCTTGGTGGTGTCGCGGTCGCCGCCGCAGCCGAGGACCACGTGCAGCTTGCCGGTGGTGACCTCGCGCAGGGCCCGCAGGACCGATTCGACGGCGTCCGTCTTGTGCGCGTAGTCCACGACGGCCAGGTACGGCTGTCCCGCGTCGACCCGCTCCAGCCGGCCGGGCACCCCGGGGACCGCGGCGACGCCGTCGGCGGCGGTCTGCGGGTCGAGGCCGGCGGCGGCGAGCGTGACGATGGCGGCGACGGTGTTGGCCACGTTGAACGGGCCGGGCAGCGGGGCGGTGGCCGTGACCCGCTCACCCGCGGGACCCACCAGGGTCAGGGTCGAGTCCATGTGGCGCGAGACCACGTCCTCGGCGCGCCAGTCGGCCGCCGGGTCGCCCGCGGCGGAGAACGTGACGACCGGGATCGGCGACTCCTTGGCCAGGCGGCGGCCGTACTCGTCGTCGATGTTGACCACGCCGAGGCGGGCGCGGCGCTCGGTGAAGAGCTGCGCCTTGGCCTGGAAGTAGTCCTCCATGTCGGAGTGGAACTCCATGTGCTCCGGGCTCAGGTTGTTGAAGACGGCCACGTCGAAGACGCAGCCGTCGACCCGGCCGAGCACCAGGGCGTGGCTGGAGACCTCCATGGCGACGGCCTCGACGCCGCGTTCGCGCATGACCGCGAACAGCGCCTGCAGGTCGGTGGCCTCGGGGGTGGTGCGCTCGGACTTGATGCGCTCGTCGCCGACGCGCATCTCGACGGTGCCGATGAGCCCCGTCGTGCGTCCGCCGCCGCGCAGGCCGCCCTCGACGAGGTACGCCGTGGTGGTCTTGCCGGAGGTGCCGGTGATGCCGATCTGGAGCAGGGCCTCGCCCGGCCGTCCGTAGACCGCGGCGGCCAGTTCTCCCATCCGGCCGCGCGGGTCGGCGACGGCGAGGACCGGCAGGCCGGTGGCCGCGGCGCGCTCCGCGCCGGCCGGATCCGTCAACACGGCCGCGGCGCCGAGGGAGGCCGCCTGCGCGGCGAAGTCCGCGCCGTGCAGCTTGGCGCCCGGCAGGGCCGCGTACAGGTCTCCGGGGCGCACGGCACGCGAGTCGTGCGTGATGCCGGTGATCCGCGTCAGGTCGCCGGGGGCGCCGGGGGCTTCGACCCCCAGCAGCTCCGCCAGCTCGCCGAGGGGGGTCGGGCGGACGGACAGGGGGCGTGGCGCTCCCGGCGGCGCTGCCGGTGCGTCATTCTGGGTGGTTCTGGGCTGATCAGCGTGGGGCACGGCGGTGAGCGTACCGGGCCCGGCGGGCCGCTCGCGAAGTGAGGGCCCGGCCTCGGCGGCGGCGGACGCGTGGTTCCCGGATTCGGGGGTGATCGTTGTCACTGATGGTGCCTCACGCATTTCTGGGGCGGGCCGGCCGGGGTTTCGGTCACTGACCGGGCTGCGGGCTCGGCTGGGGGCCGGGCTGCGCGCCGGGTTCGTAGGTGACCGGAAGTCCGGCGGGGGCGGTTCCGGTGGGAGCGATCTGGAGGGTTTTGAGGGCGAACTCCATGACCTTCTTGTAGATGGGACCGCAGATCTGACCACCGAAGTAACTGCCCTTGGTGGGGTTCTGGATGGCGCAGTAGACGGTGATGCGGGGGTTGTCCGCGGGTGCGAAGCCGGCGAAGGAAGCGGTGTAGCCCTTGTAGCGGCCGGTGGCCGGATCCACCCGGTTGGAGGTGCCCGTCTTGCCGCCGACCCGGTAGCCGGGGATCCGCGCCTTGGTGCCGGTGCCCTCCTGGTCGTCGACCACCGATTCCAGCATGGCCGCGAGGGTCTTGGCGGTCTCCTTGCTGACCACCTGGGTCTTCGCGGGCGCCGGGGCCGGGGTGAAGCGGCCGTCGGGGCCCTTCGTGCCGCGGACCAGGGTCGGGGCGATGCGGACCCCGCCGTTGGCGATGGTCGAGTACACGGAGGCCGCCTGCATGGCGTTGAGGGACAGGCCCTGGCCGAAGGGGATCGTGTACTGCTGTGAAGTGGACCAGTTCTCGGGCTTGGCGAGGATGCCCCGGGACTCGCCGGGGTAACCCAGGCCGGTGGGCCGGCCGATGCCGAACTTGTCCAGGTACGAGTGCAGGACCTTGTTGGACTCGGGCTGCGTCGGGCCGAGCTGGCCGGTGGCCAGGATGGTGCCGATGTTGGAGGACTTGGCCAGGACCCCGTTGAGGGTCAGGTACCAGGTCGGGTGGTCGATGTCGTCCTTGAAGAGCCGGTCGCCGCGGTGCAGCCGGTTGGGGACCTCGACGTGGGTGTCGGGGCCGGCCTTCTTCTCCTCCAGGACGGCCGCCATCGACATCACCTTGGCGGTGGAGCCGGGCTCGTACACGTCCTGCAGTGCGGCGTTGCCCATGGCGGCGGAGCTGGCCTTGGAGAGGTCGTTGGGGTCGAAGCCCGGGGCGTTGGCCATGGCGAGGACCTCGCCGGTGGTCGTGTCCTGGACGATGACGTACCCGCGGTCGGCCTCCGACTTGGCGACCTGCTCGGTGATGGCGCTCTGCGCGGCCCACTGGATGTCGCGGTCGATGGTCAGCTCGATGTCCTCGCCGGGCACGGCGGGCTTCTCGCTGGACCCGGCGGTCGGCACGCGCCGGCCGCCCGACTGGGCGTAGGTGAGCGTGCCGTCCTTGCCGGACAGCTTCTTGTCGAGGGAGGACTCCAGGCCGCCGCCGCCCTTGCCCTCGGCGTTGACGTAACCCAGTATCCCGGCGGCGAGGTCGCCGTTCGGGTACACGCGCTTGCTGCTGTTCTCGTTGAACACGCCGGCCAGGACGTTGGCGCCGGGGCCGTTGTTCTTCTTGTCGGCGACCGCCTTCTCGGCGAAGACCTTCTTGAGGTCCTTGATCTGGTTCCAGACCTGGGGGGTCTGGCGGCGGGCGAGGACGACGTAGCGGGTGTTCTTCGTCTTCAGGCGTGCGGTGAGCTCCTTGGCGTCCTTGCCGAGGATCGGCGCGAGGAGCGCTGCCGCCTGCTCGGGGGCGTCGGGGGCCTTGCTCTCCTGCACGGTGAACATGTGCGGGTCCGCGGTGATGTCGTACGCGTCCACGCTGGTGGCGAGCGCGACGCCCTTGCGGTCGGTGATCTCTCCGCGCTCGGCGGCCAGGGTGTAGCTGGCGAAGCGGTTCTCGGAGGCCTTGGCGGAGTACGCGGACGCGTCGACGGCCTGCACCTGGAGCAGCCGTACGACGAACACCAGCATCACCATCGTCAGACCGACGCTGACCAGCCGCAGCCGGGGCTTGGGGGCGCCGAGCCGGATCGTGTGCGGTTTCCTCGCGGGGGCGGGCCTACGGGTGGCGGGCCTGGCGGCCGGCCGGGCCCCGGCCCGCGCCCGCTCCCCGGCTCGCGCCCGCTCGCCGCCCGGCCGTGGCCGCCCGGGCCCGGGCACCCGCCGCCGCGGCGGCTCCTGCGGGCTCATGCGGCGGCCTCCGGGAGGCGCTGGATCCGGGGGAACTCGGCCCCTCCGGCGTGCGAGGAGCGGGGGTCCGTGGGCCGGCCGGCGAAGGGGGTCCGGGCAGCGCCCGGGGAACGGTGGAAGGGCGGGTAGGGGACCAGCCCCGCAGGGGTACGCGTCACTACGTCACCGTCCAGGGGTCTGCGAGGGCTGGGGGGCTCCGCCCGGGGGTGCGGCGGAGGGGGCCGGCGCGGCGGCGCCCGAGGGCGCGGCCTCCGGGGAGCCGGCCGGGCTGGGCAGGGCCCCGGCCGGGGTGGCCGGGAGTGGGGCGGACGCCCCCGGGGCGGGCGAGCCGGCCACGGCGGACGGCGGCGGCGCCGGAGGGGACGGGGGCGGCGGCTCGGCGGCGGGCGAGGCGGCCCCGGCGACCTTGCCGTCGGGCCCGATGAACACCGGGCTGCCACCGGGGACGAGCCCCAGCTCGTGCGCCCGCCGCTGCAGCGCGTCGGGCGCCGAGTAGCCGTCCACGTCCCGCTGCAGCGCCTGCTCCTCGTCGGTGAGCGTGGTGGTCTCCCGCTTCAGCTTGCTCAGCTGGAAGGAGCCCTGGTTCAGCGCGGAGTTCAGCAGCAGCAGGCTGATCAGCCCGCCGCCGAGCAGCGCCACGACCAGCAGGACGAACGGGGTCCGCGCCGCCTGTCCGGCGACCGGTCCCCCCAGCACCCGCCCCAGGCGTTTCACAGCCGCGCCTCCCGGATGCGCTCCACCCCGCGGCAGCGGGCCGGCGCAGCACGCCGGTTCTCGGCGATCTCCTCCTCGGTCGGCAGCTCCGCACCTCGCGTCAGCAGCTTCAGCTTCGGCTGGTACTTCTCCGGTACGACCGGCAGCCCGGGCGGGGCCGTCGAGGCCGCGCCGGCCGCGAAGACCTGCTTGACGAGGCGGTCCTCCAGCGACTGGTACGACAGCACCACGATCCGGCCGCCGACCGCGATCCGGTCCACGGCGGCGGGGATGGCCCGCTCCAGTCCGGACAGTTCGCCGTTGACCTCGATGCGCAGGGCCTGGAAGGTGCGCTTGGCCGGGTTGCCGCCGGTCCGCTTCGCCGCCTGCGGCAGGGAGTCGCGGATCAGTTCGACGAGGCGCGCACTGTTGGTGAAGGGGTCCTTGTCCCGCTCGCGCACGACCGCGGACACGATCCGCTTGGCCTGCTTCTCCTCGCCGTACTGGCGCAGGATGCGGACCAGCTCGCCGGGCGCGTAGGTGTTGAGGACCTCGGCCGCGCTGATGCCCGTCGTCTGGTCCATCCGCATGTCGAGCGGGGCGTCCTGCGCGTAGGCGAAGCCGCGGTCGGCCTCGTCCAGCTGCATGGAGGAGACGCCGAGGTCGAAGAGGATGCCCTGCACGGTGGGGATGCGCAGGCCGTCGAGCACGTCGGCCAGGTCGGCGTAGATGGCGTGGACGAGGGTGACCCGGTCCCCGAAGGGCGCGAGGCGCTCTCCGGAAAGGCGCAGGGCTTCCTTGTCGCGGTCCAGGCCGATCAGGTGGGCCTCGGGGAACCGGGTGAGCAGGGCCTCGCTGTGCCCGCCGAGCCCGAGGGTGCAGTCGACGACGACGGCCCCGGGCCTCTCCAGTGCCGGGGCCAACAGGTCCAGGCACCGCTGGAGCATCACCGGGACGTGTCGGGACTCGCTAGTCAAAGCGCCCTCTCAGATAACGGCGCGGCAGGCATACGCCGCGCCGCGCACGCGGAGTCTTACCAAAGGGCCGGGCGGCCGGTCAGGGCCGGGCTCCGGCCGGTTCGCGTCACTTTAGTGCAACGGTCGCCGCGGTCAACGAACCGCCCCGCGCGCCGTGCGCCCCGCTGTGACCGAAGCGGCAAAAGCCGTGAATCACCCGGACGGCCCGGTGCGACTCACCCCTGTGGGTTAGCTCACAACAGGATCGAGTGACCTTCTTTGTCCACCCTCACTCGATGCCCGCACGCCCTGTGACCACTACCGTCGACACCATGACGACTTCCGCATCCCTGCCCGCCGAGTCCGCCCACCTGCCCCGCGAGGGTTCCCCGACCACCGACCGGCTCGTGGAGCTGAACCGCGCCTACGCCGCGAAGTTCAGCGACCCCGGCATGGACGCCCGCCCGGTCCTCCAGGTGGCCGTCGTGGCCTGCATGGACGCCCGCCTCGACCTTCACGCCGCCCTCGGCCTGGAGTTGGGCGACTGTCACACGATCCGCAACGCCGGCGGGGTCGTCACCGACGACACCATCCGCTCCCTCACCATCAGCCAGCGGGCGCTCGGCACCCGCACGGTGATACTCATCCACCACACCGGCTGCGGCCTCGAAAGCCTGACCGAGGACTTCCGGCACGAGCTGGAGGACGAGGTCGGCCAGCGCCCCGCCTGGGCCGTCGAGGCCTTCCGTGACGTGGACCAGGACGTCCGCCAGTCCATGCAGCGGGTCCGCACGAACCCCTTCCTGCCCCACAAGGACGATGTGCGAGGCTTCGTCTTCGACGTGCACACCGGGCTCCTGCGGGAGATCGATCCCACCTCTTGAGTGACACCAGGGCCAAGGGCCGTCAAGAATGCGGGGAGACGTCACCCGGAAGTACGTTTCCGGGCCGGTGACCGCGTTCCGACGTTTTTGATTGCTCGCGGTTTCTGAGGTGTTTCGGGGTGGGCCGGTCATGCGCCATGGGGCGCCGGCCCTGGGAAAGGGTCGAGGAGAACCAGGTGACCACGTATGACGACCGAGCGAGCCTCGCGGATCTGACCAGCACGGCGCAGCAGGTGCGGGAATCGATCGAGAGCGTGATCGAGGGAAAGCCGGAAGTGGTCCGCCTCGCGCTGACCGTCCTGCTCGCCGAGGGGCACCTGCTGATCGAGGACGTCCCCGGCGTCGGCAAGACGATGCTGGCCAAGGCCCTCGCCAAGTCCATCGACTGTTCGGTGCAGCGCATCCAGTTCACCCCTGACCTGCTCCCCTCGGACATCACCGGCGTGAGCATCTACGACCAGCAGCGCCGGGAGTTCGAGTTCAAGCCGGGCGCGATCTTCGCGCAGATCGTCATCGGCGACGAGATCAACCGCGCCTCCCCCAAGACCCAGTCCGCGCTGCTGGAGTCGATGGAGGAGCGCCAGGTCACCATCGACGGCACCACCTACGCGCTGCCGAGCCCCTTCATGGTGGTCGCCACCCAGAACCCGGTGGAGATGGAGGGCACCTACCCGCTCCCCGAGGCCCAGCGCGACCGTTTCATGGCCCGGGTCTCGGTGGGCTACCCCAGCCCCGAGGCCGAACTGCAGATGCTCGACGTGCACGGCGGACTCTCCCCGCTCGACGACCTGACGGCCGTCGCGCACGCCCACGACATCGGCAAGCTCATCGAAGCCGTCCGCGAGGTGTACGTGGCCGAGCCCGTACGCCGCTACGTCGTCGACCTGGTCTCCGCCACCCGCAGCCACCCTGACCTGCGCCTGGGCGCCTCGCCCCGCGCCACCCTGCACCTGCTGCGGGCCGTGAAGGCCTCCGCCGCACTGGCCGGCCGCGACTACGTACTGCCCGACGACGTGCAGGCCCTGGCCGGACCGGTGCTCGCGCACCGGCTGCTGCCCACCGCGCAGGCCCAGCTGAGCCGGCGCACCGCCGAACAGGTCGTCGCCGACATCGTCCAGCGCACCCCCGTACCGGCCGCGCAGTCCCGCGGCGAGATCCCGCCCGGCGCCGGCGTCCGGGGCTTCTGATGAGCGCCGGCGCCCCGCACGGCGCGGGCGCCCGGGGCCCGGAGCCCACCGGGACCGGCGCCGGGCTGCGCGCGTCGCTGTCCGGGCTGACCACCCGCGGCCGGTCCTTCCTGGCCGCCGGGATCGCCGCCGGGCTGTGCGCCTACGTCCTCGGCCAGTCCGAGCTGCTCCGGGTCGGACTGCTGCTGGCCGTGCTGCCCCTGCTCTGCGTCCTGGCCCTGCACCGCACCCGCCACCGGGTCTCCGGCACCCGCCGGCTGACCCCGATGCGGGTGCCCGCCGGCTCCGAGGCCCGGGTGCAGCTGCGGCTCGACAACACCTCCCGGATGCCGACCGGACTGCTGATGCTCCAGGACCGGGTGCCCTACGTGCTCGGGCCGCGGCCCCGCTTCGTCCTGGACCGGGTGGAGCCGGGCGGCCGCCGCGAGGTGTCCTACCGGGTCCGCTCCGACCTGCGCGGCCGCTACCCGCTGGGCCCGCTCCAGCTGCGGCTCACCGACCCCTTCGGGCTGGTCGAGCTGACCCGCTCCTTCTCCGCCTACGACACCCTCACCGTCATCCCGCGCACCGAGGCCCTGCCCCTGGTGCGCTTCACCGGCGAGTCCTCCGGCTACGGCGACGGCAGCCGCCGCTCGCTGGCCCTGGCGGGCGAGGACGACGTGATCCCGCGCGGCTACCGGCGCGGCGACGACCTGCGCCGCGTGCACTGGCGCTCCACCGCCCGCTACGGCGAGCTGATGGTGCGCCGCGAGGAGCAGCCGCAGCGCAGCCGCGCCACCGTACTGCTGGACACCCGGCGCCTCGCCTACGAGGGCGCCGGCCCCGACTCCGCCTTCGAATGGGCCGTCTCGGCCGCCGCGTCGACCCTGGTGCACCTGCTGGAGCAGGGCTTCTCCGTGCGGCTGCTGACCGACACCGGGGACTGCGTGCCCCGCGAGGGCGGCGGCTTCACCTCCGGCGGGCAGGAGTCCGCGGAGGCGGCGGGGCTGATGATGGACACCCTCGCCGTGGTCGGCCACTCCGACGGCGCGGGCCTCTCGCGGGCCTGCGACGCGGTACGCAGCAACGGCGCCGGCAGCGGCTTCGGCGGAGCGGGCGGGGACGGGCTCCTCATCGCCTTCTTCGGAGACCTGGACTCCGTACAGACGGGACTCGCGGCCAGGATGTGCCGGCGCGGCGGCGGCGCCGTGGCGTTCGTACTGGACTCCGCGGACTGGTCCGGCCGGCCTCAGGGGCTGGCCTCGGTCATGTCAGCGATGTCGGAGGGAGTGCCTACGCTGGATGAGCGCCTGGCCGGACTGCGCGACGCGGGCTGGACGGCACTGGCCGCCCCGCCCGGGGTGGCCTTCGGGGAACTGTGGCGGCAGGCGGGGAACGCGCCGATCGGTGCGGCGGGCGGTTCGGGCTCGGCGGGGGGCTGGGGATGAGCGGACGGGCGAGACTGACGGTCTTCGCGGCCCTGGCGACGCTGTTCACCGCCTGGTCGCTGAACCCGCTGGTGGAATCGGGCAGCTGGTTCCCGCAGGCCGCGCTGCTGCTGGCGCTGCAGAGCGCGGTGGGCGCGGGGGCCCGGCGGGTACCACTGGCCCGGACCCTGACCGTGGCGGCGCAGGTCCTCGTGTCGCTGGTGGCGCTGATGCTGCTGTTCGGCGGGAAGATGCAGTCCGCCGAGGGCGACGGGCTGCTGGACTACCTCGTCACGGACTTCGGCGCGCTGTTCCGCCAAGGCGTGCAGGACGTGAACGAGTTCGCGATGCCGGCCCCGCTCACGGACGGGATCCGGCTGCTGCTGGTGTCCGGGGTGCTGCTGATCGGGCTGCTGGTGGACCTGCTGGCGGTGACCGTACGGACGGCCGCCGCGGCCGGGCTCCCGCTGCTCGCGCTGTACTCGGTGGCGGCGGGCCTGTCGGGCGCGGCCGCCGGCTCCGGCGGCGCATCCTGGATCTCCTTCGTGCTGGCAGGCTGCGGCTACCTCCTCCTCCTGCTCGCCGAAGGCCGCGACCGGCTCGCACAGTGGGGCCGGGTCTTCGGCGCGGCCCCGCGCGGGAAGGTGGCGGCCGGATTCTCCGGCGGCGGACAGGCGCTCGCCCCGGTCCGCACCGGGCGCCGCATCGGCGCGGTCGCGCTGGGACTGGCGCTGGCGGTGCCGGCGGTGCTGCCCTCGCTGGGCAGCGGACTCCTGGGTACGGGCGGCGGCGCGGGCGAGGGCGAGGGCAACGGCCTCGGCCCCTCGATCCAGGCGGTCAACCCGCTGGTCTCCCTGCAGAGCAGCCTCAACACCCAGGACAACCGGGTGGTCCTGCGGTACCGCACGGACAGCCCGCAGCTCAGCGAGCAGTACCTGCGGATCCTGGCACTGGACGAGTTCAACGGCATCAAGTGGGAGGCCTCGGGGCGCGCCCTGACGGACGTCCCCAAGCGGATGCCGAACCCGCCCGGGGTGAGCGACAGCGTGCTGACCGGCGCGACCGAGGTGCAGACCTTCATCTCCTCGGCGCAGACGTACGCGCAGCGCTACCTGCCGATGCCGTATCCGGCGACGGGCGTGGAGATCAGCGGGAAGTGGCGGTTCGAGCCGGCCGGGCGCACCCTCGTCGGGGACCAGCTGGGCAAGGACAAGTTCCAGAACGCCCAGGGCGTGCAGTACACGGTGCGGAGCCTGCTGCTGAACCCGACGGCGGAACAGCTGCGCAGCGCACCGGCGGCGAATCCGGAGATCGCGGCCGAGTACACGAAGGTGCCGGACAACCTGCCGGCGGTCGTCGTGCAGACGGCCCGCGAGGTGACCCGCGGCACGAAGGACGACTACTCGGCGGCGGTCAAGCTCCAGGACTACTTCGCGGTGAACGGCGGCTTCCGCTACGACACGAAGGTCTCCTCGGGTACGGGCTCGCAGGCCATCGCCAAGTTCCTCGCCGACAAGGAGGGCTTCTGCGTCCACTTCGCCTTCTCGATGGCGTCGATGGCGCGCACGCTCGGCATCCCGGCGCGGGTCGCGGTCGGGTTCACGCCCGGGGTCAAGCAGTCCGACGGCACCGTCGACGTCTCGATGAAGGACGCGCACGCCTGGCCCGAGCTGTACTTCGAGGGCGTGGGCTGGACCCGCTTCGAGCCGACGCCCCGGTCGGGCATCACGGTGCCGGACTACAGCCGGCCCGCCACCCCGCAGACGCAGCCGAGTGCCCCGGTGACGGCCCCGTCCGCGAGTGCGGCGCAGCCTTCGGCCGGGCCCTCGACGGCCGACGACTGCCCCCCGGACCAGAAGAAGCTGGGCGAGTGCGGTCCCGCCGCGGCGCAGCGGAACACGGGCGCGGGTGACGGCGGCCCCTCGGCGGCCACGGTCCTGGGCTGGACCGCCGCGGGCATCCTGCTGCTGGCCCTGCCGCTCCTCCCGTTCCTGTGGCGCGGGCGGCTGCGGGCGCGGCGGCTCGGATCGCGGCAGGTCCTGGCCGCCTGGCGGGAGCTGGGCGACGCGGCGTGGGACGTCGGGATCGTCCCGGACGAGGCGCTGTCCCCGCGGGGGGCGGCGGACCGGGTGGTGTCCCTGGGCCGGCTGGATCCGGCGGCGGCCGATGCCGTACGGCGGGTCGCGGGCGCGGTGGAGCGGGCGCTGTACGCGCCGCCGGATGCGGAGCCCCCCTACGGGGAGCTGGCACCGGACGTCCTGCTGGGCCGCGCCGGGCTGCTCGCCGGCGTGTCCCGCGGGGCGCGGCTGCGCGCGCTGCTCTTCCCCCGCTCGGCGGCGCGGCTCGGCTGGGCCGCCTCGACCCGCTGGTCGGCGGTGACCGGCCGCGCGGCTGCCGCCACGGCCCGTCTCCGCACCCGGATCCCCCTCCGCGGCCGCGGCTGACGGCGGAGCCGGGACTCCGGCCGCCCTGCGGGGCTGTCCCCTACCCGCCCTTCGCCCGTTCCCCGGGCTCCGCCCGGACCCGGGCCGCGTTGCGGCATGTCCAGCCCCGCCGGCGTTTGAGGCGCGGGGTCTGGGGCGGAGCCCCAGGGGGTCCGGGGCACAGCCCCGGGGAACGGGCGAAGGGCGGGTAGGGGAACTCCGCGCAGCGCAGCGGCAACGGTCGCAGCCGGGCACGGGCTTCGCTCCCGGAACGGGAACATGACGGAGGCCGGGGCTCGATCCCCCCGAGCCCCGGCCTCTGCCGCGTTCCCACCCCTGTCGGTCAAAGAGACCCGATCCGCACCTGCCGCCCCGTGCCGGCGGTGCGAGCCGGGTCCCTGTCCGTTGCCCCCAGTCTGGCGTGCCGGCATGCCGCACCCCATCCGCGCAGGTACTCATTTCCGCGTCTAGGTACGGATACTCACCCGCCCCACCAGTTCTACGCGGCCCCGCCGCCCCTGCGGCACCGCCGATCGGGGGTCACCCGTCAGGGAACCGGCTGTGAACCGGCCGGGAACCGTCAGCGGTTCCCGCTCACCCGGCCCCGCAGCAACAGCGACAGCGCCGAGTGCACGTCGTCCAGCGACCGCTCGCTCTGGAACGACTGCCAGTCGAGCGCCGCCACCAGCACCATCCCCACCAGCGCCGCGGCCGTCAGCGGTACGTCGATCTCCGCGCTGAGCTCACCCCGTTCCACGCCTTCCCGGAGCACCGTCTCCACGACGGCGACGGCCTCCCGCCGGACGACCATCAGGGTGGACTGCCAGGTCCGGTTGGTGCGCCACAGCTCGGCGACGTAGAGCTGGGTGAAGGCGGGGTACCGGTCGATGAAGACCAGTCCGGCCCGGATCATCTCGTCGAGCGCCTCGACCCGGGTCCCGCCCCTGGCCTCGGTCGATTCCGCCGCCGTCCGCAGCGACTCGGTCAGGAGTCCGACCCCGTGCCGCAGCAGCTCCTCGAAGAGGTCGTTCTTGCTGGCGAAGTTGTAGTAGACGGTCCCCTTCGCCACGCCCGCCCGCTCGGCGATCTCCTCGACCGTGGTCGCGGAGAAGCCCTGCTCCGCGATGAGGGTGACGGCTGCTTCGTAGAGCTTCTGCCGTGTGGCCTGGCGGCGGCCGCCGCCCGGGACCGTACCGGTGCTGCTGCTTTCCATGGCGCTGATTCTCACAGGTCGACCTGTCTCTCCGGGCTACAGGCTCAGTTCCGGGCGGAGCCGGTCCATCGTCCACACCTGCTTGCCGCGGGCGGCGAGGGCGGTCAGTGCGAGGGCGCCCACCGTGAAGGCGGTGAGGACCGCGCAGCCCTGCCAGACCGGGGCCAGGTCGCCGCCGGTGATGAGCCGGCGCAGGCTCTCGACCACGTACGACATCGGCAGGTAGGGGTGGAGGGCGTTGAAGAAGCCGGGGCTGGTCTGGACGGGGTAGGTGCCGCCCGCCGAGGTGAGCTGGAGCATCAGGACGGCCAGCACCAGGATCCGCCCGGCGGCGCCGAACTTGGCGTTGAGCCACTGGACGATCGCGGCGAAGCAGCCGGTGACCAGCATCAGGAAGCCGACGGTGAGCGCCGGCCGGGCCATCTGCAGGCCGAGTCCCCAGTGCAGTACGGACATCAGTGCGCCCACCTGCGCGGCGCCGATCCCGGCCACGGGCAGCCAGCCCGCGAGGGCGATCCGCCAGGGCGAGGCTCCTGTGGCGAGCGCGCGCCGGTTCAGCGGTGCGATCAGCATGTAGGCGACCATCGCGCCGACCCAGAGGGAGAGCGGGATGAAGTACGGGGCGAAGCCGGTGCCGTAGTTGGGCGCCTTGTGCAGGGACTGGTTGGCGAGCCGGACCGGGTCGGCCATGACCTCGGTGCGGGCGTCGCGCTGCTGCTGGTCGTAGGCCGGGATCTTCGCCGCGCCGTCGTGCAGGCCGCCGGCGAGTTCGCCGTTGCCGTCGACGAGCTTGACGAGGCCGCCGTCCAGGTCGTGCGCGCCGACGCCGAGCTTGCCGACGCCCACGCCGAGCGCGCTGGAGCCCTCGGTGGCGGAGCCGATGCCGGTGTGCAGCTTGGCCATGCCGTCGGAGACCTTGTGGGCGCCGTCGTTGAGGGCGTTGACCTGGGTGACCGCCGCTTCGAGGTCCGCGGAGAGGCCAGGGGCCTTCTTCACGAGGAGGCGTGCTTCGCGTTCCAGGTCGCCGAGCTGCTTGTGGAGGGTGGCGAGGTCCCCCTTCGAGTTCCCCAGCAGGGTGTCCACGTCGCCGGCGAGCTCGGCTGCTTCGGCGGCGTCGTCCTTGAGCCGCTTGAGCTGCGGGCAGGTGTCCGGGACCGGCTTCGCACCGGTGGTGCAGGTCTTCGCGTAGACGTCGGCGGCGCCGGTGGAGACGCGCTGGGTGACGGTGGCGGCGGCCGGGGCCGCCTTGGCGAAGGCTTCGAGGTGGTTGTCGACGACCTTGGCGGTGTCGGCGACGAGTTCGGCGGTGTCCGCGAGGCTCTTGGGGTCCTTGAGGATGGGGCGGGCCTTGTCGGCAACGCCGCCGACCTTGTCGGCGAGCGTCTGGGTGCCGGCCGCGATGTCCTTGGTGCCCGTCTCCAGCTGGGCGGCGGCCCCGTTCAGCTTCTTGAGCCCCCCGGTGATCTCGCCGTTCTTCTGCTTCGCCGTGTCCAGGCCGTCGGCGAGGTCCTTGGCTCCCTTCTGGGCCTTGCCCGCCCCGTCGGTGAGCTTGTCGGCTCCGTCGGCGGCCTCGGCGGTCTTGCCGTGGAGGTCGGAGAAGTTGACGAAGATCTTGTCGAGGAATCCACGGGAGGCGTTGGTCGACGCCGCCGAGCGGACCTCGGAGAAGACGGTGCGGGAGATCGAGCCGACGATGTAGTTGTTCGCGTCGTTGGTGCGGACCTGGAGGGCTCCGGTGGCGGGGTCCTCGCCGGAGCTGGAGGCGATCTTCGCGCTGAAGTCGGCGGGCATGGTGAGGGAGAGGTAGTAGGTGCCGTTCTCCAGCCCCTTGGCCGCCTCTTCGGCGCTCACCTCGCGCCAGTCGAAGGTCTTGCTGTCGTGCAGCTTGCGGGTGATCTCGCCGCCGGCGTCGATCTGCTTCCCGTCGACGGTGGCGCCCCGGTCGGAGTTGACGAGGGCGACGGGCACCTTGTCGAGGCGGCTGTAGGGGTCCCAGAAGGACCACAGGTACAGGGCTCCGTAGAGCAGCGGCAGCAGGAGCAGCGCGACGAGGGCGGCTCGTGGCAGCTTCCCCCGCCCGAACCGCTTCAGCTCAAGCGCGGCGAGCTTCGGCGAGCGCATCGTCGTCCCCCTTCGTGTCGTGCGAGTCGTGCGTGTCGTGCGAGTCATGGGCGGCGGCCTGGACGCCCCAGGTGATCTTGGTGTCCATGGGCCGGGGCACCGCGGTGGATCCGGCGGCCGCGTCCGCGGCGGGTTCCGCCGCCGGGCCGGTGCGCAGGACCGTCGCGTCGGACGGGGCCTCGCTGCACACCGCGAGGACGGTGGTCCCGCGGGCGGCGAGGGAGCGCAACAGGTCCCAGGCTTCGGCCCGCTCGGCGTCCGAGAGCTTGAGGTCCAGGTCGTCCAGGGCCAGCAGGCGCGGCGCCCCGAGCAGCGCGATGGCCACCGACAGCCGTACGGATTCCAGTCGTTCCAGGTCCCGCACGGAGGTGTGCGGTCCCTTCGGCAGGGTGGCCACGTCGAGTCCGGCGGCCTCCAGGGCGTCCTCTATCCGGGCCGCGGTGGAGGCGCGCCGCTCGCCGCGCGGGCGGAGCAGGGCGCGCACGGGGCCGTCGTAGCGGCGCTGGAGCAGGGCGCCCTCGCGCAGTTGCTCGGCGACGGTGAGGGCCTGGTCGAGGTCGTTGACCCCGGACACCGGGCCGAGGGCGGCGATGCGGCGGACCGCGGCCATCTTCTTCGGCAGCCGGTGGCGGCCGATCTCGGCGTGGCCCTCGGTGGGCTTCATCCGGCCGGTGAGGGCGAGGAGCAGGCAGGTCCGCCCGCTGCCGGAGGGGCCTTCGACCGCGATGAGCGAGCCGGGCGCCGCGTCGATGCCGATCCCCCGGAACACCCAGCCGCGCGGGCCCTTGACTCCGAAGTCCTCGGCCTTGACGGCCGCGCCGTGCGGGCTGTCCACCTCGTCCCCCTCCTTTTGAACTGACCGGTCAGTTCAAAAACTAGCATCCCCGGCGGCATCCGCTGTGCACCGGGCGGCAGTTGCCCGGGCGCGACCTCGCACATCGGGACGAAACCGCAGGTCAGCGCGATTGTCAGTGGGGGGCGTCACGATAGGGACACGCAAGAACGCTCGATGATCCGTGCTCGATCCGTGCTCGATCCGTAGGAGCTACACCAGGCAGCGCCCTGCGCATGCAACGACAGGAGGTTCGTCATGGCCACACCGTCCCCGTCCCCTGTCCACCCCGTCCCCCGGAAGTCGGCGGCACCGCCCGCCGCCCTCGATCTGCTCGCCAAGGCCCACGAGGGCCTGGCCGAAGCCGCCCGGCTGACCCGGCCCAACGAGCGGTACGCCACCGCCCATCTCGCCGCACTGCGCACCGCCGCGGCCGTGCTCGCCGTGCGCGGGCGGCCCGAACCGGTGCACCCCCGGCGCAGGCCGCGGATCCGCAGCGCGTGGGAGGTGCTCCCGGAGATAGCGCCCGAACTGACCGAGTGGAGCGCGCTCTTCGCCTCCGGTGCGGCCCGCCGGGCCCGGGCGGAGGCCGGCATAGCGGGAGCGGCCACCGGCCGGGACGCGGACGATCTGGTGCGTGCCGTCGCGATGTTCGTGCGTCTGGTGGAGCGGATGCTCTCGCTCCACCCACAGGCGCCGGCCGGCCCCGCGCAAGGCCTGCCGCTGCCGCGGACGGAGCGTCCGGACGTGGGATGACCTGCCCGGCAGCCGGAGGCAATAGGGTGGGCAGCGACCGCTCACCCAACGTGCCGAGGAGCCATCAGCCGTGTCGGACACTTCCCGCCCCCGCGCCTCCCTCCGCACCGCCGTGGTGTGGGAGGTGCTCAAGGAGGCGCTCGACCGCCGGGTGAAGGCGACCGGGCGGGACGTACTGGACGTGCTCGACACGGGCGGCGGTACGGGCAAGTTCGCCGTGCCGGTGGCCCACCTCGGCCACCGGGTCACCGTGGTCGACCCGAGCCCCAACGCGCTGTTCGGACTGGAGCGCCGGGTCGCCGAGGCCGGCGTGGCCGATCTGGTCCGCGGGGTGCAGGGCGACGCCCAGGGGCTGCTCGAGGTCGTCGACCGCGACTCCTACGACGTGGTGATCTGCCACGGCGTGCTGGAGTACGTGGACGACCCGGCCGAGGGCGTGGCCAACGCCGTGGCCGCCCTGCGCCCCGGCGGCACCCTCAGCCTGCTCGGCGCCGGCCTCGGCGGGGCCGTCCTGGCCCGCGCCCTGGCCGGGCACTTCACGGAGGCCCGTACGGCCCTGACCGACCCGGCCGGTCGCTGGGGCGCGGGCGATCCGGTACCGCGGCGCTTCACCGCCGAGCAGCTCTCCGAGCTGGCCTCCGAGGCGGGCCTGGCCGTGGGCGCGGTGCACGGAGTGCGGATCTTCGCCGACCTCGTCCCCGGCGTGCTGGTCGACACCGAGCCGGGTGCCGTCGAGGCGCTGATGCGCCTGGAAGAGGCCGCCGCGGAGCTCCCGGCGTTCCACGCGGTCGCCACGCAGCTGCACATCCTCGGCGAGAAGCCCGCCTGATCTGCGGAGCTTCGAGGAACGCGGTGCGCCACTCACCCTCCGAACCGGGGTCGTGACCCGTATGATCGGGGTCAGCGACCGGCATGCCGAGCGGACCTCTGGGGAATAACGCCCTCAGCGAGCCGTTCAAGACGGCGCTGAGCATTCCCCGAGATGGAACAAGCAGTACTTTTTACGGGCAGTGTTTTTTTAGAACGTGGCGTAGAGGGCGGGTGTCACGGGGGCGATTCCCCGCCTATCCTGAAGGGGACCCCTGGTCGCTACCCCCCGCGACCGACGGATGAGGAGGACTCCCGTGCCGCTCTCGGAGCACGAGCAGCGAATGCTCGAGCAGATGGAGCGAGCGCTGTACGCCGAAGATCCCAAATTCGCTACAGCGCTTGAGGGAAGCGGACTGCGCACGTACACCCGGCGACGGGTCTACCAGGCAGTCGCAGGCATTGTGGTGGGTATCGCGCTCCTCATGACCGGTGTGATCGTGCCGAACGTACTGTGGATCAGCGTGGTGGGATTCCTCGTCATGCTGGGCTGTACGGTGCTCGTGGTCACCGGTTGGCGCAAGGCACCCAAGCCTGGTGAGCAACCCGCCTCCGGTAGTGCAGGCGGTTCGCCCCAAGGGCAGAACCGGCAGCGTCGGTCGATGATGACCCGGATCGAGGAACGGTGGCAGCGCCGCCGTGACGAACAGGGGCAGTAGCCCCACCGACAGACTCGGGTGAGGGGACGGCCGCCGGAAGGCGGCCGTCCCCTCACTGCTGTCCGCTCCGCACTCACTGATTCCGCGCCGGATCACGGCTTCTGGGACATGATGATCAGATGAGTGTGCTCCCCCTGGTCTTCACCAGCGGCTGGGCCAGTGGGATCAACGCTTACGCCGTGGTCCTCCTGCTCGGCATCTTCGGCAGGGCCGGCCTGACCGACGAGGTCCCCGCCTCCCTGCAGCGCACCGACGTGCTGATCGTGGCCGGCGTCCTCTTCCTGTGCGAGGCGGTCGCCGACAAGATCCCGTACGTGGACTCCCTCTGGGACACCGTCCACACCGTGATCCGACCGGTGTCCGGAGCGGTGGTCGGCGCACTGCTGGCCGGGCAGAGCGGCTCGCTCTCCGACATCGCCGCCGGCGCGGTCGGCGGCTCCACCGCCCTGGCCAGCCATTTCGTCAAAGCCGGCACACGCATGGCGATCAACACCTCCCCGGAACCCTTCAGCAACGTCGCCATGAGCACCGCCGAGGACCTCGGCGTCGGCGGGATCGTCACCTTCGCGATGTTCCATCCCGAGGCCGCCGCGATCATCTGCGCCGTCCTGCTGATCATCGGCCTCGCCCTGCTGATCTACCTCTGGACCAGGATCCGCCGCTTCCTGCGCCGCCGCGCCCAGCGCCGCGAGGAGAAGAGACTCGCCGCCGAGGTGGCGCGGGTCGCTCGATAGGCTCAGCCGCATGGCACGAATTGCGGTGATCGGCGCCGGGATGGGCGCGATGGCTACGGCGGCACGGCTGGCCGTCGCCGGGCATCAGGTGACGGTGTACGAGCGCGGGGAGACCTACGGCGGAGCCGTCGGCCGGTACGCCCGCGACGGCTTCGTCTTCGACACCGGTCCCGGCCTGGTGCACCTGCCCGCCGTCTACCGCGATCTGTTCGTCAAGACCGGCAAGCGCCCCCTGGAGGAGTGCGCGGAACTGGTCCAGATCGACCCCGCCGTCCGGTACGTGCTCCCGGACGGCCGTACGGTCACCTTCCCGGGCGGCTCGCACGGCGGCGCGGCCGCCGCCGTCGACGCGGCCTTCGGGCCCGGCTCCGGGGATCGCTGGAGCGCGGTCCTGGGCCGTGCCCGGGACGCCTGGGACGCCACCCGCCGGCCGCTCCTGGAGGAGCCGCTGAAGCAGGACCGGTCGGCCCTGGGCCGCGATCCGTACCCGGCCCTGCGCGGGAGCGGGCTGCTGCGCCGCCGGCCTCCGACCCTGGCCGAGGTCGCCGCCCGCGAGCTCGGCGGCGGCGGCTTCGACGAGCTGCTCACCGCGCGCGTACGGGCGTACGGGGTCGATCCGGCGACCGCACCCGCCTCGGCGACGGTGCTCCCCTACATGGAGCAGACCTTCGGCAGCTGGTACGTGCGCGGCGGGATCCGGGAACTGGCCACCGCCGTGTACGAGCGGTGCCTGGAGCGGAAGGTCGCCTTCGAGTTCGGCGCGGCCGTACGGGAGGTGCTCGTACGGGACGGCCGGGCGGCCGGGCTGCGCCTGGCCGACGGCACCGAGGCGACGGCCGACCACGTGGTCTGCGCGGCCGACCCTCAGCTCGTGAAGATGCCGCCCGCCTTCGACTCCGCGCCCGTCGGTACGGAGCCCGCCCGCTGGTACACCCTCTTCGCCGCCCTGCGCGGGGCCCGGGACACCGACGCCGCGCACCGGACGCTGCTGGGCCCGGTGACCGTGCTGCGCCCCGACGACCCGGCCACCCGCCCGGACGCCGGGCACGAGGCGGTCACCGTACACGCCGTGGTGACCGGGGGCCCGGCGCCCGCTCCGACGGCCGAAGACCTGCTGACGGCGGCCGCACGGGCCGTCCCCGGGCTGCGGGAGCGGCTGCTGTGGCACGAGCTGCGCACCCCGGCCGAGGTCCGCGCGGACACGGGCTCGGTGGACGGCCGGGTGCCCGCGCCCTCGCTGGCCGGTGCCGGCGGACGGCTGCTGCACCCCGCGAACACCACCGGCGTGCCCGGGCTGTACCTGGCCGGCGGCTGGGCGCACCCGGGCGGCGGTCTGGCGCACGCCGGGATGACGGGCGCCCTGGTGTCCGGGCTGATCGTGGAGGGCGCGGACTTCCGCGGCTCCCGCTAGGGCGCCGCGGCGCCCCGGCGGGCTAGTAGCGGTACTGCTCGTACTCGCCCGTGCCCTGGTACGGATACGGGTACGGCTGCTGCTGCGGCTCCTCCGCCGGGTAGGGCTGGTTCGCGTCGCGCTGCTGCGGGACCCAGACCCCGCCGGGCGGGGTGTCCATGGAGTACTGCTCCTGCTGCCCGGCCGCGTACGGGTCCGGGGCGTAGCCGCCGTACGGGGCCTCGTAGGCGTACGGCGGCTGCGGGGCGACCGTTCCGCCGGTGCCGATGTACGGATCCGAGTAGGCGGCGTACACCTGCTGCTCGCCGGGGGCCGGATAGCCGGTGGTGTAGTCGTAGCCGCCCTGGCCCTGCGGGTCGTAGTACGCCGCGTACTGGTGGGCGTCCTGCTCGGCCGGGGCGAAGGGGGCGAACGGGGAGGCGAAGGCACTGGTCTCGCCCGGGGCGCCGTACGGACCGGACGCGTCGGCGGCCGGCTGCGGAGGGTGGAACCCCTGGACCTGCCGGCGCGCGGCCCCCGCGGTGAACGCACCGGCCTCCTCGTCGGAGTCCTCGTCCCCCGCCGGGTCGGGCCCGTACTCCAGGGCCGTCACCTCGAGCGAGGGCTCCGGGCGCGCTCCGGCCCCGCCACGGCGCCGCCGGGCCTGCGGCTCGGGCTCCGGGGCCTTGCCCCGGCGCAGCGACCAGCCCGACACGAAGCCCTTGCGGAAGGAGAGGGTCACCAGTGTCTGGCCGATCGCGAACGCGACGGCACCGGCCCCGATGACGAGCACCGACGGCAGCACGACGCCTGCGACCACGCCGACGAAGCCGGCGAAGGCGAGCAGGCGCCAGCGCAGCCGGGCCTTGTACTGCATCAGGACCTCGGCAAGCAGCCACAGCGCGACGAAACCGAACGCGATGTAGAGGACCGTCATTCCCATGCGGGGCCCCTCTCGGTACGGCCGCCCGCCCGTGGGGAACGGAGCCGGCCGATCAGGCCCGCTGGTGCAGGCCCAAGTTCTCGTAGATCTCGAGAGTCGCCGTGGAATTGTTCAGCGTGATGAAGTGCAGCCCCGGGACACCCTCGGACAGCAGCCGCGCGCAGAACTCCGTGGCGAACTCGATGCCAATGGAGCGTACAGCGGCCGCGTCGTCCTTGACCGCGAGCATGCGCTCTTTCACAGCCGCAGGGAAGACTGCGTTGCTGAGTTGCGGGAGCCGGTCGAGCTGCTTGATGTTCACAACAGGCATGACCTCGGGGATGATCGGGGTCTCGCAGCCCGCCTTCTCGACGCTGTCGCGCAGCCGCAGATAATTCTCCGGATGGAAGAACATCTGGGTGATCGCATAGTCGGCGCCCGCGCGGCACTTGTCCACGAAGTGCCGGATGTCCGTGTCCCAGTCCGTCGAACGCGGGTGCATGTCGGGGAAGGCCGCGACGCCGACGCAGAAGTCGCCGGACTCCTTGACCAGCCGGACCAGGTCGGCGGCGTAGTGCACGCCCTCGGGGTGCGCCACCCACTCGCCCATGGGGTCGCCCGGCGGGTCTCCGCGCAGGACGAGCATGTTCCGGATGCCGGCGTCGGCGAACTGCCCGATCACGTTGCGCAGCTCGGCGATCGAGTGGTCGACGGCGGTCAGGTGCGCGACCGGGGTCAGGGTGGTGTCCGCGGCGATCTGCTCGGTCGCCCGGACGGTCCCGCCGCGGGTGGAGCCGCCGGCCCCGTAGGTGACGGAGACGAAGCTCGGGGCCACCGCCTCGACCCGGCGCAGCGCGTTCCAGAGGTTGCGCTCGCCCTTCTCCGTCTTGGGGGCCCAGAACTCGAAGGAGTACGAGCGCCCGGACGCGATGAGCTCGCGGACCGTGTGTGCGCGGTCCGACCAGGTGGAAGAGGTACCAAGGGCCATACGGGGAGGTTAGACGCGGTCCGGTGTCCATCGAAGCGTTGTCCACGGATTGGACGCGGAAATGAGACGCCGGGTCGGCGCGGATCCGCGCGGAGCGGGCGGCCCGGGCCGCCCGGGGCCCGCTAGCCGAGCCGCGCGCGGACCCGCTTGGCGAGGTCAGCGGCGGCGGCGCCGGGGTCGGAGGCCTCGGTGAGGGCCCGTACGACCACGACGCGGGAGGCGCCGGCGTCCAGTACCTCGTCCAGGTTCCCCGCGTCGATCCCGCCGATGGCGAACCAGGGCCGGTCCTGGGCGAGGGAGGCCGCGTGCCGGACGAGGCCGAGGCCGGGGGCGAACCGGCCGGGCTTGGTGGGCGTGGGCCAGCAGGGGCCGGTGCAGAAGTAGTCCACGCCGGGCTCGGCCGCGGCCGCGTCGACCTCCGCCTCGGAGTGGCAGGAGCGGCCGATCAGGACCCCCTGGCCCAGGATCGCGCGGGCGGCGGGCACCGGGATGTCGCCCTGCCCGAGGTGCAGCACGTCCGAGCCGATGGCGTGCGCGACGTCGGCCCGGTCGTTGACGGCGAGCAGCTTGCCGTGGCGGCGGGCCGCTTCGGCGAAGACCTGGAGGTGCTCCAGCTCCTCGCCCGCCTCCATGCCCTTGTCGCGGAGCTGGACGATGTCGACGCCGCCGGCGAGGACGGCATCCAGGAACTCGGGGAGGTCGCCCTGCCGCTTGCGGGCGTCCGTGCACAGGTAGAGCCGGGCATCGGACAGCTGGGCGGCGATGGCGGACATGGGAACCCCCGGGTGGTGTGTCGTACGTACGTACGCGGTGCGCGGTCCCCGACCGGGTCCGCACACCGCGCTGGCACTTGGGCTTGCTGTGTTGCTCTTGCTGCTCTTGCTGTTGCCGCGTTGAAGTCAGGTCAGATGGCGAGCGCCTGAGCGCGGCGCTTCACCTCCGTGCCGCGATTCTCGCTCAGCGCCTGCACGGGGGTGCCGGGCAGGGTCTCGTCGGCGGTGAAGAGCCACTCCAGGATCTCCGCGTCGGTGAAGCGGTCGTCGCGGAGCACGGTCAGCAGGCCGACCAGGCCCTTGACGATCTTGTCTCCGTCGATGAACGCGGCGGGGACCTGGAGGGAGCGGTTCTCGCCGCGGCGCACCGCGAGCAGCTGCCCCTCCTTGACCAGCTGGCGAACCTTGGTCACTTCGATGTCGAGCATCTCCGCGATGTCGGGGAGGTACAGCCAGGCGGGAACAAGGGCATCGATCTTTGCGTCAATCTCGGTCACGAGCACAAGCCTGCCATCTCGGACTGCCCGCCGGTACCCGAGCGACCCCGTCCGGGGCCCGGGGGCCCCGCCGCACGGGGCCGAAGACGGGCCGAGCGGACCCCGAACGCTGCGGATCCGGGCCAGCCGGTCTCCGACCCCGGGGCGGGAGACCGCGTCCGGGCGCAGCCCGGGGGCGGGTGCGGGGGTAGCCCGGGGACGGGTCCGGGCACAGCCCGAGGGGCGCGGGGGCGGGTCCGGGCGCATCACGAGGGCAGGTCCAGGCACAGCCCGGGGGCGGCTGCGGGCCCAGCCCGAGGGCGCGGGGGCGGGTTCGGGCGCAGCCCGGAGGTGGGTCCGGGCGCAGCCCGGGGAACGGGCGAAGGGTGGGTGGGGGACTTCGCCCGTGGGCCCGGGCCCTGGCCCGGGGCCCGCGTCCCGCCGGGTCAGGCGGTCGTCGACTTCAGCGCGGTCGCCGGGTCCGCGACCTTCGCCGGGTCCACCAGCACGCCCGACTCGATGAGCCGCCGCCCCTGGGCCAGGTCCCGCGGGCGGCCCACCGCGAGGACCGCGACCAGCCGCCCCTCCCGCAGCCAGCACACCGACCAGGTGTCCGCCCCCGGGTCACCGCGCCACAGCATCGCGTCCGCGCCGCCGTGATGGCCCGCGTACTGCACGAAGCGGCCGAACTGCTCGGACCAGAAGTACGGGACCGGGTCGTAGACCTGCCCCACGGAGTCCCCCAGGTCCGCGGAATCCCCGGCGACGATGTCCGCCGCCACCACCCGCGGCCCCTGCAGCGCGTTGTCCCAGTGGTGCACCAGCAGCCGGGCCCCGTAGCGGCTCGACGGGAACGAGGCGCAGTCCCCCACGGCGTACACCCCGGGTACCGAGGTGCGCAGCCGCTCGTCGGCGGTGACCGCTCCGTCCGGGCCCAGTTCCACGCCGGACCCGGCCAGCCATCCGGTGGCCGGCCGGGCGCCGATGCCCACCACCACCGCTCCGGCCGGCAGCTCCCGCCCGTCGGCCAGCAGGACCCGGCCCGGCTCCACGGACGCCACCCTCGCGCCGGTGAGCAGCTCGGCGCCCGCCTCGGCGTACCACCGCCCCATCGGCTCGGCCACCTCCGCGGGCAGCGCGCCCGCCAGCACCCGGTCGGCCGCCTCGACCACGGTCACGGCGCAGCCCGCCTCGCGGGCGGCCGTGGCGAACTCCGCGCCGATCCAGCCGGCCCCGACCACGACCACCGCCGCACCGGCCGCCAGGACGGGCCGCAGCCGGGCCGCGTCGTCCAGGGTGCGCAGCAGGTGCACCCCGGGGACGCCGTCCGCGCCGGGCAGGGTGAGCGGGAGGGCCCCGGTCGCCAGCACGAGGACCTCGTACGGGACCGGCCCGGCCTCGGTGTCCACCTCGCGGTCGCCGGGCCGCAGTCCGGTGACCTCGACCCCGAGCCGGAGTTCGATGCCGAGCTCCTCGAAGTCGACGTCGAAGGCCGAGTCCTCCGCCTTTCCGAGGAGCACCGCCTTGGACAGCGGGGGCCGGTCGTAGGGCTGGTGGGGTTCGGCCCCCAGCAGGGTGACGGGGCCGGTCCAGCCCTGTTCCCGGAGGGCGACCGCGGTCTGGACCCCGGCCATCCCGGCGCCGACGATCACCACGCCGCGCCGAGCCCCTTCCGCCTGCCGCGCCTGCTGCTGCGTCTGCTGTTCCGTCTGCTCGCTCACGCGGCCCACCCTAATCAACTGACGGTCCGTCAGGAATACCGGATGGCGACCCGACCGGACCCGTCAACGATCCAAGCGGAATCCAAGCAGGACCCAAGCGGGATCCGAGCAGGATCCAAGCGCGACCCGGCCGGGATCCGGCCCGCACGCCCGCCACCGGGGAGGCAGCCTTACCGGCCGTCGGCCTCGGCGTTACTCTGGCACCGAACCTATCGCGGGAGTCCGGGCGCACCGGGCTGAGAGGGAGGCTGGCCGGCCTCCGACCGTACGAACCTGATCCGGGTCATGCCGGCGAAGGGAGGGGCTGGACGCCCATGCATTCATCCAGGAACGGCCGGAGTCCCGGCTACGACGTCCTCGTCATCGGGGGCGGCATCATCGGCCTGGTCACCGCCTGGCGGGCGGCCCGGCGCGGGCTGCGCACCGCGCTGGCCGATCCGGCCCCCGGCGGCGGCGCCGCGCAGGTCGCGGCCGGCATGCTGGCCGCCGTCACCGAGCTGCACTACGGCGAGGAGACCCTGCTCGGGCTCAACCTCGCCTCCGCCGCCCGCTACCCCGAGTTCGCCGCGGAGCTCGCCGAAGCCAGCGGCGGCATGGACATCGGCTACCGCGCCTGCGGCACCCTCGCCGTCGCCCTCGACGCCGACGACCGGCTGCACCTGCGCGAGCTGCACGCCCTCCAGCGCCGCTGCGGCCTGGAGTCCGACTGGCTGACCGGCCGCGAGTGCCGCCGCCTGGAACCGATGCTGGCCCCGGGCGTACGCGGCGGCCTGCGCGTGGACGGCGACCACCAGGTCGATCCCCGCCGCCTCGCGGCCGCCCTGCTGGCCGCCTGCGAACGGTCCGGCGTCGCCCTGCACCGCGCCGGGGCCGCGCGCCTGCTGACCTCCGCCGACCGGGCCTGCGGCGCGGTCCTCGACGACGACGGCGGTACGGAACTGCGCGCCGACCAGGTGGTGCTGGCGGCGGGCTCGCTCAGCGGCCGGCTGGACGGAGTACCGCCCGAGGCCGTGGCCCCCGTACGGCCGGTGAAGGGGCAGGTGCTGCGCCTCGCGGTGCCCCCCTCGTACGCCCCGTTCCTGTCCCGGACCGTACGGGCCGTGGTGCGCGGCAGCCACGTCTACCTGGTCCCCCGCGAGAACGGCGAGCTCGTCGTCGGCGCCACCAGCGAGGAACTCGGCTGGGACACCACCGTCACCGCGGGCGGGGTCTACGAACTCCTCCGCGACGCCCACGAACTGGTACCCGGAATCACCGAGCTCCCCCTGGTGGAGACCCGGGCCGGGCTGCGCCCTGGATCGCCGGACAACGCCCCCCTCCTCGGCCCGACCGAACTCCCCGGCCTCCACCTGGCCACCGGCCACTACCGCAACGGGGTCCTGCTGACGCCGCTCACCGGGGACGTGATGGCGGACCTGCTGACCACCGGCGAACTCCCGGAGATCGCCCACCCCTTCACCCCACGCCGCTTCGCCGCCACGCCCTCCCCCGCCCCCTCCCTCACGCGACAGGAGTCATTCGCATGACCATCTCCGTCTCCGTCAACGGCGAGCCGCGCGAGATCGCGGACGGGGCCGTGCTCGCCACGGTGGTCGCCACCCTCACCGAAGCCACCAAGGGGGTCGCGGCCGCCCTCAACGAGACCGTGGTGCCGCGCGGCCAGTGGCCGTACACCTCCGTGACCGACGGCGACCGCGTCGAGGTCCTCACCGCAGTCCAGGGAGGCTGATCAGATGGCGGACGACCTCTTCACCCTCGCCGGCCGGACCTTCTCCTCGCGCCTGATCATGGGCACCGGCGGGGCGCCGAGCCTGGACATCCTGGAACGCGCCCTGGTCGCGTCCGGCACGGAACTCACCACTGTCGCGATGCGGCGCCTCGACCCGACGGTGCAGGGCTCGGTCCTGTCCGTCCTGAACCGCCTCGGCATCGCGGTCCTCCCCAACACCGCGGGCTGCTTCACGGCGGGCGAAGCCGTCCTGACGGCGCGCCTCGCCCGGGAGGCCCTCGGCACGGACTGGATCAAACTGGAGGTCGTCGCGGACGAACGCACCCTCCTCCCGGACGGCGTCGAACTGCTCGACGCCGCCGAAACCCTGGTCGACGAGGGCTTCACGGTCCTCCCGTACACGAACGACGACCCGGTCCTCGCCCGCAAACTGGAGGACGTGGGCTGCGCGGCGATCATGCCGCTCGGCTCCCCCATCGGCTCCGGCATGGGCATCCGCAACCCGCACAACTTCGAGCTGATCACCGAACGGGCCGGAGTCCCGGTCATCCTCGACGCGGGAGCCGGAACGGCCTCGGACGTGGCCCTGGCCATGGAACTGGGCTGCACGGCGGTCATGCTCGCCTCGGCGGTGACCCGAGCCCAGCTCCCCGTCCTGATGGCCGCGGCCATGCGCGACGCGGTCACGGCAGGCCGCCTGGCCCACCGCGCGGGCCGCATCCCCCAACGCCGCTTTGCAGAAGCCTCCTCCCCCACGGAGGGCCGAGCAACCCTGGACCCGGAACGACCGGCGTTCTGAGGCCTACGGGGCCCTGCGGACGCGGGGCCTTCGCCCCCCTCGCGCTCCACCCCTGCCCGGCGGCTGCCCACCCGCCCACCCGGCACCGGACCGGGCCCGCACCGCCCGGCCCGCCGGGGTCGGGGGAAGCGGGATCCGAGCCGACCGGGAGCGGCGGGAGGGTTGGGGTTTCCCGGCAGCCTCATCGTCCTTCCGTGGCGGGCCGCCCTGTCAAGGGCGCTCCCTGCGGTCGCGTCGCTACGCGACGGCCTTCGGCCGCCCTTGACAGGGCGGCCCGCCACGGAAAAACGAAGGCAGCCGAAAAACCCCAAAAGAACGGGCGGGTCAGAGGAGCAGGCAAGGGCCTGGCCGAGAGGCGCGGCCACACTCCGCAAGGCCCGCCCCGAGCCCGGGCCGGCCGAAGACCCCGGGCAGACCGGACGCGCATCAGATCGCTACACACATCCCACACCTCAGCGACCGACCGCAGTCCCAAGTCCGCTGCGGTCTAGGCGTCGAAGTCGTACTCCAGCACGTAGGAGGCGGAGTCCAGGGTCATTTCATTGACCTCGACCGGCCGCCCACCCCCGGTGAACGCAGTGCGGATGATCTGGATGACTGGTGTGCCCATCGCGAGGGAGAGACGTTCGGCCTCGTCGGCCGAAGGCATCCGGCAGCGAATCTCCTCGCGGAAGTGGACGGGCTCGTACCCCAGCTCAGCCAGCCGCGCGTACGTCCCACCGGGGCCGGAATCGGCTTGGGTGATCGCAGAGTCGGCGACGACATCTGACGGCAGGTGCGATGTCGCGAAGAGCACCGGCTTTCCTTCGAGCACGAAGCGGCGGCTGCGTGTCCAGACCCGGGCCCCTGTGGGAATGCCGAGGGCGTCTGCGATGCGCTTGTCGGCCGAGTCCTCCCACACTTCGATCTGATCGACGACGAGCTCTCGGTCCCCGGCGTCTGCGGACCAGATGGAGCGGCCTGAGCCCCACTGCTCGTGCGCGAGGCGCTGAATGCCACGCCGTCTCAGAGGCTTGAACGCCCTGACGAAGACGCCGGCGCCCTTGCGCGCCTCGGTGAGGCCCTCGTTCTGGAGCACGCCGAGGGCCTGACGTGCGGTCATCCTGGCGACGTCGTAGGCGGTCATGAGGTCGTTCTCACCTGGCAGGCGGTCACCCGGGCCGTACTCACCCGACTGAATGGCCGCCCGCAGTGCATCAGCGATCCGCTGGTACTTCGGCTGGCGGGACCCGCCTTGGCTGGTCATTGAACGATCACCCCTTCGCCTCTCTAGACACCCTGGGACCAGACATAGGCCACTACAGGTACCACCTTGGGGATCCGTCCACGCATGCGACATCGCATCCGGCGCTGAAGGGGAGCTGATGGCCGTGATCCACGAGAACGTCTCGGACTCGATCGTTCACGAGCGCTGGATGGAGCCGGCCTACATCCGCGACGCGTCGGGCCGCGAGTTCACTACCGCGATCCGCAACATCGAGCCGGTCGGCCGGCAGGCGTAACCACTCAGCGAGGATGTCTGTTTTGGACTCTGCGGTCGGTCGCTGAGGTGTGGGGTGCGTGTAGCGATCTGATGCGCGCCGGGGCTGCCCGGGGTCTTCGGCTCGCCCGGGCTCAAGGCAGGCCTTGCGGAGTGTGGCCGCACATCGCCGACGGGGCCGCTCCTCGTCCTCTGAGCCGTCCCGTTCCTTTGGGGTTTTCCCGGCAGTCTTCGTTTTTCCGGGTCGGGTCGGTCTGTCAAGGGTGGCCGAAGGCCATCGCGTAGCGACGCGACCGCAGGGAGCGCCCTTGACAGGGCGGCCCGGCCCGGAAGGACGATGAGACTGACGGGAAAACCCCATCCCTGCCTGATTCCGGCCCGGAAAGCGCCGCGCATTCCGTGTTCCGCCGCGCACATCGCTGCCAGGCCCGTCCGCCCCGTGCCGATGTGGCGGGTGGGCAGCCGCCAGGGCGGGGTGGAGCGCGAGGGGGCGAGGGCCCCGCACCCGCGGGAACCCGTACCGCCCCACGTCACAGCTCCGCTGCAACCCCGGCCGTCCGGGACGGGGGCCGATGCGGCCCTCGTAGAATCTCCGGGTGGATACGACCCTGGATGACCCCCTCGTCGGGCAGACGCTCGACGGCCGGTACCGCGTGGACGCCCGTATCGCGGCCGGCGGGATGGCCACGGTCTACCGGGCCGTCGACACCCGGCTGGACCGGGTCCTCGCGCTGAAGGTGATGCACCCGGCCCTCGCCGCCGATCCCGGCTTCGTCGACCGGTTCATCCGGGAGGCGAAGTCCGTGGCCCGGCTCGCGCACCCGAACGTCGTGGCCGTCTTCGACCAGGGCACGCACGGGCCGTACACGTACCTCGCCATGGAGTACGTGTCCGGCTGCACGCTGCGCGACGTGCTGCGCGAGCGCGGTGCGCTCCAGCCCCGCGCGGCCCTCGACATCCTCGAACCGGTGCTCGCTGCCCTCGGCGCCGCGCACCGCGCCGGATTCGTGCACCGGGACATGAAGCCCGAGAACGTGCTGATCGGCGACGACGGCCGGGTCAAGGTGGCCGACTTCGGGCTGGTCCGGTCCGTGGACTCCGTCACGAACACCACCGGGTCCGTCCTCGGCACCGTCTCCTACCTCGCCCCCGAGCAGATCGAGAACGGCGTCACCGACACCCGCGTGGACGTCTACGCCTGCGGCGTCGTGTTCTACGAGATGCTCACCGGCTCCAAGCCGCACACCGGCGACAACCCGGCCCAGGTGATCTACCAGCACCTCAACGAGGACGTCCCGCCCCCGTCGGCCACCGTCCCCGGGCTGCCCGTCGCGCTCGACGAGCTCGTCGCCCAGGCCACCGCGCGCCACCCCGACCTGCGTCCCTACGACGCCGCCGCCCTCCTCGGGCTGGCCATAGGGGCGCGGGCCCAGCTCTCCGACTCCGAGCTGGACGCCGTACCGCCGCAGGCCCGGGCCGCGGAGCGGACCGCCGCCGAGGACCGGACCAGCGTGATCCCCCGCCCGGTGACCACGCACGCCACCCACGCCGCGCACACCCCGCATGCTTCGCACACCCCGCACGCTTCGCACTCCGAGCCGGTGTCCCACACCTCGCGGCTCGCGGCTCCGCCCCTGCCCCCGGCGCCCGCCTCCCGGGTCCGGCGGCCCGGTGCGGTGCTCGTCGTCCTCGGCGTCCTGCTCTTCCTCGGCCTCGGCACGGGGGTCTGGTACATCAGCTCCGGCCAGTTCACCAAGGTGCCGAACCTCCTCGGCAAGACCGAGGCTGAGGCCAAGTCCCAGCTGTCGGCGGCCGGGCTCGGGGTGAAGCGGGTCGACCGGAAGTTCAGCGCGGCCTTCGACAAGGGGACCGTGATGAACACCGACCCCGCCGGCGGCAAGCGCATCCGCGGCAACGGCGCGGTGACCCTCACCATCTCGCGCGGGCCCGAGGTCGTCGTCGTACCCGACCTCAAGGGCAAGCCCCTGGAGGCCGCGAAGGCCGAGCTGACCTCGGTCGGCCTGACGCCGGGGGCCGTCACGCAGGCCTTCAGCCAGGACGTCGCACAGGGCTCGGTGATCAGCACGGATCCGACGGGCGGCCAGAAGCGGGCCCTCGACACCCTGGTCGCGATGGTGGTCAGCAAGGGGCGCCCGGTGGCGGTCCCGCGCGTCACCGGAACCCCCCTCGACCAGGCCCGTTCCACCCTGGAGGGCCTCGGCCTGAAGGTGGAGACGGCACCGGAGGAGGTCAATTCCCCCTCCCCCGCCGGTACGGTCGCCAACCAGTCGATCGGCGCCGGCAGCCAGGCCGCCGCGGGCGACACCGTCACCCTCACCGTGTCCAAGGGGCCCCGCCAGATCTCGGTCCCGGACGTCACCGGCCAGGAGGCCGACGCGGCCCGCAAGACCCTGGAGGGGCTGGGCTTCAAGGTCAAGGTCGACAAGCCCTTCCTCTCCTTCAGCAACACCGTCGACTCCCAGTCGGTCCCCGCGGGCCAGAACGCCGCCGAGGGCAGCACGATCACCATCAGGACCAAGGGGCTGTAACCGCACGCCATGAACGACAACTCCACACACCGCAATCCCGTCGGCGGGCACGTGCCCGTCGCGGGCGGGCTGGCCTCGGTCGGGCTGGCGTACGCCCGCGAGATGGGCGCCGAGGCCGTCCAGGTCTTCGTCGCCAATCCGCGCGGCTGGGCCACCCCGGCCGGCAATCCCGCCCAGGACGAGCTGTTCCGCGCGGCCTGTGCGGCCGAGGGGATCCCGGCCTACGTCCACGCCCCGTACCTGATCAACTTCGGCTCGCACACCGAGGCCACCGTCGAGAAGTCCGTGGAATCGCTGCGGCACTCGCTGCGCCGGGCCCGCGCGATCGGCGCGCTCGGGGTGGTCGTGCACACCGGCTCGGCGACCGGGGGCCGGCCGCGCGAAGCGGCGTACGCGCAGGTCAGGGAGCACATGCTGCCGCTGCTGGACGAGCTGACGCATGACGACGACCCCTTCCTGCTGCTGGAGTCCACGGCCGGGCAGGGCTCCTCGCTGTGCTCGACCGCCGAGGAGTTCGGCCCGTACTTCGAGGCCCTCGACCGGCATCCGATGCTCGGGGTCTGCCTCGACACCTGCCACATCTTCGCGGCCGGGCACGATCTGGCGGAGCCGGGCGGGACGAAGCAGACGCTGGACCTGCTGGTGGACACGGTGGGCGAGGGCCGGCTGAAGCTGGTGCACGCCAACGACTCCAAGGAGGGCGTGGGCGCCCACAAGGACCGGCACGCGCAGATCGGCCAGGGGCACATCGGCCGGGACGCCTTCGCCGAGCTGTTCACGCATCCGGCGATGGAGGGCGTACCGCTGGTCATCGAGACGCCGGGCGGCAAGGAAGGGCACGCGGAGGACGTGGCGCTGCTGAAGGAGCTGCGCGGGCTCGGCTGATCGCCCACGGGTCACGAGACCCGTTGAGGAATACCCCGGGGGGGTATACGGTTCTGTCATATCGACCGACGGAGCCGCTATCCGGCGTTCCTCGCCAGGGGGTTGTCATGGAGCACGCGCACGAGCAGCAGCACGAACACCACGGTCACGAACACCGCGGTCACGGTCACGAGCACGAGCAGCACGGCCACGAACACGAAAACCACGGCCACGAGCACGAGCACCACCCTCACGCCCACCACCACGCCACCCCCGGCGGCAAGGTCACCTGGGCCGCCGCCGCGCAGGCCACGCTGCACTGCCTCACCGGGTGCGCCATCGGCGAGGTGCTCGGCATGGTCATCGGGACGGCGCTGGGCTGGGGGAACGCGCCGACGATGGTCCTCGCGATCGCCCTCGCGTTCTTCTTCGGCTACGCGCTCACCCTGCGGGGGGTCCGCGCCGCCGGCCTGGACTTCCGTACGGCCGTCCGGGTGGCGTTGGCGGCGGACACCCTGTCCATCGCCGTCATGGAGGTGATCGACAACGGGGTGATCCTGCTCTGGCCCGGAGCCATGGACGCGATGCTGTCGGACGCACTGTTCTGGACGGCGCTCGCGATCGCGTTCGCGGTGGCCTTCGTCGTCACGACACCCGTCAACAAGTGGATGATCGGCCGCGGAAAGGGTCACGCGGTGGTCCACCAGTACCACCATTGAGCCACCGAACCGATGAGCTACAGCTCGGGGCCGTCCCCCGGCTCCTCCTGGTACGAGTAGCGCTGCTCGCGCCAGGGGTCGCCGATGTTGTGGTAGCCGCGCTCCTCCCAGAAGCCGCGGCGGTCGGCGGTCATGTACTCGATGCCGCGGACCCACTTGGGGCCCTTCCACGCGTAGAGGTGGGGCACGACCAGCCGGAGCGGGAAACCGTGCTCGGCGGTGAGCAGTTCACCGCCCTGGTGGGTGGCGAAGACGGTCCGCTCGGAGGCGAAGTCCGCGAGGCGCAGGTTGGAGCTGAAGCCGTACTCGGCCCACACCATCACGTGCGTGACCTGCGGGGACGGCGGAGCGAGGTCGAGGATCCGGCGGGCGAGCACGCCGCCCCATTCGGCACCGGGCATGCTGAACTTGGTCACGCAGTGCAGGTCCGCCTCGACGGAGTCGAACGGCAGGGCCGCGAACTCCTCGTGGTTCCAGCAGCGCTTCTCACCGTCGGCCGTGGCGCCGAAGACGCGGAACTCCCAGCGCTCCGGCTTGAACTTGGGTACCGGCCCGTAGTGGGTGACCGGCCAGCCGCGCTGCAGCCTCTGCCCCGGGGGAAGCTCCAGTTGTTCTGATCCCGGAGATTCCCGGCTTTCCGGCTGACCCATGTCTCCATGGTGACAGACTTGGCGGGGTGGTCATGACCAGCTTCGCCCGGATTCGGGCAAGTCACGGCAACTCCCACTAAGGAGGCACTTACTGGACGGCCTCCTGTGGCGGTGCAAGGATGCGCGCACCTGCCCCGTCACATTGCTGACATTGCTTGGAAGGAGCCTCTGCGATGCAGGGCGACCCCGAGGTCCTCGAGTTTCTCAACGAGCAGCTGACCGGCGAACTTACGGCCATCAACCAGTACTGGCTCCACTACCGGATCCAGGACAACAAGGGCTGGACGAAGCTCGCCAAGTACACGCGTGAAGAGTCCATCGATGAGATGAAGCACGCGGACAAGATCACCGAGCGCATCCTGATGCTCGACGGTCTGCCGAACTACCAGCGCCTCTTCCACGTCCGCGTGGGCCAGACGCTCACGGAGATGTTCCAGGCCGACCGGCAGGTCGAGGTCGAGGCGATCGACCGCCTGAAGCGCGGCATCGAGGTCATGCGCGGCAAGGGCGACGTCACCTCGGCGCGGCTCTTCGAGGAGATCCTGGAAGACGAGGAGCACCACATCGACTACCTCGACACCCAGCTGGAGCTCATCGAGTCCATCGGCGAGGCGCTCTACATCGCGCAGCTCATCGAGCAGCCGAGCTAGCAGCCGAGTAGGCCTTACGCCGCTTCGGCGAGCTCCGGACCGGTCGACACCAGTGCCGGTACCAGCGGGTCGGCGGCGAGCACGGCGGCGGCTTCGCCCTTCTCCAGCAGTTCACGGCGCGGGCAGGCCCCGCGGCCGAGGAGACCCTGGATGGTCCGCACGCAGGAACCGCAGTCGGTGCCGGCCTTCGTGGCCGAGGCGATCTGGCGGGGCGTGCAGGCTCCGGCCTCCGCGTGGTCTTTGACCTGCTTGTCGGTGACCCCGAAACAAGAGCAGACGTACACGCGGTTCACCTCCCGGGAAGGAATGGTTCGGCCAGCCATCCCCTATTCGGTGAGGCTTACCTAACCATACCCAAACTTAGGGTTCCCTAAAAGAGCCGGGAACGACGATGGGGCGCGGATCACATTCGATCCGCGCCCCATCGTCACGAGGTGCTCACACTGCGCCGGGCCGGGTCCTACTGGTCGCGGTACATCTCGGCGACGAGGAAGGCCAGGTCCAGGGACTGGCTCCGGTTGAGGCGCGGGTCGCAGGCCGTCTCGTAGCGCTGGTGCAGGTCGTCGACGAAGATCTCGTCGCCGCCGCCCACGCACTCGGTGACGTCGTCACCGGTGAGCTCGACGTGGATGCCGCCCGGGTGGGTGCCGAGGCCCTTGTGGACCTCGAAGAAGCCCTTGACCTCGTCGAGCACGTCGTCGAAACGACGCGTCTTGTGGCCGGAGGCCGCCTCGAAGGTGTTGCCGTGCATCGGGTCGGTGACCCAGGCGACGGTCGCGCCGGAGGCGGTGACCTTCTCGACGAGCTCGGGAAGCTTGTCGCGGACCTTGTCGGCGCCCATGCGGACGACGAAGGTCAGGCGGCCCGGCTCGCGCTCGGGGTCGAGGCGGTCGATGTAGGTGAGCGCCTCGTCCACCGTGGTGGTGGGGCCGAGCTTGATGCCGATCGGGTTGGCGATCTGCGAGCAGAACTCGATGTGCGCGTGGTCCAGCTGGCGGGTGCGCTCACCGATCCAGACCATGTGGCCCGAGGTGTCGTACAGCCGGCCGGTGCGGGAGTCCGTACGGGTGAGGGCGCCCTCGTAGTCGAGGAGCAGCGCCTCGTGGGAGGAGTAGAACTCGACGGCCTTGAACTCCGCCGGGTCGGTGCCACAGGCCTTCATGAAGTTCAAGGCGTTGTCGATCTCCCGCGCGAGCTGCTCGTAGCGCTGCCCGGAGGGGGAGTTCTTCACGAAGTCCTGGTTCCAGGCGTGCACCTGGCGCAGGTCGGCGTAACCGCCGGTGGTGAAGGCGCGCACCAGGTTCAGCGTGGAGGCCGACGCGTGGTACATGCGCTTGAGACGCTCGGGGTCCGGGACGCGGGACGCCTCGTTGAAGGCGAAGCCGTTCACGGAGTCGCCGCGGTACGTCGGCAGGGTGATGCCGTCGCGGGTCTCGGTGTCCTTGGAGCGCGGCTTGGAGTACTGGCCCGCGATGCGGCCGACCTTGACGACGGGCACGGAGGCCGCGTACGTCAGGACGGCGCTCATCTGGAGCAGCGTCTTCAGCTTGGCGCGGATGTGGTCGGCGGAGACGGCATCGAAGGCCTCGGCGCAGTCGCCACCCTGCAGCAGGAACGCCTCGCCCTTGGCGACGGCTCCCAGGCGGGCGCGCAGCTGGTCGCATTCGCCCGCGAAAACGAGGGGAGGATACGACTCGAGGTCCGCGACGACAGCGCGCAGGGCCTCGGCATCGGGGTACGAAGGCTGCTGCGCCGCGGGAAGGTCCCGCCAGGTCGCCTTGGCGGCGGGGGCTTGGGTTTCAGCGTTCACGGTCACCCCACACACATTACGGCGTCACACCGCACCTCCCGGACGAGGACCACTACGTGAGACGGATGTCTCTCGCTCTGTTACTCACTCGTTTACCTGCCCTGGACGGACGGGTGGGTTAGGGTCGGAGCATGTACGCGCACTCGAACCAGAACTGGTGGTGGCCCGCTCCCGGCGGCCCACTTCTCGCGCGTACCTGAAGATCACGAGCGAAGCGAAGGCCGCCCCGAGGGGCGGCCTTCCGCGTTCTGCGAGTCACCGCAGCCGACCGGGCCGTCCCACCCTCCGAAACCGGATAGGACGCCCACTCCATGGACCTGCACCCTCACCTGCCGCCTCACCTGCCCCCTCACCCGCACCTGAGCCGGCTGCTCGACGACGACTGCCCGCCCTTCGCCCTGCTGCGCCGCCGCACGCCCGGCCGCGACCACGACACCGTCGAGGTGCTGATCGGCCCGGTCCACGAGGCCGAGCACCTGGCCGACCTGCCCGTCGGCGAGCGGCCCGCCCTGGCCCTCGTCCCCTTCCGCCAGATGCGCGAGCGCGGCTTCGACGTGCGCGACGACGGCACGCCGCTGAGCGTGCTGGTCGCCGAGGAGGCCCACGAGATCCCGCTCGCCGAGGCCCTGGCCGCACTGCCGGCCCACGAGGTCCGCGTCGACGGCGGCGCCTTCGACGTCCCCGACGAGGAGTACGCGGACACCGTCCGGAGGGTCATCGAGGACGAGATCGGCCGGGGCGAGGGCGCGAACTTCGTCATCCGGCGCACCTACGGGGGCCGGATCGAGGGCTTCGGCCGCGCCGACGCCCTCGCACTGTTCCGGCGGCTGCTGGAGGGCGAGCGGGGCGCGTACTGGACGTACGTGGTCCACACCGGGGAGCGCACCCTCGTCGGGGCGAGCCCCGAGGTGCACGTGCGGATGTCCGGGGGCACGGTCGTGATGAACCCGATCAGCGGTACGTACCGCTATCCGGCCGGGGGGCCGACGGCCGACTCCCTCCTCGGCTTCCTCGGGGACCGCAAGGAGACCGAGGAGCTGTCCATGGTGGTGGACGAGGAGCTCAAGATGATGTGCACGGTCGGCGACATGGGCGGGGTGGTCGTCGGCCCCCGGCTCAAGGAGATGGCGCACCTCGCGCACACCGAGTACGAGCTGCGCGGCCGGTCCTCGCTGGACGTGCGCGAGGTGCTGAAGGAGACGATGTTCGCGGCGACGGTGACCGGATCGCCGGTGCAGAACGCCTGCCGGGTCATCGAGCGCTACGAGACGGGTGGCCGCGGCTACTACGCGGGCGCGCTGGCCCTGCTGGGCCTCGACGCCTCGGGCGCCCAGACCCTCGACTCCCCCATCCTCATCCGGACCGCGGACATCGCGCCGGACGGCGCGCTGCGGGTGCCCGTCGGGGCCACCCTCGTACGCCACTCCGACCCGGCGGGCGAAGTGGCGGAGACGCACGCGAAGGCGGCCGGCGTACTGGCTGCGCTGGGCGTCCGCCCGGCGGCGGTACGGCCCTGCGCGGACGGCGGGGCCGGGCCGCGGCTGGCCGACGATCCCCGGGTGCAGGCGGCCCTGGCGGCCCGCCGCGAGGACCTGGCGCCGTTCTGGCTGCGGATGCAGGAGCGGCCCTCTCGGGTGACGGGCCATGCGCTGGTGGTGGACGGGGAGGACACCTTCACCTCGATGCTGCGGCACGTGCTGCGGGTGGCCGGGCTGGAGGTGACCGTACGCCGCTACGACGACCCGGGGCTGCGGGCCGCCGCGCTGGCCTGGGACGGGCCGATCGTGCTCGGCCCCGGCCCGGGCGACCCCGCGGACTTCGGCGACCCGAAGATCCGCACCATGCGCGAGCTGACGGCGGAGCTCCTGGCCTCGCACCGGGGCGGCCTGCTCGGGGTCTGCCTCAGCCACCAGCTGCTCGCCGCCGAGCTGGGGCTCCCGCTGGTCCGCAAGGCGGAGCCGGCGCAGGGGGCGCAGACGCGGATCCCGCTGTTCGGGACGGAGGAGGTCGTCGGCTTCTACAACACGTACGCGGCGCACTGCTCGGCGGAGCGGGAGCGGTCCCTGGCCCTGCGCGGCATCGAGGTCTCGCGCGATCCCACCACGGGTGAGGTCCACGCCCTGCGGTCCGCCTCCGGCGGCTTCGCGGGCGTCCAGTTCCACCCGGAGTCGGTCCTGACCCTGCGCGGTGCGGAGCTGGTCCGCGACCTGATCACCGGGATCCGCACCCCGGCGGAGGCCTAGCGGCCGGCTAGCCGGCTGTGGCGGGGGTCTGGCCGTCCTCCGGGGCGGTCGGGTCCTTCGGCTCCTTGCGGGCCCGGGCGTCCCGGACGATCTGCCAGAGGATCACCGGGCCGAGCAGGGTCAGCGCGCCGAAGACGACGGCCGGGTGCTCCTCGGGCGAGGCGAGGGCGGCGATGAGCACCGTGCCCAGCAGGTGGTCCGCGCCCGTGAGGGCGGGGCCGGTCCGCTGTCCCGGCGCGGACCGGACGAGCAGCCGCAGGGCCCTGAGCGCGAAGAAGAGGTTCAGTGCGGCGCAGGCGAGCAGGGCCCAGCGAACCGCTTCGGGTATGTCCACGGGGGCGACATTAGGCCACTCGTGCCGGGACGCCTCAGGAGGGGTCCGCGGGGCTCAGGGTGTTCTCCGAGCGGCGGCCCGCCAGGTAGTCCGCGACGTTGGCGACCGTGGTGTCGATGATCTGGCTCACCGCGTCGAGGGTGTAGTACGCCTGGTGCGAGGTGACGACCACGTTCGGGAAGGTGATCAGTCGCGCCAGGGTGTCGTCCTCGACGACCACCAGGGACTTGTCCAGGAAGAAGAGTCCGGCCTCCGCCTCGTACACGTCCAGGCCGACCCCCGTGAAGCGTCCGGACCGCAGCTCCGTGACCAGCGCGTCCGTGTCGACGAGCCCGCCGCGGCTGGAGTTCACCAGGATCGCGTCGTCCTTCATCGTCTTGAGCGCCTGGGCGCCGATGATGTGGTGGGTGGACTCCAGCAGCGGTACGTGCAGGCTGATCAGGTCCGAGGACGCGAACAGCTCGTCCTTGTCCACGTACTTCATGCCCAGCTCCACGCACGCCGGGTTCTGCGCCACGTCCCAGCCCAGCAGGTTCATGCCGAAGCCGTGGGCGATCCGGGTGAACGCCTCCCCGATCTTGCCGGTGCCGAGCACCCCCACCGTGCGGCCGCGCATGTCGCGGCCCATCAGGCCGTTGAGCCGGAAGTCGAAGTCCCGCGTGCGGTTCGAGGCCCGGACGATCCGCCGGTTCACCGCCATGGCCAGGGTCCACGCGAACTCGGCCACCGAGTACGGGGAGTAGTACGAGACCCGGCCGACCGTCAGGCCGAGCTGCCGCGCGACGTCCAGGTCGATGTTGTTGAAGCCGGTGGAGCGCTGGGCGATCATCTTCGTCCCGCCCGCGGCCAGGGTGCGCAGCACCCGCCCGCTCAGGTCGGCGTTGACGCTGGAGGAGACGATCTCGTACCCGGTCGCGATGGGGGCGGTGTCCTCGCTCAGGAAGACGTCCAGGCAGCGCACCTCGTGCTGACCCTCGAACGCCTTCTCGATGAGCGGCTTCTCGTCCGCCGTCACCCCGAATGCCAGGATTTCCACGTTCGCTCCCGTACTGCGCAGAAGAATCGGACCATGGGTCGTTTGTCACCTTACGACCCACGGTCCCGACCCGCCCTGCGCCCAGCCGGGGCTCGACCGAGAACTCAGCCGAAGAACACGCCGGCCTCCTTGTACAGCGCCGGGTCCACCGTCTTCAGCTTCGCCGTCGCCTCGGCGATCGGCACCCGCACGATGTCCGTGCCCTTCAGCGCGACCATCTTCCCGAAGTCCCCGTCACGCACCGCGTCGATCGCGTGCAGCCCGAAGCGGGTGGCCAGCCAGCGGTCGAACGCGCTCGGGGTGCCGCCCCGCTGGATGTGTCCGAGTACGGTCGTACGGGCCTCCTTGCCGGTCCGTGCCTCGATCTCCTTGGCCAGCCATTCGCCGACGCCGGACAGCCGGACGTGGCCGAAGGAGTCCTTCGTCGCGTCCTTCAGCACCATGTCGCCGTCCTTCGGCATCGCACCCTCGGCGACGCACACGATCGGCGCGTAGCTCGCCTTGAACCGCGAGCTCACCCAGGCGCAGACCTGGTCCACGTCGAAGCGCTGCTCGGGGATGAGGATGACGTTGGCGCCGCCCGCGAGCCCCGAGTGCAGGGCGATCCAGCCGGCGTGCCGGCCCATCACCTCGACGACCAGCACCCGCATGTGCGATTCGGCGGTGGTGTGCAGCCGGTCGATCGCCTCGGTGGCGATGCCGACGGCGGTGTCGAAGCCGAAGGTGTAGTCGGTGGCCGACAGATCGTTGTCGATGGTCTTCGGGACCCCGACGCAGGGGATGCCGTACTCCTCGTAGAGCTTGGCGGCCACGCCCAAGGTGTCCTCGCCGCCGATCGCGACGAGGGCGTCGACCTCGTACTTGGCGAGGTTCTCCTTGATCTGGCGGACGCCGTCGTCCAGCTTGAACGGGTTGGTGCGCGAGGAGCCGAGGATGGTCCCGCCGCGCGGCAGGATCCCGCGGACGGCGGGGATGTCGAGCGGAACGGTGCGGCCCTCGACCGCACCCCGCCAGCCGTCCTTGAACCCGACGAACTCGTACGCGTACTCCTGCACGCCCTTGCGCACGACGCTGCGGATCACTGCGTTGAGCCCGGGGCAGTCGCCGCCGCCCGTCAGCACTCCGACCTTCATGGCCTTCATGGAATTTCCCTTCGCCACAGGGCCCGCTGAGGCCGCGGGGCCCGCATGACGGTCACGCTAGTGGTGACTCAGATCACAGCAAGACCTGAGGAAGGGTCAATTCCGGGGGAATTGCGGGGCGTTGCGTACGCCCGTTCACTCGTACGAGGGGCGGCCTCAGCGCGTGCGCAGCTCAGGCGTCGTCGAGGCCCCGCTCGATCGCGTACCGGACGAGCTCCACCCGGTTGTGCAACTGCAGCTTGCCCAGGGTGTTCTGCACGTGGTTCTGCACGGTGCGGTGGGAGATCACCAGCCGTTCCGCGATCTGCTTGTACGAGAGCCCCTTGGCCACCAGCCGCAGCACCTCGGTCTCCCGGTCGGTGAGCTGCGGGGCCTTCGGCTCGTCGGAGGCGGCCGGCGCCGGGTCGGTGGCGAGGCGCCGGTACTCGCCGAGGACCAGGCCGGCCAGCCCCGGGGTGAAGACGGGGTCGCCGGCCGCCGTGCGGCGCACGGCGTCGATGAGCTCCTGGGCGCCCGCGGACTTCAGCAGGTAGCCGGTCGCGCCGGACTTCACCGCTTCCAGGACATCGGCGTGCTCGCCGCTCGCGGAGAGCACGAGGACCCGCAGCGCCGGGTTGGCGCCGACCAGTTCCTTGCAGACCTGGACCCCGGGCATGCCGGGCAGGTTGAGGTCGAGGACCAGCACGTGCGGGGCGGCCGCGCGGGCCCGGCGGACGGCCTCGGGCCCGTCGCCCGCGGTGGCCACCAGGTCGAAGCCGGCGGCGGCCAGGTCGCGGGCGACCGCGTCCCGCCACATCGGGTGGTCGTCCACGACCATGACCTTGATGCCGCCCAGGCCACTCTGCCCGCCCAGGCTGTCCTGTCCGCCCTGGCTGCCCTGCTCGCTCGACTCGTTCACTGGTTGCTCCCCCTCGGTACTTTCAGTTCCACTTCGGTGCCCTGCCCCGGGACGGACACCAGCTCGGCGCTGCCGCCGAGGTCCCGGAGCCGGCCCCGGATGGACAGGGCCACTCCCATCCGGCCCTCGCCCTCGGCCTGGTCGAGCCGGCCGGCCGGGATGCCCGGACCGTCGTCCCGGACCGTCACGATCACCTCGTCGCCCCAGTCCTCGACCAGGATCCAGGCACTGGCCCCTTCCCCCGCGTGCTTGCGCACGTTGTCGAGGGCGGCTCCGACCGCCGCGGCCAGCTCCCTGGCGGCGGGCACCGGCAGCGGCACCGGGGTGCCCGGTTCCGCGAAGCTCACCCGCGAGCCCGCATGCGGGGCGAGGAGGGTCCGCAGATCGAGCTCGCCCTCGTCCTCGCCGGGTTCCTCCACCTCGACGGAGGCCACGATCGCACCGTCCGCCTCGTCGCGGGAGATCCGCGAGGGGCGCGCCAGCCCGCTGGAGACCAGGGTGCGCAGCGCGACCTCCTGCTCCCCCGCCATCCGGCCCAGTTCGGCCGCCTCCCCGCCCAGTTCGGTGCCGCGCCGCTGGACCATGGCGAGGACCTGGAGGACACCGTCGTGGATGTCGCGGGCGAGGCGTTCGCGCTCCCGGGTGGCCGCTTCGATCTCCAGGGCGCGGGCGAGGGTGGCCTCACTGGCCCGGGCCACCTCGACGACGTAGCCGATGGCGATGGAGGCCACCCAGACCAGGAGCACGTTGTGCAGGGTGTCCCGGGTGGGCTCGCCGCGCTGCACGAGGTTCGCGGCGGCGACGAAGCTGGAGGCGAAACAGGCCCAGCGCCAGCCGCCCTTGAGGGCGAAGGCGAGGACCGCGCCCGCGGTCCATATGGAGGGGAGCGTGGGGCCGCCGCCCGCGACCCGTTCGTGGCTGTCCGCGAGCGGGGTGAGCAGGATCCCGACGCAGGCGACGGTGAGGTCCGCGCCCAGGAACCGCTTGGTGCAGCTGGTGGCGCCCGCCACCTTGGGGAGCGTGACCAGGGTCCAGCCCGCCAGGAAGGCGAGGTAGGAGGCCGCGATCCAGGGGCGGTCGAACTCCTTGTAGGCGGAGGCGAACAGCAGGGCCGCGTAGACCATGGTGAGCAGCCGGTAGGCCGTCAGGGCACGCCACAGCGGCTGCTCGACCGACATGCGTACGACGCGCTCGCGCTTCGCCATATCCCCCACCCCGTACGGGCGGTCCCGCCCGTGTGCTGTTACTTGTCGGTGTCCGCGGCGGCCGGTCCGGCCGGCTCGGCCTTCTCCGCCTTCTCGGCCTTCCCGCTCTTCGCGGCGGCCTTCTCCGCATCGGCGATCTGCCGCTTGGCGGCCGTCGCGTAGATGTCGACGTACTCCTGGCCGGAGAGCTTCATGATCTCGTACATGACCTCGTCGGTCACCGAGCGGAGGATGAAGCGGTCCCCGTCCATGCCCTGGTAGCGGCTGAAGTCCAGCGGCTTGCCGATCCGGATGCCCGGGCGCATCAGCTTGGGCACCACCTTGCCGGGCGGCTGGATCTTCTCGGTGTCGATCATCGCGACGGGGATCACGGGCGCGCCGGTGGCCAGCGCCACCCGGGCCAGACCGCCGGGCTTACCGCGGTACAGCCGGCCGTCGGGTGAACGCGTCCCCTCGGGGTAAATACCGAACAGCTCTCCGCGCTCGATGACGTCGATGCCGCTCTTGATGGCGGCCTCGCCGGCCCCGCGCGCACCCGAACGGTCCACCGGGAGCTGGCCGACGCCCTTGAAGAAGGCGGCCGTCAGCTTGCCCTTGACGCCCGGGGAGGTGAAGTACTCCGCCTTCGCGATGAAGGTCACCTTCCGGTCCAGCACGGCCGGCAGGAAGAAGGAGTCGGAGAAGGACAGGTGGTTGCTCGCGAGGATCGCCGGCCCCTCTGCGGGAATGTTCTCGAGGCCCTCCACCCACGGCCTGAAAGCGAGCTTCAGGGAACCGCCGATCGAGAACTTCATTGCGCCGTAGATCAACTCGAAAGCCTTCCTGTGTCTGTCGAACAGACCATATCCCGTGGTCGCGCCCGGAGCCGTCCGACGACCCTGGTCGGTGCCACCCCCGTCGCGTACGGTGAAGTCACACAGCGCTACGCACCCCACGCCCCCCTCTAAGGAGACCCTGGTGCCCGTCCTCCCTGGAGCCGAGCCGTTCCGCCACGAGGGCGGAAAGGTCGGCGTCCTCCTCTGCCACGGCTTCACCGGTTCCCCCCAGTCGATGCGGCCCTGGGCCGACCATCTGGCCGCGCAGGGACTGACGGTGTCGCTGCCCCTGCTCCCGGGGCACGGGACGCGCTGGCAGGACATGCAGCTCACCGGCTGGCAGGACTGGTACGCCGAGGTGGACCGCGCGCTGCGGGAGCTCCTCGACACCTGCGACGAGGTGTTCGTGTTCGGGCTGTCGATGGGCGGCGCGCTGACCCTGCGGCTGGCGGCGAAGCACGGGGACAGCATCAGCGGGATCGTCCTCGTCAACCCGGTCAACAAGATCCACGACCCGCTGGCCGTGGCCCTGCCGGTGGTCAAGCACTTCGTCCGGTCGACCCCGGGCATCGCGAGCGACATCGCCAAGCCGGGTGCGGACGAGGTCGGCTACGACCGGGTCTCGACCCGGGCCGCGCACTCGCTGCGGAAGTTCCTGCAGATGCTGGACACCGAACTGCCGCAGGTGACGCAGCCGCTGCTGCTGCTGCACAGCCCGCAGGACCACGTGGTGCGGCCGGCGGACTCGACGCGGATCCTGGCGCGGGTGTCCTCCACGGACGTCACCGAAACGCTGCTGGAACAGAGTTACCACGTCGCGACGTTGGACCATGACGCGGAGAAGATCTTCGCGGACAGCTACGCGTTCGTCGGACGGCTGTCGGAGAGCTTGGGCAGGGAGGGGGCGGCCAGCGGTGGCTGAGCACGAGGAGTCCTCCGGGGGCGTCCCCCCGCTGGACGAGGAAGCGGCGTGGGCGGCGATCGTCGCCGGCTACGGCCAGGAGCCGGCGGATCCGCCCGGCGCGAGACCGTTCCGGCCGATCGAGAACCTCCTCCTGCCGGAGGAGGACGTGAAACCGGCAGCAGCCGACCCGGCCACCCCGGAGCCGCCGTCGGCGGCTCTCGGCAGCTCGGTGGTCTTCGCCCCGGGCGTGGGCGGGGGGATCGGGCCCGGTCCGGGTCCCCGGGACCACTCCCTGGCCGAGCCGGACGACTCCCCGGAGGCCGCGAAGGACGAGGGGCACTTCGTGCCCCCGGAGCCGGAGCTGCCGGAGGCGGACACGACGTCGAAGTTCGCCTGGCTGGCGGTGGTGGGCGGACCGGTCCTGCTGCTCCTGGCGGTGCTGCTCCAGTGGGAGATGACCTGGTGGCTGACGACGCTGGGCGTCGGTGGCTTCCTGGGCGGGTTCGCGACGCTGGTCGCGCGGATGTCCACCGACGAGGACGAGGACGACGACCCCGGGCGCGGCGCGGTCGTTTGATTTCTTACGCACCACTCGCACCGCTGCGCCGGACTCCGTCCGGCGGTAGCCGGTCGGGGCTGCCGCCCCTGCCGTCCCGGCGTGAGGCCCGGTGGGCGGGTGTGGCTGGGTCGGCCCTGCGGGGCAAGATCCCCTACCCGCCCTTCCACCGTTCCCAGGGCTCCGCCCTGACCCGTCCGGCCCCGGGCTGCGCCCGGACCCCCTGGGGCTCCGCCCCAGACCCCGCGCCTCAAACGCCGGCGAGGCTGGATTGTGCCGCGCAGCGGCAAAACCAGCCCGTCCGGCGTTTGAGGACCAGGGGTCCGGGGACTGGTCCCCGGCAACGGCGCCGCACGCGGCAACGGGTCCGGGGCGCAGCCCCCGGGAACGGGCGAAGGGTGGGTAGGGGACCCCGGCCCCGCAGGGCAGACCACCCGCACGCGGCCGAGCCACGAAGGCGGGACTCAGGCGGGTAGGCGGAGGGTGGCCAGGACCGGGAGGTGGTCCGTGGCGCGGGTGAGGTCGTCGGGGGTGACTCCCGGCAGGGGTGAGGGGACGCCGCAGGCGAGGACCTCCACGCCCGCGGTGGCGAAGACGGCGTCGATGCGGCGCGGCACCGCGGACCGCACCCACGTGTGCTCCCCACCCCACGGCGCCACCGCCCGGCAGTCCTGCAGGGCCCCCGCGAGCCGCCGGAAGGCGGGCCCGGAGGGGCCTTCGTTGATGTCCCCCGCCGCGATCGCGTACGGCACGTCCATCCCCGCGAGCCGCTCCAGCAGCAGCTCCGACTGGGCCAGCCGTTCGGGCCCGTCCAGCGACAGGTGGGCGCTCAGCACCCCGACCCGGACTCCTCCCAGCCGTACGACGGCCGTGGCGAAGCCCCGCCGGTGGCGGCCCGGTGTCAGCGGCAGCAGTATGTCCTCGGTCCGCTCCACGAAGGCCCGTAGGGAACACAGGAGCAGCGGCCCCGCCGCGGTGGCGCCGCCCGACAGGACCACCAGGTCGCACTTCGAGGCGAGCCGCGCCGCGTGCTTGCGCCACCGGAAGAACCTCGGCGCCTCCTGGACGCACACCAGGTCGGGCTCGCACGCGCGGATCACCCTGGCCAGTGCGTCCTCGTCGTCGCGCAGCGAGCGGACGTTGTAGGAGAGCACCCGGATCACGGCGGAACCATCGGCTTCGGTGCGGGAGTTCGGCAGCTCGGTGAGGTCCATACCCCGCAACATAACGAGACTGCCCGCCGCACCCCAGGGGGCGCGGCGGGCAGTTCACTGACGGGGCGTGCGGGCCTCAGCCCTGGCGGGCCAGGTCCGCCGCGCCGACCAGACCGGCCTTGCCGCCCAGCTGGGCGGCGAGCACCTGCGCGTGCGGGCGCCATGCGCCGCCGATCAGCCAGCGCTTGAAGGACTTGCGGATCGGGTCGAGGACCAGGTCGCCCTCGTCCGAGACGCCGCCGCCGACGATGAACGCCGAGGGGTCGAAGAGCGAGGCCAGGTCCGCGAGGCCGGCGCCGGCCCAACGGGCCAGTTCGCGGAAGGAGTCGATGGCCACCAGGTCGCCGGCGCGGGCCGCTTCGCTGATGTGCTTGCCCTCGATGCCTTCGGGGGTGCCGTCGCCGAGCGCGAGGAGCGCCTTCGCGTTCTCGGGGGTGGCGTTGGCGCGCTGCTTGGCGTACCGGACGAGCGCGCGGCCGGAGGCGTACTGCTCCCAGCAGCCCTGGCTGCCGCAGCCGCACAGCAGGCCGTCGGGGACGACCCGGATGTGGCCGAACTCGGCAGCCACGCCGTAGCGTCCGCGCCGGAGCTTGTTGCCGATGATGATGCCGCCGCCCAGGCCCGTGCCGAGCGTGATGCAGATGACGTCGTCGTGGCCCTGGCCGGCGCCGAAGCGGTACTCGCCCCAGGCGGCGCAGTTGGCGTCGTTCTCGACGACCACGGGCAGGCCGATGCGCTGCTCGACCTTGTCCTTGAGCGGCTCGTGCCGCCAGTTGATGTTCGGCGCGAAGAGTACGGTCGCGCGCTTGTCGTCGACGTATCCGGCGGCGCCGATGCCGACCGCGTCGATGGTGTGGCTGGCGCTGACCTCGGAGACGGCGGCGCAGATCGCCTCGGTCACTCCGTCCGGGGTCGGCGGCGTGGGCACCTTGTACGTCTCAAGGATGGTGCCGTCTTCGTCGACCACGCCGGCCGCGATCTTCGTGCCGCCGATGTCGACGCCGATGGTGAGTCCCATTAGTCCCTCGGTTTCCGGTCAAACCCCGCCACTGTCAACCGTACCCGAGGGAGGAGGGCGTTCAGTCGAGATCGATCCGCTCGGCGGGGCCGTCTTCGCCCTCGTCACGGGGGTCCTTCGCGTTCCCGGAGGCGCTTTCGGTGCTTTCTGCGGTCCCGGGAGTCCCGGCGGTCCCGGTCCCGCTCCCCCAGCCCGGGACCCGCTCGTCGCGGGTCCAGCGGCGCTCGTGGCCCTCGACCGCGGAGCGGTAGGCGGCGAGCAGCTCCGAGCCCGCCGCGGCGAGGTGGTCGAAGACCTCGGGATTGCGCTCGACGACCGGTTTGGCGGCGGTCTTCGCCTGGTTGACGAACTGCCGTACGGCGCCCTGCGCGGCGACGCCGAACAGCGGGTTGTTCAGCGCGGAGACCTTGTCGGACACCTTGTCGGCGACGGCCTCGAAGAGCTTGAACAGCTCCTCGGCGGCGGTCCCGGTGCCGGCGCCCGCGGAGGCTCCCTGCTCGGACCTGCGGCGCTCCTGCTCGGCGGCGAGGTCCTCGGCACAGGCCTCGGCCCAGGCGTCGTCCCCGGAGGAGGGATCGGTGGGACGGTCGGTGGCCTCGCTCATGGCGGACTCTCCTGCGGCGGCGGCTGGGCGTGCGGGACGGACTCCTGCTCCCTCCGACGTTACCCGAACGGAGGTACGCCCCCCAGGCCGCCCGCTACGCCCGCTCTCCGCTCCGCGGCCACAGGTCCGGGTCCGGAGTGAAGCGGATGCGGAGCTCGTCGTCGACGAGGGCGGCGCCGGAGACGGTGCAGCGGCGCAGTACCGACGGCAGCGGAACGATCCTGCGGTACGGGCCCACCGTGAGCAGCAGCTCGTCTCCGCGCCGGACCAGCCCGAGCTCGGGCTTCTCCGCACGGGGCAGCGGAACCCGCCAGAGCAGCACCCCGTCCTCGGCGATCCGGTCCTCCACGGGCCAGGCGGGGCGGGGCGCGATCGCCGGGGCGGGGGCCGGGGCCAGCTCCGCCAGGTCCTCGGGACCGTGCGGGTCCCGGCCCAGGTGGGGTACGGGGAGCACCGGGAGGCTCTCGTCCCCGGCCCACTGGGCGGCGTACTTCTCCTGCTGGGCGGCGAGTCCCGCCAGCCACGGGTCGGCGGATCCGGCGGGCAGCATCCGGTTGGCTACGAGCGCGGAGACGGGCAGCCGGTGCAGGGCGAGCCCGAGCCTGCCCAGGCGCAGCGCGGCGTCGGCGGCGGGTCCCGGCTCGGCGACGAGCCGTACGGAGGTGGTGGGGGCCTCCAGGACGTCCTGCACGGCCGCCAGGTCCTCGTCCCAGCGGGCGGCGGCCTCGTACAGCCACTGCGCGGGCATGGGAACGCCGGCGAGCTGGGCCAGTACGGGCCGCAGGGCGCGGGCCGCCTGGCGCTCCGTGGGAAGCAGCCGGGCGAGGTAGCGGCGGAGCTGGGCGGGGAGGGCGAGGGTGGTGATCGCCTGGTGCAGCGGAGGCATGTCGACCACCACGAGGTCGGTGCCGGGCTCGTCCGCGGCCCGGCGCAGGGCGCGGAGCAGGGCGAACTGTTCGGCGCCGGGCAGCTCGGTGATCTCGTCGGTGTGCAGGGGGCGTGCGCCGAGCATCCCGAGCACCGCGGAGCCGCGCTCCTGGAGCGCGACGAGCTCGTGGCGGAACTCCTCGCCGGAGTCGACGCGGGTCACCCGGAGCGTGCCCTGCGGGGTGACCGGCGGGTCGGCGGGGCCGGCGGAGAGCAGGAGCACGCGGTGCCCCTGCCCGGCGGCGGCGAGTGCGGTGGCCGCCGCGACGGTGCTCCGGCCAGCGCCGCCGGGGCCGGTGACGAGAAGGGTGTGCATGCTGCTCCTAGCTCCGCTTGTGCCTGGCCCCGGGGCGAGCCGCCGGGTACCCCCGCCAGCCTCGCACGCCCCCGAAGCCCGCCGGGCGCACGGGCCCCCGGCACTCGCAGCCCCACCTGCGGCTCACCGCTGCGCGGGGCGGAGTTCCCCTACCCGCCCTTCGCCCGTTCCCCGGGGCTGCGCCCCGGACCCCCTGGGGCTCCGCCCCGGACCCCGCGCCTCAAACGCCGGCGAGGCTGGATTTATCCAGCCCGTCCGGCGTTTGAGGACCGGGTCCGGGCAGAGCCCGGGGAACGGGCGAAGGGCGGGTAGGGGACCTCGCCCCGCAGGGCCGACCCAGCCGCACCCGCCCACCGGCCGCGCGCCGGGACGGCAGGGGCTACAGCCCCGACCGACCACCGACGGACGGAGTCCGGCGCAGCGGCGCGAAGCCCGGGAGGCCCGCAAGGGCCGAGCGGTGCGAGCGACTCGTTAAGAGGAGGTACCGCCGGGGCGGCTTTCCACTCGCTTCTTCAGGCCCGCCAGCGCGCGGTCGATGATGACCTTCTCCGCCTTGCGCTTGATCATGCCGAGCATCGGGATCTTGACGTCGACCGTCAGCGAGTAGGTCACCTCGGTGCGCGCCCCGCCCGCCACCGGCGCCAGCTGGTAGGACCCGTCGAGCTGCCGCAGCATCTGGGACTTGTCCAGGGTCCAGCTGACCGTGTTCTCGGCCGGCCAGGTGTAGGCCAGCGTGTGGTCGTCCTTGATCGCGCCCGCGTCCAGCAGCAGCCGGACCAGGGAGGCCCGGCCGGCGTCGTCCTTCGCCAGCACCTCGGCCTCCTTCACCTCGCCGGTCCATTCCGGGTAGCGGGCGAAGTCGGCGATCACGGCCATGACGTCGGCCGGGGCCGCCTCGATCGTGATGCTCGAGCTGGTGTGTTCCGCCATCGCGGTCGCTCCTCCGGGGGGAGTTCGAGGAAGTGTGCGGACGGTCCTGGGGCCGCCGCGTGAAGGCTATCGCGCGTCATGACCTCACCACTCCAGGGCCCACGGCCTTCCTGTCGCGGCGAAGTGCCCGACGTTCACGCACTCGGTGGCGCCGATCCGCATCCGGCGGGCGAGCGGCTGGTGGACATGGCCGAAGAGCGCGTACCGGGGCCGCATCCGGCGGATCGCGGCGAGCAGGGCCCCGCTCCCCCGCTCGAAGCGGCGGGCCACCGTGTCGTAGCAGAGCTCGGGCACTTCCGGCGGGATGTGCGAGCAGAGCACGTCGACCTCGCCCAGCGCCTCCACCTTGGCCGCGTACTCCTCTTCGGGGACCTCGTAGGGCGTGCGCATCGGCGAGGGCAGGCCGCCGCCGACGAAGCCGAAGACCCGGCCGCCGATCTCGACCCGCTGCCCGTCGAGCACGGTGAGGCCGGGGCCGGCGTACTCGGGCCAGAGCCCGGGGATGTCGACGTTGCCGTACGTGGCGTACGTGGGCCGGGGGAAGGCGGCGAACATTTCGGCGTACTGGCGCCGGACGGCGCCTTCGACGAGCCGTTCCCGGTCCAGCCCGGCCCACAGTCCGCGGGCGAACTCCCGGGCCTCCTCGAAACGGCGGGCGGTGCGCAGTTCGACGATGTGGTCGGCGTTCTCGACGCCGAAGAGGTCGGGGAAGATGCCGCGCGAGTGGTCGGCGTAGTCGAGGAAGAGGACGAGGTCGCCCAGGCAGATCAGTGCGTCGGCGCCGTCCCCGGCCCGTGCCAGGGCCTCGGTGTTGCCGTGGACGTCGCTGACCACGTGGACCCGTGTCCGGTTCTTGATGCCACCCATAGAGCCACCCATGCGGCCACCCTAGGCGCGCCGGGCCACCGGGGGGAGGGAATCGGGCCAGGCGGCCGGACCTGCGGTTACTTCCGAGTCGCAAAGGGGGTCGACTAATGTCGACAGGACACGGTCGCGACATGTGACGCAGGGAACATCTGGCCGGTTCCCTCTATCCGGAACCGCCTACCGGTGGGTAACGTCGCGTCGGTCCACATGGTGGCGATGGCGCCCAGAGGAGCAGCAGTCTTGCGCGAGTTCAGCCTTCCGGCCCTGTACGAGGTCCCGTCGGACGGGAACCTGACGGATCTCGTCCGCCGCAACGCCGCTCAGCATCCCGACACCGCCGTCATGGCCCGCAAGGTCGCCGGCGCGTGGCAGGACGTCACCGCGACGGAGTTCCTCGCCGAGGTCCGCGCCGCGGCGAAGGGCCTGATCGCGGCCGGCATCGAGCCCGGCGACCGGGTCGCCCTGATCTCCCGCACCCGCTACGAGTGGGTGCTGATCGACTTCGCGATCTGGAGCGCGGGCGGCGTCACGGTCCCCGTGTACGAGACCAGCTCCCCCGAGCAGATCCAGTGGATCCTCGGTGACTCCGGCGCCGTCGCCGTCGTCGTGGAGTCCCCCGGGCACGCCGCGGCCGTGGCCGCCCTGCGCGACCGGCTGCCGGAGCTGCGCGAGGTCTGGGAGATCGAGCAGGGCGCCCTGAAGACGCTGGAGGCGGCCGGCGCCGGAATCTCCGACGCCGTGCTCGACGAGCGCAGCGCGCTCGCGGGCGCCGACGACCCGGCCACCATCGTCTACACCTCCGGCACCACCGGCCGCCCGAAGGGCTGCGTGCTGACCCACCGCAGCTTCTTCGCCGAGGTCGGCAACATCGTGGCCCGGCTGCACCCGCTGTTCCGGACCGGCGAGTGCTCCGTACTGCTCTTCCTGCCGGCCGCGCACGTGTTCGGCCGCCTGGTGGAGGTGGCGGCCGTGCTGGCGCCGATCCGGCTGGGCTGCGTACCGGACATCAAGAACCTCACCGACGAGCTGCAGTCCTTCCGCCCCACGCTGATCCTCGGCGTGCCGCGGGTCTTCGAGAAGGTCTACAACTCGGCCCGCGCCAAGGCCCAGGCCGACGGCAAGGGCAAGATCTTCGACGCCGCCGCCGAGACGGCGATCGCGTACAGCCGCGCGCTGGACCTGCCGGGCGGCCCGTCCCTGGGGCTCAGGCTCAAGCACAAGCTGTTCTCGAAGCTGGTCTACAGCAAGCTCCACACGGTCCTCGGCGGGCGCGGCGAGTACGCGATCTCCGGCGGGGCCCCGCTGGGCGAGCGGCTCGGCCACTTCTTCCGCGGCATCGGCTTCACGGTGCTGGAGGGCTACGGGCTGACCGAGTCCTGTGCGGCCACGGCCTTCAACCCGTGGGACAAGACGAAGATCGGTACGGTCGGCCAGCCGCTCCCCGGCTCCGTGGTCCGCATCGCCGACGACGGCGAGGTGCTGCTGCACGGCGAGCACATCTTCAAGGAGTACTGGAACAACCCGACGGCCACGGCCGAGGCGCTGACCGACGGCTGGTTCCACACCGGTGACGTCGGCACCCTCGACGAGGACGGCTACCTGGCGATCACCGGGCGCAAGAAGGAGCTCATCGTCACGGCGGGCGGCAAGAACGTCGCCCCCGCGGTGATCGAGGACCGGATCCGGGCGCACGCGCTGGTCGCGGAGTGCATGGTGGTCGGCGACGCGCGGCCGTTCGTGGCCGCGCTGGTCACCATCGACGAGGAGTTCCTGGGCCGGTGGGCCGCGGAGCACGGCAAGCCGGCCGGTGTGACGGCGGCCCAGCTGCGCGAGGACGCGGACCTCATCGCCGCCGTCCAGAAGGCCGTGGACGACGGCAACGCGGCGGTTTCCAAGGCGGAATCGGTGCGGAAATTCCGCATTCTGCCCTCCCAGTTCACGGAGGAGTCCGGACACATCACGCCTTCGCTGAAGCTCAAGCGGAATGTGGTGGCGAAGGACTTCGCGGACGAGATCGAAGCCCTCTACCGGGGCTAGGAGCGGCCCCCCGGGTCAGCGCGGGTCCTCGGCGAGGACCCGCGCCACGTTCCGCTCCGCAAGGGCGGTGACGGTCACGAAGGGGTTCACGCCGAGCGATCCGGGGATCAGCGAGCTGTCGGTGACGTAGAGGCCCTGGTAGCCCTTGACGCGGCCGAAGTCGTCGGTCGCGTCCCCGAGGACGCAGCCGCCCAGCGGGTGGTAGGTGAAGTTGTCGGCGAAGTTCTTGTTGTCGCCGAAGAGGTCGTAGCGGTAGATGGTGAAGTTGGCCCGGTTGATCCGGTCGAAGAGCCGCTTGGCGGCCTGGACGGACGGGGTGTTCTGGTCCCGGGTCCACTGGAGCTTCGCCGAGTCGCTGGCGGCGTCGTAGGTGAAGTGCCCGCGCTCCGGGTTCTTGGTGATGGCCAGGTACATCGAGATCCAGTGCTCGAAGCCCATCGGGAGCGGGGCGATCTCTGCGAAGACCGGGTTCGAGGCGTTGTCCCAGTCGTCGATGCCGAGGGCGGGCATGGTGGCCTGGTTGGCGCCGACCGTGTCCCACAGGTGGTTGGCGCGGGCGGTCATGACGTTGCCGTTGTGGCCCCAGCCGAGGCCCACCTTGTCGTTCAGGGCGGGCAGGGTGCCGGTCTCGCGGGCGCGCAGCAGGATCTCGGTGGTGCCGAGGCTGCCGGCGCCGAGGAAGAGCTGCTTGCAGCCGAGCTCCCGGACCTGGGTGACGCGGCCGGTGAGGTCGCTGGTCTGGACGGTCAGGACGTAGCCGCCGGCCGGGTCCTGCCGTACGCCGACCACGCGCTGCATGGTCTCGATGGTGACGTTCCCCGTGCCCAGGGCGGCGGCGAGGTAGGTCTTGTCCACGCTCTTCTTGCCGTGGTTGTTGCCGTAGATGACCTCGCCGGCGAGGGCGGATCTGGTGGCGGTGCCGGCGGCCTCGCGCTTCATGTACTCGAAGTCGTAGACGTTGGGGACGAAGGTGGTCTTCAGTCCGGTCTTCTGGGCGTGCTTGCGGGAGATCCGGGCGAAGCGGTACCACTCGGTGGACTCGAACCAGGCCGGGTCGATGTCGTTGACCCCGAGCATGGCGCGGGCCCGGGGGTAGTAGGTGCCGTACATCTCGTCGGCGTCCACCCGGGGCAGGATCTCGGTGAAGTACGAGCGCTTCGGGGTGGGCGCCATGCCGCCGTTGACCAGGGAGCCGCCGCCGACGCCGCGGCCGACGTAGACCGACATGTCCCCGTAGTTCACGCGGTCCAGGACTCCGGGGTACGGGCTGATGTTGCGGTTGACCACGTCCAGCCAGAGGAACTGGGCGAGCGGGGCCTCGGTGCGGTTGCGGAACCACATCGAGCGCTGGTCGGGGGCGGAGGTGGCGGGGAAGATCTTCCCGTCGGAGCCCGGGGTGTCCCAGAGCCGGCCCATCTCCAGGACGACGGTCCGCACGCCGGCCTGCCCCAGGCGGAGCGCGGCGACGGCGGAACCGTAGCCGGAGCCGACGACGATGGCCGGGGCGTACGCGGCGGCCGCGGGCTCGGCGGCCGCCGCGGACTGCAGGCCGATCCGGGTGAAGCCGAGGGCCGCCGCGGTCTGCAGGGCGCCGAGGCCCAGAACGTGACGACGTGTCAGTTTTGGTGTCATGGCCGCATCATGAGCGGATTCCGCTCAACCGGCCATAACCCGCACTGACACGCTTCTGAGTAACAGTCAGACATGGCTCGACCGTAGGCGGGCCCGGTCCGCGCCCGTGCGCTTTGACCGACTCCGCCCGCGATCGCGGCCCTGGGGGCGATAATCCCCCCTCCGTGCGGAGAGGGGTCGCTACAGGAGCTCGCGCAGGCGCTCCGCCAGCAGGTCCCAGCGCCACTTCTCCTCCACCCAGGCGCGGCCGCGCTCGCCCATGCGGGCGCGCAGGGCCGGGTCCCGGAGCAGGGTGACGACGCGTTCGGCGGTCTCGGCCGGGGCTCCGCCGGGGACCACCCAGCCCGTCTCCCCGTCCAGTACGGCGTCGGGGGCGCCTCCGGAGTCGCCGGCGATCACCGGCAGGCCGGTGGCGGAGGCCTCCAGGTAGACGATGCCGAGGCCCTCCACGTCGAGCCCGCCGCGCCGGGTCCGGCAGGGCATCGCGAAGACGTCCCCCGCCCCGTAGTGGGCGGGCAGTTCGGACCACGGCACCGCTCCCGTGAACACGACGGACTCCGCGACCCCGGTCGAGGCGGCCAGGGCCCGCAGGTCGGCCTCGTAGGGGCCGCCGCCCACGATCAGCAGGACGGCGTCCGGCAGGACCGCCAGGATCCGCGGCATCGCCTCGATCAGGGTGTCCTGGCCCTTGCGGGGAACGAGCCGGGAGACGCAGACGACCACCGGCCGGTCCGTCAGACCCAGCCGTGCACGGACCTCCGCGCCGCCCGACCCCGGGTGGAAGGTCTTCTCGTCCACCCCGGGCGGGAGCTGCGTCATGCGCACCGCCGCGCGGTCCGTCAGGGCCGGGGCGATCCGCGAACGGGTGTACTCCCCCAGGTAGGTCAGGGTGTCCGTGCCCTCGCCGATGCGGCGCAGCAGCTGGCGCGCGACCGGCAGCTGCGCCCAGCCCGCCTCGTGCCCGTGGGTGGTCGCCACGATCCGGCGTGCGCCGGCCCGGCGCAGGGCGGGTCCCATCAGCCCCAGCGGGGCTGCCGCGCCGAACCACACCGACGAGCAGCCGTGTTCGCGCAGCAGGCCCACGGCCCGGCGGGTGACCCGGGGGGTCGGCAGCAGCATCGTCGTACGGTCGCGGACCACCTGGAAGGGCTGCTCCGCGTCGAAGGCGGCGGTGGCGGCGCGGGCCTCCGCGGAGTGCTTCCAGGTGGAGGCGTAGACCACGACCCGGTCGGGGTCCAGGCGCAGCGCCATGTTGTGCAGGAAGGCCTGGATGCCCCCCGGCCGCGGCGGGAAGTCGTTGGTCACGATCAGCGTCTTGTCCATCGCCTGCCGACCCTACCGGAGCCCCCGCCGAGTCCCCTCGGCCCGGCGACCCCGGCGTTGCGCACCCCCTGCGGGGCAGCGCCCGAGACCCCTGGGGCTCCGCCCCAGACCCCGCGCCTCGAACGTCGGCGAGGCTGGAATCGCCCTGCGGGCAATCGCGCTGTGCGGGCTAGCGGAACTCGGCGGTCAGGGACTGTTGCCAGGATCGGGTCAGGGTGGCGGGGTCCGTGCCGAGGGTCTGGGTCAGGGCCGTCGGGAGGGACTCGCGGCCCGCCTTCTCGTACAGGGAGACCAGGGCCGCGTCGCCCCACCGGGCGGCGATGAGCCGGCAGGCCGTCCAGGAGCTCTCGTAGGCCCGCGCCAGTGCGTCCGCGTCCCCGCCGAAGGCGAAGGCGCCGTTCTCGGGGAGCGCCCCCGGCAGCGCGCCCTGCCGCACCGCACGGGCGAGCGCCGGCGCGACCTCGGCCGGGCCCCGGTCGCTGTCGCGGTAGGCGGCCCAGTCCGCGAAGCCCTCGGAGAGCCAGAGCGGGGTCCGGGACGTGGTCGCCGCCCGGGTCGCCACGTGGGTGGTCTCGTGGGTCAGGATCACCTGACGGCCCTCCGCCGTGAGCTGCCCGTACCCCTCGGGGTTCACCACGACCCGGTCGGCGGGGGCCGGTCCCGCCCCGGTCCGCCCGGTGGTGACGGCGCCCAGGCCCCGGTACTCGTCCGCGGGCCGCCCCAGCAGCGCCGCCATCGCGTCCAGCGAGCCGGGCACCAGTACCACCACCCGGCCCGCCCACGGCCGCGGCCAGGCCGCGCTCGCCGCGGGCACCGCCCGGTCGGCCTCGGCGGCGATCGCGGAGAGGGAACCGGAACCCTGACCGGCGCCGCCGAGCACCAGGGCGTGCGCCCCGCGCTCCACGGTCACCGGGCCCTGGTCCCACAGCTGGGGCAGGGCTCCGGGGGCGGGCCGGTCGGCGGTCACGGCCCAGCCGCCGCCGTCGCGGGTGAGCTCCACCTCGCGGGCGGAGCCGGCCGGGGCGGCGTCGTAGCCGGTGAGCCGGTAGCGCAGCTCGGCGCGGGCGAAGGCCCGTACGCCGTCCACCCGGACCGAGGAGACCTCGTACGACCAGCCTTCCAGCGGGATCGCCGCGAGGGCCGCGGGCGGGGCCGCCGACCAGGCGGCGACGGCCCGCCGCACCTCCCGCTCGGCTGGGTCCGCCGAAGCCGAGGGGGCTCCGGAAACGGAACCGGAAGGAGTACCGGAACCTGAACCGGAACCGCATCCTGCCAGCGGCACGCAGAGCAGCAGCAGGCACAGCAGCACCGCCGGCAGAGGCAGCGGCGGACGGCGAAGGACCGGGAGCATCACCCGATCGTACGCAGCGCAGCCCTCAGGGCCGTGTCACCGAGGAGACCGGCATCATCCCGACCGGGTCGTACCGCACCCGCGCCCCCGGGTACGGGGCGTGCACCACCTGGCCGTTGCCTACGTACATGCCGACGTGGCTGGCGTCCGAGCGGTACGTCACCAGGTCCCCGGGGCGCGCCTCCGACAGCGAGACCCGGCGCCCGGCGTGCCGCTGCGCCTGCGAGGTGCGCGGCAGGGCGACGCCCGCCTGCCGGTACGACCACACCATCAGGCCGGAGCAGTCGAAGCCGGAGGGGCCGGTGGATCCCCAGACGTAGGGCCGTCCCACGGCGGACCGGGCCGCCATCACGGCGGTCATGGCGCGCCCGGAGGAGGGTCCGGAGGCCGCGGGGTCGGGGAGTTCGGGCAGGGCGTCGGGGCGGCCTCCGGAGCGCGAGGCCCGGTCGAAGTCGGCGCGCTCCTGCGAGGGCATCGCGTTGAGCAGGCGGCGGGCGGCGGCCAGCTTGGCGGTGACGGCGCGCTTCTCCTTCGCCACGTCGGCGCGCAGGGCGTCGAGTTCGGCGAGCTTGCGGGAGGCCTCCTGGCGTTCCTGGCCGAGGCGGCGCTGCTCGGAGCGCAGTTCGTCGAGCTGGCGGGCCTGCCGGCCGGACAGCCGGTCGAGGGCGGCGGCCTTGGCGAGGTAGTCGTCCGGGTCGTCGGAGAGCATCAGTTCGACGGCGGGGTCGATGCCGCCGGCCCGGTACTGGGCTCCGGCGTAGGCGCCGAGCACCCCGCGCATGGTGTTGATGCGGTCCTGTCCGCGGGCCACCGCGTCCTGGACGCGGGCGACTTCGGCGCGGAGCCGGCCGGCGCGCTCGCCCGCCTGGTTGAAGCGTTCGGTGGCCTGTTCGGCCTCTTCGAAGAGCCGGTCGACCTGGGCGCGGGTGCCCGTGGAGGGCTCCTGTGGGAGGCCGGGGGCCGCACCGGCGGGTGCGCCCGACATGGCGACCGCTGCTCCCGCCGCGGCGGCGGTGAGGACGGTGACCTTGGTGTTCCGGTCGAGGGCGCTGGGCCCGGACCGGCGATGGGACGCCACGTGAAACCGCTCCCTCCTGCTGGGGCGGGACCCGGGTCCGCCCTCCGTGGACGGCCGTGTGCCGGGGTTCCGCGCTGGCAGACAGTAGCCGCGCGGGAGGGCACCGGCCAACGACCTCCGGCGGGCACGCACAGTGACGCCCCGTCGGAGACGCAGGTCACCGGCGGGGCGTGTGGTCAGAGCGGGGCCTCGGAATTCGCCCGGATGGGCGGTGTACGGCGCGTCCGGAGGGGCCTCGTGCGGAGGAGGGGGGCGTCAGCCGACGCGCACGCCGAACTGGAACGGCATGTTGTCCATGGATTCGTACTTGACGCCGCTGCGCGGGTTCGAGGCGTGCAGCACCGTGTTGCCGCCCGCGTACAGGCCGACGTGGTGCAGGTCGCCGTAGAAGAACACCAGGTCGCCGGGCTGGAGCTGGCTCCTGCCGATCCGGGTGCCGTCGTTGATCTGCGTGAAGGTGGTGCGCGAGATCGACACGTTGGCCTGCTTGTACGCCCACTGGGTCAGGCCCGAGCAGTCGAACGTGTTGGGGCCTTCGTGACCCGATATGTACGCGCTGCCGATCTTGGTCTTGGCGGCGGCGAGGGCCGCGCCCGCCCGGCCGGAGGGCTTCACGTTGCCGAGGTCGGGGACGCGGTCGCCGGCGCCGCGGCTGGCGCGGGAGTCCTCGTCCTTGATCGCCTGCCGCTCCTGGGCGGTCAGCGAGTTCAGGAGGGCCTGGGCCTCGGCGAGCTTGTCCGCGGAAGCCTTCTTCTTCTCGCCGAGCTCCTTGCGGGTGGCGTCGAGGTCGGTGAGCTTGCCGGCGGCCTCCTGGCGCTGCTGCGCGAGGGTGCGCTGCTTGGCCTGGATCTTCTGGACCGCTTCGACCTGCTGACCGCTCAGCTGCTCCAGGGTGGAGGCCTTGTCGAGGTAGTTGTCCGGGTCCGCCGAGAGGAAGAGCGCGAGCGACTGGTCGATGCCACCGCTGCGGTACTGGGCGCTGGCCATCGAACCGAGCGTGCCGCGCAGCGCGTTGAGGTCTTCCTGGCCGCGGGCGACCTGGTCCTGGAGCTGACCGATCTCGGTCTCGAGCTTGTCCTGGCGCTCCTTGGCCCCGTTGAACTTCTCGGTGGCCTGCTCCGCCTCTTCGTAGAGGGCGTCGACCTTGGCCTTGACCTCGTCCTTGCTCGGCTTGGCGGGGGCGGCGTTGGCGGCCTGCCCCGAGAGGACCACGGCGGCTGCCGCGGTGACGCCGAGCACGGTCGTGCGCATGCGGGTCGGCTGCTTGGGTCGACGGTGGGACGCCACGAAGGCGAGCTCCTTCTTCCTAGAGCCGCCGAATGACGCGAGAAACAGCTCGGCGACACCTTCGCTGCCACCCCGAATGAGTGAACTACCGCACGAAGGTTTGAGCTGACCCTAGTGACCCTTCTGTGATCAGTTCAAATCCTGTCGGCAAAAAAATCGCTGTCCGACCAGGTTCTTTACCTACAGCGCACGCTCCGTGTCGGTGACTTGACCCTACGTTCCCGCGAGGGCCCGTCAATTCCGGCATTGGGCCCAGCAGTTACGAAACGCGCGAAAGCCGCTTCAGCAGCAAGGCGGACGCCACCGGCCGCGCACCCGCCTTGGCCACCCCGTCGGCGACCTCCCGGTCCGTGGAGACCACGACCACCGGACGGCCCGCCGGTTCGGCGCGCACCAGCTGGCGGATCAGCTCGTCCGCCGTCACCCCTGCCTTGGAGAACAGCACCCGCACCCCGCGCGGCGGCGCGAGCAGCACCGGGGCCGCCAGTTCCGCCCCGTCGAAGACACAGGTCATCTCGGCGCCCGTCTGCGCGGCGAGCATCGACAGCCCGCCCAGCAGCCGCAGCCGCTGCTTCTCCAGCGGCATCGTCGGGTAGCCGGTCTTGGTGACGTTGTAGCCGTCGACCACCAGATGGGCCTGGGGCAGCGCCAGCAGCTGGTCCAGCAGCGCCGGGTCGGTCTCCGACAGGGCGCGCGCCGCGATGTCCTTCGGGGTCATCCGGCCCGGTTCCACGGCCTCCACGGTGTCGGCGGGCCGCGTGGAGACCGGCGGCAGCGCGAGCTCCCGGCGCAGTCCCGCGGCCGCGTCCAGCACGGTGTCCAGCAGCAGCCGCAGCCTCATGTCCTCGATGCTGCGCCCCTCACGGGTGGCCCGGCGCGAGGTCTCCAGCGCCGATTCCACCTCCGCGAGGCGGGACTTGAGCCGCCGGGTCTCGCTCTCGGCGGTGGTCACCTGGGCGGCTGCCTCGGCCCGGATGCCGTCGACCTCCGCGTTGATCTTGCGCAGGGCCGCGTCGCCCCGCTTGACGTCGCTGAGGGCACTGCGCAGCTTGCGCTGAAGCGATTCCGCTTCCTTGCGCGCCGCGTCCAGCTCGGCCCGAACCTGGTCGACGCCGGTGCGCTGCAGTTCCCGTACGTGGGCCAGCTCCTCGCGGAGCCGCTCCATCTCGCGGCGGGCCTCCTCGTCGACGCGCTCGGCGTCGGCGCGCTGCGCCTCCTCGCCCGCGGCGGCGACCAGCTTGACCCAGCCGGCCGGCCGCAGCACGTACGCGGCCGCCGCCACGTCCAGCGGATCGGCGGCGGCCGGCGGGGCGCCCGACTCCAGCGCGGAGGCCAGGTCGGCCTGCGCCTCGCGGAGCTTCTCGGCGACCCGGCTGCGGAAGACGGGGTCGCTCTCCACGGCCGTGGCCATGGCGTTGCCCGCGAACTTGGCGCGCCGGGTCGGGGTGAAACGGGCGTACTGGCGCAGCTGCGCCGGGAGGTCCGCGACCGTCAGCCCGCCGAAGGCGTCCGAGACGAGCGCAACGACCCGGCGCCGCACGCCTTCCGGCAGCGGGCGGTCGAGGACCTCCGCGGCGTCGCCGGCCGCGTCGGCCGGCTCAGCGCCGCTTGCTGGCTCCACAATCCGTCACCCCTACCGTCGTTCACCTGTGGGCGGGGCTCCTTAGGAGTCCGCGCCCGGCCTGTCGACCAGCTCGATCTGGTCCACCGCGTTGCACCAGCGGCAGCGCACCGACTCGATGGTCTCATTGACCACCTCGCGCTCCTCGACCTTGGGCTCCCCGGCGAGGTCCAGGTGGACGTACTCCACGACCTTCGACGAACGGGTGACGTCGAAGCGGGTGAGGTTGCCGCACAGGGTGCAGCGCCACCGGGTGGTGTCGGTCGGCAGGGGAACCGTCATCAGGCCGCTCTCTCCTTCTATCGCTCACATGGCGCAAGCACGACACCCTCCCGTGTCGTCACGGACGGCGCGCGCGTGCGTGCGTAGCTCGTAACCCTACGGCCTGCCGCACTCGCTGGTGGGCCCGGCTGGGTCATGCTCGTTCGCATGATCGTAAGGTGGCAGGCCGTACGCGAGGCCGCCCGGGGCCCGGTGGTCACGCACGCGCTGATCGCCGGCTGCTGCGTGGTGTTCGTCCTGAGCCCTGCATCGGGGCTGAACCCGGTCTACGGGACGGGCGATCAGCTCCTGGCCACGGGCACGGCGTACTTCCGGCGCTGGGGCGTGGTCCCGGACGAGCTCTTCACCGGCTCGGGGCGGGCGGCACTCACCCCCCTCACGGCCCTGTTCGTGCACGGGAGCTGGCTGCACCTGCTGGGCAACATGCTCTTCCTCTACGTCTTCGGCGCGATGACGGAGCGGCGCATGGGCCGGGCCTGGTTCCTCTGCTTCTACGTCTGCACGGGCTACCTGGCCCTGGCTGCGTACGCGGCGGCCTACGTCTCCTCCGACCAGACCCTGGTGGGGGCCTCCGGGGCGATCTCCGCGGTCCTGGGAGCCTTCCTGTACCTGTTCCCCAAGGCGCGGGTGACGAGCCTGTTCCCGTTCCTGTTCTTCCTGCCGCTGCGCTTCCCCGCGTGGATCGTGCTGATGTTCTGGTTCGGGCTCCAGTGGCTGGCGGCGCACCGCGCGGCGAGCGGTCCCGGAGTCGCCTATCTGGCCCACGTCGTGGGCTTCTCGGTGGGCTTCCTGTACGCATGGGTCCGCTACCGGGGTGGGACTAGAGTGGGTCGACCAGTGACAGTCGGCGAGGGAGACAGCCAACCGTGATCACCGCACTCGTGCTCATCAAGACCAGCGTGGACCGGATCCCCGAGATCGCCGAGGCCATCGCCGCGCTGGACAGCGTCAGCGAGGTCTACTCGGTCACGGGTACGTACGACCTCATCGCGATGGTCCGGGTGGCCCGGCACGAGGACCTGGCCGACATCATCCCCGGCCGCATCAGCAAGATCCCGGGCGTGGAGGCGACGGACACCCACGTGGCGTTCCGCACCTACTCCCAGCACGACCTGGAAGCCGCCTTCGCGATCGGCCTCGACGCGTAGCCCTTCAGAGCCCCGGCAACGCCTCGCCCGCCCGGGCGGGGCGGTGCTCCTGGAGCCAGAACAGGTACCCGCGCAGGTAGCCGGCGAGGTCCCCGTCGATGTGGGCGACATACGCGCGGGCGCCGCCCGCGGCCTCGCGCTCGTCCTCGCGGGAAGAGACCGACCACTGCCGGTCCAGGGCCACGGCCCACTCCCGCACGCGGGCCCGGTCGCGCCACCACCCGCGGATCAGCTCCGGAGTCCAGTGGTCGTCACCGTCCTGGGCGTAACCCACCATCGGATCCTGAGCGGCGGCGCCCAGTACTGCGAGGGTTTCCACGGGGTTCCGGGGCTGGCGGTAGACGAACTCCGCGCCCCAGTCGTCGTCGTAGAGCACGTTGTCGGGTGCGATCAGCCGACCCATCCAGCAGTTGTCGGTGCCCGCTCCGTAGAACGGCCCCGGCACGTTGCGCCAGTCGCACTCCGACCACCGGTCGGGTCGGGGGTTCCAGAACAGGCGGTGCTTCGGGTCGGGCACCCAGGTACCGCCGTCCGGAGCGGGCAGCGGCCCGGCCTCCGCCGCCCGCACGGCCGGTATCGGATCCCAGTACGTCATGCCCCGCAGCCTGTCAGACGGCCGGGACGCAGCGGCCCTCTTCGGTGCGGTACTGCCACTTGGCGCCGTCCGCGACGAGCTCCTTGACGGCGCGGACGAAGCGCTCCACGTGCTCGTCGGGGGTGCCGGCGCCGAAGCTGACGCGGATCGCGTTCAGGGACCGCTCGCCCGGGGCCGCCTCCGGGGCTCCGCACTCGCCCTGGGCCTGCGGCTCACTGCCGAGGAGGGTGCGGACCAGCGGGTGGGCGCAGAACAGGCCGTCGCGGACGCCGATGCCGTACTCGGCGGAGAGCGCGGCGGCGAAGTGCGAGCTGTTCCAGCCGTCGACGACGAAGGAGATGACGCCGACCCGGGGGGCGTCGTCGCCGAAGAGGGACAGGACGCGGACCGCCGGCACCTCGGCGAGGCCCGCGCGGACCTTGGCGACGAGGTGCTGCTCGCGGGCGACGAGGTTCTCGAAGCCCGCCTCGTTCAGGGCCTTGCAGGCGGAGGCGATGGAGTACACGCCGATGACGTTCGGGGAGCCGGCCTCGTGGCGGGCCGCGGTGGTGTGCCACTCGACGTCCACGCCGCCGTCCTCCCGGCGGGCCACCTTGCGGGAGGCGCCGCCGCCGGCGAGGTACGGGTCCGCCTCCTGGAGCCAGTCCGCGCGGCCGGCGAGCACGCCCGAGCCGAAGGGGGCGTAGAGCTTGTGTCCCGAGAAGGCGACCCAGTCCACGTCGAGGTCCTGGACCGAGACGGGGTGGTGCGGGGCCAGCTGGGCGGCGTCCAGGACGATGCGGGCGCCGTGGGCGTGCGCGGCTGCGGCGAGCTCCTTGACGGGCCACAGCTCGCCGGTGACGTTGGAGGCTCCGGTGACGCAGACCAGGGCCGGGCCGTACGGGTCGCGGTCGGCCAGGGCCCGCTCCAGGGTGGCGACGGCCTCGTCCGGGGTGCGGGGGGCGTTGAGGTAGGTGACCTGCGCGTTCGTCCACGGGAGCAGCGAGGCGTGGTGCTCGGTCTCGAAGACGAAGACCTGGCAGTCGGCCGGGATCACGGCGGCGAGCAGGTTGAGGGAGTCGGTCGTGGACCGGGTGAAGACCACCTGGTCGGAGGGCCGGCAGTCGAGGAACTCGGCGACCGTGACCCGGCTCTGCTCGAAGAGGTCGGTGGAGAGCTGCGAGAGGTAGCCGGCGCCGCGGTGGACGCTGCCGTAGTACGGGGCGTACGCGGCCACGTCGTCCCAGACCCGCTGCAGCGCGGGGGCGCTGGCCGCGTAGTCGAGGGCGGCGTAGGTGACCTCGCCACCGGTGACGAGCGGGACGGTGACGTCACGGCCGAGGACCGGCAGCGGCTCGGCACAGGCCGGGTCTACGACGGTGGCGGGGGTGGCGGTGGCGGCGGCGTTCAGGGTTGCGGACATGGCGGTATCTCCCGGCAGGCAGGTCTGAATGGCTTCGGTGTGCCCGTCCGCCGACACGGCTACGGCGCTGCGGCCGTTCGGGGTACGGGAATGCCCCGGAGTGCGGATCGGCCGGCGTGGGCAGCGCATGTGCTGCGGGTACGCGGAAGTGACCCTGTTCCGAGGGGTGAAGAAGGGGCGGAGTCGCCCTATCGCATTCGCTTGCTCACGGAAAACGCTCCTCAGAAGACCAGGACCCCTGGTGTTCGAGGGATCCGCGCTTGCCGTAGACCTCACTGCCTACGACCTGGTCATCACCCGGGGCACCCCGCCACGGAAGGAGGGTTGCCGGACAGCAAGCCGGGGCCTAAACGCTGTCACTCGTGACCTGAGGAGCATCCTGCCACACGATCTTCCGAACGCAAGACCCCGGTCCACATGGCGGACCGGGGTCGAAGCTGGATCTTGGCCGGAAGCCGTGGAAACCGAATCCGTCAGGCGTTGCTCGCCGCCGCCCAGCGGGCCAGTGCGGCACGGGCCGCGCCCGAGTCCACCGACTCCGCCGCCCGGGCGACTCCGGCGGCGAGCTGCTCCTCCAGGGTGCCCGTACCCGGGTCCAGCGCGACCAGGGCCGCCGCCGAGTTCAGCAGCACCGCATCGCGGACCGGGCCGGTCTCGCCGGCCAGCAGGCGGCGGGCCACGTCGGCGTTGAACGAGGCGTCCGCGCCGGCCAGGGCGGAGACCGGAACCAGCGGGATGCCGATGTCGCGCGGGTCGAAGCCCTGCTCCCTGACCTCGCCGTCGCGGACCCACCAGACCCGGGAGGTCGCCGTGGTGGTGAGCTCGTCGAGCCCGTCGTCACCGCGGAAGACCAGGGCCGAGGAGCCCCGCTCCGCCAGGACGCCCGCGACGATCGGCGCCACCCGCGCGTCGGCCACGCCGGTGGCCTGGGCCCGTACCTTCGCCGGGTTGGTCAGCGGGCCGAGGAAGTTGAAGGTGGTCCGGATGCCGAGCTCGCGGCGGGCCGGGGCCACGTGCCGCAGCGCGGGGTGGAACTTGACCGCGAAGCAGAAGGTGATCCCGGCTTCCTCGGCCACCTCCACGACCCGTGCGGGGGTGAGGTCGAGGTTGACGCCGAGCTTCTCCAGGACGTCCGAGGAGCCGCTCGCGGAGGACGAGGCCCGGTTGCCGTGCTTGACGACCTTGGCGCCCGTTCCGGCCACGACGATCGCCGACATCGTGGAGATGTTCACCGTCTTGGCCCCGTCGCCCCCGGTGCCGACGATGTCCACCGTCCGGCCGGGCACCTCGATGAGGTTGGCGTGTTCGTACATGGCGCGGACCAGGCCGTTGATCTCGGAGACGGTCTCGCCCTTGGCTCGCAGCGCGACCGCGAAACCGGCGATCTGGGCGTCGGTGGCCTCCCCCCGCATGATCCGGTCCATGGCCCAGGCCGTGTCGTCGGCGCCGAGGTCACGTCCGGTCAGCAGGGCCTCCAGAACGCCCGGCCAACCGCGGGCCGCCACGCTGTCGCCGCCTGCCGGGGTCACCAGGTTCATGGTCCGCTCCTGCTGCTCATCGAGGATTCCACGTCGAATGCGAAGGCTTCAGCCTATCCAGCCCCGGGGACGGCAAAGAGCCCCGTCCAGACACTGGACGGGGCTCTCGCCGTGGCGACACCAGGACTGACCGAAATCAGTCCCTCAAGCAGTCATGCGTGGTGCGTACTGCGTGAAGCGTGTGTTGCGTGTGAAGCCGTGGTGCGGGAGATCAGTGGTGGCCGTGGCCGCTCTGGATCTCCTTGTACTCCTCGACCGTGGGCTTCGGGATCTGGTTGTTCTCCCCGTAGTAGCCCTTGCTCAGCTTGGCGCGGAGCTTCTCGACCGACGTCACCTTGCGCTCGACACCGTTCTCGTCGACCGTGGCGCCGATCTCGGCCGGCTGGTACTGCTCGTGCGAGGTGAGCGTGTGCAGCTTGCCCTGCGAGAGCGGCTCGTGGACCTCGACGAACTCACCGTGCGGCAGACGCTTGATGACGCCGGTCTCGCGACCGTGCAGCACCTTGTCGTGGTCCCGGCGCTGGAGGCCGAGGCAGATCCGCTTGGTGATGATGAACGCGATGACCGGACCGACGAAGAAGCCGATGCGGGCGAACCAGGTGATCGAGTTGATCGACAGGTGGAAGTACTGCGCGAACATGTCGTTTCCACCGGCGATCAGCAGGATGACGTACCACGTCAGCCAGGCGACACCGAAGGCCGTACGCGTGGGGGCGTTGCGCGGGCGGTCCAGGATGTGGTGCTCGCGCTTGTCCCCGGTGACCCAGGACTCGATGAACGGGTACACCGCGATGGTGGCCAGGACCAGCGGGAAGATCGTGAACGGGATGAAGACGCCCAGGGCCAGGGTGTGGCCCCACAGGTTGATCTCCCAGCCGGGCATGGCACGGATCAGGCCCTCGGAGAAGCCCATGTACCAGTCGGGCTGCGCACCGGTGGACACGTGGTCCGGGCGGTACGGGCCGAGCGCCCAGATCGGGTTGATCGAGGCGATGCCCGCGATCAGCGCGATGACACCGAAGACCAGGAAGAAGAAGCCTCCGGCCTTGGCCATGTAGACCGGCAGCAGCGGCATGCCGACGACGTTCTTCTCGGTCCGGCCGGGACCCGCGAACTGGGTGTGCTTGTGGTAGAAGACCAGGATCAGGTGGGCCACCAGCAGGCCCATCATGATGCCGGGCAGCAGCAGGATGTGCACCGAGTAGAGCCGGCCCACGAAGTCGCCGCCGGGGAACTCCCCGCCGAAGAAGAAGAACGACAGGTACGTGCCCACGATCGGCACGGACAGCATCGCGCCTTCCATGAAGCGGACACCGGTGCCCGAGAGCAGGTCGTCCGGCAGGGAGTAACCGGTGAAACCGGTGAACATGCCGAGGACCAGCAGCAGGAAGCCGAAGACCCAGTTGACCTCACGGGGCTTGCGGAACGCGCCGGTGAAGAACACGCGCATCATGTGCACGAGCATCGCCGCGATGAAGATCAGCGCCGACCAGTGGTGGATCTGCCGGATGAGCAGACCGCCGCGGACGTCGAAGCTGATTTCCAGGGTCGACTTGAAGGCCTCCGACATCGCGACACCCTGCATGGGGATGTACGAACCGTCGTAGTGCACTTCGTTCATGCTCGGGTGGAAGAACAGCGTCAGGTACACACCCGTGAGGATGAGGATGATGAAGCTGTAGAGGCAGATCTCGCCCAGCATGAAGGACCAGTGGTCCGGGAAGATCTTGCGCATGTTGGCCTTGGCGAGGCTGTAGATGCCCAGCCGGCCGTCGGCCCAGTCGGCTACGCGCTCGCCGGCCGGAGCCTTGCGCTCTTTGCCCGCCGCGGAAGCGGCTGATGAATTCGTAGTGGCAGTGCTCATCCGCGCTCCCAGAAAGAGGGACCGACGGGCTCTTCGAAGTCGCCGAGCGCCTCGAGGAAACCTTCGTCATTGACGCCGATCCGCAGCTGCGGGAGCGCGTGACCAGCCGGGCCGAAGATGACTCGGGCGCCGTCGGAGAGGTCGAAGGTGGACTGGTGGCACGGGCAGAGCACGTGGTGCGACTGCTGCTCGTACAGGCTGATCGGGCAGCCGACGTGGGTGCAGATCTTGGAGTAGGCCACGATCCCGTCGTGGGACCACTCCAGTTCCTTCTTGTCCTTGATGTTCTCCGGCTGGATGCGGACGATCATCAGGGCGGCCTTGGCGATCTGCGTCTGGAAGTCGTGCGCGTCCTCCTCCAGGCCTTCCGGCATGGCGAAGGTCAGCGAACCCACGACGATGTCCTCCGGGCGGAGCGGCTCCATCGTGTTCTGGTTGATGAGCATCTTGCCCTTCGCCCAGATGGTCTTGCGCAGCTTGTCCTCGGGCAGCGGGCCCAGGTCGCGCAGGATCACGACGGCGGAGAGCGGCACCATGGCCAGCGCACCGAACAGCGTGTTGCGGATGAGCGGGCGGCGGCCGATGGCCGACTCGCGCGCGCCGTCCGCGAAGTCCTGCATGACCTGCGCCTTGACCTCCGGCGGGGCCGCGATCTCGTGGCGCTCGGCGGCGACCTCCACGTCGGACATCAGGGTGCGGGCCCAGTGGACCGCGCCCGCGCCGATGCAGAAGAGGGCCGCGCCGAGGCTGACGCCCAGGGCGAAGTTGAGAGCGCTCACCTTCCCGAGCGGGAAGATGTAGACGATCTTGTCGACCGGCAGGATCACGAACGAGGCGATGAAGGCGACCGTGGCCAGCATCGACAGCGTGAACAGCAGGGCGACCGTGCGCTCGGACCGCTTCGCGGCCCGCTCGTCGATGTCCTGGATCCGAGGCCGGTGAACCGGCAGGCCGGGGTCGGCGAACGGGTCGTCCGCCACTGCCACGGCACCGTGGTGCGCGTCGCCCTGCTCGCTCGGCAGGTGCTTCTCTTCGGGAATGTCTTGGCTACTCATGACTTCTTGGCCTTAGCGGTGTGGGCCGCGACCCAGACGGCGACAGCGATCAGCGCACCCAGTCCGAAGATCCAGCCGAAGAGACCCTCGGAGACGGGGCCGAGGCCACCGAGCTTGAGGCCACCGGGGTTGGTCGACTTCTCGCCGTTGACGTGCTGGAGGTACGCGATGATGTCCTTCTTCTGCTTCTCCGGCATGGTGCTGTCGGGGAAGGAGGGCATGTTCTGCGGGCCGGTGAGCATGGCCTCGTAGATGTGCTTCGGCTCGACACCCTCAAGGTTGGGGGCGTACTTGCCGTTCGTCAGTGCGCCGCCCTCACCGGTGAAGTTGTGGCACTGCGCGCAGTTGTTGCGGAACAGCTCGCCACCCTTCGCGATGTCGGCACCCGCCGGGTCGTACTGCTTCTCGGTCGGCGTGATCGGGCCGGCTCCGAGGGAGGAGATGTACGCGGCGAGCTGGTCGGCCTGCGCCTGGGTGTAGATGACGGGCTTCTTCGGCACCTGGGCGCCGGGCTGCTGGGCGGGCATCCGCCCCGTCATCACCTGGAAGTCGACGGCAGCGGAGCCGACGCCAACCAGGCTGGGGCCGTCAGAGGAACCCTGACCGCCGGTTCCGTGGCAGCTTGCGCAGCCGACGGCGTAGAGCTTCTGGCCCTCCTCGATGGCGAGGGACTGGACGGTTTCGTCGGCCTTCGCATTGCCCGCGGGCGCGAAGGCGCTGTACAGCCCCCCGGTAACCGCCAGCGCGAAGAGTAGAACGACGACCGCCGCCAGCGGATGGCGTCGTCGTGCGGAGAGCTTTTTCACGGATTACCCCGGTGTCAGGATCTTCTGCGTCGGTGTGTCTGGATGGAGTGCCGGGCACGTGCCCGGCGACGTGTTCGCTACTTGATCAGGTAGATCGTTGCGAAGAGGCCGATCCAGACGACATCGACGAAGTGCCAGTAGTAGGACACGACGATGGCCGACGTGGCCTGTTCGTGGGTGAACCTCTTGGCCGCGTACGTCCGGCCGAGGACCAGCAGGAAGGCGATGAGACCGCCCGTCACGTGCAGACCGTGGAAGCCGGTGGTCAGGTAGAAGACCGAGCCGTACGGACCGGACGAGAGGCTCATGCCCTCGTGCTTGACCAGCTCGGTGTACTCGAACACCTGGCCGCCAATGAAGATCGCACCCATGACGAACGTGATGATGAACCACGTCCTGAGCTTCTTCACGTCACCGCGCTCGGCGGCGAATACGCCGAGCTGGCAGGTGAGCGAGGAAAGCACCAGGATCGTCGTGTTCGTCGCCGAGAAGGGCAGATTCAAGGCCGAGGCCTGTTCTGTCCAGTACTCGGCGCCTGTCACTGATCGCAGGGTGAAGTACATCGCGAAGAGGGCCGCGAAGAACATCAGCTCGGAACTCAACCAGATGATGGTTCCCACGCTGACGAGGTTCGGCCTGTTGACCGTCGGGTGCGCGTGCCCGGTATCTACTGTCGTTGCTGTCGCCACGACCGACATTATGTCGGTCCCTTATCCCGCCCTCACCCCGGGGGGTGCCGTTCGGAGTGTCAGGGGCGTGTGCAAGGCCCGAACGGCCCATCAGATCACCCTGCGGACGCCCGCCGGCCTTCCCTCGGGCGAGGCAGTGCGAACCGATGTTGACAGCGGGTCGGACGGAGTAGCATCCCGCGCAACATCAACGTGATTCACGGGACACGTGGAGGAACGAAATGCGGGCGACTGCGCGGGTTCTGGTCTACAGCGACGACGCGGGCACCCGGGAGCAGGTGCGGCTGGCGGCCGGGCGCAGGCCGGCCGCAGACCTGCCGCCGGTGGAGTTCCTGGAGTGCGCGACGCTGCCGGCCGTCCTGAAGGAACTGGACGCGGGCGGCATCGACGTCTGCGTGTTGGACGGCGAGGCGGTTCCGGCCGGGGGCATGGGGGTGTGCCGGCAGATCAAGGACGAGATCTTCCAGTGCCCGCCCGTACTGCTCCTGATGGGCCGTCCGCAGGACGCCTGGCTGGCCACGTGGAGCCGGGCGGACTCGGCCGTCACCCTTCCGGTTGATCCGGTGGACTTCGCGCAGGCCCTGGCGGGTCTGCTGCGCGCGCGGATCTCGCCGGCGGCGTAACGGGGGCTGTGAGCCCCGCACAGCGCCTTACCGGCGTATACCGGGGCACGGGTGCCCGTACGGTCCGTACGGGCACCCGTGCCCCGGTTGTGGCCCCTCCGGGCCCTCGCGCCTCTCCGGGCGCTCCCGGCCCGGTGGTTACACCTGCGGGCGCAGGCGCGCCTGGTCGACCGGGCTGCGGCCTTCCTGGGTGCCCTTGAGGAGGGCGCTGCCCTCGCGCCAGTCCTTCCAGTCCATGTTCCAGTCGCCGTAGCCGTTCCCGAAGGTGTCCATGTCGTCGCCGATGCTGTTGATGACGCGGACGATGTCGCCTTCGGTGATGTTCTCGTAGAACCAGGCGGCGTTGCCCGTGCTCATGCCGGTGCAGCCGTGGCTGACGTTCTCGTAGCCCTGGGAGCCGACGGACCACGGCGCGGCGTGGACGTATTCACCGCTCCAGGTGACACGGGTCGCGTAGTAGACGGGCAGGTTGTAGTACTCGCTGCCGCCGATGCCCACGGTGTCTCCGCGCATCTGGACGTAGTACTGCTTGCCGAGGACCACCTTGACGCCGTTGCGGGTGGAGAAGCCCGGCTTTCCGGTGGTCACCGGGATGGAATTGATCACTTCCCCGTTGCGCTTGAACGTGAGCCAGTGCGAGGAGGCGTCCGTGGTGACCTCCACGCGGTCGCCGATCTCCAGCTTCAGCGGCTTGGAGGCGGCGCCGTGCAGGTCGTCGGAGATCTTGATGCCCTCCAGGTTGCTCCGGACGGACACGGTGGTGTTGGCCGGCCAGTACTCCTTGGGCCGGTAGTGGAGCTTCTTGTCGTCCACCCAGTGCCAGGCGCCCACGGCCTCCGGCGGGGCGTCGACGATCAGGCCCCGCTCGATGACGGCGCGGGCGGCCTTGTCCTTGACGGGTTCGTTGAGTTCGGCCGTGAGGGGCTGTCCGACGCCGTACTTGCCCTCGTCCGGGCCGAATTCGACCTTGAGGACCTTCTGGGCCGGGGTGGTGTCGAAGGTGAGCGTGCGCTGCCCGGGGGCGCCGCGCTCGTCCTCGGTGCTCACGAGGACGGTGTAGCGGACGCCGGCGGCCATCGGGACGGTGCTGTGCCAGCGGTCGCCGGAGGCGGACAACTCGCCCGCCAGGCGGCGTCCGTGGGTGTCCACGGCGCTCACGTCGGTGATCCGGCCGTCGCCGCTCTTGGCGGTGACCTCCAGGGGCCGGTCCGGGTCGACCGGGCGGCTGCCGGTGGGGTGGTTGAGGGCGACGTGGTCGCCCGCGTCGTAGGGGCGGGCGGACAGCGGGTTGTCGTCGCCCGACCCGCATGCGGTGGCGCCTGCCCCGAGGGACGCGACCAGCAGGGAGCAGCCGATAACGGTCCAAAGACGCGGTGACTGGTTCATGGAGCCAACGCTATGAAGATCTGACAATTACGGCGCGCGGGGTGACTGCAAACGAGGGGCCCGGACTCCTCCATTGGAGGTGTCCGGGCCCCTGGTCTCACGCGATGGCCGCCACCGTGGGTGGCAGCGCGGGTGCGGCTACTGGTTCTGGTTCTCGCCGCGGTAGTACTCGTACACCCAGCCCCACAGACCGATCAGGATCAGCGGCGCGGAGAAGTACATCAGCCACCAGCCGAAGATGACGCCCATGAAGGCGAAGGCGCCACCGATGGCCAGCGAGAGCGGCTGCCAGCTATGCGGGGAGAAGAACCCCAGCTCGCCCGCCTCGTCGGCGACGTCGGCCTCCAGGTTGTCCTGGGCCATCTGGTCGACGCGCGCGGCCGTGAAGGCCAGGTAGTAGCCGATCATGGCGCTCAGGCCGAAGGCCAGTGCGAGCGCGGTGGTGCCGACCGGCTCCTTCGACCAGACGCCGTACACGACGGTCATGATCAGGATGAAGGCGGCGAGCCACAGGAACATCCTGCCCTGGATCTTCACTTGCCGGCCTCCTTGCCACCAGCGACGGCCTTGGCGGCCACGGAGTGGTCCTCAAGGTGGTCGAGGGCCGCGATCTCGGGGTGGTGCAGATCGAATGCCGGGGATTCGGACCGGATCCTCGGCAGGGTGAGGAAGTTGTGCCGCGGCGGCGGGCAAGACGTCGCCCATTCGAGCGAACGGCCGTAGCCCCACGGGTCGTCGACCTCGATCTTCTTGCCGTACTTCGCCGTCTTCCAGACGTTGTACATGAACGGCAGCATCGACAGGCCCAGCAGGAAGGAGCTGATCGTCGAGATGGTGTTCAGCAGCGTGAAGCCGTCCGCCGCGAGGTAGTCCGCGTAACGACGCGGCATGCCCTCGGCGCCCAGCCAGTGCTGCACCAGGAAGGTGCCGTGGAAGCCGATGAACAGCGTCCAGAAGGTGATCTTGCCGAGGCGCTCGTCCAGCATCTTGCCCGTGAACTTCGGCCACCAGAAGTGGAAGCCGGCGAACATCGCGAAGACCACGGTGCCGAAGACGACGTAGTGGAAGTGCGCGACGACGAAGTACGAGTCGGAGACGTGGAAGTCCATCGGGGGCGAAGCCAGGATGACGCCGGTCAGACCACCGAAGGTGAAGGTGACCAGGAAGCCGATCGTCCAGAGCATCGGGGTCTCGAAGGACAGCGAGCCCTTCCACATGGTGCCGATCCAGTTGAAGAACTTCACACCCGTCGGAACGGCGATGAGGAACGTCATGAAGGAGAAGAACGGCAGCAGTACACCGCCGGTGACGTACATGTGGTGGGCCCACACCGTCACCGAAAGGCCGGCGATGGAGATCGTCGCGGCGATCAGGCCGATGTAACCGAACATCGGCTTGCGCGAGAAGACCGGAATGATCTCGGAAACGATTCCGAAGAACGGTAGCGCGATGATGTACACCTCTGGGTGTCCGAAGAACCAGAAGAGGTGTTGCCATAGCAGCGCGCCGCCGTTGGCGGCATCGAACACGTGCGAGCCGAACTTGCGGTCGGCCTCCAGCGCGAAGAGCGCGGCGGCCAGCACCGGGAAGGCGAGCAGGACCAGGACACCGGTCAGCAGCACGTTCCAGGTGAAGATCGGCATGCGGAACATCGTCATGCCGGGGGCGCGCATGCAGATGATCGTGGTGATGAAGTTGACCGAACCGAGGATCGTGCCGAAGCCGGAGAAGGCCAGACCCATGATCCACATGTCGGCGCCGATGCCCGGCGACCGGACGGCGTCCGACAGCGGGGAGTAGGCGAACCAGCCGAAGTCGGCGGCACCCGAGGGGGTGACGAAGCCGGCCACCGCGATGGTCGAACCGAAGAGGTACAGCCAGTACGCGAACATGTTCAGCCGCGGGAACGCCACGTCGGGCGCGCCGATCTGCAGCGGCATGATCCAGTTCGCGAAGCCCGCGAACAGCGGGGTGGCGAACATCAGCAGCATGATCGTGCCATGCATGGTGAACGCCTGGTTGAACTGCTCGTTCGACATGATCTGCGTACCCGGACGGGCCAGCTCGGCGCGCATGAAGAGCGCGAGGAGGCCGCCGATGAGGAAGAACACGAACGACGTGAGCAGGTACATCGTGCCGATGGTCTTGTGGTCGGTAGTGGTCAGCCACTTCACGACGACGTTGCCCGGCTTCTTGCTCCGCAGCGGCAACTCGTTCTCGTACGAGTCGGCTGCGGCACCCTGAGGCTGGTTGAGGATGCTCACAGTTTGTTCACCTCAGCATTGCGGGCCGGGTCGGTCTGCTGGATACCGGCCGGAAGGAAGCCGGTCTGACCCTTCTCCGCGAGCTCCTTCAGGTGCGCCTTGTACGCCTCCGGGGAGACGACCTTGACGTTGAAGAGCATTCGGGAGTGGTCGACACCGCAGAGCTCGGCACACTTGCCCATGAAGGTGCCCTCTTCGGTCGGGGTGACCTCGAAGACGTTGGTGTGGCCCGGAATGACGTCCTGCTTGAACAGGAAGGGGACCACCCAGAAGGAGTGGATGACGTCGTTCGACGACAGGATGAAGCGGACCTTCTCGCCCTTCGGCAGCCAGAGCGTCGGGCCCGGGTTGCCGGTGTCCGGGTTCCGGTCGCTCGGGACGCCCTTGGTGTAGACGCCTTCGGCGCCCGCCGGGAAGTCCTTGGTGTAGCGGTCCGGGATCGTGGCGAGTTCCTTGGGAACCTCGCCCGCCTTCGGAGTCGCCGCATCGCCGTCGACGTTCTCGACGTAGTTGAAGCCCCAGCTCCACTGGAAGCCGATCACGTTGATCGTGTGCGCCGGCTTGGCGGAGAGGGAGAGCAGCTTCGACTCGTCGCGCGCGGTGAAGTAGAAGAGCACCGAGACGATGATGAGCGGGACCACGGTGTACAGCGCCTCGATGGGCATGTTGTACCGGGTCTGCGGGGGAACCTCGACCTTGGTCCGGCTACGCCGGTGGAAGATGACGCTCCACATGATCAGGCCCCACACGAGGATGCCGGTGATCAGAGCGGCCGCCCAGGACCCCTGCCACAGGGAGAGGATGCGAGGCGCCTCTTCAGTGACCGGGGTGGGCAATCCGAGGCGGGGGAAGTCTTTCCATGTATACGAGCAACCAGTGGCGGTCGCCAGGACCACGCCCGCAGTCAGCGCCTGCAGCAGCTTCCGCCGCATCGGGCGCCGCGGCGAGCGGTCGGAGCCGTAGGGACTCACGTAGCGCCTTCCCGAGAGTCTCGGCCCGCGCGGCCGGCCGCGGCCGCATTCGGGTCGGTCGCCGGCCCTGACGCAGGCAGGGGTTTGGATGTTTATGCGGACCAAACCCTACTGGACGCTATTTGGGGTCGCGCGGGGAGGGTGCCCAACGCGCCGTTACTGACCCCGAAGGGATGGATCCGCCGTACGGGGGACGGCCCAACGGACCCCGAATGGCGGGGTCCCGACGGCATCTGACGGCAGTTCGACGACAGGCCCCAAGCCGGTCGTCGCGTCGGCGTGGCGGCCGGTTAGCGTGACCGGATGCCGTACTTCGACACCGCGTCCGCCGCCCCGCTGCACCCCGTGGCCCGGCAGGCGCTCCAGGCCTCCCTTGACGAAGGCTGGGCCGACCCGGCCCGGCTGTACCGCGAAGGGCGCCGGGCCCGGCTGCTCCTGGACGCGGCGCGGGAGGCGGCGGCGGAGTCGGTGGGGTGCCGTCCCGACGAGCTCGTGTTCACTCCTTCGGGGACGCACGCTGTTCACTCGGGCATGGCCGGGGTCCTGGCGGGCCGTCGGCGCGTCGGCGGGCATCTGGTCGTATCGGCGGTGGAACACAGTTCCGTACTCCATGCGGCGGAGGTCCACGCCGCAGGCGGCGGGCGGGTGGACGAGGTCCCGGTGGACCGGTTCGGCCGCGTCTCCCCCTCCTCCTACGGGGAACTCCTCGGGCCCTCCACCGCACTGGCCTGCCTCCAGTCGGCCAACCACGAGGTGGGCACCGTCCAGCCCGTGGCGGAGGTCGCCGACGTGTGCACCGCCGCCGGGGTGCCCTTGCTGGTGGACGCCGCGCAGTCGCTGGGCTGGGGGCCCGTTCCCGGGAACTGGTCCGTGCTGTGCGCGAGCGCCCACAAATGGGGCGGCCCGGCCGGGGTCGGGCTGCTGGCGGTCCGCAAGGGAGTGCGCTTCGCTCCCCAAGGCCCCGCCGACGAAAGGGAGTCGGGGCGCTCCCCCGGCTTCGTCAACCTCCCGGCGGTCGTCGCCGCGGCGGCCTCCCTGCGGGCCGTGCGCGCCGAGGCGGAGGCGGAATCGGCCCGCCTGCGGATCCTGGTGGACCGGCTGCGGCGGCGGGTGGCCCGCCTGGTGCCGGACGTGGAGGTGGTGGGCCATCCCGACCTCCGGCTCCCGCACCTGGTCACCTTCTCCTGCCTGTACGTGGACGGGGAGACCCTGCTCCACGGGCTGGACCGGGCCGGCTACTCCGTCTCCTCCGGCTCCTCGTGCACCAGCTCGACGCTGACGCCGTCCCATGTCCTGCGGGCCATGGGGGTGCTGTCGGAGGGAAACGTACGGGTGTCCCTGCCCGCCGGCACGACGGCGGCGGAGGTCAACGGCTTCCTGGAGGTCCTGCCGGGGCTGGTGGCGGGGGTGCGGGAGCAACTCGGCGCGGTGGAGCCGGCGATGGCCGCCGATCCGGACGCGGAGTCCCTGGAGCTGGACACCCTCGGCCTGCGGTGTCCGCAGCCGGTGATCGAGCTGGGCCGGGCGATCGGGCGGGTTCCGGTGGGGGGCACGGTGACCGTCCTGTCGGACGACGAGGTCGCGCGGCTGGACATCCCGGCGTGGTGCGCGATGCGGGGGCAGACCTATATGGGTGAGAGCCCGCGCCCCGTCGGTACTGCGTACACGGTCCGCCGGGCGGTCTGACCCGGGGCGGGGCCGGCCCTGCGGGGCTGTCCCCCACCCGCCCTTCCACCGTTCCCCGGGCTCTGCCCGGACCCGGTCCTCAGACGCCGGACGGGCTGGATTGTCCGGCGTTTGAGGCGCGGGGACTGGGCGGGAGCCCCGGGGAACGGGCGAAGGTCGGGTAGGGGACCTCGCCCCGCAGGGCAGAGCACCCGCACCCAGACCCGTGCGCCGGGCCCGCCCGCGGAGGGCGGCTGGGCCCGGCGCCGCGCAGGGTTACGCCGGGAGGTGGGACTGGACTTCCGCCGCCGCCTCGTCGCCGTAGGCCTTCGTGAAGCGCTCCATGAAGTGGGCGCGGGCCAGGGTGTACTCCTGGGTGCCGAGGGTCTCGATGACGAGCGTGGCCAGCATGCAGCCGACCTGCGCCGCCCGCTCCAGGCCGACGCCCCAGCCCAGGCCCGTCAGGAACCCCGCGCGGAACGCGTCGCCGACGCCCGTCGGGTCGACCTTCGCGGTCTCCTCCGGGCAGCCGACCACGATCGGGTCGTGGCCGAGCCGCTCGATGCGGACGCCGTTCGAGCCGAGGGTGGTGACCCGGGTGCCGACCTTCGTCAGGATCTCCGCGTCGGTCCAGCCGGACTTCGCCTCGATGAGGCCCTTCTCGTACTCGTTCGAGAAGAGGTACGTCGCCCCCTCCATCAGGGTGCGGATGTTGTCGCCGTCCATCCGGGCGATCTGCTGCGAGAAGTCCGCCGCGAAGGGGATCTCCCGCGTGCGGCACTCCTCGGTGTGGCGCAGCATCGCCTCGGGGTCGTCCGCGCCGATCAGGACGAGGTCCAGGCCGCCGACCCGGTCCGCGACCGACTTGAGCTCGATCAGGCGGGCCTCGCTCATCGCGCCCGTGTAGAAGGAGCCGATCTGGTTGTGGTCCGCGTCCGTGGTGCAGACGAAGCGCGCGGTGTGCAGGACCTCGGAGATCCGCACGGACTGGGTGTCGACGCCGTTGCGGTCGAGCCAGGCGCGGTACTCGTCGAAGTCGGAGCCGGCGGCTCCGACGAGGATCGGCCGGGCGCCGAGCTGGCCCATGCCGAAGCAGATGTTCGGGCCGACGCCACCCCGTCGCACGTCGAGGTTGTCGACGAGGAAGGAGAGGGAGACCGTGTGCAGCTGGTCCGCGACCAACTGGTCGGCGAAGCGGCCGGGGAAGGTCATGAGGTGGTCGGTGGCGATGGAGCCGGTGACTGCGATACGCACGGCGTGGACGCTCCTGCGAGGGAAGGCAAGGGGACATTCAAAACTACCCGCTCGGCAGGCCGAGGCCGACCGGCAGAAACTACCCCGTAGTAGGTCTTTCTTCCCTCGCGCTGCCGTGCCTACCGTGCCCCATGACCTACACCGATGGCTTCGGGCACGTCCAGCCCTCCGGGAACGCGGCGGGCACCGAGTTCGAACAGCTGCTGGGCGACTGCGCCCGGATGGCCCCGCACTGGCCGGTTCCCTCGGATCCGCGGCCGGATCGGGTGGCCCCCTCGCAGATCATCGGGATCCGCGTCCCGGCGGCCTCCGCCCGCCTCATCGCCTCCACGGCGGTCTACGGCTACTAGGCCGACACCCCCGGACACCCCCCTGGAACCGGATCCGCGTCTGTTCCGTCACACCCGCATCACCCCCTGCGGGACGGGCAAAGGAGCGATGCGGTGACCAGCGAACACCCCGAGCATGTTGATGCACCCGATGCGTCCGCGACACCCGAGGTGCCCGGGACCCCCGGTGCGTCACGTGGCACGCGGCGGCGGCAGGTCTGGGCCGTCGCTTCGATCGCGGCCGCCGTCCTGCTGACCGGCGGCGGCACCGCCATCTGGGCGTCGACCGCCCCCGGCGGGGCGCGTACGGGCGACAGCGCGGCCTCCGCGCCCCGTGCGCAGCCCACGCCGCCCGGGCCCGGCATCGCCCCCGGTGAGCCCGACCCGTCCGGCGGCGGGGTCACGTACACGGCCGACGTCCCGCTCCCGGAGGGCCCGGCCACCGCGCCGACCTTCGCGGCGGGCGGTGAGGTGACCTCCGCCGAGGTGGCCCGGCTCGCGACGGCGCTGGGGATCTCCGGCGCGCCCCGGCTGACCGGGGAGACCTGGCAGGCCGGGGAGAGCGCCGACGGCTCGGGGCCCCGGCTCACGGTGAACCTGAAGGCTCCCGGGACCTGGAACTTCTCCCGCTTCCAGGTCGGCGGCACCGGGGACGACTGTGTGCGCGGCAAGGACACCTGCGGCCCGGCCACCCTCCCCCAGGACCTGGGTCTGGAGCACGGCGGCACCTCCGGGACGCCCGTCTCCGAGGAGGCCGCCAAGGCCGCCGCCGCGCCGGTGCTGGCGGCCGTGGGTCAGGGATCGGCCGCGCTCGACGCGCGGGTCGCCCAGGGCTCCGTACGCGTGGTGACGGCCGATCCGGTGATCGGCGGCCTGCCCACGCAGGGCTGGTCCACCCGGATCGGTGTCGGGGCGGACTCGCGGGTGGTGTCGGGCAGCGGCGAGCTGAAGGTTCCGGCGCGGGCCGCGGACCAGCCGGTGATCGGCGCCGTCGACGCGCTGGCCCGGCTCAACGACAAGGCGCGGGGTTCCGGCGCCAGGGATCCGGGCCCGAGCGGCTGCGCCACGAGCGTTCCGCTGACCCCGGACTCCCCGGACGGCGCCACGGACACGCTGCCGTGCAACCCGGAACCGCGGCCGATGAAGCCGACGCGGACCGAGTCGGTGCGGGGCGCCCAGCTGGGGCTGGTTCCGGGCACGGTCGACGGGGCCCGCGGCCTGGTGCCGGGCTGGCTGTTCGAGGTGGCCGGCAAGGACGGCGGCCCGGGCCACACGGTGGTCCAGTCGGCGGCTCTGACCGAGGAGACTCCCCCGGTCGACCTGCCCACCCCGGTGGACCCGCCCGCGAAGGGACAGACCGTGCCCGGTTTCTCGTACGCCTCGGCCGACCGGACGCTGACCGTGAACTTCTGGGGCGGGGTGTGCAGCACGTACGCCCTGGAGGTCCGGGAGCAGCCCGGGTCGGTGATGGTGAGGATCACGGACACCCCGAACAAGCCGGGGCAGGCCTGCATCATGCTGGCGCAGGAGATGACGGTGTCGGGCACGCTCCAGCAACCGCTGGGCGACCGCAAGGTGATCGACGCGACCACGGGCAAGGCCGTCCCCCGCCAGTAGGGGCCGGGACGCACGAGAGGGGCCCGCCCGCGGATGTCCGCGGTCGGGCCCCTCTCGTCTGCCTGGCTTAGTTGAACGAGTCGCCGCAGGCGCAGGAGCCCGTGGCGTTCGGGTTGTCGATCGTGAAGCCCTGCTTCTCGATGGTGTCGACGAAGTCGATCGACGCGCCGTGCAGGTACGGGGAGCTCATCCGGTCGGTGACGACCTTCACACCGTCGAAGTCCTTCACGACGTCGCCGTCGAGGGAGCGCTCGTCGAAGAAGAGCTGGTAGCGCAGGCCGGAGCAGCCGCCGGGCTGGACGGCGACGCGCAGCGCCAGGTCATCGCGGCCTTCCTGCTCCAGGAGGGTCCTGACCTTCTCGGCGGCGGCGTCGGACAGGAGGATGCCGTCGCTCACGGTGGTCTTTTCGTCCTGTACGGACATCTGCATTCACTCCCGAAGTGGGCGGCTCCCCGCCGGGAGCGGGGAAACGTCGGACTCTTGCCGTCGGTGGCAACGAGCGGGACCGCGGATTCATTCCGGGACCCGACGCGTGTTTCAGAAATTCCATGCTCGCACACCAGCGCGCGGTGGTGTGTCCCCGTGAGGCGGCGGGCGACGGGCGGGCGAATTCGTCACATCGACACTATCGGCATCGTCAAAGTGACGTGAAGCAGTTATGATAGATAGCGTCAAATAGACGAGAAGTCGAAGCTGCGGCTTCAGAGTGGCTTCAGAAGTCCCTTGTCGAAGAACAGAAAGGGTGCGTGTCGTGACCACCGCCCAGCCTTTGGACAACCAGCCCTTGGACGTCCAGCCGACGCCCCTTGCCTTGCTGCTGCTCGGCCGCGAAGCCGACCCCAAGAGCGAGCGCGGGGTGGAGTGCCCCGGCGACCTGCCCTCGCCGTCGGACCCGGACCTCGTGGCGCGCGCCCGTGCCGCCAAGGAGAAGCTCGGGGACAAGGTCTTCATCCTCGGCCACCACTACCAGCGTGACGAGGTCATCGAGTTCGCCGACGTCACCGGTGACTCCTTCAAGCTCGCCAAGGACGCGGCCGCCAAGCCGGAGGCCGAGTACATCGTCTTCTGCGGCGTCCACTTCATGGCCGAGTCCGCGGACATCCTCACCTCGGACGACCAGAAGGTGGTCCTGCCGGACCTGGCCGCGGGCTGCTCGATGGCCGACATGGCCACCGCCGAGCAGGTCGCGGAGTGCTGGGACGTGCTGACCGAGGCCGGCATCGCCGGCGAGACGGTCCCCGTCTCGTACATGAACTCCTCGGCCGACATCAAGGCCTTCACCGGCAAGCACGGCGGCACGATCTGCACCTCGTCCAACGCCAAGAAGGCCCTGGAGTGGGCGTTCGAGCAGGGCGAGAAGATCCTCTTCCTCCCGGACCAGCACCTGGGCCGCAACACCGCCGTCCGCGACATGGGCATGTCCCTCGACGACTGCGTGCTCTACAACCCGCACAAGCCGAACGGCGGCCTGACCGTCGAGCAGCTGCGGAACGCCAAGATGATCCTGTGGCGCGGTCACTGCTCGGTGCACGGCCGGTTCTCGGTCGACTCGGTCAACGACGTGCGCGCCCGCATCCCCGGCGTGAACGTCCTGGTCCACCCGGAGTGCAAGCACGAGGTCGTGGCGGCCGCCGACTACGTCGGCTCCACCGAGTACATCATCAAGGCGCTGGAGGCGGCCCCGGCCGGCTCCAAGTGGGCCATCGGCACCGAGCTGAACCTCGTCCAGCGGCTGGCGAACCGATTCGCCGCGGAGGACAAGGAGGTCGTCTTCCTCGACAAGACGGTCTGCTTCTGCTCGACGATGAACCGCATCGACCTCCCCCACCTGGTGTGGACCCTGGAGTCCCTGGCCGAGGGCAACCTCGTCAACCAGATCCAGGTCGACAAGGAGACCGAGAGCTTCGCCAAGCTCGCCCTGGAGCGGATGCTCGCGCTTCCGTAGCTCCACCGCTCCGCGCCGGACGACCGAAGGGCCGCCCCTCCTGCGAGGGGCGGCCCTTCGGCGTGTGCGGGCGTACGGACGCCCGTGCCGAGCCGGTGGTCAGACCTTGACCGGGCTCTCGTCCTCGGCCGGGGCGGCCGGGGTCGGGACCACGCTCAGGCGGGCCCTCTTCTTCGCACTGCGGCGCTCCTTGCGGAGCTCCAGCATCGTGTAGAGGGTCGGCACCAGGAGCAGGGTCAGCAGGGTGGAGCTGATCAGGCCGCCGATGACGACCACCGCGAGCGGCTGCGAGATGAAGCCGCCCTCGCCGGTGACGCCCAGCGCCATCGGGAGCAGCGCGAAGATCGTCGCCAGTGCCGTCATCAGGATCGGGCGCAGCCGGTGGCGGCCGCCCTCGACGACCGCCTCGATCACGCCGTAGCCCTGGGCGCGGTACTGGTTGACCAGGTCGATCAGGACGATCGCGTTGGTCACGACGATGCCGATGAGCATCAGCATGCCGATCAGCGCCGGGACGCCGAGCGGGGTGCCGGTGACCAGCAGCAGGCCGAGCGCGCCGGTCGCGGCGAACGGGATCGAGACCAGCAGGATCAGCGGCTGGACGAGCGAGCGGAACGTCGCGACGAGCAGCATGAACACGATCGCGATGGCCGCGAGCATGGCCAGGCCCAGCTGGCCGAAGGCCTCGCTCTGGTCCTGTCCGACGCCGCCGATGGTGGCCGTGGCGCCCGCGGGCAGGTCCAGGGCCTTGATCTTCGACTGCAGGGTGGAGCTGACGGCGCCGGTGTTGTCGCCGACCGGCTTCGCGCTGATGGTCGCGGCGCGGGCGCCGTCGATCCGGGTCATCGCGACGGGGCCGGGGACCTCCTTGACCTCGGCGATGTCGCCGAGCTTCACGGGGCCGACGGGCAGCGCCTGCAGCTGGGCCAGGGTGGTGGCCGGCTGCGCGGACTTGATGACGATGTCCCGCTCGGTGTCGTCCAGTACGGCCTTGCCCGCCGGGTTGCCTCGGACGGCCTGGCCGACGATGGCGCCGAGCGCCGCCTGGTTCAGGCCGAACTCCGCCGCCTTGGGGGTGGCGGTGACCGAGATCCGGGGTACGGACTGGGACAGGTCGCTCTGGACGTCGGTGACGTCCTCGATCTTCGCCACCTCGGCGCGGACCTGCTCGGCGGCCTTCGCCAGGACGGCTCCGTCACCGGCCTTGACGACGACGCTGAGGTTCTGGCTGCCGAAGCCGTCGCCGGCCGCGATGGTGGTCTCGCCGATGCCGTCGAGCCCCTTGAGGGCGGTCTCGATGTGCTTCTTGGCGGACTCGGTCTTCCCGGAGTCCTCCAGCGTGACCTGGTACGAGGCCTGGTTGGAGCCCGTACCGCCGCCGAAGGCGGCCAGGAAGCCGGACGAGCCGACGGTGACCTGGTAGTCCTTGACGCCGTCGGTCCCCTCCAGGACCTTCTCGACCTTGCGGCTCGCCTCGTCGGCGGCCGCCAGCGAGGTGCCGGGCGGCAACTGCTGCTTGATGCTGAGGACTTCCTGCTCGCCCTGGTCGAAGAAGTTCGTCTTGAGCAGCGGGGTCATGCCCAGCGTCGCGACGAACACCACGACGGCCACGGCCAGGGTGGCGATCCGGCGGCGGGTGACCAGGTCCAGCGCCCGTACGTAGAACGTCTGGAGCTTGCTGCGGGACTCCTTCTCCTCGGCTTCGCGGCGGGCCTTCTCGATGCTCGCGGCGTCCCCTTCGCTGACGCCCTTCGGCGCGCGCAGGAACCAGTACGAGAGCACCGGCACGACCGTCAGGGAGACGAGCAGCGAGGCCAGCAGGGCCGCGGTGACGGTGATGGAGAACGGGCCGAAGAACTGGCCGACCATGCCGCCGACGAAGGCGATCGGCAGGAAGACGGCGACGGTGGTGAGCGTGGAGGAGGTGACCGCGCCGGCCACCTCCTTGACCGCGGTGATGATCGCGCTGCTGCGCTCCTCGCCGTAGCCGAGGTGCCGCTTGATGTTCTCCAGGACCACGATCGAGTCGTCGACGACCCGGCCGATGGCGATGGTGAGCGCGCCCAGCGTCAGCATGTTGAGGGAGAGGTCACGCGTCCACAGCACGATCAGCGCGAGGACGACGGACAGCGGGATGGAGACCGCGGTGACCAGCGTCGAGCGCACCGAGCCGAGGAAGACCAGGATCACGATGACCGCGAAGGCCAGGCCGAGCATGCCCTCGGTGGTCAGGCCCGAGATGGACTTGGCGACGGCCGGACCCTGGTCGCTGACCACGGTCAGGTCGGCGCCGGAGCCCAGGGTGGTGCGGAGCTCGGGCAGCTTGTCCTCGACCGCGTCCGAGATGGCGACGGCGCTGCCGTCCTTGTCCATGGTGAGGACCACGGCGAGGCTGGGCTTGCCGTTGGTGCGGGTGATCGAGTCGGCCTTGGCCGGCTCCTGCTTCACGCCCGCCACGTCGCCGAGGCGGACGGCGGGCTTGCCCGGTCCGGCGCTCAGGCGCAGGTCCTCCAGCTGGGCGAGCGAGGTGAAGCCCGAACCGACGCGCACGGTGCGGTTCTTGCCCGCCTCGTCGAAGGAGCCCGCGGGGACGGTGGCGCCGCCCGCCTGCAGGCCCTGGGCCAGGGCCGCGCCGTCGAGGCCGGCGGCGGCGAGCTTGGCGTCGTCGGGGGTGACGGTGACCTGGAGGTCCCGGACCCCGTCGACGGTGACCTGGCCGACGCCCGCGATGTCCTCCAGTGCGGGGACCACGGACTTGTTCAGCTGGTCGGCCAGCGCCTGCTGGTCCTTGTCGGAGGTGACGGCGAGGACCACGGTCGGGATGTCGTCGGTGGAGCCGGCGATCACCTGCGGGTCCACCTCGGCGGGCAGCCGTACGCGGGCCCGGTTGACGGCCTGCTGCACGTCGGCAACGAGCTGCTTGGTGCCCTCGTCGCCGTAGTCGAAGGTCGCCATGATCAGGGCGTTGCCCTCGCTGGCGGTGGAGGTGACGCCGGTGATGCCGTCGACGCCCTTGAGCATGGCTTCGATCGGTTCGACGACCTGCTTCTCCACCACGTCGGGCGAGGCGCCCTGGTACGGCGCGAGCACGGTCACCATCGGCAGGTCGATGGAGGGCAGCAGCTGCTGCTTGAGCTGCGGGATGGCTATGGCGCCGAAGAGGAGCGCGACGAGCGACACGAGGCCGATCAGCGCCCTTTGGGCGAGGCTGAAGCGGGACAGCCGGAACATGGCTATGGGGATCTCTCTGCAGGGACGCGGTGACGTCGACGAGGCATGACGGGCAGCCGTGCCTTCGGGCACGCGCGGGGCCCCTCAGCCTCTCGTGCCCACGGGCGCGCCGACGTCGCCCCCAGGTCTCGTCCTTATCCGGGGCATACCGCGTCCGCAGTAGGCGGGAGTACTCCGAACCGCTCGGGACGACTCCGCCCCGCCCTGCGGATCTACTCGGCCCTGGGCCGGACCAGTCCCGATTCGTACGCGATGACCACCAATTGCGCCCTGTCGCGGGCGCCGAGCTTGGACATGGCCCGGTTCACGTGGGTCTTGACGGTGAGCGGGCTGACCTCCAGCCGGCGGGCGATCTCGTCGTTGGACAGGCCCGCGGCCACGAGGACGAGGACCTCGCGTTCGCGTCCGGTCAGCGCGGCCAGGCGCTGTCCGTGGGCGGCGCCCGCGGCGGGGGTGTCCCCCGCGCCGCCGCCCTGCGCGAGGAAGGTGGCGATGAGCCCCTTGGTGGCGGCCGGGGAGAGCAGCGCGTCTCCGGCGGCCGCGACGCGGATGGCGTTGAGCAGTTCCTCCGGCTCGGCGCCCTTGCCGAGGAAACCGGAGGCGCCCGCCCGCAGGGCCGCCGCCACGTACTCGTCCACCTCGAAGGTCGTCAGCATCACCACGCGCACGCCGGCCAGTTCGGGGTCGGCGCTGATCAGCCGGGTGGCGGCGAGGCCGTCGGTGCCGGGCATCCGGATGTCCATGAGCACGACGTCGGGCCGGACCGCGCGCGCCAGTTCGAGGGCCTGCGCCCCGTCGGAGGCCTCCCCGACGACGCACATGTCGGCCTCGGAGTCGACGAGCACCTTGAACGCGCTGCGCAGCAGGGCCTGGTCGTCGGCGAGGAGCACCCGGATGGGCGACGGTTCCTGGTTCGGGGTCGTTTCCACGCCCCGACCCTACGTCGCCCCGCGCCCGGCGGGGCCGGCCGGACGGCCCGGACGGCCCGTGCCCGGGACACCGCGGGCCCGGCACGATCCGAAAGGGACGGTCTAGGCCATCTCTTTCGGATCTTGTCGGCCGAGCTCGCGGCGTCTGGTGCCGTGCCTGGGCGCGCTGTCGGGGCGCTCGCGTACTGGGCGTACTCGGTCGCCCCGGCAGTGCGGCCAGGCGCGGTGCCAGGCGCCGCGGGCCCGGCACGATCCGAAAGAGACGGCCTAGCCCAGGGCCAGTACGACCAGGGCCGTCGTCGCCGAGACCTCGGCCAGGGATCCGAACACGTCCCCGGTGACCCCGTCGAAGCGGCGCACGCACCGGCGGAGCAGGGCCTCGGCCGCCAGCAGGGCGGCCAGGACCGCCGCCGCGTGCTGCGCGGCGGCCGGCAGGCCCAGCGGCAGTGCGGCGGCGGCGGACAGGACCAGTACGAGCCCGGCGACGGCGGCGGCCGCCTCGCGCGGGACGACTCCGGCGACGGCCGCGCCCAGCCCCTCTGGGCGGGCCGGGGGGACCCCGTCGCGGGAGGCCAGGGTCATGGCGAGCCGGGCGGTGACGGCGGCGAGCACGGCGGCCAGGGCTCCCCGGATCCAGCTGTCGGCGTACACGTTCGCCAGCGCCGCGACCTGGACCAGCAGCACGAACACCAGCGCCACCACCCCGAACGGGCCGATGTCGGACTGCTTCATGATGCGCAGCGCGGCGTCGGCCGGCTTGGCGCTGCCCAGTCCGTCCACCGTGTCGGCGAGGCCGTCCAGGTGCAGGGCGCGGGTCAGGGCCGCCGGCACGGCGACGGTGACGGCCGCGGCGAGCAGCGGCCCGCCGCCGCAGACCAGGAGGAGCACGCCGGGCACGGCCGCGAGGAGCCCCACGACGAGCCCGGCGAGCGGGGCGCAGGCCATGCCGGTGCGGGCGGCGGGACGGTCCCAGCGGGTGATACGGGTGGGCAGCACGGTGAGCGTGCCGAAGGCGAAGCGGACCCCGTCAAGCAGCGAGGCGCGCTCCGGGGGCGGCGTCGGGGACGGGCCGTCGTACGAATCTGTCATCGGCGCGAACGCTACCTGCTCGACGGGACCGGTAAGTTACCCATAAGGCCCCAAATCGGGAGGTGGTGGCATGGGTCACTGGTGGTATCGCAACATCGTGGAGCCCGGGAAGCTCCCGCTGCTCCTCGCACTGGTCTCCTTCGTCCTGTCCTTCCTGGTCACCCGCGTGATCACCCGCCTGATCCGGGCGGGCCGGGGGCCCTTCAAGAACGTCACCCCGGGCGGCCTGCACATCCACCACGTGGTCCCCGGCGTGGTCCTCGTGATCATCGGCGGCTTCGGGGCGATCGGGAGCGCCCGGCACAGCTTCGGGGCGGGCCTGTCGGCCGTGATCTTCGGACTGGGCGCGGGGCTGGTGCTGGACGAGTTCGCGCTGATCCTGCACCTGGACGACGTCTACTGGAGCGAGCAGGGCCGCAAGAGCGTGGAGATCGTGGTCCTGACGGCCGCGATCGTGGCGCTGGTCCTGGGCGGCTTCCTGCCCTTCGGGGTCAACGACCTCACCCAGGACGAACGGCACAACCGCGGCCTGGTCGCCATGAACACGGCGACCAACTTCTTCCTCGCGCTGATCGCCCTGTGGAAGGGCAAGGCGCGCACCGCGTTCTTCGGCGTGGTCATCCCCTTCGTGGCCCTCATCGGGGCGATCCGCCTCGCCCGGCCCGGTTCCCCGTACGCCAAGAAGTTCTACGCGAACCGGCCGAAGGCCCGCGCCAAGGCCGGACTGCGCGCCTTCCACCACGACCGGCGGTGGTCCAGACCGCGCCGGAAGTTCGAGGAGTTCATCGGCGGGACCCCGGACTCGGAACGACCCTCCGAGAAGGAGCCGCACTGACGGAAGGGCCCGCCCCCCGAGGGGCGGGCCCTTCTTCACGTCTGCTCCCGGTCAGCCCGGGATCAGCCCGTCGTCGCTGAGCATCTCCCGCACCTCGTCCAGCGAGGCGTCGGGGGCGGGCAGGATCAGCTCGGACGGCTCCAGCGCCTCGTCGGGCAGCGGCTCGCCGAGCCGCCGCACGGCGGCGAGCAGCTCGCCCAGCGTGCGCCGGAAGCCCTCCTCGTCGCCGCTCTCCATCTCGGCGAGCAGTTCGTCGTCCAGCGTGTTGAGCTCGGCGAAGTGGCTGTCCGCCAGCTCCACCTGACCTTCCCCCATGATGCGGACAATCATGACGGGCCCCGTCCTACTGCTTGTCGAACCGGTGCTGGGTCTGCGACTGCTGGCCGGCGCCCGGGGCGCCGCCCTCGATGGCCGACTGCTGGGCGGAGGGGCCGCCCGCCAGCTCGGCCTTCATGCGCTGGAGCTCCAGCTCCACGTCCGTCCCGCCGGAGAGGCGGTCGAGCTCGGCCTGGATGTCGTCCTTGGAGCCGAGGCCGCTCTGGTCGTCGAGCGCGCCGGAGGCGAGCAGCTCGTCGATCGCGCCGGCGCGGGCCTGGAGCTGCGCCGTCTTGTCCTCGGCACGCTGGATGGCCAGGCCGACGTCGCTCATCTCCTCGGAGATGCCGGAGAAGGACTCGGCGATCCGCGTCTGCGCCTGGGCGGCCGTGTACGTGGCCTTGATGGTCTCCTTCTTCGTACGGAAGGCGTCCACCTTGGCCTGGAGCCGCTGCGCGGCGAGGGTCAGCTTCTCCTCCTCGCCCTGCAGGGTCTGGTGCTGCACCTCCAGGTCGCTGACCTGCTGCTGCAGCGAGGCGCGGCGGGACAGGGCCTCGCGGGCCAGGTCCTCGCGGCCCAGGGCCAGCGCCTTGCGGCCCTGGTCCTCCAGCTTGGCGGACTGGCCCTGGAGCTGGTTGAGCTGCAGCTCCAGCCGCTTGCGGGAGGTCGCCACGTCGGCGACGCCGCGGCGCACCTTCTGCAGCAGTTCGAGCTGCTTCTGGTACGAGTAGTCGAGGGTCTCGCGCGGGTCCTCGGCCCGGTCCAGGGCCTTGTTCGCCTTCGCGCGGAAGATCATCCCCATACGCTTCATGACACCGCTCATGGGCTTCGCGCGCCCCCTTCTAGACGGACTGTGCTCCAGGTCACCAACAAGACCCACAGTACGGGCCCTGCCTCTATTACCGCACTGTTCGAGCGGGGATGCGCTCCTCCTCCAGGACGACTGCTCGTCCGCCGTGTCAGGCGTAAGGAGTAGGTGCTTCCCTCAGGTAGGACGCCCGCCGTTGCCGGATCGTTCCCCGGCGGGATGGGGCGCGTGGCCCTGACCACGTACCCTTGGGTTTGTGTTTGGTAGCCGATCCTCCAAGGAAGAGAAGGACGCCGCCACCGACAAGGTGAGCGCCGACCTCTCGCAGCCCCGTGACCCTCAGGCCCCGAAGGGCCGCCCGACGCCGAAGCGTGCTGTGGCCCAGTCGCAGCGCAAGGCCGTGGTGGCTTCGACCGGCAACCGCAAGGAGGATGCCAAGCGAGCTCGTGAGCGCCGCCGGGTCGAGATGACCAAGCAGCGCGAGGCCCTCGCCAATGGCGACGAGCGTTATCTGCCCAACCGCGACAAGGGTCCCGTGCGCCGCTACGTGCGCGACTTCGTGGACTCCCGCTTCTCCGTCGCCGAGATGTTCCTGCCGCTGGCCGTGATCATCCTGGTGCTGAGCATGGTGCGGGTGCCGTCCATCCAGAACATCGCGCTGCTGCTGTGGCTCGGCGTGATCGCGCTGATCATCGTCGACTCCATCGGCATGTTCATCCGCCTGCGCAAGGCCCTGAACCAGCGCTTCCCGAACGAGCCCAAGCGCGGCGCCGTCGCGTACGGCCTGATGCGCACCCTCCAGATGCGCCGGCTGCGTCTGCCGAAGCCTCAGGTCAAGCGCGGGGAACGGCCCTGAGCCCAGGAACGCCCGGAGCGTTCGGCGGGGGTGGCTTCGCGGACGGGGCCCGACTGTGGCTGGAAGGCCTGGGCGGGCTCCGCAACGCGGTGCGCCAGGAGCTCGTCGGCCGTCAGGTGGACGAGCAGATCGCGCACCGCTTCCCCGTGGGACAGCGGTTGCGCGTCCTCGACGTCGGCATGGGCCAGGGCACCCAGGCGCTGCGCCTGGCCCGCGCCGGGCACATGGTGACCGGGCTGGAACAGGATCCGGCGATGCTGGCCGTCGCCCGCGAGGCGCTGGCCGCCGAGCCCGCCGGGATCCAGGACCGCGTCCGCCTCATGGAGGGCGACGGCCGGGAGACCGGCGCGCACTTCCTGCCGGGCAGCTTCGACGTCGTGCTCTGCCACGGCGTCCTCATGTACGTGCCCGAGCCGGACGCCATGCTCGCCGGGCTCGCCCGGATGCTGGCCCCCGGCGGGCTGCTGTCCCTGCTGGTGCGCAACGGCGACGCCCTCGCCATGCGGCCGGGCCTGCACGGTGACTGGACGGGAGCGCTGGCGGCCTTCGAGGGCGTCGACTACACGAACCGGCTCGGCCTGGACGTGCGCGCGGACCGGCTGGCCACGCTGACCGCGACCCTGTCGGGGATCGGCGCCCCGCTGCAGACCTGGTACGGGGTGCGCGTCTTCACCGACGGCACCGAGGCGGCGGACAAGCTCCCCGCCGAGGCGGAACTGGAGCGGCTGCTCGCCGCCGAGGACCGCGCCGGGCGGACCGACCCCTACCGCGGGGTCGCGGCCCTGCTGCACCTGTGCGGCGTCCGGGGCTGAGCCCCGGGCCGCAGAGCGGCCGCGGACACCGCCGAGCCCGGACCCCCGAGGGGTCCGGGCTCTCGCACACCGGGCCGGTACCGGTCAGCACCGGTGTGGGCCGGTCAGAGCTCAGCGGCCTCGCGCAGGCTCATCGTGTAGAGCTGGACCCCGTTGTCGTCGGACAGCTTCACCTGTTCGGTACCGCCCTCCAGCAGGTCCTTCCAGTACTCGCCGATCCAGGATTCGGCGTCCCCCTGCGTGGTGAACTCCTCCGGCACCACCGACGGGCTGGTCTCACTGCCGTCGCCCGTCTCGAACCGCCACGTCCACGCCATGTCCGCCTCCGTTGCTCGTCCGCTTCTCACACGCTTCTCGCCTAGAGTGTGCCCGCAGATTGACATGCTCCCTGGCCAAAGGGCCAGGAATTCCTACAACGGCCGCGTGACCGTCTCGGTGGCTTCCTGCTTCAACACGCTGTGCCGGGAGCTTGCTCCCGGTCTTACCTGCGCTCTGCGAGGCGTTTAGCCTGTCCGCCCGTCCGGCGGCCAGTGTGTTCTTCGAAGCGTTGTCGTCACGGTCGTGCACGGCACCGCAGGCCCCACAGCTCCAGATGCGGACATGGAGCGGCTTGGGGCCGTCCTTGACCCCGCACGTGGAGCAAACCTGGGAGGTCGGCTCAAACCGGCCGATCCTCCCGAAGTACCGACCGTGCTTGGCTGCCTTGTATTCCAGCATGCTCACGAACGCGGACCACCCCGCATCGTTGACGGACTTGGCCAGGCGGGTGCGCGCAAGGCCGGACACCGCGAGGTCTTCCACGTATACCGCTTGGTTGTCGCGGATGATCCGTGTGGACGTCTTGTGATGCCAGTCCCTGCGCCGGTCGGCCACCTTTGCATGCTGCCGGGCCACCTTGCCGCGGGCCTTGCCCCGGTTCCTCGACCCCTTCGCCTTGCGGGAGAGGTCCCTCTGCAGGCGTTTGAGCTTCTTCTCCGCCCGACGCAAGAACCTCGGGGAATGGATCCGTGTGCCGTCGGAGAGTACGGCGAATACCGACAACCCCAGGTCGATTCCGACTTCGGGAATCACCTCGGGCAGAAGCTCAGGCTCAGGGTCGACGACGAAACTCGCGAAGTACCGGCCCGCCGAGTCCTTGACAACCGTGAGCGAGGTCGGCGGGGCGGGCAACGGCCTCGACCACATCACACGCAGCTCTCCCACCTTGGCCACATACACCCTGCCGTTCGCCCGGACCGAGAACGCGTTGGAGCTCAACCGGATCGACTGACGGGCGTCCTTCTTCGACTTGAACCGGGGCGGCGCCATTTTCCGGCCCTTTCGCTTGCCCCGAACGGAGTCGAAGAAGTTCTTGTAGGCAACGTCCAGATCCCTCAGCGCATGCTGGAGAACCACGGCTGACACCTCCGCCAGCCAGGAACGCTCCGTTGTCCGCTTCGCCTGGGTGATGCGCGCCTTGGACAGATCGGCTGACGCCGGGTAGGGCATACCCGCCGCGTGCGCTTCCCTCCGGTCGCGTAGACAGTCGTTCTCGCCAACGCCCGACGCTGAGAGGCATCTGGATACACCCGGTAGTTGTAGCGGAGCTTCACGTGAGCGACCGTAGCGCTCTCAGGAGCAGCGGGAGGATGTCACGTCGATTCGGGGTCCATGTGGGAGAAAGCGGCGTGTCGTCTCTTTGTCCGCGGTAACAGCTCACGCGGCTCCGAACCACCCGCAGAGCCGTCCTTCACGCAGAGCCACCAGGAACCGGGCGCGCAGCAGTCCCGGGGACGCGGGAGGATCATCCTGTGGAACTGACTCTGCTCGGCACCGGTACGCCCGAAGGACTGCCCCGCCCCGGCTGTCCCTGCGCCGCGTGCGCGCTCTCCGTGGGGCCCCGGGCGCGCGCCGCCACCTCCGTGCTCGTGGACGGGGCGCTGCTGCTGGACCTGACGCCCGGGGCGGTGCTCGCCGGCGCCCGGGCGGGGCATTCGCTGGCCGCCGTACGGCAGGTCCTGCTGACCCACCCGCACGACGGCCCCGCCGTCGAGCTGCCGCCGGGGCTGCCGGCGGCCGGGCGGGTGCCGGACGGGCGGGAGCTCGCGGTGATCTCCGGGCACCGGGTGCGGGCCGTGCCGATGGACGCGCCGGGCACCGGGTACGAGGTGACCGGGCCGGACGGTGCCCGGATGCTGTACCTGCCGCCGGGCGGCGCCCCGGCCGGGACCGCGGGCACCAGCGGGCGGCGCCCGTACGACGTGGTCCTCGCGGACGTGCTCGGCCGGCCGGAGGCGCTGGCGCGGCTGCGGGCCAGCGGGGCGGTGGGCCCGGCGACGGACGTGATCGCCGTCCACCTGGACCACGACACCCCGCCGGGCGCGGAACTGGAGCGCCGGTGCGCCGCCGCGGGTGCGCGGACGGTGCCGGACGGGACCACGGTGGCGGCCGGGGAGTACCGGCCGGCGCCCGAGGTGCCGCGGCGGACCCTGGTCCTGGGCGGCGCCCGGTCGGGCAAGTCGTACGAGGCCGAGCGCCGGCTGACCGGCTACCCGGAGGTGGTCTACGTGGCCACGGGCGGTACGCGCGAGGGCGACGCGGACTGGGCCGCGCGGATCGGGCTCCACCGCGAGCGCAGGGCCGCGTCCTGGCGGACCGTGGAGACCTGCGATCTGGTGCCGCTGCTGGCGCAGGAGGGGCCGGCGCTGCTCATCGACTGCCTGGCGCTGTGGCTCACGGACGCCATGGACCGGGCCGGTGCCTGGGACGACTCCGTCTGGGCGGGCGGGGGGAGCAAGGAGCTGGCCGCGCGCGTCGGCGACCTGGTGGCGGCGGTCCGGGCCACCCGCCGGCAGGTGGTGCTGGTCAGCAACGAGGTCGGCTCCGGGGTCGTTCCGGCGACGTCGGCGGGGCGGCGGTTCCGCGACGAGCTGGGGCGGCTGAACGCGGGGGTCGCCGGGGAGTGCGAGCACGTCCTCCTGGTGGTGGCGGGGCAGGCACTGACCCTGAAGCAGTAGCCGCCGCGCCGTACGCGCCCCCGCCCCGCGGCGGCAACGCCCCGGGGCGTGAGGAGCGTTCGAGCCCCCCGGGGCTCCGCTGTACCCTCTGGCAAATGACCACGCTGAATCTCGACGACTTCTCCGATCTGATCGAGCGCCCCGACGCGGGCGTGCGGCGTGACGCCGAGGAACGCCGTGAACGGCTGGCCGTGCCGGCCGGGGCGCTGGGGCGGCTCGACGAACTGGCCGAGTGGCTCGCCGCCGCCCAGGGGCGGGTGCCGGTCAAGCCGATCGAGCGGCCGCGCGTCGTGCTGTTCGCCGCCGACCACGGGGTGGCCTCCGAGGGGGTCTCCGTACGTCCCGCCGGCGGCGCCCACGAGCTGGTACGGGCCGTCCTGGACGGCCGGAGCCCGGTGGCGATCCTGGCCGAGCGGCTCGGCGCCTCCGTACGGATCGTCGATGCCGGCCTGGACTGCGACCCCGACCTGCTGCCCCCGGAGATCACCAAGCACCGGGTCCGGCGGGGCAGCGGGCGCATCGACGTCGAGGACGCGCTGACGGCCGAGGAGGCCGCGGCCGCTCTGCAGCTCGGCATCCGGATCGCCGACGAGGAGGCCGACTCCGGGACCGACCTGGTCGTCCTCGGAGACCTGAGCGTCGGCGGGACCACGGTCGCCGCGACCCTGGTAGCCGCCCTGTGCGGCACCGACGCCTCCGTGGTCACGGGCCGCGGCGGCATGCCGATCGACGACCTGGCCTGGATGCGCAAGTGCGCGGCGATCCGCGACGCGCTGCGACGCGCCCGGCCCGTCCTCGGGGATCAGGTCGCGCTGCTCGCCACCGTGGGCGGCGCCGACGTCGCGGCGATCACCGGCTTCCTGCTCCAGTGCGCGGTGCGCCGCACCCCCGTGATCCTCGACGGGGTGGTCTCGGCGGCCTGCGGGCTGGTGGCCCAGCGGGCCGCTTTCCGGGCCCCGGACTGGTGGCTGGCCGGACAGGCGAGCGGGGAGCCCGGCCAGGCGAAGGCACTGGACCGGATGGCACTCAACCCCGTGCTCGACCACGGCGTCACTGTGGGAGAAGGAACCGGGGCGCTGCTGGCTCTCCCCCTCGTCCAGGCGGCCGCCGCACTCGCGGCGGAACTCCCCGAACGGGCGGCCGAGCCGACCGAATGAGTCACCGGGGCCCGCGGTCCTGACCAGGCCGCGGCCCTCGGGACCCCAGCACGGACCGCGATGCCCCATATCATCGCTTTTTATGGGAGAGGTCCGTTTGACCAGCGCAGAGACCGATCGGAAGACCGACCGAGGTACGGGTGGGGATCCGAACGGCAGAAACAATCAGGGGGGCGGGCGGGGGAACGCCCAGGCCAACACCCCGGCGAACGCCCAGGCCAACGGCCAGGCGAACGCCCAAGGTTCCGCACCGGCCGGCCAGGGGGCCGCCCGGAGCACCGGCCGCGGAAGCGTCCGCTCGCGGCGCAGCGCCACCTTCGCGGTCTGGTACCTGCGGGCCGTCACCTTCGTCAACCTGCTCAGCGCGGTGTGGTTCTCGCTCGGCCAGGACCTGCGCCGGCACAGCACCGCCGATTTCTACACCCCGTACCTGCTCACGGCGGGCTTCGCCTCCGCGGCGTTCTCGCTGCTGCTCACCGTCACCATGGGCCGCCGCAAGCGCGCGGCCTGGATCCTGAACCTGGTGCTCAGCGGGCTGCTGCTGGCGGCCTTCGCGATGGCCGCCGTCGCCTCCTTCACCCCGTGCTCGGGGGGCTCGTACGAGTTCTGCTACCCGGAGTTCCGCGTCCACCCGCAGAACTGGGTGGCCTTCGGGCTGACCGCGCTCTTCGTCGGCGCACTGCTGCTGGGCCGCCGGGAGTTCTACGCCAAGGGCGACCGCTCCAACCCGCTGCTGGCCAGCCTGGTCGCCTCCGTCGGCCTGCTGGTGACCTCGCTGGTCGCCGCCCTGCTGGTCGGTGCGACCAACACCGACCCGGACGCCGCCGACGCCACCTTCCTGGCCCGCTGGCGGTACGGCGTGATGCGGCTGGTCACCCTCGCCCCCGACGACAAGGCGTACAACGCGATCACCACCCCGAGCTGGGTGGACGTGGCCATCAACGTCATGTCGACGCTGCTGCTGCTCGCCGTGCTCTTCGCGGCCTTCCGCTCGCGCCGCGCCGTGGACCCGATCACCGAGGAGGACGAGGAGAGGCTGCGGCTGCTGCTCGCCCGGCACGGCGACCGCGACTCGCTGGGCTACTTCGCGCTGCGCCGCGAGAAGTCCGTCATCTGGTCCCCCACCGGCAAGGCCGCGGTCACCTACCGCGTCGTCGGCGGGGTCTCGCTGGCCTCCGGCGACCCGATCGGCGACCCCGAGGCCTGGCCCGGCGCCATCGACCCGTGGCTGGCCGAGGCCCGCGAGCACGGCTGGGTGCCGGCCGTGATGGGCGCGAGCGAGGAGGCCGGGCAGATCTACGCCCGGCACGGACTGGACGCGCTGGAGCTGGGCGACGAGGCCATCGTCGAGACCGACGAGTTCACCCTGGAGGGCCGCGCCATGCGCACCGTCCGCCAGGCGTACAACCGCGTCAAGCGGGCCGGGTACACCGTCCGCATCCGCCGGCACGCCGACATCCCGGCCGAGGAGATGGACGTGCTCCTGCTGCGCGCCGACGACTGGCGCGACGGCGCGACCGAGCGCGGCTTCTCCATGGCACTGGGCCGGCTGGGCGATCCCGACGACGGCCAGTGCGTGATGCTGGAGTGCTTCGACGGCGAGGGCGAGCTGCGCGCCGTGCTGTCCTTCGTGCCCTGGGGACCCAAGGGGCTGTCGCTGGACCTGATGCGCCGTGACCGGGATTCCGAGAACGGTCTGATGGAGTTCATGGTCATCGAACTCCTGGAGCGGTCAAAGGAGATCGGGGTCACACAGGTCTCGCTGAACTTCGCGATGTTCCGTTCCGTCTTCGAGCGCGGGTCGAAGCTCGGCGCCGGTCCGGTGCTGCGTCTGTGGCGCTCGCTGCTGAGCTTCTTCTCGCGCTGGTGGCAGATCGAGTCCCTCTACCGGGCCAACGCCAAATACCGGCCGATCTGGGAACCGAGGTTCATGCTCTTCGAGAAGAGTTCGGACCTGCTGCGGATCGGTATCGCCGCGGGCCGGGCCGAGGGCTTCCTGGAAGCACCCGGGCTGCCGAAGTGGATGCACCGCAGACATCTGGAGAGCAAGCGTTGACCACTGCCTCACTGCGGCGGTTCGCCCGCCGCGAGTGGGGGCCCCTGTACCGGACGGTCCGGGACGCACTCGTCCGCGACAGGTGGCGGGCGATCCCGATGACCCTCGGCGCGGTCTGCCTGACCGCCGTCCTCTGGATCCTCCAGCAGACGTCATGGGGCTTCCAGCCGGTGCAGGACCTCGGGTCGGTCAAGGCCGTCGACCCGCTCTGGCTGGCCCTGCTGCGGACCCCGCTGTCGCTGTTCGTCCCGGCGCTGGACCTGCCGGTGTGGGGTGCGCTCGCGCAGATCCTCCTCGTCTTCGGGATCGCGGAGATCTGCATCGGCTGGTGGCGCACGCTGGTCATCGGCTACGTGGCCACCCTGGCCGGGACCACGTACGCGCGGATCGGGCTCTCGCTCGGTCCGGACCACCCCTTCGGCCTGCCCGTGTCGGACAGGATCGTCAACGACACCGGGCCCTCGGCGGCGGTGGTCGGACTCGCCGTCTACGTCTGCTGGCGCTACCGGGCCTACCTGACCGGCTCCCTCGTCATCCTGGTGATGATCGGCGAGCTGCTCTTCAAGGACAACCTGGCGGGCAAGGAACACCTGGCCGCGATCGCCTCGGTGATGCTGATCTGCCTGGTCCGCGCCAAGTGGGGACCCGAGCGCTCCCGGGCCCCGCTCGGGCGGCCCCGGGACGCGGCCCCTCCCCCGGCCCCGCCCGGGGCGCCTCCCGTCCCGCCGCCCCGGGTCTGAGAACGCGCGCGGGGCCGTACCGTATCGGGGTGACGACACACCTCGGGCCGCTCGCCCCCACACGGCAGTGGATGCGGGAGCATCCGCTGGCCACCGACGCCGTACTGGCGCTCGGGGCGCTCGTCGCGATGGTCGTCGGATCCTTCGCCAACCCGCACGGGGAGCACGGGCCGACCTTCGGGACCCGCACCCCCGAGCCGTTCTCGCTCGTCCTCATGGTGCTCGGCGCGGGCGCCCTGGTGCTGCGGCGCCGGCGGCCGCGCACGGTGCTGGCGGTCACCATCGGGCTCTCGCTGCTGGAACTGACCACCGGCGAGCCGCGGGCACCCGTCGCCATGTGCACGGTGATCGCCCTGTACACGGTGGCCTCGCGCACCGACCGGCCCACCACCTGGAAGCTCGGCCTGCTCACCATGGCCGGGCTGACGGGCGTGGCCATGCTCGCCGGACCCCTGCCCTGGTACGCGCAGGAGAACCTCGGCATCTTCGCCTGGACCGGCATGGCCGCGGCCGCCGGGGACGCGGTGCGCAGCCGGCGGGCGTTCATCGACGCCATCCAGGAGCGGGCCGAGCGCGCCGAACGGACCCGCGAGGAGGAGGCCCGGCGCCGGGTCGCCGAGGAGCGGCTGCGGATCGCCCGGGACCTCCACGACGTGGTGGCCCATCACATCGCCCTGGTCAACGTGCAGGCGGGGGTGGCCGCCCACGTCATGGACAAGCGTCCGGACCAGGCCAAGGAGGCCCTGGCGCACGTACGGGACGCCAGCCGGTCGGCCCTGAACGAGCTGCGGGCGACCGTCGGGCTGCTGCGGCAGTCCGGCGACCCCGAGGCGCCGACCGAGCCGGCGCCCGGCCTGGCCGTCCTCGACGACCTGGTGGACACCTTCCGGCACGCCGGGCTCCCGGTGAAGGTGATGGTCCAGCTGGGCCCGGCCGCTGCGGTGCCGCTGCCCGCCGCCGTGGACCTGGTGGCCTACCGGGTCATCCAGGAGGCGCTGACCAACGTCCGCAAGCACGCGGGTCCCGGGGCCGGTGCCGAGGTCAGCGTGGTGCGGGTGGGCGGCTCGGTGGAGGTGACCGTACTGGACGACGGCGGCTCCGCGGCGGACCCCGCCCCGGAGCCCCGCGACCCCGGCGGCGGGCACGGCCTGCTCGGCATGCGCGAGCGGGCCGTGGCCCTGGGCGGCTCCTGCTTCGCCGGGCCCCGCTTCGGGGGCGGCTACCGGGTGCACGCGATCCTGCCGGTGGGCTAGCCGCGGGCGGCCGTCGGCTGTCGGCTGTCGGCGGCCCGCTGTCAGCAGGCCTTCCGCCAGGCGCCGAGGTCGTACTTCTTCTCCAGCGAGCTGAGCTTCAGCGCGCGCGTGGCCGCGCAGAAGCGGCTCGCCGGGAGCTCGTACTCCACGTGGAAGACGGCCTTGCCCGCCGCGATGAACGGGGTCAGCCGGGCGCACTCGTCGTACTGGGCGCACTGCTCGTTGACCGCGAAGTCGAAGTCCCCCACCAGTTCCGGGATCTGGTCCAGGTCGTTCTTCAGGCCGACCGACAGCCCCCGGTCGTGGGCGAGCCGCACGATCAGCCGGTTGTAGTTCAGCTGGTCGCCGGCGGTGAGCGGGAAGCCCGACTTGTTGCGGTAGGCGTCCATGTTGTCCGGCTCCACCGCGTCGAAGCCCTTGTCCCGGCACATGTCGAACCGCTTGGCGATCAGCGGTTCCAGTTCCGCGAGCCGCCGGATGTCCAGCCAGCGCTCGCCCTCCCAGCCGTTGCCCTCGCCGCGCATCGACGGCGGGAAGGACCCGGCGTCCGGCCGGAAGTCCTCCCAGGCTCCGGTGGAGAGGTAGCAGATGGTCCGCCGGCCGGCCGCCTTCAGTTCGGCGACCTGCTCCTTGGTGGTGGTGAATCCGTCGATGTCGTAGACCGCCGCCTTCACCGAGGTGTCCAGCTTCCCGGTGATCTGCCACTGCCAGCTGACCCCGGGCGCCGGCTGCCAGCGCTCCCCGGGCGCCGGGGCGGGCGAGAAGTCCTCCGGCTGCTCCTCGTCGTCCTGCGGGCCGGAGGTACAGGCCGCGAGCAGCAGTACGGCGAGGAGGCCGACGGCCCCGAGGGCGGGCAGGCGGCGGGCGGGCAGGCGGGTCGGCGTAGGTCTCATCCGGTGGCCTCCAGGGCGTACGGCAGGGTCCCCCACGGGTGCGCGCCGGTCCCCGGGACCGCGCAGTGCACCCCCGCCCCCCGCTGGGCGGCCAGCCGCCCGGCGAGTTCGGCGGCCGGGGCGCCCGGCGGGACGGCGTAGACGAGGTGGCAGAACCGGTGGGCGGGGTGGTCGGCGGTCCACGGGGGAACGGCGGCCGCGTCCCGGTAGGCGTCCCAGGGCCCCTCGAAGGTGACGAGGAGGTCGGCGAGTTCGGCGTAGCCGGGGTGCGGGTGCACTCCGTGGTTGAGGACGACGGTACGGGCCCCGGCGGCCCGCGCCGCGACGGCGAGCCGCTGGTAGTGCGGCAGGAACTTCGGGCCGGCCGCGGCCTGGTCCAGGAAGGTCCCGTCGGTGGCGTACCAGTCGCGGTGCCGCAGCAGGTCCTGGACCACGGCGGCGTGCGGGCGCCGCCCGTAGTCGGTGTCGGCGTACCCCAGGACGGGCACCCCGGCCCCGCGCAGCCTTTCCGCGACGGCGGCGAACCGCTCGTCGGGGGCCTCGCCGGGCCCGCTGGCGGGGTTGAGCACCACGGAGTGCAGCCGGCCGGCGGAGCGGATGAGCCGCTCCCAGTACTCGGGGCGGTCGGCGGGGTGCTCGTAGAGGGGCACCAGGAGCATGAGGTCCTTCTTCTCGTACGGGGTCACGTGCGTCGGGGGTGTGCGGTGTGGGGTCAGCGGTGGGCCGTGGCCCGGCCGAGGAGCAGGCAGACCAGGGTGCCCAGCGCGAGCGCCGCGGCTCCGGCGACGGCCAGTTGCACGGCGCGCGGCTGCCCGAGTCCCAGGAGCAGGGCAAGGCTCTGCGCGACGGCGGCCGAGGCGCAGACCACCGCGGCGGGCCGGACCGCCCCGAAGGACTGCAGGAGCAGCCCTGTCCACATCACGGCGCCGAGCAGCAGCAGGGTGGCGACGCGGACTCCGGTCAGGCCGGGCGCTCCGGGCCAGAGCAGGGTTCCGGTGAGGCCGAGGGCCAGCAGCACCGCCAGGTAGGCGGCGAGGCACCGGGCCAGGGTGGAGAGCATCCGCAGCCGGAACCGGCGGGGTGAGCGGGCCGCGCGGAGCCCGGCGAGGCTGCCGCTGCGGAACCGGTGGAGCAGCCATTCGGCGGGGCCCATGCTGAGGGTGAGGGCCACGGCCGAGGGGGCCGCGACCGCTTCGGCGGGTCCCCCGGCGAGGACCTCCCCGAGGGCGGCGTACAGCACGAGCAGACCGGTGCCCAGGCCGAACACCCCGTACGGGACGGAGTCCCCGAGCCGGGGTCCGCGCGGCCCGTACTCCTCCTCGGCGCCGCGCAGCATCTTCCAGCGCACCGGGCCCCGTTCGCCCGGCCGGCGCTCCGTCCAGCCGCGGACGCGGAGCACGAGGGCCCGTACGCCGTCGGCCAGCGGCAGTTCCCGTACGGCCAGCGCGCAGGCGGCCAGGAGGGAGGCCGTCAGCAGGAGGACCCGGACCGGGACGGGCAGTTCCACGAGGAGCGTGAGCAGGGCCCCGGCAGCCATCGGTGCGAGCGCGGCCAGCAGCAGCCGCTCCCGCCCGAGGACGAGCAGCACGGTGGCGGCCCCGACGTAGAGGGCCTGACCGGCGGCGAAGGCGTAGGAGAAGGGGGGCCCGCCGGGTACCGCCAGCGCGGCGGCGGTCCCCAGGAGGGCCCCCGCGGGGGCTCCGGCGAGCAGGGTCCGCCCGGCGGCGGCCCGGTCGCCGAGGCCGAGCCAGGAGTACGCCCGGTGGGACAGGGTCTGGTCCCAGACCCAGCCGATGAGGGCCCCGGCGAGCAGGGTGAGCGTCCCGGCCGGCAGCCCCAGCCGGTCCTTGGGGCCTTCCAGGAGGGGTGCGCCCAGCAGGTAGGCGAGCCCGGGCAGGGCGAAGATCACCCCGCGCAGGAGGCAGGCGGTGAGGGGCACCTTCCAGGGGTCGGGGACGCGGCCCGGCTCCGGGAAGGAGCGCGGTACTTGGGCGTAGAGCTCCTCGGCGAGGGCGAAGGAGTCCTGGCGCCCGTAGGCGAGGCGGATGTGCTCGTCGGTCATGCCGTCGGATTCGAGGACGGCGGCGATCTCGTCGGGGTGGACGGCGGCGGCGATGAGCGGGCCGAGGCGCTCGGCGAGTTCGTCCATCGGGTCGGCGGCCGGCCCGTGGCGTCCTTCGCCCCCTTCGCGTCCTTCGCGTCCTTCGCGGCGCGGCCGGGGGATGCCGGGCAGGGTGTCGGCCGCTTCGGCGGCGGGGGCCGTACCGCGCCCGGCGGCCGCCGCGTGGCCGACGGCCACCCGGTTCCCGTCCGGGCCGGGCGGCTTGAGCCAGAGGGATCCGCTCACCACAGGCTCCCGTCGGCGGCGAGTTCCTTGTACCAGGGGTCGGCGAGGCGCTGGGTCCATTCGTCGCCCGCGTGGACGGGCAGGAGGGGCTGGCCGGCGAGTTCGCGGTAGATGTGGCGGAAGCCGTCCACGGACTGGTGGAGCGTGAACTTCTCCACCACCCGCTTGCGGGCCATCCGGCCCAGCTCGGCGCGGCGTTCGTCGTCGCGGAGCAGGGCGAGGGTGGCGCGGGCCATGGTCTCGGGCTCGCGCGGCGGGACGACGAGCCCGGTGTCGCCGACGGCTTCGCGGACTCCGCCCACGTCGGTGGAGACGGTGGTGCGGCCGCAGGACATGGCCTCGATGATGGAGAAGGGGAAGCCCTCGCTGATGGAGGAGAGCATCACGACGGAGCCGGCTCCGTAGGCCCGGGCCACGTCGTCGATGCGGCCCTCGTAGGTGATCCCGTCGCCCACGCCCAGTTCGGCGGCGAGCTTCTCCAGTTTCAGCTGGTAGTCCTCGCAGCCCGCCGGGACCGGGCCGAAGAGGCGCAGGCGCAGGGCGGGGAGCTCCTCGCGCATGAACGCGTAGGCGCGGAGGAGGGTTTCGAGGTCCTTGATGGGGTCGATGCGGCCGCACCAGCTGAGGGTGGGCACCTCGGGTTCGGGGCCGGCCTCGGGGAAGGCGTGCGGGTCGACGCCGTTGTAGACGGTGCGGATCCGCTCGGAGTCGGCGCCCCCGCGCTCCTCCCAGCGGCGGTTGTACTGGTTGCACGGTGTGATCAGGTCGGCCTGCCGGTAGCCCTCGGTGTTGAGCTCGCGGTAGAAGCCGAGCATGAGCGCCTTGACGGGCCAGCGCTGCTCGGCGCTGCGGTAGCCGAGGTAGCGCTCGCGGAGGTAGATGCCGTGCTCGGTGAGGAGGAAGGGCACCTTGTCGAGGTACTTGGCGGCGAGCGCGGGGAGGGTGGCCAGTCCGCTGCTGACGGCGTGCGCGACGCTGTCGGGCGGGATCCGCACGGACAGCGGGCGCAGTGCGTGTTCCAGCAGGTCGGTGGCGGTGAGCGCGTCGTGGATGGTGGGCTCGGCGTCGGCGGTGACCAGGCCGGGGCGGGTCCAGACGGTCATCAGCAGGCGCAGGACCGATTCGGAGCGCAGGGCCGCCGCGAGCCGCCCGGAGCGGGCCAGCAGGGCCAGTTCGCGCAGGGATTCGGAGAATCCGCCGCGCGCGGGGTCGAGCAGGGAGAGCAGGAAGGTCTCGTAGGTCTCGGCGAATCCGCGTTTGGTCCTGCCCCGCAGGCCGGAACGGAGTCTGCGGGCCGGCGGGGCGCCCCAGAGGGGAACGCTGGTGTGGCGGTAGACGTTGCGCGGCAGTTCCCAGGTGACCGGCTCGCGTCCGGAGCCGGTCAGGGCTATGACGTTGAAGTCGACCTCCGGCATGCCGCGGACCAGTTGGTCGCACCATGTGCTGACGCCCCCGTGGACGTGCGGGTAGGTGCCTTCGGTGAGCATGGTGACATGGCGCCCATGGCTCATGCGGTGTGTCCCCCCAAGGACGGAAAAGGGGCCGGCGCCCGTGGTTCGCGGAGCGCCGGCGCTAGGTGGTACGCGTGGCTGTCTTGTCCGTGCGTGCCCGGCTGGTCAGGGCAGGCGGACCGTCAGGGCGTGTTCAGCGTGACGGCGCTCTGGAGCAGCTCGGGCGCCGTCCAGGCGGAGCGGGAGCCGGCGTAGGCGGTGCCGAAGTCCGCGGTGCCCAGCACGAGCTGCTTCTTGGTGCCGGTGGGCGCGGTGACCGGGGCCACGACTCCGGAGGGCGCCTTGACGGTGACGACCTTGCCGATGCGGTAGGCGGTGACCTGGTTGGCGGCGACCGCCGCGTTCCAGGCGGCGCGGCGCTGGAGCTCGACGCCGGTGTCCTTCATGCTCTGGTTCACGATCGGCGCGGAGGGCGCGTACAGGGTGCGGTAGGTGTCGAGGACCTGGTTGAGCACCGGGTAGAGGGTGCGGTCCTCGGCGAGGTTGGACTGGTGGACGTAGTGCGGGCGCGGGTCGTTGTTCAGGACGTGCCGCAGGGCGGTCCTGGCCTCGGCCGGGACGATGTAGTCCAGGTAGCCCGTGGCGGCGTCGAGCGGGGCCGGCAGGCAGGTGGAGGTGCCGGGGTTGTCCTCGCAGATGCCGCTGCCGCCGTGGGCGCGGCTGGTGTAGATCCAGTTGTACTCGTCGGCCATCTCGGCGTTGGTGCCCGTGTTGTAGTACACGTTCATCGGGTACCGGGGGACGGTCAGTGCGGCGCCCACGGGCCGCTGCGCGGGCTCGCGGGAGTTGTCGCTGCCCGCCCATTTCACGCCGTTGTCGGCGAGCGCGCCGGCCAGGTTGGGGTTGTCCTGGGGCTGCTGCGGGAGGGTCTTGAGGCCGGAGTGCTCACCGGTGACCAGTTCGGTGCGGTCGGTGGTGATGCCCTTGGCGGCGGCCCAGTTGTTGTTGTCGCGGATCTGGGCCGAGATCTCGGCGCGGCTCATGTAGTTGATCGCGCCGGCGCTGTTCTTCGTACAGGTCCACGGGATGGTGGTGGTGTCCTGGACGCAGCCGAGGAACGGGTGCGTGTAGGTGTGGTTCATCCACCGGTACTTCGCCCGGTCGGCGACCAGTTGGGCGGTGAGGGCGTCGACGCCGCCGTTCTCGGCCTTCCACTCCTCGCCGGCGCCGCCGTTGAAGAGCATGTCGAGCTTGAAGTTCTTGGACGTCTGCCACTGCGCCGCGTACACGGCGTCGGCGGCCGTCATCCGGATCGTGGACTCCTGGCCCTCGCCGCCGGCGCAGGCGTAGTCGCCGGGGGTGCAGTTCAGGTCTTTGTTCCAGCGGGCGTCCGGCGCGAAGACGTCGTCGACGTGGACCGCGAAGTAGTTGCGCTCCTGGCCGAGGTGGACGCCCTGGGTCATCCACTCGACGATGCCGCGGGCCAGCAGCCGGAACTGCTGCTGGTACTGGTTGTAGCCGAAGGTGACGACCAGTTCGCTGCGCCCGTCGTGGGTGTACTCGCCGACGAGCGAAGCCCGTCCGGAGCCGACCGGGGCGTCGAGGTAGCTGGTGTAGCCGGTCCGCGGCTTGGCCATGTACCCGTAGCTCTCGGGGATCAGCGGCGAGTTGTCCTCGAAGTCCACCTGCCCGCCGAGGTAGGCGAAGGGGCCCGCCTTGCCGGCGGCGGTGACGGCGGCCCGGGTGCCGTCGAGGGTCCCGCTGTAGCCGCCGTTGTCGGTGTACTCCAGGCCGACGCCCGGGTGCGCCCAGGTGTACGCGTCGACCTGGCGGATCCCGTACGTCGTCTCGTACGCGGCGAGGGCGGCCATCTCGGCCGAGCCCGCTCCGAACGGATTCTCGTTCGGCAGGACCACGCTCTGGAACTTGGCGCGCGGCCGGCCGTCGACCGTGTCGGCGAGGAACGCCGCGTTCACGACCGGGCGGCTCCCGCTGCCCAGGTCGATGCGGGTGTACGGAACCCCCGTGTCGCGGAGCTCCGCGGTGATCGCCTCGACCGAGCTCCCGCCGTCGTCGACGACGAGCACCCGCAGGTCGATCCTCGGAGTCACCGCGGCCTGCGCGGCTGCTCCGGGTACTACGACGGATGCTATGGCGGCCGCGAGGCAGACGGCGGCGAGCCTGTTCATCCGGTTCTTGTGGACCATTTCGGCCTTTCCCCCCGCAGATCCTCGACTTCGGCCTGTGGCATGGGGCCAGACCGGGGAGGCTTCTGTGGAAATGATGCAAAGGGACCCCGCGTCCCCTTGCGAGAGTGGTCCGAGTGTTTCGGACCGCGTGAGGCCTGAGAGGCAAACGTGGAACAGAGTCCACAGATGGGTGAACCTGGCGACCTCTAGATCGAACAACTTGCCAAACCTTCGAGTGACGTGCGGACCAGTACGTGCGCGTAGGCTCGTTTCCGGCGGCCATCGGGCCCGAATACGATCGCTACGGACGGCCGTCCACCCACTCGGCCCACACCACCAAAACGGAAGCGAGAATTCACCACCGTGACTGCTCTGACTCTCAGCACTGCCGGACCGGCGACGCTGCGCGCCGACGTCCTCGTCGTCGGCGTGGCGAAGGGCCCCAAGGGCCCCGTCGTCGCCGCGGGCGCCGAGGCCGTGGACAAGGCGTACGACGGCAAGCTCGCCGCCGTGCTCGACGCGCTCGGTGCCTCGGGCGCCGAAGGCGAGACCACCAAGCTGCCGGCCCCGGACGGCCTCAAGGTCCCGGTCGTGCTGGCGGTCGGGCTGGGCGCCCTTCCCGACACGGACGAGTCCTACGACGAGGAGGCGCTGCGCCGCGCCGCCGGCGCCGCCGCCCGTGCCCTGCACGGCACCAAGAAGGCCGCCTTCGCGCTCCCCCTGGACGATGCCTCCGCCGTCACGGCCGTGGCCGAGGGCGCGCTGCTGGGCGCGTACGCCTTCACCGCGTACCAGGGCGGCGAGAAGAAGGCCGCCGGCTCCAAGAACGGCGGCCCGAAGCAGCCGCTCGCCGAGATCGCCCTGCTCGGCGCCAAGCCGCGCGACAAGGAGCACAAGGCCGCGGTCGAGCGCGCCACGATCGTCGCGACCGAGATCAACATCGCCCGTGACCTCGTCAACACCCCGCCGAACGACCTCACCCCCGAGGCCTTCGCAGCGGTCGCCGGTGCGACTGCGAAGGAGAACGGCATCAAGGTCCAGATCCTGGACGAGAAGGCCCTGGTCAAGGGTGGCTACGGCGGCATCATGGGCGTCGGCAAGGGCTCCGAGAACCCGCCGCGCCTGGTGAAGCTCTCCTACACCCACTCCAAGGCGGACAAGACCCTCGCCTTCGTCGGCAAGGGCATCACCTACGACTCCGGCGGCATCTCCCTGAAGCCGGCCGGCCACAACGAGACGATGAAGTGCGACATGGCCGGCGCCGCCGCCGTCTTCGCCTCCGTCGTCGCGGCCGCCAAGCTCGGCCTCCAGGTCAACGTCACCGGCTGGCTCGCGCTCGCTGAGAACATGCCCTCCGGCTCGGCCACCAAGCCCGGCGACGTGCTGCGCATGTACAGCGGCAAGACGGTCGAGGTGCTCAACACGGACGCCGAGGGCCGCCTGGTCCTGGGCGACGCGCTGACCAAGGCCTCCGAGGAGAACCCGGACGCGATCGTCGACGTGGCGACCCTGACCGGCGCCATGGTGATGGCCCTGGGTGACCGCACCTTCGGCATCATGGCCAACGACGACGCCTTCCGCACCTCCATCCACGAGATCGCCGAGGAGGTCGGCGAGGCCTCCTGGCCGATGCCGCTCCCCGAGGACCTGCGCAAGTCCATGGACTCCCCCACCGCCGACATCGCCAACATGGGTGTCCGCATGGGCGGCGGCCTGGTGGCCGGCCTCTTCCTCCAGGAGTTCGTCGGCGAGGGCATCACCTGGGCCCACCTCGACATCGCGGGCCCCGCCTTCCACGAGGGCGCCCCGTACGGCTACACCCCCAAGGGCGGCACCGGCTCCGCCGTCCGGACCCTGGTCCGGCTGGCCGAGCGCACGGCCACGGGCGACCTGGGCTGACGCCTGACGGCCCCGCTCCACGCAGGCCCCGGCCGTGATCAGATTTTCTGATCACGGCCGGGGCCTGTTCGCTGCCAACGAAATCCGTAGGTTTCTACGCTGCGGTAACCCCCGGTTCGGGCGGAAGGACCTGACGCAGGGCAGGCCCGGCGTCCCGCGTTCCGCCGACAAATGCGAAGATGGGTTCTCGGCAGGACAGGGCCCCCACCACAGGGCCGAAACAAAAGCGGCCGTATACCAGCCGCCGCCCGGTCACAGAGGACCGGTGCTCGGCGCACATGCATGGAGGACGTGACGTGGCGAACGACGCCAGCACCGTTTTCGACCTAGTGATCCTCGGCGGCGGCAGCGGCGGTTACGCCGCGGCGCTGCGCGCATCCCAGCTGGGTCTGGACGTTGCCCTGATCGAGAAGAACAAGCTCGGCGGCACCTGCCTGCACAACGGCTGCATCCCCACGAAGGCTCTGCTGCACGCGGGCGAGATCGCGGACCAGGCCCGCGAAGCCGCTCAGTTCGGTGTCAAGGCCACCTTCGAGGGCATCGACATCGCGGGTGTGCACAAGTACAAGGACGACATCATCGCGGGCCTGTACAAGGGCCTGCAGGGTCTTGTCGCCTCCCGCAAGCTGACCTACATCGAGGGTGAGGGCCGCCTCTCCTCGCCGACGTCCGTCGACGTGAACGGCCAGCGCATCCAGGGCCGCCACGTGCTCCTGGCGACCGGCTCCGTGCCGCGCTCGCTGCCCGGCCTGGTCATCGACGGCAACCGCATCATCTCCTCGGACCACGCGCTGGTCCTGGACCGCGTGCCCGAGTCCGCCATCGTCCTGGGCGGCGGCGTCATCGGCGTCGAGTTCGCCTCGGCGTGGAAGTCCTTCGGCACCGACGTCACCATCGTCGAGGGCCTCAAGCACCTCGTGCCGGTCGAGGACGAGAACAGCTCCAAGCTGCTGGAGCGCGCGTTCCGCAAGCGGGGCATCAAGTTCAACCTCGGCACCTTCTTCGACAAGGCCGAGTACACCGAGAACGGTGTGCGGGTCACCCTGGCCGACGGCAAGACCTTCGAGGCGGAGGTGCTGCTGGTCGCGATCGGCCGCGGCCCCGTCTCCCAGGGCCTGGGCTACGAGGAGCAGGGCGTCGCGATGGACCGCGGCTACGTCGTGGTCGACGAGTACATGCAGACCAACGTGCCGACCATCTCGGCCGTCGGCGACCTCGCCCCGACCCTCCAGCTCGCGCACGTCGGCTTCGCCGAGGGCATCCTGGTGGCGGAGCGTCTGGCCGGCCTCAAGGCCGTCCCGATCGACTACGACGGTGTGCCGCGCGTCACGTACTGCCACCCCGAGGTCGCGTCCGTCGGCATCACCGAGGCCAAGGCCAAGGAGATCTACGGCGCGGACAAGGTCGTGGCCCTCAAGTACAACCTGGCGGGCAACGGCAAGAGCAAGATCCTGAAGACCGCGGGCGAGATCAAGCTCGTCCAGGTCAAGGACGGTGCCGTGGTCGGCGTCCACATGGTCGGTGACCGGATGGGCGAGCAGGTCGGCGAAGCCCAGCTGATCTACAACTGGGAAGCACTGCCGGCCGAGGTCGCGCAGCTCATCCACGCGCACCCGACGCAGAACGAGGCGATGGGCGAGGCGCACCTGGCGCTCGCCGGCAAGCCCCTGCACGCACACGACTAATCGTCACTGGGCGCGACGACCACTTCCGCACTTTCGTTAGGAGCAACTGAAACCATGTCGGTTTCCGTAACCCTTCCGGCGCTCGGTGAGAGCGTCACCGAGGGCACTGTCACCCGTTGGCTGAAGGCCGAGGGCGAGCGCGTCGAGGCCGACGAGCCGTTGCTCGAGGTCTCGACCGACAAGGTCGACACCGAGATCCCGTCCCCCGTGTCGGGCATCCTGGCCTCCATCAAGGTCGCCGAGGACGAGACCGTCGAGGTCGGCGCCGAGCTGGCCGTCATCGACGACGGCTCCGGCGCTCCGGCCCCGGCCGCCGCTCCGGCCGCCGAGGCCCCCGCGGCCCCGGTCGCCGAGGCTCCGGTTGCCGAGGCTCCGGCCGCTCCGGCCCCGGTCGCCGAGGCCCCCGCCGCTGCCGCTCCGGCCGCCGCCGGTACCGATGTCGTACTCCCCGCCCTGGGCGAGTCCGTCACCGAGGGCACCGTCACCCGCTGGCTGAAGCAGGTCGGCGAGTCGGTCGAGGCCGACGAGCCGCTGCTGGAGGTCTCGACCGACAAGGTCGACACCGAGATCCCCGCCCCGGTCGCCGGCGTTCTGCTGGAGATCCTGGTCGCCGAGGACGAGAACGCCGAGGTCGGCGCGCGTCTGGCCGTCATCGGTGCGGCGGGCGCGGCTCCCGCGGCCGCTCCGGCCGCCGCCGCTCCGGCTCCGGTCGCCGCTCCGGCTCCCGTGGCTGCCCCGGCCCCCGTGGCTGCCCCGGCTCCGGTCGCGGCCGCCCCGGCGCCCGTCGCCGCCCCGGTTGCCGCTCCGGCTCCCGTGGCCGCTCCGGCTCCGGTCGCCGCTCCGGCTCCGGTCGCCCCCGCCGCCCCGGTTTCCGCCGGTGACGAGGGCGCCTACGTGACCCCGCTGGTGCGCAAGCTCGCCACGGAGTCCGGCGTCGACCTGTCCGCGGTCTCGGGCACCGGTGTCGGTGGCCGCATCCGCAAGCAGGACGTCCTGGCCGCCGCCGAGGCCGCCAAGGCCGCCGCTGCCGCCCCGGCTCCGGCCGCCACCCCGGCAGCGAAGGCCCCCGCGGCCGCCGCCGTCTCGGAGCTCCGCGGTCAGACCGTCAAGATGACCCGCATGCGCAAGGTCATCGGCGACAACATGATGAAGGCCCTGCACTCGCAGGCGCAGCTCAGCTCCGTGGTCGAGGTGGACATCACCAAGATCATGAAGCTGCGCGAGAAGGCCAAGGCCGGCTTCCTCGCCCGCGAGGGCGTCAAGCTGTCCCCGATGCCGTTCTTCGTCAAGGCCGCGGCCCAGGCGCTGAAGGCCCACGCGGTCGTCAACGCCCGGATCAACGAGGACGAGGGCACCATCACCTACTTCGACTCGGAGAACATCGGCATCGCCGTGGACTCCGAGAAGGGCCTGATGACCCCGGTCATCAAGGGTGCCGGTGACCTCAACCTGGCGGGCATCTCCAAGGCCACCGCCGACCTGGCCTCCAAGGTCCGCGGCAACAAGATCACGCCGGACGAGCTGTCGGGCGCGACCTTCACCATCAGCAACACCGGCTCGCGCGGTGCGCTGTTCGACACGGTCATCGTGCCCCCGAACCAGGTCGCCATCCTGGGCATCGGCGCGACGGTCAAGCGCCCGGTGGTCATCGAGACCGCCGAGGGCACGAACATCGGCATCCGCGACATGACGTACCTGACCCTGTCCTACGACCACCGCCTGGTGGACGGCGCGGACGCGGCCCGGTACCTCTCGGCCGTCAAGGCCATCCTGGAAGCCGGCGAGTTCGAGGTCGAGCTCGGCCTGTAAGGCCTCTGCGGCAGCGGTTCACGGCTGTCGCGCACGGCGCCCCCGCCCGGGATGCACGTCCCGGGCGGGGGCGCCGTCGTCGTACCCTGGGCCCCTCCGGTCGGCCGCTGTAACCAGCCTCACGCTGCGCCCCTGACCAGGAACGCATCGCGACGAGCGGCTCCGCCGTATTGTCTACGCATCAAGGCCCCGCATGCCCCTGCACACCCCTCAGGAGATGAAGCCCCGATGATCACCCCACCCGTCGTGCACTCGCTGCGCGAGCAGATCCGCGAGCACATCGTGGAGGGGATCGTCAGCGGGCGCTGGAAGCCCGGTGAGCGGATCGTGGAGCGCCGGATCGCCGTGGAGCTGGAGGTCAGCCAGACGCCCGTGCGCGAGGCCCTGCGCGAGCTGGAGACGCTGCGGCTGATCGAGTCCGCGCCGAACAAGGGCGTGCGCGTACGGAACCTGTCGGCGGCGGACCTGGAGGAGATCTATCCGGTCCGGGCCGGCCTGGAGCAGATCGCGGCCGAGCTGGCCGCGCCCCGGCTGGCGGCCGACTGCACGGCCCTGGAACCGCACGTGGCGGCCCTGTGGGAGGCCGACCGCAGCGCGGACGGCACGGCCCAGGTGCGGCACACCGTGGGCTTCCATCGGGAGATGGTGCGGGCCGCCGGGAACAGCGTGCTGCTGCACACCTGGGAGTCCCTGGGCATCGAGGTCTTCACGGCCCTGTCCATCCGGTGGCTGGGAACCGTCCAGAAGTCCTACGCCGAGGAGCACGAAGCCCTCGTGGACGCCTTCCGCAACCAGGACCCCGACATCGGCCTGCTCGTGAAGCGGCATGTTCTGGGGTGCGCGCCGCGGGCTTGATCTCGCCCTTCGAGACTCCGCCCGAGACCCGTCCGAGCGCCCGTCTCGTCCCGTTTTGACCGGCACCGGGTGCCCGTTTTCATGGCACCCGGTGCCGACTTTTGTCAGATTGACGTTTCTACGTCACATTCATTTGATCGATCATCGATCAGCGCCTTACAGTCATCCGCGGACCCCACCCGGGTCCAACGACCCTGTCCTGCCCGTCAGGGATTTCTTCACCACCTCTCCTTTGTCCGGAAGGCGGCGCACACCGATGTCCGACCCCGTAGGAAAGCTTCCGAGCGAGCTCGACCAGCTCCCGGACCGCGACACCGAGGAGACCGCCGAATGGGCGGCCTCCCTCGACGCCGTCGCCAAGGCCGCCGGTACGCGCCGCGCCGAGTACCTGCTCCGTCGTACGCTCCAGCACGCCGAGGCCGCCGGCCTCGCGCTGCCGAAGCTGCTCGAGACGGACTACGTCAACACCATCCCCACCGCCGCGGAGCCGGAGTTCCCCGGTGACGAGGCGATGGAAGCCAAGATCACCGCCTGGAACCGCTGGAACGCGGCCGCCATGGTGACCCGCGGCTCCAAGTACGGCGTCGGCGGCCACATCGCCACCTTCGCCTCCGCCGCGTGGCTGTACGAGACCGGCTTCCAGCACTTCTTCCGCGGGAAGGAGGCCGACGGATCGGGCGACCAGCTCTACATCCAGGGCCACGCCTCCCCCGGCATCTACGCCCGCGCGTTCCTCGACGGACGCGTCTCCGAGCAGCAGCTCGACAACTTCCGCCAGGAGTCCGGCGGCAACGGCCTGCCGTCCTACCCCCACCCGCGGCGCCTGCCGTGGCTGTGGGAGTTCCCGACGGTGTCCATGGGCCTCGGCCCGCTGTCCGCGATTTACCAGGCGCGCTTCAACCGCTACCTGCAGAACCGCAGCATCAAGGACACCGCCAACTCGCACGTCTGGGCCTTCCTGGGCGACGGCGAGATGGACGAGCCCGAGTCGACCGCCGCCCTGGCCCTCGCCTCCCGCGAGCAGCTCGACAACCTGACCTTCGTCATCAACTGCAACCTGCAGCGCCTCGACGGTCCGGTCCGCGCCAACTTCCGCGTGGTCCAGGAGCTGGAGGCCCAGTTCCGCGGCGCCGGCTGGAACGTCATCAAGTCGCTGTGGGGCTCCGCCTGGGACGAGCTGTTCCAGCTCGACACCACGGGCGCGCTGGTACGCCGCCTGCGCGAGGTACCCGACGCGCAGTTCCAGACGTACGCGACCCGCGACGTGGCCTACATCCGCCAGCACTTCTTCGGCGCCAACGCCGAGCTCGTGCAGCTGGCCGGCGTGCTCTCCGACGCGAAGATCGCCGAGTGCTTCCACAGCTCCCGCGGCGGCCACGAGCCCCGCAAGGTCTACGCCGCGTACAAGGCCGCGCTGGAGCACAAGGGTGCTCCGACGGTCATCCTCGCGCAGACCGTCAAGGGCTACACGCTGGGCGCCGGGTTCGAGTCGAAGAACGCGAACCACCAGATGAAGAAGCTGACGATCGACGAGTTCAAGGACATGCGTGACCTCCTTGGCCTCCCGATCCCGGACAGCGCCTTCGCCGACGGCCAGGTCCCGTACGGCCACCCGGGTGCGAACAGCCCCGAGGTCCAGTACCTGAACGAGCGCCGCGCGGCGCTCGGCGGCCCGGCCCCGGCCCGCAAGGTCAAGCACGTGGCCCTGCCCGCCCCCGCGGACCGTTCCTTCGCCCCGCTGCTCAAGGGCTCCGGCAAGCAGGAGATGGCCACCACCATGGCCTTCGTCCGGCTCGTCAAGGACCTGATGCGGGACAAGGAGACCGGCAAGCGCTGGGTGCCGATCGTCCCCGACGAGGCCCGCACCTTCGGTATGGAGTCCCTCTTCCCGTCGGCCGGCATCTACTCGCCGCTGGGCCAGACGTACGAGCCGGTCGACCGCGACCAGCTGATGTACTACAAGGAAGCCAAGGACGGCCAGATCCTCAACGAGGGGATCACCGAGGCCGGCGCCATGGCCGACTTCATCGCCGCCTGCACGTCGTACGCGACGCACGGCGAGCCGATGATCCCGTTCTACATCTTCTACTCGATGTTCGGCTGGCAGCGCACCGCCGACCAGATGTGGCAGCTCGCCGACCAGCTCGGCAAGGGCTTCATCGTCGGCGCCACCGCCGGCCGCACCACCCTGACCGGTGAGGGCCTGCAGCACGCGGACGGCCACTCGCACCTGATCGCGTCCACGAACCCGGCGTCGCTCAACTACGACCCGGCCTTCGCGTACGAGATCGCGGTGATCGTCAAGGACGGTCTGCGCCGGATGTACGGCGAGAAGCCGGAAGACGTCTTCTACTACCTGACGGTCTACAACGAGCCGAAGCCGCAGCCGGCCATGCCCGAGGGCGTGGAGGAGGGCATCCTCAAGGGCCTCTACCGCTTCAACACGGCGGCGGACCTGGCGGAGGCGGCCCCGGCCGCCGACGCCCCGAAGATCCAGCTGATGGCCTCCGGTACGGCCATCCACTGGGCGCTGGACGCGCAGAAGCTGCTCGCAGCCGACTGGAACGTGGCCGCCGACGTCTGGTCCGCCACCTCCTGGGGCGAGCTGCGCCGCGACGCGCTCGAGTGCGACGAGGCCCTCCTTCGAGGAGAGATGCGCACCCCGTTCGTCACCCGCGCCCTGGAAGGCGTCACCAGCCCGGTGCTCGCCGTCTCCGACTGGATGCGTCAGGTCCCGGACCAGATCAGCCAGTGGGTCGAGCAGGACTACACCTCGCTGGGCACGGACGGCTTCGGCCTCTCCGACACCCGCGAGGGCGCCCGCCGCCACTTCGGTGTCGACGCCCAGTCGATCGTGGTGGCCGCGCTGGCCCAGCTCGCCCGCCGCGGCGAGGTCCCGGCGTCCTCCATCAAGGAGGCCCGGGAGCGCTACGGCCTGTAGGCCCTGGCGGCCCGGACGGCCGGTGCACTGAACGACCGTGAGGCGGTCCGCTCCTTCGGGAGCGGGCCGCCTTCCGCTTTCCTCGGGCCCCTTCCTCCTGCTACGGATCCTGCCGGGCCGGAGCGGGCGCGAGCCCGTCGGCGCGCGCCCGGGCCTCGTCGAGCAGGCGCCGGGATTCCACCTCCGCCTCCCGCACGATGGCGTCGGCCCGGGCCTTGGCATCGTCCAGCACGGTACGCGCGGCTGCCCGGGTCTCTTCGAGCAGTTTCCGGGCGGCCGCCCGGGCCCGGGTCACGTCCTCGGCGGCCTGCTCGCGCACGTGCCGGACGTCTCGCTCGATACGGGCGCGCACCTCCCCGACCTCCCGCTCGGTCCTGCGCAGCAGCTCCGCGGCCTCCTCCTCGGCCCGGGCCGTACGGGGCTGCGTGCCCGGCTCCGCACCCGCGCCGGGGAGGTGCGCGCGCAGCCGGGCCACCACGGTGGCGGCGTCCGGCGGACGCCGCGCGGGGTCCTTGGCGAGCAGGCTCGCCACCAGGTCCGCCATGCCGGGCGGGACGCCGGGCGCGTTCCGGGCGGTGAGCGGGGGCGGAGCCTCGTAGAGCTGCTGCCGGAGCAGGACGTGCGGGGCCGGGTCCGTGAAGGGCGGCCGGCCGGTGAAGCCCTCGTAGAGCAGGCAGCCGAGGCTGTAGAGGTCGGTGCGGTGGTCGATCCCCCGGTCTCCGCGGCACTGCTCGGGGGACATGTAGGGGAGCGTCCCCAGCGCGGTGCCGGAGGCGGTGAGCTCGCCGAGGCGCAGGCTCTCACGGAGGATCTTGGCGAGGCCGAAGTCCAGCACCTTGACGACGCCCTCGCCGGTGAGCATGGCGTTCTGCGGCTTGATGTCCCGGTGCAGGATGCCGCGCCCGTGCGCGGCGGCGAGCGCGGAGCCGATCTGGGCGGCCCAGTCCACGACCTCGTACCAGGCGGGGCGCGGGCCGGAGTGGAAGACGGCCCGCAGGTCCCGGCCGTCGACGTGCTCCATGACCAGGTAGAGGGTCCGGCGGCCCGCCACGACGTCCTCTCCGCAGTCGTGGACGGTCACGGTGTGCCGGTGCGGGAGGTTGGCCGCGGAGCGCACCTCGTGGACGAAGCGCCGCTCGACCTGGTCCGCGTACCGGCCCGGCACGGCGTCGACGAGTTTGGCGGCGACCGGCCGGCGCATCCTCACGTCCTCGGCGGCCCAGACCTCGCCCATGCCTCCCCCGCCGAGGCGCTCCCCGAGCCGGTACCGGCCCCCGAGTAATTCCCCCCGCATCCGCGTGCCCCTTCCCTCGGCCCTCTCGGATTCTCCCGGCCCGGCGCGGTCGCGTGCGCCGGTTCCGGTCCGAGTATGCGGCCGTGCGGGGGCACGGACCGGCCTTTCGCGGCACGCGCGGTGGCGGCACGGGGGCGTACCCGTGATGCTTGAGCGGTGATGGACGAGACGGAGTTCTGGGAGATGGTCGACCGTACCCGCGAGGCCGCCGAAGGCGACCCCGAGGAACACGCCGAGCTGCTCGTGGAGCGGCTGGCGCAGCTCGACCCGGACTCCGTCCTGGACTTCGCCCGGCACTTCGAGTCGCGGTACAACCGGGCGTACACCTGGGACCTGTGGGGCGCGGCGTGGGTGCTGCTCGACGGGGCCAGCGACGACGCGTTCGACTACTTCCGGTGCTGGCTGATCGGCCAGGGGCGGGAGGTCTTCGAGGGCGGGGTGCACGATCCCGACCAGCTGGCGGAGCTCCTCGGCGAGTTCGACGAGGACATCGACGGGGACGGCGAGGAGCTGGGGTACGCCGCGGACGAGGCGTACGAGCAGCTGACCGGGGCGGTCGCGCCGGATCTGGGGATCCCGCTGCAAGCGGCCGAGCCGGAGGGCGCCGCGCTCGACTTCGAGAACGAAGCCGTGCTCGCGGAGCGCTTCCCCCGGCTGTGGGACCGCTTCAGGGGCTGACGCCCCACCTGCTCAGTAGTGCGTGCCGCCGTCGATGCGGATCTCCGTACCGGTGATGAAGGCGCCGTCCTCGGAGCCCAGCATGGCGACGACGCCGGCGACCGTCTGCGGGCCGGCGAAGCCCTGGCCGAGGGCCGGGGCGAGCTTGGCGAACAGGCTCCAGTCGGTGTCCTCGGGCAGGCCGGGGCCGGTGCCGGTGGTCATGCCGCTCTCGATGGAGCCCGGCGCGACGGCGACGAAGCGCAGACCCTGCTTGCTGTACTCGGCGGCGAGCGCGTGGGTCATGGACTGGATGCCGCCCTTGCTGGCCGCGTAGGCGGACATGTAGGGGTGCGCGAAGGACGCCGAGGTGGAGCTGAAGTTGACGACGACCGGCTGGTCGCCCGCCAGCAGCGCGGGGAGCGACTCCCGGATGACCAGGAAGGTACCGGTCAGGTTCACCGAGATGATCTTGTTCCAGAATTCGAGCGTGGTCGCGTGGGTGTGCGCGGAGCGCAGGATGCCCGCGGCGTTGACCAGTACGTCGATCCCGGTGAGGGAGTCCACGGCGGCGGCGATGCCCGCCTTGACCGCGGCCTCGTCGGATATGTCGAGGACCGCGGTGGTGAGGCGGTCCGCGTGCCCGTCGGCGGCCGCCTGGTCGGCGGTGGCCTTGAGACCGGCCTCGTTGACGTCCACGGTGTGGACGCGGCCGCCCTCGGACAGGATGCGGTGGACGGTGGCCTGGCCGATGCCGGAGCCACCGCCGGTGATGAGGACGCGACGTCCTTCGTAACGGTTCATGGGGACGAGCGTACTCCCGGGATGACACGTTTTGCCAGACTGTCAAAACATGTAATTGATGCACGGGTCCGAGGTATCCTTCCCCGGTGAGATCCCCTCGTCCGTACTCTCCCCAGGCCGGCCCCGGAGCCCAGTCGCTGAACGAGCGCCGCAAGGCGGCCACCCAGCTCGACATCGCCCGCGCCGCCTGCGAACTCTTCGCCGAGCACGGCCCCGACGGCACCACCGCCGAGGACATCGCCCACCGGGCGGGCGTCGCACTGCGCACCTTCTACCGCTACTTCCGCAACAAGCAGGAGGCCGTCGGCCCCCTGCTCGCCGGCGGGGGCGACGCCTGGCGCGCCCTGCTCGCCGAGGAGGACCCCGGCACCCCGCTCACCGAGGCCCTGGAACGCGCCGTCACCCGCTCCCTCACCGGCCCGCAGGCCCTCGAAGAGGGCCTGGAGGTCACCCGCGGCCTGCTGCGCGCCGCGGCGACCGACGAGGCGCTGCGGGCCGTCTGGTACCGGGTCAACCAGGACTCCGAGGAGCGCCTGGTCCCGATCGTGGCCCGGCTCGCCGGCCCGGAGGCCGAGCCCCTCGCCGTACGCCTCCTCGCCGCGGCGGCCACGGACGCGATCCGCATCGCCCTGGAACTCTGGTCGGCCACGGACGCCCCGCCCTCCGGCCCCGGCTCCCCCGCAGAACTCGCGATCCGCTGCCTGCGCGACCTCACGGGCGCGATGCCCCTGACGCGGCGCCCTTGACGCCCTGAGCCGCCCGCCCCGCCGGCCCGGCCGGCGGCGCCCCTCAGAGGAACCGCTCGGACTTCGCCCTCAGGTGCTCCGCGAGGAAGGCGGGAGCGTCGGGCCGCATCCGCGCCAGGGCCACCATCGCGGTGATGACGACGTCGGCGACCTCCGCCTCCACGTCGCTCCAGGTGTGCGAGTCGCCCTTGCGGGGATTGGTCCCCCTGGCCCCGATGACGGCCTGCGCCGCCTCACCGAACTCCTCGCCGATCTTGAGGACCTGCAGGGTCGCGCTCTCCTCCCGGGCCACCCCGCGCTCCCGGTCGTGCTCGTCGAACCGCGCCGCGAGCGCCCCGATGGTCTTCCACACGTCATCCATGCCCCGACGCTAGCGCCGCGGCGCCGCAACGCAGAAGCCCCGCCCCCCTCTCACGGAAGGGGGCGGGGCTTCGGTCGATCAGTGCGTCAGCACGACCACGGCACGGCTTAGAGGTCGAAGTAGAGCTCGAACTCGTGCGGGTGCGGGCGCTGCGCGATCGGGGCGATCTCGTGGGTGCGCTTGTAGTCGATCCAGGTCTCGATCAGGTCGGGGGTGAAGACACCGCCGGCCAGGAGGTACTCGTGGTCCTCCTCGAGGGCCTTGAGGACGTCCTCGAGGCTGGTCGGGACCTGCGGGACGCTCGCGTGCTCGTCCGGGGAGAGCTCGTAGAGGTCCTTGTCGATCGGCTCCATCGGCTCGATCTTGTTCTTCACACCGTCGAGGCCCGCGAGGAGCAGCGCCGCGAACGCCAGGTACGGGTTCGAGGACGGGTCCGGGGCGCGGAACTCGACGCGCTTGGCCTTCGGGTTCGAGCCGGTGATCGGGATGCGCATCGCGGCGGAGCGGTTGCGCTGCGAGTACACCATGTTGACCGGCGCCTCGAAGCCCGGGACCAGGCGGTGGTACGAGTTCACCGTCGGGTTGGTGAAGGCGAGCAGCGACGGGGCGTGCTTGAGGATGCCGCCGATGTAGTAGCGGGCGGTGTCCGACAGGCCCGCGTAGCCGGCCTCGTCGTAGAACAGCGGCTCGCCGTTCGCCCACAGCGACTGGTGCACGTGCATGCCCGAGCCGTTGTCGCCGAAGATCGGCTTCGGCATGAAGGTCGCGGTCTTGCCGTTCTTCCACGCGACGTTCTTCACGATGTACTTGAAGAGCATCAGGTCGTCGGCCGCGGCGAGCAGCGTGTTGAACTTGTAGTTGATCTCGGCCTGGCCACCGGTGCCGACCTCGTGGTGCTGACGCTCGACCTGGAGGCCCTGGGCGTCCAGCTCGAGGGAGATCTCGGCGCGCAGGTCGGCGAAGTGGTCGACCGGGGCTACGGGGAAGTAACCACCCTTGTAGCGGACCTTGTAACCACGGTTGTTCTCCTCGGAGCCCGTGTTCCAGGCACCGGCCTCGGAGTCGATGTGGTAGAAGCTCTCGTTCGCGGAGGTCGCGAAGCGCACGCTGTCGAACACGTAGAACTCGGCCTCGGGGCCGAAGAACGCGGTGTCGGCGATGCCGGTGGAGGCGAGGTACGCCTCGGCCTTCTTCGCGACGTTGCGCGGGTCGCGGCTGTAGGCCTCGCCCGTGATCGGGTCGTGGATGAAGAAGTTGATGTTGAGCGTCTTGTCCTTGCGGAACGGGTCCAGGCGCGCGGTGGTGATGTCGGCACGCAGCGCCATGTCGGACTCGTGGATCGCCTGGAAGCCGCGGATCGAGGAGCCGTCGAAGGCGAGCTCCTCGTTCGGGTCGAACGCCCGCCCCGGGATGGTGAAGTGCTGCATCACACCAGGCAGGTCGCAGAAGCGGACGTCAACGAACTTGACGTCGTTCTCCTGGATGTACTGCGTCACTTCGTCGGCGTTCTTGAACATCCAACTCCTCCTACTCCCGGCCCCGGGGCAGGGGCGGGTTTTATAGCTAGTGGTGCGTCAGTGCGGTGCCGCACGCTGACCCGACCATAAGCAGACGGGGTTTCTCAAGCATGACCCATTTGTTTCGCACAAGTTAACCAGGGTCCCGTCGGAACGGCGTCAGACGGCACGGGTACCGTGTTGGCGTGGACAAGAGGCAAGCAATCGGATCCTGGCTCTCCGGCCCCCGCGAGGCCGCGGAGGAGATGGGTGCCGACTTCGGGTACCCCGGCAAGCAGCTCGGCCTGCCGCAGCACGGGCCCGGCTCGGTGGCTCGTTTCGGCCGCCGGCTCGGCGCCGTGGCCATCGACTGGCTGGCCTGCCAGCTGATCGCGTACAGCCTGATCACGGGCCGTGACTGGAACGGCTCGGGGAACTGGACCCTGGCGGTCTTCGTCACCCTGGTGGTCCTGACGGTCGGCACGGTGGGCTTCACCCCCGGGAAGCGGATTCTGGGCCTCCGTGTCGTCTCGCAGAACGGCGGCCCGCTCGGATTCGGCCGGGTCCTGCTCCGCACCGCCCTGCTCGCCCTGCTGATCCCGGCCCTGGTCTGGGACCGCGACGGCCGCGGCCTCCACGACCGCCTCAGCGGCGCCGTGCAGGTCAGGATCTGAGACGGCAGAAGGAACCGACACGACCGACACAGAGGGGCGCCCCGGGCCATCGGCCCGGGGCGCCCCTCTGTGTCGTATACGAAAAGCGGATCAGCGCATCTTTCCGCCGCGCGGCATGCGCATCCCCTTGGGCATCGGGCCCTTCGGGATCGGCATGTTGCTGAGCAGGTCGCCCATGGCCCGCAGCTTGTCGTTGACCTGGGTGATCTGGGGGCCGGAGAGCACGCGGGGCAGCTTCATCAGGGTCGTACGGACCTTCTTGAGCGGCACCTCGCCCTCGCCCTTGCCCACGATGAAGTCGTGGACCGGGATGTCGGGCATGATCCGGGCCAGCTTCTTCTTCTCGTTCGCGAGCATCGGCTTCACCCGGTTCGGGTTGCCCTCGGCGATCAGGACCACGCCGGCCTTGCCCACGGCACGGTGGACGATGTCCTGCTGCTTGCTCATCGCGACGGCGGGGGTGGTGGTCCAGCCCCGGCCCACGTTGTCCAGTACGGCCGCGGCCGCGCCCGGCTGTCCCTCCATCTGTCCGAAGGCGGCCGTCTCGGCTCGCCGTCCGAAGATGATCGCCATCGCCAGGAACGCCACCAGGAAGCCCAGGATGCCCAGGTAGACCGGGTGGTCGATCAGGAAGCCGATCGCAAGAAAGACACCAAAGGTGACGATTCCCACGCCCGCGACGATCAGACCGACCTTCGGGTCGGCCTTGCGCGTCATCTTGTACGTCAGGGCGATCTGCTTCAGTCGCCCGGGGTTCGCAGCAGTCTCTGCGTTTGACTTCCTCGCCATGCAGCGAAGTTTACGTGGCCTTCTCGGTCCGGGTCGCCGCGGCCTCGAGTACGTGCTCGGTTTCGACCCGGTCCTTGGCCCTGCGGCGGTCTTCGAGGACGGCCGTCCAGGCGTTCCGGCGGGCACCGCTCATGAGCAGCGATTCCAGGCCGCGGACGGCGTCGGTGAAGGAAGGAATGGCGATGGCGCGTACGGGCGCGGCCTGCATGGTGTCGACCCTTTCACGGTGCTCACGTCGGGGGTGGCCAAGCGTGTGTGCGGTGCGTCGAACAATCGTCACTGACTGGTGTTACCAGGGCATGACCGACTGGTCAAACAGTGATGAAACCTTGATGCGGCCCACCGGACTCTCGCTAGCAAGAGCCTAGGGGCCGCATCGATGCGGTGTTACCCGGAAGTAAGACTTTGTGCGCGAGTTCACATACCTTGCGCACCACGCGTCACTCAGACGGTCGCGCGCTTCTCCATCGCCTGCTGGTAGAGGCGTCCGGCGCGGTACGAGGAGCGGACCAGCGGGCCGGACATGACTCCGGAGAAGCCGATCTCCTCGGCCTCCTTCGCCAGCTCCACGAACTCGGCCGGCTTCACCCAGCGCTCGACGGGGTGGTGGCGCGGCGAGGGCCGCAGGTACTGGGTGATGGTGATGAGCTCGCAGCCCGCCTCGTGGAGGTCCTTCAGCGCCTCCGAGACCTCTTCGCGCTCCTCGCCCATGCCCAGGATCAGGTTGGACTTGGTGACGAGGCCGTAGGCGCGGGCCTGCCGGATGACGTCGAGCGAGCGCTCGTAGCGGAAGCCGGGGCGGATGCGCTTGAAGATGCGCGGCACCGTCTCGATGTTGTGGGCGAAGACCTCGGGGCGGGAGGCGAAGACCTCTTCGAGCAGCTCCGGGACCGCGTTGAAGTCCGGGGCCAGCAGCTCGACCTTGGTCTGGCCGGCCGCGCGCTCCGCCGTCTGCTGGTGGATCTGGCGCACGGTCTCCGCGTAGAGCCAGGCACCGCCGTCGACCAGGTCGTCGCGCGCGACGCCCGTGATGGTGGCGTAGTTCAGGTCCATCGTGACGACGGACTCGCCGACGCGGCGGGGCTCGTCGCGGTCCAGCGCCTCGGGCTTGCCCGTGTCGATCTGGCAGAAGTCGCAGCGCCGGGTGCACTGGTCGCCACCGATGAGGAAGGTGGCCTCGCGGTCCTCCCAGCATTCGTAGATGTTCGGACAGCCGGCTTCCTGGCACACCGTGTGCAGTCCTTCGCCCTTCACCAGGGCCTGCATCTTGGTGTACTCGGGACCCATCTTGGCCCGCGTCTTGATCCACTCGGGCTTGCGCTCGATGGGCGTCTGGGCGTTACGGACCTCTAGGCGCAGCATCTTGCGTCCGTCGGGTGCGACTGCGGACACGACCGGCTCCCTGTGACTTCGATTCTTCGGCGCCCACCAGGGTACGCCCGTAATTTCATAGCTCTTACGTCGGCCAACCTGCGGGCGGCCCGACCCATTCCCCGGCGTCCCCCGGGGATCAGGTCGCGGCGGTCTCTATCTCCCGCGGCCGCAGCTCCGCCTGCTCCAGCACGTCCTTCAGGTGCCGTTCGACCACCGGCAGCACCTCGGCGATGGTGATGTCGCGGCCCAGTTCGTACGAGAGCGAGGTCACACCGGCGTCCCGGATCCCGCAGGGGATGATCCGGTCGAACCAGGTGCTGTCGGGGTTCACATTGATCGCGAAGCCGTGCATCGTGACGCCCTTGGCGACCCGGATGCCGATCGCGGCGAGCTTGCGGTCCTCGCGGCGCTGGCCGGCGTTGGACGGGGCGTACTCGGGGCCGTTCAGCCGGGGGTCGAACTCCTCGTCGTGCAGCCGCGGGTCGAAGTCCAGCGAGAGACCGCCGATCTTCGGGCGCTCCTCCACCGGGTCGCCGAGGACCCAGACGCCGCTGCGTCCCTCGACGCGGGTGGTCTCCAGGCCGAATTCGGCGGCCGTGCGGATCAGCGCGTCCTCCAGGCGGCGGACGTGGGCGACCACGTCGACCGGGCGGGGCAGCTTCATGATCGGGTAGCCGACCAGCTGGCCCGGGCCGTGCCAGGTGATCTTGCCGCCGCGGTCCACGTCCACGACGGGCGTGCCGTCGAGCGGGCGCTCGCTCTCGGCGGTGCGCCGGCCGGCCGTGTAGACCGGCAGGTGCTCCAGCAGCAGGCAGGTGTCCTCGATCTCGTCCGCGAAGCGGGCCGCGTGCACCCGGCGCTGCTCTTCCCAGGCCACCGTGTACTCGACGGCCTCCGGACCGAAGCCCATGCGGACAAACCCAAGCTCAGCCACCGCGGCGCCTCCTCGTTGAACCTGCCGACGAACTTGCTGTGTGCACCTATCGCACCAGGCAAGGGTACGGCGGCCCCCGCGGGCCCCGTCAGCCGCCCGTCCCGGGGAGCTGTTTCGGCCTCCTGCGGCCCTTCGGGGGCAGGTCCGGGTCCTCGTCCGCCCGGGGCAGCCGGCGGTGCCCTTCGGTGTGGTCGTTCACCCAGCCGCAGACCCCGCAGGCGTAGCGCCCGTCGAGGCCCGCGATGTAGGTCCCGCAACGCCGGCACTCCGCCTCGGTCAGCTCGGGCGCGGTCAGCTCGGGCACGTGCGGGGCAGCCGTGGACTCTGCGTGGCTGCCGTCGCCGTCGGGGCGCGCGCAGCTGCCGGGGTGCGGGTCCCCGGTGGGCCGGCGGGTCATGGGGCGCAGCGTACGCGGGTGGAGGGGGTCCGTCCGTAAAGAGACCCACCGGTTCTGCACACGATCGGATGAATGTGGGACAGAGAGGGCGGTACGGGCGAGGTTCGCCGCTACATTCACGCCGTTCACAGGGCCGGGTCTCCGGTCCGTCACGTCAGGAGACCGTGGAGCCGATGACGGAACGACCTGCCCAGCGCGTCCCCAACCGGCAGCTCTCGGCGCTGATCGCCGAGGCCGGGTTCTCCAACGCCGGGCTCGCCCGCCGCGTCGACCAGCTCGGGCTGGAGCACGGTCTCGATCTGCGGTACGACAAGACCTCCGTGACCCGCTGGCTGCGCGGGCAGCAGCCGCGCGGCACCACCCCGGCGCTGATCGCGGAGGTGTTCACCCGGCGCCTGGGACGGCGGCTGTCGGCCCAGGACCTGGGCCTGGACGCGTGCGCCCCGGTGTACGCGGGGCTGGAGTTCGCGGCCACCCCCGAGGAGGCCGTCGACATCGCGAGCGGCCTGTGGCGCAAGGACTCCGGTTCGCACGCCGAACTGCGCAAGATCGCCTTCACCCCGGCCGGGCTGGTCGTGCCCAGCCGGGACTGGCTGATCGGGCGGGCCGACGAGCGGGTCGGCCGGGGCGCGGAGCAGGCCGCCCCGCGCGTTCCCGAGCAGGGCCGCCCGGAACCGGGCCGCCTCGATCAGGGCCGTGCCGTGCCCGGGCGGGCCTCGGTGCCCCGGCAGCGGCAGATCGACCGCGGTCCCGGGCAGCGGGTCACGGGCGGTGACATCGCGGCGCTCAGATCGGTGGGCGAGCTGTTCCGCACCCTGGACCACGCCTACGGGGGCGGCCACGCCCGCCAGGCCCTGGTGCGGTACCTGGAGCACGAGGCCGAGCCGATGCTGCGCGGCACCTACGGGGAGACCACCGGGCGCCGGCTGTTCTCCGCGGCCGCCGATCTGACCCGGCTCGCGGGCTGGACCTCGTACGACATCGCCGCGCACGGGCTCGCCCAGCGGTACTTCGTCCAGGCGCTGCGGCTGGCCCAGGCCGCCGGGGACCGGCCGTACGGGGCGTACGTGCTGATCACGATGAGCCGGCAGGCGGTCTACCTCGGCCACGGCCGGGAGGCGGTGCAGCTGGCCCGGGTGGCGCAGCAGGGCGTGGGTTCCGGGCCGCCGCCGGTGGTGCAGGCGCTGCTGCACGCGGCGGAGGCGCGCGGGCACGCGGTGCTCGGGGAGGTCAGGGCGTCGACGGCCTCGCTGGTGCGGGCCGAGCGGGCGCTGGGCGCGGCCCGGCCAGGGGACGACGTGCCGCACTGGGCACGCGACTTCGACGAGGCGCAGCTCGCGGACGAGTTCGGCCACTGCCACCGGGACCTGCAGCAGTACCGGGCCTCCGCGCAGCACGCGGAGCGGTCCCTGCAGTTGCGGGCGCCCTCGTACGCGCGGTCGCGGCTGTTCTGCCGGGTGGTGCTGGCCACGGCGCGGCTGGGGCTGGGCGAGCTGGACCAGGCGTGCGCGCTGGGCGCGGAGGCGGCGCAGCAGGCGATGGAGATGCGGTCGGTGCGGGCGGTGGAGTACGTACGGGACTTCGAGCGGCGGCTGGAGCCGTACCGGGACGCGTCCGCGGTGCGCGGGTACCGGGACCGCGTGGCTGCCCTGTCCTGACCCTGCGGGTCGGCTGCGGTGCGGGGCCCGGCGGGCGGCCGCGCCGTGGAATCCCTGCGGGTCCGTTCCCGGGGCTCCGCCCCGGACCCCGCTCCTCGAACGCCGGAGGGGCTGATCTTCGCCCTGCGGGCGGACCAGCCCCTCCGGGGTCCTCGGGCGTCCTGGGCCTCAGGCCGCCAGCGGGAGGGTGGCCTGCGGGGCGGTCGGGACGGGGATGCCGAAGTCGCGCAGGACGGCGGCGGCGGCGCGGCGGGCGGAGCGCAGGGCTCCCTCGACGGTGTTGGTGTCCCGGTGGTCGCCGCACACGTACAGCCCGGCCAGGACCCTGACGGTGCGCCGGGTGTCCTGCCCCGGCGGCATGGCGGGTACGGCCTCGCGGGTGTGGTGGACGGCGAGCAGCTGCCAGTCCCGGGTCGCGGTCTCGTAGAGCCGGGCCAGCCGCGAGGCGACCGTGCGGGTGGGCGGCGGCGGGCCGAGGACGGTGGTGGTGACCAGGCTGCGGCCGGCGGGGGCCCGGGTCGGGTCGACCGCGCTCATCACGGCGGTGTGGGCGACGGGCCAGTCCGGGTCCCCGTCCAGGAGCAGCGAGCCGTCCCAGGGGAGCGGGGTGGTGGTGGCGTGGTGGATCACGGTCACCTGGTGGAAGGCGGGCACGCGCAGGCCCGGGAGCAGTTCGGCGGCGGCCCGGGCGCCGGTGGCCAGGACCGCGGAGCGGCAGCTGAAGTCTCCGTGTTCCTCGGTGGTGACCAGGTTGGTGGCGACGGAGCGGACCCGGACCCCGGTGCGTACGGTGCCGGGCGGCAGCGCGGCGGCGAGCAGTCCGGGCAGGGTGGCGGCGCCGCCCTCGGGTACGGCGAGGCGGCCGCGGGCGAAGGTGCGCAGGGCCAGGTCGGCGACCCGGCTGGAGCTGGAGAGTCCGGGGTCGCGCAGGAGCGCGGCGAGGAGCGGGCGCAGCGTCGTACCGAGGCGGCTGGAGCTCAGGGCCGCGTGCGCGGTGCGCTCGGGGCGGGCCAGCAGGCGTTCCTCGGGCAGGGCGGCGAGGCGGGCGAGCGCCGCGCCGATCCGGGCCTGGTCGAGGGAGCCGCTGGTCAGGGCCCGGGCGGGGGTGAGGGCGCCGGCGCGCAGCGCCTTGCCGTCGCTGTGGACGAGGGCGCCGGGAGCGAAGGTCTTGAGGACCAGGCCTTCCAGGCCCGGGGTGCGGGCCGGTTCGGTGTAGGCGGTGTTGAGGAGCTGGCCGATCCGGTCGAGCCGGAAGCCGTCCACGGTCTCGGTGGCCATCCGGCCGCCGGCATCGGCCGCGCCCTCCAGGACGATGACCGTGACCCCGGCCGCGATCAGGTGGTGCGCTGCCGCGAGTCCGGAGACTCCCGCTCCTACGATGACCACGTCCGCATGGTGTGCGTGTGCGCTGTTGAGCACGTGCCCCTCCCCGAGGTCGGCCCGGCTGTGTGGGGAACCTCCTTCCCCCAACGGAGTCCAGCGGAACCCGAGTTGGTCGGACCATTACGGGTGATGCGGTCAACTCCGGTCGCACGACGGTCGCATTCGGCGTAACTGCGCCTCGAAGTGTGCGCCGGGCGCTCCCCCAGAGCTCCGGGGCGTTTCAGGCCTCCAGTGCGGCCCTGATCGACTCCTCGATCCCCGGGTACCGGAAGACGAACCCGGAGTCCAGCAGCCGGGCGGGGCGCACCCGCTGACTGCCCAGCACGTCCTGGGCGAACTCCCCGAGCACCGCGCACATGACCGGCGCGGGCACGGCGCACACCGCCGGGCGGTGCAGGACGCGGCCCATGGCGGCGGTGACCTCGCGGTTGGTCAGGGGCTCCGGGGCGGTCAGGTTCACCGGCCCCGACAGGGCGGGCGTGTCGAGGATGTGCCGCAGGGCGGCGATCTCGTCGTGCATGGAGATGTACGACCAGTACTGGCGGCCGTTGCCGAGGCGGCCGCCGATCCCGGCCTTGAAGATCGGGAACAGCTTCCCCCAGGCCCCGCCCTCGGCGGAGACGACCAGTCCGGTACGGGCGTACACGGTCCGGATCCCGGCCTCCCGGGCGGGCGCGGCGGCGGCCTCCCAGGCGACGCAGACCTCGGAGAGGAACCCCTCCCCCGCCGGGGCGTCCTCGTCGACCATCCGGTCGCCCGTGTCCCCGTAGTACCCGACGGCGGAACCGCAGACGAGCGTCGCGGGCGGCTCCTCCATGGCGGCGACGGCCGCGGCGACGGCGGCCGTGCCCTTCACCCTGCTGTCGCGGATCTCCCGCTTGTAGGCGGCCGTCCAGCGGTGGTCGCCGACCCCGGCGCCGGCGAGGTGCACGACGGCTCCGCAGCCGGCGAGTCCGGCCGGGTCCACGTACCCCCGCGCGGGGTCCCACCGCGCCTCGCCGGGCCCGGCGGGTTCGCGCCGCACGAAGCGCACGACCTCGTGTCCGTCGGCCTTCAGTGACCGCCCGAGGGCGCTGCCGATGAGCCCGGTGGCACCGGTGACTGCGATACGCATGCGCCCATCTTGGCAGCGCCCCGGCCCCCACGGGGGCTCCGCCCCGGGCGGGGCGGGGGCGGAGCGGGCCCGGGGCCCTCAGGTGGCTGCGCCCAGCCAGGTGCCGACCGCGTAGGTCACCGCCATGGCCAGGGCGCCGCCGACGACGTTGCGCAGGACCGCCCGGGCGGGAGGCGCCCCGCCCAGCTTCGCGCTGAGCACACCGCACAGGGTCAGGGAGAGCAGCACCGCGACCACGGTCACCGGGACCCGCCCCGACGCCCCCGGCAGCACGATCGCCAGCAGCGGCAGCAGCGCCCCGACCGTGAACGCCACCAGGCTCGCCGCCGCCGCGTGCCAGGGGTTGGCCAGCTCGTCGGGGTTGATCCCCAGCTCCACGCGGGCGTGCGCCCGCAGCGCGTCCCGCTCCGTCAGCTGCTGCGCGGCCTCCCGCGCCACCGGCTCGCTCAGCCCCCTGCCCACCAGCAGCCCGGTCAGCTCCTCCAGCTCCTCCTCCGGCGACTCCTCCAGCTCCCGCCGCTCCAGGTCCAGCGCCGCCTTCTCCGAGTCCCGCTGGGAGCTGACCGACACGTACTCCCCCGCCGCCATCGACAGCGCGCCCGCCAGCAGCCCGGCGACGCCCGCCGCCAGGATCGCCGCCCGTGAGGTCGTGGCGCCGGCGACGCCGACCACCAGGCCCGCCGTGGAGATGATCCCGTCGTTCGCGCCGAGCACCCCCGCGCGCAGCCAGTTCAGCCGGGTACTGATCGCCGCGCTCTGCGCCGCCGCGCCATCCGCTTCCGTCACGCCACCACTGTCGCGGGCACCGCCGGAAGGAGCCACCCGGCGTGCGCGCCCCCGGTGCCGGGATCAGGGTGGAGGGGTGAGACGCCGACGCGAGGAACCGGGCTGGCTGCGCGGGACACCGCCGCCGCGCTGGGCCCGCCTCGCGCCCGCGGTGGCCCTCGTGGTGCTGGTGTTCGTCCAGCGCATCACCCCGGGCGACGTCGAGCTGGGCTACTTCCTGGCCGGGCTCCCCCCGGTCGCCGCCTTCGCCTACGGGGCCGCCGGGACGGCCGTCTTCGCCGCGGTGGTGCTGGTCCTCGTCGGCCTGCCCTCGCTCGGCATCGCCCACGCCCAGGGCTCCGACCTCGCGACCGTCGCGGTGATCGGGCTGCTCAGCGTGGTCGTCGCCTGGGTCCGAAGACGCCGCGACGCCCAGCTGGTGAGCGTGCGCACGGTCGCGGAGGCGGCGCAGCTCGCGGTCCTGCCGCCGGTCCCCGAACGGGTCGGTGCGGTCGGCTGCGCGGGCCTCTACCGGGCCGCCCAGATCGGCACCCTGGTAGGCGGCGACCTGTACGACGTACGGGTCGGGCCCTACGGCGTGCGCGCGCTGGTCGGCGACGTCCAGGGCCACGGCCTGGCCGCCGTCGGCACCGTGGCCTCGCTGCTCGGCGCCTTCCGGGAGGGGGTCCTGGACGACGCGGAACTCACGACGGTGGCGGCCCGGCTGGACCGGCGGCTGCTGGCGGACGCGGCGGCCGAGTCGGTGGCGCACGCGGAGCTCTTCGCGACGGTGGTGCTGGTGGAGTTCCCGACCGGGCTGGACCTCGTGCGCATCGTGTCGTGCGGGCATCCCCCGCCCCTGCTGCTACGGGGTTTCACGGTCTCGGAGGTCGACGTGGACCCGGGGCCTCCCCTGGGCCTGGGCCTGGCCGGTCCCACCCCGGCGGAACCGGCCGAGCTCCGGGTCGCCCCCGGGGACCGGCTCGTGCTGTACACGGACGGGGTGACCGAGGCCCGGGACGTGGCCGGGAACTTCTATCCGCTGGCCGCGCGCGTGCCCGTCCTGGCGACCGATCCCGCGGGGCTGGCCCCGGCGGTGTGGCGGGACTTGCGGTCCTTCACCGGGGGCGGACCGCGCGACGACGTGGCCCTGCTGGTGCTGTCCCCGTCCGCGGAGCAGGACGGGGACAGCACCAGCAGGGCGGTGACCACGCCGTACTGATCACATGACCAAACGGCGACAAGCGCCCATTCGGGGCTATTCGCATGTTTCGCTCGGGTCTTCCAGCCCTTCGAGCACGGAATCCGAGGCCCACATGATGCACGCACCGTACAAGCACAACCAGCGGATCACCGCGGTCATCGCGGCGGCCGGAGCCGTCGCCCTGATCACCGGTTCGATCGTGTTCGGCCTCGCCGGAGCGGAGGCGGAGGCCGCACCGGGCGCGGCGCGCGACCAGCAGGTCGAGGCCCCCGCCCCGCTCCGGGCGGACTCGGAGCCGCCCCGTACGCACGGGGCGGGCTGAGCCCTGGCCGGCCCGGCCCGCCCCGGCTCCCCGGTTACCCGGCGTCGCGGATGAAGGAGCGGACCATCTTGCAGGTGACGTTCGACGGCCGGCGGATGCCCGTCCGGACGGCCATCGTGCGGATCTTGCGGTTGGTGGCGCGCTGAGCGTCATACGTGCCCGAGTCGAGCAGCGATATGGCCAGCCGCATGGCCTTCAGCCGCCGGTTGTGGCTCTCGTACCACTCGCGGGGCAGCCCCGCCGGCAGCGGCTTCTTCTTGACGGGCCCGATGGTGTGCAGGGTCATGGCAGTGGCCATCTACAGCCTCCCAAAGGCAAGTTGGCGTCCTGTCCTTCTCCTTGAATTTTACCGGCGACCACTGACAAAGGACCTGGCCAGGCAGCGCCTCGCTAAGCTTTCGGGCATGGAGATCTGGATCAACCCCGCCTGCTCGAAGTGCCGTAGCGCACTGACCCTGCTGGACGCGGAGGGCGCCGAGTACACCGTCCGCCGCTACCTGGAGGACGTGCCCTCCGAGGCCGAGATCCGCGAGGTGCTGGGCCGGCTGGGTCTGGAGCCCTGGGACATCACCCGCACCTCGGACCCGCTGGCCAAGGAGACCGGCGTACGGGACCTGCCGCGCGAGGAGACCGAGGAGGCCCGCGGGGCCTGGATCAGCCACCTGGCGGCCCACCCGAAGCTGATCCAGCGCCCGATCATCACGGCCGAGGACGGCACGGCAGTGGTGGCCCGCTCCGAGGAGGCCGTCCGCGACGCCCTCTCCCGCACGGCCTGAGGGACACCCCCCTAGCCTGCGGAGCCCGTGAAGCCGGTGAAGCCCGCGTTCACGAACTCCACCACGCGTCCTGTCTGCTGGTCCTTGGAGGTGCCGGGCTTCGGGTTGTGGGCGTAGACCAGCCGCCGCCCGGCGTTCTCCGTGGCGAACACCCCGGTCGACCAGCCGGGGCCGGAGCCCGTCTTGCCCCAGACCACCGTGCCGCCGGCCGTCTCGTGGCGCATCAGGCCGGCCGCGCTGAAGCAGGCCCTCGGCGACAGGCAGCTGTTCCCCTTGGCGTTGGGCACGTCCGGAACCTCGTACAGGTGCCGCTGCTGGGCGGGCGGCAGCAGCCGGCCGCCCAGCAGGGCCGCCATGAAGCGGTCCAGGTCGGCCGCGGTGGAGTCCAGGCCTCCCTCCGCCCAGAACCTGGCCATCCGCGGGTCCGCCGACATCCGGGTCGAGCGCAGCCCCAGGGGGTGCACGATGCGGCGCTGCAGCTCCTCCCCGTAGCTCCGGCCGGATATCCGCTTCACGAGCAGGCCGGCGACGAAGGTGTTCGTCCCGTTGTACTGCTGGACCGTGCCCGGTGCGGGTGTGCGGCCCGGGCGGGCGGCCGCGTCCGCCGCGAACGTGTCGAGCACCATGGTGCGCGGATCCGCGGACTCACTGGTGAGCATCGGCAGGTCGGCGGTGTGGTCCATGAGCTGGCGCACGGTCACCGCGGCGTAGGCATCGGGTATCAGGTCGGGCAGGTAGCGGCGCACCGGCGCGTCCATCCCGATCCGGTGCTCGGCTGCGAGCCGCAGCACCAGGACGTTCGTGAACAGCTTGGTGACGCTGCCGATCGGGACGTCCGCGTCGGCGGCGACCGGCCCGCCCGTTCCGGTCCATGGTGTGCGCAGCCCCGCGCCGGACAGCCGCACCAGGGCACCCGTGGAGACCTCGTCGGGCAGTGAGGCCAACAGGCCCCGCAGCGCGGCGGGGTCGTGGGCGGCACCCCGCTCGGCGTGGGCCGCGGTCGCGGCCAGTGCGGCCGGGGCGCCCGCACTCACCACGAGGGCCGCCAGCGCGATGCCGGTGACGGCGATCCGGCGGAGGGTGCGGGGGCGTGCGTTCATCGCTGGCTCCTGGAGAAGGCGACTCGGTGGGCTCTGACACCAACGCTCCTCCGTCCAGAGCGCGTTGCCCATCGGTGATCACCCTGACCAGACCCCGAGGCCACCCCGAAGGAACCCGTTCGACCCGCCCCGAGGCCGGCCCCGAGGCCGGTCGCGCGGACCCCCGGCCCTTCCGGATCAGGCCGGGCCCGCGGCAGCGGCTCCGGCCGTCGGGATCCTCATCCGGCGGAGCCCGCCGGCCGGACGGCCTCGGCCAGGGCGGTGCGGACGGCCGCGGCGCCGGCAACGGTCCCGGGGTCCTCGGCAAGGCCCCCCGGACGGGCCGGGTCCTCGGCGTACGGGAGGACGTACACGGGCGTGTCCCGCTGGAAGCGCCAGCTCTCGGCCAACTCCCCCGCGTCGACCGCGTCGTAGCCGAGGAGGTCGAGGAGGCGGGTGGCGGACGCGCGGGCGGCCGGGTCCTCGCCGGCGATCGGCAGGGCCGAGCGGTCGGGGGAGCCGGCCGGGCGGGCGAGGGCGAGCAGGTGCTTGAAGTAGATGTTGTTGAACGCCTTGACCACCTGCGCCCCGGCCAGGTGTTCCTGGACGAGCCCGCTGGTGGTGGCCTCCTCCGCCTCCAGGGCGGGGAAGAGCCCGTCCCGCTGGGGGTAGTAGTTGAGCGTGTCGAGCACGACCTTGCCCGCCAGTGCCTCGGCGGGGAGCTCTCGGTAGCTCCCGAGCGGGATGGTGGCCACGACCCAGTCGCCGGCGGCCGCCGCCTCCGCGGGAGTGGCGGCCCGGGCCCGCGGACCGAGTTCGGCGACCAGGGCGTCCAGCGTCTGCGGTCCCCTGGAATTGCTGAGGACCACGTCCAGCCCCGCGTCCACGGCGAGCCGCGCGAGGGTGCTTCCGATGTTGCCGCTTCCGATGAGTCCAAGAGTTGCCATGCGGGGTTCAAGTCGCCCGCGGTCCACGGTATTCCGCCGCTGCGGCACCGGGGTGAGGCCCCGCGCTCCCCGCTCCCGCCGGGCCCTTCACCTCGGCCCCACCTCACGCCTCGTAGGGTGGGGCCAGCACAAAAGGCACGTACCGCACCAAAGGACCCCTCGTGAACGAGCAGCACCACCCGCGGCCCACCACGCCCGGCGAGCCTCCGGTGCCGCCGTCGTCTCCGGCACCGGCAGCGCCTCCGACACCGGAGACGCCTCAGGGTCTCCCCGCGTCCGCGATCCCCCCGCTCCCGCCGCCCCGGCGCGGCGCCGACTGGATGTTCGGCGGGGTGTACGGGACCGTCCTCGCGTCCGGGCTGCTGGCGGCGCTGGACCAGAAGGGCGGGGAGTACACCCCCTTCTACGACGCCAGCTGGGTGCTCGTCACCGCCGCCACCGCCGGGCTCGCGCACGGGTACTCGCACCACATGAGCAGCCACCAGGCCGGCTCCGTCGGACACCGGTGGCGGATCCTCGCGCGGGCGCTGTGGAACGAGTGGCCCATGATCGCGGCCACCCTTCCCACCGTCCTTCTCCTGCTCGTCGCCGGACTCGCCGACTGGGACTCGCACGGGGTCACGGCCGTCGGGCTCGGCGTGAACACCGCGCTGCTGTTCGCCTGGGGGGCCTTCGTGGCCATCCGGGTCGGTTACAAGCTCGGCTCGGCCCTGCTCATCGGCCTCGCCGACGCCACGATCGGACTGGCCATCATCGCGGCCAACGCGGTCATCAAGTGACGGCTCCCGCTCACTGCGGCAGCTGCCCCTCCGCCTCCGCCAGGATCTCCGTCAGCCGGGCTCCGAACTCCGCCCCCCGTACGTCCGGCACCCCCGTGCGGGCAGAGGTGAGGAGCGCGTCCAGGGCGCGGCCGTAGGCCCCCGGGACGTCGCTCCACTCCGGCAGGCCGAAGACGCCCGCGGTCCCGCGCAGCTCCAGCCCCACACCGGCGGCGGCGCGCGGGGAGCTGAGGCTGAGCACGGCGGTGCTGGCCGCGCCCGTGGTGTGCCGCAGGGCCAACTGGACCACGTCGGCGGGGCCGCGGGTGGCGCTGACCTCGGTGACGTCGCCGAGGACCGGGACGAGTACGGACAGGGCGTGCGGACCCACGTCCCACAGCCCGCCCTTGGCCTGGCGCCAGGGCGAGTCCGCGTAGGCGCTGGGCTCTCCGTCGGGCGGGAAGACCGCGCCGAGCCAGTGCGCGGCGGCGGTGAACCAGCCCGTGCGCTCCGCCTGCTCCGCGACCCAGCCCGCGGTCGGCTCGGCGAAGCGCAGGGTGAGGAAGACGACGGAGGCGACCCGGTGCTCCGCCACAGCCGCGGCGACCGCGCGGGCGTCGGCCGGGGTCGTGGCGACGGGCTTGTCGAGCAGCAGGTGGCAGCCGGCGGCGGCCGCACGCACGGCGAGCGGGGCCTGGACGTCGGGCGGGAGCGCGAAGGCCACGGCGTCACAGTCGGCGAAGAGCGCGTCGGGGTCTTCGTACACCTTCACCCCGTACTCGCGGGCCAGCTCGGCCGCGGCTTCGGGGCGCCGGCCCCAGACTCCGGCGAACTCGGAGCCGGGGTGCGCGGCGAGGGCGGGGGCGTGCGTGCGGCGGGCCCATGGGCCGGTGCCGAGCAGCCCGACGCGTGGGCGGGGCCCGGGAGCGGCCTCTGCGGCGGCATCTCCGGCGGACGTCAAATCGTACGAAATGCTCACCCGCCCAGTCTGCCCCACCCGGACGGGTGTTCCGACGCCAACCCTCTCGACCGCGCCCACCTGCGGCGCAAACCTCGGTAACACGGGGTTCACATACGGGCAACGGAAGAGAAATCGCAAGCGGGCACTCTGCGGTCTACACCGCAGAACGAATGTCGCAGTAGGCGAGCCACAGGGACGTGAACCGCCGTACGCGATCCGCAGGACGCAGCGCAGCACCCGAAGGGTCTGCGCCGGAGCGACGCACCGAAGGATGGGGCCCGTGAGCTACAAGGCTGAGTACATCTGGATCGACGGAACCGAGCCGACGGCGAAGCTGCGCTCCAAGACCAAGATCATGGCGGACGGCGACGCCCTGCCGATCTGGGGCTTCGACGGTTCGAGCACCAACCAAGCCGAGGGCCACGCCTCCGACCGCGTACTGCAGCCGGTGTTCACCTGCCCGGACCCGATCCGCGGCGGCGACAACGTCCTCGTCCTGTGCGAGGTCCTGAACATCGACATGACCCCGCACGAGTCGAACACCCGCGCGCTGCTGCGTCCGATCGCGGAGAAGTTCGCCGCACAGGCGCCGATCTACGGCATCGAGCAGGAGTACACCTTCTTCGACGGCGCCCGCCCGCTCGGCTTCCCGGTCAACGGCTTCCCGGCCGCGCAGGGCGGCTACTACTGCGGCGTCGGCTCGGACGAGATCTTCGGCCGCGACATCGTCGAGAAGCACCTGGACCACTGCCTCGCGGCGGGCCTGTCCATCTCCGGCATCAACGCCGAGGTCATGCCCGGCCAGTGGGAGTTCCAGGTCGGCCCGGTCGGCCCGCTGGAGGTCTCCGACCAGCTGTGGATCGCGCGCTGGCTGCTCTACCGCACCGCCGAGGACTTCAACGTCTCCGCGACGCTGAACCCGAAGCCGGTCAAGGGCGACTGGAACGGCGCGGGCGCGCACACCAACTTCTCCACGAAGGCGATGCGCGAGGACTACCGCGCGATCATCTGCGCCGCCGAGTCGCTGGGCGAGGGCAGCAAGCCGCTGGACCACGTCAAGAACTACGGCGCCGGCATCGACGAGCGCCTGACGGGCCTGCACGAGACCGCCCCGTGGAACGAGTACAGCTACGGCGTCTCGGACCGCGGCGCCTCGGTCCGCATCCCGTGGCAGGTCGAGAAGGACGGCAAGGGCTACATCGAGGACCGCCGCCCGAACGCGAACGTGGACCCGTACGTGGTGACCCGCCTCATCACGGACACCTGCTGCTCCGCCCTGGAGAAGGACGGCCTGGTCTGACCCCGGCCGACCCCCTCTGACACCACCACGACGCCCGCCCTCCCCCCGGGGAGGGCGGGCGTCGCGCTGTCAGTGGCGGCTGCCATCGTGTGGCGCATGCTGCCCGTCGCCCTCCGCACCCAGCCCGGCGAGACCTACCGCCGGCCCGCGCTGCCCATGCTGTCCGAACTCGTCGGGCGCATCGGCGCCGACGGCGACCACTTCCTCATCGCGGAGCGGCTGCCGGACGAGCCGGAGGTGTTCGTCCAGGTCTGGCACGAGACCGGCGGGGACTACCAACTGGAGTACCGCGACGGCGCCCCCGACCGGCACTTCCAGGCCTTCGTCCGCACGACGGCGGAGGTGGTGGACGTCATGGCCCGCTGGGCCCGCCAGGAAAAGGGCTGGGCCGTCGGACCGTCCTGGGAGCGGCTTGAGTTCCCGGTGGAGGAGACGGCTCCGCTCGCCCCGGAGGTGGAGGAGGAGCTGACCGCGTACGTACGGGACGGGCTGCGGTGCGGTTACGACGACCGGGCGGCCATGAGCGAGAACGCCGAGGAGTACCTCGTCGCGGACGGGGTCCGGCCGGTGTCACGTGCGCAGGCCGCGCACCTGGTGGACCGGCTCTGGCGGGAGCGGCTGGCGGAACAGGCCGACTGGGTGGGCGAGACCGACCCCGAGCGGCTGGCGCGGGCCTTCGCCTCGCTCGAGGCCACCGGCATCACCGCGCGGGAGAACTTCGCCTGCTGTCGCTCCTGCGGCCTCGCGGAGATCCGGGCGGCGGGCCGCGAGGACGCCCGGGGGTTCGTCTTCTTTCACTCGCAGTGCACCGAGGGTGTGGCCGCGGGAGGGGACCTGTGGCTGCTCTACGGGGGCTTCGCGCAGGGTGATGAGCCCACCGTCGCCGTGGGGCGGGAGGTCGTCCGGGCGTTGGATGCGGTGGGGCTTGCATGGGTGTGGGACGGAACCGCCCGTGATGCGGTTCGGGTGGCGGGCATGGAGTGGAGGAAGCGGTTGGGTGGGTGACGGTCTGTCGGGGTTGTGAAGGTCCGGTCGCGGCATGATCGCGGAATATGAGATTCCTATCCACGAAGTGAGACGGGGCCTGCCCCGGCGTCCCCGTGTCTGCTTGAATGGGGTCATGGCCAGCCACTCACACACCTCGACAGGTCGTAGCGACCTCGAGCCGTTCTGGCCGTCCCGTCAGGACCATGATTTCGACCGGGTGTGTTGCCGCGCGAAGAACGCGCCGGCCCTCTAAAGCCTCCGGGACCTCCAAGCGACCTCCTCCAGGCCTTCGGTCTGCGCGGTACGACACAAGACGACGCCCTTACGCACGTCTCCTGCCGACCACTCCGCGTGAAAGAGCTGACCACTCATGGCGAACACCCGTTCCTTCGCTTCTGCCGCCTCCGCCGCGACCTCGTCCCTGGCCTACCCGAGCTTCCCGCCCAGTCCGCGCCACCGCCTGCGCGCCGTGGACCGCGACGAGGTGGCTCGCGTCGTGGACTTCCTGCCGCCGGGCGCCACGTGGCTGCCCGCCCCCGCGCACACCCTGCCCGCCCTCCCCGGCCAGCCGCCGATGGTCGGGTACCTGGTGCTCGTACCGGCCGACCAGCAGCCGCCGATCGCCTTCTCCCCCCAGGCCGTTCCCGCCGCCCCGGCCCCCGGCCCGGCGGCCGGCCCCGCGGCCCACGCCGGTGACGCCCTGGTCCGCATCGACCCCGGGCAGCGCACCGCGGAGGTGGACGGCGAGGTCCTGGACCTGACGTACCTGGAGTTCGAGCTGCTTGCCCACCTGGTCGCACACCCGCACCGGGTGCACAGCCGCGACCAGCTGGTGACCACCGTCTGGGGCTACGGCCACGTCGGCGACGGCCGCACCGTCGACGTCCACGTCGCGCGGCTGCGCCGCAAGCTGGGCGCCGCCCACCGCGGGGCGATCCAGACCGTACGCCGGGTGGGGTACAAGTACGCCCCCTGACCGGACCGGCGCCCGGGCCCGTGCCCACGAGGGGGAGCACGGGCCCGGCGGGCCCAACTCAGGCCGCCCCAAAGGGGACTTCCTCGCACATCCGTGCTGATCAGGCCCGGTCCCTGACGTAGGCTCTTCCGTCGTGACCATCGGAACCGGCAGCGTACTTGCCCCACTTGAGCCCCAGGACCCCCGCGAGACCGCCGGCTACCGGCTGATCGCCCGGATCGGCGAGGGAGGCATGGGCACCGTCTACCTCTCGCACACGCGCGGCGGGCAGCCCGTCGCACTGAAGCTGATCCGCCGCGAGTTCGGGCAGGACCGGGACTTCCGGAGCCGGTTCGAGCAGGAGGTCCGGGCCGCACGCCGGGTGCAGGGCTACCACCTCGTACCGGTCCTCGACCACGACACCACGGGCGCCTCGCCCTGGCTCGCCTCGGTGTTCGTACCGGGAATCTCGCTGCACGACGCCCTGAGCGCCCACGGTCCGCTCCCGCTGAGCACCGTGTTCCAGCTGATCGGCTGCACGGCGCGGGCCCTCGGCTCCATCCACGCCGCGGGAGTCGTGCACCGGGACCTGAAGCCCGCCAACCTCCTGCTCGGAGCGGCCGGACCGTACGTCATCGACTTCGGGATCGCCCGGGCCGCCGACAGCACGCAGCTCACCCGCACCGGCGGGGTCATCGGCACGCCGCAGTACATGTCCCCCGAACACGCACTGGGCGCCGAGGTCACCACCGCGAGCGACCTGTTCGCGGTCGGCCTCATCGCCGCGGTGGCCGCCACCGGGCGGCATCCCTACGGGGAGGGCGGGGCCACGGCCCTCGGCGTGCGCATCGCCAACACCGACCGGACGCCCCCGGACCTGAGCGGCTACCCGACCGAGCTGAAGCCGCTGCTGGAGCGCTGCCTGACGGCGGATCCGGCGGAGCGGATCGGTACGGACGAGCTCGCCGCGATGTGCGAACTGTTCGCCGGGCGGCCGCTGAACGACTTCGACGAGTGGCTCCCGGAGCCGATCGGGCTGGAGATCGCCCGCCGGGTACGGGCCGCGGAGAATCCGCCGGTGCCGACCGTGGCCGACTCGGGCCCCGGTGCGGGTGGCGCTGCTCCCGGCGTCCACTCCGCGGACACCGCGTACGCACCGCCCCGGCCCGCCGGGCCGCCGCAGCCGGGCCGTCCGACGCCCTCGCCGAAGCCTTCGCCGAAGCCCGCACCGCCGACCGCGGCTCCGGCCGCCGCCCCCGCTCCGGGCCCCAAGCGGTTCCGCGGCGGGCTCGTCGCCGCCTCGCTCGTCCTGGCCGTCGTCGCGGGGGCCGGCGCCGCGGTCTGGCTGATGGACGAGGACGACTCCAAGAACGACGCGAAGACACCCGCCGTCCGGCAGGAGACCCCGGCCGCGCCCGCCGCCGGGGCTCCGGACCCCGCCTCCACCGCTCCCTCCGCCCCCTCCTCGCCGAAGGCCTCGTCCTCCGCCCCCGCCGCGCCGAAGGCCGCGTACACGGCGGTCTTCCAGGACAAGCCCCTGACCCTGCGCGGGCCCTACATGAGCACCGGGACCCACGTCGACCTGGACGCTCCGCAGATCACCCCCAAGGGGAAGATCGGCAAGACCGAAGGCATGGAACTCACCTACCAAGCCTGGGGCGACGACAGCCTGACCTTCCTGACAGCCATGGGCAAGAGCCCCGGCACCACCCCGGAGGAGTGCCAGGACGCCGTCGCCACCAACCCGCTGGCCTCCACGCTGCCCGCTTCCGTACTGGAGAAGGGCAAGGAGCTCACGAAGGGCACCGTGCTGTGCACAGTGACCAGCGAAGGGAACCTGGCGATGCTGCGCATCACCGAGGTCGTGCCCGACACCGACAACCCCCTCCGCCCCATGCCCGACTACGTCACTTTGCTCACGCTCTGGAAGAAGGGCTGAGCAGGAGCAGGCAGGGCTGACCGGAAACCGGTCGGGCCGGGCCCCCGGTGGGGGACCCGGCCCGGTCGGCAACTGCGGGACTACGCCTTCGCGGCACGCCTCGACGCCGCGAAGCCCAGCACCAGGTCACCCGCGAGGAACACCAGCAGGCTGATGCCCAGCATCGGTACGAACCAGCCCACGACGGCCGTCGCCGCGGCCAGCGGCAGCAGCACCGTCACCGGCAGCTTCCGCCAGGCCCCGCGCGGCTGGGGGCGGCCGACCGAGAGCGTGCGCTCCTTGGTCGGGCGGCGCAGCCACCACATGCGGTAGCCCCAGACGACCATGAACATCACCAGGACCGCCAGCACGGCCAGGGCCAGCTGGTTGGCGAGCCCGAAGGTCAGGCCCATGTGCAGGTCGATGCCGAAGCGGGTCAGCTGGGCGAGCAGCGGGTGGTCGGCGAAGCGGAGTTCGTCCATGACCCGGCCGTCGGCGGGGTCCACGGCGACCGCGTCCAGGTGCACCGGCACCTGCTTGTCCTGCTCCTTGATCACGTAGCCCTTGCCCTGGGCGGGCAGGGTGATCCGCAGCGACTCGGTGACCCCGGCGGACCGGGCGGCCGCCACCGCTCCGTCGATGCCGATGGTGTCGACCGGGGCGGGCACGGCCGCAGCCTGGTCGCCGGCGGCCGCGCCGTGCCCGGCGTGCTCGCCGCCGGCGTCGGCGGCCGGGGCGCCGGGGAGCTTGGCGGCCACGGCCGGGGTGCCCCCGCCGAGGCCGTCCTTGAGTTCCCCGATGTTCTCGCCGGCGTACCGCGACCAGGTCAGGCCGGTGGCGGAGAGGCCCACGAGTCCGAGCACGATCCAGACGCCGACGGAGCCGTGCCAGGACAGGGTCTTGCGGCGGCCGGTCGCCGTACGGTCGGGCACCACGAGAGCGGCCTTGCGGGCACGCTTGCGGCCGATCCACAGCGCGAGTCCGCCGAGCGCGACCACCCACAGCCAGCTCGCGGCGAGTTCGCTGTAGTTCCGCCCGAACTCCCCGAGCTGCAGGCTGGAGTGGAACTCGCTCAGCCAGGCCCGCAGCGGCAGCGCGTCGCCGACGGTGGTGAGCTTCCCGCGGACCTCGGCCGTATACGGATCGACGAACACGGTGAGCGTCTCGCCCTCGGCGAGTTCCGGGCTCTCCATGATCACCCGGGTGGTGGCGTCCGCCTCCGGGGCGGGCCACACCCCGGTGACCTCGCCCTGGGGGGCGGCGTTCTTGGCCGCGGCCACCTGGGCGCCCAGCGGCTGCGCGCTCGCGCCGACTCGGTCGACCGTCAGCTCGTCGGCGTACAGGATCTTCTCGGCCTGCCAGGAGCCGGCGTAGAGCAGGCCGGTGGTGGCGGCGACGAGCAGCAGCGGGGCTATGAGCACCCCGGCGTAGAAGTGCAGGCGCAGGAGCAGCGGCCGCAGGGCGGCCCAGGTGCCGGGCGTGCGGGGCGGCGCGTGTTCGGCCGCGGGGGTTGCGGGTGCGGGGCTTTCGGGCGCGGGGCTTTCGGGCGCGTCGGGGTCCGTTGCGCGGACCACGGCCTCGTCGAGAGACATGGGTGTCCTAGGTGTTGGCGAAGACAGGGGTGAGCGGCCCCGGGTCTCGCCCCCTCACCCGCGGCGGGGAGGGCGCGCCGTTCGGTCAGGCGCGGGCAGGACGGCCGGGGGCCGTGATACGGATCCGTCCGCGCGCGGGCGGCCCGCGCCGCTCTGCGGTGTGGGCGTGCACGGCCCCGCGCAGGGTGCGCGGCCGCGGGTACCGGGCGGGCCGGAACACCGGCGCCGGCGGTACGGGGACGCCGCGCGCGCGGAGCAGGGCGAGGACCCGGGAGAGCGGCCGGGCGGCGAGCAGCGCCCCGGCGGCGAGGACGGCGGTGAGCCGGAAGACGGCGGCCTCGCCCCAGGCCAGCCAGAGCGCGCAGAACAGCCCGGCGAGGACGTGCGCGGCGATCATGCCGAGCCCGTCGTGGGCGTGGCCGGCGGCCATGTCACCCATGCCCGCCATGGCGGTCATGCCGTCCATGGCACTCATGCCGTCCAGGGCGCCCGCGCCGTCCATGCCGGCCATACCGTGCGTGCCGTCCATGGCCGGCATGCCGTGGGTGCCGGACATGCCGTGCGTGCCGGTCACTGCGTGCGCACCGTGCGCGGCCGCGCCCTCCGTGCCTGTGCCAGCACCCATGTCCATGCCGTCGCCCCCGTCCGCCCCGGCCCGGTGCCCGCCGCCGGCCGAGGCCGAGAAGACGAGGTGCAGGGCCGCCTGTACGGCGAGCAGCGCCGCCGAGATGGCGAGGGGTCCGCGGCGGCGCCCGGCGGTGAGCCAGGCGAGTCCGCCGGTCAGCCCGAATGCGGACAGAAGGGCCAGTACGGGAAGGTCCGTACCGGACATGTACGAATGCCCCGTCGCACCCAGTGCGACGGCCACCGCCGCGAAGAGTGCGGCCCGCAGGGCGCGCATCGGCGCGGGGCTGTGTGGCATGACCAGCGCATAGTGCCATGGCCCCCCGCCTGGCCGTACGGCACCCCTGTGGCCGATCATGGACCGATGAGCCCCCTGTCCTTGACGGTCCCGCTGAGCGCGGTGTACACGGGCACGGTCCAGCTCGGGGCGTACGCCCTGGAGCGGCTGGATCCGGTGGCGCGGGAGCGGCTGCTGCGCCGGTTCTCCACCCACGCCGACAACCTGGACGCCGGCCGCTGGGAGACCTTGCCGGCCAGCGCCTTCCTCGTCGAGGAGCCGATGCCGTTGCCGTACGCGCTCCTGCTGGTGGCCGTCCTCGGGTACGCCGAGTACGCCTACGGGGCCTGGTGGACGGCGGCAGCCTTCCTGTTCGGGCACGTCACGGCCACCCTGCTGGTCTACGGGGTGCTCCGCCGGACGGCCGGCCCCGGGACCCGGCGGGCCGTGGACGTGGGCACCAGCTACGGGTTCAACACCGTGCTCGGGGCGCTGACCGCGGCCCTTCCGCGCGGACCGGTGCGCACCACCGCCCGGGCCGGCCTGCTGGCGCTCGCCGTCCGGCCGGTGCTGCGGCGGGAGCGGACCTTCACCGACGCCGGGCACCTGGTGGCCCTGGGGCTCGGCCTCGGGGTCTCGCTGGCGGCCGATTACCTTTCCGGAGCGAAATCTCCGAAAATCATACGGATGACACGCGTCACCCAGCGCGCTTCATTCCGAGCCATCCAGTTCTCTGATCATTCGATTCTCTGATCATGTTTCTCTGATCACGTTGGAGCCGCCACGATGACCGTCACCACCGCCAAGACCGTCGCCAACCTCCGGGACCTCGGCGGCACCCCGCTCGCCGGGGGCCGCAGCGTCCGCCCGGGTCTGGTGCTGCGCTCCGGCCAGCTCGACCGGCTCGACCTCGACGTCGACCGGGCGGTGGCCGAGCTGGGCATCGGCACCGTCATCGACTTCCGTACCGGCGTGGAGCGCGGCCAGCACCCCGACCGGGTGCCGGCCGGCGCCCGGCTCCTCATAGCCGACGCCCTGGCCGACAAGATGGCGGCCGACGCCGGCGGCGACGGCGGCCCGGGGAAGATTCCCGCGGCCCAGCTCAAGGACATCCTGTCCGACCCGGTGGTGGCGGAGGAGCACCTGGGCGGCGGCAAGGTGCAGGCCCTGTTCACCAGCCTCTACCGCTCCCTGGTCAGCTCCGCCTCCGCGCAGTCCGCGTACCGGCTGCTCCTCACCGAGCTCGCCGACCCGCAGTCGGGGCCGCTGCTCTTCCACTGCACGGCGGGCAAGGACCGTACGGGCTGGGGCGCGACCGTCATCCTGTCGCTGCTCGGCGCCGACGACGAGACGCTGATGAGCGAGTACCTGTCGGTCAACCCGGCGGTGCGGATCGCCTTCGCCCCGATGATCGAGGGCTTCACGGCGGCCGGCGGAGACCCGGACATCGCGCTGGCGCTGATCGGCGTCTTCCCCTCCTACCTGGAGGCCGGGCTGGACGAGGTGAACACGCGCTACGGCTCGATGGAGAAGTACGTGCGCGAGGGACTCGGCGTCCCCGACGAGACGGTCGAGGCCCTGCGCACCCGCCTGACCGTCTGATCGTCCGGGCCCGCCGGGCGGGCGGGCGGCCGGTCCGGTCCGAACATGCGCGCTGGGACCCGGTGACCATCCGACCATTCGCTCGTTCTGCTGAACGTGACTGCGCCGGATACCGCCACCCGCCCCCTCTCCCCCGACGTCGAGCAGGCCGAGGCCGCCATCGTCGAGCACTATCCCCGGCTGGTGCGACTGGCCTACCTGGTGCTGCCGCCCGCGCTCGGCCGCAACCGCCGGGTCCTCACCGCCCACTCGCTGGCCCAGCGCGCCCTGCCGCGCGGCCGGCGGGACGGGTCGGCCGCCGCGCAGGCCGCCGTGCAGGGCGGGGTGCCGGGGCAGCGGGGCGGGGCGGGTCCCGAGTCGGGGTACGCGTACGTACGGCTGCGCGTGCTGCGCTCCGCCCTGGAGGCAGGGATCCCGCTGACGTTCCGCGCGCTGCCCCGGCGGGCCCAACTGCCGCCGCTGCTCCCCCAGGTGTGGGGGCTGCGGCTGTTCCCGCGCTCGGGCGGGGCCGAGGAGCTGGCGCTCGACCAGTGGCTGGCCACCCTCGACGGGCCCGGCCGGGCGGCGTGCGTCCTGCGGGCGCTGGAGCGGCTGTCCGAGCCGGAGGTGCTGCGGGTGCTGACCGAGGCGGGGGTGGTCAATCCGGCCGCCGCCGTCGCGGAGTCCGGGGACCCGTCGACCGACGAGCTGTTCGCCTCCCCCGAGTTCGACCCCTGCGTGCTCCAGGCCCGGCCCACCGACCTGCTGCGCCGCCGCCGGCTCGTGCGGGCCGGGATCGCCGCCGGGATCGCCCTCGCCGCGTGCGGGGTACTGCTCTCCCTGCCCGGCGGCGGGTGGGGGGCCGACGGGGCCGCGGCCCCGCTCTACGCGAAGAACGCCGCCGCGGAGCAGGCGCTGGACCCCGGGCAGCTGCTCCGGGTCGCGCCCACGGTCTGGCGCACGGCCTCCCGTACCGACTACTCCGGCTGGCCCGCGCGCGGCGACCGCGTCGACGATGCCGCGCTGCTGCGGCGGGCGCTGGCCGTCTGGGCCCGGCCGGGCCGCTCGGTCGTGGTCTCGGCCACCCCCGGCACCCCGTCGGGGCCGCCGATGGGACCCCCGCAGCTGCTGTTCGCCGGGACCGTGGACCAGGCCGTCGTGGTCCTGCTGTACGACGGCCTGCGCGTGGTGCGGTACGCCGAACCGCGCTCCGGCACCGAGATCGCCGCCCTCGACTTCGCCCGGACCGACGGCGCCTCGGCGGACACGGCGGCGGCCCTGGTGCTCAGCCGGGTCGACGGCAACGTCCGCTATCTGACGGCCCCCTGGGTGACGGCCGCGACGCAGCGGGACCTGCTGAAGCCGGGGGACGCCCCGACGGGACTGGAGCTGACGCCGGAGGGGATCACTCCGCCGGTGCCGAGCCCCGCCCCGGAGGGCACCTGTACGAGCTGGAACGCCTTGGCGGTGACCGGTGACGGCGCGACCCGGCTGATCACCGACCTGGGCGAGCTGACCCCGGCCCGGCTGACCTCGGGAGCACCGGGCGCCGAGCGGAACGTGACGGAGGGCGCGGAGCTGGGCGACTGGTCGCGGATCGCCTGCCTGCTGCCTTCGGTGCGCTCGCACGGGGTGCGCACGGTCAACGCGTGGACGTACGCGAAGCAGCCGCTGCCCGAGGGCGACGGCACGGCGACCTGGCTGTGCACCCGGGCGGAGACCTGGCAGGGCACGGCGGACCGGGTGCAGGCCCAGTTCCTGGCCCCGGGCGCGCCGCTGGCGGCGCAGGCGGCGAAGGCGGAGGGTACGCCGGCGTGCGGGCCGCGGGAACCGCGGGTGCTGGCCGGGGTGCTGTGGAAGTCCAAGGCCGGGCAGTGGTACGTACTGGCGGCGGGCAGCGCGCAGTTCGCCTCGCTGACCGTGGGCGGCGGCCAGGTGAGCGGGGTCGCGGTGGGCAACCGGCTGGCGGTGAAGGCCCCGGCGGGGGCGCAGGTGGAACTGACGGGCAAGCTCACGGACGGTTCGAAGGCGGGCGTGCTGCGCTGACGTCCGGCTCCGGCGGGCGGGCCGGGGCCCCGATGGATGCCCCCCGGCACCCATCGGGGCCGTGCACCGCCAGGGCCGCGGCTCAGCGGACGGTCCTGGCGGCGCACCGGTCGGCCCGGCCCGGGTCAGGCCCGGGTCAGGCGCAGTTCAGGCCCGGGCGGATCAGCAGGGGCTGAGCCAATAGACCCAGCCCCAGGGCGCCTGTCCGTCCTCGCTGTAGCCGCCCGGGGAGATCCACCCGATGGTCTTGTCGCTCCGGTAGAACTTGGCGCGGAGCGCGGCACGCTGGTTGTTGATCCAGGAACCGGTCCCGGCCCACGGGATCGAGTTGAGCGTGTTGCAGGTGAAGAAGCTCTTCTTGTCGCCCTGGAACCACGTGTTCTGGAAGGCGCAGACGTAGGTGTAGGCGCAGTACTCGGACGCGGCCGCGCCCGATGTGATCTTGGGGGCGCCCACCTCCCGGGCGTACGTCTCCCCCGGCAGGGTCAGCAGGATCTCCGCCCCCTTGTCCAGAGTGATCTTGTTGACGGCGACCTGCTTCCCCTTCTCCTTGCCGAGGTAGGAGTCGACGCGCTTCTGGAGGCTCTTGGCCTGGGCGGCGTCGAGGCCCGCGGTGCGCGCCTGGGCGGCGAACTCGGAGCGGACGGTGTCCGGAGCCGAGGCGGCGCCGGCCACGCCGGGTGCGGCGAACAGGGTGAGCGCCGTCATCGCCAGGGCCACGGCGGCCTTCGCGGGTGCGGCCGACAGGAAGGTGCTACGCGGTGCCATGAGACCTTTCCCCTCTGAATCGGTGATTTCTCTGCGCATTCCACAGCCCGACCGATTCCGGATCCACACGGATTCCGGCATTCAGTCGGTCCGGTCGTGCTGGGGAAATCCTGGGGTGTTCCGCCGGCCCGGTCTTGTAGATGTGCGACACGAAAAGGAACGGTCAAGTCCGGTTCAAAGGATGGCTGACAGGGGACTTTCGACACACCCGCAACCCAGGCACCATGCGTCACCGAAGATCATCCGAAGGAGGACACTCGTGCCTACAGCTCCAGCCTCGGCTTCCAGCCACGCATTCCTTCCGGGAAACGGCCTGAAAGGGCTTGTGTGCGGATATTCGAGCTACGCCTACAAGGCCGGCACGCACCGCGGACGCATTCTGCTGCCCAATACCGTGGCCACCGTGAATTTCGGATTCGGCGCACCCGTGCGCACCCGCGGGATGGCCGGGGAGCGCATCTACAGCGAGAGCCCCTCCCGGGTGGACCTCCCGGCGACGGTGGCGGTGCGCGCCGACCACGAGGGCGACGTGCGCGGGGTGGTCGTCCGGATGCGGCCCATGGGCGCCTACCGGCTCTTCGGCGTCCCGATGTCGGAGTGGCACCGGACCGACCTCGACCCCTCGGACCTGCTGCCGCGCGGACTGCGCCACCTGCCGCGCATGCTGGAGGAGGCCGACGCGCAGCGGCGCGCCGCGATCCTCGACGCGGAGCTGCCCCGGCTGATGGCGGGGCACCGGGGCGCGCAGGCCGTGCGGATCGCCCCGGAGATCATGCTGGCGTGGCACGAACTGCACCGCACCCAGGGGCGGATCCGGATCGGACGGCTCGCGGCCCAGCTGCTCTGGAGCCGGCGCCATCTGGAGCGGCGCTTCCGCGAGCAGATCGGGCACCCGCCGGGCGCCATCGCCCGGGTGCTGCGGCTGACGCACGCCTTCCGGCTCCAGTCGCGGGGCGTACCGCTGGCGAAGGTGGCGGTGCTCGCGGGCTTCCACGACCAGGCGCACTTCAGCCACGCCGTGAAGGACGCCACCGGACTGACCCCGGGGCGGCTCCCGCTCGGAGGAGCCGGCTCCATCAACTGGCAGGCGGAGCCCACCCCGGCGGCGGGGGCAGGGGCGGGCACGGAGGCCGGGGGCGGCGCATAGGGGTGGGCGGTGCGGCGCACAGGGGTGGGCGGTGCGGCGCACAGGGGTGGGCGGTGTGGTGCCAGAAGTCCCCGCAGAGGGGTTTCCCTCCCCTCTACCCATCAGTACATTGACGCCATGTCTAATACGCCGCCCGCGTCGCCCGCCCCCGTGGCGTCGGAGCACATAGATCTGAAGGCCCGGAACGTGTCCTTCTCCTGGGAGGACACCCCGCTCCACTGGCTGCCCGGCGATCCCTTCGCCAACCACACCATCAACGTGCTCCACCTGCTGCTCCCGGCGGGCGAGCGCTGGTTCGTGCACGTCTACAAGCAGGTGCTCCCGTACATCACGGACGAGCAACTGCGCGAGGACGTCGTCGGGTTCATCGGCCAGGAGGCGATGCACGCGAGCGCGCACGACGACGTGCTCCCCCACCTCAAGCGGCTGGGCCTGGATCCGACGCCCTACACGGCGCAGATCGACTGGCTCTTCGAGAAGCTGCTCGGCGACCGGACGCTGCCGCCGGGCGCCCCCCGCAAGTGGTGGCTGATGGAGCGCGTGGCGATGATCGCCGCGATCGAGCACTACACGGCCTTCCTCGGCAACTGGGTGCTCAACGCCGACGAACTGGACCGGCGCGGCGCCGACCCGATGATGCTGGACCTGCTGCGCTGGCACGGCGCGGAGGAGGTCGAGCACCGGTCGGTGGCCTTCGACCTGTTCATGCACCTCGACGGCGGCTACCGCCGCCGGGCGCGCACCTGGGCCACGGCCTTCACGGCGCTGGTCTTCCTGTGGCAGCGCGGATCGCGCTACTTCATGGAGCACGACACCTCGCTCCCGCCCGGGTCCAGGGCCTCGGTGGGCCAGTTCTACCGCTCGGGCCGCAAGGGGACCCTGCCGTCCACGGGCGCGATGCTGAAGTCGATCCCGACGTACCTCTCGCGCACCTACCACCCGTCGCAGGAGGGCTCCACGGCGCAGGCCGTCGCCTATCTGGCCTCCTCCCCCGGCGCGAACGGCGGTTTCCGCGGATGAAGCGTGCCCTCACGGTGACGGCGCTCGCGGGCGCCGCCTGGCTGGCGAAGCGGGCGATCGGCCGGCGCATCGACTCCGGATCGCCCCTGTGGCCCCTGCCCGCGCTGGAGAATCCGGTGTCGGGGTACTCGCCGCGCCGCTGGATCCCGGCCCTGATCGTCGCCCGTACGGAGCCTGCGGACGGGGTGCTGTCCCTGACCCTGGAATCGGCGGAGTTCCCGGAGTGGACCCCGGGCGCGCATCTGGACGTGCAGCTGCCCTCGGGGCTGGTCCGCCAGTACTCCCTGTGCGGCGATCCCGCAGACCGGGGCCGCTACACGATCGCGGTCCGGCTCGTACCGGACGGCCGCGGCGGCTCGCGCGAGGCGCACGCCCAGCTGGTGGAGGGTGCGGAGCTCCCCGTCCGCCCGCCCCGCAACCGCTTCCCCCTCGTCCCGGCCCCGTCCTACGCCTTCGTCGCGGGCGGGATCGGCATCACCCCGGTCCTGCCGATGCTCCGCGCGGCGACGGCGGCGGGCGCGGACTGGACGCTGCTCTACGGGGGCCGCTCGCGGGCCTCGATGCCCTTCCTGGCCGAACTGGAGCGGTACGGGGACCGGGTCACGGTTGTCCCCGAGGACGAGGCGGGCCTCCCCGACCTGAGCGCGCTCGGCACGCTCGGACCGGACGCGCTGGTGTACTGCTGCGGCCCGGCCCCGCTGATGGCGGCGGTCGGGGCGGCCGCCGCGGAGGGCACCCCGGTCCACTTGGAGCGCTTCGCCCCGACGGCAGCGGGCGGGGACGCGAAGCCCTTCACGGTGGAACTCCACCGCTCGGGGCGGGTCGTGGAGGTGGCGGCGACGGAGTCCGCCCTGACCGCCGTCCGCCGGGAGCTCCCGGACACCCCGTACTCCTGCGAGCAGGGCTTCTGCGGCACCTGCCAACACCGGGTCCTGTCGGGGGACATCGACCACCGCGACACCCTCCTCACGGACGGCGAACGCGAGGACTCCATGCTCCTGTGCGTGTCCCGGGCGGCCTCGGACCGCCTGGTCCTGGACCTGTAAGGGGCCGCTGCGGGGGTGCGCAGTAGGGTGTCCGCATGACAACCGGGGTGCGGCGCAGGATGGGTGTCGAGGAGCGGCGGCAGCAGCTGATCGGGGTGGCGCTGGAGCTGTTCAGCCACCGGTCGCCCGACGATGTGTCCATCGACGAGATCGCGGCGGCCGCGGGGATATCGCGGCCGCTGGTCTACCACTACTTTCCCGGCAAGCTCAGCCTCTACGAGGCTGCGCTGCGGCGGGCTGCCGACGAGCTCGCGCTGCGCTTCGAGGAGCCCCAGGAGGGGCCGCTCGGGGCCCGGTTGCTCCGGGTCATGGGGCGGTTCTTCGCCTTCGTCGACGACCACGGGCCCGGGTTCTCGGCGCTGATGCGGGGCGGTCCGGCGGTCGGCAGCAGCCGGGCCAACGCGATGATCGACGAGGTCCGCCAGGCGGCGTACGAGCAGATCCTCGCGCACCTGGGCGTCGGGCAGGAGGCTCCGCCCGCCCGGCTGGAACTCGTGGTGCGCTCCTGGGTGTCGCTGGCCGAGTCGACGGCGCTGATCTGGCTGGACGGCCGGCGGATCCCGCGCGCCGAGCTGGAACTGCAGCTCGTGCACGATTTCGCGGCGCTGGCCGCGGTGAGCGCCGCCTACGACGCGGAGATGGCGGGGATCCTCGTACGGATCCTCGCGGACGAGCCGGCCGACGGGCCGTTCGGGGAACTGGTGGGGCGGCTGGCGGCCCTCGTCCCCCACGGATCCGGCACCACGGGATCCGGCACCACGGGATCCGGCCCCTCGGCGTCCGGCCCCTCGCTGCCCGCTCCGCGTTGATCAGCTGCTCTTGATCGAATAGCGCGCAATAATGCCCGCGTGATCATTGACGACGGGATCGTGTTCCGGCAGGCCGAGGAGAAGGACGCCGACACGCTGGTGGCGCTGTACGACCAGGCCGCCCGCTGGATGGCCGCGCACGGGATCGAGCAGTGGAAGCCCGGGGACAAGGACCCCGCGCACTTCCGGGCGATCATGCGCGGCGGCGAGGTGTGGCTCGCCTCCGACGGCGACGGGCACACCGTCGGGGCCTACGAGCTGTGGTGGTCCGACGAGGAGGCCTGGGGCATCCAGCCGCCCGTGGCCGGCTACGTGCACCGGCTCATGGTCGAACGCGAAGCCGCGCCCGCCGGGACCGGCCGGCGGCTGCTCGAACACTCCGAGCGGCGCATCGCCAGGACCGGCCGCGAACGGGCGCGGCTGGACTGCGTCTCCACCAACCCCCGGCTGCTCGCGTACTACCAGTCCGCGGGCTACCGGGTGGTCGGGGAGTTTCCCAACAAAGAGGGCAAGGACGGGCGGGTGTACGGGGTGATCCTGCTGGAGAAGCGGCTCGATCAGCTCACGCTGGTCGACCCCGCCTGACCCGCCCCTCCCCCGTCACCCCCGCTTGAAGACGGCGGCGGTGCGGGCCGGGACGGCGAACTCTCCCTTCGTCGGGTCGTACGCCGCCTGCCGGACCACCGGGTCCGCGCCCGAGGCCTGGACCGGGTGCAGGGCGTAGGCCGTGCCCGCGAGGGCCGGGACCCGCTGGGTCTGGGCGGTGGGGGTGGCGTTGAAGACCACGACCAGGTCGCCCAGGGTCATCGTGATCACGCCCGGGGTCTCCTCGGCCCCCGAGAGGGGGAAGGCCAGCTCCGCCTGGACGGCCTCGGCGGTGGTGAGGGCGAAGGCGGGTTCCGTCGTACGGATCTTCAGCAGGTCCCGGTACGCGGACGAGGCGCCGCCGATCTCCGCGCAGCCGGGTGCGGGCGCTGCCAGCAGGGGCTTCGCATAGGTCCACTTCGGGCGGTTGTCGGCCGCCGGGGGCAGGCCGCGGCCGAAGCCGTTGCCGTCCTTGCAGTCCCAGTGGACGGCGTTGAACCAGTCGCCGCTGTCGTAGGAGTTGCGGTCCAGGGACTTCGAGCGGAGCAGGTCGGTGCCCGCCTGGGAGAGGGCCGGGCCCTGGGAGAGGGCGGCGACGGACATCGCCAGGACCTGGGCGCGGGACCGGTCGGCCGTGGAGGTGCCTTCGGGGAGCTTGAACGCGAGGGCGTCGAAGAGCGTCTCGTTGTCGTGGGCGTCGACGTAGGCGAGGGCGTCGCCGGGGGCCGCCGCGTATCCGGCGGGGGCTCCGTTGTAGTCCACCTGGGCGCCCTTGACCGCGCGGCCGGTGGAGTCCGTGAAGGCGTACGCGGCCAGGTTGCCGGTCAGCCCGACCTTGATCAGGTCCTGGTCGTGCAGGAGCCGGGCGCGCTGCTCCTGCGGGGTCCCGTTCGCCGGGGAGGCGTTGGGGGCGGTGAACAGGCCGGAGGCGAAGCCCTGGACGCGGGGGTCCTCGTCGAAGGGGCCGCCGCCGCGGACCGCGTCGCGGGCCCGGTCGGAGAAGGTGGCGATGCCGGTGCCGGCCATGTTCTGCTGCGTGGCCTGCACGAAGCGGGCGTCGTTCGCGACCTCGCCGAAGTTCCAGCCCTCCCCGTAGAGGACGATCTTCTTGCCGTCGACCCCGTCCTTGGCGACGGTCAGCGCGTCGAGGGCGGCGCGCACGGCCAGGATGTTGGCCTTCGGGTGGTGGCCCATGAGGTCGAAGCGGAAGCCGTCGACCTTGTACTGCTTGGCCCAGGTGACCACCGAGTCCACGACGAGGCGGCCCATCATGGCGTTCTCGGGTGCGGTGTTGGCGCAGCAGGTGGAGGTGGCGACGGAGCCGTCGGCCAGCAGCCGCTGGTAGTAGCCGGGGACGATGCGGTCGAGGACCGACTTGTCGGACTGGCCGGCGGCCACGGTGTGGTTGTAGACCACGTCCATGACGGTGCGCAGGCCCGCGCCGTTCAGGGACTGCACCATGCGGCGGAACTCCACCGTGCGGGCCGTGCCGTTGGGGTCACTGGCGTACGAGCCCTCGGGGACGGTGTAGTGCAGCGGGTCGTAGCCCCAGTTGTACGCGTCCTTCGCGGCCGCCGCGGCCACGCAGGCCTGCTGCTCCTCGGAGTCGGGGGCGTAGACCTTCAGGTCGCAGGCGGGCTCGGTGCGGTCCGCGGGCTTCTCGGGGATGGTGCCGATGTCGAAGGCGGGCAGGAGGTGGACGTACGAGGTGCCGGCGGCGGCCAGTTCGCGCAGGTGGCGCATGCCCGCCGAGGCGGTGTCGGTGAAGGCCAGGTACTGCCCGGGGTGGGTGCTGGTGGTGTCGGCGACGGAGAAGTCGCGGATGTGCAGTTCCTGGATCTGCGCGGAGGTGAAGGGGACGGGCGCGGGCTTCTTCAGCTCGCGCCAGCCGGCCGGGGCCAGCTTGGGGTCGGCGAGGTCCACGGCCAGGCTGTAGGCGGAGTCCGTGGTCAGGGCGGTGGAGTACGGGTCGGTGACCAGGTTGCGGACCACCTGGCCGGTGCTGGGAGCCCAGACGGTGACGGCGTAGCGGTAGCGCTTGCCGGTCCAGTCGCGCTCGCCGCGCACCGACCAGACGCCGGTGCTGTCGTCGCGGCGCATCGGGACGGTGCGGCCGCCGTCGAGTTCGAGGGCGACGTGCTGGGCGGTCGGGGCCCACACCGAGAGGGTGGGGCGGCCGTCCTTGAAGACGGGGCCGAGGGCGGACTTCTGCGCGCCGGTCGCGTAGAGGTCGTCGAGGACCCCGGCGAGCTGGACCCCGGTGGCGGCGAGGACGGCGCCGTTGGCGGCGCGGGCACTGGCGACGAGCTGGCCGCGCAGGGCTTCGCGGACGCGGTCCCGGTCGCGCGGGTCGACCGTGTAGGCGGCGTACGCGGCCAGGTGCGGGTACTTCTGCTTCTGGGCAGCGGTCAGCTCGGTCTTCGCCAGGCGCAGCCACTGGGCCCGGCCGGTCAGGGTGCCGTTCTCGGCCTTGACGGCGCCTTCGCGGGAGGCGAGGAGCTGGAGGGAGGCGGCGGCGGGCGGGGCGTTCCAGGCTACGGTGTCGCGGTCGATCCAGACGGCCTGGGCCTTGGTGAGGTCCAGGGCGGCGGCCGACCCGGCGGGCTGCGGCAGGAGGTACTTCTCCTTGCCGCCCAGCATCCACACCTCGTGCCCGTTGGTCTGCAGGTCGAGGGACTGGTCGGAGGGGAGGTCCTTGGCGTCGCCGTTGTGGAGGATGTAGCTGAGGCTGGCGGCTCCGGCGGCGAGGGGGACCTCGTAGACGGCGCCGTAGGAGTCGGTGCGGGTGGGGAGGATCGGCTTGGACCAGTCGGTGGGGGTGGCCGCGCCGGTCCAGACGTGCAGGCCCCAGCCGTCGTAGGCGCCGTCGGGGCGCTGGTAGTGCAGGACGGCCTTGGCGGTGTCCTGCGGCGGGTAGGCGGGGCGCTCTGTGCGGGCGGGCTCCTTGCCCTGTTCGAGCCAGATCTCGCCGGTCTTCGTCACGTCGATGGTGCGGTCGGCGGCGACGTCCTTGGTGCCGTTCTTGTCGATGACGAGGTAACTGACGCTGCTCGCACCGGGCTTGAGCCTGACGTACGCGAAGGCGCCGTAGGCGTCGCGGCCGGTGAACTCGTGGCCGGCGGGCCAGGGCGTGGCCTCGCCTTCGGCGAGGTCGCCCCAGGCGTAGAGCCGCCAGTCGGTGTAGTCGCCGTCGGGGCGGTTGTAGTGGACGACCGCGTAGTCGCGCTGGGTGGCGGTGGGGACCTCGGCGGGCGGGGTCTCGCCGGTGACGGACGCTGCGAGGGCGCTCGCGGTGCGGCCGGCGGAGTCGACGACGACGGCCTTGTAGCGCAGCGGGGTGCCGGCCGCGGTGGCCGGGTCGATGAACTGGGTGACCTTGTACGGGGCGTGGTCGGCGGAGCCGAGGACCTGCCACGTGCCGGTGCCGGTCTGCGCGGCGAAGACGACCCGGGCGAGGGGGTCGCCGGAGACCTCGGCGGAGAGCTCGACGGTGCCGGTGGCGCCGGGGGCCGGGGCCTTGAGGGTGAGGGCGGGCTTGGTGGTGGGCTTGGCGGCGGGGGTGGTGGCCCGGAGGACCACGGTGCCGAGAGCGGGGAGGGTGACGGTCAGCTTGCCGGCGGCGGAGGCGCGGATCAGCGTGGCCGTGCCGCCGTAGAGGGCTGCGTACTGGACGCCGGCCGGGGCGTCGAGGTCGATGGTGCGGGGCGCGGTGGCGTTGTTGGCCGCGACCAGGTACTCGGTGCGGGTGCGGCTGTCGGTGCGGGCGAAGGCGTAGGCCGAACCGTCGGAGAAGCGCTCGCTCTGGACGCCGTCGCGCAGGGCCGGGTGGTCCTTGGTCAGCTTCGCGAGAGCACTGATCTGCTTGTAGAGCGGGTGCCCCGGATCGTAAGCATCGCTCGCGTGCGTGCGCGCCGTCCCGAGCTGGTCGTCGTCCAGGTAGTCGGCCGCCTTGGAGGCGAAGAGGGGCTGGCGGGCGTCCTTGTCCCCGCCCGCGCCGGTGAAGCCCTGCTCGTCGCCGGAGTAGATCACCGGGTTGCCCCGGGAGAGGAACATCAGCTCGTTGGCCAGCCGGTACCGGTCCAGCAGCTCCTGCTCACCGGCCCCGGGACGGTCCTGCTTCAGGAAGGTCCCGAAGCGGCCCATGTCGTGGTTGCCGAGGAAGGTGACCTGCTCGTAGGCGTTCGCCTTGTCGGTGGTGTAGCGGTAGTCGTCCGCGAAGACGGAGGCCAGCCTCCCGGCCTCCGCGCCCTGGGCGGCGTACGAGCGGATCGCCTCCTGGAGCGGGAAGTCAAGGGTGGCGTCCAGGCGGCCCTGCGTCACGTACGGGGAGGTGATCGCGGTGTCGGCGGAGTAGACCTCGCCGAACATGAAGAAGTCCTTGCGGCCCTTGCGGGCGGCGTACGCGTCGAGGGCGGTGGCCCACTGCGTCCAGAACCCCTTGTTGACGTGTTTGACGGTGTCGATCCGGAAGCCGTCGACGTCGTACTCCTCGACCCACTTCTCGTAGATCTTCTCCATCCCCTCCACGACCTCGGGACGCTCGGTCCACAGGTCGTCGAGGCCGAAGAAGTCGCCCTGGTCGGAGGATTCGCCGGCGAAGGTGGAGTCGCCCCGGTTGTGGTACATCGTCGGGTCGTTGAGCCAGGCCGGGACCTTCAGGTTCTTCTTCGCGGCCGGGACGAAGGGGGTGCGGGGGAACGAGTCGGCGTCGGTCTTCGGGAACCTCCCCTCCCCCGCCGCGTAGTCGGAGTCCTCGAACGGCTCCCCGTCCTTGGTCAGGTACGGGAAGGCGCCCTTCGACAGGTACCCGTAGGACGCCTCCCGGTAGTCGACGACGTCGGCGGTGTGGTTGGTGATGACGTCGAAGAAGACCTTCATCCCCTTCGCGTGCGCCTTGTCGATCAGCCGCTCCAGATCGGCGTTGGTCCCGAAGTGCGGGTCGACCTGGGTGAAGTCGGTGATCCAGTACCCGTGGTACCCGGCCGAGACGTCCTTGCCCGTCCCCTGCACCGGCTGGTTCTTGAAGATCGGCGCCATCCAGATGGCCGTGGTGCCGAGCCCCTTGATGTAGTCCAGCCGGTCGGTGATCCCCTTGAGGTCCCCGCCCTGGTAGAAGCCCTTGTCCGTCGGGTCCAGTCCGGTCTCCAGGCGGGAACCGGTCAGCCCGCCCCGGTCGTTGCGCGGGTCGCCGTTCGCGAACCGGTCCGGGAGCACGAAGTAGAACTGCTCCCGGGTCAGGTCGTGCCGGGCGGCCTCGGCCGCCAGCCTGGCGTCCGAGGGCGGGGCCGGTGGCCCCTTGGCGGCGGTCGCCGCGGCGGCGGGCAGGGCGGGCAGGAGCGTCACGGCCAGGGTGGCGGCGAGCACTCTTGCGGCGCCGGCGAGGGCGGGGCGTATCAAGGCGGATCTCCTCGGGTACGGGACGGGGTGGGGCGGGAGGGTCAGTTGCGCCAGGTGTCGGTCAGCGTGACCTTGCCGTTGGCGGGGACCGTGGCGGACCGGTTGGCTCCGCTCTCCCAGGTGACGTTGCCGGCGGCGTCCTTGCGGACGTACTTGTACGCGAAGACCGTGCCGGGCGGGAGCGTGACGTCGAGCTTCCAGACGGGGTAGGCCGCCGGGTCGAGCTTGAGGGCGGTGCCGGTGTTCCAGTTGCCGAGCTCGGCGCGGTCACCGGTGACGTAGATGTTCTGGCCGAGCACGGTGGTGGCGTTGACGGCGAAGGAGGCGCCGGCGGTGGCGGGCGTCTGCGTCGGGCTCGGCGTGGGCGTCGGGCTCGGCGTGGGCGTCGGGCTCGGCGTGGCGCCGCCGCAGGTGCGGGCGCCCACGTGCAGGGCGACGGCCGTCCCGGCCCCGAGGGTGGCGCTGAACCGCCCGCCGGAGTCCACGGTCACGGCCCGCCCGCTCTGCACGTCGCAGTAGGCGCCGGCCGGGAGGGAGGTCTGGAACGTCCGGGTCAGCGCCGAACCCTCGTGGTTGATCGCCACGTAGGCCTTGGTTCCGCGCCCGAAGGCGATCTGGTCGCCGCCGTTGTCCCACCAGTCCGTGACGGCCTGGCCGCGCGCGGAGTTGCGGAAGCCGACCATGGAGGAGATCTCCTGCCAGGCGTGCTGGCACTTCCACCCGTCGGTGTAGCAGGAGTTCACCGTGCCGCCGTTGGGCGGTCCGGCGTCGCGGTCGGTCCACTCGTAGCCGGAGTGCACGTCCGGGGAGCCGTAGGGCCAGGCGAGCATGAAGACGTTGGCGAGCGTGTAGGCGGACCCGTTCTTGTAGCTGAGGGTGTCGCCGCCGCGCTCGGTGTCGTGGTTGTCGACGAAGACGGCGGACTGCCCCGAAGGCATGTACCCCCAGGCCTCGCCGAAGTTCTTCAGGTGGGCGAGGTTCTCGTTCTGGAAGACCCGCTTGAGGTCCCGCGCGTAGCGGAACTCCTGCACGTCCCCGGTCCCGAGGTACTCGGCGGGCGAGACCGCCTCGCCCGCCCCGTAGATCGCCTCCTGCTTCCAGTAGGCGTTCGGGTTGGTCATGCGGGACTTGATGTTGGCGAGGTCGGCGGCCGGCATGTGCTTGGCGGCGTCGATGCGGAAGCCGTCGACGCCGAGCGAGAGCAGGTCGCTCAGATAGGCGGCGATCCGCCCGCGTACGTAGTCCTCGCCGGTGTCCAGGTCGGCGAGCTGCACGAGCTCGCAGTTCTGGACGTTCCCGCGGTCCTGGTAGTTCGATATCGAGGACCGGCAGTCGTCCATGTCGGCGCCGGAGTAGATGCCCGGGTAGGCGTACTTCGTGTACGAACTCCCGCCCGTGCCGGTGCCGTCCCCGGCCGCCATGTGGTTGATGACGGAGTCGGCGACCACCTTCACGCCGGCGGCGTGGCAGGCGTCGACCATGGCCTTGAAGGCGGCGCGGTCACCCAGCCGACCGGCGATCTTGTAGCTGACGGGCTGGTACGAGGTCCACCACTGGCCGCCCTGGATGTGCTCCTGCGGGGGTGACACCTGGACGTAGCCGTAGCCGGCGGGCCCGAGGCTCTCCCCGCAGGCCTTCCCGACGGAGTCGAACCGCCACTCGAACATGACGGCGGTGACGTCCTTCTCGCCCGGCGCGGCGGCCGCGGCCCGGGGGGCGGTCCCCCCGACGACGGCGAGGGCGGCCACGGCGGTGACGGCGGATACGGAGAGCAGCGCGGCGGCGGCTCTGGCGGCGCGGGCACGGGTGGGCATGCGGTGTTCCTCCTGGCGGAGAGGCGCAGGACCGGGTGGGGACCGGTCACGGCCGAGTCGGGGATTGCAGCGACCGTAGGTGCCCGGCGGAAGCGCTGCAAGACCTTGCGCAAGAGATTGCAGAATTGTTTCCGGGCCGAGTCGAGGCGGGGCGGGGCGGGCACGCGAACGCCCACCAACCCGACGGGGGTTGGTGGGCGTACGTTCCCGAGCGCTGATTTCGCTCGCTGTTCATCACCTGCAAGGACATGCGCCACGGGTCGGGACGACCACGGCCCGAAGGACGCGCGGGCATCGCAGACCCGGCCGCCCCTACTCCACCCCGGGCCCCTGCCCTGTGGAGCCGCGGACCACCAGTTCCGGCTGGAAGACGTACTCGGTCCGCTGGACCGGGGTGCCGGCCACGGCCTCCAGGAGGGCGCCCACCGCTGCCGTCGCCATGGCGCGGACCGGCTGGCGGACCGTGGTCAGCGGGGGGTCGGTGAAGGCGATCAGGGGGGAGTCGTCGAAGCCGACCACCGAGACGTCCTCCGGGACGCGCAGGCCCCGTTCGCGGGCGGCCCGTATGACGCCCAGGGCCATCGGGTCGCTGCCGCAGACGATGCCCGTGCAGCCGCGGTCCAGCAGGGCTCCGCCCGCCGCGTGGCCGCCCTCGACCGTGAACAGGGTGCGCTGGATCAGGCCTTCGGACGCCGCCGCCGGGAGGGCGGCGACGAACCCGGCTTCCTTCCTCGCCGACGGGACGTAGCGCGTCGGACCGATGGCCAGGCCGATCCTGCGGTGGCCCAGGTCCTCCAGGTGGCGGACCGCCATCTCCGCCGCCGCGCGGTCGTCCGGGGAGATGAACGGGGCCTGGACCTGCTCGTTGAAGCCGTTGATCAACACGAAGGGGACCCCCCGCGCCGCCAGCCTCTGGTAGCGCGAAGGGTCGGCCGAGGAGTCCGCGTGCAGGCCGGACAGGAACACGATCCCCGTCACCCCGCGCTCCTCCAACTGCTCCACCAGCTCGTCCTCGGTGGCCCCGCCGGGGGTCTGCGTGCACAGCACCGGGGTGTAGCCGTGGCTCGCGAGGGTCTGCTCGATGACCTGGGCGAACGCCGGGAAGATGGGGTTGGTGAGCTCGGGCGTCACCAGCCCCACCAGCCCGTTGCTGCGCCGGCGCAGCCGGACCGGGCGCTCGTAGCCCAGCAGGTCCATGGCGGCCAGCACCTTGTGCCGGGTGCCGGACGCCACGCCCGCCTTGCCGTTGAGCACGCGGCTGACGGTCGCCTCGCTGACCTCGGCCTGCGCGGCGATGTCCGTCAGCCGCAGCGGGGAGGTCATCCCCGCCACCACACCGCCGTGTCGGCCGGCAGTTCCGACGGGTCGGAGAGGTCCCCGCTCGCCAGCAGTACGGTGCCCGGCGCGGGCATCCGTACCGGCTCGGCCGTGGTGTTGACCGTGCAGGTGAAGTCCCCCCGGCGGAAGGCCAGGACGCCCGCCGGGGCCTCCAGCCACTGGACCGCGTCGCCCGCGCCCAGCTCCGGGTGCGAGCGGCGCAGGTGGAGCGCGGCCCGGTAGAGCTCCAGGGTGGAGGCCGGGTCGCCGGTCTGCGCGGCCACGCTCAGGCCAGCCCACTCGGCCGGCTGCGGCAGCCAGCTGCCGGCGTCGCCTTCGCCGCTGCCGAAGCCGTACGGGGCTTCGGTGCCCGACCACGGGATCGGTACCCGGCAGCCGTCGCGCAGCCCGTCCTGCCCCGCGCCGCGGGAGAAGGCCGGGTCCTGGCGGGCGGAGTCCGGGAGGTCGAGCACCTCGGGGAGGCCGAGCTCCTCGCCCTGGTAGACGTACGCCGATCCGGGCAGGGCCAGCATCAGCAGCGCGGCCGCCCGCGCCCGGGCCAGGCCCTGCTCCCCTCCCCCGTACCGCGTGACGTGACGCACCACGTCGTGGTTCGACAGCACCCACGTCGTCGGCGCGCCCACCGGGCGCATCGCGTCCAGGGACTCGTCGATGGTGGCGCGCAGCGCCTGCGCGTCCCATCCGGTGTTCAGGTAGTGGAAGTTGAAGGCCTGGTGGAGCTCGTCGGGCCGCAGGTACATGGCCGTGCGGTCGGCGCTCGGCGTCCAGGCCTCGGCCACGCCGATCCGGTCGCCGGCGTACTCGTCCAGCACCTTGCGCCAGGAGCGGTAGATCTCGTGGACGCCGTCCTGGTCGAAGAAGGGCAGCACCTGGTTGCCGAGCAGCTTCAGCTGCTCTCCCCGTCCCAGGTCGGGCAGGCCGGGGGCCTTGACCAGGCCGTGCGCCACGTCGATGCGGAAGCCGTCGGCGCCGAGGTCGAGCCAGAACCGCAGGATCGAGCGGAACTCGTCCTGGACGGCCGGGTGTTCCCAGTTGAAGTCGGGCTGCTCGGGCGCGAAGAGGTGCAGGTACCACTCCCCGTCGGCGACCCGGGTCCAGGCGGGTCCGCCGAAGATGGACTCCCAGTCGTTCGGGGGCTCGGCGCCGTCGGCGCCGCGGCCCGCGCGGAAGTGGAAGCGCTCGCGCAGCGGCGTACCCGGCCCCTCCCTCAGCGCCTGCTTGAACCATTCGTGCTGGTCGGAGCAGTGGTTGGGGACGAGGTCGACGATGATCCGCAGGCCCAGTCCGTGTGCCTCGCGGATCACGGCGTCGGCGTCGTGGAGGGTGCCGAACATGGGGTCGATGGCCCGGTAGTCGGCGACGTCGTAGCCGGCGTCGGCCTGCGGGGAGGCGTAGAAGGGGCTGAGCCACACGGCGTCGACGCCGAGTTCCTTCAGGTACGGCAGTCGGCTGCGGATGCCTTCGAGGTCCCCCATGCCGTCCCCGTTGGAGTCGGCGAAGCTGCGCGGATAGACCTGGTAGATCACCGCTTCTCTCCACCAGCCGGGCAGGGTGCCGGTGGAGGTGGGGAGGCCGTCCCACGAGGTTTCGGCGGCGAGGTGCTGGGTCATGTCGTCCTTGGGGAGATCGGGCCGGGGGTGAGAGGGGGCAGGCATCGGGTGGTCGGCCCGTGCGCGCGGGGCTGGTCAGCCCTTGGTCGCGCCTGCCGTCATCCCGGCGACGAGGTGACGTTGGGCGAAGAGGAAGAAGAACGCCGCGGGGATGGCGATGAGGATGGAAGCCGCGCTCATCGCACCCCAGTTGGAGGTGTACTGCGTGACGAAGGTCTGCAGCCCGCCCGCCAGCGTCAGGTGCTCGTCACCGACCATGAAGGCGGAGGCGTACGCGACCTCGCCCCAGGCGGTGATGAAGGCGTAGAAGCCGGTGACGGCGAGGCCGGGCTTGGCGAGCGGCAGGATGAGGCGCCAGAAGGTGCCGAAGGGGTTGAGCCCGTCGACGCGGCCGGATTCGTCGATCTCGACCGGGATGGTGTCGAAGAAGCCCTTCATCATCCAGGCGCAGAACGGCACGGCGATGGTGAGGTACGTGATCACCAGGCCGATCGGCTGGTTCAGCAGCCCCAGGTCGCCCATGAGGTTGTAGAGCGGGACGATGAGGATGGCCATCGGGAACATCTGCGTGATGAGCAGGGTCCACATCAGCGGCTTCATTCCGGGGAACTTGAAGCGGCTGACGGCGTATCCGGTGGTGGCGGCGATGAACACCCCGAGGACGGTGGTGATGCCGGCGACCAGGACGGAGTTGCCGAACCAGCTGAGGAAGGAGGTCGACTCCACCAGGTAGCGGTAGTTGTCGAGGGTGGGTTCCTTGACGAAGTCCGTGGAGATGGCGTGCTTCGCGGGCTTGAGCGAGGTCAGCAGGATCCACAGCACCGGGAAGACGGCGATCACGGAGGCGATGGCCAGGGTGGCGTGCAGTCCGGCGGAGGCGAGCGGGGAGCGCTTGCCGCGGGGCCGTCCGGAGGCGGCCTTCACAGATTCGGTCGTCGTCACGGTCACCACACCTCTCCCTGCTTGCGCAGCGACCGCCGGTAGACCAGCGCGAACATCGTGAGCAGCAGGAGGATCAGTACGCCCCAGGTCGCCGAGACCGCGAAGTCGCGCGGGCTGGTCACGAACGCCTCGCGGAACGCCTGGGTCACCAGGATCTCGGTGGAGTCGCCGGGGCCGCCCCGGGTGAGCAGGAAGATCACCGGGAACATGTTGAAGGTCCAGATGGTGGAGAGCAGGATCACGGTCATGCTGACCGTGCGCAGTCCCGGCAGGGTGATGTGGCGGAACCGCTGCCAGGGGGTCGCCCCGTCCATCTCGGCCGCTTCGTAGAGCTCGCCGGGGATGGACTGCATGCCGCCGAGCAGGGCGACCATCATGAAGGGGATGCCGAGCCAGACGTTGACGGCGATGACCGCGATCTTCGCCCAGGTCGGGTCGTCGAGCCACGGTACGGCGGAGATGCCGCCGCCTTCGAGGATCTTGTTGAGGATGCCGTTGTCGCGGTTGAAGAGGAACCGCCAGGCGAAGACGGAGACGAATCCGGGCACGGCCCAGGGAAGGATGAGCGCCATCCGGTAGGCGGCGCGTCCCTTGAACTCGCGGTTGAGCACGGTGGCGAGGCCCAGGCCGAGCGCGAAGGTGATCGACACGCAGGCGACGGTCCACACGACCGTCCACACCAGCCGCTGCAGGAACACCGGGTCGGCGAGGACGTCGGCGTAGTTGTCGAGTCCGACGAACTGGTACGTCGCCTCGATGTGGTTGACGCCGATGGTCCGGCTGACGTTGCGCTCGGTGGCGTCGGTCAGCGACAGGTAGACGCCGCGGACGAGCGGCCAGCCGATGATGATGCCGAGCACGAGCACCACGGGGGTGATCATGGCCCAGGCGTACCAGTGGGTGGCGAGCGCCCGCTTCAGCCCCGGGCGGTTGCTCCCGCCGGCGCCGCGTCCCGTCCTCTTGTCAGTCCTGCGGCTCCGGCCGCGGGCGGCGGGACCGGCATCAGGACCGGTCTCGCTGCCCGCGGCCTTCGCCACCGACTGGCTGGTGTGAGCAGCCATGGTTTCGTTACTTCCAACCCTTGAGGATCTTGCGGAACTCGGCGCCGGCGGCCTTGGCCGCGTCCTCCGGGCTCGACGCCCCGGTGATCGCCTTGGTGTATTCGACCTTGAGCGGCTCGAAGAGGGATCCGTTCTCCGGGATCCAGGCGCGCTCGACGGCCTTGTCCACGGCCGGCTTGAAGAACTGCACCATCTCGCTGGACTTGACGTCGGGCTGCTCGTAGGCGGCCGTCCGGGTCGGGAGCAGGCTCAGCTCCTTCGCGGACTGGACCTGCACCTCCTGCGAGGTCATGTAGTCGACGAAGGCGTTCGCGGCGGCGATGTTCTTGGAGCCCGCGTACACGGCGAGGTCGTGGCCGCCCTGCGGGGCGCCCGCCTTGACGGAGCCTGCCGGGACGGCGGCGATGCCGAGGTTGGCCTTGTCCTTGAACTGGTCGCCCGCGTAGGTGTCGGCCACGGCCCAGGGGCCGTTGATCATCATTGCGGCCTCGCCCGTCTTGAAGGCGGTCTGCATGTTGGTCCAGCCGTCGGTGGCGTTGGTGATCGCCGCACCCGAGGTGACCAGGTCGCGGGCGGCCTTGAAGGCCTTGACGCCCGCGGCGTTGTCCACGGTGACCGTCTTGGTCTTCGCGTCGACGAGGTCGCCGCCCTCTCCGTAGATGAGGGGGAGGAACCAGTAGGAGTCGTCGCCGCGCAGGTAGAGGCCGGCCTTGCCGGTCTTGGCCTTGATGGCCGCGGCGGCGGTCTTCACCTCTTCCAGCGTCTTGGGCGGCTCGACGCCGGCGTCGGCGAGCATCTTCTTGTTGTAGAAGAGGCCCATGGTGTCGATGACCTGCGGGACGCCGTAGGTCTTGCCCTCGTACTTGCCGCTGGCCGCGGCCTGGGGCAGGAACTCGGTGTCGATCTTCTTGGCCGTGTCGGCCGGAACCTCGGCGAGGTAGCCGAGGGAGGCGAAGTCGGCGACCCAGCCCACGTCGGCGCGGATCACGTCGGGGGCCTCGGAGCCGCTGCTGAAGGCGTTCTTGACCTTGTTCTGCGCGTCGCCGTACGGGACGTTGACGTACTTGACGGTCACCTTGGGGTGCTTGGCGGTGAACGCCTCGGCGATCTTCTGGAAGGACGCCTTCTCGGCGTCGTTCGAGGTGTCCCACCACGTGACCGTGCCGGAGAGCTCCCCGTCGGCCTTGGCGCCTTCGCTGCCGTCCTTGGTGTCACCGCCGCAAGCCGTCGCCGCGAGCGCCAGAGCCGCGACCAGCGCGGTGGCCGCTATGCCACGCCGCATATGAACTCCTTCGATGATCCCGGCCGCGCCTCGCGGTTCCGAGTTGCCGAGAACGTAACAAGCCTGAAAGCCGACCGAAAGACCTTGCGGGAACTTTCTGCAAGAAGGGGGGATCGTTACATCTGCGTGTCCGGACGGTTGCCGCAGCTTGCTGTTAGTTCGAACCGTCTTCGACGGTACGGGCCCGCAACCAGGGGGTGCGTGCGCGCGTTGACCCGATATGACCCACGAGTTGACGGCCTCCCGGCTTGCAAGCGCTTCCAGCAACGCCACCGCAAGCGGCGGCTGGTGGCGCGATGCCGTCATCTACCAGGTGTACGTCCGCTCCTTCGCGGACAGCGACGGCGACGGGATCGGCGACCTCCGCGGGGTCCGCGAGCGCCTGCCCCACCTGGCCCGGCTCGGGGTCGACGCGGTGTGGCTGACCCCCTTCTACGTCTCCCCCCAGGCGGACGGCGGCTACGACGTCGCCGACTACCGGGCCGTCGACCCGCTCTTCGGGGACCTCTCCGACGCCGACGACCTGATCCGCGCCGCGCACGCGCTGGGGCTGCGGGTGATCGTGGACGTGGTCCCGAACCACACCTCCGAGCAGCACGCCTGGTTCCGGGCGGCGCTGGCCGGGGAGCCGGGAGCCCGCGAGCGCTACCACTTCCACCCCGGCCGGGGTGCCTGCGGGGAGCTCCCGCCCAACGACTGGGAGTCGGTCTTCGGCGGGCCCGCCTGGAGCCGGACCCCTGACGGCGCCTGGTACCTGCACCTCTTCGCCCCCGAGCAGCCCGACCTGAACTGGGAGAACCCGGAGGTCGCCGAGGAGTTCTCCGCCGTCCTGCGGTTCTGGCTCGACCTCGGCGTCGACGGGTTCCGGGTGGACGTGGCCCACGGCATGGTCAAGGCCCCGGGTCTGCCGGACATCGGCCGCGGCGCGCAGGCCACCCTCATCGGCATCGAGCCGCTCCCCTTCTTCGACCAGGACGGCGTCCACGCCATCCACCGCTCCTGGCGGCGGCTGCTCGATTCCTACGAGGTCCCGCGGATCGGCGTCGCCGAGGCCTGGGCGCCCACCTCCGAGCGGCTCGCGCTCTACGTCCGGCCCGACGAACTGCACCAGGCCTTCAACTTCCGGTTCCTGAACTGTCCGTGGGACGCCACCGCCCTGCGCACCGTCATCGACGAGTCCCTCGCCGCCACCACCTCGGTCGGCGCCCCGACGACCTGGGTGCTGTCCAACCACGACGTCGTACGGCACCGCACCCGCTACGGCAGCCTGGCCCGGGCGCGGGCCGCCGCGCTGCTGATGCTGGCCCTGCCCGGATCGGCGTACGTCTACCAGGGCGAGGAGCTCGGCCTCCCCGAGGTGACGGAGCTCCCGGACTCCGCCCGCCAGGACCCGGCCTTCGCCCGCAGCTCCGGGCAGGACGGGCTGCGCGACGGCTGCCGCGTGCCGATCCCGTGGTCCGGGGCGGAGCCCCCGTACGACTTCGGGCCCGCCGGGAGCTGGCTCCCGCAGCCGGCCGGCTGGGGCGGCCTCAGCGTCGCCGCGCAGACCGGCGACCCCCACTCCACCCTGGAGCTCTACCGCGCCGCCCTGGAACTGCGCCGCGCGATGCCGGGCCTCGGGGCGCCAGAGGCGGGGCTCCCGGCGGCGGGAGCGGAAACGACGGGGGCCGGGGCCTCACCCGGGTCCACGGCCGGGGCCGCGGAGTCCGGCATGCAGTGGCTGCCCGCGCCCGAAGGGGTGCTGCTCTTCACCCGCCCCGGCTTCGCGTGCACCCTCAACACCCGCCCGGTCCCGCTCGAGATGCCCTCGCCCGGACGGCCCGTCCTGTCCAGTGCGCCGGTGGAGACGGACGGCCGGACCGTCCGGCTTCCCCCGGATTCGTGCACGTGGTGGTCATTGTGAACGTCCGACCGGTACAGTCCAATCCCGTGACCGCACGGCTAGCCGACATCGCAGCCCAGGCGGGGGTCAGCGAAGCCACAGTCAGCCGCGTGCTCAACGGCAAGCCCGGTGTGGCCGCAGGCACCCGTGAGTCCGTGCTGGCCGCCCTCGACGTGCTCGGCTACGAACGCCCCGTACGGCTGCGCCAGCGCAGCGCGGGACTCGTCGGCCTGATAACGCCCGAGCTCGACAACCCCATCTTCCCGGCGCTGGCCCAGGTCATCGGCCAGGCGCTGACCCGGCAGGGCTACACCCCGGTGCTGGCCACGCAGACGCCCGGCGGGTCCACCGAGGACGAGCTCGTGGAGATGCTCGTCGAACGCGGGGTCTCCGGGATCATCTTCGTCTCCGGACTGCACGCGGACACCACCGCCGACATGGGCCGCTACGACCAACTCCGCGGGCAGGGCGTCCCGTACGTCCTCATCAACGGATTCTCCGACAAGGTGCAGGCCCCCTTCGTCTCCCCCGACGACCGGGCCGCGATGCAGCTCGCGGTGACCCACCTGACCGCGCTCGGGCACACCCGGATCGGGCTGGCCGTCGGACCGAAGCGGTTCGTGCCGGTGGTCCGCAAGATCGAGGGCTTCCGGCTGGGCATGAAGGAACGGCTCGGGCTCGGCGAGGACGAGATCGAGGAGCTGATCCAGCACTCCCTCTACACGCTGGAGGGCGGCCAGGCCGCCGCGGCGGCGCTGATCGCGCGCGGCTGCACGGCGGTGGTGTGCGCGAGCGACATGATGGCGCTCGGCGCGATCCGGGCGGCCCGGCAGCAGGGCCTCAGGGTCCCGCAGGACGTGTCGGTGGTCGGCTTCGACGACTCCCCGCTCATAGCGTTCACGGATCCGCCGCTGACCACCATCCGGCAGCCCGTGCAGGCCATGGGCCAGGCCGCGGTGCGGACCCTGCTGGAGGAGATCGGCGGTACGCCGGCCCCGCACAGCGAGTTCGTGTTCCTCCCCGAGCTGGTCGTCCGCGGCTCGACCGCCTCCGGGCCCCACCAGGGCCGCGGACCCGCGCGCGGACCCGCACGCCCCTGACGGGCGCCCCTGCCGTTTCCCCTAGGGACGTAAGGCCTCCGCTCGTTCTCGAGGCTGAGGGGCTGCGGCCAAGACCGTCCCAAGGGATGATCGGAGGCGAGTCCGCATCTGGCAGACTCTTTTCCTATGGGTGAAGCGAGCGTGAAGACACTGGATACCCGGACGGACGTCTCGTCACCCCCCGTGACCGAGAGCCAGGACCGCCCGGAGTCGTCCGAGCGTGCACTGCTCTCCAGGCTGCGCGTCCCCCGGCGACCCCGGATCTGGTTCGAGGTGCTGCTGATCGCGGTCAGCTACTGGACCTACTCGCTGATCCGCAACGCCGTGCCCGAGCAGAAGGCGGCCGCGCTCGCGAACGCCGACTGGATCTGGAAGGTGGAGCAGAGCCTCGGCATCGCCATCGAGGACCGGGTCAACCACGCCGTCAATTCGGTGACCTGGCTCGTGGTGGGCATGAACTACTACTACGCCACGCTCCACTTCGTCATGACCATCGGCGTACTGGTCTGGATCTACCGTTTTCATCCCGGGCGTTACGCGGCGACGCGGCTCGTCCTCTTCGCCACCACGGGCGTGGCCCTGGTCGGCTACTACTTCTACCCGCTCGCGCCGCCCCGCCTGATGAACGGGCAGGATTCCGGTGGGCCCACCTTCATCGACACCGTGCTGGTCCACCACACCTGGGGCTCCATGGCCTCGGGCAACCTCAAGCACATGTCGAACCAGTACGCGGCCATGCCGTCCATGCACATAGGGTGGTCGCTCTGGTGCGGGCTGACGATCTTCGCGGTCGCCTCCGCCCCCTGGGCCCGGATCCTGGGCCTGCTCTACCCGGCGGCGACGCTCGTCGTGATCGTGTCCACCGCCAACCACTTCTGGCTCGACGCCGTCGGCGGCATGCTCTGCCTGGCCTTCGGCTACGCCGTCTCCCGCTCCTGGTACGGATCGCTCCCGCACCGGCTGCCGCGCCGGCCCGAGGAGACCGGCCGCCACCCGGTGGCGGCGGCCGTACTGAACCATCCGGCGCTGGCCCGCTTCCGCGACTGAGCCGCGCCCCCTCAGCGGTGCCGGCCGCTCACCCGGCCCTGTGGGTGATCCGGCCGCCCGACATCGTGAGCCGGACCGGGGCCGCCGCCAGTTCGTCGGCCGGGGCCTCCACCGGGTCCAGGCCGAGGGCCGTCAGGTCCGCCCGGAAGCCGACCGCGATCCGTCCCGCGACGGCCTCCTCCCCCGCCGCCAGTGCCGCGTGCGAGGTCATGCCCTCCAGGGCCATCAGCCCGCTCAGGGCCGCCCCGGTCCAGGCCCCCGTACCGGCCGAGGCCGCGCCGCGCGGGGCGCGGGCGGTGGCCAGGACCTGGCGGGCGTCGTAGTGGGCGATGGGCCAGTCGGAGCCCAGGGCGAGCACGGCGCCGGCTTCGCGCAGGTCCCGGCAGCGCCAGGCGCGGCCGGCGCGCTCCTCCCCCAGCCGCTTGGACCACTCGTCGCTGTGGTCGGCCCGGGTGTACGCGGTGTGCGGCGGCTGCATCGAGGCGATCACCCCGAGCTCCGCGAACCGGTTCAGCTGGCCGTCGGGGACCGTCTCGATGTGCTCGATCCGGTGCCGCATCCGGCCCCGCGGGCCGAGCGACTCGACGGTGTCCAGGACGTGCCGGACCGCCGCGTCGCCGATGGCGTGGGTCGCGGTGCGCACCCCGGCCGCGTCGAGGACCCGTACCGCCTCGGCGTAGGCCTGCGGGTCGGGCCAGAAGGCGTCGGTGCCCCGGCCGTGGCAGTCGGCGTGCTCCAGCCAGGCGGTGCCCCCCTCGACGGTGCCGTCCATGAAGAACTTGACCCCGCCGACCTTCCAGTGCCGGCCCAGGAGCCGCTGGAGCTCGATGAGCTCCTCCAGGTCCTCCCCGGTGGCTCCGGGCATGCACCAGGGCGAGAGGTTCAGCCGCAGCGGGAGATCGCCCTCGTACTCGGCGGTCGCGAGCAGGGCGGGTACGTCCCCGTCGCCGAGGTCCATGACGTGCGCGCCGGTCAGGCCGGTGGCGGCCATGTCGGAGAGCAGCCCGGTGAGGCGTTCGCGGCGCTCGGTGTACGTGGGCTTCGGCGCGAGCGAGCCGACCAGGTCCATCGCGGCGTGCTCGATCAGGTGGCCGGTGGGCCGCCCGTCCGGGTCGCAGACGATCTCGGAGCGCTGGGCGAAGGCGCGCGGGCCGGTGATCCCGGCGGCGGCCAGGGCCGCGCCGGAGGCGAGCGCGGAGTGGCCGTCGTAGAGGCGCAGGAAGGCGGGGGCTCCGGCGAGGGCCTCCTCGATCAGGGCCTTGTCGACGGGGCGGCCGCCGAAGGCGTTGTGGTCGAGGCCGAAGCCGGTGACCCAGCCGCCGGGGCCGCGGTCTGCGGTGCGCAGGGTGGCGCGGAGCTGGTCGAGGTCGGTGACGGCGGAGAGGTCCGTACCGGTGGCCATCTCGATGCCCCAGACGGGGTGGCTGTGGGCGTCGGTGAGGCCGGGGGTGAGGGTGGCTCCGCCGAGGTCGAGGGTCTCGGTGCCGGGGCCGCGCCAGTCGCGGACGTCGGCCTCGTCCCCGACGGCGACGATCTCGCCGCCGAGGACGGCCACCGCGCGGGCCTCGGGGCGGGCGGGGTCGAGGGTGCGGACGCGGGCTCCGGTGAGGACGGTGTCGGCAGCGGGCACGGCTCTGCTCCTTGTGGGGGTTCGGGCTGGTCGGGATGGACGGGGTGCTGCGGGCCGGTCGGGCTCTGCAGGTGCTGCGGGCTGCGGGCTACGCAGACGCCACGGGCGCCTCGGACGCCCCGTGTCCCTCGGGCGTTGCGGGGGCTGCCGCGGCTGCGGGTCCGCCGGGTTCCGCGGTCTCGCCGGGCTCCTCCGCGAACCGGGCGTAGACCTCGGGGCGGCGGGTCTTCAGGCGCTGGGCCAGGGCGAGACCGGCGAGGAACACGGCGGGGACGAGGGCCACGAGGAGGGTGTTGACGGTGGTGGAGGCCGTGGTGAAGAGGGCCACCTTGGAGACGACGAGGCAGATCGCGACGGCCAGCAGCACGGCGGCGGCGACGGGCGCGATCAGGGTCCGCCAGGGGCCCTCGTCGTGCCGGACGCGGCGGAAGTAGACGGGTACGGCAATGGCGGCGAGCAGCATCAGGGCCATGAGGCCGATCATGCCCGGGGTGTTCACCCAGAGCAGGAGCTGCTGGTACGGGTCGGCTCCGGCGAGGGCGAAGCCGAGGACGATGACGGCGCCGAGGGCGGTCTGCGCCGCGCCGGCGACGTACGGGGAGCCGTGGCGCGGGTGGATCCGGCCGAGGACGGCGGGCAGGACGCCTTCCTCGGCGAGGGCGAGCGCGTAGCGGTTGATGGCGTTGTGGAAGGCGAGGAGGGAGGCGATGACGCTGGTGACGATGAAGACGTGCATCAGGTCGGCCGCCCAGGGGCCCACGTAGGTGGTGATGGCGGTGAAGAAGAGGCCGGCGGGGTCGTCGGCGGCCGCGGCGAGGACCTCCTCGGAGCCGAAGGCCTGGATGACGGTCCAGACGATGAAGGCGTAGAAGAGGCCGAGGAAGGCGACGGCGATGTAGGTGGCGCGCGGGACGCTCCGGTCGGGGTCGCGGGCCTCGCGGCGGTAGATGACGGTGGACTCGAAGCCGGTGAACGCGGCGAAGGCGAAGGCCAGGACGGCCGCGGTGCCGGGGACGAGCACCGCGCCGGGGGCGAAGGAGCCTGCGGAGAGTCCGTGGGCGCCGCCCTCGACGAGCACGCCGCCCGCGAGCAGGACGAGGATCCCGGTCTCGGCGACGAGCAGGACGCCGAGCAGCTTGGCGCCGAAGTCAACGGAGCGGAAGCCGCCGTACCAGATGAGGAGCAGGCCGGCGAGGGAGACGGGCAGCCAGGGGATGTCGAGGCCGGCGAGGGCGTGACCGGTGTCGGCGGTGGTGGTGCCGAGGAGTCCGTAGACGCCGATCTCCATGCCGTTGTAGCCGATGAGGGCGAGCAGGGCGGCGCCGATGCCCACGCGCTTGCCGAGGCCGCGGGCGATGTAGGCGTAGAAGGCGCCGCCGCTGCGGACGTGGCGGCTCATGGTGGTGAAGCCGACGGCGAAGACCGTGAGGGTGAGTCCGGCGAGGAGGTAGCCGGCGGGGGCGCCGACGCCGCCGAGCAGGATCGCGACGGGGGCGACGCCGGCCATGACGGTGAGCGGGGCGGCGGCGGAGACGACGAAGAAGGAGATGTCGGCGGTACCGAGCGCGCCGCGGCGCAGGTCGGTTCCGGATCTCGGCCGCTGCGGCGGCTCTGGCGTTTCGGGCATGCGGGAGCACCCTTCTGCGAACGGCAGGCGGCAGGGAGCCGAAAACCTAAAGGCTTTCGGTTTTCGGCAATGTAGCCTCCGTTTTTGACGTACGGGAAGACCTGACGGCGGGAGAAAAACGATGGCGCGGCCGCGCACCCCACTGCTGGACCGGGAGCGGATCGGTGCTGCCGCCCTGCAACTCCTCGCCGAGCAGGGAGAGTTCAGCGTCCCGCAGATCGCCCGGGCGCTCGGGGTGCAGACCGGGTCGCTGTATCACCACGTGGACGGCCGGGCGGGGGTCGTCGAGCTGATCCGGGAGCGGGTGTGCGCGGGGATCGACGGCGGCATGCTGTCCTCGCCGGAGCCCTGGGACCGGGCGCTGGAGGCGTGGGCCCGGTCGTACCGGGCCGCTTTCGCCGCCTATCCGCGGGCGATCCCGCTGCTGATGACCACCCCGGTACGGGCGCCCGCGGTGCTCGCGCAGTACGAACGGGCGGTGGCCCTCCTGCTGCGGGCCGGATTCGCCACCGAGGAGGTGATGCCGCTGCTCACGGGCCTGGAGAACCTGGTCCTGGGCTCGGCCCTGGACCTCGCGGCCCCGGACGCCATGTGGGAGCCGACCCCGGGCACCCCGCTGCTCGCCCGGGCCCTGGCCGCCCAGGGCCCGGGGCGTGCGGAGGCCGCCTTCGAGGTGGGCCTGACGGCGTTCCTGGCGTACGCACGGGACCTGCGCGGCGGCGGCGCGACCGGCGCCTGCCCATCGGGGAGTTGAGCAAGTACCCCCCGCCCGGGTGAGTATGCGTACTCACGCGCCGGGCTCGGCATGATCGGAGACTGTGCGCATGACCCGAACCCACGCCTCCACCAGCACCTTCGCCCGCTCCGCGCGCCGCCCGCGGATCACCCTGGCCCTGACGGCCCTCGCCGTTCTGGCGCTCGGCGCGTGCGGCACCACGAAGGCGAACGGCGGCGGGGAGCCGGCCGCGCCGGCGGCACCGGGCCCGTCGGCGGCATCGGCCGCATCGGCTGCGTCCGCCGCATCCGCGAAGCCCATGGGAAGCCTGACGTCGCCCGCCCTCGCGGGGCTCCAGGCGGACATCGCGCAGACGTGCCCGGCTCCGGGCACCCCCCAGGAGGGGCCGCCGAGCCGACAGGCGCCGCCGGCCGGCGAGGAGGCTCCGGCCGGCGCCGTCGGGCCGGCCGCACCCACATCCGGCCCGGTGGTGGAACTGGACACGCGCGACTGGTGCGCGGGCGTCCTCCACGAGCAGTACGTCTACCTGGGCGTGGAAAAGGTCACGGCCCCCACCCCGGCCGGGATCAGGTCCATCCTGAACGGCCTCGGCTACCCCGACGAGCGCATCCACGACCTGAAGCAGTCCGGTGCGACCACCACCTTCACCCTCGACCTCCGCGAGAACGGCGGCCGGCTCTGCGTGACGGGCTCGGTGGGCGGCGAGGAGCCCGTCACCGAGAAGTGCGCGGCCCCCGCGACCGGCCCGTTCGCGGCCGGGAGGGCGCAGTACTGAGCCGCGGACACGCGCGGCTCGCCCGGCGGCGGGACAATGGGGCGACGGGGGGAACGGGGGCGACGAGGAAGGAACGCGGCTGCGCGCGTCCGCGCGCGCGGAGAGGCGGGAGCCCGTGGTGGCGTACGTAGCCGTGACCGCCCTGAGCCATGTCGGGCTGGTCCGCGAGCACAACGAGGACAGCCTGGTCATCGGGCCGTGGACGCTGTGCGGGACCACGACCCGCAGCCCGCAGACACTGCTGTTCCCCCTCGGCAGACCGTTGGTCGTCGCCGTGGCCGACGGCCTCGGCGGGCAGCCGGCGGGCGAGGTCGCCAGCGAGCTGGTCGTACGGGAACTCGCGCTCCTCGGCCCGACCCTGGAAGGGGCCGAGGCGATCGAGGACGCGCTGAACCTCTGCAATCGCGCGGTGCACTCCGCCACCGAGGGCCGTCCGGAGCTGACCTCCATGGGGACCACGGTCGCCGGCACCCTGGTCCTGCCGGAGTCGCTGCTGTCGTTCAACGTCGGCGACAGCAAGGTGTACCGGGTGGCCGACGACGGGCTGCGCCAGGTCAGTGTGGACGACAGCCCGCCGCTTCCGCCGGGTCAGCGCACCACCTCGGCCGTGACGCAGACCCTCGGCGGGAGCCGCGCCGAGCACGTCCTGACCCCGCACGTGGCGGCCTTCCCGCTGTCCACGGGCGACCGGTACCTGGTGTGCACGGACGGGCTGACCGACCCGGTGCCCGACGAGGCCATCGACGAGCTGCTGCGGCTGCACGACGACGGCAGGGCGGCGTTCGAGCTGTGGAAGGCCGCCATCGAGGCGGGCGGCCCCGACAACATCACGCTCGCGCTGGTGCGCATCGGGGCCTGATCCCAAGAGGGCGTACCTGGTGCGCGGCTGGTGCGCGGCTAGTTCGCGGCGGCCGCCGCCTCCCGCTGCTTCGCTTCGTCGTAGGCCGCGCGGGCCTTCTCCACGTCGTCCATGCGCAGGCCCGTCCAGTGGGCGAGGGCCCGGACCCGCTCGGCGGCCTCGCGGCCCAGCGGGGTGAGCGAGTAGTCGACGCGGGGCGGGATGACGGGCTTGGCGTCGCGGTGCACGAAGCCGTCGCGCTCCAGCGTCTGGAGGGTCTGCGTCAGCATCTTCTCGCTGACCTTGGCGACCGTTCCCACGTGCCGGCGCAGTTCGCTGAAGCGGTACGAGCGGTCGAGCAGGGCGTCCAGCACGAGGACGCCCCAGCGGCTGGTGACGTGCTCCAGGACGAGCCGGTGCGGGCACATGGCCTCGGCCCGGGCCCACTTCTCACGCATCTCACTTACTCCCATGCCAGTACCTTACTTCAAAGTGGGTACTGCCGTTTCGTAAGTGCCCGCCGTACGGTGAGTGCACAGCCCGGAAAACGGGAGCACCAGCAGGGCCCAGCCCAGGAGTGAGTCAACCGCCATGAGCATCGTCGTCACCGGAGCCACCGGATCCCTCGGCCGTCTCGTCATCGACGAGCTGCTCGACCGCGGCGTCCCCGCCGCCGAGATCGCCGCCGTCGTCCGCGACAAGGAGAAGGCCGCCCCGCTCGCCGCCCGGGGCATCGAACTGCGCATCGCCGACTACGACGTGCCCGAGACGCTGGCCGGGGCCTTCCGGTCCGGCGACCGGGTCCTGATGATCTCCGGCAGCGCGGTCGGACAGCGGGTGCCCCAGCACGCCGCCGCGATCGACGCGGCGAAGGCGGCCGGGGTGGCGCAGTTCGCGTACACCGGCATCCTGGGCGGGCCCGAGGCTGACTTCGACCTCGCGGCCGAGCACCGGGCGACCGAGGAGCTGATCCTCGCCTCGGGGCTGCCCCACACCTTCCTGCGCAACGGCTGGTACACCGAGAACCACACGGGCAACCTCGCGCCGGTGCTCGCACACGGGGCCGTCCTGTCCAACGCGGGCGAGGGCCGGGTGGCCTCGGCAGCACGCGCCGACTACGCGGCGGCCGCCGCGGCCGTGGTGACCGGGGAGGGCCACCTCGGCAGGGCGTACGAGCTGAGCGGCGACGTGGCGTGGTCCTTCGCGGAGTACGCGGCGGCGGTGGCGGAGGCCGCCGGGCAGGAGATCGCGTACAACGCCGTGACCCCCGAGGCCCACCTCTCCGTCCTGACCGGCGCCGGGGTCCCCGCCCCCTTCGCCGAGATCCTGGTCGACGTGGACCTCGCCATCGAGCGCGGCCGCCTGGCCGGCACCTCCGGCGACCTGTCCCGCCTGATCGGCCGCCCCACGACGCCGATGGCAGTGACGGTCGCGGAGGCCGTGGCCTCGGCGCGCAGCGCCGGCTGAGGGCGGTCGGGACACCGCCGAAACTCGCGAGACGCAACGACTCGCCCGGCGTTACCCTGGGCCCATGGGTTCGTACTCGTACTACTTCTTCCGCTGATCAGCGGCGCGGACGCGGCGTGAGGGGCATGGCCCCCCGCGCCGCGCGTCCGCGCTGCTCGCATCCAGAAGGAGACGCCGCCGACACCGACGACACGGACGACGCGGCGGAAGACCGAGTAACCCGAGGGGATCCCCCATGCGCTCGCGCGCCCATCACCCGTCACAGACCCGGGCCGGCTCCCAGTCCCGAACCCGGTCCCAGCTGACCCTGTCCGGAGTCACCAAGGCCTACGGCGACCGGGTCGTGCTCGACCAGGTGTCGCTGACCGTACGGCCCGGCGAGAAGGCCGCCGTCATCGGCGAGAACGGCTCCGGCAAGTCCACCCTGCTCCGGCTGCTCGCCGGGGCCGAGCGGCCCGACGGCGGCGAGGTCACCGCCGTCTTCCCCGGCGGCGCCGGACACCTCGCCCAGACCCTCGACCTCGCGCCCGGGCACACCGTCCAGGACGCCGTCGACCTCGCCCTCGCCGACCTGCGGGAGCTGGCGGACCGGATCCGCGCCGCCGAGACCGCCCTGGGCTCCGGCGGCGAACCCGGTCCCGGCGCCCTCGACGCGTACGGCGAGCTCCTGACCGCCTACGAGGAGCGCGGCGGCTACCAGGCCGACGCCCGCACCGACGCCGCGCTGCACGGGCTCGGCCTCGCCCACCTCACCCGGGACCGCACCATCGGCTCGCTCTCCGGCGGCGAGGCCTCCCGCCTCGCGCTGGCCTGCGTCCTGGCCGCCGCCCCCGAACTCCTGCTCCTGGACGAGCCCACCAACCACCTGGACCGGCGGGCCGTCGACTGGCTCGCGGAACGACTGCGCGGCCACCGCGGCACGCTCGTCGTCGTCACCCACGACCGGGACTTCCTGGAGCGGATCACCAGCACCGTCCTGGAGGTCGACCGGGACCTGCGCACGGTCGTGCGGTACGGGGACGGCTGGGCGGGATACCTGGCGGCGAAGGCCGCCGCGCGCGGCCGGTGGGCGCAGCGGCACGCGGAGTGGCGGGAGGACCTGGCCCGCACCGAGAACCTGGTCGCGGCGGCGGGCCAGCGGCTCGACCGCACCGGCAAGGACCCGGGGCAGGGCTTCGGCAAGCACCGCCGCTCCTCCGAGGCCAAGCTGTCCGGGCAGGTCAGGGCGGCCCGCCGGCACCTGGAACGGCTCCGGGCCGAGCCGGTGGCACCGCCCCCGGTGCCGCTGCGCTTCGACGCCGGGATCGCCGCTCCCGGCAGCACCCCCGAAGGGCCGCTGCTCGAACTCACCGGGATCCGGGTCGGCGACCGGCTCCGGCTGCCCGCGCTGACCGTGCGGCCGGGGCAGCGGCTGCTGGTGTCGGGGCCGAACGGGGCCGGGAAGACCACCCTGTTGCGGGTCCTGGCCGGGGACCTGGCCCCGGACGCGGGCACGGTGCGCCGCGGGGAGCACGTACGGCTCGGCTACCTGGCACAGGAGTTGCCCCGCTCCCCGGTCCGGCTCCCGCTGCTGTCCGCCTTCGCGGCGGGGCTGCCCGGACTGCCCGAGGAGCACGCGGAGGAGCTGCTGGCGCTCGGGCTGTTCCACGAGGAGGACCTGCCGGTGCCGGTCGCGGCCCTGTCCGCCGGGCAGCGGCGGCGCCTCGAACTGGCCCGCCTGGTGACCCGGCCGGCCGATGTCCTCGTCCTCGACGAGCCGACCAACCACGTGTCCCTCGCGCTCGTCGAGGAGGTGGAGCAGGCGCTCGCCGGCTACCCGGGAGCGGTGGTCGCCGTCTCCCACGACCCGCGTTTCCGTGCCGCTTTCACGGGCGACCGGCTGGAGCTGCGGAACGGGGCGCCGATTCGGCCCGCGGCGTGACGGGCCCTCGCCAAGACAGGGCCCGGCAGGGCCGGGCCGGGCGCCCTACCCCCCGTAGAACAGCTCGTCCACCACGCCCCGCGCGCGGCGGGTGATGCGGCGGTAGTCCTCCAGCATGTCGCCGACCGTGCCCTCCGCGTAGCCGAGGTAGCGGCCGACCGCCGCCAGTTCGCGGGCCTCCGAGGGGAAGGTGTCGCCCGCGCGGCCGCGGACCAGCATCACGGCGTTGCGGACCCGGGTGGCCAGCACCCAGGCCTCGTCGAGGATCTGTGCCTCCTCGGTCGGGATCAGGCCGGCCGCGTGGGCGGCCGCCAGGGCCTCCCGGGTCCGGGTCGTGCGCAGGCCCGGTTCCGCCCAGGCGTGCCGCATCTGGATCAGCTGGACGGTCCACTCGACGTCGCTGAGGCCGCCGCGGCCGAGTTTGGTGTGCAGGGTCGGGTCGGCGCCCCTGGGCAGGCGTTCGGATTCCATCCGGGCCTTCAGGCGCCGGATCTCGCGGACGGCGTCCTCGCCGAGGCCTTCCACCGGGTAGCGCAGCGGGTCGATCAGGTCGATGAAGCGCCGGCCGAGGTCGGCGTCGCCGGCCACCGGTTCGGCGCGCAGCAGGGCCTGGGACTCCCAGGTCAGGGCCCAGCGGCGGTAGTAGGCGGCGTAGGAGGGCAGGGTGCGGACCAGGGGGCCGGAGCGGCCTTCGGGGCGCAGGTCGGCGTCGATGAGCAGCGGCGGGTCGGCGGTGGGGAGCTGGAGGAGCCTGCGCATCTCGGCGATGACGTTCTGGGCGGCCTTGGCGGCTTCCTGTTCGTCGACGCCCTCGCGCGGCTCGTGGACGAAGAGGACGTCGGCGTCGGAGCCGTAGCCGAGCTCGTGGCCGCCGAACCGGCCGACGCCGATGACCGCGAAGCGGGTGGGCAGGGTGTCGCCCCAGTGGCCCTGCACGGCAGCGCGCAGGGCGCCGGCGACGGTGGCGGCGGTGAGTTCGGAGACGGCGCGGCCGACCCGGTCGACCAGGGCTCCGTGGTCCTCCTCGGCCGGGGTGTCCTCCGTACCGTAGGAGCCGATGATGTCGGCGGCGGTGGTACGGAACAGCTCGCGGCGGCGGACTCCGCGGGCGGCGGCCACCCCGGCCTCCGGGTTCTCGGCGCGCCCGACGGCGGCGAGCACCTCCTGCTCCAGGGCCTCGTGGGTACGGGGAACCAGGCCCTCGGGATCGCCCAGCAGGGCCACCGCTTCGGGGGCGCGCATGAGCAGGTCGGGGGCGAGGCGTCCGGCGGAGAGCACCCGGGCGAGGTTCTCCGCGGCGGCGCCCTCGTCGCGCAGGAGACGCAGGTACCAGGGGGTCTTGCCGAGGGCGTCGGAGACCTTGCGGAAGTTCAGCAGGCCCGCGTCCGGGTCGGCGGAGTCGGCGAACCAGCCGAGGAGCACGGGCAGCAGGGTGCGCTGGATGGCGGCGGCGCGGGTGACGCCGGAGGCGAGGGCTTCGAGGTGGCGCAGGGCGGCGGCCGGGTCGGCGTACCCGAGGGCTTCGAGGCGCTGGCCGGCGGCGCGCGGGGAGAGCCGGGTCTCGCCGGGGGCGAGCTGGGCCACGGCGTCGAGGAGCGGCCGGTAGAAGATCTTCTCGTGCAGGCGGCGGACCACCGAGGCGTGCCGGCGCCAGGCCTTGTTGAGCTCGGCGACGGGTTCGGTGCGCAGGCCCAGGGAGCGGCCGAGGCGCCGCAGGTCGGCCTCGTCCTCGGGGACGAGGTGGGTGCGGCGCAGCCGGTAGAGCTGGATGCGGTGTTCCATGGCGCGCAGGAAGCGGTACGCGTCGTGCAGTTGGGCGGCGTCGGTGCGGCCGACGTAGCCGCCGGCGGCGAGGGCGGTGAGCGCGTCGAGGGTGGTGCCGGAGTGCAGGGTGGCGTCGGAGCGGCCGTGCACGAGCTGGAGGAGCTGGACGGCGAACTCGACGTCGCGCAGGCCTCCGGGGCCGAGTTTCAGTTCGCGTTCGACCTGGGCGGCGGGGATGTTGTCGACGACGCGGCGGCGCATCTTCTGGACGTCGGGGACGAAGTTCTCGCGCTCGGCGGCCTGCCAGACGAGGGGAGTTATGGCGTCGACGTACTCGGCGCCGAGCGCCTCGTCGCCCGCGACGGCGCGGGCCTTGAGGAGGGCCTGGAACTCCCAGGTCTTGGCCCAGCGCTGGTAGTAGGCGAGGTGGGAGGCGAGGGTGCGGACCAGTGGACCGTTTCTGCCCTCGGGGCGGAGGTTGGCGTCGACGGGCCAGATGGTCCCTTCGACGGTGGTCTCGGAGCAGATCCGCATGAGGTGGGAGGCGAGGCGGGTGGCGGCCTGGATCGCCTTGCCCTCGTCCGCGCCGGGGGCCGCGTCGCCGACGAAGATGACGTCGACGTCGGACACGTAGTTCAGCTCGTTGCCGCCGCACTTGCCCATGGCGATGACGGCGAGCCGGCAGAGCGCCGCGTCCTCGGGGGCGGCGGCGGTCGCGATGCGCAGGGCCGCGCGGAGGGTGGCGGTGGCCAGGTCGGCGAGCTCGGCGGCGGTCTGGGCTACGTCTATGGTCCCGCAGACGTCGCGGGCGGCGATGGAGAGCAGGCACCGGCGGTAGGCCACGCGCAGGGCGACGGGGTCGTGGGCGCCGGCCAGGCCCTGCTCGAACTCGGGTAGCCCGGGGTGCAGATCGGCGGCCTCGTAGGTGACCAGGGCCTGCCAGTCGCGGGGGTGGCGGGCGAGGTGGTCGCCGAGGGCCTCGGAGGCGCCGAGCACGCCGAGGAGGCGGTCGCGCAGGGGTTTGGCGCTGACGAGGGTGTCGAGGAGGACGGGCAGTTCTTCGGGGGTCTGCGCCTCGGCGATCCGGACCAGCCCGAGGAGGGCGAGGTCGGGGTCGGCGGTGGCCCCGAGGGCGTCGAGGAGCACCGGATCGGTGCGTACGGCGGCCAGCACGTCGGTGTCGAGCAGCCGGGCGGCGGCCGAGGGGTCGGTGAACCCGCTGCGCAGCAGCCGGCTGAAGGTACTGCTCCTGCGTCCCGGGACTGTCATCCCGCCGCCTCCCGCGTGCGTCGGCCTGCCTCTGCCACTGCCCTGGCCGGGCGGTTCGCGGGGTGTCGCCCGCCTTCGGCGGATGTCGCCGTCGGCGGGGCCGCGCTGCCGCCCGGGGAGAGCCTAGCCGGAGCAGGCGTTCGACTCACCGCATGCCCGATGGGACTGTTTGTCAGATTTTTGGCAGACTTGTCGCGCAATGGGGCCCGGTCCCCGCCGACCGGCCAGGAGGACCCCCGATGCCCGACCCCGAACTCCCGGCCGAGGGGCCCTCCTCCGCCCGTCCGACCGGCCCGGGCGGCCGGGCCGAAGGTCCCGGCGGTGGTCCCGGCGGCGGTGTCGCTGGTGGTGCCGCCGGTGGTGCCGCCGGCGCCCGTGCGCGGCGGGCCCGTGCGGTGGCCCACGGGCGGCGGAGGCGGGTCGTGAAGGCCGTCGGGTTCTGTGCGGCGGCCGCCGCCGGGGGGATGCTGCTGCTGCGGGGGAACGCGGCGCTCGACGCGCTCGGCCGCCCCGCCGCCCCCGACGGCAAGGCGGTGGGCGCCGCCTCCGGCGCCTCCGTGACCGGCGACCCGGCCGCCCCCGCGGACCCGGGCCGGGTGCTGCAGATCGTGGCGCACCCCGACGACGACCTCTACTTCATGAATCCGGACCTGGGCTACTCGATAGTGGCGGGCCATCCCGTCACCTCCGTCTACCTCACCTCCGGCGAGGCCGACGGCATCAACGCGGGCGAAGCCCAGCTGGCCGCCACCCCGGCCGACAAGCCCGCCTACGCCGAAGCCCGCCAGAACGGCATCCGCTCCGCCTACGCGAAGATGGCCACCGGCAACCGGGACAGCCCCTGGCGGCGCACCGTCGTGCCGACCGCGGGCGGCGGCCACGCCGAGGTCGACGTCCTCACGGCGAAGCCGCAGGTCAACCTGGTCTGGCTGCAGATGCGCGAGGCCGGCAACGTCTGGGCGGACCGGCCCGACAGCCTGCACGGCCTCTGGGACGGCAAGGTCCCCCGGCTGGAGTCGATGCTCGCCTCCGGCTCCCCGGTCAAGCAGCCGTTCACGTACACGAAGGACCAGGTCGTACGGACCCTCGTCGGCTTCCTGAAGCAGTACGGGCCGACCACCGTCCGCTCCCAGGACCCGACGCCCGGCCGGTTCCCCGACACCAGGCACTACACGGACCACCAGGACCACTTCTACGGCGCCCGCTTCGTGCAGGTCGCGCTCGGCGCCTACGCGAAGGAGGTCAAGGACCGTCCGCACTTCTCCGTGCAGAACTACCTCGGCTACTTCAACGGCTCGCTCCCCAGCGCCCTCGACGCGGACGAGGCCAGGACCAAGCTGGACATCCTGGACACGTACGCGTGGATCGACCGGCAGAACCACTGCGGCAGCGCCGCCGGCTGCGGGGACCTGAAGGTCGCCGACCACCCGGCCGGCAACCGCTGGACCTCCTCCATCAACTACGCCCGCGGCACCGCCACCTCCTGGCTGGCCTCCGACAAGGAACACGGCCTGTGGGCGTTCAAGGTGCTCGACGGGCAGCTCGCCCTCTGGCACCGCGACGGCCTGCTCGGCGCCTGGAGCGGCCCCCGACTGCTCCCCGGCGCCGACGGCACCGTCATGGACCAGGGCATCTCCACCGTGACGCTGCCCGACGGCCGGATCGCCGCCTTCGGCACCCGCACCTCCTTCGGCGCCAAGCCGACCGACTACCGGCGCGAGGTCGTCTACACCGTGCAGCGGGCGCCCGGCTCGCAGGAGTTCGGCGAGTGGACGGCGCTCGGGACGCCGGAGACCGCCGACGCGGACTGGACCTCCGACATCAGCGCGCCCGCGGTGGCCGTGGACGGCTCCGGGCAGCTCGCGGTCTACGTGCGCGACGGTGCGTACACCCTGCGGGGGCGGGTGCAGTCGCCGACCGGCGCCTGGGGTCCGTGGGACCGGTACGGCGGCTCGGACCTGCACGGCAGCCCGGCCGCCGCGACGGACGCCGGCGGCCGGCGCATCGTCCTGGCCGCGACCACCAAGACCGTACTGGGCTGGGCCCAGCCGAAGGCCGGTGCACCGCTCGGCCCCGCCACCGCGACCGGACTGCCGGCGCCGGCCCTGCCGATCACGGCCCAGAGCCGGGAGGACGGCGTACGGCTGTGGTTCCGCAAGCCGGATTCGGGTGCGGTCGGTACGGCCTCGTTCACGGGCGAGGGCGGCCTGAAGACGACCGGGGTCACCGACGTGGGCGGGCTGTCGGGCTTCGGCTCGGTGACGGCGAGCGGGCATCTGCTGGCCGGGCGCTCGGCGGGCGGGCAGCTGGGCTCAGACGTCGGCCGGGGCCGGCCGTGGGCGCGGTCGCCGCTGATGTTCGTCGGGGCGCCCTCCTCGACGATGAACGGCAAGAGCACGGTGGACCTGGCGGTCATGGGCCTGGACGGGCGGCTGTACGTGACCTCGTCGGCGGACGACCCGGACGCGCACCTGGCGCCGTGGCAGCCGGTGGGAGCGCCGAACGGCTCGCCCTGACCGGCAGGCAGAGGTCGGCGCGCGGTGTGCGCGCGGTCCGGGCGCGGTGAGCGCGCACCCCATCAACGCCCCCCAAGGGGGCGTTTTTTGGTGGGCCCGCACATCGCGACACCCCACTGTGACGGCGGACACGTACGAAATGCCCATAAGAGGCGCACTCGGGCGGTCATTTCCACACATCTGAAGTCATCGGCGAACAGGGTGAACCAACGCGCCCGGAATGAACTCTCACTGACTGACCGACAGCTTCACACGGTTCTTTCCTGCCGGAACGACCCCAAGGCGTAGCCCATGCCCGTATCCCGTCGACGTTTCCTCCTCGCGACCGTGGTCCCGATGCTGACCATCGGGGTCACCGGCGCGCTCGCCGTCGCATCCGGCCAGCAGACCGCGGCCGAGGCCGTCCCGGGATCCGGTTCCCCCGCCGTACTGCCGGTGAGCGCCACCGCCGGGTCGGTCGTCCAGATCGTCGCCCACCCGGACGACGACCTGTTCTTCATGAACCCGGACGTCAGCCGCTCCCTGCTGTCCGGCACCCCGCTCACCACCCTCTACCTCACCTCCGGCGAGGCCGACGGCCGCAACGAGGCCCACGGCGGCGCGGCCAAGGACCCGGAGCAGCCCGCCGACCGCCGGCACTACGCGGAAGCCCGGCAGAACGGCATACGCTCCGCCTACGCGCAGATGGCCACCGGCGACCGCACCAGCCCGTGGCGCCGTACGGTCATCCCCACCGCGGGCGGCGGGGACGCCGAACTCGACGTCCTCATCGCGAAGCCCGAGGTCAACCTGGTCTGGCTGCAGATGCGCGAGGCCCGGGCCCCCGTCGCCGACACCCCGGACAGCCTGCGCGGACTGTGGAACGGCCGGATACCGGCGCTCACCCCGCAGCTCACCGCGGGCACTCCGGTCGCGCAGCCGCCCACGTACACCAAGGACCAGGTGATAGCGGCGATATCGGGGATCCTGGAGCGGTACAAGCCGACGACGATACGCATGCAGGACCCGTCGCCGGGCCGGTACCTCGACTCCGGCCGGCTGACCGACCACCAGGACCACATGTACGCGGCCCGGTTCGCGCAGGCCGGGGCCGCCTCGTACGCCGCGCGGGTCCCGGTCGGGCAGCGGCCCCGCTTCACGGTGCAGAGCTACCTCGGCTACCACAACAGCACCCTGCCGCACTCGCTGGACCCGCAGACGGCCGAGACGAAGATCGGCTTCCTGAAGACGTACGCGTGGCACGACAAGCAGAACTACTGCGGCTCGCGCTCCGGTTGCGGCGACCGCAAGGTGGCGGGCAGCCCGACCGGCCGCAACTGGGCCCAGTCGCTGCGGTACGCGCGCGGCGACCACTCCTCCTGGCTGGTACAGGGCACGCCCGGCCGGCTGTACGCCTTCGCCGTCCTCGACGGCCAGATGGCCGTCTGGAACCGCGGGGCCGGCACCGGCCCCGGCGCCGCCTGGCAGGGACCGGTGCTGCTGCCGGGCACCGGCATCGACCCCGGCGCGAGCACCACCCGCCTCCCCGACGGCCGCGTCGCCGTCCTCGCGACCCGCACCGTCTTCGGCGACCGGCCGGAGGAGTACCGGCGCGAGATCGTCTACGCCGCCCAGTCCGTCCCCGGCGGTCCCTTCGGGGCGTGGGCCTCCCTCGGCACCCCGGAACCCGGCGACGAGCCCGGCACCTCCGCGATCAGCGCACCCTCGGCCGTCTCCGACCCCGACGGGCGGCTCACGGTGTACGTCCGCAACTCCCGGCGCGCCCTGCTCGCCCGTACCCAGGAACCCTCGGGCGCCTTCGGCGGCTGGCAGCACCTGGGAGGCGCCGACCTCCAGTCCGACCCGGTCGCGGCCACCGACTCCGCCGGGCGCCGCCACGTCTACGCCGCCACCACCCAGTCGGTCCTGGTCTGGATCCAGCCCGCCCCGGGCGCCCCGCTGACCGGCCCCTTCCCGACCGGGCTCCCGGCCACCACCGTCCCCCTCACCGCCACCCCGGAGGCGGCGGGCATCCGCCTGTACTTCCGGCGCCCCGACTCGGGGGTCGTCCGCACCGCCCTGGTCACGGCGGCGGCCGACGCCGCGAAGCCGGCGGTCTCCAGCGTGACGGAGGCCGGCGGCCGGGCCGGCTACGGCGCGGTGGGCGTGGCGGGCCGCGTCATATCGGGCCGCGCCGACTCGGGCACCATCAGCACGACCGGCCTCGGCGGCCCCCCGGCGTGGACGGAGTCCCGCATGCTCTACGCGGGCGCCCCGGCCGGCATCCAGGAACCGGGCGGCGGCACGACCGTCGCGGTCCTCGGCCTGGACGCCGAACTCCACGTCACCACGGCCACCCCCACCCCGACCCGCACCACCTGGCACCGGGCGGTACCCCGGCAGGCGTAGCCGATCGGCCCAGCGACCTCCGGCCTAGGCCGTCTCTTTCGGATCTTGCCGGGCCCGCGGTGTCCGGTGCCGCGCCCGGCCGCACTGCCGAGACGACCACGTACGCCCAGTACGCGAGCGCCCCGACAGCACGCCCAGGCACGGCACCGGACACCGCGGACTCGGCCGACAAGATCCGAAAGAGACGACCTAGGATGCGCCCCATGATCCTGGAGAGTGCACTGCTCGACGTCCGGCCCGGCCTGGAGGACGAGTTCCTCGCCGCGTTCGCGGAGGCCAAGCCGCTGATCTCGGTACAGAAGGGCTTCCGCTCCCTGGAGCTCCGGCGCTGCCTCGACGAGGGACGCGGATCGCGCTTCCTCCTCCAGGTCGCCTGGGACACCCTGGCCGACCACACCGAGGGCTTCCGCCGGTCGCCCGAGTACGCCCAGTGGCGAGCCCTGCTTCACCACTTCTACGCCCCGTTCCCCGAGGTCGAACACTACGGCGCCCCACTCCTCACGGCGTAGCCCCCACCCACGAGACGCCTCAGGGCCGGCGGTCGACGACCACCGGCCCCGAGCATCGGTACGCGCGCGCCTACAGCACCGGCATCATCTTGCGCAGCTCGAACGCCGTGACCTCGCTGCGGTATTCCTCCCACTCCTGCTTCTTGTTGCGCAGGAAGAAGTCGAAGACGTGCTCGCCGAGGGTTTCGGCGACCAGTTCGCTCTTCTCCATCAGGGCGATGGCCTCGCCGAGGTTCTGCGGGAGGGGCTCGATGCCCATCGCGCGGCGCTCCGAGTCGGAGAGGGCCCAGACGTCGTCGTCGGCGCCGGCCGGGAGTTCGTAGCCCTCCTCGATGCCCTTGAGGCCCGCGGCCAGCAGGACGGCGTAGGTGAGGTACGGGTTGGCGCCCGAGTCGATCGAGCGGACCTCCACGCGGGAGGAGCCCGTCTTGCCCGGCTTGTACATCGGGACGCGGATCAGGGCCGAGCGGTTGTTGTGGCCCCAGCAGATGTACGAGGGGGCCTCGCCGCCGGAGCCGGCGGTGCGCGAGGAGCCGCCCCAGATGCGCTTGTAGGAGTTGACCCACTGGTTGGTCACGGCTGCCGTCTCCGCCGCGTGCCTGAGCAGGCCCGCGATGAACGAGCGGCCGACCTTGGACAGCTGGTACTCGGCGCCCGACTCGTAGAAGGCGTTTCGGTCACCCTCGAAGAGGGAGAGGTGGGTGTGCATGCCCGAACCGGGGTACTCCGAGAAGGGCTTCGGCATGAAGGTGGCCTGGACGCCCTGTTCGAGGGCGACCTGCTTCATGACCAGGCGGAAGGTCATGATGTTGTCGGCCGTCGAGAGGGCGTCGGCGTAGCGCAGGTCGATCTCCTGCTGGCCGGGGGCGCCCTCGTGGTGGCTGAACTCGACCGAGATGCCCATGGATTCGAGCATCGTGATCGCCTGGCGGCGGAAGTCCATGCCGACGTTCTGCGGGGTGTGGTCGAAGTAGCCGGAGTTGTCGGCCGGGGTGGGCCGGGTGCCGTCCAGCGGCTTGTCCTTCAGCAGGAAGAACTCGATCTCCGGGTGGGTGTAGAAGGTGAAGCCCAGGTCGGAGGTCTTGTTCAGGATGCGCTTGAGGACGTACCGCGGGTCCGCGTAGGAGGGCGAGCCGTCCGGCATCAGGATGTCGCAGAACATCCGCGCCGTTCCGGGGGCCTCCGCGCGCCACGGCAGTATCTGGAAGGTGCCCGGGTCCGGCTTGGCGATCATGTCCGATTCGTAGACCCGTGCGAAGCCCTCGATCGCCGAGCCGTCGAACCCGATGCCCTCGTCAAAGGCCTGCTCCAGCTCCGCCGGCGCGACCGCGACGGACTTCAGGAAGCCCAGTACGTCGGTGAACCACAGGCGCACGAAGCGGATGTCGCGCTCCTCGAGCGTCCGGAGGACGAATTCCTGCTGCTTGTCCATGGCTTCATCCTCGCAGTTCAGGCGGCCTGTGCACCACCGCCGCGGGGCGTGGGCACAGTCGGGCCGCCCCAGTATCGCCAGCAGTGGTTTCCGCCAGATTACGCACCCCGGAAAGCCGGTGGCACCCCCGCACTGACCTAGGGCCGGTCATGAGCATTACCATCGGCGCCCATGGGGGGCCATGCGCATGACGAGCAGGGACGTCGGAGACGTCCGCTGCTCCGGCGTGCCGTCCTCCTGATGGCCTTCGGGGTGCTGGCCGGCACGGCGTTCCTGTGCCGGGCGTCCTGGGCCGGGGATCCGGCCGCGGCGGGCACGGTTCCGCGGACCGGGCACACCGCGCACGCTGCCGGCGCCCACGGTTCCGGTGCGCACGCTGCCGGTGCGCAGCGCGCCGTCTGCGTGGCGCCGTACGACCGGCCCGGCTGCTCCCCGCTCTCGCACGTTCTCCCCGGGCTGCTGCCCCCGGCGCCGCCCGCGGTCCTGCTGGCGGGCGCGGTCCCCGCGGCCGCCGTGCGTCCCGGGGCTGCGGCGGGGATCCGGCCTCCCTCGGCGCTCGCGCGCGGCCCCGACCTGTACGCCCTCCAGGTGCTGCGGACCTGACCGGTCCCGGCTCGGCGGCGCTCAGGCAGCGCGTTCTCCACTCCACCCCCCTCAGCACGAAGGAATCAGGGCCATGGCCAGCAGGAAGTCCGAAACCAACAACTCCCGCCAGGCGCGGATAGCCGAGATGCGCCGCGCCGACCAGTCGCGCGACCGGCGCAACAAGGCCATCGCGATCACCGCGTCGGCCGCCATCGTCACCGCGCTCATCGGCTTCGGCGCGTGGGTGATGGTCGACCAGCAGAACAAGAAGGAAGCCGCCGAGGCCAAGCTCAAGGCGCCGGTCGCCGGCGAGCAGACCTGGGACGCGAAGAAGCTCGGCCGCAACCACGTCGAGACCCCGGTGAAGTACGAGATGAACCCGCCGGTCGGCGGGGACCACAACCCCCGCTGGATGAACTGCAACGGCGACGTCTACAAGAACCCGATCCCCGAGATCAACGCCGTCCACTCGCTGGAGCACGGCGCCGTGTGGGTGACGTACAACGAGAAGGCCGCGGCGGCCGACGTCGAGAAGCTCGCCGCGAAGGTCTCCAAGACCCCCTACACGCTGATGAGCCCCGTCAAGGAGCAGGCCGGCACGATCATGCTCAGCGCGTGGGGCAAGCAGCTGACCGTGGACAGTGCGGACGACGCCCGGGTGGCCGACTTCCTCGGCAAGTACGTGCAGGGCACGCAGACCCCCGAGCCGGGCGCGGCCTGCACGAACGGGCTGGCCGACAAGTGACCCGTACGGCCGGCAAGGGTTCCGTGACCCGTACGTACTGGGCCGCGGGCACGGCCGTGGGCCTGGCGCTGCTCTTCGCGGTGGGGGCCACGGTCGCCACCGCGGGGGGAGCCGATTCCGCCCCCGAGGCCTCCCGGACGCCGGGGCTCTACTCCGCCGACGCGGGCTTCGCCCGGGACATGGCGGTGCACCACCAGCAGGCGGTGGAGATGTCCTTCATCGTGCGCGACCGCACCAAGGACGAACCGGTGCGCGTGCTCGCCTACGACATCGCCAACACCCAGGCCAACCAGCGCGGCATGATGCTGGGCTGGCTGGACATGTGGGGCCTGCCGAAGGTGGTGGCCGGTGAGCCGCCGATGTCCTGGATGACGGCCGGCGGCGCCGAGCACGGCATGGAGGGTCACGCCATGGGCGGGGCCGTCACCAAGCCCGGCGCGCTGATGCCCGGCATGGCCACCAAGGAGGACCTGGCCCGGCTCGGCGCCGCCGAGGGCCGGGACGCCGAGGTGCTCTACCTGCGGCTGATGACGGAGCACCACAAGGGCGGCGTCGCCATGGCCCAGGGCTGCGCCGACGCGTGCGGGAACCCGGCCGAGAGGGCGCTCGCCCAGGGCATGGTCGAGGCCCAGCAGTCGGAGATCAAGCTGATGGCCGACATGCTGAAGCAGCGCGGAGCGGATCTGCTGGCCGCGGAGTAACCGGTCGCACGGGCGGCGCCGCCCCTTGGGGGGCGGCGCCGCTGCGCGCTCCGCGGCCGCACCCGTACGGCCCGGGGCTAGGCCTCCGCATCCGCTTCCGCCGTTTCCACCGCTTCCGCCGCGTACAGGACCGCCCGCGCCACTTGGTGCGGGCGGTCCAGCATGACCAGGTGTCCGGACGGCTCCGCGACCACGAAGCGGGCGCCGAGTGCGTCGGCCAGCGCCGCCTGGCGGCCCAGCCAGCGCAGGTCCGGGCGGCGGGCGCCGGGGTCGTGGCCGGCCAGGACGGTGGCGGGCGCGGTCAGCGGCAGCTCCGCGCGCAGCGCCGGCACCTCGGCGGCCGTGTCGGGGTAGGCGGCGTTCTCCAGCAGGGCCCCGCGCCAGACCCGGCCGGTCCGGTAGCAGCGGCGTACGAGGTCCCGCGCGGCCGGGTCGTCCGCGCGGCCCGCGCGCGATGCCCGTACGGCGGTCCGCCGGGCCCGGGGGCCCAGCGCGGCGGGCAGCCCCGCGGCGGTCACGGCCCGGCCGAGCACCCGGGCGGCGCCGGTCCGCACCCCGGCGGGCAGGACCGTACGGGGCCGCTCCTCCACGCTGCCGTCGACCAGCACAACGGCGGCGGTGCGCCCCGGGTACAGGCGGGCGAAGGCTTCGGCGTGGAAGGCAGCGATGGAGTGCCCGGCCACGGTGACGCGTTCGGCGCCCAGGCCGAGCGCGTCCAGCAGTCCGGCGATCCGGTGCGCCTCCCCGGCGGCGGACGGGGCACGTACGGCGGGGGCGCTCAGCCCGTGCCCGGGACGGTCGAAGCGGACGACGGTACGGCCTGCGGCGACGAGCAGCTCCGCCACGGGATCCCAGTCGAACCAGGCCATGGCGAGCCCGGCGCTGAGGACGACCGGGGGGCCGGAGCCCTCCACGAGGACGTGCAGCACGGCCCCGTCGGTGTCGGGACCTGCGGGGAGGCGTACGAACCTCCCGGGGCCGCTTCCGCTCATGTACGGCGTTCCCGGTGGACGGAGTATGCGAGCAGGCCGAGCCAGACGGCCACGAACAGCACCTGGAGCCGCTGACCGGCGCCGAGCGCCCAGGTGCCGTGCCCGGCGGTGAACAGGGCGATGGAGACCAGGGTCCAGGCGGTGGCGAGCAGTTCGAGCACGACGAGCACGGGTCCGAACCGCGCGAGCGGGGCGAGGCGGCCGTAGCGGCGGGCGGCGAGGGTGAGGGCCACGATCCCGACCAGCGCTCCCGTCATGGCGAGACTGCTGCTGACGGCGTGCGCCTGATGGGTGGCGGGGACCAGCCCGGCGGTCTCCCGGGCCGCGCATTCGGGGTCCACGGTCGGCGTGCAGCTCAGCGGCAGCCAGGCGTCCGCCGCGGTGGCGGCGCCGAAGAGGGTGACTCCGGACCAGCCGGCGACGGACCAGGGGCGGCGGGCCTCGACGCGCCGGACGAAGCGGACCAGGGCCAGGAGGCCGCCGAGGAGCACGAGGAGGCCGGCGGTGAAGTCGGTGGCCCGGAACAGGCCGCCGAGCGGCTGGTCCTGGGCGGCGAGCTCGCTGACGTACGTCTCGATGGGGTTGAGGCCCGTGGAGAGGACGACTTCGAGGACCCACGCGGTGTAGGCGGCGGCGCCGAGCCCGACGAGGAGCGCCACGGAGCGGGCACCGGGCCCGGCCGTGGGGGCGGGACCCGCCCCCACGGAGGGGCCGATCACGGACTTCGGGTCTTTTGTGGACATAGTGTGACTAATCCTAAACGCGGCCGGGCCCGGTCCTCCGATCGGATACCCACCCCGGGTAGGGTTCTGCCCATGACCCGCCCAGCCTCGCGCACACAGCGACCAGCAGTCCGGTGGTCCCGGCTGCTGCTGTTCGCCGCGCTGCTGCTCGGCATCGCGGGCATGCACACGCTGGGCCATCCGACACCGGCCCACGCCATGGAGGACGTGCCGGCGGTCCGTTTCGTTCCCGGAGCCGGTCATGCGCCGTCCGGGGCGGAGCACGGCGGCCGACCGGTCGGGGCGATGCCGGACCCGGCGGCCGCAACCGCAGCCGCAGCCGCCGCCGCAGCCGCCGCCGGCACGGCGGTGACCGATGCCGCCGCGGCCACCGTCACCGTCGGGGCACCGCGCCCGCAGCACACCGGCATGGATCCCATGTCCGTGTGTCTCGCCGTACTCGGCGCCCTCACCCTGCTGGTCCTCGGAGCCGGACTGGCCGGCCCGCGCCGTGCCGCGCCGCTCGGGGGCGCGACACGTGCGCCGGGCCGGCCCGGCGGCCGGGACCCGCCTCCACCCCGCGAACTCCTCACCCTGCTGGCGGTGCTGCGCGTATAGGCCGGGCTCCGTCGTCGCCCCCGCATGCCTCCGGGGCGGCGGCAGACGGTGCCCACCTGCCTGCCTCACACCATCACGAGGTGTTCCACCATGCGCTCTTCCGCTTCTCCCGCGTCCCCCTCTTCTCCTTCCCCCTCCCGCCGAGCCGTTCTCGGAGCCGGCGCCGCCCTCGCCGGCTCCGGGCTGCTCGCCGCCTGCTCGGGAGGCTCCGGCATGGCCGGCATGGACCACGGCGCGGGCGCCACGGGCAAGGGAGCCTCCTCCCCCGCCCCCGGCGGCTACGTGGACCCGGCCGGCCCCGAGGTGCACGCCGCCGAGGCCGCCCGCAAGGCCACCGGCCCGCTCACCGAGGTCCGGCTGACGGCCACCGCCACCCCGCTCGACCTCGGCGCCGGCCGCTCCGTCCGCTCCTGGGCGTACGGAGACAGGCTCCCCGGCCAGGAGGTCCGGGTCACCGCGGGCGGCACCCTCGCCCTGACCCTGGCCAACAACCTCCCCGAAGCCACCTCCCTGCACTGGCACGGCCTGGCCCTGCGCAACGACATGGACGGGGTACCGGGGCTGACCCAGCGGGACATCGCGCCGGGCGGCTCGTTCACGTACAAGTTCGCCGTCCCGCACCCCGGGACGTACTGGTTCCACCCGCACTCCGGGGTCCAGCAGGACCGCGGGCTGTACGCGCCGCTGATCGTCGAGGACCCCAAGGAACCGCTCTCCTACGACAAGGAGTGGGTGGTCGTACTCGACGACTGGCTCGACGGGGTGGACGGCTCCACCCCCGACGCCGTGCTCGGCGAACTCCGCAAGGGCATGGACATGAGCCCGGGCGGCAGCCACTCGGGCCACGGCTCCGGCTCCGGCACTGCGGGCACGCCCGCGCCCGCCGCAAGCGGCGGCCCCTCCCGGCTCCTCATGGGCGGGGTCAGCGAGGTCCTCGGCAAGGACCCGGGCGATGTCGCGTACCCGCACTACCTGGTCAACGGCCGCACCCCCGAGGATCCCTCGGTCTTCACCGCCCGCCCGGGCGACCGGATCCGGCTCCGGATCATCAACGCGGGCGGGGACACCGCCTTCCGGATCGCCCTGGGCGGCCACGCGTTGACGGTCACCCACACCGACGGCTTCCCCGTCGAGCACGCGACCGCCCGATCGGTCCTGCTGGGCATGGGCGAGCGCTACGACGTCCTGGTGACGGCGGGCGACGGGGTGTTCCCGCTGACCGCCCTCGCGGAGGGCAAGGGCGACGCGGCCTCGGCGCTCGCGGTGCTGCGCACCGGTGCGGGGGCGGCGCCGACCGCCGCGACCCGGCCCGCGGAGCTGTCCGGGCCGCCGCTGACGGCGGACGCCCTGAAGGCGGCGGAGCCGGTGGCCCTGGCCGCCCGCGAACCGGACCGCACGGTGCGGATCAAGCTGACCGGCGGGATGGCCGCGTACGACTGGGCCTTCGACGGCAAGCCGTACGCCCCGGACCAGCGGCACCCGGTGAAGGCGGGGGAACGGGTCCGGATGGAGTTCGACAACTCCACGACGATGTGGCACCCGCTCCACCTGCACGGGCACACCTTCGCCCTCGGCAACCGGCCGGGCGGGGCCCGCAAGGACACCGCGGTGATCCTGCCGAACGGGAAGCTGACGGTGGACTTCGACGCCGACAACCCCGGCCTGTGGATGGCGCATTGCCACAACGTCTACCACGCGGAGGCCGGGATGATGACCGTACTGGGCTACCTGCGCTAGGCCGTCTCTTTCGGATCTTGCCCCGGGCCGGGCCGCCTGCGCGCCGCGTTCCGCGCGCCGGCGGCCCGGCCCGGGAGCCCGGGAGGGGGCCGAAATCCCCGGCAGGGAGGCCGAATTCCATGACAGGGTGGTGATCGTCCCGCGCCGATTGCGATCTGAAGGATTTCCCGCCGGTATGAGCACCCCGCCGAACCCGCCCAGCACCCCGTCCGGCCAGCCGACGGAGTCCGCGGGCACCCCCGCATCCGAGGCGGTTCCCATACCGGCGCCCGCGCAGCCCCTGTCCCTCGACAAGGCTCCGGCCGCGACCCCGGCCGAGCCCGCGGACGCCATCCCGGCGGACACCACGGACACCGTCCCGGCCGGCGCCGCCCCCGCGGACGCCGCTCCGGCCATCCCCACCGCGGACATCGTCACCGCGGACGCCGCTCCGGCCACCCCCACCGCGGACATCGTCCCCACGGACGCCGTCCCGGCAGGCACCCCCACCACGGCCACCGTGCCCGCCGGCTCCGCCCCCGCGGACGCCGCCCCCGCCGCCTTCGCCCCGGTCGCCCCCGCCCCGGCGGCGGTCGCTGCCGGCGCTCCCCCGGCGCACGCGTGGGGAGCCCCGTACGGCGCCCCCGGCGCCCCCGCGCCCGGCAACCCCTGGGCGACGCCCGTCGGCGCCGGCGGTCACCCCGGCGGCCCGCAGGCGCACGGCTTCCCGGAGCCGCCGCCCGCCTCGAACGGCCTGGCCGTCGCCGCCCTGCTCCTCGGGCTGTTCGGCATCTTCGTCGGCCTCGTCCCCTTCTTCTTCTGGGCCGGCGCCCTCCTCGCGGTGACCGGCTTCGGCATCGGCATCGCGGCCGTCCTCAAGGCCCGCCGCGGCGCCCCCCGCGCCACGTTGGCCGCGGTCGGCACCGCCCTGAGCGTCCTCGCCCTGGCCGCCTCCGTCGGCGGCTGGTTCATCACCACGGCCGTCTTCGACAGGATCGACAGGAACATCGCCGCGAGCCGCGCGGACGACGAGTACGACTACGGCTATGGCTACGAGGACGACTACGAGCCCCGCACCCCGAGCAGCCCCGCGAGCCCGACCCCCAAGCCCTCGCCCTCCGACGTCCCGGGCAAGACCTCGGCCCTGGCCTGGGGCAAGCCCTACACCTACGAGGACGGGGTCCAGGTCACCGTGCAGGGCGCGGCCCCGTACAAGCCGTCCTCGACGGCCTACCCGCCCTCGGCCCGCAACGGCAACGCGGTCAAGGTGACGGTGAAGATCGTCAACAACTCGGGGGCCGCGCTCGACGTCAGCCTGGCCCTGCCGCACGCCCGCGACGACCAGGGCACCGAGGCCGAGATGGCCTTCGACGGCTCCGTGCCGAAGATGTTCAAGGGCTCGGTCATGGCCGGGGAATCGATGACCGGCACCTTCGCCTTCGTGGTCCCCGAGGGCAGCAAGAGCCTGCACTTCGAGATCGCGCCCGGCACCAGGTACGACGACGCGATCTGGAGCGGCCCGATCGGCTGAACCGGCGACTCCCAGGACATCGCGTCAGAAAGACGATTAGACTGGGCCGCGTGCCTCAACTACGCCTCGCTCTGAATCAGATCGACTCGCAGGTCGGCAACATCGCCGCCAACGCCGACTCGGTCGTCCACTGGACCCGGCACTCCGCCGAACAGGGCGCCCACCTGGTGGCGTTTCCGGAGATGGTGCTGACCGGGTACCCCGTCGAGGACCTCGCCCTGCGCGGCTCCTTCGTCGAGGCTTCCCGCCGGGCCCTGCTCGCCCTCGCGCAGCGCCTGGCGGCCGAGGGCTTCGGAGACCTCCCGGTCGTCGTCGGCTACCTCGACCGTACGGAGAAGGCCGCGCCCCGTCTCGGCCGCCCGGCGGGGTCCCCGGAGAACGCGGCCGCCGTGCTGTACGGCGGGCAGGTCGTCCTGCGCTTCGGCAAGCACCACCTCCCCAACTACGGCGTCTTCGACGAGTTCCGGTACTTCGTGCCGGGCGACACCCAGCCGGTGATCCGGGTGCGGGGCGTGGACGTGGCCCTGGCCATCTGCGAGGACCTCTGGCAGGAGGGCGGGCGCGTCCCCGCCACCCGCTCCGCCGGGGCCGGGCTGCTGATCTCGATCAACGCGTCCCCGTACGAGCGCAACAAGGACGACCTCCGGCTGGAGCTCGTGCGCAAGCGCGCCCAGGAGGCCGGCTGCACCCTCGCCTACCTGGCGATGATCGGCGGCCAGGACGAGCTCGTCTTCGACGGTGACTCGATCGTCGTCGACTCCGCCGGCGAGGTCATCGCGCGCGCCCCGCAGTTCTCCGAGGGCTGCGTCCTGGTCGACCTGGAGCTGCCCGCGGCCTCGGACACTCCCGTCGAGGGCACCGTGGACGACGGCCTGCGCATCGACCGCGTGATCCTCACCGAGGAGCCGGTGGAGCCGTACGAGCCGGTCGTGACGGGCGGCTACGCCGACCGGCTGGAGGATGACGAGGAGATCTACGACGCGCTGGTCGTGGGCCTGCGCGCGTACGTCCGGAAGAACGGCTTCCGGTCGGTCCTGATCGGCCTCTCCGGCGGCATCGACTCCGCCCTCGTCGCCGCGATCGCCTGCGACGCGATCGGCGCGCAGAACGTGTACGGCGTCTCGATGCCGTCCAAGTACTCCTCGGAGCACTCCCGGGGCGACGCGGCCGAGCTGGCGACGCGGACCGGCCTGAACTTCCGGACCGTGTCGATCGAGCCGATGTTCGACGCCTACATGGGCGCGCTCGGCCTGTCCGGGCTCGCCGAGGAGAACCTCCAGTCCCGGCTGCGCGGCACCCTGCTGATGGCGCTCTCCAACCAGGAGGGCCACATCGTGCTGGCCCCGGGCAACAAGTCGGAGCTGGCCGTCGGCTACTCCACCCTGTACGGGGACTCCGTGGGCGCGTACGGCCCGATCAAGGACGTCTACAAGACGGACGTCTTCCGCCTCGCCGAGTACCGCAACCGGGCGGCGGCCGAGCGCGGCGAGACCCCGCCGATCCCGGAGAACTCCATCGTCAAGCCGCCGAGCGCCGAACTGCGCCCGGGCCAGGTGGACACGGACTCGCTGCCGGACTACCCCGTGCTCGACGGGATCCTGGAGCTGTACGTGGACCGCGACCAGGGTCTGGAAGCGGTCGTCGCGGCCGGTTACGACCGCGAGCTCGTCGCGAAGACGCTACGGATGGTGGACACCGCCGAGTACAAGCGCCGGCAGTACCCGCCGGGCACGAAGATCTCCGCGAAGGGCTTCGGCAAGGACCGCCGGCTGCCCATCACGAACGGCTGGCGCGAGCAGGCGTAGCGCCCGCGCCCGCGCCGTACCTACCGCGCGGTCGTACGGCCCTACGGCTTCACGGTGACGCGGGCGGCGATCGGCAGGTGGTCGCTGCCCGTGCGGGGCAGGGTCCAGGAGGCCTCGGGGGTGACCCCGCGGACCAGGATCTGGTCGATGCGGGCCATCGGGAACTGCGCGGGCCAGCTGAAGCCGAAGCCGTCTCCGGACGCGCCCTGGGTGGAACGCAGCTGCGAGGTGACCTCGGACAGGGCACGGTCGTTGACCGTTCCGTTGAGGTCGCCGAGCAGGATGACCCGGCGCAGCGGTTCGGCGGCGAGCGCGGCGCCGAGGGCGTCGGCGCTGTTGTCGCGCTGGTTGGCGGTGAAGCCGGCATTGAGCTTGACGCGGACCGAGGGGAGGTGGGCCACGAAGGCGGCCACCTCTCCGTAGGGGGTCTTGACGGTGGCGCGCATGGCCCGGGTCCAGCCCATCTTGATGTCGACGGGCTGGCTGGAGACCAGCGGGTACTTGCTCCAGATCCCGACGGTGTTCTCGACGGCGTGGTACTTGTACGTCGCCGCGAGGGCCTTCTCGTAGACCGGGACGACGGTGCCCTTGAGCTCGGTCAGGGCCAGGACGTCGGCTCCGGACTTGGCGATCGAGGCGGCGGTGCCGGCGGGGTCGGCGTTGTCGGCGTCGACGTTGTGGGTGGCGACCGTGAGGTTGCCGCCGGTCCGCGACTTGTCGGTGACCAGGCCCCCGAAGAGGTTCACCCAGACCACGGCGGTCAGCAGTATCGCGATGAGCGCGGTGGCGGACTTGCGGAAGAGCGCGGCGGCGAACAGCACCGGGACGGCCAGGCCCAGCCAGGGCAGGAAGGTCTCGGTGAGGCTGCCGAGGTTGCCGATGTCGTTGGGCAGCTCGGCGTGCAGGATCATGACGAGGGAGATCAGCACGGCGAACGCGGCGAGCACGATCCCGCGGCGCCAGATGCCCGGATCGCGCCGCAGCTCGGCCAGCCGGCGCCGGAGACCCGCTCGGGAGGGCTCGGGCTCCGAGCCGTCGCTCCCGGTCTCCGTCATGTACGCCTGTGCCATGCCACTGCCCTCGCTGCCGTGCTCGCGCTCCGTCCCCGCCTCTTGACCCTAGGCGATATACGGAGGGTTCCGCGCCGATTGTGTCGGCCGTACGTCCGGGAGGACGAACGGCCGAGCGGCCTCAGTTCCGGTTGTCACCAAACGCGCACATTGATCCGCGGTGCGCCCGCCACGGGGAGACGTGCTCCGTGCCACTTCCCGCCCGGGCCCCGAGAGTGCCACCATGGAGGTGAGTCCGGGGACGTCGTAAGGGCGCCTCGAGATGAACATCAAGGAGCAGTTGCAATGACGCATGCCGTTTCGCCTGCCCGCGAAGCCTCCTCCCCCACCCTGTACGGAGGCTCGGGCACCCGGCGCATCACCGTCCGCGACCTCACCCTCGCCAAGGAACGCGGCGAGAAGTGGCCCATGCTCACCGCCTACGACGCCATGACGGCGTCCGTGTTCGACGAGGCCGGCATCCCGGTCATGCTCGTCGGCGACTCGATGGGCAACTGCCACCTCGGCTACGAGACCACCGTCCCGGTGACGATGGACGAGATGACCTTGCTGTCGGCGGCCGTCGTACGCGGCACCAGCCGGGCCCTGATCGTCGGCGACCTGCCCTTCGGCTCCTACCAGGAGGGCCCCGTACAGGCGCTGCGCAGTGCCACCCGGCTCGTCAAGGAGGCCGGGGTCGGAGCGGTGAAGCTGGAGGGCGGCGAGCGTTCGCTGGCCCAGACCGAGCTGATCGTGCAGTCGGGCATCCCGGTCATGTCCCACCTGGGCCTGACCCCGCAGTCCGTGAACGCCATGGGCTACCGGGTGCAGGGCCGCGGCGACGAGGCCGCCCACCAGCTGCTGCGCGACGCGAAGGCGGCGCAGGACGCGGGCGCCTTCGCGGTGGTGCTGGAGCTGGTCCCGGCCGAGCTGGCCGCCGAGGTGACCCGGTCCCTGCACATTCCGACGGTCGGCATCGGCGCGGGTGCGGAGTGCGACGCGCAGGTGCTGGTGTGGACGGACATGATGGGGCTGACCGGCGGCAGGATGCCGAAGTTCGTCAAGCAGTACGCGAACCTCCGCGCGACCATGGGCGACGCGGCGAAGGCCTTCGCCGAGGACGTGGTCGGCGGAACGTTCCCGCAGGCGGAGCACGCCTTCCACTAGCCCGGCCTGACCCGGGTGGCCCGCCTCCTGCAGGCGGGCCACCCGGGTCTGTAGGCGGGCTGTCGGGACCTGTAGGTGGCCTGTAGGTGCTTTGTCAGTGGTGTCTGGTCCCATGGTGGACATGACGCGAAACGACAAGAATCCCCTGAACGGCTCGAACGCCGTGGAGGTCCGGGGGCTGGTCAAGCACTACGGCGAGACCAAAGCCCTCGACGGTGTGGACCTCGACGTCCGCGAGGGAACCGTCCTCGGGGTCCTCGGCCCCAACGGTGCGGGCAAGACCACCCTGGTCCGCATCCTCTCCACCCTGATCACCCCCGACGCCGGCACCGCCCGGGTCGCCGGCTTCGACGTGGTCCGCCAGCCGCGGCAGCTGCGTCGGACCATAGGCCTGACCGGCCAGTACGCCTCGGTCGACGAGAAGCTCTCCGGCTGGGAGAACCTCTACATGATCGGCCGGCTGCTGGACCTGTCCCGCAAGGACTCCCGCAACCGCGCCGACGAGCTGCTGGAGCGGTTCTCCCTCACGGACGCCGCCAAGAAGGCCGTGATGACCTACTCCGGCGGCATGCGGCGCCGGCTCGACCTGGCCGCCTCGATGATCGGCAGCCCGGCCGTGCTGTACCTGGACGAGCCGACCACCGGTCTGGACCCGCGCACCCGCAACGAGGTGTGGGACGAGGTGCAGCGGATGGTCGCCGAGGGGGCCACCGTCCTGCTCACCACCCAGTACATGGAGGAGGCCGAGCAGCTCGCCAGCGAGCTGACGGTCATCGACAAGGGCAAGGTCATCGCCAACGGCAAGGTCGACGAGCTGAAGGCCCGCGTCGGCGGCCGGACCCTGCGGATCCGCCCCACCGACCCGTCCGACCTGCCGGGCATGGCCCGCGCCCTGGCCGAGGCCGGTCTGGACGGGGTCGCCGGCTCGCAGGCCGTCCCGGACGAGGGCGCCCTGCTGGTGCCGATCCTGGCCGACGAGCAGCTGACCGCCGTGGTGGGCCTGCTGGCGGCCCGCGGGTACGGGATCTCCGACATCAGCACCTACCTGCCCAGCCTGGACGAGGTGTTCCTGTCCATCACCGGACAGAAGCCCACCGCCGAGGACTCCATCCCCAACCAGCAGACCGAGGAGGTCGCGGCATGAGCACCGTAACCACGACGAAGCCCAGCCCCACCGCGGCCGCCCCGGCCGGCGGGCCCGTCCTCGCGGACGAGGGCCGGATCGGCCTGCGGGGCAACCTGCGCCACATCGGCGCCCTGGCCCGGCGCAACGTCCTGCAGATCAAGCAGGACCCGGAGTCGATGTTCGACGTGCTGTTCATGCCGATCATCTTCACGCTGCTGTTCGTCTTCGTCTTCGGCGGCGCGATCTCCGGCAAGGGCAACCAGGACGCGTACGTCAACTACGTGGTCCCGGGCCTGATGGCGATGATGGGCATGAACATCGCCATGGGTGTGGGCACCGGAGTCAACGACGACTTCAAGAAGGGCGTGATGGACCGCTTCCGGTCCATGCCGATCGCCCGCTCCTCGGTGCTGATCGCCAAGATCGTGGTCGAGCTCGGCAGGATGATGGTCGCCATCGCGATCCTGCTCGGCATGGGCTTCCTGCTCGGCCTGTCCATCAAGGGCTCGATCCTGGACCTGTTCCTGTCCATCGGGCTGTCGGCCGTCTTCGGCGCCTCGCTGATGTGGATCTTCATCCTGCTGGGTCTCACCATGAAGACCCCCCAGGCGGTCCAGGGCATGGCCATGCTGGTCCTGATGCCGCTGCAGTTCGGCAGCTCGATCTTCGCCCCGCCGACGACGATGCCCGGCTGGCTGCAGAGCTTCACCGACGTCAACCCGCTGTCCAACCTGGCCGACGCGGCCCGCTCCCTGATCAACGGGACCCCGCTCGGCAACTCCGTGTGGATCACTCTGGCCTGGTCGGCCGGCATCACGCTGGTGACCATGCCGCTCGCCGTGCGGAAGTTCCGCCAGAAGACCTGATCCGCGGGCGGGTCCGCTCCGGATCGCGTCCCGGGCGGACCCGGACGGGGGACGGGTCAGACGAGGGCGGCGGCCTCCTCCAGGGTGAGGCGGCCGCCTTCGGCGTACGCCGCCTCGTACGCGGCGTCGCCGAGCGCCGCCCGGGCCAGGCGCTCGGCCAGTTCGGCGTCCGCGCGCTCGATGGAGACCTGGACGTGCTCGGGCGGAAGCAGCGCGCGGTAGGCGCCGAGCAGCCGCGCGGCGTCGTACTCCCGCTCCGGGCCGCCGAGCCCGACCAGGGAGCGGGCCCCGGTCACCAGGAACGCGGCCGGGAGGTGCGGGGCGACCATCTGGGCGAGCGGGTCCCGTACGGCCTGCAGGGCCTGCCGGAGCACGGTGAGGGAGTTCTCGTACTTGCCCTCCTCGTTGTCCAGCCAGGCCATCGTGCCGAGCAGGAAGCCGTCGAAGATGGCGAACGCGCCGAAGGAGAACTCGTCGCGCAGGTACTGGAGCTGGACGCGGGCCTCGGGGATGCGGCCGGTGCGGCCGTAGACGGTGGCGAGGAACATCCTGGCGGCGGGCATGGCCTCGTTGCCGAACTGGCCGATGGTCCCGGCGAGCAGGCCGGTGAGGAGTTCCTCGGCCTCCTCCAGGAGGCCGTCCTCGGCGAGGGTCCCGGCCATCCGCACCTGCAACACCGTGACCTGGGCCTCGGCCCCGAGCCGCCGGGCGTATTCGACCGCGGCGCGGAAGTCCTGGGCGGCCAGGGCGTACTCGCCGCGCTTCTCGTGGGTCTCGGCGCGGGCGGAGAGCGCTTCGGCGCAGCCCCAGTCGTCGCCGAGGGAGGCGTAGAGGGCGAGGCTCTCCTCGGCGTCCCGGGAGGCGTTGCCGGCCCAGTCCGCGCGGTTGGCGAGGATGTTGGCGCGGAGCTGGAGGGCGGAGGCCAGCTCCCAGCGGTAGCCGAGGGCGCGGGCCGTCTCCACGGTCTCCTCGGCCACGCGGCGGAGCAGATCGGGGTCCCCCCAGATCATGACGGCGTAGATCCACAGGGCCGAGGGGGCACGGCAGATCTGCGGCAGCCCCGGCCTGTAGGCGGCGATCATGCCGTCGATCTGGTCGCGGGCCTCGGGGCTGGACCAGGTGTCGCTGGTCTGGTCCCGGGAGGCCAGGACCATCATCCGGATGCCGCGCCAGGCCTCGGTGAGCAGTTCGCCCTCGTACGGCGGGGGCGTGTCGACGATCCGTTCGTAGACGGGCTCGGCGGGCACCACGGGCGCGGCGAAGGGGTCCGGGCCGAGGGCCGCGGCGGCAACGGCCCAGTGGCGGGTCTCGGCGCGCAGGTCGTGCATGTGCCAGTACCAGACGAGGGAGTGCAGGAGGCACAGGACCTCGCCCACGTCCTTGGCGGCGACGGCCCGGCGCAGGGCGGTGCGCAGGTTCTCGTACTCGGTGGCGAGCCGGTCGGCGGCGGCGCGCTGGCCGTGGCCGCGCAGCAGCGGCTCGCTGGTGCGGGCGAGTTCCCGGTAGTGGGTGAGGTGGCGCCGCTCGGTCTCCGCACGGTCCTCGCCGGCCTCCGCGAGGCGGTCGGCGGCGTACTCGCCGACGGTCTCCAGGAGGCGGTAGCGCATGCCGGCGGCGCCGTCGGGGGCGGTGACGACGAGGGACTTGTCCACGAGGGATCCGAGCAGCTCGGCGACGTCGGCGGCGTCGATCCGGTCGGGGGACGGCCCGTCCGCGCAGACGGCCTCGGCGGCGTCGAGGTCGCAGCCGCCGGCGAAGACGGACAGCCGTCGCAGGACGGCCCGCTCGGGCTCGTCGAGGAGGTCCCAGGACCAGTCGACCACGGCGCGCAGGGTCTGCTGGCGGGGCAGATGGGTGCGGGCGCCGCCGGTCAGGAGCCGGAACCGGTCGTCCAGCCGGTCGGCGATCTGACGGGGGGTGAGCAGGCGCAGCCGGGCGGCGGCCAGCTCGATGGCGAGCGGCATCCCGTCGAGCCGGCGGCAGATCTCCACGGCGGCGGCGGGGTCCTCGTCCACGGTGAACCCGGCGCGGGCGGCGGCCCCGCGGTCGTGGAGCAGCCGCAGTGCGACGGGGTCGGGCAGCGGGTCCACCGGGCGCAGCGTCTCGCCCGGTACGCCGAGGGGTTCGCGGCTGGTGGCCAGGATCTGTACGCCGGGGCAGCGCGCGAGCACTTCCTCCGCGAGGCGGGCGGCTGCGGCGACGACGTGCTCGCAGTTGTCGAGGATCAGCAGCATCCGGCGCCGCGCGCAGTGCTCCGCGAGGCGGTCAAGGGGGTGGTCGCCCCGCTCGGTCAGCGCCCGCATCTCCTCGGCGGAACCGCCGCGCAGCTTGGTCTCCCGGGCCCCGAGCGCGGCGAGCACGGCCTCGGCGACGTCCTCCGGATCGTCCACGGGAGCCAGCTCCACGAACCACACCCCGTCGGCCCAGGCGGGGGCGAAGCGTGTGCCGGTGCCGGTGCCTCCGGCGGTGGGAGGGAGGGCTCCGGCGTGGGCGTCCGGCGTGCCGCGGCCGGCCCGTGCGTGGGCCTCGGCGGCCTCCTGCGACAGCCGGGTCTTGCCGGCGCCGCCGGGTCCGAGCAGGGTGACGAGCCGGGCCCGGGCCAGGTCGTCGCCGATAACCCGGATGTCCTCCTCCCGCCCGACGAAGGTGGTCAGCCGCATCCGCAGATTCCCCGCCCCCGTCCCGTCCTGCACCGGGGCGGTCACGGCAGGGACCGGGAGCGTCCCGGCGGGCGCGGCGGGGGTAACGGCAGGGGCGGGGCCGGTCTGCCCGGGGCGGGTGGGGTGCCGGTCCGTCCCGTCGGGCGCGGCGGAGCCGCCCGGGGCCTGCCGGCCCGTCGGCGTCTCGGCAGGGTGGCCGGGGGCCGTGTCGTCCGGGGCGGGGCCGGTCCGGCCGGGGGCGGCGGCCGGCCCGGAGGGGGCCGGGCCGGTCGGCGCCGGAAGCGGTCCGGATCCGGGTGTCGGGGCGGGGGTCAGCAGGGCCGTGTGGAGGGTGCGCAGGGTGGGGCCCGGGGTGGTGCCCAGGCGGGTGGCGAGCTCCCGGCGGACCTCGTCGTAAGCGGCCAGCGCCTCCGCGGGGCGGCCCGCGTCGCGCAGGGCCCGGATCCGGAGGGCCTGCAGGGGTTCGTCCAGCGGCAGCCCCGCGCACAGCGCGGTCAGCTCCGGCAGGACCCGCTCCGCCTCCCCCAGCGCCAGCGCCGCGTCCAGGCGGCCCCGGCGCGCGTCCAGCCGTAGCGCCTCCCAGCGGGCGGCCTCCGGCCCGGAACCCGGCAGGGAGCTCAGCGGCTCGCCCCGCCACAGCGCCAGGGCCTCGTCGTACAGGGCGGCCGCCTCCGCCGGGGCGGCCTGCGCCGCCGCCCGGGTCAGCCGCTCGAAGCGGTACAGGTCGATGTCGTCCCGGTCGGCGACGAGCCAGTAGCCGCCCTCCCCGGAGCCCACCGCCTCGCGCCCCAGCACCCTGCGCAGCCGTCCCACGAGTGCCTGGAGCGCCGCGAGGCCGTCCGCGGGCGGGTCGCCGTCCCAGACCTCCTCGATCAGCGAGGCCGCCGGGACGGCCCGCCCCGGCCGCAGGGCGAGCGCGGTCAGGAGCGCGCGCAGCCGCGCACCGCCGACGGGTACGGTGCTCCCGTCGTCGCGGAGGGCCTGGGTGGTGCCGAGCATCGTGTAACGCACCGGCCCATTGTCTCCGGCCCGGGACCCCACCGGGCGCCGCCTCCGGGATAGGTTCGCCGCATGGGTTTCCAGGGCAGTCAGAACCGTAGCCACCCCCGCAGTCACGACCGCGGCGACCGGCGGATCAGTCCGGTGTTCATCGGCATCTTCGCCGTCATGGCGGTCACGGGGTGGGCGGTGTGGACGGGGTACTCGACCAGCACCGGGCTGGCCGTCTTCCTCTTCGTCACGGCGGCCTGGATCGTGTCCCTGTGCCTGCACGAGTACGCGCACGCCCGCACCGCCCTGCACAGCGGCGACCTCAGCGTCGGCGCGAAGGGCTACCTGACGCTGAATCCCCTCAAGTACACGCACGCGCTGCTCAGCATCGTCCTGCCCGTGCTCTTCGTGATCATGGGCGGTCTGGGTCTCCCCGGCGGTGCGGTGTACATCGAGCGCGACCGGATCGAGGGCCGGTGGCGGCACAGCCTCATCTCGGCGGCCGGCCCGCTGACGAACGTCGCGTTCGCGGCCGTCTGCACGGCTCCGTTCTGGCTGAACGCCCTGGACGGCGTCCCGATCCCGTTCCGCTTCGCGCTCGGCTTCTTGGCGCTGCTCCAGGTGTCGGCGGCGATCCTGAACTTCCTGCCGGTCCCGGGCCTGGACGGCTACGGCATCATCGAGCCCTGGCTCTCCCACCGGATCCGCCGCGAGGTGGCGCCGCTGGCGCCGTTCGGCCTGCTGGCCGTGTTCGCGCTGCTGTGGATCCCGGAGATCAACGCGTACTTCTTCGACGCGGTGTACGGCGTGCTGTCCGCCCTGGGCGTGAGCGAGCTGGAGGCGTACTGCGGCCGGGACCTGTACCAGTTCTGGCGGGACACCGACGGCTTCTGCCAGGCGGCGTCCTAGCCCGCGGTGCGGGCCTGGGCCGCGGCCTTGTCCATCTTCGACTTGCGCACGTAGAACCACGCCATGTTCGACGTGACGCCCGCCATCAGCACCCACGCGATCCCGAGCAGGCTGCCCTCGACGAAGGAGACCACGGCGGCGGCCACGGCGAGGACGCAGAGGACGACGGCGAACACGGCAAGGCGGGGCATGGCGGAGGCTCCTCGAAGACACTGAAGCGGTTCAGGCCCTTCCAGTGTCCCCCATGCCCCGGCGTGCTCCCGTCCGGCTTGATTTCCGCCATCCCGTGACCGCCCTCAGTGCGGACGCCGGGGCGGTCGTCGTGAGCCTGGGCTTGAGCAGCGCCTCGGCGGCGGGCGGCGCGGGTGAGGGGTGGTCGGTCCGCCCGGGCCCGTGGGGGCCGGGCGGACCGGCGGCTGGTCAGACGTCCGTGATGCGCAGGCCTGCGTGGGCCTTGTAGCGGCGGTTGGTGGAGATGAGGTTGGCCACCAGCGCTTCGACCTGGTGGGCGTTGCGCAGCCGGCCGGCGAAGACGCCGCGCATGCCGGGGATCCGGCCGGCGAGGGCCTGCACGATGTCGGTGTCGGCGCGTACCTCGCCGAGGACCATCACGTCGGTGTCGATCTCGTCGACCGACTCGTCCTGGAGGAGCACCGCCGAGAGGTGGTGGAAGGCCGCCGTGACGCGGGAGTCCGGCAGGAGGGCCGCGGCCTGCTGGGCCGCGCTGCCCTCTTCGACCTGGAGGGCGTACGCGCCCTGCTTGTCGAAGCCGAGCGGGTTGACGCAGTCGACCACGAGCTTGCCGGCGAGGTCCTCGCGCAGCGATTCCAGGGTCTTGGCGTGGCCCTCCCACGGCACCGCGATGATCACGATGTCGCTGCGGCGCGCGCACTCGGCGTTGTCCGCGCCCTCCACCCCGAGCCCGAGCTCGTCGGCCGCGGTCTGCGCGCGGTCCGCGGCGCGGGATCCGATGATCACCTTCTGGCCGGCCCGGGCGAGCCGGTAGGCCAGGCCCCGGCCCTGGTCGCCGGTGCCGCCGAGGACGCCTACGACGAGGCCGGAGACGTCGGGGAGGTCCCACGGGTCCTTGGCGGGAGCCTTCGCGGGGGCCTGGGCGGGGGCCTGCGCGGGCTGCTGCGTGCTGTCTGTGGAGGTCATGGGGGCGAGGGTAACCGCGAGATCGTCAGAGGCGAATGCGCGGACACTGTGAGATGCCCGGACGGGCCGGAGAACCCGCAGGGGGAATGCCGGAGCGGTCGTGGGGTGGGAGATGGGGGGAACGGCTCCCGTTTGTCCCTTCCATGCGGCAGGATGCCGATATGGACGCCGTGAGAGTCGCGCTGCTGCGCGAGGTGCTCGCCGGTACGCAGTGGCCCGGCGCCGCACGCCGGTTCGCCGGGACGCTGCGCCGGTCGGTCGTACCGGCCGGCGGGAACCTGCTGCTGGTCGGGACCGAGCAGTACGAGCCCTGGCACCTGGCGGCGCACCTGGTCGACGAGGCCGCCTGGTCGGGGCTGCCGGAGCTGGCGCCCACGCTCGTACGCCACCAGGTGCTGCCCGGGGACGCCCCGCACCTGTCGGTCGGTCTGAGCCGGCTGGAGGCGGCCCGGCGCGGTCACACCCTGCTGGTGGTGGCTCCGGAGCAGCCCGGGGAGGGGCTGCTGGAGCGGGTGCACGGCGCCCGGCGCGCGGGGGCGACCGTACTGTCCCTGGACGGCGGGGATCCGGATCTGGGCACGCTCGCGCACGAGGTGCTGTCCGTACCGGACGGGGCCGCCGAGCTCGACCTGGACACCGTGCAGCACCTGGTCAGCGCGGCGGCCGGGGAGAACAGCCTGCCGGTGCAGCGCGGGCCCAAGCGTTTCCGCGACCGGCTGGCGCGGCTGGCCGACCAGCTGGCCGCGCCGCCGCCCAGCCGCTGGTAGCTACGGGGTACCGGTTCCGGTCCCCTCTTCGGTCTCGCGCGTCTTGTCGTTCCATTTGGGGTCGTTCTGCCATTCGAGATTGCGCTCCTGCGCCGTCTCCATGGCGTGGTTCGCCTCTTCGGGTGTCGCGTAGGGGCCGAAACGGTCCTTCGCCGGGCACTCGGGGCCTTCCTCGACCTTCTTGTGGACCAGGCAGTAGTACCACTCGCCCGGTTTGCCCACCTGGCGCTTCTTGAACAGGGCCATCGTCCTCAGGCTCCTCTCACGGCTGATCTCTGTCGCCATGCTGCCCCATACCCGCTCGATACACTCGCTCACATGTCTGGCCAGTCGCTGCTCGTACCAGGCGAGCTCAGTCCCGTCCGTTCCGTTCCCGGAAACATCCGCCGGCCCGAGTACGTGGGCAAGCCCGCGCCCACTCCGTACACCGGACCGGAGGTGCAGACGGCCGAGACCATCGAGGCCATGCGCATCGCCGGCCGGATCGCCGCCCAGGCGATGGAAGAGGCCGCCAAGCTGATCGCGCCGGGGGTGACCACCGACGAGCTGGACCGGGTCGCCCACGAGTTCATGTGCGATCACGGCGCCTATCCCTCGACGCTGGGCTACCGGGGCTTCCCCAAGTCCCTGTGTTCCTCGCTGAACGAGGTCATCTGCCACGGAATCCCCGACTCGACCGTCCTGCAGGACGGCGACATCGTCAACCTCGACGTGACCGCGTACATCGGCGGGGTGCACGGGGACAACAACGCCACGTACTTCTGCGGGAACGTGGACGAGGAGTCGCGGCTGCTCGTGGAGCGCACCCGCGAGGCCCTGAACCGGGCCATCAAGGCCGTCAGGCCCGGCCGGCAGATCAACATCATCGGCCGGGTCATCGAGTCGTACGCGAAGCGCTTCGGCTACGGCGTCGTCCGGGACTTCACCGGCCACGGGATCAACTCGTCCTTCCACTCCGGCCTGATCGTCCCGCACTACGACAGCCCGCACGCCACCACCGTCATCGAGCCCGGGATGACCTTCACCATCGAGCCGATGCTGACCCTGGGCACCCACGAGTACGACATGTGGGAGGACGGCTGGACGGTCGTCACGAAGGACCGGAAGCGGACCGCGCAGTTCGAGCACACACTGGTGGTCACGGACACCGGGGCGGAGATCCTGACGCTCCCCTGAAAACGGCTCGCGGAGGTTTTTACCGACAAGGCGTCGGGAACACATTGACTTAGGTAAGCCTAAGTAGGAGGATCGGGTGTGGCGGCGCGACCGCCACGCCCGGCTCCCCCTTTTCCTTCCGATTCCTCGGAGGTCCGCCTTGGACGCCTTCTCCACCGTCATCCGTGTCGCCTCGCACGAGCAGCACACCGAGGCAGAGACCTCGACGTTCATGAGCGACCTGCTCGGCGGCCGGCTCGGGGTGGACGCGTACACGCGTTACACCGAGCAGCTGTGGTTCGTGTACAAGGCCCTGGAGGACGCCGCGGAGGCCCTCAAGGACGACGCCGTGGCCGGCCCGTTCATACAGCCCGAGCTGATGCGCCTCGCCGAGATCGAGCGGGACCTGGCCCACCTGCGGGGTCCCGGATGGCGCGAGACCCTGGTCGCGCTGCCCGCCACCGAGGCCTACGCGGCCCGCGTGGCCGAGTGCGCCGCCTCCTGGCCGGGCGGGTACGTGGCCCACCACTACACCCGCTACCTGGGCGACCTCTCCGGCGGCCAGATCATCCGCGACAAGGCGGAGCGGACCTGGGGCTTCGAGCGCAAGGGCGACGGCGTGCGGTTCTACGTCTTCGCGGACATCTCCAACCCGGCCGCCTTCAAGCGGACCTACCGCGAGCTGCTGGACACGATCGCCGCGGACGATCTGGAGAAGCAGCGCATCATCGACGAGTGCAAGCGCGCCTTCGACTACAACGGCGCGGTCTTCCGCGAGCTGGGCGAGCAGTTCCCGCTCAGCGCGTAACGCGTACCGCCCGCGGCGGGCTGAACGGGGAAGGGGGGTGGGCCCATCGGGCCCACCCCCCTTCCGTGTTGCCGGGGCTCAGGCGGTGGCGAAGCGGACGCGGCCGCCTATGTCCACCGTGCCGTCCGGGCCCGGGGCCGTGAGGATCTGGGAGCCCGCACCCTGGGTGATGTTGAGGGCGCGGTTCAGCTCGGCCGTCAGCAGGATCGCCGCCGAACCGGTGGCCTCGTCCTCGACGATCGCCCCGTCGGGGCGGCGCGGGAAACCGCGGGCCCTGATCCGGCCCGCGGCCTCGTCCTCCCACGCCCAGGCGTACAGCCAGCCCTCGCCCGGGGGCGGGCCGGGCAGGGCGTCGACCGCGGCGGCGTCGGCGTACTGCTCGGTGCGCTTGCCCTCGACCCACTCGGGGCGGGCGGTGATCCAGGTGAACTCCCCGTCGTCGCGCGCCCATACGGCGCCCGCCGGGGGCTGCAGCTCCTCGATGTCGAGCAGCCACGCGACGCCGACCAGCGGGTGCCCGGCGAAGGACATCCGGGTGCCGGGGGTGCGGATGTCGACGATCCCGCGCTCGGGATCGTCGACGAACACCGTCTCGCTGTAGCCGAGTTCGGCGGCCAGCGCCTGCCGGGACGCGTCGTCGGGGCAGGACCGGCCGTCGCGTACGACGCCGAGCGTGTTGCCGTGGCTGCCGTCACCCGCGCAGAAGACCCTCAGGACGTCGAGATCGTTCACGCGGGAATTGAAGCACGGGTCAGCTCTGGGCGGTGCGGCGCCTGCGCGCGGCGAACACCGCGCCCGCGCCCGCGGCGACGATGAGCCCGGAGGCGCCGAGCAGCGCGCCGGCCGGGATCTCGGCGCCGGTGGCGGCGAGGCCGCCCCCGACGGTGCCGCCGCCTCCGGTGGTACCGGCGCCGCCCGTGCTGCCGCCCGTGTTGCCGCCCGTGCCGGCCGGGCTCGTGGGCAGGACGGCGCCCTTGGTCACGGAGACGGTCAGGTTGACGTCGTCCGCGCGGGTGCCCGGCGGGTACATGGAGCCGGTGGCGTCGTTGGCGAAGGCCGCCGCGCCTTCCGCGGTGAGCGCGGTGCGGACGGCGTTCAGGGTGAGGACGCCGTTGTCGGTCTTGTACTCGGCCTTGGAGAGGTCGAGCGTGGCGAAGGGGATGTTCGCCTTGACCCCGGCGGCCGTCTTCACGTCCAGGACCAGCGTGCCCTTGGCGCCCTCCGCGGTGATGCGGACGTTGCCGAAGGTCATGTCGATGCCGTGGGCCGCGTACTGGAAGCGGAGGTTGCCGGCGAAGGCGGCGTTCAGCTTCCGCGCCTTGGTGTCGAGGGTGCCCTTGCCTCCGGCGAAGGCGAAGCTGTCGCCGTTCGCGACCGCCCCGTCGGTGGGGGTGACGGTGCCGCCCGCGCGCTGGACGTACTGGCGGAAGGACTCCTTGACGCCCCAGGCCAGCTTGCCGTCGAGGACCTGCTGGGGGCCGCCGGTCGCCGGGGAGCTGGTGGAGGCGGAGGGGGTGGGAGAGGCCGGCTTCGACGGGGAGGCGGAGGCCGACGGGGACGCGGACGCCGACGGCGACGGGGAGGAGGAGGCCGAGGCGGACGGGGAGGGGCTGTGGGAGGGCGGCGGCGGGAACTCCAGTACGGCCGTCAGCGGGTCGCCCGCCTTGTCCTTGTAGCCGTCCGACCCGAGCAGCTTGGCGGCATCCTCCGTCAGGGTGGTGGCCAGGCCGGACATGGACGGCCCGGTGAAGGCGACCTTCGCGAAGCCGACGTCCTTCGTGAGCTTGCCGTCCCGGGTGACGTCGACGATCAGCAGCTTCTTGCCGGTGTCGATGCGGAGGTTGGCGAGCTTGACCTCGAAGTGGTGCGCGGCCGAGGTGAAGGTGACGCTGCCCTTGAAGGCGGCGGTCACGAGGTGGGTGGCCGGGTCGTACTGGCCGGTGGCGGAGACGAAGGTGAAGCCGTTGGCCGTCTTCTTCGCGCCGTCCGCGACGGTGATCTGGCCCTGGGCGATGGTCGTGACGTAGGTGCGGTAGCTCTCCAGGACGCCCCAGTCGAGGGTGCCGCCGAGGACCGGGATCGTCGCGGGGGCGCCCTGCGCGGCGGGGGCGGCGGGGGCGCTGCCCGCCGCGGTGGCGGGGAGGACCAGGGCGGTGGCTCCGATCGCCACGGCGGTGGCCACGGCGGCCGCGAGGGCGAGGGGACGGCGGGTCGATGACATGGCGGGTCTCCTGAACGGGGGTGAAGGAGGCGGATCCCTGCGGGGCAGGGCGAAGCCGAGCCCCGGCGGTGCGGGGCCCTGCGGGGCTTGGACGGGTGTACGGGTGTACGGCTGTACGGGGCGTGCGGGCTGGGCGGTTCGGGCGAGCCCGGCCCCGCGCGGCGGGGGTGGCGCGGGGGCCGGGCGGACGGTAGGTGCGCGGATCAGCCGCGCGGGGCGCCCCCGTCGTCCCCGGAGGGGCCCGGGGAGTCGGAGGAGTCGGGCTTCCCGGCTGCCGGAGCGGCCGGGGCTTCGGCGCTCGGGGCCGGAGTTGCGGCGCCCGGGGCCGGAGTTGCGGTGCCCGCGCCCGGGGCCGGGGCTTCGGCACCCGGGGTCGGGGCCGGAGTTGCGGCGCCCGGGGCCGGGGTCGGGGCGGGCTCCGCCTGGGCGGGTCGGTTCTTGCGGGTGCGGAGGGTCAGGAAGACGGCTCCGCCCACGAGGACGAGGACGGCTGCGGCCAGGGCGGCGTACAGGCCGGTGTTCGAGGAGGACGCGGCCGGCTGCGCGGCGGCGGGCGTGGCCGGGGCCGCGGGGGCCGACGGGGTGGCCGTGGAGCCGAGGTTCGGGAGGGCCGGGAGCTTCGCGGCCCCGTCGAGGGCGACCGCGAGGGAGACGGGGTCCATCTCGGTGCCGGCCTTGTACATGGAGTTGAAGGCCTGGGCTCCGCCCTCCGTCAGGGTGGCCGGGGCTTCGGCGAGGGTGGCGAGGCCGCCCGCGGCCGTGAGGCCCTTGGCGTCGAACTCTACGAGCGGGACGGCGGGCTTGGTGTCCGTGCCGGTGGTGACGTCCGCGGACAGCACGCCCTTGCCGTTCTCCACCTTGGCCGTGAGCTTCGCGAGCTTCAGGTCGAGGTGGGCCCCGGTGAAGTGCACGGAGCCGGCGAAGGCGGCGTCGAGGATGCCCTTCGCGGGGTCGTAGACGCCCTTGCCCTGCGGGAAGCGGAACAGCGCCCCGCCGTCCTGGGCGCCGTCGGCGAGCTCCCACTTGCCCTGGCCGATGGAGCCGGAGACGTACTCGCGGAAGGTGCGCCGCACCCCCCAGTCCACGGCGGCGTCGGTGAACTGCCCGGCGGCCTGCGGGGACGGGGAGCCGGCCGGAGTGCTGGGCGAGGACGCCGGCGGGGCGGGCTGTTCGGCCGCCGGGGCCTTGACGTCCACGGAGAGCGAGACCGGGTCGAGCTGCGCGCCGGCCGCGTAGTAGCCGGCGAAGGCCTTGGCGCCCTGGTCGGTGAGGGTGGCCGGGACGTTCGCGAGGGCGACGGGGCTGGTGCCGCCCTTCATGTTCACCCCGCCCAGGTTCAGCTTGGCGAAGGGCACTTGGGAGGCGGTGGTGACCGCTCCGCCCTCCTTGGCCTTGCTGGAGACGTCCACGTAGAGGGTGCCGCTGCCGCCGCTGATCTTGACGGTGGGGCGGCTGACGCTCATGTCCAGCTCGTACGTGCCGTCCGCCTTCTGGTGGCCCTGGAAGGTGACGCCGCCGCTGAAGGAGGCTTCCAGGGAGCCGCTGTCCGGGTCGTAGGAGCCGCTGGCGGAGTGGAAGCGGAACAGGCTGCCGCCGGCCGTGGCGGCTCCGTTCCTCAGCTTGAACGCGCCCTTCGCGACCGGCCCGGTGACGTAGCTCTGGAAGGAGGACTTGATGCCCCAGTCGAGCCGCCCGCCCTCCACGGTCCGGCCTGCGGCCTGGGCTGCGGGCGCCGGGAGCAGGACGGCACCCAGGGCGGCCAGGGTCGCCAGCAGGGCGACGGCGGACGCGCGGACGGGTCTAGCGGGCATGAATGTCCCCTCCAGGGTCTAGCGAGCGAGGTTAGGCTAACCTAAGCTACGTTCGGCCGGGTGTGAAACCCCCTGGCACCCGGAACCCGAACCGGGTCTCCACCACCAGCGAACCGGGTCCACCACCCCAGTCGGACGATCAGGACGGTGCCTTCGTGCCTACGCCCGCCGCGTCAACCCGCATGTCCCGCTTCGCCGTCGCCCTGACCTCCGTGGTCCTGGCACTCGGCGTGAGCGCCTGCGGAGGTACGGCCGCCCCCTCCCCCGCCACCGGAGCCGGCGCCCCGGCCCTCCCCGACCGGGTGGAACCCCTCGCCCAGGCGCCCGTGCCCGCGCTTCCGGCGACCGTGGCCTCGGCGGACGGCGTCCAGGTGACCGTCACCTCGGCGGACCGGGTGATCCCGCTGACCGGCGGCCTCAGCGAGATCGTGTACACCCTCGGGCTGGGCCCCAAGGTCGTCGCCAAGGACATCACCGCCACCTTCGAACAGGCGGCGGAGCTCCCGGTGGTGACGCGGGGCCACGAGGTCTCCGCCGAGAGCGTGCTGTCGCTCCGTCCGACCCTGGTGCTGGCCGAGACCACCTCCGGCCCCGCCGAAGCGATCGCCCAGATCCGCGACGCGGGCATCCCGCTGCTGGTGGTGGCCCCGGCCAAGTCCCTGGACGACGTGGCGAAGCGGACCGACGCCGTCGCCGCCGCGCTCGGCGTCAAGGAGGCCGGCGCGCAGCTCAACCAGCGCACCGCCGACCGCATCGCCGCCGCCCGCAAGGCCCTGCCCGCCTCGGGCAAGAAGCCCCGCGTGGCCTTCCTCTACCTGCGCGGCACCGCCTCCGTGTACCTGATGGGCGGCTCCGACTCCGGCGCCGGTTCCCTGCTGGAGGCGGCCGGCGCGCTGGACACGGGCCCGGAGTCCGGGCTCGGCAAGGACTTCACCCCGATCACCAGCGAGGCCCTCGCGGCCGCCGCGCCCGACGCCATCCTCGTCATGTCCAAGGGCCTGGAGTCCGTCGGCGGCGTGGACGGGCTGGTCAAGATCCCGGGCGTGGCCCAGACCCCGGCGGGCATGGACCGCCGGGTGGTCACCGTCGACGACGGGGTCCTGCTCAACTACGGCCCGCGCACCGACCAGGTCCTGGCCTCCCTCATCACCCAGCTCTACGGCAAGGCCTCCTGACGTGCCCCTCTCCTACGAAGCCCCCGGGACGCCGCCCCCGGCGGACCCCCTTCCCGCTCCCGAGCGGGCGGCGTCCCGGGCCGTCCCCACCGCCGCCGGCGCACCGCCCCGGCGGCGGTGGGGTTCCGCCTGGCTCACCGGCGGACTGGCCGTCGTACTCGTGCTCCTCGCGCTGGTCTCCGCCGGAGTCGGCGCCTACGAGATCCCGCTCGGGGAGGTCGTCGGGTCGGTGCAGCACCGCCTCGGCCTCGGGGGCGCCGCCCTCGACCGGGTCGGGGAGAGCGTGCTGTGGAACGTACGGCTGCCGCGCGTGGTGCTCGCGCTGCTCGTCGGGGCGAGCCTCGGCTGCGCCGGGGCGCTGATGCAGGGGGTGTTCGGCAATCCGCTGGCCGAGCCCGGGGTCATCGGGATCTCGGCGGGCGCGGCCGTCGGCGCGGTGGCCGCGATCGGGCTGGGCCTGAGCTTCTTCGGCAACTGGACCATCACCGCCTGTGCGTTCGTCGCGGGGCTGGTCACCGTCGGCGCCGTCTACCTGCTGTCCCGCAACGGCGGGAAGACCGAGGTGGTCACCCTCATCCTGACCGGCATCGCCGTCAACGCCTTCGCGGGCGCCCTGATCGGCCTGTTCGTGTTCTTCGCGGACAGCGGCCAGGTCAACCAGATCACCTTCTGGCAGCTCGGCTCCCTCGCCCAGGCCACCTGGCCCAAGGTGCTGGCCGTCCTCCCCTGTGCGCTGGCCGGCCTGCTGGTCGCCCCCTTCTACGCGGGCAAGCTGGACCTGCTGTCCCTCGGCGAGCGCCCCGCCCGCCACCTCGGCGTCGACGTGGAGCGGCTGCGCCTCGCGCTGATCCTGGTCGTCGCGCTGCTCACCGCGGCGGCCGTCGCCGTGGCCGGGATCATCACCTTCGTCGGGCTGCTCGTGCCGCACCTGCTGCGCATGGCCAACGGTCCGGGCCACCGCTTCCTGGTGCCCGGCAGTGCGCTCGCCGGAGCCGTGGTGCTGGTCGCCGGGGACCTGGCCGCCCGGACCCTCGCCCAGCCCGCCGAGCTGCCGCTCGGCGTCCTGACCGCCCTGCTCGGCAGCCCGTTCTTCTTCTGGCTGCTGCGCCGCACCCGCCGCAAGCAAGGAGGCTGGGCATGAGCGCCCTGTTCGCCGCCCTCCGCAGGAACAAGCGCACCGTTCCCGCCCGGCCGGCCCCCGGCGCGACGCTCGCCGAGGTCACGGACCTGCGGCTGCGGCTCGGTGGGCGCGAGGTGCTCGCCGGGATCGGGCTGACCGTGCGGGCCGGGGAGGTGCTGGCCCTGGTCGGGCCGAACGGCGCGGGCAAGTCCACCCTGCTGGCGGCCCTGTCCGGGGACCTGCCGGCCGGCTCCGGGGAGGTGCGGATCGACGGGCGCCCGGTGGGCGGCTGGCCGGCTCCCGAGCTGGCCCTGCGCCGGGCGGTGCTCCCCCAGTCGGCCGAACTGGCCTTCCCCTTTCCCGTGGAGGACGTCGTACGGATGGGCCGGGCCCCCTGGGCGGGCACCGGGACGGCCGACGGCGACGAGGAGGCGGTGGCCGCCGCCATGGCCGCCACCGAGGTGACGGGCTTCGCGGCCCGCCCGTTCTCGGGGCTCTCCGGCGGCGAGCGGGCCCGGGTCGCGCTGGCCCGCGTCCTGGCCCAGGGGGCCCCGCTGCTGCTGCTCGACGAACCGACGGCGGCGCTGGACCTGCGCCACCAGGAGCTGGTGCTGCGGATCTGCCGGGACCGGGCGGCGGCCGGGGACGGGGTGGTGGTGGTCCTGCACGACCTGGGCCTGGCGGCGGCGTACGCGGACCGGGTGGCCGTCCTGCACGACGGCCGGATCGCGGTGGACGGCCCGCCCGCGGAGGTGTTCGAGGACGGGCTGCTGAGCCGGGTCTACCGCCAGCCGGTGGAGGTGCTCCCGCACCCGCGCACCGGGGCGCCGCTGGTGGTCCCCGTACGGGACGGCGAGCCGGAGCAGCCCGGCGGCGAGCGTTCCGCAGTACGGAACGGCCGGCTGGGTTTGACCTCTGCTTGACCCGGCCATGGGGTCGGCGTGGGGCACCCGTGACGGCCCCGTGTCCGGCCCCGAAATGTGTGGGCTGTATCACTGGACGTGCGGGTATGGGTCAGGTAAGCCTCGGTTAAGTTAGGTCCGCCTCACCGGCTGCCCCCAACCGATCGGGGCGGTCGTCTGCCGAACGCCAGACTGCCAGGAGCCCCCTATGCGCCCCGTCCGCCTCACCGTCGTCACCGCGGCCGCCGTCGCGGCCGCCCTCACCGCGGTCACCGGCTGCTCCGAGAAGAGCGACGCGTCCGGCGACGGCACCATCAAGGTGGCGGCCACCGACTCCTCCTGCGAGGTCTCCACCAAGGAGTTCCCCGCGGGCAAGGTCGCCTTCGAGGTCGAGAACAAGGGCTCCAAGGTCACCGAGCTCTACGTCCTCTTCCCCGACGACCGCATCGTCGCCGAGCGCGAGAACATCGGCCCCGGCACCAAGGCCACCATCACCGCCGAGCTCAAGGCCGGCGACTACGAGATCGCCTGCAAGCCCGGCATGAAGGGCGACGGCATCCGCCAGAGCGTCAAGGCCACCGGCTCGGGCGAGGCCGTGAAGCGCAGCCCCGAGGCCGACGCCGCGGTCGCCGCGTACCGCAAGTACGTGCAGGAGCAGGCCGACGAGACCATCCCGAAGGCGCAGGTCTTCGCGGACGCGGTCAAGGCCGGCGACGTCGAGGCCGCGAAGAAGGCGTACGCCCCCTCGCGCATCGGCTGGGAGCGCACCGAGCCGGTCGCCGAGTCCTTCGGCGACATCGACCCGAAGGTCGACGTCCGCGAGGACGGCCTGGAGGCGGGCCAGGACCCGGAGAAGGACTGGACCGGCTGGCACAAGCTGGAGAAGTCCCTCTTCGAGGGCAACAAGATCGACGACAACGACAAGAAGCTCGCCGAGACCCTGATGGCCGACCTGGCCGTGTGGCAGAAGAAGGTCGGCGAGGCGGAGATCACCCCCACCTCGATGGCGAACGGCGCCAAGGAGCTCCTCGACGAGGTCGCCACCGGCAAGGTGACGGGTGAAGAAGAGCGCTACAGCCACACCGACCTGGTCGACTTCAAGGCCAACGTCGAGGGCGCGGAGAAGGCGTACGAGCTGCTCAAGCCGGTCACCTCGAAGACGGACCCGGCGCTCACCGCCGAGCTGGACAAGCAGTTCGCCGCGCTGAACAACCTGCTGGAGAAGTACCGCCCGAACAAGGCCGCCTACGAGTTCGTCTCGTACGACAAGGTCGGCGAGGCCGAGCGCAAGGAGCTCTCCGACGGCGTCAACGCGCTGGCCGAGCCGCTCTCGAAGCTCGCTGCCGCGGTCGCGAAGTAACTCCGGATCAGCAGAGCAGGCGGGAGATCCTCACATGAGCGAGTCGGTGTCCGGGCAGGAGCCCGTGCAGGACGAGGCGCAGGCCGCGCTCGATGCCGCGCCGGAGCAGCAGCCGGGCGCGGGTGCGCCCTCGCGCCGGGCCGTCCTCGGCTGGGGCGGCGCGGGCCTCGCGCTCGGCGCGGCGGCGGCCGGCGGTACGGCCGTCGCCCTGTCCTCGGGCTCCGACATGGTCTCGGCGGCCGCGGCCGGCGCGGCCGTACCGTTCCACGGTGAGCACCAGGCCGGCATCGCCAGTGCCGTCCAGGACCGCCTGCACTTCGCGGCCTTCGACGTGAAGACGAAGGACCGTGCCGAGCTGGTCCAGCTCCTGAAGGACTGGACCGCGGCGGCCCGGCTGATGACGGCCGGCCAGCCGGTCGGCGAGGGCGGCTACGGCGGCCTCCCGGAGGCCCCGCCGGACGACACGGGCGAGGCGCTGGGCCTGAAGGCCTCCCGCCTCACCCTGACCATCGGTTTCGGGCCGGGCCTGTTCGCCAAGGGCCGCTTCGGCCTGGAGGGCAAGCGCCCCGGCGCCCTGATCGACCTGGAGCTCTTCCCCGGCGACAACCTCGACCCGGCCCGCTCCGGCGGCGACCTGTGCGTGCAGGCCTGCGCCGACGACCCGCAGGTCGCGGTGCACGCCATCCGCCAGCTCGCCCGCATCGGCTTCGGCAAGACGGCGGTGCGCTGGTCGCAGCTGGGCTTCGGCAAGACCTCGTCGACCACGCCCGACGAGCAGACCCCGCGCAACATGATGGGCTTCAAGGACGGCACCCGGAACATCGCCGGCACCGACAAGGCCGCCCTGGACAAGCACGTGTGGGTCGGCGCCGGCGACGGCAGCGACTGGCTGACCGGCGGCTCGTACCTCGTGGCGCGCCGGATCCGGATGAACATCGAGACGTGGGACCGCACGCCCCTGGGCGAGCAGGAGGACATCTTCGGCCGCGACAAGGGCGAGGGTGCCCCCGTGGGCAAGTCCAAGGAGCGCGACGAGCCGTTCCTGAAGGCGATGAAGCCGGAGGCGCACGTCCGCCTCGCGCACCCGGACTCCAACGACGGTGCGACGATCCTGCGCCGCGGCTACTCCTTCACCGACGGCACGGACGGACTGGGCCGCCTCGACGCGGGCCTGTTCTTCCTCGCCTACCAGCGCGACGTGCGCACGGGCTTCGTGCCGATCCAGCGCAAGCTGGCGAAGTCCGACGTCCTCAACGAATACATCCAGCACGTGGGTTCGGCCGTCTTCGCCGTCCCGCCGGGCGTCCGCGACAAGGACGACTGGTGGGGCCGGACGCTGTTCGCGTAAGGGACCGGGAGAACCGAAGTGTTCAGCAACTATCTGATCGGGCTGCGCGAGGGACTGGAAGCCAGCCTCGTCGTCTGCATCCTCATCGCCTACCTGGTCAAGACCGGGCACAAGGACAGGCTGGCGCCGCTGTGGCTGGGCGTCGGCCTGGCCGCCGCCCTGTCCCTGGCCTTCGGCGCGGGCCTGGAGTTCGGCACGCAGGAACTGACCTTCAAGGCGCAGGAGGCGATCGGCGGCAGCCTGTCGATCGTCGCGGTCGGCCTGGTCACCTGGATGGTCTTCTGGATGAAGCGCACCGCGCGGCACCTGAAGGCCGAGCTCCACGGCAAGCTCGACGCGGCGCTCGCGATGGGCACCGGCGCCCTGGTGGCGACGGCGTTCCTGGCCGTGGGCCGGGAGGGCCTGGAGACCTCGCTGTTCGTGTGGCGCTCGGTGCACGCGGCCGGTGACGGCGCGGGCCCGCTGATCGGCGTGCTGCTCGGCATCGGGTCGTCGATCCTCCTGGGCTGGCTGTTCTACCGGGGCGCGCTGAAGATCAACCTGTCGAAGTTCTTCACCTGGACCGGCGCCATGCTGGTCGTGGTCGCCGCGGGCGTCCTCGCGTACGGCGTCCACGACCTCCAGGAGGCCGACTTCCTGCCGGGTCTGACCGACAAGGCCTTCGACGTCAGCTCGGCGATCCCGCCGGACAGCTGGTACGGGACCCTGCTCAAGGGCACCCTCAACTTCCAGCCGGACCCGACCGTGCTCCAGGTCATCGTGTGGGCCCTGTACCTGGTCCCGGTGCTCGCCCTGTTCCTGGCTCAGGCTCCGGGCAAGCGCACCGGGCCGAAGGCCGGACCGAAGCCGGAGCCGAGCGGCTCCTGACTCACCACAGCCTGTCGATCGTCCCCGGGTAGAGGGGGACGCGGATGCCGGTGAAGGCCGCGCGGACCCCGTCCGCGCGGCCTTCGCCGTCCCCGGCGCGGACCGGGAACGCCCCGAGCACGGTCTTGTCCATGCCCGGGGCGTCCGTGGCGAGCGGCTCCGCGGGGGTGCCGCCGACCAGGACCGTGCCGGGCAGCACCTCGAACCCGGCCGCCTCGTAGAACGGGACCAGCTCCCGGTCGCAGCTGAACAGCGCCAGGTCCACCCCCGGATCGGCGGCGAGCAGGGCGCGGGCGGCCGCGACCAGCCGGCCCCCGTACCCGCGGCCCCGTACGTCGGCCCGGGTCACCACGCCGCTCAGCCCGGCCGCGCGGTACGTCCGCCCGTCCGCGAGCCGGACCGGCTTGTGGAGCAGCGCCAGGCTGGCGGCGACCCGCCCGCCGGCGTCCAGCAGCAGGACCGCGCGCGGGGCGAGCGCCGGGTCGTGCCCGGGGGACGACCCGGGCCATGCCTGCGCCTCCAGGGCCGCCACCTGCTCGGCGAGCCCGGAGGGCAGGGCTTCGTAGGTCTCGATGGACCCCTCGGTTCCCACTACGGGATCAGCGCCCCCGCGCCGCCCACCCGGACCCGGTCGTCGCCGGAGCGCAGCTCGACGGTGAGCACGCCCGGGCGGCCCATATCCTCGCCCTGGTGGAGGGTCAGGACGGCGTCGGCCGGGACCAGCCCGAGCTCGCGCGCGTACGCCCCGAAGGCGGCCGCGGCAGCGCCGGTCGCCGGGTCCTCGACGACTCCGCCGACCGGGAAGGGGTTGCGTACGTGGAACTCCGCCGGGCCCGCCCGGTACACGAGCTGGGCGGTGACCAGGTCGAGGCGGCGCATCAGTGCCTCCAGCCGGGCGAAGTCGTAGTCGAGGTCCGCGAGCCGGGCCCGGGTGCCGGCGCCGAGCACCAGGTGGCGGGCGCCGGCGTAGGCGATCCGCGGCGGGAACGCCGGGTCCAGGTCGGCGGCCGGCCAGTTCAGCGCGGCCAGGGCCTCGGCGAGGTCGGCCGGGTCCAGGTCCTCGGTGTGCGGCTCGACGCTGGTCAGGGTGGCGCGCAGGCCGTCCCCCTCGCGGGTCACCGAAACCGGTACGGTGCCCGCCGCGGTCGCGAACAGCAGCTCGCCGGGGCCGACCCGCTCGCCGAGGGCAACGGCGGTGGCCACGGTGGCGTGCCCGCAGAAGGGGACCTCCATCTTGGGGCTGAAGTAGCGCGCGGAGAAGGCCCTCCCGGGCTCGCCGCCGAGGCCCTCGGGCGGAGCGGTGAGGAAGGCCGTCTCGCTGTAGTCCAGCTCGGCGGCGATCCTCAGCATGGCGGCCTCGTCGAGGCCCGCGGCGTCGAGGACGACACCGGCGGGGTTGCCGCCGGCCGGGTCGTCGGAGAAGGCGGTGTAGCGCAACACGTCTGTCATGATCGACTCAACGGCCGCGCCCGGCCCGGCATTCCCGGGTCCGGGGCGTATCCGCAGGCCGGAAAAGGGGAAGGCCCCGGTCCGGCGGAGAACCGGGTCAGCCGCGCCCGATGTACGGCATCGCCGTCGCCATCACCGTCGCGAACTGCACGTTCGCCCCGAGCGGGAGCTCCGCCATGTGCAGCACGGTGCGCGCCACGTCGGAGGCGTCCATGACGGGCTCCACCGCGAGCTGTCCGTTGGCCTGCATGATCCCGGTCTGCATCCGCTCGGTCATCTCGGTGGCCGCGTTGCCGATGTCGATCTGCCCGCACGCGATCCCGTACGGGCGCCCGTCCAGCGACAGGGACTTCGTCAGGCCGGTCATGGCGTGCTTGGTCGCGGTGTACGCGATCGAGTTCGGCCGGGGGACGTGCGCGGAGATGGAGCCGTTGTTGATGATGCGGCCGCCCTGCGGGTCCTGGGCCTTCATCACCCGGAAGGCCGCCTGCGCGCAGAGGAAGGAGCCGGTGAGGTTGACGTCGACCACCGAGCGCCAGGCCTCGTAGGAGATGTCCTCCAGCGGGACTCCGGCCGGGCCGAAGGTGCCGGCGTTGTTGAAGAGCAGGTCGACCCGCCCGTAGCGCTCGCGGACGGTCTCGAACAGCGACGCCACGGCGTCCGGATCGCTGACGTCGGCCGGGACGCACAGCACGTCCGCGTCCGGGTGGGCGGCCCTGGCGGCCTCGGCGGTCTCTTCCAGCGGCCCGATCCTGCGGCCGGCCGCCGCCACGGCCCATCCGGCGGCGGCGAGGGTGAGGGCCACGGAACGGCCGATCCCGGATCCGGCTCCGGTCACTACGGCGATCTGCTTCACACGTGCGTTCATGGGGCCGCAGGCTACGTCACATGCGGCTCCCGTCCCGGAACGTTCCGATTGCTGAGAGCATGGGGCGGCAGGGGTGCTGAGAAATGACGATAAGACTGGAGTGTCCGCATGTCGGAGAGAGGCCCCGCGACCGCGCCCTCGAAGGACGAGTCGCCCTCGACCCCCTCCCCTTCCCCCACTTCCACCCCCTCCCTCACCGCGCCCCTGACGGCCGCCCGCCGGACGGGACTGCTCGTCACCTTCATCCTCGGCGGGCTCACCGCACTGCCCCCGCTGTCCATGGACATGTACCTGCCGGCCCTGCCGACGGTGACCACGGCCCTGGACAGCCCGGCCGCGACCGTCCAGCTCACGCTCACCGCCTGCCTCGCCGGCATGGCCCTCGGCCAGCTCGTGATCGGCCCGATGAGCGACAAGTGGGGCCGCCGGCGCCCCCTGCTCATCGGCATGGTCGTCTACGTCCTCGCCACGGCCATCTGCGCCTTCGCCCCGACCGTCGAGCTGCTGATCGCCTTCCGGCTGCTCCAGGGCCTGGCCGGCGCGGCCGCGATCGTGATCGCGCGGGCCGTCGTACGCGATCTGTACGACGGGGTCGAGATGGCCCGGTTCTTCTCCACCCTGATGCTCATATCCGGCGTGGCCCCGATCATCGCCCCGCTGATCGGCGGCCAGGTGCTGCGCTTCGCCGACTGGCGCGGGGTGTTCCTCGTCCTCACCGTCGTGGGGACCCTGCTGACCCTCCTGGTCTGGCGGAAGCTCGGCGAGACGCTGCCGCCCGAGCGGCGCCAGACCGGCGGCGTCGGCGCCGCGCTGCGGACCATGCGCGGGCTGTTCGCCGACCGGGTCTTCGCCGGCTACACGCTGGCCGGCGGCTTCGCCTTCGCGGCGCTGTTCGCGTACATCTCCGCCTCGCCGTTCGTCGTGCAGGAGATCTACGGCGCTTCGGCCCAGACCTTCAGCCTGCTGTTCGGCGTCAACTCCCTCGGCCTGATCGCGGTGGGCCAGATCAACGGCAAGCTGCTCGTCGGCCGGGTCAGCCTGGACAAGGTGCTGGGGTACGGGCTCGCGGTCATCGCGGCGGCCTCCGTCGCCCTGCTCCTCATGACCGCCGGGGTCTTCGGCGAGGTCGGGCTCTTCGCGATCTGCGCCGGGCTGTTCGTCCTGATGTCCGCGATGGGCCTGGTGCTGCCGAACACCAACGCGCAGGCCCTGATGCGCGCCCCGCACGCGGCCGGCTCGGCCTCCGCCCTGCTCGGCACCTCCTCCTTCCTGGTCGGGGCCGTGGCCTCCCCGCTGGTCGGCATCGCGGGTGAGGACACGGCCGTACCGATGGCCCTGGTCCAGGCGGCCTGCTCCTTCCTGGCGGTCCTCTGCTTCACCGCCCTGTGCCGCCCCTGGCGCGGCCGGACGGCGGCGGCGCCGACGGCCTGACCGGACGGGCCGGCGGCGGGGCCGGACCGGGGGTTCTTCCCCGGCCCGGCCCCGCCGCCCGCCGCCCGTAAACTTGGCGGGTGAACGACACCGCCACCACCACCGCCGAAACCCTGCGCAGCGCCCTCGCCGGGCTGCTCGAAGGCCTCCCGCAGAAGCAGGCCACGGCCGCCGTGGAGCGGCTGATCGCCAACTACCGCGGCACGATCCCGACCAACGCCCCCGTCCTGCGCAACCGCTCCGACGTGGCCGCGTACGCGGCGTACCGGATGCCCGCCACCTTCGAGGCCGTACGGTCCGCCCTGGACGGGCTCGCCGAGGCGGCCCCGGACTGGTCCCCGGCCTCGCACGTGGACGTGGGCGGCGGCACCGGCGCGGCGGCCTGGGCCACGGACGCCACCTGGGGCGGGCCGCGCGAGACGGCCGTACTGGACTGGGCGGATCCGGCGCTGGTGCTCGGCAAGGAGCTGGCCGCGGCCTCCTCCTCCGCCGCGCTGCGGGCCGCCGAGTGGCGGCAGAGCGTCATCGGGGCCGGGATGACACTGCCCGGCGCGGACCTGGTGACGGTCTCGTACGTGCTGGGCGAACTGACCCCGGAGGCCCGCCGCGAGGTGGTCGCCGAGGCGGCGCGGGCCGGTCAGGCCGTGGTGGTGGTCGAGCCGGGCACGCCCGAGGGGTACCTGCGCATCCGCGAGGCCCGCGACCAGCTGATCGAGGCCGGGCTGCGGGTCGCCGCCCCGTGCCCGCACGACGGGACCTGCCCCATCGAGATCGGCAAGGACTGGTGCCACTTCTCGGCCCGGGTCAGCCGGTCCTCGCTGCACCGCCAGGTCAAGGGCGGCTCCCTCTCCTACGAGGACGAGAAGTTCAGCTACGTGGCCGCGACCCGCTTCCCGGTGGAGCCGGCCGCCTCCCGGATCACGCGCAGGCCGCAGATCCGGAAGGGGCTGGTCCAGCTGGAGCTGTGCGGACCCGAGACCGAGGGCCAGACCCGGGTCAACGTGACCAAGCGCCACGGCGACCTGTACAAGGCCGCGCGCAACGCCGACTGGGGCCAGGAGTGGCCGCCCCCGCAGGACGAGTCCTGAGCCACCGGGGCCCCGAGGGCCTGAGCCCGGGCCGGGCCCGTGGGCCCGGCCCGGACCCGCAGGAACCCGCCGCCCCCTAGGGCCTCAGCTCCTGCGTGCAGCACTTCACGCTGCCGCCGCCCTTGAGCAGCTCCCCCAGGTCCATGGGGACCGGCTCGAACCCCCGCGCCCGCAGGGGCGCGAAGAGCCCGGCCGCCTCCTGCGGGAGCAGCACGTGCAGCCCGTCCGAGACCGCGTTGAGCCCGAGGGCGGCCGCGTCCTCGGACGTCGCGATCAGCGCGTCCGGGAAGAGCCGGCGCAGGACCGCACGGCTGCCTTCGGAGAAGGCCTCCGGGTAGTACATGACCTCGTCGCCGTCGAGCACGGACAGGGCCGTGTCCAGGTGGTAGTAGCGCGGGTCGACCAGGTCGAGACCGATGACCGGCCGGCCGAAGAACTCCTGGGCCTCGTCGTGCGAGAGCGGGCTGGAGCGGAAGCCTCGGCCGGCCAGGATGTAGGTGGCGGTGACGGCGAAGTCACCCTCGCCCTCGTTGACGTGGGACGGCTCGTGGACGTCCGGGAAGCCGTTGGCACGGAACCAGTCGAGGTGGATCTCCGCCTCGGCGGCCCGCTCGGGGTAGGCGAACCGCGCGCCCAGCACCCGGCCGTCGACGACGAGGGCGCCGTTCGCCGCGAAGACCATGTCGGGCAGTCCGCGGTCGGGGACGAGGGTCTCGACGGTGTGGCCGAGGGCCCGGTAGCGGTCGCGGAGGTCCTCCCACTGGGCCATGGCCAGGGGCAGGTCCACCGGTTTCGTGGGGTCCATCCACGGGTTGATGGAGTACGTGACCTTGAAGTGCGCGGGCGGGCACATCAGGTAGCGCCGGGGTGTGGCGTCTCTGCGCAATGAAGGCTCCTCACGGTGATGAGAAGAGAATCGTCCCTCCTCCACGGTCACCGCGCAGTGAACTGATTGGGTGGTTTACCGAACGGCTGAAAGACGAGCGGTTCACGGTTGATAAATTGCCGAAATGAGCTCCAGTCCCCTCCCCGCTCCCGGCCCCGAATCCGGACCCGACGTCTCCTCGGCCCCCCGGTCCCCGGACGCCACGCGTCGCAGCGACCGCTCGCGGCGGGCCATCCTGGACGCGGCGCTCGATCTGGTGGGTGAGGTCGGCTACAACAAGCTGACCATCGAGGCCATCGCCGCCCGCGCCGGAGTCGGCAAGCAGACCATCTACCGCTGGTGGCCGTCGAAGGCCGCGGTCCTGCTGGACGCCTCGGTCGCCCTCGCCGGCGACGCTCAGGACGAGGGGGCGTGGACCGGCTTCCCCGACACCGGGGACCTGGCCGCCGACCTGAAGTACGTACTGCGGGCGACGGTCGACGAGTTCGCCGACGAGCGGTACGCGGCCCCCGCGCGCGCCCTGACGGCGGCCGGCGCCACCGATCCCGAGCTCGGGGCACGCTTCACCGAGCAGCTGCTGGAGCCCCAGCTCGCGCTGTACGAGGAGCGGTTGCGCTCGGCCCGCGAGGCCGGTCAACTCCCTGCCGACACCGATCTGCGGCTGACCGTGGAGATGCTGCTCGGACCTTTGACCTACCGCTGGCTGCTGCGCACGGCGCCGCTCACCCACGCGTACGCGGATGCGCTGGTGGACTCGGTGCTGGCCGGGGCGGGGTGGGATAAGTCATGACCGCCTGACGGCCGGACCACCTGACGGCCGAGAACATATGGCCTGTTTCTATGGTTATGTGGGAGCCCTGGTCGGGGGGTGCGGTCACCCGGCGCCCAGGATGGTGGGAACATGTGAGGGTCTGCCGGGGCAACGGTGTAGGTGAGGGGATAGATGGGGTCTGAGTCGGGCCGCGTCACGCGCGGCGAGCAGAGCAGGATTTCCCAGTGGCTGCGCCGCAAGCCCAAACCCGACGCCGAGGACCCCGCACGAGAACGCGAGGCCCTGCTGCTGGCCGTCGCCGGAGCGGGTCTGCCGCTCTCGCCCGCCGCGCATCCGGCCGGATACCGGTGTTCGTGCGACCGGATCGGCTGTCCGACGCCCGCACGGCACCCCCTCTCCTTCGCCTGGCAGACGCAGTCCACGACGGACCGCGCCCAGGTCGAACGCTGGGCCCGCAACCAGCCCGCGGCCAACTTCATCACCGCGACGGGCATGGTCCACGACGTACTGGACGTCCCCCTGGAAGCCGGCCACAACGCGCTGGAACGCCTGCTGGCCGCCGGCATCGAGGTCGGCCCGGTCGCCGAGTCCGGCGGTACGGGCGACCAGGCCCGGATGCTCTTCTTCACCGCGACCCGGGGCACCCCCGAGGACGAGGACGAGTGGTGGCCCTGCGAACTGGACTGCCACCCCGAGACGATGGACGAGCACCCCGGGCTGCGCTGGCACTGCCGCGGCAGCTACGTCCTGGTCCCGCCGGCCGCACTGCCGGGTGACTTCTCCGTGTCCTGGCTCCGGGGCATGGAGCATCCGCTCGTCGATCCGCTGACCCTGCTGGAAACCCTCACGGACGCGTGCGCCACCTACGCCGGCGCCTCCGACCACACCCCCGCCACGGTCGCCTGGCCCCTGGGCCGCTGACCCCCTGCGCGGGGCGGCCTCCCCAGCAGTGCCGGCTGCGACCGTCGCCGCTGCGCGGGGCGGAGTTCCCCTACCCGCCCTTCCACCGTTCCCAGGGCTCCGCCCTGACCCGCACGAACCCTGGGGCTCCGCCCCAGACCCCGGTCCTCAAACGCCGGACGGCTGAACTGACTGCGGTCGGCCAGGTCGGGGACGGGGGCGGGGTGGGGTGTTGTCCGGGACGTAGAGCGTGATTTGTGGCGCTGCACGAGGCCCGGCTGTCGAATGTCGGGGTCAGGGCGCCTAAATCATGCAGTCCCGGACGACACCCCACCCCGCCCCCGTCCCCGACCCCCACCCGCAGCAGCCCTCCCCCAGTCAGTGGATCTGCGTGACGACCACGTCGAGCGACCACGCCTTGCCCGGCTTCGCGGGCGCTTCCGCCTCCACCGTGAAGCCCAGGTCGCGCAGGGCCGTCACCAGCTCCGCCGGGGACGCGGGGACCGCGCCCGCCGACAGGAGGTCGCGGACCAGGCGGCCCTTCGTGGCCTTGTTGAAGTGGCTCACCACCGACCGCTTCTCCACCCCGTCGACCATCTGCGAGTGCAGCACGCGCACCGTCGCCGTACGCCCCGCCACCTCCCCCTTCGGCTTCCAGGCGGAGGCGTACGCCGAGGACCGCAGGTCCAGGACCAGCCCCGACCCCGCCGCCTCCGGCATCACCGAAGCCATCGGTTCACGCCAGAACGCACCCAGCGCCCCCAGCCCCGGCAGCTTCACGCCCATCGAGCACCGGTAGGAGGGAATCCGGTCCCCGACCCCGACCGCCCCCCACAGACCGGAGAAGACCAGCAGGGACTCCGCGGCCAGCGCCGCCGCCTCCGGCGTCAGCGTGGACAGGCCCAGCGCGTCGTACAGGACGCCCGTGTAGATCTCCCCGGCCGGGCGGGCGACCGCCGTCAGCAGCTCCGCGTTCTTGGCGACCTCGCCGCGCAGGCCCTCGCTCAGGCCGAGCACCTCACGGGCCTTCAGCTCGTCGCCCACGCACAGCTCGACCAGCTCCTCCAGCACCGCCGCGCGGGCCGCGGCCAGCCCCGGCAGCGAGAGCTCTTCCGGCTTCAGCGGTGCGCCGGAGCCGCCGGCGGCCTTTCCTTCGGAGGGCGGCAGCAGCACGAGCACGGTGGTTCTCCTTCGGGCGGGCATGACACAGCGGCGGGGGTGCGGCCCCCGACCAGGGTAGACGGCTCGCCGCGCCGCTCGGGCCCACCGGCCATAGGCTCGGCTCATGCCACGCCGTCAAATGATCATGACCGGCGCAGACGGGGCTGCTCTGCGGGCCGCGCTGCGTGAACTGCGGACGAAGCTGGGGGTGCCGGAGGAGTTCCCGGCACCCGTACTCGCCGAGGCGGAGCGGGCGGTGCGCAGCCCCCGCCTGCCGGACTCCGACGCCACCGACATCCCCTTCTTCACGATCGATCCGCCGACCTCACGCGATCTGGACCAGGCCATGCACCTGGCGAAGCGCCCCTCCGGCGGTTACCGGGTCCACTACGCCATCGCCGACGTCGCCGCCTACGTCACTGCCGGCGGCGCCCTCGACGCCGAGGCCCACCGCCGGGTCACCACCCTCTACTTCCCCGACGAGAAGGTCCCCCTGCACCCGGCCGTGCTCTCGGAGGGCGCGGCCAGCCTGCTCCCCGACCAGACCTGCCCGGCCCTGCTGTGGCGGCTCGACCTGGATGCCGAGGGCCGCGTCGAAAGCACCGAGGTCCGCCGCGCGCTCGTCCGCAGCCGGGCCAAGCTCGACTACGACGGCGTGCAGAAGTCCATCGACGGCGGCACCGCCGAGGAGCCGCTGGCCCTGCTGAAGGACATCGGGCGGCTGCGCGAGGCCTTGGAGGCGGAGCGCGGGGGGATCTCGCTGAACGTGCCCGAGCAGGAGATCGTCGAGCACGAGGGCTCGTACCGCCTGGCCTACCGGGCTCCGCTGCCGGCCGACGGCTGGAACGCGCAGATCTCCCTGATGACCGGCATGGCGGCCGCCGAGCTGATGCTCGCCGCCGGGACCGGCATCCTACGGACCCTGCCGACCGCCCCCGACGGAGCCGTCGGGCGGCTGCGCCGGGCGGCGAAGGCCCTGCGGATCGAGTGGCCGCACCACGTCCCGTACGCGGAGCTGGTGCGCGGGCTCGATCCGGCCGGGACCGAACCCCCCGGGTGGGCGCTGGAGGCGCTCGACGCCCTGCCGAAGGAGATGGCGGACGGGACCCGGCTGGCGAACTCGGCGGAGCGGGAGGCCGTGGACCTGGTGGAGGCGGCGCTGCTCAAGGACCGCGTCGGGGAGACCTTCGAGGCGACGGTCATCGACGTCAAGGAACGGGAGCCGATGGTCGGCACGGTCCACCTGGAGGAGCCGGCGGTGATCGGCCGCGTGGAGTCCACGGCGCGGGAGCTCCCGCTGGGCGAGCGGATCCGGGTCCGGCTGACGGAGGCGGACCCGGGGCGGGCGAAGGTGCTCTTCGCACCGGCTTAGGCCCGGGGCGGATGCTCCCGCCCCGGGCCCGCTCCGGGAGCGGTCAGCGGTGGCGGAGCCAGAAGCTGACGGCGTTCAGCTCCGCGGGCTCTATGGACCAGGCGCCGGGCGCGTCGATCAGCAGGAGGCGCGGGCCCGGAGGGAGCGTGGCGATGCCGCGGCCGCGGCCGCGGCGGTGGCGGTGGAAGATGCGCTCGCGGTTGTCGTTGTTCCGGGCGGCCAGCACCTCCATGTCGCCCCGTTCCTCCTGCTTGCCGAGGTTCCTGATCTTGACGTCGAGGACGTACTGGCAGGCCAGTACGTCCGGGCCGTGCCCCTCGATCCGGTCGTGGGACAGCTCGGGGACGACCGTCACGGGCCGCAGGGTGAGCGTCCACGCGCACCGGGTGTCCACCTCCAGCCGCAGCGGGAGGTCGCCGAGGTTGCGGAAGACGGCCCGGCCCCGCAGGTCGTCGATCCGGCTGCTCATGATCGCCGTCTTGCGGCGGCCGTCGCCGTCGGGCCTCAGGAGGACCACGTCGACGTGCCCGACGCCCTCCTTCGCCACCTCGACCACGACGAAGCCGCGCGGGATCGGGGTGTCGATCTCGACCATGCCGGGGCCCGACCCGGACCACCGGATCGGCTCGAACTCCTTGCCGAACTCGAAGGGAAGCGAGTTGAGCCGCCCCGCAGCCGCCGCCTCCACAGCAACGGAGACCGGCACGGGGCCCGGCACGAAACCGGGGCCGGAGACCGGCACGGGGCACGGCACGAAACCGGGGCCGGAGACCGGCACGGGGCCCGGCACGGAAGCGAGGCCGGAGACCGGCACGGGGCCCGGCGCAGGGCCCGCGACCTTCGCGACGGCCCGGGGCTGCGGGGCCTGGGGCGACGGCAGCGGCACCGGCACCGGCACCACCGCGCTCGGCAGGGGCTCCACGACCGCCGGAGGCACCGGCGCCGGCACCGTGAAGCCGAAGTCGGTCGCCAGGCCCGGCAGCCCGGACGCGTAGCCCTGCCCCACCGCACGGAACTTCCATCCCCCGTCCCGGCGGTAGAACTCGCCCAGCAGGATCGCGGTCTCCGTCGTCGCCCCCTCCACGGCGTACAGCGCGAGCTGTTCCCCCGTGGCCGCGCCGACCGCCCGCAGGTACAGGCCCTCGACCTCCCCGAAGGTCCCGCCGTCGCAGGACGCCGCGACCACGATCCGCTCCACGCCCGGTTCGACGCGGCCGGGGTCGATCTCCAGCCAGTCCGCGGCGACCCCGCCCTCGCCCCGGGCGTCACCCGACAGCCGTACGGCGCTCCGCGCGTGCTCGGGCTGGTTGTAGAAGACCAGGTCGCCCCGGCCCCTGACCTTGCCGTCCGCCCCGACGAGCAGCGCGGCCGCGTCGACCGCGGGCGAGCCGGGTCCGTCGTCCCGGCGGACGACGGCGACGCGCATCGACTCGCCGCTGAGCGGAAGGTTGCCCCCCTTGATGATCTCTGTCATGCACGCATCCTGACAGCCCGGCCCGGCCCGGCGGCAGGTGCGGCGGCCCCGGTCCGCTGCCGGGCCGCTCTGGCCATCAGGCCCCCTGGCCTGCCATCATCGGCCGACCGCGCGGTACCACCGGCCGCGCAACAGCGGGAAGAGGGACCGGACATGGGATCGGTCGACACCTTCGGCGCAGGCACCGTGCCGGCCGCCGCCACGGGCGGCAGATCGGCCCGCCGCCGCCCGCCGGCCGCCGCACTGAGACCGCTGATCATCAACTACACGGGCTTCCACACGGAGTTCACCGCCCCGAGGCGCCGACTGGAGCTGCCCACCGGCTGCGTGACCCTGGTCTTCAGCTTCTCCGAGGGCCTGTGGGTCTCCCGTACGGAGGACCTCGCCACGGCCCGGCTGCGACCGGCCGCCCGGGCGATGATCAGCGGCCCGCGCACGGTCCCCGCGATCGGGGTGCACTCGGGGGTCGTGCACGGGCTGGAGGTGAACATGACCCCGCAGGGCTGCTACCGGCTGTTCGGCATCCCCATGTGGCACTTCGAGGACGCCCATGTGGACCTGGTGGAGGTGCTCGGGCGGCAGGGCCGCCACCTCTGCGAACGGCTGCAGGCGCTCCCCTCGTGGACGGAGCGGTTCGCGCTGCTCGACGCGGTGTTCTGCGCCCGCCTCGACGAGGGGCCCTTCGCGGCGCCCGAGGTCGACGGAGCCCTCTCCGGGCTCTGGGCCGACGCCCGGTCCCTGACCCGGGTGAGCGCCTCGACGGGGTGGAGCGCCCGTACCGTGCGGGCGCGGTTCCGCGAGCAGGTGGGGCTGTCCCCGAAGGCCGTGGCCCGGGTGTTCCGGCTGCAGCACGCGCTGCGGATGCTGGCCGCGGGGACGGCGGCCGCGCAGGTGGCGGCGGTGTGCGGCTACCACGACCAGGCGCACCTGAGCCGTGAGGTGAAGGCGATGACGGGGCTGCCCCCGTCCCGGTTCGTCCTGCTGCGGGGCGGGCTGGCGCCCGGTTCGGCCCTGGACCGGATGGCGGGCCGCGTCAGCAGCGTGCTGCTGGCCGGCTAGGCCGTCCCTTTCGGATCTTGTCGGACGGCCTGGGCCGGGCACGCGGCCGACGTACGGCCGACCGGATCCCGGCGTACGACCCGAACGGATCCCGGCGTACGGGCCCCGCCGGATCGCGACCCGGATCGCGACCCGGGGCGCGCCTCGGATCGCGTCCCGGGTCGCGGCCGGACCGTACCGTCCGGCGGCGGCTCCCCCGTTGGAATTCCGCCGGACCCCGGCGACGGGCGTCGGCTCCCGTCGTCGGGCGGTTCGCCCGCCCCGGGCTGAGGACCCCCGTACCTCAGCCCGTGAGCGGGCGCTCCGACCCCCTGGTCCTGCACCTGGAGCCTGCCGCCGTGACGGCATTGCGGCCCCTCCCCCTTTCCGCCTTCGCACACCGGCTCGGCCGCTCAGTCGGCTAGACGCTGTGCGTCGAGCGTTTGAGCGCCGATCCATCTAGTGCGCTAGACGGCTGGACGAAGATACGCCGCCGTACGCATGCCCTGTCAAGGTCCCGCGGCGTGCCCCAGGGGCAATATGGCGTGGGTCACATTCCACTGGGTCCGCTAGCTGGGTAGACGAAGTTCGTTGCACTGTGTGGCGAAAGCCATCTAGGCAGGTAGATAATGCTGGCGATGATTTAGTACTGGACCATGCGATCCAGCAGGAGACGGGAGCAGTGACGGTGATGGGTGAGGAGACCCCCACCGGCCGCCGGGACACCATGGGCGACCGTCTCGGCTTCTTGATCGAGACGATCCACCCTGCGGGCCGTGGTCCGTACACGTACCAGGAGATCGCCGAGGGCACCAAGAAGCTGTCCGGTCCCTCCGTCTCGCACGGCACGGTCCAGACCATCCGCCTGAACAACAACCCGAACCCGGGCATCGACTCGATCCGCGCCATCGCCAACTTCTTCGGCGTCACCGTCGGGTACCTGGCCGACGGGGAGAACGCCCAGGCGATCGAGCAGCGGATCGAGGAGCGGATCGCGCGGCTGCGCGAGGAGATGGGCAAGGCCGCGGCGGCCGACGAGTTCGCCCAGGTCCTGGAGGACGAACAGGTCAAGGCCGCGGCCTTCCGCCTGAGCGGGCTGTCCGCCGGTTCCATGCGGTCCGTCACCGGCTTGATCAAGCAGCTCAGGAAGGCCGAAGGGCTTCCGGATGTGAAGCCCCGCCGCCGCCGCGGCAAGGACGCCTGAGGCGCAAACCAGCCACGCGCCGCACCCTGTCAGCCGTATTCCGGCCACCCGTACGCCCTCAGTGAGCCCCTGCTGCGCTTCCGGTTACTCTCGACCCGATCGGGTGTGCGGACTGGAGCGACGACGGGCGGGGAGGGCGACCATGCGCTGGTGGAAGCGCGCCGACGCGGAATGCGCCGCCGTCGCCGACCGGCTCGTCATACCCCGGCCGTTCGACCTCGAAGCCTTCTGCGAGGGGATCGCCGCGCAGCGCGGCCGCCCGCTGATCCTGCTGCCCCTCGACGGACCCCCCGACCCGGCCCTGCCCTGCGGGATCTGGCTCGGACTGGACGTCGCCGACCTCGTCTTCTACGACGCCGCCGCGGCCGAGATCCTCAAGGTCCAGATCGTCCTGCACGAGATCTCGCACATGCTGCTCGGCCACGTCGCTCCCGAACTCGACATCCCCGAACAGCCGTCGGACCAGGAGATCGCCCGCGCCTCCGAGCACTTCCAGCGGCTGCTGACGCGCACGCACACGGCCGTCTCCGGGATCGACCGCCCCGAGCTGCCCGTGGCCTCGATCATCCGCACCGAGGCGGCCCGGATCCGGACCGTGGCCCGCACGACCGAATCGATCGACGAGGAACTCGGCCTCGACATCGACCGCCTGGCGCACCTCATGGGGCGGAGCAAGTTCGCCAGCCCGCAGGAGCGGCAGGCCGAGACCCTGGCCACGCTCATCCACGAGCGGGCCGGCCGCTACGACACGACGCAGTCGACCTCCCGTGACAGTGAGGCCGAGGACCGTCTCGTACGCCTCCATGACGCCCTCGGGCACCCCGTTCGAAACACGTGGTCGTGAAGTGAAACACCTCGAAATCGCCATCCTGGTCATGCTCTGGACGGTGACCCTCTGGCGCGCCCCCTCGGCCGTCCGGTCGGTCAAACAGCGGGCCCTGTGGACGGCGTTCGCCGCCCTGACCCTCTCCATGACGCTCCGCCTCCCCGGCGTGATGCGCACCCTGGACGACTGGGCGGGGGTCAACAACCTCTCCACCCTGATCAAGCACTGGCTCGGCATGATCGCGGCCGGCGCGGTCGTCGACTTCGTCGTCGCCATCGCCCGCCCGGAGACCGGCCGCCGACTGCGGGCCCGGCACTACGCCGCCCTGACCGCGATGACGGCCATGGCGGTGCTCTTCGCGTTCTTCGTCCCGCGGCCCCACGAGATGACCGACTTCTTCGAGGAGACCGCCGGCAACGGCTGGGCCACGGCCTACTACCTCCTCTTCGTCGTCTACCTCGGCATCGCCATGGCCACCGCCACCTGGCTGTTCTGGGGCAGCGCCCGGCATGCCAGCGCTCTGTGGCTGCGGACCGGCGTCCGCCTCATGGGCATCGGAACCGCCGTCGGCGTGTTCTACACCCTGGTGCGGGCCGGGTACATCGCGACCCGCCTCACGGGCCTCACGGACGACACCAGCGACATCGCCGTCGACAACGCCACCGACGCCCTGAAGTACCTGGCGATCGGCTTCATCCTGATCGGGAGCAGCATCCCCGCCTTCGGCGTGGCCTGGCGCACCGTCCAGGACGGCCGCCACCACCGCCGGCTCCAGCCGCTCTGGCAGGACCTGACCGCGGTCACCCCCGACATCGTCCTGAAGGCCGGCCTCCTGCGCAGCCCGCGGCTTCGGCTGTACCGGCGGGTGATCGAGATCCGCGACGCCGCCCTGACCCTGGACGCCTACACCACGGCCGACGTCCGCGAGCGCGCCCACCGCGCCGCCCTGGCGGCCGGGTTCGACCCGGCGACGAGTCCGGCGGCCGAAGCGCTCTGGATGCGGGCGGCCCGCGAGGGCAAGGCCCGCGGGGCCCTGCCGCTGCGCGGCGCCCAGGAGCCCGCGGCCGCCGTCGGGATCGACGACCTCGACTTCGGCACCGAGGTACTGCGCCTCATCCAGCTCGCCCGGGTCTACCACTCCGCCGTGGCCGACGAGTTCCTCACCACGACCAGCCAGGAGGCCACGGCGTGACCGCCACGCTCACCACCCCGCCCGCCGAGTCCCGATCCGCCCGCCTGATCACCGACGGGCTCGATCCCAAGACCTGGATCATCGCCGACACCCTGCTGATCGGCTGGCACACCGCCGGCCTCGCCGGGGTCGGATGGGGGCTCCTGGGCTGCCTGTTCGCCGCCGTCATCCCGCTCGCCTTCATCAAGTACGGCATCCGGCGCGGACGCTGGGCCGACCGGCACGTCGGCCAGCGCCACCAGCGCATCGTCGTCATGGTGTTCATCATCGGCTCGGTCGCCACCGGCATCCTGCTGATGGCGCTCCTCGGCTCCCCCCGCACGATGATCGCGCTGATCGCGGCCATGCTGGTCACCCTCGCGGCCCTGCTCGCCGTGACCCCCGCCTGGAAGATCAGCGTGCACGCGGCCGTCTCCTCCGGGAGCGTCGCCATGCTCGCGATGACCTACGGGCCCTGGCTGCTGCTCGCGTACGCGCTGGTCGCCGTCGTCGGCTGGTCCCGGGTCGAGCTGAAGGACCACACCCTCGCCCAGGTCATCGCGGGCACCGCGGTCGGCGCGGCCGTGGCGGCCACGACCTTCGGGCTGATCCGCTAGAACCTCGTCCGCAACCTCTTGCGCCCCTCCCGTCCCGTCGGAGGCGTCGTTTTCCGGCCGTGCCGTTTTCGACAAGACAGGCGCGCACCGGCTTGTCACGCTCGGCGCACACCCCCGGCACTACGGCGGCCCGTCACGGGGGTGCGGGCTGCCGCAGTGCCGCGACCAGCGCACGGGGCTCGTCCGCGTGGAAGCGGATGACGCGGGCTTCGGCGCGGGCGCCGAGCGGGCGGCGGAAGGCGAGGGGCCGGGTCAGTTCGACGGTGACGGTGGTCTGGCTGCCGACGATCAGGTCGAGCACCCCGTCCTCGGAGAGGGTGACGAGCCGGCCCTCGGGGTAGCGCCGGTCCACCCGGACCGAGGCCACCGCGTCCGGCGGGACGGTCAGGTCGAAGAGGGCTCCGTAGCGGACGCGCAGGGTCCCGTCGGGCCGTACGACGTGCGGCCGGGTCACGCAGGCGGCGTGCAGGGCGAGCACCAGCAGCACCCCGTACACGTCGAGGACGAGCACCACCCGGTGCACGGCCGGCCAGGGGATCAGGACGGCCAGCGCCACCGTCTCGATCAGCGACACGAAGACCAGGCCGTACATCATGGCCGTCTGCGGTCCGGTGTACGGGGCTGCGTGGTCTCCGGGGCGCACCCCGTGCGGCGGCCGCCGCAGGGCCCAGCGGGCCAGCGCCGCGGACGCGCGCAGCTCGTGCAGCACGAGGCGGCGTACGGGCACGGGCACCACGGCCCGTACGGCCTCGCGGCGGGCCGTGGCGGGGTCGGCGCCGCGGGCGCGGGCGGCGGCGTACAGGGAGTACAGGACGCGGGCCTCCAGGAGGAGGACCCCCAGCACCACCACCTCGGCGACGGCGAGGGCCCAGCCGGGCGGCCGCACTCCGGCGGCCACGCACACCACCAGCGCCAGCTCCAGGGGGAGCACGGCGGCCACCCCGATCCGTGCCGCGCGTATCGCGCTCATTCCCGGCCCCTTTCGGTCCGTACGTCGGTCCGCGCGGCCCACGCGTCGGTGAAGGCCTCCATCACCCGGCGGACGACCTCCGCCTGCGCCGGGGCGTACTCGGCGAGCAGGGCCTCCATGAAGCCCGGCACGTCCTGCCGCCCGCCGGCCCCCTCTCCGGCCGTCGTCGCCGACGCCGTCGCCATCGCCGCGAACGCCTCGGCGGGCACCGCGGCCACCAGGTCCGCGGCGAGCGGCCCGATCCGGGGATCGTCCCCGTCCGCGTCGGCGAGCTCGTCGAGCCGCTCGTACAGCGCGAGCACGGCCGGGTCGGCGGCGACCGTGCCGAGCACGGCGTAGAGCTCCTCCCCCACGGCGCCCGAGGCGTCCAGCAGGCTCAGGTGCTCGCGGTCGAGCGCGGCCGACGGCGACGTCGTCGCGGGCGCCCTGGCGAGCAGCTCCGCGAGTGCGGGCGAGACCGGCTCGGCCTCCCCGGGCGGGGCGGCGAGCAGGACGGCGAGGCGCCGTCTGCGCTCCGCCAGTTCGGCCTGCTGGCGGGCGAGGTCGGCGTCGAGCTCGGCCAGCACCTCGGCCAGCTCGCGCCCCGCGTCGTCCGCGAGCACGTCGTGCACCTCGTCGAGGCTCAGCCCGAGCTCGGTCAGCCGGCGCACCCGGGCCAGCCGGACGGCGTCGCGCACGGTGTAGGCGCGGTAGCCGTTGGGGCGCCGGTCCGGCTCGGGGAGCAGGCCGACGTGGTGGTAGTGCCGGATCGCCCGGGTGGTGAGCCCGACGAGCGCGGCGATCTCTCCGATCCGCATGCGCTCCAGTAGAAACCCTGCCGCTGCGTCAAGGTCAAGCCGTGATGACGCAGCCGGTACGATGGGCGGCACGACAGACGAGTCGGCCGGGCGGCCGCGTCGGGGTCCCCGGATCCCGCCGAGGAACGTCCGGGCTCCACAGGGCAGGGTGGTGGCTAACGGCCACCCGGGGTGACCCGCGGGACAGTGCCACAGAAAACAGACCGCCTGGGGCTTCGGCCCCCGGTAAGGGTGAAACGGTGGTGTAAGAGACCACCAGCGCCTGAGGTGACTCAGGCGGCTAGGTAAACCCCACCCGGAGCAAGGTCAAGAGGGGTCGTTCTCGGACGGCCCTGCGCGAACGTTCGAGGGCTGCCCGCCCGAGTTCGCGGGTAGACCGCACGAGGCCGGCGGCAACGCCGGTCCTAGATGGATGGCCGTCTCCCCGGCGACCGCGAGGTCACCGGGTGACAGAACCCGGCGTACAGGCCGACTCGTCTGCCGTCCTTCCTCCGCCCGGGGAACTCCCGGCCGGGGAACTCCCTGCCGGCGCCGCACACTTCGATCCGCGTACGGCCCTCCGGCCGCTCCCTACTGGACCGCGCCGGGCGGGATGCACACCCAGGGCCCCTGCGGATTCCACACGTTCGGCTCCCACGTGCAGTCGGTCGTACCCGCCCCGGGGACGGCCTGAGCGGAGGCCGCGGCGGGCGGGGCCGCCGACACCGCACCGCCCAGCAGTGCGACCGCGAGGCCTGCAGCAGCGCAGCACGACCGAAGTCCACCCATCCCCATGACCTGATCCCTTCACCGGCGCAACACGGGCCACCACGGCCCCGGGGACAGCTTTCACGGAGCGGGCGCCGCCGGCCTCCCCCGGCCCCCGTCCCCACCCGAAGGACCGACACGACGCCACCCGAACGGGCGCCACGGCGACGGGAAACGGTGGCTACCCGTGCAGAGGCCACCAGGACACCTCCGGGTCGTCCGGGCCCGGTCGGCTCCGGGGGCCGGGGTGTGCCGCACCCGCTGCGACCAGCCGGAACGTTCCCGTCACGCGCGTCCAGTTGGGCCGGGCGGGCCAGCTTCCGGCTGCCGGTGGCGTGGCGAGCCGCACCCGGTGCGCGCCATGTCGATCATCAGCTCATCGTCAGCGCTCTGCACTCCTTGACGGCCTTGGACCGCCCCCAGACGAGGAACCCCGATGTCCCGTAGACACCTGCGCGCCGTGATGGTCGCCGCGCTCGCCACCGGAACCCTGGTGGCTCCGCTCTCCCCGCTCGCGTACGCGGACGCGGCGTCGATGACGTTCACGCAGCCGTACGTCCCCACGATCGCGCCGGGCGCGACCGGGCGGGCCATGATCGTGGCGGCCAACGGTGCGGGGGCCGCGGGCATCGCCGCGTTCCGCATCACGGCTCCGGCGCAGACCACGTTCGCCGAGACGCGCTACTACTTCGACGACTCGCAGGGCACGATCCCGTGCACGGCATCGGCCGACCAGCGGCTCCTGACGTGCATCCCGACCATCCCGGGGGCACCGCTCTTCCCGGCGAACACCCGCACCCGGTTGTCGGTGGTGCTCCGCGTAGACGCGGCCGCCCCCCAGGGGACGACGCTGGAGGGCGGCCGGTGGGTCGTGGAGACCGGCTACACGGGCTCCCCCGGGCTGTTCGCAGTGAACACCCCCATCACCGGCCCGAAGGGCGACACCGGAGCGACCGGCCCTCAGGGCACAACGGGAGCCACCGGCCTGCAGGGCCCCAAGGGCGACGCAGGAGCCACCGGCCCGCAGGGCGCAACCGGACCGACTGGAGCCCAGGGAGCCACTGGACCATCCGGCCCGAAGGGGGACACCGGAGCCGCTGGAACCACCGGCCCGCAAGGGGCAACTGGGCCGACCGGCGCCCAGGGTGAACGCGGTGGGGCCGGCGCCCGGGGCGACACGGGAGCGGTCGGACCGCAGGGCACCACGGGCGCGAAGGGCGATACCGGAGCCACAGGCCCGCAAGGAGTAACCGGACCCACCGGCGCCCAGGGCGAGCGCGGTGAGACCGGCGCCCGAGGCGACACGGGAGCGGTCGGACCGCAGGGCACCACAGGCATGCAGGGAGCCACCGGGCCAAAGGGCGACGTGGGCACGGACGGAGCAGTCGGTCCGCAAGGCAGTACCGGCGCGAAGGGCGATACCGGAGCCACCGGCCCGCAAGGGGTAACCGGTGCGACCGGAGCCCAGGGTGAACGTGGTGAGACCGGAGTCCAGGGCATCACAGGCATGCAGGGAGCCACCGGCCCGAAGGGCGACGCGGGCGCGGAGGGAGCAGTCGGCCCGCAAGGCAGTACCGGTGCAACCGGTACCCAGGGAGCCACCGGACCATCCGGCCCGAAGGGCGACAGCGGAGCCACCGGAACCACCGGCCCGCAAGGGGTAACCGGCGCGACCGGCGCCCAGGGTGAGCGCGGTGAGGCCGGCGCCCGGGGCGACACGGGAGCGGTCGGCGCCCAGGGCGCCACAGGCACGCAGGGGGCGACCGGCCTGAAGGGCGATACCGGAGCCGTCGGCCCGCAGGGAGCGACCGGTCTCCAGGGTGACCCCGGGGTTGCTGGAGCGACCGGCCCCCAGGGCGCCAAGGGTGACACCGGCCAGACCGGGCCCCAGGGTGCCACGGGGGCAACCGGTGCGCCGGGAGTGACGGGGGCCAAGGGCGACGCGGGAGCGCGAGGCGCCACCGGCGAGCAGGGTCCGGCGGGTGCCTCGGGCGCCAAGGGCGACCCGGGCGTGAAGGGCGACACCGGCGCAGCCGGAACGCCGGGCGCGAAGGGGGACGACGGTCAGGCCGGGGCGGTCGGTCCGAAGGGCGACACGGGAGCCGTCGGCGCCCAGGGCGAGCGCGGCGCGACCGGAGCCAAGGGCGAGACCGGAGCCCAGGGAGACTCCGGCCAGACCGGGGCACAGGGCGAACGCGGTGCCACCGGCGCACAAGGGTCCGACGGAGCACCGGGCGCCAAGGGTGACCCCGGGGTTGCCGGAGCGACCGGGCCCCAGGGGGCCACGGGGGCGACCGGAGCCGTCGGCTCGGTAGGGCCGAGGGGCGACAGGGGCGCGGACGGCGCCATCGGCCCGCAGGGCGAGGCCGGGGCGACGGGTCCGGCCGGGAAGTCGGCGTACGAGATCGCCGTCGAGACCGGCACGTTCACCACGAACCCGGGCAAGAGCAACCAGGAGAACCACGAGACCTGGGTGAGTTCCCTCAAGGGCGCCAAGGGCGACACGGGCGCGGACGGCGTTGCCGGAGCGGCCGGTCCGCGGGGTGAGCAGGGTGCAGCCGGTCCGCAGGGCATCCCCGGGCCGCGGGGCGACGACGGCGCGCAGGGCCCGGCCGGGCCCGCCGGGGCGAAGGGCGAGCAGGGCACCGCCGGTGCGGCCGGGCCCAAGGGCGACCCAGGCGACCGAGGTGCGCAGGGCGTGGACGGCGCCCAGGGCCCGGCGGGCCCGCAGGGCCCGGACGGCGTCCGGGGGCCGGCCGGCCCGAAGGGCGACGACGGCACCCGCGGCGAGCAGGGCCCAGCCGGTGTACAAGGCCCGGTCGGCCCCCGGGGCGGCGACGGCATCCAGGGCCCCGCCGGACCCAAGGGCGACCAGGGCACAGCCGGCGAGCAGGGCCCGACCGGGCCCAAGGGCGACGTCGGCACCCGAGGCGAAAGAGGCGCAACCGGTACGCAGGGCCCGGCCGGCCCCCAGGGCGCGGACGGCGTCCGAGGCCCCGCCGGGGCCAAGGGCGACCACGGCGCCACCGGGGCACAAGGCCCGACGGGTCCGCAGGGCTTGGACGGCGTCCAAGGCCCCGCGGGGGCCAAGGGCGCCGACGGGGTCCAAGGCGAGCAGGGCGCTGCCGGTGTCCAAGGCCCGACCGGCCCGCAGGGCGCGGACGGTGTCCGAGGCCCTGCCGGGGCGAAGGGCGAGCAAGGGCAGCCCGGCGCCACCGGAGCACAAGGCCAGACCGGACCGCGGGGCGCGGACGGCGTCCGAGGCCCCGCCGGGGCCAAGGGCGACCAGGGCGCCACCGGAGACCAAGGTCCGGCCGGACCGCAGGGTGCGGACGGCGTCCGAGGCCCCGCCGGGGCCAAGGGCGACCAGGGCGCCACCGGAGACCAGGGCCCGGCCGGACCGCAGGGTGCGGATGGCGTTCAGGGTCCCGCCGGGGCCAAGGGTGCCGACGGGGTCCAGGGCGAGCAGGGCGCTGCCGGAGTGCAGGGTCCGGCCGGGCCTCAGGGGCCCGCTGGACAGCGGGGTCCCGCAGGGACCAAGGGTGACGGCGGAACGCCGGGCGTCCAGGGCCCGGTCGGGCCCGCCGGTCCGGCCGGTTCGAAGGGCGAGCAGGGCGACCCGGGCGCGAAGGGCGACCGCGGGGACCGGGGTGACGCGGGCCCGCAGGGTCCGGCCGGAGCGCAGGGCCCGGTCGGCCCGAAGGGCGAGCAGGGACAGCCCGGCCGGCGCGGCGAGACGGGTGCCACCGGAGCCACCGGCGACCCGGGCACACGGGGTGAGGCAGGTCCCTCCGGGACCCCTGGCCCGAAGGGCGACCCCGGCACAGCCGGTGAGACTGGCCCGAAGGGCGACCCCGGCACCACCGGTGACCAGGGTCCGAAGGGCGACCCCGGCGCCACCGGGGAGGCGGGGCCTCAGGGGCCGAGGGGGGACACCGGTCCCGCCGGGCCCCGGGGGGAGAAGGGGGACCAGGGTGAGCCCGGTGCCTGCCGGAACTGCGGCAAGCACCACCACCACAAGGCCAAGGTCACCTCGCACGGCCCGCTGCCGATCCACAGCGGCAGCACCCGGTCCAGCAAGACCGTCGGGACCATCAAGCCGGGCACGGTCGTGCCCCTCACGTGCAAGGTGAAGGGCGAGCAGGTCGGCGACAACAACCTCTGGTACCGCCTCGCCGACGGTCGCGGCTGGATCTCCGCCCGTTACGCGAAGAACCTCGGCGAGGTCCCGTTCTGCACGTGACCTGACCCGGGCCCTCGGGGCGGGCCGTCCCTTCCTCACCCGAGGAGAGGGGCGGCCCGCCCTTCCGTGGGCGGCGGGGCCTTGCTCAGGCCCCCCAGTGGACCCCGTGGCGGTGCCGGTAGGGCTCGATGACCGTCTCGGGGTCGTGGAGGGCGGCGCGGCAGGCCGTACGGGAGCGGGCGCGGGCGCGGCGTTCCGCGAGGCGCGCGTCCTCGGAGCGGGAGCCGCCGAAGGCGCAGCAGTAGCGCCAGCTGTCGAAGGCGCGGCGGATCTGCCGCGGGTGCGGGCGGCGGCCTTCCCGGGCAGCGGTGCGGAGTTCGGTGGCCGGGTACCGCAGGCTGCGCAGGTCTACCCGGCGCCAGGGGCCGGCGTACGGGTGCCGGCCGAACGCGTCGCGCTCCTCGCGGCGCCGCGCTGCGAACGGGGTGCGTTCGGCGGGGATGTGGTGGGCGGTGCGGGACATGGAGGTCCTCCAGCGGCGCCCCAGGGCTCTCCTGGGGTACCTACCGGAAGCCGGACGGGTACGACGGCGGCACGGGCGGTCCTTCCTGTGGTGCTCAGGATGCTCAGGTCGTTCGTTCATGGTGTGGACCGGCCCGTGTCGTGTCAGGGCGGGAGGGACGGAGAGACCCCCCGCCCGGGTCGGGGCGGGGGGTCTTCTCGTGCGGCCGGGGCCGGGTCCGGGGGATCAGCGCAGGTGGGACGTGTCGTTCAGGAGGCGGACCGAGGCGTTGCCGTCGGCGTAGTAGGCGACCGCCGACAGGGAGGCCGCCGACAGCTCCATGCGGAACAGCGCTTCCGGCGGGGCGCCCAGCGCCAGCCGGACCAGGATCTTGACCGGCGTGACGTGCGAGACCAGCAGGACGGTGCGGCCCGCGTGTTCGGCGAGCAGCCGGTCCCGGGTCGCCGAGATCCGGCGGGTGGCCGAGGCGAAGCTCTCGCCGCCGCCCGTGGGGGCGGCCTTCGGGGAGTCCAGCCATGCCTGGAGGTCCTCGGGGTGGCGCTCGCGCGCCTCCGCGAAGGTCAGCCCCTCCCACGCGCCGAAGTCGACCTCGCGCAGCCCTTCTTCGACCGTGACGGTGAGCCCGAGCCGGTCGGCGACGGCCTGCGCGGTCTCCCGGCAGCGGCGCAGCGGAGAGCTGATCACCGTCTCGATGGTGCCGCGCGCGGCGAGTGACTCCGCGACGGCGGCGGCCTGGCGGCGGCCCGCGTCGGAGAGCTCCGGGTCGCTGCCGCCGCTGCCGGAGAACCGCTTCTGCGGGGTCAGCGCGGTCTCTCCGTGGCGCAGCAGCACGAAGGTGGCGGGGGGTCCCATGTCGGGCCCCCAGCCCTGTCCCGCCGCGGGAGCGCCGGCGGTGTCGGCGGACGCACCGCCGGCGGGCCCGGCCGCGGCGGTCGCGTCCGGCCCGGCAGCCGGGGCCACCGGGTCGGCCGGGGCCACCGGAGCCGCCGGGTCGCCGAAGAGGGTGTCCGCCCCGGCCGGTGCGGAGCCGGCCCCGAGGCCCGCGGCGGCGCCCGCGCGGGTCCGCGTACCGCCGCCGGAGGCGAGGGCCGCACGGACCGCCGCAGCGCCCTTCGCCGCATCGCCGGGAGGCCCGGCCAGCGCGCGGGCCGCCGAGGCGTCCAGGGCGGCGGAGGAGTTCGAGGGCTCCCACTGCTTGCCCCGCTTGCCCGCGTCCATGGCCTCGTTCGCGAGCCGGTCCGCGTGCTTGTTCCGCTCGCGCGGGATCCACTCGTACGTCACCTGGGCGCGCGGCATGACCTTCGCCGCCTCCGCCGCCAGCGGCTTCATGTCCGGGTGCTTGATCTTCCAGCGGCCCGACATCTGCTCGACGACGAGCTTGGAGTCCATGCGTACGAGGACCACCGCGTCGGGGTCCAGCTCGCGGGCGGCCTTCAGTCCGGCGATGAGGCCCCTGTACTCGGCCACGTTGTTCGTCGCGACGCCGATGTACTCCGCGCGCTCGGCCAGCGTCTCGCCCGTGGCCGGGTCGAGGACGACGGAGCCGTAGCCGGCGGGCCCCGGGTTGCCCCGGGAGCCGCCGTCGGCTTCCACAACGAACTTCGGCATCAGATGCCCGAGTCGGCCATGCGGACCAGGATGCGGCCGCAGCTCTCGTGCCGGACGACCTGGTCGCGCGGGACGGCCTTGATCTCGTTGACCTCGGCGAGGTCGAGCTCCAGGCGGCAGCCCTCGCAGCGGCGCTGCGACAGGCGGGCGGCGCCGACGCCGCCCTGCTTGGCGCGGATCTTCTCGTACAGGGCGATCAGCGCGGCCGGCATGGAGGTGACGATGACCTCGCGGTCCTTGGCGATGCCCGCGGCCTCGGCGTCGATCTCGCCGGTGGCGGCGTCGCGGCGCGCGGTGGCGTCGACGAGCTTGGCCTCCAGCGAGGCGACCCGGTCGGTGAGCTCGGTGACGCGCTCCTGCGCACCCTCCAGGCGCTCCATGACCTCCAGGACCACGTCCTCCAGGTCTCCCTGGCGCTTGGCGAGGGCGACGATCTCGCTCTGCAGGTTGGCCAGGTCGCGGGCGGAGACGCCGGTGCCGGAGTCCAGGCGGGCCTGGTCGCGGGCGGCGCGCTGGCGCACCTGGTCCACGTCCTGCTCGGCCTTGGTCTGCTCGCGGGCCGCGTCGGCGGCCTGCGTCTGGGCGGCGATGAGGAAGGTGCGCTGCTGGGCGAGGTCGCTGGTCAGCGCCTCGGCCTCGGCGTGCTCGGGGAGCATCTTGCGCTTGTGGGTCAGCTGAGACAGCCGGACGTCCAGGGCCTGGACGTCGAGAAGTCGGATCTGGTCGGCGGGCTCGGCGTTCAGTTGGGGGCTCCAGGGTGAGAAGGGGATGTCACGGACGGCGCGTGCGCCGTCCACGGGTCGGTGGCCGTGCGCGAGACGTGGGTCCGCAGACCCCAGCCGTTGCGCTCGGAGATGGCGTCGAGCTGGGCCGCGGCCTGCTCGCACCAGGGCCATTCGGTGGCCCAGTGGGCGGCGTCCACGAGGGCGAGCGGGCTCTGCTCGCGGGCCTCGGACACCGGGTGGTGGCGCAGGTCGGCGGTGACGTACGCGTCGACTCCGGCGGCCCGGACCTGCGCGAAGAGGCTGTCGCCGGAGCCGCCGCTGACGGCGACGGTACGGATCATCGCGTCGGGGTCGCCGGCCACCCGGATGCCCTGCGCGGTCGGCTGGAGCCAGGCGGCGACGCGCGCGGTGAACTCGCGCAGCGTCTCGGGGCGGTCCAGCTCGCAGAGCCGGCCCAGGCCCCGGCGGCCCTTGGGGTCGGTCGGGTCGGGGACCAGCGGGCCGGTGACGCGCAGGTCGAGGGCGCCGGCGAGGGCGTCGGAGACGCCGGGGTCGGCGGTGTCGGCGTTGGTGTGGGCGACGTGCAGCGCGATGTCGTTCTTGATCAGCGTGTGCACGGCCCGGCCCTTGAAGGTGCCGGCTGCGACGGTGGTGGTGCCCCGCAGGTAGAGGGGGTGGTGGGTGACGAGGAGGTCGGCACCCAGCTTTACCGCTTCGTCGACGATCTCCTGGACGGGGTCGACGGCGAACAGGACCCGGGTGACCTCGGCGTCGGGGTCGCCGCAGACGGTGCCGACGGCGTCCCACTCCTCGGCCCGCGAGGGGGGCCACAGAGCGTCCAGCGCGGCGATGACTTCAGAGAGACGGGGCACAGGCCAAGGCTACCGTCCGTGGCGACCGGCCAGCCGCTCCGTCTACTTGATCAGGAACGTGCGCAGGTCGTCGAGGACCTTGTCGGCGGCGGTCACGCCGAGGCCCAGGTACCAGGTCTCGTCCGGGACGTCCTTGGCCCGGCCCTGCTTCACGGCTTCCAGGCCCTTCCACAGCGGGTTGTCCTCGGCGGAGTCGCGCTTGGTCTTGTCCTTGGCCCCGTAGACGCCGGTGAAGATCCAGTCGGCGGCGGCCTCGTCCATGCGCTCCGGGCTGATCTCCACCGCGAGGTCCTCGACCTGCTGGTTCTGCGGGCGCGGGATGCCGGAGTCCTTCAGGATCGTGCCGATGAAGGAGGCGCCGGCGTAGAGCCGGGTCTTGCCCGGCATGTAGCGCAGCATCGTGACGGTCGGCTTCTTCTCGCCGAGGTCCGCGCCGAGCTTCGCCGCCTTGGCCTGGTAGGCGTCGAGCTTGGCCTTGGCCTCGGCGGTCTTGTCGAGGGCGGCGGCGTTCAGGAGGTAGTTCTCCTTCCACGGGAAGCCGGGGCGGATGGAGAAGACGGTCGGGGCGATCTTCGAGAGCGCGTCGTACTTGTCCGCGGAGCGCAGCTGGCTGCCGAGGATCAGGTCGGGCTTGAGGGCGTTGATCGCTTCGAGGTTGAGGTTGTTGATGGTGCCGACGGACTTGGGCTCGCCCGCGTCCTTCTTCAGGTAGGTCGGAATGCCCTCGTCGCCCTCGGTGGGCGCGTAGCCGACGGGCTGCATGCCCAGCGAGACCACGTTGTCGAGCTCGCCGACGTCGAGGACGACGACCCGCTTGGGCGCGGCCTTCAGCTCGGTCGAGCCCATGGCGTGGGTGACGGTCCGCGGGAACTGCCCGGCGGCCGCGGTGGTCCCGAAGGCCGCCGTCTTCTTCGCCGCGTCGGAGAAGTCCTTGCCGCCCTGCGCGGCGGCCTTCTTCTCGGTGCCTCCGGCCGGGGCCTCCTTGCCGGGCTGCGCGGCCTTGTCGTCCTGGCCTCCGCAGGCGGTGAGGACGAGTGCGGCGGCAGCGGCCAGGGCGACGGCGGCGGAGCCGCGCCGGGGCGTGCGGCGTCGGAGGGACATGGAACGTCTCCTGAGGGGGGTGGGGGGAGGGCGAAACAGCGAAAGCCGACAAAAACCGGGTTAGGTGTACCTAACCAGGCCCCTCACCCTAAACGCCCTGATATCGCGCAGCACAATCGCCTCCCCCACCACAGCCGAATCGCCACCGCACCACCCGTATGTGTGAAGCGGGGATTGTCGCGTTGTCCGGAGGGAAGCGCGATCACTACTTTCCTCGGCGGAGGTGTCCGCAGATGACTGTCTGTGCCATCGAGAAGACCAGCGCGACCCCGTTCACCATCGCCGCGGACGGGTCCTACGCCGCCCGGCTGGCCGGGGACGGCGAAGCCCGCTATCCGGAGCGGTGGACGCTGACCGGTCCCGAGCCGTACGCGGTGCCCCTGCCCCTCGCGCAGCCCGAGGAGGCCGACAGCGAGGTGCTGCCGCTGACCGACGGGCGGGTGCTGATCCACCGGCGGGTCGCGGAGCGGCACGCGTTCGCACTGCTCTACCCGACGGGCGGCGGCGAAGCGGGCGCCGGGCCCCGGACCGGGGAGCTCCAGCTCGGCGCGATCCCGGCGGCCGACGGCGTACGGGTCACCCTGCTGCCCCCGTCCCCCGACGGGCACGGGGCCTTCGCCCTGGCCGTGGAGGCCACCGCGACCACGGTGTGGCAGGTGGCCGGGGTCCCCTTCGGGCCGGAGCGGGTGGCCCGGATCCCGGGGCGCTGTTCGGGCGGGGTCTGGCTGGACCGCACGGGCCGGCTGCTGGCCCTGGACCGCGAACTGGACGGCCCCGGCGGCGCGGACGGCCCCGGCGGGCCGGTCACCAAGGCCGTCGCGGTGGACCTGCGGCGGGCCGGGGAGGTGTCGCCGCTGCTCCAGATCGCGGAGGACAGCAACGACCGGCTGCTGCTGGCCGACACCGACAGCGGACTGCTGCTGATCCGCTCGGACGCGCCGGGCGAACCCCGGCTCGGCTGGGGGGTGCTGGGCAGCGCCCGCCCGGTGCGCTTCCCGGACTGCCTGCGGGCGGTCGGGGCGACGGCGACGCCGTTCGCGGTGCAGCCGGGGCAGGTGCTGATGCCGGAGAGCTGCGGGGTCGCGCTGCGGGTGGACGAGGCCGGCGAGGGCTACGACGGCTCCGTGGCCGGGCTGGCCCTGTGGCGCCCCGCCGACCGGCACGTGTTCCGGCTCGGCGCCCCGGCCGGCTGGCTCGGCGGCACGGGCCGCTGGACCGCGGAGGGCCGCCTGCACCTCCCGTACGCCACCCCCGAAGTGCCGTGCGGCATCCTCGGGATGAACATCCCGGTCTCCCCGCCCCCACCCATCCGCCTGGACCCGATCCCCCTCCCCCCGGCCCCCACCCGCCCGGTCCCGCTCCAGCAGGCCCCGCTGGGGTAGCCCGCCCACCGGGTGCCCGGCGGGCCGGGCCGTCAGTCCTCGTCGCTCCGGCTGAGGTACCCGGTCATGGCGCAGCCCTCGTCGGCGTCGACGGCCGGGCACATCGCAGGGGCGTCGTCGTCGCCGTACAGGTAGACGTCCATGCTGCACTTCCGGCCGTCGAACGTCAGTGACAGCGCACTGCCGCGCGTGGCGGTCTCCTGCACGGTGAAGGACGTGTCCCCCGGCTCGGTGGGAGCCCAGAACGCCCAGGTGCCCGAGGCCGGGCCTGCGGCGGTCCCGCACTTCGAGGCGACGGGGTACCTGTCGAGGTTCTCGGCGCTGAACGTGTGGTCCGCACGGAAGGTCAGGGACGCGACCCCGCCGTCGGTCCAGCGCCCTTCCAGCCGTTCCGCGGAGAGGTCGGCGGCGTAGATTCCCGCGGCGAGGCCGCAGGACGCCGTGAGAGCCATCGCCGCGGCCACCAGCGAGACCGGCCGCCATACCCGTCGCATCACGCGCACACTTCCCCCCAACCACCCGGACGGCAGCCCGGGTTCGAGCCCTTGCGACCCACCCCCCACAGTAATTGAACGCATTCAAATTTCCCAGCGGTCTCCCGGAACGACGCCGGGCCCGGGGTGTGACACCCCGGGCCCGGCGCTCGCGTAGCTGCGTATCCGTCGTATCGGTCAGCCGCCGTGCTTGAGGCCGAGGACCTCCGCCGCCGCGAAGGTCTCGTTCGCGGGGCGGGAGTCGTAGTGCGGGGTGAGGACCTCGTCGAGCTCCTCGTAGGAGAAGGACTCCTTGGTGGTGTCGAACTTCGCCGCCACCTTCGGGCGTTCCATGACGACCACGATGCCGCCGTGGACGACGAACAGCTGCCCGTTGGCCTTCGCCGAGGCCGGGGAGGCCAGGTAGCCGACCAGCGGGGAGACGTGCTCGGGGGCGAGGGCGTCGAGCTTGCCCTCCTCCGGGACCTGGAAGCCCGCGAAGACGTCCTCCGTCATCCGGGTACGGGCCCGCGGGCAGATGGCGTTGGCCGTCACCCCGTACTTGGCGAGCGCCAGGGCGGTGGACGTGGTCAGGCCCACGATGCCGCCCTTGGCCGCCGCGTAGTTGGGCTGGCCGGCCGAGCCGCCGAGGAAGGCCTCGGAGGAGGTGTTGATGATCCGGCCGTAGACCGGTCCGCCCGCCGCCTTGGAGCGTTCGCGCCAGTGCACCGAGGCGAAGTGGGTCGTGTTGAAGTGGCCCTTGAGGTGGACCCGGATGACCGAGTCCCACTCCGCCTCCGACATCGAGAAGACCATCCGGTCGCGCAGGATGCCCGCGTTGTTGACCAGGATGTCGAGCTTGCCGAAGCTGTTCACCGCCAGCTCGACCAGCTCGCGCGCCTGCTCGAAGTCGGCCACGTCGCCCAGGTGCGCCACCGCCTGTCCGCCCGCGGCGCGTATCTCCGCCGCGACCTCCTCCGCCGGTGCGGCCGAGGCCTCGCCGGAGCCGTCGCGGCCGGGCTGCCCGAAGTCGTTGACGACCACGCTCGCGCCGAGCCGGGCGAGTTCGATCGCCTCGGACCGGCCGAGCCCGCGGCCCGCCCCGGTGACGATGGCGACGAGTCCCTCAAGTGGCAGTGACATCCGTACGGTTCCTCTCGAAACGGGTCAGAGTTCGATGCAGGTGCGCAGGGCCGTGCCCGTACGCATCTGGTCGAGCGCGTCGTTGATCTCGGCGAGCTGCACGCGGTGCGTGATCAGGCCCGCCAGGTCCACCCGGCCGGCCCGCCACAGCGCGATGGTGCGCTCGTAGGAGCGGAGCACGTCGCCGCCGCCGTACATCGACGGCAGGATCTTCTTCTCGTCGAAGAAGAGGGAGAACATGTTGATCGAGTAGTTGTCGTCGAGTGCGCCGGCGCCGACCACGACGACGGAGCCGCCGCGGCGGGTCATGTCGTAGGCGGTCTTGGTGGTCGCGGACTTGCCGACGACCTCGAAGACGTAGTCGAAGCCCTCGCCCGCGGTGATCCGGTTCTTGGCGTCGGCGAACTCCTCCGGGGAGACCGCCTCGGTGGCGCCGAAGCGCAGCGCGGCCTCGCGCCGGGAGGCGACCGGGTCGACGGCGATGATCTGCGCGGCGCCCTGCACCTTGGCGCCCTGGATGACGGAGATGCCGACGCCGCCGCAGCCGATGACGGCGACCGAGGAACCGGCCTCCACGTTGGCGGTGTTGATGGCCGCGCCGAGCCCGGTGGTGACTCCGCAGCCGATGAGGGCGGCGATGTCGAAGGGCACGTCGTCCGGGATGGGTACGGCGCAGGCCGCCGGGACCACCATCTCCTCGGCGAAGGTGCCGGTGCCCGCGAAGCCGAAGATGCCGGCGTCCCCGCGCTGGAAGTTGGGGGTGGCGACGTTGCCGAAGGCCTCCAGGCACAGGTGGCCCTGGCCGCGCTTGCAGGAGGGACAGTGCCCGCAGGGCGGGAGCCAGCAGACCAGGACCCGGTCGCCGATCTTGTGGCTGGTGACCCCGTCGCCGACGTCGGTGATCACGCCGGAGCCCTCGTGGCCCGGGATGAAGGGGGCGGGCTGCGGGAGGACGCCGCTCATCGCGGAGAGGTCGGAGTGGCACAGGCCGGTGGCCTTGATGCGGATCCTGACCTTGCCGGGGCCGAAGCCCACGGCCTGCATGTCCTCGACGACTTCGAGCTTGTCCTGGCCTATCTCGCTCTGGAGTGCTGCGCGCACGGTGCGGCTCCTTCGGTGGTGGGTGCGGGGGTACTCGCGGACTTCGGCCGAGCCGGCCGCTGCGGTCGGCTCAGCCGTGTTCGACGACGGTGTCGGCGAGGACCGGGGCGTCGTCCCGGTCGGCGGCGCTCACCGTGACGAGGACGCGGCCGGGCTCCTGCCACATCCGGATCCGCAGGGTCTCGCCGGGGAAGACGATCCCGGCGAAGCGGGTGCGGTAGGCGCGGACGCGGGACACGTCGCCGTCCAGGACGGTGTCGACCACGGCCTTGAGGGTCATCCCGTACGAGCACAGGCCGTGCAGGATCGGCTGGTCGAAGCCGGCCATCTTGGCGAACTCGGGGTCCGCGTGCAGCGGGTTCCAGTCTCCGGAGAGGCGGTACAGCAGCGCCTGCTCCTCGCGGATCTTGCGCTCCTCCACCCGGTCGGGCGCCCGCTCGGGCTGCTCGGCCTTGACGGAGGGCCCGCGGTCGCCGCCGAAGCCGCCCTCACCGCGTACGAAGATCGAGGCGTCGGAGGTCCACAGCGGCCCGTCGGCGTCCGCGACCTCGGTGCGCAGGACGATCACCGCGGCCTTGCCCTTGTCGTAGATCGCGGCGACCGTGGCCGTCGAGTCGGCCTGGCCCTTGACCGGGATAGGCCGGTGCAGCTCGATGGACTGGCTGCCGTGCAGCACGTTGGCGAGGTTGACCTCGATGCCGGGGGCGGCGAGGCCGCCCATCATGGCCATGCCGGCACCGGCGACCGTCGCGAAGCTGGGGAGCACGTGGAGCTTGGACTCCAGGGTGTAGCGCAGCTCCTCGGGGTCGGTGGCGGCCCCGGGGTTGTTCGGGGAGGTCCCCGCGCCGAGTCCGAGGTGGTAGAGCTGGATGTCCTTGTGGTCCCAGGCGATGTTCCCCTTGCGGGGTTCGGCGGCGAGGGCCTTGGCGGCATCGATCGGCATGGGCGTGCTGCTCCCTGTGTTGGAAACACCGTCTTTGAGGCACCTGCTGTGCGGCACCGGCTGTGAGAGCGCGGTGCCTTGGAAGACCTCGGCGCGGCCGTCCGCACCGTCGGCCGCACCGAGGTCGTATGCGGGACCCGGCACTCTAGAACGCGTTCTAGGTTGCCCGGTGAAGGAATGTATAACGCACGCCCCAGCACTTGGGAAGACTCCTGACTATCTGTCAGACTTACTTCACGCACGGCGCGTTGCGCGGGTACGGGATACTTCGCCCCTACCCTGGCCGGGTGGATGAGATGCCCGTTCCCCAGCGCCCCGCCCGATCCCTGCGGGTGCTCCTGGACCCGCCGAACCCTGCCCTGGCGGTCCACCTCGGCCTCCAGCCGGACATCGAGGTCGTGGCCTCGCCGCTGGCCCGCCCGGCGGTGGCGCTGACGGATGCGGTGGACCGCGTCCCCGCCCTCCTGGCGGAGGATCCGGAATGCCGGATCCTGGTGCTGACGGGCTCCGCCCATCCGGGCCTGCCGGAGGCCGCCCTGGCCGCCGGCGCGGCCGGCCTGGTCCTGCGGGACGGCCCGGTCGAGGACCTCGCGGACGGCATCCGCCGCGCGTCCCGGGGCGAGTCGGTGGTCGACCCGGCCCTGGCGACCCCGCGCGACCCGCAGGCCACGTAGGGCCGGGACCTCGCACACACACCCGCCCCGCGGATCCTCCGGATCCGCGGGGCGGGTGTGTGTGCGGCAGACGGCCTGCTCAGCGGCCGGAGGCGGGCGCCGTCCAGTCGTCGACCGTCCGCGACGGATCCAGGGCGACGGGCAGCCTCTCCAGCCCGCGGAAGGCCGGGAAGGGCCCCTTGAGCCACTCCTCGTGGCCCGGCTCCGGGGTCGCCAGGACCATCTCGGGGAACCGGTCGAGCAGGGCCGTCAGCGCGGTCTCCAGCTCCATCCGGGCGAGCGGGGCGCCCAGGCAGTAGTGCGGTCCGTGGCCGAAGCCGAGGTGGGTGCTCTGCAGCCCCTTGCGCGTCACGTCCAGGGTGTCCGGTTCCGCGAACTTCTCCGGGTCCCGGTTGGCGGAGGAGATCGCGATCTGGACCAGTGCCCCCTTCGGGATGGTCACTCCCCCGATCTCCACGTCCTCCAGGGCGTAGCGGAACGTGGAGGTCTCCACCGAGCACTCGAACCGGACGAGCTCCTCGACCGCCTGGGGCAGCAGCCCCCGGTCCGCCCGGACGAGCGCGAGCTGGTCGGGGTGGGACAGCAGAGAGAAGACCGCGTTGCCGATCTGGTAGGTGGTGGTCTTGTGTCCCGCGAAGAGCAGGACCCACATCATCGAGACGAGTTCGTCGTCCGTCAGGGCCCCGTCCTCGTGCTGCGTCTGGATCAGCACGGTGAGGAAGTCGTCCGCGGGTTCGGCGCGCTTACGGGCCACCAGGTCGAGGAAGTAGTTCCGCAGCCAGTCCTCCGCCTCGGCCAGCTCGCCCGCCATGTCCTTGCTGAACCGGGAGCGCGTCACCTGCCCGAACCACTTCAGGACGTCGGTGCGCTCGTCCCCGACGATGCCGAGGAGTTCGCAGATGACCATGACGGGGAGCGGCAGGGCGAAGGCCGTCATCAGGTCCACGGGGGTGTCCGTCGGACACTTCGCCAGCAGCTCGTCGGCGAGCTGCTCGATGCGCGGGCGCAGCAGCTTGACGTGGCGCGGAGTGAAGGCCTCGTGGGCGATGTGGCGCAGCCGGGTGTGCCGAGGGGGGTCGGCGAAGATCAGGTTGTCGTCGAGGGCGTCGCAGGTGTCCCCGAAGACCGCGTGGTAGATGTCGATGCCCTCGTGCATGTCCTTGCCGATGCGCGGATCGGACAGCGCGAGCCGGGCGTCCTCGTACCGGGTGATGAGATACGTGTCCACCCCGTGGCGCGTGGTCAGCTTGCAGACGGGGGCCTGCTCGCGCAGCGACCGGTAGACCGGGTAGGGGCACGTACGGTACTCCGGCGTGCCCATGGACACGGCCGCCTGGGCCTCGCCGACGGGAAGGCCGTCACTCACGGCCACTGCGGGTTCGGTCGTCACGGCGTAGACCTCTCGTGGGGCTCGGGGCTCGGGGCTCGACTGTCCAGCCCCTCACTCCCTCGGCCCGCGCCCCGCATAACGCCCGTTACCCCGTTCGGGCCCGAAACTACGCCCGCCTGAGCGGATCGGCCGGGTCCCCGAGCCGTCCCGCGAACGCCCGCGGGGCCCCGCCATAAGGTCCCCCCATGCCGGACATCGCAGACACCACCCCGCTCCCGCCCGACGACGGCAGCGACAGCAGGATCGACGTCCACCACCACTTCTGCGCCCCGGAGTGGCTGGAGTGGGCCGAAGGCCAGGGCCTGGCGAACCGGAAGGCGCTGCCGCCGTGGGCGCGCTGGGACGCGGCGGCGGCCCTGGCCCTGATGGACCGCGCGGGCATCGCGACCGCCGTCCTCAAGCCGATGCTGCCGGCGCGCTACGCCACGTCCGCGCAACTGCGCGAGGCCACGACCGTCACCCTGCGGGCGGCGGCGGAGGTGGCCCGGGCCCACCCGGGCCGCTTCGCGTTCCACGTCCCGCTCTTCTTCGACGACCCGGAGGTCGCGCGGTGGGCGCTGCGGTGGGGGCTCGACGAGATGGGGGCGGTGGGTGTGAACGTGACGGCGAACTACGGAGGCGTCTACCTGGGCGACCCCTCCTACGACCCCCTCTTCGCGGACCTGAACGAACGCTCCGCCATCGTGGACACCCACCCGCACAACCTCCCGGGAGTCGGCGGCGGACCCCCGCCGGGCGGAGGACCCGGGGCGCATGCGGGGCCCGGTGCGGACGGTGGGCCGGGGGCGGGCGGCGGACCCGGCGGGGGCCACGGGCCGGGCGGGGCCGGCGGGCCGGGGGCGGTGGCCGTGCCGGGGATCCCGCACTTCCTGTGCGACTTCCTCCTGGACACCACCCGGGCGGCGCTGAACATGATCCACAAGCGCACGCTGGACCGCTTCCCGAACCTGTCCGTGATCCTGCCGCACGCGGGCGGCTTCCTCCCGCACATCGCCACCCGGGTGGAGGCCTTCGCGGGGTCGCTCACCCCGCCCGTCGAGCCGGCAATGGTCCGGGACCACCTGGCCCGCTTCTACTACGACACGGCCGGGCCCATGTCCCCTGCGGGGACCCTGCTGGCGATGGCGTCCCCCGACCGGATCCTCTTCGGCACCGACTGGCCGGCGTGCCCCGCGGAGATGGTCACGGACGTCGCGCTGCCCGCGCTGGCGGCCGACCCCGCGCTGACGCCGGATCACCATCGGGCGATCAACCGGGACAACGCGCTGCGCCTGATGCCGGCCCTGGCTCCGCTGAGCCCCGCACCCGTCTGACCGCTGCGCGGGCCGAAGTCCCCACAGCAGACCCGCTGCGACGGCCACCGCTGCGCGGGCCAGAGTCCCCTACCCGCCCTTCCACCGTTCCCCGGGCGCTGCCCGGACCCCGGTCCTCAAACGCCGGACGGGCTGAAAGACAGGGTCCCGGGCTGCGCCCGGACCCCCTGGGGCTCCGCCCCAGACCCCGCGCCTCAAACGCCGGCGAGGCTGGAGACGGCCGGGGCGGGGACGGGGACGGGGTGGGGTGTCGGTCTGGACGTAGAGCGTGATTTGTGGCGCGGAAACAGGCTTCGCCTTGTCGGAGTAGGGCAGGGGGCGCCTAAATCATGCAGTCCAGACCGACACCCCACCCCGGCCCCGGCACCGCCCCCCACCCGCAGCAACCCCGCGCCCAGGCCAACCCCAGCCCCGCCGGCGCTTGAGGCGCAGGGGTCCGGGGACCGGTCCCCGGCTACCGCCGCAGCAGGGTGACCACCGCCGCCCCGCCCAGCCCGATGTTGTGGGCGAGCCCGACCCGCGCCCCCGGCACCTGCCGCGGCCCCGCCGCACCCCGGAGCTGCCAGACGAGTTCCGCCGCCTGCGCGAGCCCCGTCGCACCGAGCGGGTGGCCCTTCGAGATGAGCCCGCCCGACGGGTTGACCACCCACCGCCCGCCGTACGTCGTCGCGCCCGATTCCACCAGCGCCCCCGCCCCACCGTCCTCGCACATGCCCAGCGCCTCGTACGTCAGCAGCTCGTTGATCGAGAAGCAGTCGTGCAGCTCGATGACGTCCACGTCCCCGATCCCGAGCCCCGACGCCTCGAACACCGCCCGCCCCGCCGCCGCCGTCATCGGCTTGCCGACCGCGTCGATGCAGGTGCCGGAGGCGAAGGACGCCTCGGTGTCCGTGGTCATGGACTGGGCGACGATCTCCACCGCCCGGTCCCCGAGCCCGTGCTGCTCCACGAACCGCTCCGACACGACGACCGCAGCCGCCGCCCCGTCGGAGGTCGGCGAGCACTGGAGTTTGGTCAGCGGCTCGTGGATGGCCTTCGCCGCGAGGATCTCCTCCACGGTGTACACGTCCTGGAACTGCGCGTTCGGGTTGTTCGCCGAGTGCCGGTGGTTCTTCGCCCCGACCATCGCGAGCTGCGCGGCCGTAGTCCCGTACAGCTTCATGTGTTCGCGCGCCGCGTTCCCGAAGATCTGCGCGGTCGGCGGGGACATCTCGAAGCCGTGCCCGGCGGCCATGATCCCGTAGTGCCGGGCGACCGGCGAGGTCTTGAAGTCCCCGCCGTCCGAACCGCCGCCCAGCGCCCCGCGCTTCATCTTCTCGAAGCCGAGCGCCAGCACGCAGTCGTTGATCCCGCCCTCGACGAACTGTCGCGCCATCATCAGCGCCGTCGAGCCCGTCGCGCAGTTGTTGTTGACGTTGTAGACGGGGACCCCGCTCAGTCCCAGTTCGTACGCCGCCCGCTGGCCGGCCGTGGAGGCCTGGAAGCAGTAGCCCACCGGTACCTGCTCGACCAGCCCGTACTCGATGCCCGCGTCCGCGAGCGCCGCGTCGCCGGCCTCCTTCGCCATGTCCCAGTACTGCCAGTCCCTCGACTCCGGCTTCTCGAACTTCGTCATGCCGACGCCCACGATGTACGACTTCATGTCTGTACTGCCCTTCAGTCCCTGGGAAGGCCGAGGATCCGCTCGGCGACGACGTTGAGCTGGACCTGCGTGGTGCCTCCGGCGATGGTCAGGCAGCGCGACATGAGCATGCCGTGCACCGCCCGCTTCCCCACCCCTTCGCTCACCGCGCCCGCCGGTCCGAGCAGTTCGAGCGTGAGCTCGGCGGTCCGCTGCTGGTGCGGGGTCTGGACGAGTTTGCGTACGGACGCACCCGCGCCCGGCTCCAGCCCCGACACCTGCTGGAGCGTGGTGCGCAGCCCGATGCAGGCCAGGGCGTGTGCCTCGGCGGCCAGGGCCCCGATCCGGACCCGGTATCCGCCTTCGAGTTCGGCGGAGCGGGCGAGCAGCGCTTCCAGGCCGGTGTCGAAGGTCATCTGGTCGGCCATGTGGACGCGTTCGTTGCCGAGGGTGTTGCGGGCGACCTTCCAGCCCCCGTTCTCCGCGCCCACCAGGGCGTCGGCCGGGAGCGGCACGTCGTCGAAGTAGACCTCGTTGAAGAGGGCTTCGCCGGTGATCTCCTTCAGCGGCCGGATGTCGATCCCGGGGGTCTTCATGTCCACCACGAAGTATCCGAGCCCCTTGTGCTTGGGGGCGTCCGGGTCGGTCCGCGCGAGCAGGATCCCGTAGTCGGCGCTCTGCGCGGAACTGGTCCACACCTTCTGCCCGTTGACCACCCAGGAGCCGTCCCCGCCGGGTGCCCGCTCCGCCTTGGTCCGCAGCGAGGCGAGGTCGGAGCCCGCGCCCGGCTCGGAGAAGAGCTGGCACCAGGTGACGTCGCCGCGCAGCGTGGGCAGCAGGTAGCGCTCCTGCTGCTCGGGGGTCCCGTAGGCGAGCAGGGAGGGTACGACCCAGGTGGCGATCCCGAGGTCGGCGACCTTGACCCCGGCGGCCTTGAGTTCCTGCTGGACGACGAGCTGCTCGACGGGTCCGGCGCCGAGCCCGTACGGGGCCGGCAGGTACGGGGCCGCGTACCCGGTGGGTGCCAGGACCCGGCGGGCGGTGGCGGGGTCGAGCCCGGCCGCGTCCGCGATGGCGGTACGGGCCTTCGCGCGGTGCTTCTCGGCCTGGGCGGGCAGTTCGAGGCGCAGCTCGCGCCGGGCTCCGGCCGCGGCGAGCCGTACGGCCCGGACCCGGTGGCCGTCTCCGGAGCCGAGGAGCTGGCGGGCGACCAAGGCCCTCCGCAAGTAGATGTGGGCGTCGTGCTCCCAGGTGAAGCCGATGCCGCCGAGGACCTGGACGCAGTCCTTGGCGCAGGAGTACGCGGCGTCGAGCGCGGTGCCGGCGGCCAGCGCGGCCACCAGCGAGCGCACCTCGGCCGGTTCCTCCGCGGCCTGTGCGGCGTCCCAGGCGAGCGCGCGGGCCTGCTCCACGCGCACCAGCATGTCGGCGCACAGGTGCTTGATCCCCTGGAACTGCCCGATGGGCCGCCCGAACTGCTCGCGCACCTTCGCGTACTCGGCGGCGGTCTGCAGCGCCCAGGCGGCGGTGCCGCAGGCGTCGGCGGCGAAGAGCACGCAGGCGAGGTCGCGTACGAGGGCGGCGTCGAGTTCCAGCTGGGCCCCCGGTCCGGCGGTGACTCCGCGGGCGCGGACCTCGGCGGTGGGCCGGGTGGGGTCGGCGCTGTCCTGGGTGCGGATGTCCAGCGCGGCGGCGTCGACGGCGAACCAGCGGGTCCCGTGCGCGGTCTCGGCGGCGAGCAGCACGAGGTCGGCCTCGCCGGCGCCGAGCACCGGCGGGGCGGTCCCGTCGAGGAGGTAGCCGCCCTCCACGGCGACGGCGGTGAGGTCCCCGGGTCCGAGCGCCACGGCGCCGACCCGGCCGCCGAGGGGTTCGGCCCCGGCCCGGTCGAGGAGGACGGAGGCCAGCACGCTCGGCAGGTACGCCCCGGGCAGCGCCGCCCGGGCGGCCTCCTCCACCACGACGGCGAGGTCGAGCAGGGTGCCGCCCTCCAGGTGCGGTTCCAGCAGCCCGGAGGCGAGCAGCCCGTCCCAGTAGGCGGGCCGCGCGCCCGTCTGCGGCGGGGTGTCGAGGAGCTTGCGGACCTCCTCGGGCGGCACGGCCCGCGCGACCCAGCCGCGGACGGCTTCGGCCAACTCCCGCTGTTCCTTCGTGATTCCGATGCCCATGCGCGGCAGAGTAGAACACGTTTCATTCTGACGGAAGGTCAGAACTGAAACGTGTTCTCACTCTGTGGACGGGGCGCCAGGGGGCGAAGTGGCCTCAGGGGAGGAGGGCGAGCCCCGTCACGGCCGTGGCGAGCGCCGCGGCACCCGCGATCGCGATCCACCGGGCGGAGCGGACGTACCCCTCGCGCTCCCCGAGCTCCTTGCGCACGGCGGCCATCGTGCCCATCTGGACCCGCTTCGCCACGCGCGGCAGCCGCACCAGCGTGTACTCGTCGCCCACGACGCGCGGGGGCCGGGGGCCGACGCCCTCGGTGTGCCGGGCGGTCGTGCCGCCCGCCTGCGGGTAGTCGTAGTGGGCGCGCAGGGTGTCGGTCCCCCGCAGCGGTTCCAGCGCCACCAGGACCGCGGTGACCTCGACGCCGGTTTCCTTCAGCTCCTTCAACTCCTTGACGTTGCCGCTCTCCCCCCAGAGCCACATCAGACCGAAGAAGGCCAGGCCGAGGCCCGCCAGGACGTACACCGTGAGTACCAGAATGACCATGTCCACATCGGTGACCGTACGTCCGCGACTACCTCCGGGAAACCCCGGCCCCATACGATCGCGCCCATGTCGATCATTTCCTCCATACCCGTCCTCCTGGGTGACCACGGAGCCGAACTCCGAGCCGAGGAAGATGGGTTGCTCCTACGACGCCCCCGCGAGGAGGTCCGCATCCCCCTCGCCGCCGTCGCGCACGTACACGCGAACGGGAGGGTGGTGGCCGTGGAACTGACGGCCCCCGCCGGGACCGGGGCGACCCTGTACCGGATCGAGGGCGTGAGCCGCGCCGCGGCCGCCGTCTTCGCGGAAGCGCTGAACGCCTCGCTGCCCGAACGCCCCGCCGGAGAGGCCCTGGTGGACGGCTCGACGCTCGTGACGGTCACGCCCCGGGACGGTGCGGACGGCGGCCGGGAAGCGGACGGCGAAGCGGAGGAGGAGGCGGAGCCGGCGGAGGCGCTGCAGCCGGTTGACGTCGTCGTCCGCTGCGTGACGGCCGCCGCCGGACTCGGGGTCCTCGCCCTCGCCGCGGGTGTGGTGATCACCGGGGATCACGTGAGCCGCGCACTCGCCGTGCTGCTGCTCGGCGCCACCGCCCTGGGGGCCGGCCGTCTGCTGCTCACAACGACGGTGACCCTGTGGAACAGGTGGTACCTGCCCCGCCACGGCATCACGGTCGAGGCACAGCCCACCCAGGTCCGCGGACTGGCCGCCTACGGATACACCGCCACAGACGGCAGGGTCCGGCCCGCCCCCGGCGGCAACGCAGCGAGCGGTCCGTACCGCGTCTCCTATCACCCCGCCCACCCTGCACGCGCAGTCGTGCCCAGCGGCCTGGGCGACGCCTTCGAGTGGATCGGACGGGTGCTCCTCGTGACCGCCACCGCCCTCCTCGGCTGGGCCGCCCTCGCCCTCGCCCTCCCCGCCTTCCGCTGATCCGCCCGGTCAGGACTTCTCGTAGTAGTAGCCGTCGCCGTGCGAGGGGCCCACGTTGTGCTGGAGGCCCTTCGGCAGGCTCTTGGTGAAGAAGGAGGGGTCCAGGACCCCGCAGAACTGGCTGGTGGACTTGGACTTGTCCTCCGCGCCCGCGCCGATGTTGATCCGGTTCCCGCCGGAGGCCAGCGAGGTCACCTTGGCGATGTGCTCACAGTGCCCCATCTGGGACTCGGTGATCAGGCGGACCGCCCCGGAGCGACTGATGATCACCGTGCTCGGCTGGCCGATGTTGAGGTCGGCCTTGTAGGTCCAGGTCCCGGCGAAGTACGCGGGCACCGCGTCGCCGCCGCCCGAGCCGCCGCTGGGCGAGCCGCCGCCGCTCGGGGAGCCGCCGCTCGGAGACCCCCCGCTCGGGGAGCCGCCTCCGCTCGGAGAGCCCGCGCCCCCCGGGGTGGCGCCCGGGCTGGTGCCCGTACCGGTGCCTCCGCCGGCCGGGCTCCCGCCTCCGCCCTGGCTCGCGCTGCTGCCGCCCGGGGTGCCGGCTCCCCCGCCGGGGGTCCCCGCACCCGCCGCCGCGCCCTGCCCGGCGGCGGCCTGGCCGTCCGGCGCCGGTACGGGCGGGCTCTGGGGGGCCTGGGGGCTCTCGGAGTTCGGCGCACCCGGAGCCGGTGAGCCGCTCGCCGCCGAAGGGGAGCCGGAGGAGGCACCGGGCACCACGGGCGCACTGCTCGCCGGGGGCGAAGCCAGCCGCCCGTCGGCGTCACCGCCGCCGAACGGCTGGAGCAGGGCCACCGTGCCCCCGCCGACGGTGAACACCAGGACGGCCGGCACCACGACGGTCAACCGCCGCCGCGCCCCGCGCCGTTCCCCCGCCGCCACGCCGCCGGCGGTGGACGGCCCGGTCGCCGGACCGGCTCCCTCGACGGCCGCGACGACCTGCTCGCCGGACTCCCCCGCCGCTCCCGCCTCCGGCCGCAGCCCGAGCGTCCCCCGGTCCGGGGTCTGCACCTCGGGCGCCGGTACGGGTACGGGTACGGCCGCGGCCTCCTCCGCCGCCGGTGCCGCCTCCGCGTCGAGCAGCCGCGCCGCCTGCCGGGCGAGGCGTTCCACCACGCCGGGCGGCAGCCACGCCCCGCCGCGTGCCGCAGGGAGGACCCGCTCGGGGTCGGCCAGCAGCTCGTCGACGCCTGGCCGTTCCTCCACTCCCTTGACCAGGCAGCGGCCGATGAGCGCACGCAGGGACTCGTCCGCGACCCGTTCCAGGGCCGGTTCGCCCTCCACGATCTGGAACATCACCGCGTGCTGGTTGCTGGCCCCGTGCCCGAAGGGCAGTTCCCCCGTGGCCGCGTACATCAGGACGCAGCCGAGCGTGAACACGTCGCTCTTCGCCCCGGCCCGCTGACCGCGCACCTGCTCGGGCGACATGAACCCGGGCGAGCCGACGACCATGCCGGTGCTGGTGAGCAGCGATTCGACGGAGGTCTCCAGGGCGCGCGAGATCCCGAAGTCGATGACCCGGCTGCCTTCGACGGTCAGCATCACGTTCGACGGTTTGAGGTCGCGGTGCACGATCCCGGCGGTGTGGATGTCCTTGAGGGCGTGCAGCAGCCCGTCCGCGAGGGCGTGGACGGAGTCCACGGGCAGGGGGCCGTGCCGGCGCACGATCTGCTCCAGCGAGAGCCCGGGTACGTATCCGGTGGCGACCCAGGGACGTTCGGCGTCGGGGTCGGCGTCCAGGACGGGGGCGGTGTACCGCTCCCCGACCTTCCGGGCGGCGTCGATCTCCCGGCGGAAGCGGGCCCGGAACTGCGCGTCGGCGACGTGCTCCTCGTGCACCACCTTGACCGCGACCGTACGCCCGCCCTCGGACCGGGCCAGGTACACCCGGCCCATCCCGCCGGCCCCGAGGCGCCCGAGGAGCAGGTACGGCCCGATCCGGCTCGGATCACCGGATGCGAGCGGCTTTATGCCCCCCTCGACGTTGTCGTCGTCATCCCTGCGCACGCTGCTCATGCTGCCCCGTCCCCCGATGGTCCGTCGCGGTCGGCCGGACTGGCGTGTCCGGCCGAACCCGCCTCAGGGTAAGGGCAGTTACGTTCAGGATGAAGCTACGCCCAGGCCTACGCCGCGGTGCAGACGACCCAGGCGGAGGCGGCGTGGCTCTGTCCGGTGTCGGTGTTCTTCACTCCCACCGACCAGCCCGTGGGGCTGGGCAGGGAGTCGGTGAGGAAGGTGAGCGTGCTGCCGGTCTGGCCGCCCCCTCCGGTGGGCACCGTGCCCGCCGGGCAGCTCACGTGCGCGAATCCGAACCCGCCGGCCGGGATGAAGACGTTGTCGCCCCGGTACTGCGCGTGCGCGCTCTGCGGCGCGACCACACCGGCGTCGGTGGGCGGCGCGGGCTTGGGCGGATCGCCCCCGGAGTCCCACGCGTTGGCGGAAAACGCACTGCCGGCCAGGAGCACGAGCGAGGTCACGGCGGCCAGGGCGAGGGAGCGGGCGGGTTTCATGTCGGGCTTCCTTTGCACGCGCGGGATCGGGTCAGCCCTGGATTTCCCCGATCCCGCGGGGTGACCCGCCCGGCCACTCGTCCGGCGCAGGAAGAAACGTATGTGCGCATGCCGAACGAGTGACCCAGCCCCGAGGGGGCCGCCCCACCTGTCAGAGGCTCCGCACGAACTCCACGAAGGCGGCCGGCGCGACGGTGAAGGCGGGCCCGTCGGGCACCTTGGAGTCCCGGACGGCGATCCGGCAGGGCTGGGTGGCGATCTCCACGCAGTCGCCGCCGGTGTCGCCGCTGTACGAGGCCTTGCGCCAGTCGGCGGGGCCGAGCGGGGCACACTCGACGCACTCGCCACCGGTGTCCGAGCTGTACGAAGACTTACGCCAGCGCGCGCCCGTCAGGTCCTGGATGCTGTCCATAGCGTTCCTCCATCACACGGGCGATCAGTGCCGCCGATCCCTCTACGGACAGGGCGGCAGCCTGCAGGTGATCGTAACGGAGCGAACCCTCCCTGAGGGCTTGCGGATTAGCGGTCATATGCCCCTGCACGAAGTCCTCGGTGTAGACGAGGTCCGGGTCGTCGTCGAACCGCAGAACTGTGAACGACCCCGGGAGCCCCGCGTGCGCACCCACCTCGAAGGGCAGGATCTGCACCTTCACCCACTCCCGCTGTCGCAGGTCCAACAGGTGCGCGAGCTGCTCCCGCATCACCTCCCGGCCGCCGATCTCCTGATGCAGTACCGCCTCGCTCAACACCACCCACATCAAGGGCGGCTCACTCCGGTCCATGATTCGCTGCCGCTCCATACGGGCGGCGACCTTCCCGTCGAGCCCCTCGTCACCCCGGACCCCGAGGATCGCCCGCGCGTACGACTCCGTCTGCAACAGGCCGTAGACCAACTGCGCCTGGAACGAGGAGATGTACGTGGCCCTCGCCTCCATCTCCGCGTACGCCTGGAACCAGGTGGGCAGCTGGCTCCGTAGGACCAACCCCACCAGGCGGGAGAACACACCGCCCGTGACCAGTGCCGCGTCGACCCGCTCGGAGAAGTCCCGGGTCGGCACCTTCCTCGCCGTCTCGATCTGGCCGATCAGCGAGGCCGCACAGAAGATGATGTCGCCCAGCTGGCCCTGTTTGAGCCCGGCGGCCTCCCGTAGGCGGCGCAGTTCCGAACCGTAGTAGTCCAGCGGAGAAGCGCTGGGGTCGAGACTGCGGATGTTGACCATGGAGCGGTCACCCCCAAGTTCACACCGTGCGGCGTTCGTTTCGGTCCATAGCCGAGCGTAACGACGCAGCCCCACCCTGAAGTCGTGAATCTTGCAACTGGCCCCTCATCGGCAGCAATTGACGGCAGCTACCGCATGGGCTTCACCGTCGGTGAGCATTCGGCCCGCCACATGCGCCACATCCTCCGGATGTTCCTCACCCAGTGGGGGCTCGACGCCCTCGCGGACCCCGCGGAGCTCGCGCTCACCGAGCTGGTCGCCAACGTCGTGCGCCACGTACCGGGACGGGGCTGCGTGGTCCTCTTCCTGCGGCAGCCGGACGGGCTGCGCGTGGAGGTCTCGGACGGGTGCCCCGCGCCGCCACGGCGTGCGGCGGCCGATCCGGAGGAGCTGGGCGAGGGCGGCCGCGGCCTGCTCCTGGTCGAGGCGGTGACCGACCGCTGGGGCACCGACCCGGATCTCACCGGTAAGACGGTGTGGTTCGAGTGCGATGCCCCCCGGCCCGTCACGGGGTGACGACGACGTCGTCCTCGCGGCTCGACGAGCGGTAGTGCGCCTCGTCCGTGAGGTGGTGGCGGGCGGACCAGGAGCCGCTCTGCGTCGCGGTGTACTTCCTGGTGAAGGTGCCGTCGTCTCGGGTGACCGAGTAGCCCATGAGCTTCCACTCCGTGCTGCCGGCGGGCCGGAAGTAGTAGTGGACGTACCGGCCCGCGAGGGGCTTACGGGCCGGGTCGGCCGTGGTGAGCTTCCCGGTCAGCGTGATCGGCTTGCCCTTCTTGACCGGCTCGGGTGCGGCGTTGAACTCCGGGATCACCGTCTCGGTCCGCGGCACGACCTGGACGGGGGACGAGACCGAGCCGTTGATGTCCGGGGTGCCCGCGTACCGCATCCGGACGAATCCGGGGCCCGGGTAGGGCAGGGCGGTCCTGAGGGTGTGCACGCCGCTCACCGGGTGCCCGATGTAGTCCTCCACCTTCTTGCGCGTGGTCCAGCCGGTCTTGCCGTCCGCCGAGTACTGGACCTCCACCGTGACCGCGTTGACGCCTGCCGGGATCTGACCGCGGTTGAACTCCCCCACCAGTCTCAGGATCTTGCTCTGGTCCACCCTGGCGGTGAGCGAGGGGAAGGAGGTCCCGCCCGTGACGTCCACCTTCACGTCCTGGAGTTCCGCGGACACCCAGGCGTTCCACTCGCTGACGCGCCACGAGGTGTCCTCCGTCAGCTCGCCGGACCAGGTGAACCGGCCCGCGGTGTCGGTTGCGACGGAGCCGCTGTGGACGACGAGCTTCATGGCCCCGGGTACCGGCTTCCAGGTGCCGTCCGCGGCCTTCCACGTGAAGGAGCCGCCGACCTTGCCCCGTGTGGCGTAGGGGCCCGTCACGGTCGTCGAGTCCAGTGCGATGCGCGCCTCCACCGGGGTCACCGGGACGGCTGCCCTCGTCTGCTCCTTCTTGCCGTTCGCCTCGGTCGAGAGGCTGACGGCCGTCTCCCACCCGAGCAGCTTCCCGCTCCTGGGGTCCCGGACCGAGTTGCCTTCGATACCGTGCACGGTCACCTTGGACGCGAAGTGCCCCTGCGCGTCGGCGACCAGTGCGGTGGTGACGCCCCCGCTGGCGGCCGTGAACGCGGCGCCCGCGTACGGCTTCTGCGAGCCGTCACGCGGATCGTAGAGCTTGATGTCGCCGGAGAGGGTGGTGTCCCGCCCGTCCAACGACACCGCGTTCGCGGCCTTCAGGCCGGAGAAGACCGGCCGGAGGCGGTAGTTGAGCGTCGCCTTGCCCTGGTGGAGGACGGGCTCGCCACGGGTGCCGGTGTACTCCACGTCCACGGTGTAGTCGCCGAGGGCGGCGAGCTTGGGCACGTCTGCCTGGAAGCGGACGAAGTCGGGGCCGCAGGAGGGCTCGCAGTCACTCGGGCCGCCCTGTACGAACCTGGTGAGGGTGGCCACCCGGGCAGTCGTGCCCTTCGCGCGCAGGTGGACCTTGAGGTTCTCGGGCCACGTGTCTCCGCCCGTTCGGACATACACGTTCACCTCTTCGTTTCCCGCGGTCGCGACGACCCCCTTCGCAAAGGGGTCCGCGGCGTGCGCGGCCGTGGGCACGGACAGGACGGCGGCCAAGGCCGTCATGGTGCAGAGTGTGGCGCTGATGTTCCTGTTCATCGTGTCCCCCCGTGATGCGTCGTCAACGATCACCCAGAGGACTTCGCGGCCCGCCCGAAGGTTGTACGGGCTTACGGGCTTACGGGCAGAGCGAAGTGACGGACGGTCCGCGCTCCCGGCCTACGCGTCTCCCCCGGTGCGCGCGTGCCGGACCGCCGCCGCCGCGAGTCCGGCGACGAGGGGGTGGGCGCGGGTGCCGTCGCCGTCGAGTTCGGGCTGGAAGAGGGTCGCCAGGAAGAAGGGGTGCTCGGCCAGTTCGGCGATGCGGATGTCGCCGGATTCGTCGGTGCCGGTGAAGGTCATGCCGTGCGCCCGGAGCAGGTCCAGGTGGAGGGGGTTGGGGCCGTAGTTGCAGTGGTAGCGGGCCTGCGTGCGGTCCGCGCCGAGCAGGTGGGCGGCGCGGGATCCCGGGGTGACCCGTACGGTCCCCTCGTGGCCCACGAGCGAGCAGGCCAGCGGGACGACCACGGCGTCCGCGTCGGCGGTCGCAGGGTCGTTCTCGGCGTGGGCGGCCCGGTCCAGGCCGCAGACTGTACGGGCGAACTCCAGCAGGGCGTGCTGGAAGCCGCCGCAGGTGCCGAGGAAGGGGATGCCGTTCTCGCGGGCGTCCCGGATCGCCGTGAGCACGCCGCCCTCGCTGCGGTAGGGGCTGCCGGGCAGCACCCAGACGGCATCGAAGCCGTCCATGCCCTCGCCGGCTTCCTCGGTGGGGATCCAGTAGGCGTCCAGGTCCAGGCCCTCGCGCAGGCGCAGCGCCTCCAGCAGGCCGGGGACACGGGCGTGGGACCGTACGGCGTCGGAGCGGTCCGCGATCAGGGCGATGCGGGCGGGGGACGGCGTGCTGCCGGTGTGGTTCGCGTTCATGAAGACCATCCTCGGAGCCGCCGCCCCATCACGTCCAACGATGATCTCCACTGTCCACATAAGCGATCCTGATGCCTGAGCCATACTGGTGCCCATGGATCCGCATCTGCTCCGCACCTTCGTCGCGGTCCTCGAACACCGCTCCTTCTCCACCGCCGCCTCGGTCCTCGGCTACACGCAGTCGGCCGTCTCCCAGCACATCGCCGCGCTGGAGGCCGACTTGGGCGCCCGGCTGGTCGAACGCCGGCCCGTCGCCCCCACCGGGGCGGGGGCCCGGCTGATGGAACACGCCCCCGCGCTGCTCCTGCGCCTGGACGCGGCCCGCGCCGACATCGCCCGGCTGCGCCGGGCCCCCGACGCCCGGCTGACGCTGGCCTGTTCCCCCGCGGCCTTCGGCCCGGAAGCGGCGAGGGCCCTGGCCGGGCTGCGTGCCGCGGGGCCGGTGGAGGTCGACCTCCGCGTCCTGGGTCGGGAGGCGGTCGTCGAGGAGGTCCTGACCGGCCGCGCCGACCTCGGCCTCGTGGACGGGGTGGCCGCACCCAGCGACCCCCTCCCGCTGCCCGACCTCGGCCCGACCGTCACCCTGGCCGTCGCCGAGGAGCCCCTGGCCGTGCTCTTCCCGCACACCCACCCCCTCGCGCGACGCCGTTCGGTCCGGCTGCCCGACCTCGCACAGGCCCAGTGGATCGACGCCCCCGACACGGCGGTCCCCCTCGCCCGGCTCCGCGAGGTCAGCCACACCGCCGGCTTCCACCCCCGCATCCGCCACCACGGCACCGACCCGCACGCCCTGGCCGCCCTGGCCGCCGCCGGCCACGGCCTGACCGCCCTCCCCCTCTCCCTGGCCGCCGCCTTCCCCGGCACCACGGCGGTCCCGGTCCGCACCCCCCGCCTGGTCCACCGCACGGAACTCCTCCACCCCACGGACCCGACCCCGCACACGGCGAACCTGGTCTCCTTCCTCACGGGCCGCACGGAGCTGCGCCGGCCATAGGCTTCGCCCAGGCGGGGCGAAGATCACGGCGGGGAGACGAGCGGGTGCGGGAACTGATCGAGGACCGGTACGAGTTGGAGGATCTGCTCGGCCGGGGCGGGTTCGGCGAGGTGTGGCGGGCCACCGACCGCCGGGTCGGCCGCCGGGTCGTCGCCGTCAAGATCGGGTACCCCCTGACGTACGAGGACACCCGCAGGTTCGAGCGGGAGGCCAGCCTCGCGGGAAGCCTCGCCCACCCCCACATCGCCACCATCCACGACTTCGGCCGCACCGAACGTGCGGGGGACGACGCGGTGTTCATGGTCATGGAGCTGCTCACGGGACGCAGCCTCGCCGAGATCCTGAACGAAGGGGTGCCGCCCCTCGATGACGCCCTGGACTGGGCGCGGCAGATCGCGGACGCCCTCGGGGCCGCGCACGACGCCGGGATCGTCCACCGGGACGTCAAGCCGGCCAATGTGATGGTGGTCGGGAACGGGGTGGCGAAGGTCCTCGACTTCGGGATCGCCAAGGCCCGGGGCGGACCCGGTACGGAGCTGACGGGCACCGGAATGGTGATCGGCTCCTTCCCCTACATGGCTCCGGAGCGCTGGACGGGTGGCGCGAACGGGGTCCCCGTGGACGGACGCAGCGATCTGTACGCCCTGGGCTGCGTCCTGATGGAGCTGCTCACCGGCCAACGCCCCTTCCCGGCACGCGAGATGCACGAGCTCCTCGCGCAGCACCTGACGGCCGCACCGCCTTCCCCCGGCTCGCTCCGGCCGGGGCTGCCGCCCGGCCTCGACGAGCTCGTCCTCGGCCTGCTCGCCAAGGACCCCGGCGAACGTCCCGCCGATGCCCACGAGGTGGCACGCCGGCTGACGGAGCTGGCCCGGGGCGGACCGATGTCCGTGCCGGCCCTCACCCCCTCGCCCGGACCGGCGTCCGCCCCCTCCTCCGCGCCTCCGGTGCCGTCGTACTCCCCGACCGTCCACGTCCTCGGGGCGCAGCCGGTCGAGGATCCCGTCCGGGCCCTGTTGCGGCGGCGCCTGGAGCGGCTCCTGGCGGACGGCCCGGCGGACCTCCTGGAACGGCTGGGCATGCTGGCCGCCGACTCGACGGAAGAGCTCGGAGCGAACGACCCGCTGACGGTACGGGCCGCGTACCACCGGGCCGTACGCCTGCGCGGGCAGTCCGGCATCGAGCTGGAGCGCCTCCTGCCCCGCATGGTGCGGGTGCTCGGCCTGGAGCACCCCGACACGATCACCGCGCGGATCGCGTCCGTCGGCGAGGCCGCGGCCCACGGACCGGGCGACGGCCACCGCCACGAGGGCGAACTGCGCGAGATCATCGAGCAGGCGGCCCGGGTCTTCGGCCCGGACGACGAGGTCACGATGACCGCCCGGTACTACCTGGCTTCGGCGACGCAGCGGGGCGCCCGGGACCGCGACGGCCAGTGGGACGCCCGCACGCCCGAGCGGGCCGAGAGCGAACGCACGCTGCTGGGACCGCTGCTGCCCGGGCTGGAGCGGGCCCTGCCCGCGGACGGGCCGATCCTTCTCGACGTACGGCGCCGACTGGCGCACGACGCGTGGCTGGTCGGCGATTTCGCGGCGGCCGCACCGCTGTACCTGCGACTGTTCCCGGACCTGGAGGAGCTCGTGGAACGCGGCGACCCCGAGGTGGCGCACCGGGTGATCCGCAGCATCGGCGAGGCGGGCGACCCCGAGACCGCCCTGAGCCTCATCGGCCCGCTGCTGCACCGACTCCCGTTCGTCTTCGGCAGCGGCGACTGGCTGACCCAGGAGGTCACGGACACCCGGGCGGACCTGCGCCGCGCACTGCGCGAGCGCCGGCGCGGCGCCGGCACGGGGAGCGGCGCCCTCTCCCGCCTCTTCGGTCGCTGACCCCGGCAGGGCGTCAGGAAGCCGCCGGGCCGGTGGGGTCGGCGTGGGCCAGGAGGAATTCGGCGGCTCGGGCGATGGCTTCGGCGTACGTGGGGTGTACGGGCTGCGACTCCTCTTCCCGGCCGTCCGCGGCTTCGGCGGTGTACCACCAGGCCTCGGCGTCCGGGTCGTGGTGGATGGCGGCGGTGCCGCCCGCGTAGCGCAGCGGGATGGACTCGCCGGCGGGGCGCTTCGCCACCGCGTGGGGCCACTTGAGGCGGGCGGACTGGCGCTTGATGCCGCCCCAGGCCGCACCCAGCTGCGCATAGTTGGCTCCGCTGCGGCCGGCGACGGTCGCGGCGCTCTCCGCCATCCGGTCGACGGACCGCTTGGCTTCGTACAGGGCCCGCAGCAGGGCCAGTTGTACGTCGGGCGCGGCCATGAGGGCGGCGTCGAAGGGCTTGCCCGCGGCGCTGTAGGCCTGTGCGCGCGTCGAGATGCGCTGGGCCAGCGGCCGGACCGCGTCGAGCACCTGGTCGTCCATGGCGAACGCCTCGTCCTGGGCGGGCTCACTCCAGGGCGGCTCCACCAGGGCCGTGACGGCGGCCCAGAAGTCCTCGTCGTTCCTGTCGGGGGTCGGGATCGGTCCCGTCGAATCGCTCATGCGACATGTTTACCTGTCGAGAGTGTCTGTGACAAGTAAAACTGTCACGACAGGGACGCGGGGCGGCGGGCCGAAGATCGCCCGCGGCCCCGGGCATGGCGTCCTACCAGCGGGTAAGGCAGCATGGGCCGCCGACGTGCGCCGACGCATGCCGACGTACGCCGTGTGCCGTATGCCGACCGATCCGCAGGAGGAACACCATGGCCAGCCCCAAGCCGGAGACCCTCGCCGCCTTCGAGGCCGCCAAGGGGTTCATGCCCGTGGGGGAAGGGCTCGCCCTGTACGAGGCGGCCGCCGCCGCGGCGCGGCTCGGGCTGCCGCTGCTGGAGGTCGGAACGTACTGCGGGCGCTCCACGATCCTGCTCGCCGACGCCGCCCGCGAGGCGGGGGTGAGCGCGCTCACCGTGGACCACCACCGGGGCAGCGAGGAGCAGCAGCCCGGCTGGGAGTACCACGACCCGAGCGTCGTGGACCCGGAGATCGGGCTGATGGACACCCTGCCCACCTTCCGCCGGACCCTGCACCGGGCCGGGCTGGAGGAGCACGTCATCGCGATCGTCGGCCGCTCCCCGCAGGTCGCCGCGGCCTGGGGCGGCAAGCTCGGCCTGGTCTTCATCGACGGCGGCCACACCGACGAGCACGCCACCGGCGACTACGAGGGCTGGGCCCCGCACGTCGCCGAGGGCGGCACGCTGGTGATCCACGACGTGTTCCCCGACCCGGCCGACGGCGGCCAGGCCCCGTACCGCATCTACCTGCGCGCCCTGGCCTCGGGCGCCTTCGAGGAGGTCTCGGTGACCGACTCCCTGCGCGTCCTGCGCCGCACGGGCCCGGGCATCTGACCTTCGGGGCCCGCCCGGGCACGTCCCGGAGCGGGCCCAGGAGCGGGCCCCGGCATATAACCTCACCGCGCCCCCGGATGGCCCACGGTCCGTACACCCGACCGACCTCCGGTCTAGCATCGCCGGGTGCGCTACGACGAAAGCTCCCCGCCGCTCCCCGAGTCCGCGAGCTCCATCAGCCCGGACCGGCCCTGGTACGCCCGCCGGTCGACCCTGGTCGTCGCGGCGGCCGCGATCGCCCCGGCCTGCCTGGCCGGCTGGGTCCTGACCGAGGTGCTGGGCGGGGGTGCGAGCGACGACTCGCGGCCGCCCCGGATCGTGATGCCGCTCGCGGCGTCGGCGGCGGCATCCTCCGCAGCGCCGGTACCGGCACAGGCATCCGCACCGGCGTCCGCGTCCGCCTCCGCCTCCGCCGCGAGTCCGGCCCCCGGCGCAACCCCCGGAGGGGCCGCGGCGAACGCCCTCGCCGGCCGTACCGTCGTCATCGACCCCGGCCACAACACGGGCAACTTCAAGCACACCACCGAGATCAACCGCCAGGTGGACATCGGCACCAACCGCAAGGAGTGCGACACCACCGGCACGACCACCAACTCCGGCTACATGGAAGCCGAGTTCAGCATGGACGTGTCCCGGCGGCTGCGCACCGTCCTGGAGGCCAAGGGCCTCAAGGTGGTCCTCACGCACGAGGCCGGCAAGGAACGCCCCTTCGGCCCCTGCATCGACGAGCGCGCCCGCATCGGCAACGAGGCCGCCGCCGACGCCGTGGTCTCCGTCCACGCGGACGGGGTCTCGGCCGGCAGCCGCGGTTTCCACGTCATCCTCCCCGCCAAGGTCAAGGGCGGCGGCGCCGACACCGCGAAGATCGTCGGACCGTCCCGGCAGCTCGGCGAGCGGATCGCCGGGAACTTCGCCCGGACCACCGGTGCCGCCCCCGCGAACTACCTCGGCAGCGGCACCGGATTGGTCGTCCGCGACGATCTGGGCGGACTGAACCTCTCGACCCGCCCCAAGGTGTTCATCGAATGCGGCAACATGCGTGATGCCAAGGACGCGGCACAGCTGTCGAGTCCGGAGTGGCGCCAGAAAGCGGCCCAGGGCATCGCGGACGGCATCGTCGGCTTCCTCGGCGGGTAGGGCCACCAGGACCGTCCCTCCGGACGGCCCGCAGCCCCGATCCTCTCGGCCGCGGCGAAGCTCCGTACCATGGTGCCGCCCGCCACCCCTGCGTCACGGCGGGCACCCACGGCACCACGAGACGACGAGACCGAGAAGGACACCTAAGACGTGAACATCCGATCCCTCACTCGAGGCGACGGCGTGGTGATCGGAGCAGCGGCGTTGCTGTTCATCGCCTCGTTCCTCGATTTCTACTCCGCACCCGGTGTCGACGCACCGAGCGCATGGGACACCGACGTGTACCGCCTGGCGCTGCCGAGCATCTTCCTGCTCGCGTTCATCGCCGTCGGCCTGCTCGTCGCCGCCCGCCTGCAGCCCGCCGGGCGCCAGCTCCTGGGCCTGCCCTTCGAGGCCTGGGGCACGGTCCTCTCCGTCGCGGCCGCCTGGTCGGCGCTCTGGGGGCTCATCACCTGCCCGACCGGGGCCGACCTCGGCGCGGGCGCCGTCATCGCCTTCCTCGCCACCGCGGCGCTGGCCGGCGTGACCCTCTTCGGCTCGAAGATCCCCGCGCTCGCCGGGCAGCTCGTGCCGGACCCGAAGCCGCCCACGGCGGCCGTCCCGCCGTACGGCCAGCAGCAGCCGGGCGCCGGGTACGGCTACCCGGGCGGCCAGGAGCCGCAGCCGTACGGGGCCGCCCCGCAGCCGGTCCCGCCCTACGGCGGCCAGGACCAGGCCCAGGCTCCGCAGGACCAGACCCCGGCTCCGGCCCCGGCGGCGGACTTCACGCCGTTCTGGTTCGCCGTTCCGGTGGCCCGCCCCCTCTTTGCCGAGGACGGCAGCCCCGCCCCGATCGCGGAGCTCGCGCCCGGCACCTGGTACCTGGCCGTGGAGCAGCGCGGTCCGGCCACCCTGATCGCCCAGACCCAGGACGGCCGCCGCGGCGTCCTGAACGACACCTCGGGCATCCAGCGCGGCTGATCCCGGGCACGCGCACGTACGACGGCCCCCTGCCCTTCCGGGTGGGGGGCCGTTGCCCTACAGTCACCTGACGCATCGTCAGATTCCTGGAGGGGACCGTCCCATGCGCCTCGGACTCGCACTCGGCTACTGGGGCCGCGGCCCCAATCCGGACCACCTCGACCTCGCCGCCGAAGCCGAGAACCTCGGCTACGACTCCGTCTGGACCGCCGAAGCCTGGGGCTCCGACGCCTTCACCCCGCTCACCTGGATCGCCGCGCACACCTCGCGCATCCGCCTGGGCACCGCCATCGCGCAGATGGCCGCCCGCACCCCGACCGCCACCGCCATGCAGGCCCTGACCCTGGACCACCTGTCCGGCGGCCGGATGATGCTCGGCCTCGGCCTGTCCGGACCGCAGGTGGTCGAAGGCTGGTACGGGCGCCCCTTCCCCTCCAGCCCCCTGACGGCGACCCGGGAGTACGTGGACGTCATCCGCCAGGTGCTGCGCCGCGAGGCGCCGGTCGCGCTCGACGGCCGCTTCCACAGCCACCCGTACCGGGGAGCGGACGGCACCGGCATCGGCAAGCCGCTCAAGCCCATCACCCACCCCCTGCGGGCCGACCTGCCCGTCCTGCTCGGCGCGGAGGGTCCCAAGAACATCGCCCAGACCACCCGCATCGCGGACGGCTGGCTCCCCCTCTACTGGTCGCCGACCCGCACGGACGTCTACCAGGCCTCGCTGTCCGAGCTCCCCGAAGGGTTCATGATCGCCCCGATGGCCCGCGCGAAGGTCTGCGACGACGTCGCGGAGGGACTCCTCCCGGTCAAGGCGATGCTGGGCTTCTACATCGGCGGAATGGGCCACGCGGCACGCAACTTCCACGCCGACCTCATGGGACGGATGGGCTACGAGGAGGAGGCGCACCGGATCCAGGAACTGTTCCTGGCCGGGCGCAAGGAAGAGGCCGTCATGGCCGTCCCGGACGCGTTCGCGGACGAGATCTCCCTGGTCGGACCGCGGGAGCGGATCGCCGAGCGCCTCGAACTGTGGCGCAAGGGCCCGGTGACCGACCTCCTGCTGACCGCCCCCGACCCGCACACCCTGCGGGTCCTGGCGGAGCTGAACAACTAGGCCGGCTAGCCGACCCGCCCACCCTCCGACCCCGGCCCCGGCCCCGGCCCCGACCGCCGCCACAGTCCCGGCCGGCGCGGCCGGGTCCGCGGGACGGGAACGGGAGCGGAGGCGGGAACGCGAACGGAGACGGCACCGTCCTGGAGCACCTCCCGCGCCACGTCCACGAGGGCGACCACGGTCGCCCAGAACGGGGCGTAGCACTCGTCGAACCGCTGGATCGCATCGGCGTCGCCGCCGATCATGTCCTCCAGCGCCTGGTAGCTGTCGGACGTCGACCGCCGCAGCCGGTCGGCGGCCGCCGCGACCTCCGCCGGCCCCTCCAGCTCCACGATGCGCACGAGGTGACGCAGCTCCGCGTACGCGTCGCGCAGCCGCAGGCGCAGGTCCTTGAGCGCGGCGGTGCGCGCCTCGGGATCCGGGTCGGCGTGGGCGTCGTTGACCTTCCAGTGCAGGTCGCCCATCTTCTGCGCCTGCTCGATGACGTCCGCGTAGGCGTTGCGCCGCGCGGTGCGCCGCTGGTCCGTCCGCTGGACGGCGGCGGTCGTCTCGGCCTGGATCCGGGCGGCCCGGGCCGTGCCCCGGCTGGTCACCCAGCTCGCGACCACCGCCGTGCCCGCGGTGAGGACGCCCACCCAGAGTGTGTTGTCGGCCATGGCGCCCATTCTCGGGGCGGGCCGGGGGTTTGCGAAGGGTGCGTCGCGGCCGGCGGGGCTACCGCGGCTCGGCGCCCGGGGGTTCCTCCGCGAGGGCCGCCGGGGGCGTCTCCGGGAGGGCCGCCAGGAGCTCCCGCAGGTCCAGCGGCATCACGGCGATCTCCATGCCGTCGGCGTCTCCCCCGCACTCGACGGTCACGATCCGCGAGCCCGGGTTGATGGAGATGCCCTCCTTCACGGAGGGCGCCCGTACGCCGGTGGCCCGGGCTCCGGTCAGGACCACGGGCTCGCCCCGGCCGGGCACCCAACGGGCCGCGCCCTGGTCGGCGTACAACCGGCCGCTGCGCCAGCGGCCGCTGCCCGCGGGGCGCCGCGCCATGCACGGGATCCCGGGCACGGGCGTCGCGGCCTGGCGGCTGCGGTGCTTGCGGCGCATCAGCCAGGCGGTTCCGGCGGCGGCGCCGGCGAGGACCACGTACTCGATCACCCACCCATTCAAACAGGTGGAACGGGCACGCAGCAGACCGGACCGGAATGCTCCGGTCCGGTCTGCTGCGAGAGGAAGAGCACTCAGCCGGTCAGCTGGCCCGCGCTCGGGACCTTGTCGGTCACCGTGGCGCCCGCGCTCTTGCCGGCCTCCTTGACGCTGTTGATGACGTCCTCGAAGGCACCGATGTCGGCGTCGCCCGCCTGGCCCTTGCGCAGCTTGGTACCGAGCCCCTTGAGGGAGTCGATGCCCGCCGTCAGCGGGCCCACCGCCTTCGACAGCAGCGGGTCGCCCTTGGCGTTCTCGCTGGCCGCCTTGAGCCGGTTGTAGGCGAAGGCACCGGCGAGACCCGCCTTGACCAGGGCGAAGGTGCGGCCCTTGGCGCCCTTCTTGAACTTGCCGTCGCGGTACGGCTTGATGATCCACTGGTACGTGGCTCCGGCCGCGAGCCCCGCGTTGGCGACGAAGCGGGTCTTGGCGAACTTCTGCTTCTCTGCCGGCGTGCTGGGCGAGGGAGTGGCGGCGGCCGCTTCCGCGTCCTCTGCGGAGGCCGCGGCGTCGGCCTCGGCGAACGCGGCCATGGCCACCGAAACCTCGTCGGCCTGACCGGCGGCGACCTTGTCGCCACCGCCCGAGCCGCAGGCGGTGGCACCGCCGAGCAGGGCGCAGGACAGGAGCACCGCCGTGAGGGCACGGCGGAAGCGGACGGCTGTGGTGGGTAGGGACACGGGTTTCCTCCGGGGACTGAGGCGTCCCCCGCAGCCTCGCCCCGGGCACCGGGCTCCGCCACCCGGGGGACCCGTTCGGGTTCCCCGGCGGGGTTTACCCGGCCGGGAAGCGGCCAGAAGCGCGGCATGCCCACACATACGCGAGCACACACCAGAGGAAGCAGCCAGGCGGGCCGCGCCGTCGCGGTCGTGGCCGACGTCATGGCCTTCGTGATCGGCCTGTGGATCCTGCTGTACCTGCTGGACGCCAACCAGGGGAACTCACTGGTCGACTTCATCCACGACGCGGCGAGCTGGCTGGCCGGCTGGTCGTACGACCTCTTCACCTTCAACCGCGAATGGGTCCAGGTGGTGATCGGCTACGGCATCGCCGCCGTCGCCTACCTCGTCATCGGCCACGCCATCGCGGGCCGCCTGTACCGCCGCTAGGCCGTCTCTTTCGGATCTTGCCGGGCCCGCGGCGCCCGGCACCGCGCCCGGCCGCACTGCCGAGACGACCACGTACGCCCAGTACGCGAGCGCCCCGACAGCACGCCCAGGCACGGCACCAGACACCGCGGACTCGGCCGACAAGATCCGAAAGAGACGACCTAGGCCGTCTGCCGTTCGGCGAGCAGCTGCTTGCGGTGGCGGCTGCGGCGGACGGCGGTGACGAGGACGAGGACGGCGCAGAGGGTGATTCCGAGGACGGGCAGGGCGATGGCCAGGACCAGCCAGCCCGCAAGGGCGAAAAGGCCTCCGGAGTCGCCGATGGCGTAGGCGGAGCGTGCGTGCGACGAGCAGGTGATCTCGTACTCGCCTGCTCGTCGCACGTCGATGGTGGAGAGCGGATTCCAGGTCTCGTCACGGGTGAGGAACACGTCGGCTCCCGGATCGGTGAGACGGGCGCCGCCCGGCCCGGTGATGCTGCACTTCGGGGCGGCGTCCGGGCCGAACTCCTCGTCCCTGATCCAGATGGCCTTCTCGCTCCCCGGCTCAAGACGAAGGGTGACGGTCTCGCCGTTGGCGAACCGATGGCCGGTGTCCACCGAGTCCATCGCGTCGTAGAACCGGAACGCACCGATGACCACGCCCGTCACGATCAGCACGACGGCGATCGCGACTGCCGTGGCATACCAGCGGCGGCTGGGCCGGAGTTCATTCGCCGGTATCTGCGGTGGTGGGAGGGTCTTCACGGGCACACCCTAGATCGCCCTGCCCGGCCGACGAGCCGCCGGGGCATGCCGTCAGCGGCCGCGCGCTTCGTTTCTTCTCCTCCAAAGAATTCCGGCATGCGAGGGCAACCATCCGTGCCGGTCGCTGGTCGTACGGGCGAGAGTTGATCAGGTCGATCAACTGGACCTCGCCCGGGGGGGCTCTTTTGCAGAAGAACACCGCGCCCGAGTCAGCCGTGCCCGCCGACTCCGCGCCCCAGCCGCCGACGGCGCCCGCCGCCCCGGGTGAGCCTTGCGCCGTCTTCCGGTTCGCCGTCTCCACCGGGGGACGGGCGCACCACCGCGAGGACTACGCCGCCATCCGCTGACCCGTGCCTCGTACGAACGTCTGCGGGGCGGGCAAGACCGGTACGGGGGTCCCGCCATGCCCGCCCCGCAGGACCAAGGACAGGCACGGGCCAAGACAGAACGGGAGGACATCCGCTGATGTCCGCCAGGACAACTCGTACGGCAACGGCTCTCGTTGCCTCTTTCGGTATCGCGGCGACGATGGTCGCCGCCGCGCCGGGCAGCCTCGCCGCCACGGCCGCCAACGCCTGTGACGTGGTGGCCGTGACCGATCTCGCCGACGCGGCCAGGGTGCAGGTCGACGCGTTCGGCGCCCTGAAGGACCTCCGGGTCGACGTCCGCGCGCCGGGCACCACTCAGGTGCTGGCCACCGCGGGGGGCTTCGAGTCCGCGGCGCGGCCCGGCTTCGGCGTGCGCCACCGCTCCGCCGCGCTGCCCGCGCTCGCCTCGCTGGGCCGCTACGCCCTCGACGTCCGGTACACGGACGCCGCGGGCAAGGCCGTGAAGTGCGCCGACAGCGGCGAACTGCGCTACCTGCCGCACCCCGTGGTCACCCTGGATCCGGCGACCGCGCCGGTCTCCCTGGACAAGCCGACGGCGACCGTCACCGGCAAGGTGGTCCTGCGCAATCCGCGTACCCGCGCCGAGAGCCCGCTCAAGGGCCGCACGGTGACGCTCGTGTTCGTCGGCCAGTACGGAAACCCAGAGGCACAGTTGGCAGTCGCCGGCAGCGACGGGGCCTTCTCCACCTCCTACACCTACACCCCGCGGAACACCAGCACGGCCGTGACCGCGAAGGCGGACGGAGCCGTACCGGCCACGGCGGAACTCCCCGTGGAGAAGCGCAAGGTCGTCATCACCCTGAGCACGCCGTCCTCGGTGGAACCCGGGTACGGAAGCCGCTTCCGCATCTCGGGCCAGGTCAGGTTCCTGGGCGGCGACGGCAAACTGCGCTCCCTCTCGAACCTCGATCTCGTGCGCGACGGGGACACCTGCGAGATCCGGGACGCCTCCGGACCGCAGTGCGGAACGATCACCGCGCGGAACCACGGGCCGTTGTTCGACTGGGACCGGTACACCGTGCACGGTGACACCGTGCTGGCGGTGACCCACCGTCCCGGACCGCTGCTCGAAGGAGTCGCCCGGACCCCCGTCGCCGTGAAGGTCGACCGGACCGAGGCCTTCTCGGACCTGAAGGCGACCAAGGACGCCCAGGGCCGCCTGACCGTCCAGGGCAGCACCCGGCTCGGCTACGGCACGAACTCCGAGAAGGACGTGTACCGCATCCAGCACTCGGCCGACGGCAAGACGGGCTGGAAGACGTACCGGAGCACCTCTCTCCGGCGCACCGGGCCGATCCTGCTCACGCTGGAACCGGGCACCTTCCCCGCGGGCGGAACCTGGCGCATCCACTTCGAGGGCGCCAAGGGACTGGAGCCCGTCACCAGCCCCACCTTCACCGTGGTGACCCCGTGACACACCGCCGCACACACATGCCTTCTCCTGGGGGATCGTTGAAGAAGTTGACGACGTCGCTCGGCGTCGCCCTGGCCGTCACCGCGGCCGCGTCGGGTCTCGGTTTCGGTTCGGTGGCGCAGGCCGACGACGTCGGTATCCCCTCGGTCGTCGTTCTCCAGTCCGGTGGCGAGTTCCGCATCCGGGTCGTTGCCGGTCAGGAACCCGCAGGTGAGACGGTGGTCCGGGTACGGCCCAAGGACGGCGAGAAGGCCGTGGCCGAGGTCGGCGGGTTCGGCACCTGGTCGTGCGTGACCGAGCTCGACGACGACTGCACCTTGAGTCGCAGCGACTCGGCGCCGTTCGTCCTCGACGACATGGGCATGTACGACCTGGACGTCGTCCTGCACAAGGGAGCCGCGGACGAAAGGGAGTACATGCAGGCAGGACAGAGCTTCGCCTACGCACTCAACCCCCGGTTCGCCGCCCTGACGTCCAGCATTCCGGTGCTCTCCTACGAGCACCGCGCCGGGAAGGCCTCCGGCACCCTGGTGGCCGAGCACCCCCGCACCCACGAAGTGAAACCGCTGGTGGACGCCCCGGTGCAGCTGGTCCGCCGGTCCGACGGGGGCAATCACGAGACGGAGCGCCTGACCACCGACGGCGCCGGCCGCTTCGCCGCTCTCTTCCAGTACAAGGGCGGCGAAGCGAAGCCCCGCATCCAGGCCCTGTTCGACCAGCCGCCGGGCACCCCCGGTCCCACGGTGCAGCGGACCCTGGACCTCCAGGTGCGCGCGACGCCCGCCAAGCTCACCGTCCGGCAGCCCGCCGCAGGGATCGTCGGGCGGTACGGCAGCAAGGCGCCCGTCCGGGGAACGGTGACCTGGACGGGCTCCGACGGCACCGTCCGGCCGCTGGCGGACGCGGCCGTGGGCCTGTCCAACGAAGGGTGCTCGGGGGCCCAGTGCGTGCTGGACTGGCAGTCCAGTGACACCGCGGGCGGTTTCGACGTGCCCTACCCCGTCACGCGGGACGGATACGCACGCGTGGAGCTGCTGCCGTCCGCGAACAACGGATGGTTCACCGGCAGCAGCCTCTCCGCCCGCCTGTCCGTGGACGCCACGCACACCACCACCTTCTCCCCGCTGAAGGTGACCGCGGACCAGAACCGGACGATCACCGCCGCCGGCCGGCTGGCCGTCCAGCAGGGGTCCGCCCCCGCGGGCGCCAAGGCCACGGTCGACGTGCAGCTGTCCGCGGACGGGAAGACGGGGTGGAAGACGGTGAAGTCCTTCACCACCGCCTTCGGGACGGACTTCAGCCAGCAGGTGAGGCACACGGCCGAGCAGGACGGCCACTACGTCCGCCTGCGCTACGCCGGCACCGCCGACATCGGCCCCGCCGCCCCGACCGTCCGGCTCACCCGCAAGACGACCCGGATCGTCCGCGACAACCTGGCCCCCGAGCAGATCCCCGCCGGGACCAGGATCACTGCCAGTGGAGTGCTCCAGGCGAAGTCCGGCACCTCCTGGCTGCCGATCGCCGGCCAGAAGGTCCGCGTCTACTTCAAGGCCAAGGCCCCCGGCTCCGCCTGGGCCTACCAGGGCGCCGCGACGACCGCCGCCAACGGCTCGTTCAGCACCAAGGTCACCGCCCGCAGCGACGGCGACTGGCAGATCCGCTACCTCGACGCCGCCCAGCCGTACTACATCGGCATCGGCCGCGTGGACTACGTGGACGTGCAGTAGGGCGGGACGCACACGAAGGAGGAGCGGGCACGGGCGCAGCCCGTGTCCGCTCCTCCCTGCAGTCGGGTTGCCGTCAGCCGCAGCAGTCCGGTTCGAGTCCGGACGGCAGCGTCAGCCCGCCGAAGACCGTGCCGGTGGCCTCGTCGCCGCCCAGGGCGGCCACCGCGAGGAGCAGCGAGCCCGCCGTCCAGGTGGTCTGCTCCACGGGCCAGACCTTGCGGTCGTCGAAGACGTACCCGGTCCAGTACATGCCGTTGTCGGCCCGCAGGTGGCCGATCGAGCGCAGGATCTCCAGGGCCCGGTCGGACTCCCCCGTCGCCCACAGCGCGAGCGCCAGTTCGCAGGACTCCCCGCCGGTCACCCACGGGTTCGGCAGCACGCACCGCACGCCGAGGTCGGGGACGACGAACTCGTCCCAGCGCTCCTCGATCCGGGCCTTCGCTTCCGCGCCGGTCAGCGCGCCGCCGAGGACCGGGTAGTACCAGTCCATGGAGTAGCGGGACTTGTCGAGGAACCGCTCCGGGTGCCGGCGTATCGCGTGCCCGAGGGCTCCCGCGGCCAGTTCCCAGTCCGGCTGCGGATCGCCCCGGTACTCGGCGATGGCCAGCGCGCAGCGCAGCGCCTGGTGGATGGAGGAGGAGCCGGTGAGCAGGGCGTCCGCGACGGCCTCGCCGGAGGCTTCGCGCTTCCAGCCGATCTCGCCGCCCGGCTGCTGGAGCAGCAGCACGAACTCGACGGCCGCGTAGACGGCGGGCCACATCCGGTCGAGGAAGGCGTCGTCCCCGGTGGACAGGTGGTGGTGCCAGACGCCGACGGCGAGGTACGCGACGAAGTTGGTCTCCCGGCTCGCGTCCTGCGGCTCGCGGGTGTCGACGCCGTCCTCGCGGTCGGTGTAGGCCGCGTACCAGGAGCCGTCGTCGTTCTGGTGGCGCACCAGCCAGTCGTAGGCCCGCTCGGCGGCCTCGTGTTCGCCGGCCGCGTCGAGGGCCATCGCGGCCTCGGTGTGGTCCCACGGGTCGAGGTGGTGCCCGCGGAACCAGGGTATGGCCCCGTCGGCGCGCTGCGCGGCGAGGATCCCGGCGACGGTGGCGGCGGCCTGGTCGGCCGTCAGTACGCCGTCCAGGACGAGGTGTTCGGGTGCGGTGCGCCCGGGAGAGCTCACTGTGCGGCGCCCACGGGCTCGGCCGCGTCCGCGTCCGCCACCTCGGCTGCGGGCAGGTGCGGCTTGGTGGCGTAGGCGACGAAGCTCTTGCCCATGACCGGGTTCAGGGCCTGCTCCGCGAGCCGGGTGACCAGCGGCTTCTTCATGATGTCCCAGACCAGGAGCTTGTGGTACGCCTTGACGGGCAGCGCCTTGTCGTTGTCGACGCCGAAGGCGCACTTGAGCCACCAGTAGGGCGAGTGCAGGCCGTGCGCGTGGTGGGTGCCGTACGGCTTGAGGCCCGCGGACTCCATCTTGCCGAGCAGTTCCTCCGCCTTGTAGATGCGGATGTGGCCGCCCTCGACCTCGTGGTAGGCGTCGGAGAGCGCCCAGCAGATCTTCTCGGGGCCGTAGCGCGGCACGGTGATGGCGATGCGGCCGCCGGGCTTCAGGACGCGGACCATCTCGGCGAGGACGCCCTTGTCGTCGGGGATGTGCTCCATCACCTCGGAGATGATGACGACGTCGAAGGACTCGTCGGGGAAGGGCAGCGCGAGGGCGTCGCCCTCCATCGCGGTGGCGGTGGCACCGGCCGGGGCCTCGCCGGCCTCCTTCATCGCGGCGAACCACTTGGCGACCTCGCGGATCTCCTCGCCGTTGCGGTCGAGGGCGACCACCTGGGCGCCGCGCCGGTAGCACTCGAAGGCGTGCCGGCCTGCGCCGCAGCCCAGATCGAGTACACGGTCGCCTGCGGCGAGCGGGAACCGGGAGAAATCGACGGTCAGCACGTGGTCCTGCCTTCGCGGTCGCGGGGTGGGGAAGGGAACTGCATCGGACGGAAGGTGGAGGTCACCGGGTCGTGGAGGCCGTCGGGGCCTTGGCGCCCGCCGAGTCCTTCGAGGCCTTCGGGGCCTTGGCGCCCGCCGCTGCCGCGCGCTCGATGGCGGCGCGGTAGTGGACGACGGTGCCTTCGGCGGCCTTGGCCCAGGTGAAGCGGGACAGGACCCGCTCGCGGCCGGCGGCGCCGAGCCGGGTGCGCAGTTCGGGGTCGGCCAGCAGCCGGCCCAGCGCGGCGGCCAGTGCGCCCGCGTCGCCGGGCGGCACGGCGAGACAGGACTCGCCGTCGGGTCCGGTGACCTCGGGAATCGCGCCGCCGGTGGTGGCGACCAGCGGGGTGCCGGTGGCCATGGCCTCGGCCGCCGGGAGCGAGAAGCCCTCGTAGAGGGAGGGCACGCAGGCGATCTGGGCGCTGCGGACCAGGTCGACGAGCTCGGTGTCGGTGATGCCCTTGACGAAGCGGACGGCGTCCTGGAGTCCGTACGTCTCGATCGCCCGGGCCACCGGGCCCTGTTCGGCGCGCTTGCCGACGACGACGAGGTGGGCGTCGGGCTGTTCGGTACGGAGCTTCGCGAGCGCCTCGACGAGGTGCACGAGCCCCTTGAGCGGGACGTCGGCGCTGGAGGTGGTCACGATCCGCCCGGGCACCTCGGCCACGGAGTCGTCGGGCGACCAGAGGTCGGTGTCGGCGCCGATGTGGACGACGTGGATGCGCTCGTCCCGGACGCCGAGGTGCTCGGCGATCTCCTTCTTGGAGGAGCCGGAGACGGTGAGCACGGAGGCCAGTCGCCGGGCGACGCGGCCCTGCATGCGGGTGAACCCGTACCAGCGCCGTACGGAGGCCCGCTTGCGGCGGTCCTTGGCGGCGGCCAGGTCCAGCTTGCGGTCGACGGTGATGGGGTGGTGGATGGTGGTGACCAGCGGGGCGCCGAGGTCGGCCAGCAGTCCGTAGCCGAGGGTCTGGTTGTCGTGGATGACGTCGAACTCACCGGCGCGGGCTGCGAGATGGCGGCGCGCACGCAGCGAGAAGGTCAGCGGTTCGGGGAACCCGCCGGTCCACATGGTGGCGACCTCGACGGCGTCGATCCAGTCGCGGTACTCGTCGCGCTTGGGGGTGCGGAACGGGTCGGGGCTGCGGTACAGGTCCAGGCTGGGGAGCTCGGTGAGGGTGGCGCCCTCGCCGGTGAGGGCGTCGGTGTCGAGCACCGGGTAGGGCTGCGCGCCGATGACCTCGACGGAGTGTCCCAGCTTGACGAGCTCGCGGGCGAGGTGGCGGACGTAGACGCCCTGGCCACCGCAGAACGGGTTCCCCTTATAGGTGAGGAGCGCGATCCGCAGCGGGCGGCTGCCGTCGTCTGCCCGACCCGTGGGAGGGCTTGTCACCATGGCCTCTGCGGTCACTCCCGGCCCCCTTCTCCCTGCACTTTCGCCGGAGCGTAACCGCTCGGATAATGTAGAACAAGTTTCAGACTTGATCCGCTGAAGAGCATTGAATCTACCGGCCGGAAACCACACCGTAAGAGGGGTGGCAGGTGATTCGCGCCACGGCTCGGGCGCCTGCCATGCTGGGCGCGCGACGGTCCGGGGCGACTTCCGCGGCCGCCCCGGCACAGACACGAACGCCACGGACATGAACGCCTTGGAACTGGAACGCCTCGGAACCGGAACGGGACAGATGACAGCGGAAGCGAAGGCCGTGACCCCAGCCGTCACCACACCGGCGTCTCCGCCCCTGACGGAGCGCCAGGAGGCGCGGCGCAGGCGGATCCTGCACGCCAGCGCCCAGCTGGCCAGCCGGGGCGGCTTCGACGCGGTGCAGATGCGGGAGGTGGCGGAGTCCTCCAGCGTGGCGCTGGGCACCCTCTACCGGTACTTCCCCTCCAAGGTGCACCTGCTCGTCGCGACCATGCAGGACCAGCTCCAGCACATGCACGGAACGCTGCGCAAGCGCCCGCCGGCCGGGGACGAGCCCGCGGCCCGCGTCGCGGAGACCCTGATGCGCGCCTTCCGCGCGCTCCAGCGGGAGCCGCAGCTGGCGGACGCGATGGTCCGGGCGCTGACCTTCGCGGACCGCAGCGTGAGCCCGGAGGTGGACACGGTGTCCCGCCTCACGACGGCGATCATCCTGGACGCGATGGGCCTGGAGGCCCCGCCGACGGCGGAACAGCTGTCGGCGGTCCGCGTCATCGAGCACACCTGGCACTCGGCCCTGATCACCTGGCTGTCGGGCCGGGCCTCGATCGCCCAGGTGAAGATCGACATCGAGACGGTCTGCCGCCTGATCGACCTCACGGCCCCGAAGCCCCCGGCCGAGTCCTCACCCGAGTCCTCGCCCGAGCCCTCTGCGCAGCCCCCGAAAAAGTCCTGATCTGGCCGTTGCCCCGGGCGGGCCTGCGGGCTCCTGCGGGCGCCTGCGGGCTCAGTGCACGCAGAGGCAGAACGGATGCCCCGCCGGGTCGGCATAGATCCGCCAGTTGGCCTCGGGGCGGAGCTGGTCCGTCCGCTCCAGCAGGGTGGCTCCGAGCGCGAGCGCCCGCGCCTCCTCGGCGTCGAGGTCGTCCACGTCGAAGTCGAGGTGGAGCTGCTGCGGACGCTCCTGGCCGGGCCATACGGGCGGCCGGTAGCCGTCCACCCGCTGACAGGCGATCGGGATCCCCTCGAAGCCGTGCACCTCGACCCACCCGGAGTCCTCGGCGTCCACGACGACCCGGCCGCCGAGCAGCTCGGCGTAGAACCGCGCCAGCCCCACCGGATCGGCACAGTCCAACGCGACGGCCTGCAGCTTGCGAATCACTTCCGCCACTCCTCACCCACGAGCCACTCCTGTACGTGGATGCTCGTACCCGCCGGGACGAGGAGCAAGCGCGGAGCCCGCGAAGGGGCCCGGGGTCGGGGGTCGCACCCCCGGCCCCGGGCCCGGTCGCGGCACCGGTGCCGGGGCGGTCACTCCTCCGGAGGGAACACCGCCTCGCCGCTGCCCAGGAGGGTGATGGCGATCGCTTCGACCGGGCATCCCTCCGCCGCCGTGAGCACCGGCTCGTTCGCGTCCGTTTCCGCCGCCCGTGGATGCGACTGCCGGGCCGAGTCGAGGGCGAAGCCGTCCGGGGCGTGGTTCACGCACATCCCCGAGCCGATGCAGACGCCGCGGTCCACCTCGACGTGCCAGCGGTCACCCATCACGCACCGGCCGCGGGGGGTACGTAGCCGGCCGGGAGGTGGATCATCTTGTGCTCCAGGTACTCGCTCAGCCCCTCCGGGCCGAACTCCCGCCCGACACCGCTGTTCTTGTAGCCGCCGAACGGCCCGAGCATGTCCAGGCTGAAGGTGTTCACGTTGAAGGTGCCGGTCCGCACCTGCCGCGCGAAGTCGATGCCGTGCTCCACGTCGCCGGTCCAGACGCTGCCGCTGAGCCCGAACTCCGAGTCGTTGGCGACCCGTACGGCCTCCGCCTCGTCCCCGTACGGGATCAGGCAGACGACCGGGCCGAAGATCTCCTCGCGGGCGATCCGCATCGAGTTGTCGACGTCTCCGAAGAGGGTCGGCTCCACGTACCAGCCCTGGTCCAGGTCCGAGCCGGCCGGACGTCCGCCGCCGGACAGGACCTTGGCGCCCTCTTCCTGGCCGATCCGGATGTAGTCGAGCGAGCGCTGCTGCTGCCGCCTGGCCACCAGCGGGCCGAGCTGGGTGGCGGGGTCCATCGGGTTGCCGACGACCAGCGCGGAGGCGGCGGCGGCGAGGGCGTCGGCGATCTCCTCGTAGCGGCTGCGCGGGGCGAGGACGCGCGTCTGGGCCACGCAGGCCTGGCCGTTGTTCATCCAGGCGGCGGGGACGATGCCGGCGATGGCGGTGTCGAGGTCGGCGTCGGGGAGGATGACGGCCGCGGACTTGCCGCCGAGTTCCAGGGTCACGCGGGTGAGGTTCTTGGAGGCGACCTCCATGACCCTGCGGCCGGCGCCCACGGAGCCGGTGAAGGCGACCTTGTCCACGTCCGGGTGGCCGACGAGGTACTCGCTGACCTCGCGGTCGGCGGGCAGGATCGACAGCACTCCCTCGGGCAGTCCGGCCTCGCGGGCGATGTCGGCGAGGATGTAGGAGTCGAGGACGGCCTCGGGGGACGGCTTGAGGATCACGGTGCAGCCGGTGAGCAGCGCGGGCGCCAGCTTGGCGGCGGCCACGAACTGCGGGACGTTCCACGGGATGACGGCTGCGACGACGCCGACGGCCTCGCGCCGGACGAGGATCGGGCCGAGGGCTCCCTGGCGGTACTCCTCGTACGGGTAGTCGCGCGCCACGGTGATCGCGGCGTCGTAGACCATCATCGGGCCGAGGGCCTGGGCGAGGACGCTCCAGGAGTACGGAGACCCGTTCTGGGAGCTGATCGAGCGGGCGATCTCCTCGTGCCGGACGGCTATGGCGTCCTTGATCCTGGTCACGACCGCGATCCGCTCCTCGAGCGAGGTGCGCGGCCAGGGGCCCTCGTCGAAGGCCTTGCGGGCCACGGCGACGGCCCGGTCCACGTCCGCCTTCGAGGCGTGCGGGACGCTGCCGATGACCTGCCCGGTGTGGGGCGAGACGACCTTGATCGTGTCGGTGCCCAGCGGATCCGTCCATTCACCGCCGATGAACAGTTTTCCGTGTTCCACGAGCTCGGTCATGGCTGATGCCTCCTGCGGCTTGGCGTTCCAGAACTGATACCAGTTCTAGTTCTAGTAGTCCACGGAGCTGACCGAACCGCCTCGTACAACACATCGAAGATCCAACGACTAGTCAGAACGCCGCTCAAGTGGTCGACTTGGGCTACTAATGCAACACGTTCTCGTGAGAGTGGAGCCAGAGTGGAGCCCTTCAAGGCAGAGGACACGACACGGGGCACGACACAAGGCACCCCCCACGTCACCGATCACGGCGGAGGCGTGTGGGGCATCAAGGTCCCCATCCCCGACAACCCGCTCGGCCACACCCTCGTCCACGTCCTCGACACCGACCGCGGCCCGGTCCTCATCGACACCGGCTGGGACGACCCCGAGTCCTGGGACACCCTCGTCGCCTGCCTCGGCGCCCTCTCCCTCGCCGTCACCGACATCCACGGCGTGGTCATCACCCACCACCACCCCGACCACCACGGCCTGTCCGGCCGGGTCCGCGAGGCCTCCGGCGCCTGGATCGCCATGCACGCCGCCGACACCGAGGTCGTCGTACGGACCCGGTCCTCCGAACCAGGCGTCTGGTTCGACTACATGAGCGAGAAGCTGGCCTCCGCCGGAGCCCCCGAGGAACACATCGCCCCGCTGCGCGCCGCCCGCGCGAGCGGCCGGATGACCACCCTGCCCGGGCTGCGCGCCGCCGTCCCCGACCGGGAGATCGTGCCCGCCGAGCTGCTGCCGCTGGCCGGGCGCCGGCTCCGGGCGATCTGGACCCCCGGGCACACCCCCGGCCACGTCTGCCTCCACCTGGAGGAGAAGCACCCGGGGAACCTCCCCGGCAACGGCCGCCTCTTCTCCGGAGACCACCTGCTGCCCGGGATCTCCCCCCACATCGGCCTCTACGAGGACCCCTCCTCCGAGCGGGTCACCGACCCCCTCGGCGACTACCTCGACTCCCTCGAACGCATCGGCCGCCTCCGGCCCGCCGAGGTGCTCCCGGCCCACCAGTACGCCTTCACCGATGCGCAGGGCCGCGTACGGGAACTGCTGGACCACCACGAGGAACGGCTGACCGGGCTGCGCGACCTGCTCGCCGCCGAGCCGCTGACCCCGTGGGCGCTGGCGGAGCGGATGGAGTGGAACCGGCCCTGGGAGCAGATCCCGTACGGCTCCCGCAACATCGCCGTCTCCGAAGCGGAAGCCCACCTGCGGCGCCTGGTGAAGCAGGGCCGCGCGGAGGCGGTGCCGGGCAGCGACCCCGTGACGTACCGCGCCGTGTAAGGGGCGCGGGCGGGCGGCGCCACCCGGCACCGGGGCTACGGGCCGGTAGAGTACGGGGGTCGTCCACACTTCCGTACGGGGGGAAGCCGGTGCGAATCCGGCGCTGACCCGCAACCGTGACCCGCCCCGGCAGCATCGGGGCGGGGAGCCGGATTGCCCCGTTGCGGAGGTGCGCGGCTCGTGCCGCCGGGTCTTCCGGCGGCCGGCACCGTCGAGGTAAACGGAGCCGGAGCCCGGTACCAGCCTCCACCGCTGTGCTGCCTGCCTCCCGGTTCCCCAGCACGAGAGGCACCCGCCCCGCATGAACGTCCGCCGCAGCGCCGCCACGCTCGCCGTCTCCGCCGTGCTCTGCGCGGGCTCGGCCCCCGCGGCCCTCGCCGATGTCGCCACGCCGTCCCCGTCGCCCGTGGTCCCCTCCGGTCTCTTCGGCAAGGCCGACCCGTCGTACGACGGGGTGTGGCGGCAGTCGTTCGCGCTGCTCGCCCAGACCACGGTGGGCGAGAAGCCCGCGCCGCAGGCCGTGGACTGGCTGGTCGGCCAGCAGTGCGCCGACGGCTCCTTCGCCGCCTTCCGCGCGGACACCGCCAAGCCCTGCGACGCCTCGTCGTACATCGACTCCAACGCCACCTCGGTCGCCGTGCAGGCCCTGACCGCGGTCGGCGGGCACGCCGACACGGTGAAGAAGGCGGTCGGCTGGCTGAAGTCCGTACAGAAGGACGACGGCGGCTGGAGCAGCAACCCCGGCGGCGCCATGGACAACGGTTCGGACGCCAATTCGACCGCCCTCGTGATCCGCGCCCTGGAGGCGGCCGGCGAGAAGCCGGCCGAGGTCAAGTCGAAGGCGGGCAAGTCCCCGTACGAGGCCCTCCTCACCTTCCAGCTGGGCTGCTCGGCCGAGCCGGCCGCCGACCGGGGCGCCTTCGCGTTCCAGCCGGCCGGCGGCAAGCTGTCCGCCAGCGCCGACGCGACGGCCGCCGCCGTGGTGGCCGGACTCGGCACGGGCCCGGTCATCGCCCCCTCCGCCACGGACACCCCCGCGGCCCCGCTCGCCTGCCCGGCGACCGCCGGCGACCCGGTGGCGGCGGCCCAGGGCGGCGCCGGTTACCTGGCGGAGGCCCTGAAGAAGGACGGCCACCTCACCGCCCTGACCCCGGGTGCCGACCAGTCGACCGCCGACCACGGCAACACCGCCGACGCGGTCATCGCCCTGGCCGCGGCCGGGCACAAGCAGTCCGCGGCCGGCGCCCTGGAATGGCTGAAGGCCAACTCCGCCGAGTGGTCCAAGGGCAACCCGGCCGGTCTCGCCACCCTGATCCTGGCCGCGCACGCGACCGGCACCGACCCGAAGGCCTTCGGCGGCACCGACCTGGTGACGGCGCTGAACGCGACGGGCCCGGCCCCGCAGGGCGCGTCCGCGAACGCGTCGGAGCAGCCGGCGGAGAAGAAGAAGGACGACAAGAAGGAGGACTCCGGCAGCAGCAACGTCTGGTGGATGATCCTCGCGGGCGCGGCGGCCGGCATGGGCATCGGCATCGTGCTGAGCGGCCGCCGGAAGAAGAACCAGCTCTGATGCGCAGCCCCCGCCCGGCCCGCCCGGCCCGCCCGGCCCTGCCCGCCCGCGTCGGCGGCGTCATCGGCATCGTCCTGGCCCTGGCCATGACCCTGCTCGCCGCGTCCCCCGCCCTGGCCTCGACCTACCGCTACTGGTCGTTCTGGGAAGGGACGGGCGCGGGCGGCACCTGGGCGTACGCCACCCAGGGCCCCTCCTCGCTCCGCCCGGCGGACGGCTCCGTGCAGGGCTTCCACTTCGTGGTGAGCAAGGACGCGGCCGATCAGGCCGCCCCGCCGCGCACGGCTCCCGACTTCGCGTCCATCTGCTCGGGCACCGCCCCGGCGGCGGGCAAGAAGCGGATCGCGCTGGTCATCGACTTCGGCACCTCCGCCGAAGCCCAGGCGGGCGAGACCCCGCCGCAGGACGCTCCGCGTACGGCGTGCGCGCAGGTCGGCCCGGACGCCACGACGGCCGAGGCGCTCGCGGAGGTGGCCAAGCCGCTGCGCTACAACAGCGCGGCCCTGCTGTGCGCGATCTCCGGCTACCCGAAGCAGGGCTGCGGCGAGCCCCTCCCGGATGCGGCGCCGGCCACGGCCACGCCTGCCGCCGACACTGCCGCCGGCTCCGACGGCGGCGGCCCGTCGGCGGGCCTCCTCGCGGGCATCGCAGCGGTGGCCGCCCTGGGCGCGGCCGCCCTCTGGCAGTCCCGCCGCCGCCGGACCCGATGACGGTGGTGGGCGGGAGCGGGAACGGCGGGACGGGCGCCGGGAACGGCGGGACGGCCGCCGACGGCGGGCAACCACCCACCAGGGCCACCCGCACGGGTGGTGCGGGTGGGAACCCCGCCCGGCCGCAGGCCGGGCGCACCCACGACGGCGCGGCACGCGCCCCCCGCACCCGCCACCCCCACGGCACCACCCACGGCCCCGCACACGACGTCCCCACCCCGACCGCCCGCATCACCGGCCGGGCAACCGGCGGCCCGCGGGTGCCGGCGTACGAAAAATGGAGCGCCCCCGAGGCCACGCGTGGCAACGCCCTGCACGCGGGTGCCTGGTGGCTGTGGGCCCTCGGGCTCGCGACCGCCGCCTCCCGCACCACCAACCCGCTCCTCCTCGGCCTGATCGTCGGCGTCGCCGGTTACGTGGTCGCGGCCCGCCGTACGGACGCGCCCTGGGCGCGTTCCTACGGGGCGTTCGTCAAGCTCGGCCTCTTCGTCATCGGCCTGCGCCTCGTCTTCTCCATGCTCCTCGGCTCCCCCATCCCCGGCACGCACACCCTCTTCACCCTCCCGGAGGTCCCGCTCCCGGCCTGGGCGCAGGGCATCCGGTTCGGCGGCCGGGTCACCGCCGAGCAGCTCGTCTTCGCCTTCTACGACGGCGCGAAGCTGGCCACGCTCCTCATCTGCGTCGGCGCCGCCAACGCCCTCGCGAACCCGGCACGGCTGCTGAAGTCGCTGCCCGCTGCCCTGTACGAGGTCGGCGTCGCCGTGGTCGTCGCGATGACCTTCGCGCCGAACATGGTCGCGGACGTGGTCCGCCTCCGCACGGCCCGCCGCCTGCGCGGCCGTCCCACGGGCGGGGTCCGGGCCGTCCTCCAGATCGGCCTGCCGGTCCTCGAAGGCGCGCTGGAACGCTCGGTCGCCATCGCCGCCTCGATGGACGCCCGCGGCTACGGCCGCACCGCGCGCGTCCCCGCCGCCGTCCGGCACACCACCAACGTGCTCACCCTCGGCGGGCTGCTCGGCATCTGCGCGGGGACGTACGGACTGCTGGCGGCGGAGGGAGCCGAGTACGGCCTGGCCCTCCTCCTCGCCTCCCTCCTCCTGGCCCTGGCCGGGCTGCGGCTCGGCGGCCGCCGGTCGATCCGGACCCGGTACCGGCCGGACCGGTGGGGCGTACGGGCCTGGCTGGTCGCCGGGTCGGGCGCGGCGGTCGCGGCGCTGATGATCCGGGCCGCGTCCCTGGACCCGGGGGCCCTGCGCCCCGGCGTCGTCCCCCTCGTCGCCCCCGCCCTCCCGCTCTGGCCTGCGGCAGCGATCCTGATCGGCCTCCTCCCGGCCCTGGTGGCCCCCCGACCGCCCTCACAGGAGGCGTGAGCAGCCCCCATGATCCACTTCGAAGACGTGTCGGTGACGTACGAGGGCGCGGCCTCCCCCTCCCTCGTCCACGCCGACTTCACGCTCCCGGAAGGCGAGCTGACCCTCCTGGTCGGCCCCTCCGGCGTCGGCAAGTCCACCCTCCTCGGGGCGGTCTCGGGCCTGGTCCCGCACTTCACCGGGGGCACCCTCACGGGCCGGGTCACGGTCGCCGGCCGGGACACCCGCACGCACAAGCCGCGGGAGCTCGCGGACGTGGTCGGCACGGTGGGCCAGGACCCGCTGGCGCACTTCGTCACCGACGTCGTCGAGGACGAGCTCGCCTACGGCATGGAATCCCTGGGCCTGCCGCCCTCCGTCATGCGCCGCCGCGTCGAGGAGACCCTCGACCTCCTCGGCCTCAACGAGCTGCGCGACCGCCCCATCGCCACCCTGTCCGGGGGCCAGCAGCAGCGGGTGGCGATCGGTTCGGTCCTCACCCCGCACCCGAAGGTCCTGGTCCTGGACGAGCCGACCTCGGCCCTCGACCCCGCGGCCGCGGAGGAGGTCCTGGCCGTCCTGCAGCGCCTGGTCCACGACCTGGGCACGACCGTTCTGATGGCGGAGCACCGCCTGGAGCGGGTGGTCCAGTACGCCGACCAGGTCCTGCTCCTCCCTTCCCCGGGCGCACCCGCCGTCCTGGGCACCCCCGCCGACATCATGGCCGTCTCCCCGGTCCACCCCCCGGTGGTAGCCCTGGGCCGCCTGGCCAACTGGTCCCCCCTCCCCCTCTCCATCCGCAACGCCCGCCGCCACGCAGCCCCCCTCCTGGCCCGCCTACCGCAGCCTCCGACGCCGGGGGCGGGGCATCCGGCGGGGGCCGGGGCGGAGCCCCGGGCCGGTGCTGGGGCACAGCCCCCGGCGGGGTCCGGGGCGGAGCCCCAAGCAGGTACCGGGGCGCAGCGTCCGGCGGGCGCCGGGGCACAGCCCCACGCGGGGTCCGGCGCACAGCCCCACGCGGAATCCGGGGCGCAGCCCCAGGCCAGTGCCGGAGCACAGCCCCAGGCGGGTGCCGGGACGCTGCTTCCGGCCGGGTCCGGGGCGCAGCCCCAGGCCAGTGCCGGAGCACAGCCCCAGGCGGGTGTCGGGACGCAGCTTCCGGCCGGGTCCGGGGCACAGCCCCCGGTGGGTACCGGGGCACAGCCCCAGGCCGGTACCGGGGCGCAGCCCCAAGCAGGGTCCGGGGCGCAGCCCCCGGCGGGGTCCGGGGCGAAGCCCCAGGCCGGTGCCGGAGCACAGCCCCAAGCGGGCGCCGGGGCGCAGCCCCCGGCGGGGTCCGGGGCGGAGCCCCGGGGAACGCGCGAAGGGTGGGTAGGGGACGGCCGCCCGCAGGGCCCCCACACCGGCACCGGCCCCCGCACCCGCACCGGCCTGCTCGCCCGGCTGCGCCGCGCCCGCGGAGGCCACCCCACCCCCCGGCCCGCGCAGCCGACCGGCCAGGCCCCGGCCACCCCGGCCACCCCGGCCACGGCCAAGGCCGTATCCCTCCGCCGCGGCCGCGCCGAAGTCCTCCGCACCATCGACCTCACCGTCGCCCCGGGCGAGACCATCGCCCTGATGGGCCGCAACGGCGCCGGAAAGTCCACCCTCCTCGCCACCCTCATCGGCACGCTGGAGCCCACCACCGGCCAGATCACGGTCAGCGGCCGCACCCCCCACCGCACGCCACCCGCCGAGATGGTGACGCGCGTCGGCCTGGTCCCCCAGGAGCCCCGCGACCTCCTCTACGCCGACACCGTCGCAGCCGAGTGCACGGCCGCCGACCACGACGCCGGCCAGGCACCCGGCACCTGCCGTGCCCTCGTCGCCGCGCTCCTCCCCGACGTCCCCGACGACACCCACCCCCGCGACCTCTCCGAGGGCCAGCGCCTGGCCCTCGCCCTGGCGCTGGTCCTGACCGGCCGTCCGGCCCTGCTGCTCCTCGACGAGCCGACCCGCGGGCTGGACTACGCCGCCAAGGCCCGCCTGGTGGAGATCCTGCGCGGGCTCGCCGCCGACGGCCATGCCATCGTCCTGGCCACCCACGACGTGGAGCTCGCCGCCGAGCTGGCCCACCGCGTGGTGATCCTGGCCGGCGGCGAGATCGTCGCGGACGGCCCGACCGCCGAGGTCGTCGTCTCCTCCCCCGCCTTCGCTCCGCAGGTGGCCAAGATCCTGGCCCCGGGCCACTGGCTCACGGTCTCCCAGGTCGAGGCGGCCCTCTCCGCCCGGGACGGCTCATGAGCCCCCGCGGCGACGCGGCCACCCCCCGCACCAGCCCGCTCCGCCCCAGTCCCCTCCGCCCCAGTCCCCTCCGCACCCGCCCCCTCCGCATCGGCCCCCGCGCCGCCGCCGCCCTGGTCCTCGTCACCCTCATCGGCATCGCCGCCTTCGGCTGGCCGCTGCTCGCCGACGCCCGGTCCGGCCTCGCCCACGCCCAGGACGCCCCCTGGCTCTTCGCCGCCCTGCTGCCGCTCCTCGTCGGCGTGGTCGTCGCGACCATCGCCGACGACGGCATGGACGCGAAGGCCGTCGCGATGCTCGGCGTACTGGCCGCGGTCGGCGCCGTCCTGCGCCCGCTCGGCGCCGGTACGGCCGGCCTGGAGCCCATGTTCTTCCTGCTCGTACTGAGCGGCCGGGTCCTCGGCCCGGGCTTCGGCTTCGTCCTGGGTGCGGTCACGATGTTCGCGTCGGCCCTGCTCACGGGTGGTGTCGGGCCGTGGATGCCGTTCCAGATGCTGGCGATGGGCTGGTTCGCCCTGGGGGCCGGCCTGCTGCCGGGTGCGGACCGGATCCGGGGGCGGGCCGAGCTGGCGATGCTCGCGGCGTACGGATTCGCGGCCGCCTTCGCGTACGGCTTCATCATGAACCTGCAGGGCTGGACGATCATTGCCGGGCTCAATGAGGGCATCGCCTTCAGACCGGGCGAGCCGCTGCCCGCGAACCTGGTGCGGTTCGTCGTGTACTACCTGACGACCTCGCTCGGCTGGGACCTGGGCCGGGCCGCGCTGACCGTCGTACTGACCCTCACGCTCGGCGCGACCCTGCTGAAGGCATTGCGGCGGGCCACTCGGAAAGCGGCGTTCGACGCACCCGTGGCCTTCGATCCGGGGGCCGGACCCGCGCCGGAACCTTCCCCCGGAAGGGGTACGAGCAGCCACGGAGGGTGAGATCCGGGCCTCCCGGCGGTGACCCGCCCCACAGGACCCAGGTCACATACGAAGCGGGATAGTAGTCCTCACTCGTCCCACATCACCCCCTCCGCACCACCCCCCACCTGCACCGATACCCACCCGCCCCGGGAGGGGTCGTTGCGCCTCGGCTGCGAGGACCACTAGTAAGAGGGGTCGTTGCCAGGCGGGCTCCACCCCCGTAGAACTGGATGAGTCGCAGGGCGGACGGAGATCCCCCGGGTACACACCCGGTCCTCCCGCTCCCGCCACCGATCCCCTCTCCTTCGCGTGAGTGGCTCACGCACGCCTCCGGCGTGCCTGCGACCGCCCTTGCCCCCGCCGAAAGGTTGCTCCGTGTCCAACGCCGTCATCCGCCGCATCGCCGCTTCGAAGAAGACCTTCGCGGGCACCGTCCTCGCCCTGGGCGTTGCCGGCTCCATGCTGGCCGCCGTTCCGGCGCAGGCTGCTCCGATGGGTGCGAAGGCGATCGCCCAGCAGATGATCAAGGACCCGGCGCAGTTCGCGGCGTTCAACAACATCGTGTCCCGTGAGAGCGGCTGGAACCACACCGCCACGAACGCCTCCTCGGGCGCCTACGGCCTGGTCCAGGCCCTGCCGGCCTCGAAGATGGCCTCGGCGGGCTCGGACTGGAAGACCAACCCGGCCACCCAGATCAAGTGGGGCCTGGACTACATGAACTCCCGCTACGGCAGCCCCGAGGGCGCCTGGAACTTCTGGCAGACCCACCACTGGTACTAAGCCAGCGGCACCACGCACCACGCACCACCAGCACACGCACATGCGAAGGCCCCGGCAGCCGACCTCCCCAGGTCCGGCCACCGGGGCCTTCGCGATCCCATCCCACAGGGTCCAAAGGCGGCGCAGCAGGTGCTACAGCCGCTGGATGATGGTGCCCGTCGCCAGCGCGCCGCCCGCGCACATGGTGATCAGCGCGAACTCCTTGTCCCGGCGCTCCAGCTCGTGCAGGGCGGTGGTGATCAGGCGGGCGCCGGTCGCGCCGACGGGGTGGCCGATCGCGATGCCGCCGCCGTTGACGTTGACCTTCTCCAGGTCCTGGTCGAAGACCTGGGCCCAGCTGAGCACGACGGAGGCGAAGGCTTCGTTGATCTCGACGAGGTCGATGTCCTTCAGCGACATGCCGGCCTTGCCCAGCACCGCACGCGTCGCGTCGATCGGCCCGTCCAGGTGGAAGTGCGGGTCGGAGCCGACCAGCGTCTGGGCGACGATCCGGGCGCGCGGCCGCAGTTTGAGCGCGCGGGCCATCTTGCGCGAGGCCCACATCACGGCGGCGGCGCCGTCGGATATCTGCGAGGAGTTCCCGGCGGTGTGCACGGCGGTCGGCATGACCGGCTTGAGCCGGGCGAGGCCCTCCATGGAGGTGTCGCGCAGGCCCTCGTCCCGGTCGACCAGCCGCCACATGCCCTGGCCGGCGGCCTGCTCGGCCTCGGTGGTGGGCACCTGCACGGCGAAGGTCTCCCGCTTGAACCGCTCCTCGGCCCACGCGGCGGCGGCCCGCTGCTGGGACAGGACGCCGAGGCGGTCCACGTCCTCGCGGGTCAGGCCCCGGCGGCGGGCGATGCGCTCGGCGGCCTCGAACTGGTTCGGGAGGTCGACGTTCCACTCGTCCGGGAAGGGCTTGCCCGGGCCGTGCTTGGAGCCGGAGCCGAGCGGTACGCGGGTCATGGCCTCGACGCCGCAGGCGATGCCGATGTCCATGACACCGCCGGAGATCATGTTGGCGACCATATGGTTGGCCTGCTGGGAGCTGCCGCACTGACAGTCCACGGTGGTCGCGGCGGTCTCGTACGGGAGGCCCATGGCCAGCCAGGCGTTGCGGGCCGGGTTCATCGACTGCTCGCCGGCGTGGGTGACGGTGCCGCCGACGATCTGCTCCACGCAGTCGGGCTGGATTCCGGTGCGGGCGAGGAGTTCGCGGTAGGTCTCGCCGAGGAGGTAGGCGGGGTGAAGATTGGCGAGCGCGCCCCCGCGCTTGCCGATCGGGGTGCGTACGGCTTCGACGATGACGGGTTCCGCGGCCATGAGCTCGTCCTCTCCTGCTCCTGCGTAGCGCACAGCGCGCATCGGCTAGCGCGCCTCAGCTGACGGGCGGGCCGTCCCGGCGCCCCACCCGAACTAGTACGCGTTCTAGTTCTCCCCGCAGTCTTATGACGAGAACACCCGGTACGCAAGGGTCTTGCACGCGGCTTACACGGATTCCACACGCAACAGTTGGCGCGGGGCCCCTTGTCACTTCTAGAACTCGTTATTACCTTCAAGCCAACTTCTGATGGGCCGTCAGACTTTGGAGTCGCCCGATGACCTGCCCCGCGCTGCCCGAAGGCTTTGACGCCACCGACCCGGACGTCCTCCAAGACCGGGTCCCCTACCCCGAGTTCGCACAGCTGCGGCAGACCGCACCCGTGTGGTGGTGCCCGCAGCCGCGGGGGATCACCGGCTTCGACGACGAGGGGTACTGGGCCGTCACCCGGCACGCGGACGTCAAGTACATCTCCACGCACCCGGAGTTGTTCTCCTCCACCACGAACACCGCGATCATCCGCTTCAACGAGCACATCCAGCGCGAGACCATAGATGCCCAGCGACTGATCATGTTGAACATGGATCCGCCGGAACACACCCGCGTACGCCAGATCGTGCAGCGGGGCTTCACCCCGCGGGCCGTCCGCGGACTGGAGGACGCCCTGCGCGACCGGGCCCGCAAGATCGTCGCGGAGGCCCTCGAAGCCTCCGCGGACGGCAGCTTCGACTTCGTCACCCAGGTGGCGTGCGAACTCCCGCTCCAGGCCATCGCCGAGCTGATCGGCGTACCGCAGGAGGACCGGTCCCGGATCTTCGACTGGTCGAACAAGATGATCGCGTACGACGACCCGGAGTACGCGATCACCGCCGAAGTCGGCGGCAACGCCGCGGCGGAGCTGATCGGCTACGCGATGAACCTGTCCGCCGCCCGCAAGGAGTGCCCGGCCAAGGACATCGTCACGCAGCTCGTGGCGGCCGAGGGCCAGGGCAACCTGGGCTCCGACGAGTTCGGCTTCTTCGTCCTCCTCTTGGCGGTCGCCGGCAACGAGACCACCCGCAACGCCATCAGCCACGGCATGCACGCCTTCCTCACCCACCCCGAGCAGTGGGAGCTCTACAAGCGCACCCGACCCTCCACCGCCGCCGAGGAGATCGTCCGCTGGGCCACCCCCGTGGTGTCCTTCCAGCGCACCGCCACCCAGGACACCGAACTGGGCGGGCAGAAGATCAAGGCGGGCGACCGGGTCGGCATGTTCTACTCCTCGGCCAACCACGACCCCGAGGTCTTCACCGACCCCGACGTCTTCGACATCACCCGCGACCCGAACCCGCACCTCGGCTTCGGCGGCGGCGGCCCGCACTTCTGCCTCGGCAAGTCGCTGGCCATCATGGAGATCGACCTGATGTTCAACGCCCTGGCCGACACCCTGCCCGACCTGCGCCTCGTCGGCGAGGGCCCGCGCAGGCTGCGTGCGGCCTGGCTGAACGGCATCAAGGAACTCCGGGTCAGCCACAGCTGAGGCCCACCGGCTGACGCCTGACCCGTGACCCGTGACCCGTGACCCAGGACGGCAGGGGCCCCACCTCCCACGCCCGGCCCCTGCCGTCCCCCGGTTGTTACTCGCCGGTCACCGGTCGTTACCGTCTCGCCGCCTTCGGGATCATTGCCTTGGCGCCGGGGCGGACCCCAGACTGCCCGGATGAACCTCGATGACCCCAGCGCGAGACGGTGGCAGCGGCTGCCCACGACGTGGCAGCGGATGGTCGATCTCAGCGGCGGGTCCGAGCCCATGAGCCGGGGCGTCCTGGCCCTCATCGAGGCCGCCCGCGAGGAGCCGGAACTCCGCCGGCTCTACCCGTACACCAGCCACTTCACCCTGTGGTTCAGCGCCTCCACGGGCCACCCCTTCGCCGTGACCGCCCCGGCCGTGGAACCCCTCCCCGACGGCCGCTTCCGCGTCCGGAACCCCCGCCAAACCACCATCCTCGGCGAAGCCGACACGGCCCACGCGGCCATAGCCCTGGTCGTGGCCAACCTGCCGACGGACTGACCGGGCCGGGCCAATTCCAGCCCCGCCGGCGTTTGAGGCGCGGGGGTCCGGGGGCTGGCCCCCGGCAACGGCGCCGCACGCGACAGGGGTCCGGGCGGAGCCCGGGGAACGGTGGAAGGGCGGGTAGGGGACAGCCCCGCAGGGCCCGCCCCACCCCGCCGGCCCCGGCCGCCCCCGCTCCGAGTGGCGGAAGCCACCCCGCGGGCGGATCCTGGCAGAACGCGGCGATCCATCGCGAAGGGGTGCCGGGGCGGGCTGCTACACCGCCCCGGCACCCCTTCGTCACACGCCGGCCACCCCGGCCACCCCGGCCGCCCAGGCCACCCAGGCGGCCGATCAGGCCCTGGTCCGCTCCACGGACCCCGCTCCGACCCGCTCCGGCCTCCGAGGCCTCGGCACGGCCACCCCGGCGGGCACCGCATCGCCCCGGGGCCCCGACAGCACGTAGACGAGCCCGAACCCGGCCCCGACGACGAGCGCGCCGCCGACCGCGTCGAGCACCCAGTGGTTGGCGGTCGCGACGATCGCGCACACGGTGATCGTCGGATGCAGCGCACCCAGCAGCTTCTGCCACCCCTTCGGCGCGAGCGTCACGATCACGACCCCGCACCACAGCGACCAGCCGAAGTGCAGCGAGGGCATCGCCGCGTACTGGTTGGAGATCGCCGTCATGGCCCCGTAGCTCGGGTTCGCCAGGTCCTGCACCCCGTGCACGGTGTCGACGAAGCCCAGGCCGGGCATCAGCCGCGGCGGCGCCAGCGGATACAGCCAGAACCCTATGAGCGCGAGCACCGTCGCCAGTCCCAGCGAGGCGCGGGCCCACCGGTAGTCCTTGGGCCGGCGCCAGTACAGCACCGCCAGGATCCCGAGCGGGACCACGAAGTGGAAGGAGGTGTAGTAGAAGTTGAAGAACGCCTCCAGCCAGGGCGTGTTCACCACCGCGTGGTTCACGGCGTGCTCGATGTCGATCCCGAGCGCCTTCTCGATCCCGTGGATCTGGCTGCCGTTGCCCTCCGCCAGGGTCCGGCTGGTGGGGGCGGCGGCCCGGATGTGCGAGTAGAGCGAGTAGCCCACCCGTATCAGGAGCAGTTCCAGCAGCAGGTTCGGACGCGACAGCACGCGCCGCCAGAACGGCAGCAGCGGGACCCGCGCCCAGCGTGCGGGCGCGGGCCGTCCATAGGCGGTGGGGACCGGCTCGCGCCAGTACGGGGAGGAGCGCGGCAGGAACGGCACCGCGCAGGCCGCCGCGAGGGCGGCGAGCAGCAGCACGTTGTCCCGTACGGGGGCCAGCGCGACCAGGTTGGGCAGCAGCACGTCGCTCGGCAGGGTCATGGCGAGCACCACGGCCACCGGCCACACCGGCCGGTCCGCGGCCCGCTTGCCGACCTTGCCCGCGACCGCCAGCAGCACCCACAGCAGCTGGTGGCGCCAGCCCGTCGGGGACACGGCGACGGCCACGCAGCCGGTGATCGCGACGGCGAGCAGCAGCTGGCCGTCCCGGGCGTAGCGGGCGGCGCGGCGCAGGCCGATCCAGACGATCGGGGCCGCGAGGGCGACGTAGAGCAGGATCTCGCCGGGGCCGGAGAGGCCCAGGCGCAGCAGGGCGCCGTGCACGGACTGGTTGGCGAGCCCATCGGGTGCGCCGCCGAGGCCGGTGCCGGCCAGGTGCTGGACCCAGTACGTCCACGAGTCGCTGGGCAGGGCCGCCCAGGAGAGGGCCGTGGCTCCGGCGAAGGCCGCGGCGGCGGAGCGCGCGGTGGTGCGGCGTCCGGACAGCCACAGCAGGGGCGCGAAGAGCAGCAGCGCGGGCTGGAGGGCGGCGGCCAGGCCGATCAGGAAGCCGGAGGGGCGCTCGCTCGGGACCCGGAACACGGCGAGGAGCACCAGCAGCACGGGCAGCACGGCGGTCTGCCCGGGCAGCGCGGCTTCGCGTACGGGCAGCGAAACCATCATCAGCGCGACCAGCACGGGCGCGGCCAGCAGCGCGGTGCGCCGCGGCACCGGGTCGGGCAGGGCGCGCGCGGCGACCAGCCCGACGGCGGCGACGAGCAGCAGCGTCACGCAGGTCCAGGCCACCTCCAGGGAGGGCGCGGCAAGGCCCAGGAGCGGCTTGAGGACCAGCCCCGCGAAGGGGGTCCCGGTGAACTGGCCGTTCGTGTAGAGCGAGCCCGGCAGGCTGCCCGGGAGGTGGAAGCCGCTGAGCCACTCGCCCGGTGGCACGCGCAGCACGACCGCGGCCTGCCTGACGGCGAGCAGCAGGGCCAGCGCCCACAGCATGAGGCGTGCCGCCCCGAGTCTGCTGCCGCCGCTACCGCCTATGACCCCGGCATGTCCGTTCGCACCACTGTGCTCCGCCGCGTTAGCCACGCCTCGCCGGCCTCCCGCCCTGTTGACTGCAACCCTGACTTCGCCTGGCTGCCGCGTTTCGTACTGCGTTTCATACCGCGCGCTTCATTTACCCGGACGACGATATCTCCCGCGCGATACCTAGGATGGCGGGCATGAGCATCGTGAAGATCAACGCCCTCACCGTCCCGGACGCGCAGCGAGAGGTTCTGGAGCAGCGGTTCGCCTCCCGTGCCGGCTCCGTGGAGAGCTCGGACGGCTTCGAGTGGTTCGAGCTGCTGCGGCCCGTCGAGGGCACGGACCAGTATCTCGTGTACACGCGGTGGCGTTCCGAGGAGGACTTCCAGGCGTGGATGGAGGGGCCCATGAAGGCGGCCCACCAGGGTGGCGGTCCGGCGGGCGGCGCGGCGGGTGCCGAAGGCGGCGCGGAGCGCCCGAAGCCCGCTGCCACGGGCTCGTCGGTGTGGTCGTTCGAGGTCGTGCAGCAGGCGGCGCCGAAGCAGGGCTGAGCATCGGAAGGGCCCGGAGCCACGGCTCCGGGCCCTTCTCACGTTCCTCTTGCTCCCCCTCGGGAGCCCCGGGCCCCTCGGGCCTCGGGCCTCAGGCCCAGAAGCTGTCGCTCTCCTCGATGTCCTCGGTGCAGACGTCGAGGTCGCTGATCTTTCCGGCGACGATCGTGAAGAAGATTCCCTCGTGGATCTCGATCCCGCGGTCGCCCCGGTCGGCGCGCGCTGTGTGGAAACTCATGACGTGGCCGCGGCCGTCGGCGAGCAATTTGTCCAGATGTATGTTGAATGTGCCGTTCGTCTCCTCGCCGAGTCGGCGATAGAGCTCGAAGACGGCTTCCCGCCCCTTGTGGTGCCCCGAGAGGGGGCCGCTTCCGGGCATGTGCTGGATGACGTCGGCCGTCATCATCGTGCTCAGCTTCTCCATGTCGCCCTGGCCGAAAGCCTCGTAGCCGCGGCGGATCAGGGCACAGTCAGGATGCTCCGACATGACGGTCACGCCCTTCGTGGGTACGTTTTGCCCTTTTCCCTATCATCGGCCCGGCCCTGTGGATATTCCAACGCGGGCAGCGCGGCGCCGCCCCACAATGACGCCATGACCACGGAAGAGACCCTCTCCACCCCTCCCCCTACCTCCACCCCTGCGTCCACACGCACCCCCACGCCCGCCCCCACACCCACACCCATCGCCCGGCCCTCGGGCGGGGCCTGGCAGGTCGCCACCGAAGCGTTCACCACCCCGGACGCCACGCTGCTGCGCCGCGCGTACTACGCGGAGGTCGCCGGCCGGTACTGGGGGCGGTCCGTCACCGAGGCCGAGATCGACCAGGGCCTCCTGGACTTCCCGGACGACGAGCTCACGGGACGGACGGGCCGGTTCGTGGTCGGCCGGCTCGACGGGCAGCCCCTCGCGTGCGGCGGGATACGCCTCCTGGACCCCGTCACGGCCGAGCTCACCCGGGTGTACGTGGACCCGCGCGCCCGCGGTACGGGCGGCGGGGCGGCCCTGCTCCGGGCCCTGGAGGACGCGGGCCGCGCCCTGGGCGCCGAGCGGGTCCGGCTCGACACCCGGTCCGACCTGGTGGAGGCCCGCGCGCTGTACGCGCGCCACGGGTACGCGGAGATACCCGCGTACAACTCCGGCCCCTACGCGGAGCACTGGTTCGAGAAGCGCCTGACCTGACCGTTCACGGGCCTGACTGTTCACGGGCCTGACCGTTCACCTGGCCTGCCCGTTCACCGGGCGGAATGGTCCCGGCGGGGCAAGGTCTCGTAGGGCTCCTCGTCGACGGATCCGCAGAGCTCCGAGTTGATCTCCGCGACGAGCTCGGAGAGGTCGGTCGGGCGGTCCGCGGTCCACCAGTCTCCGAGCAGCTCGGCGAGCGACTCCTCCCGCGCGGCGGACAGCTTCAGCGCACTCTCACGGCCCTTCTCCGTCAGGACCAGCGGCAGACCCTCGCGGACGGCCAGCCCCCGCTCCTCGATCTGGCGGCCCGCGTCCGTGATGGCTCGCAGCGGCACCATGGTCTTCTCGGCCAGCACGGCCGGATCGACGGTTCCGTACTTGTTGATCCGCAGCAGCATCCAGCTGGCGGCGGGCAGCAGGTCGTAGCCGGCCTTCGCAGTGATCTTCTCGTAAACGTGCTTGCGGCCCTGCAGGGTCCCGAGCACCGTCAGGGCGCGGGCGACCTCCTCCCGCGAGGAGCGCTGGACGGGGTTGGAGGCGAGGGTCTCGGTGACATCGGGCGCCGTCACCGAACCGCGCAGCTTGTCCTCCTTCAGGAACCAGGCCACGACGAAGGCCACCAGCACCACGGGTGCCGCGTAGAGGAAGACGTCCGTGATGGAGGTGGCATAGGCGTCGAGCACGCGCGGTCGCAGCACGGCGGGGAGGGCGCCGATGGCGCGCGGGTCGGCCTCCAGCCTGCCCGCGTTCACCCCCGGCGGCAGCGGGATCCCCTTGAGCGCACCGGCCAGCTTGTCGTCGAGCCGGTTGGTGAAGATCGTGCCGAAGATGGCGACGCCGAAGGAGGCGCCGATGGAGCGGAAGAAGGTGGCGCCCGAGGTGGCGACACCGAGATCGGCGTAGCTGACCGAGTTCTGCACCACCAGGACCAGCACCTGCATGACCAGCCCGAGGCCGGCGCCGAAGACGAAGAAGTAGAGGCTCATCTCCCAGGTGGAGCTGGTGCGCTCCAGTTGGTGCAGGAGCAGCAGCCCGACCGCGGTCAGTGCCGTACCCGCGATCGGGAAGACCTTCCAGCGCCCGGTACGGCTGACGATCTGGCCGGACACGGTGGAGGTGATCAGCAGTCCGAGCACCATCGGCAGCATGTGGACGCCCGACATGGTCGGGGAGACGCCCTGGACCACCTGGAGGAAGGTCGGCAGGTAGACCATCGCGCCGAACATCGCGAAGCCGACGATGAAACTGATCAGCGAGCAGAGGGTGAAGGTCCGGATCCCGAACAGCTTGAGCGGGAGCACCGGCTCCACGGCCCGGCGCTCGACGAGGACGAAGCAGACCAGCAGGACGAGTCCGAGCACCGCGAGCCCGATGATCTCGGGCGAGCTCCAGCCCCACGTACCCCCGAGCGAGGCCACGAGCACCAGGCAGGTCGCGACGGAGGCGATGAGGAAGGTGCCGAGGTAGTCGATGGTGTGCTTCTCGGTGCGCACCGGGATCTTCAGGGCCGCGGCGATGACGACGAGGGCGACGAGACCGATGGGGAGGTTGATGTAGAAGACCCAGCGCCACGAAAGGTGGTCCACGAACAGTCCGCCGAGCAGCGGACCCAGCACGCTGGTGGCTCCGAAGACCGCGCCGAAGAGCCCCTGGTACTTGCCGCGTTCGCGCGGCGGGACGATGTCCCCGACGATCGCCATCGACAGCACCATCAGCCCGCCGCCGCCCAGTCCCTGCAGCGCGCGGAAGCCGATGAGCTGCGGCATGTTCTGCGCCAGGCCGCACAGGGCGGACCCGATCAGGAAGAGCACGATGGCGCCCTGGAAGAGCTTCTTGCGCCCGTACTGGTCCCCGAGCTTGCCCCACAGCGGGGTGGCGGCCGTCGAAGCGAGCATGTAGGCCGTGACCACCCAGGACAGGTGCGACATCCCGCCGAGGTCGCTGACGATCGTCGGCAGGGCCGTCGACACGATCGTCTGGTCGAGCGAAGAGATGAGCAGCCCCAGCAGCAGCGCACCGATGGAGACGAGCACCTCGCGTGAGGCGTGTTCGGCGCTGGGGCCGGATGTCCGCTTGCGCGGGCCGGGCTCCGTGGTCACGTCCTGCACCATCGGCTCCTCCTCGGGCCTGATCGACTCCTCCATCCTGAGCGGTGTGTCCCGTTATGGCCTCCCGGGCGGGTTGGGCGGGTTACCGGCGGTCTGCATAATCGCTGGCAGCAGCCAGGGGAGGGATTCGAGTGAGTACTGAGCACTGTCCGGAATGCGGCACGACGGAAGGAACCTGCGACTGCACACCAGGCTTCCAGCCCCTCCGCATCCGCCCGTACATCACCCTCCCCAACCCCCCGGCGCCACACCCCGGCCCGGACACCACCTCCACACGCCCCGCCCCGGCGAGCACGACGCCGCCCCACTCCGGCACACCGGGCACCCTTCCACCACCCCCTGGCCCGACGCCCACTGCTCCGCTCCCGGGCCCGGGCACCACGCCGCCCCACCCCGACTGGACGAGCACCACTTCCGCACACCCCGGCCAGGCGGGCACCACCTCGGCACACACGGGCATACCGAGCACCGCGCCGCGGCCCCCCGGCCCGGGCACCACCTCCGCACGCCCCGGCTCGGCGGGCACAACATCGCCCCACACGGGCATAGCGAGCACCGCGCCGCAGCCGCCCGGCCCGGGCACCACGTCCGCACGCCCCGGCTCAGCGGGCACGGCGACACCCCACACAGCCCACCCGAACTCCACGCCACCGCCGCCAAGCACCACTCCGCATCCCGGCCCTGCGCCCACTGCTCCGCTCCCGGGCCCGGGCACCACGCCGCCTCACCCCGGCTGGACGGCCACCACCTCCGCACACCCCGCCCCGGCGGGCACGACACCGCCGCACTCAGGCATGCCGGGCACCGCTCAGCCTCACCCCGGCTGGACGGACAGCACCTCCACCCGCCCCGGCCCCGCTGGCACCCAGCCGACGCCCACCAGCCCGACTGGCACCACGGCCCACCAGCCCGGCTCGGTCGACACAACACCGCCCCACGCGGGCATACCGGGCGCCGTTCCACCGCTCCCTGGCCCGGCGAGCGCTGCCCCGCACCCCGGCCCGGGCACCACCTCCACGCGCCCCAGCCCGGCGGGCACGCCACCGCACCACGCAGGCATACCGAACACCACGCCGCCTTACCCGGACTGGACGAGCCCCACCCCTGTCCACCCCGGCCCGGCCGACACCCAGGCGACGCACACCAGCCCGACAGCCACGACGGCCCACCACCCCGCCCCGGCGGGGATGACGCCGCCGCACGCAGGGATGCCGGGCACCACTCCGCCGCCTGGCTCGGCGAGCACTGCTCCGCGCCCCAACCCGGGCGCCACCCCGCCACACCCCGGGCCGCCAGCCGTCCCGGTGCACCACCCGGGCAATGGGGCCACGACGCCGCCCCATGCAGCCCGACCGGACACCACGCGGCGGCCCGGCTGGACGGGCATCACGTCCGCGGGCCCCGGCCCGGCGGAATCCCCGGCGCACGCCAGCCCGACGGGCACGCCCGCGGGGGCGACCCAGTCTGCCGGGCTGCAACCGCATCCCCAGCCGGGCAATACCCCGTCGGCGGGCACGGGCACGACTGAGCGCTCCGCCTCCCCGCATCCCGCACCGCACCTGGGCCAAACGGCCGGCGCGCCGCCCTACTCCGACCCGGCAAGCACGCGCACAGCCGACCCCGCCGACAGCCCTGCGCAGGACGTCTCCCCACACCCCGCACCGCACCCGGGCCCCACGACCGGCCTGTCGGCCTACCCGGGGCCGACGGGCACCGCGTCGCCCTACTCCGGCTCGACCGGCGCCGCTGCGCGGCCCGACTCGACCGGTTCCGCTCCGCACCCGGGCCGGGTACCCGGCTTGCCATCACACCCCGGCGAGGCGAACACCCCTACGCCCGCCACCGACCCGGTGGGCGCCACCCCGACGGCCCCCGGCCCGGCCGACGCCCCGCCGGTACACCCCGGCCCGGCGGGCACGGCCGCGCACTCCGGTGCGGCCGGCACGGAGGCCGTGGGCACCTCCGCGCACACCGGCCCGACGGCCGTGCTCCCGGCCTACCCCGGCCCGGCGGATCCCGCGTCGCCGCACTCACCCCCGACCACCCCCACCCGCACCGAGCCGGTGCCGCCCGGGGCTGAGACTCCCGCGTACGGGACACCCGTAGCGTCCCTGCCCGAAGAAACGATGCAGCTGCGCCCGGTACCCCCGTACGACCCGTACGGGGCACCCGCACCCCACCCCGGAGGCGCGGGCGGCCCGGCGTACGGGGCCTACGGGCCCGAGGGGCCGGACGGGGCGCACTCCCCCAAACCCCCGCGACGCCGCACCCGCGCGCTCGCCCTCATGGCGGGCGCCGCCGTCGTGGTGATCGGCGCGGTCGTCCTCGCCCTGCGTGCCACTTCGGGGCCCGCCTCGCCGGAGACGGCCCTCGTCGACGCGAAGCCCTCCTCCCCCTTGACCAGCCTCACGCAGGTCGCCCCGTCACAGGCCACCGCGAGCACCGGTCCGACCCCGTCGCCCTCCACCACCCCGTCCCGGTCCACCTCCGCCTCCGCGTCCTTGTCCCCCTCTCCCTCGCCCTCCCCCACCCCGAGCCGTTCGTCGACCCCGTCGGCCACCCCCTCCCCCACCCCGAGCCGCACCTCCCGACCGACCTCGCGGCCCCCGACGCAGGCACCGACCCTCCGGTACGGGGATTCGGGCCCCGAGGTGGAGAAGCTCCAGCGCCTGCTGGCAGCGCAGGGCATCTACCGCGGCAAGTACGACGGGCGCTACGGCGCGCGTACGGAATCGGCGGTCTCGACGTTCCAGGCGTACAACGGCATCGACGAGGACCCTTGGGGCGTCTACGGCCCGGCGACCCGTCGCGCCTTGGAGGGATAGAACACACCCCATCCGGTGGCGAGCACCCCTCTGCGTTTTGTATTCTTCAGGAACAAAGTGGTTCCGTCCTCACTCCCTGACCGGTGGACGGAACCACTTGTTCTCTTTTCCCGTCCCGTCTGGAGCCCCTCCGATGCCGGCCAGCACCACCACCGCCCCCGCCGTCCTGACCGCCAAGGCCCTGCTCCTGGACATGGACGGCACCATCGTCAACTCGGACGCGGTGGTCGAGCGCTGCTGGCACGACTGGGCCGTGGAGCACGGCCTGGATCCGAAGGAGGCCCTCAAGGTGGTCCACGGCCGCCAGGGCTACGCCACGATGGCGATCCTTCTCCCGGACCGCCCGATGGAGGAGAACCTCGCCGAGAACGCGGTGATGCTCGCCCGCGAGACCGCCGACACCGAGGGCGTGGTCCCGATCGGCGGCGCTCCCGCCTTCATGGCCGCCCTCAGCACCCTCCCGCACGCCCTGGTCACCTCCGCCGACGCGGCCCTGGCCACGGCCCGGATGACGGCCGCCGCCCTGCCGATGCCCGAGGTGCGGGTGACCGCCGAGTCCGTGCAGGCCAGCAAGCCCGACCCGGAGGGCTTCCTGATGGGCGCCGCCGCCCTCGGCGTGGACCCGGCCGACTGCATCGTCTTCGAGGACTCCGCCGCCGGCATCGCCGCAGGCCAGGCCGCGGGCATGCGGGTCATCGGCGTCGGCCCCCGCGCCGCCGCCCACGGCCCCACCGCCCACGTCCTCGACCTCACCGCCGTCGCCGTCACCACCTCCCCCGACGGCTCCATCACCCTCACCATCGAAACGGCCTGACCGAGAGCCCACCCGGGCAGCCCGCCGGAACGGCCCGCCGGCGCACCCCGACGGACGGCCCGCCGGGGCCACACGACCAGACGGCTCACTCGGAGCCCCCCGACGAGCACCCCGGCGGCCCGTTCCGGCGGGCCCGGTCGCCCCGACAGGCCCGCCTACGACCGAGGCCGCGGCCGCGGCCGGGCATCCCGCACACCGCGGGGCGCAGCCGGTGCTCCCACGCCACCCTGGCGCCCACACAAGGCCCGCACCGCGCCCCAGGCTCAGGCGACGCAGAACTCGTTCCCCTCGGGGTCCTGCATCACCACCGCATAGTGCGTCTCCAACTCGTCCAGCACGCGCAGCACCCTCGCCCCCGCACCGGTGAGCCGCTGCACCGTGTCGTCGACCCGCCGCCTCCGGAGCTCCATCGGAACCCCGCGCCCACCGCTGACCTTCAGGTCCAGGTGCAGCCGATTCTTGCCCGCCTTCGACTCCGGGACCTGCTGGAACCACACCCGGGGCCCCCGCCCGGACGGATCCACGATCGACTCCGGCAACTCCCCGACCCCCTCGGGCAGCTCCTCCGCAGGCACCCCCATGCCTTCCCAGTACGCCCGCCAGGTCGCGTGCCCGTCCGGCGCCGGCTCCGGCACGTAGCCGAGGGCTTCGACCCAGAACGTCACCATCACCGCCGGATCGGCGCAGTCGATCGTCAGTTGCAACGTGGTCTCCATGGCCTCAGCCTCGCAGGCGGGTCTGACAACGGAAGGTACGGTCGACCACGGCGCACCGGATGACTCGATCACCAGATCACCGGATCACCGGAGTGCGCAGGCCGAGAGCGTGACCACGGGGGGAAATGCCATGACCGAACTGATCGTCCTGTTCAGCCTGATGGGGATCACAGCGCTGTACCTCATCGTCAAGGTGCTGCGCCGCGAAAGCCGCCGCCGCTCGGTGGCGTCGGAGGGGATCCTGATCGAGCTGGAGCGCACCGAGCAGCTCCGCAAGGACCGGGTCACCTATCACTCCAACGCGGTCCACAACAACCCCTTCACCACCGGACTCTGATTCCGCATCACGGCGCCGCCCCCGGAACGACCGGGCGCGGCGCCGTCGCCATACCCCCCGAACCGGGCGCGGAACATTAGCCTCACCCCCGCCCAAGCCACCCCAGAACTCCAACTCCCCCCACCCCAGGCCCCGTCACGAACCTCGCCATGACATGCTCATGCCTTCAGACTGTCACTTCGCGCCCATCCCCCCGAAACCCGGCGCGGCCAGCATGGCCACGCCGCACCACGCACCCGCGCCCACAGCGCCTCCGGCGCCCCGGCGCCCACCACCCCTGACCCCACCCAGGAGCCCTCATGTCCTCCACCCCCTCCCGCACTTCCACGTCCTCCGTCTACGCGCGTCGACTGGGCACGCTCGCCTCCATACTCGCGGCAGCCTCCCTGACCACCCTCCTCAGCGCCCCTACCGCCGCCGCCTCCCCTCCCACCCCCATCAGCGCCGCGGCCGCCCGCTCGTACCTCGCCACCGTCACCCCGAAGACCGAAGGCTCCACCAGCGGTTACAGCCGGGACCTCTTCCCCCACTGGAGCACCGTCTCCGGCACCTGCAACACCCGCGAGACCGTCCTGAAGCGCGACGGTTCGGGCGTGGTCCAGGACTCCGCCTGCGCCGCCGTCAGCGGCAGCTGGTACTCCGAGTACGACGGCGCCACCTGGACGGCCGCCTCGGACATCGACATCGACCACATGGTCCCCCTCGCCGAGGCCTGGCGATCCGGCGCCAACTCCTGGACCACCGCCAAGCGCCAGCAGTTCGCCAACGACCTCACGCGCCCCCAGCTCATCGCGGTCACCGACAACGTGAACCAGGCCAAGGGCGACCTCGACCCCGGCAAGTGGCTGCCGCCGCGCACCGCCTACCGCTGCACCTACGCGCGCATGTGGGTCCAGGTCAAGCAGTACTGGGCCCTGAGCATGGACTCCACGGAGAAGACGGCCCTGGTCAACATCCTCAACGCCTGCTGACGCAGCACACAGCCCCACCAGGCCCCCACCCCACCCCTGGCCAAGGATCTTTCCCCCGCCAGGGGGAGGTGGACCACCCCCTCCCCGTCGTACGGTGATCACACGGCAACGCCGGACGAAGGAGGGGGAGTTACATGGGGGCCTTGCGCCTGGGACCACTGCTGCGCCACGTCGACTGGGACGCGGGCGACTCCGCCACGCTGTGGATCGAGGCGGACCGCCCGTGCACCGCCGAGGTGCGGTGCGCCGACGGTTCCGGCGGGAGCGTCCACACCTTCCAGATAGCCGGCCACCACTACGCCCTGATCACCGTCACCGGCCTCACCCCGGACTCCACCACGGCCTACGAGGTCCTCCTCGACGGCCTCCGGGTCTGGCCGCTGCCCGACAGCCCGTTCCCCGCGAGCACCATCACCACCCCGCCCGCGGGGCGGCGCGGCTCCGCGACCGCTCCCGACCTGCGCCTGACCTTCGGCTCCTGCCGCCAGGCCGCCCCGCCGGCCGACCGGCGCGGACCCCACGGCCCCGACGCGCTCGACACCCTCGCCGCCGATCTGGCCGCCGACCCGGAGGCGGTGCGGCCCGACGTCCTGCTCCTCCTCGGCGACCAGGTGTACGCGGACCAGCTCTCCCGTTCCACCCGCCAATGGCTGGCGGCCCGGCGGGACCTGCGCGAGGCCCCCGGCGCCCAGGTCGCGGACTTCGAGGAGTACACCCGGCTCTACTACGAGTCCTGGCTCGATCCGGAGATCCGCTGGCTGCTCTCCACCGTCCCCAGCCTGCACATGTTCGACGACCACGACGTCATCGACGACTGGAACACCAGCGCCGCGTGGCTGGCGGAGATGCGCGCCACCCCGTGGTGGCAGGAGCGGGTGGTCAGCGGCCTCATGACGTACTGGGTGTACCAGCACCTCGGCAACCTCTCCCCCGCCGAGCTGGCGGCCGACCCCGTGTTCGAGGCGGTACGGGCGACCCCCGACGGCACCGACGCGCTACGGGCCTTCGCCACCTCGGCGGACGCCGACCCGACCACGGTGCGCTGGAGCTACCGCCGCGACTTCGGCCGGTCCCGGCTGCTGATGGTGGACACCCGGGCGGCCCGGGTGCTCGCCGAGGACGAGCGGGCCATGCTCGACCCGGCGGAGCAGCAGTGGCTCCGCGAGAACGCCCTGGACGGGCACGGGGCGTACGACCACCTCCTCATCGGCTCCTCACTGCCCTGGCTGATGCCGCCGCTCGTGCACGACGCGGAGGTGTGGAATGCCGCGCTGTGCCGCGGGGAGCGGGGCCCGAGGTGGGCCCGGATCGGAGAGGACCTGCGCCGGCGGAGCGACCTCGAGCACTGGGCGGCGTTCCCGGCCTCGTTCGCGATGCTCAGCGACCTGATCGAGGAGGTGGGCACGGGCCCGCGGGCGCCGGCGACGGTGTGCGTGCTCTCGGGGGACGTGCACCACGCGTACGTGGCCGAGCCCCGAATACCCAGCACGGCGCAGGTGTTCCAGCTGACCTGCTCCCCGGTCCACAACTCCATCCACACCGCAGTGAAGTGGGGCTTCAGGCTGGGCTGGTCACGGCTCGGCCGGTGGCTGGGCCGGGGTTTCTCCCGGCACGGCCGGACGGGCCGGCCCCCGCTGAGCTGGCGGCGGACGGGCGGCCCGTTCTTCGGCAACCAGCTCATGACGCTCGCGCTGTCGGGGCGCTCGGCGCGGCTGTGCCTGGACCAGGCCCGCAAGGGCCCCCGCCTGGTGACGGTCCTGGACCGCGACCTCACGCCGCCGCGCTGACGCACGGCGGGCGACCCGTCACGGCGGAGCACCGACCCGGGCGTCCGGTCCGTGGACACCCGGCGTACGCTGTTCCGCTGTCAGCCGCCCCTGCCGCTCCCCCGCGACGTCGCGGCGCCTCACGCCGAGGCACGTCAACCGGACTGGGGAGTCCCGTTTTGCTTGAGACTCTGGGCTCGATGACTTCGAGCCCGTGGATCTACGCCCTCGTGGCGCTGTCCATCCTGCTCGACGTGTTCCTCCCGGTGCTGCCGAGCGGGGTGCTGGTGGTCACCGCTGCGGCGGCTGCCGCGGCGGCAGCCGGGGCGGCGGGACCCGTGCCCGTGCAGTCCCAGGTGCCGGACATCCTGGCGCTGCTGGTCACGGCCGTCACCGCCTCGGTACTGGGTGACATGGCCGCGTACCGGCTGGCCCGCCGGGGCGGGGCCCGCCTCGACCGCGCCATCGCCCGCTCGCGCCGGCTGACCCGGGCCCACGAGCGCCTCGGCACCGCCCTCGCGCGCGGCGGCGGCGCCCTGGTGGTGATCGCCCGCTTCGCCCCGGCCGGCCGCTCGGTGGTCTCCCTGGGCGCGGGCAAGACCCACCGCAAGGTCCGGGAGTTCCTTCCCTGGTCGGTCCTGGCCGCCATCGCCTGGGCCGGGTACAGCATCGCCCTCGGCTACTTCGGCACCCAGTGGCTGGGCACCACCTGGCTCGGCACCGCGATCTCCCTGCTCGCCCTCTTCGCCGCAGGCTCCCTGGCCGCCTTCGTGGTCCGCCGCCCCACCCCCACTCCCACCCCCACCGCCTGACCCGGGCCACCCCGCCCCCGCTGGACGGGTAGCCCAGCGATCCCCGCAGCCACACACCCCCGAGCCGGCCCCAGAGGTCCGGCCCCAGGCCGATCCCCGCGGCCGCACGACACGGGGTCGCCCCCGCACCGCCGGTCCCCCGACTCCGCCCCCGTCCGCTCCGCCCCGCCTCCCCCAGGCAGCGCAGCGACTCGCCCGCCCGCCTGCAGCGACCCGCACCCGGCTCCGGCAACGCCCCCGCCCGCTCCGCTCCGCCCCGCCTCCCCCGGGCGAGCAGCGGCTCACCCGCTCCCGCGCCAGCGATCCCCGCAGCCGCACGACGCCGGGTAGGGCCCGCACCGCTCCCCCGACTCCGCCCCCGCCCGCTCCGCCCCGCCTTCCCAGGGCGGAGCAGCGACCCCGCCCGCTCCCCACCAGCGATCCCCGCAGCCGCACACCCTGGAGCCGGCCCCCAGAGGTACGGCCCCCGGCCGATCCCCCGACTCCCTCGCCCGCCCGGCCGCCCGCCCGCCCGCCCGCAGCAACCCGCACCCGGCTCCGACAACGGCTCCGCCCGTTCCGCCCCGCCCCGCCTCCCCCGGGCGGAGCAGTGGCTCACCCGTTCACCCGGCAGCGATCGCCGCGGCCACGCGGGGCTCCTAGCGTCCAGAGGACGGTGCGCACCCGAATCCGCGCCGCGCAGTTCCCGGAGCCCGAGGAGTCCTCTCCATGCCCGCCACCCCCCACAGCCCCCGCCGGTACCGCCGCCTCCCCCGCCTGCTGGCCGTCGCCGCAGCGACCGTCGCCTTCGCCGCAGGCGCGCCGCCGACCCTCGCCCAGGCCCAGCCCTCCGGCAGCGTCTCCCCGACCAACGTCGCCCCCGGGGGCCGGGTCAGCCTCAACGTCACCGGCTGCGGCACCCGCACCGGCAAGGCCACCTCCCGCGCCTTCGGCGACGTCTGGCTGACCCCCGGCAACGCCGAGGCCACCAACCTCTTCGGATCCGCCACCACCTCCCGGAACATCAGCGCCGGCTCACACCCCGTCACCTTCGAGTGCGGCGGCCCCGGCGGCGAACGCGTCACCGTGGCGCTGAACATCACCCCGGGCGCCGCCCGCGGCGGACTCGGCGGCAGCGTCGACTCCATGAGCCCGGGCCAGATCGCCATCGGCGGCGGCCTCGTAGCCGCTGCGCTGGGTGCCGGCGCCTGGATCCTGCGCCGCCGCACGGACCACGCCTCCTGACCCGACCCGACGCGCCCCCACCGCGCCCCACCCAGAACCCGTACTCCCACTCCGCCGACGGGAGTGGCCGATGGTCCCGCCGCATTCGGGACTTTCCCCACTCCCGCCCGGAATTCCCTCCCGCAAGGCTGAGTCCACGCACCGCTGCCCCTCAAGGAGCCCGCCATGGACCAGAGCCCGCGCCCCGTGATCGCCGCCGTAGACGGATCCGCGAACGGCAACCGGGCCCTGGAATGGGCCATCTCCCAGGCCCTGATGACCTCCGCCCCGCTGCGCATCGTGCACGCCCGCCTCTACATGAACTCCATCGGCGCAGCCCTGTCCGGCGGCTTCACGGAGCCGGGCCTCGACGACGACCCCGTACTGATCCGGGTCCGCGAGGCACTCGACGGCCGCGCCGGCCTCCCCCCGATCGAGTACGCCTCGCACCCCGGCGCCCCCGACCAGGTGCTGCCCCGGCTGGGCGAGGACGGCCAGATGATGGTCCTCGGCTCACGCGGCCGCGGCGGCTTCGCCAGCCTGCTCCTCGGCTCGAACGGCATCGCCTGCGCGAGCCAGGCCGCCTGCCCCGTGGTGGTCGTCCCGCGCGCCGAGCCTCCCCTGCACGACCCGTACGGGCAGGTCGTACTCGGCCTCAACAGCGCGGCCCCCGACGCGAGCACCACCTCCTTCGCCTTCCGCGAGGCGGCCCGGCGCGGGGCCCGGCTCCAGGTCGTCGTCGCGCACGCCTGGCCCGGCCGGACCTTCACCGTCGCCGGGGCCATCGGCACGGCAGCGCACGAGGAGACCGCCAACGCCCACGAGGTCGCGGCCCTGGCCGCCGCGCACCTGCGCCCGTACGCCGAGCAGTACCCGGAGGTGGCGATCGAGCAGCTGTCGGCGCCCGGCGACGCGGCCGGCCACCTGGTGGCCGCCTCCCAGGCCGCGGACCTGATCGTCATCGGCCGCCACCGCAAGCGCCCGCTCTCCCCGCGCCTGGGCTCCGTCACCAACGCGGTGCTGCTCCACACCGGCTGCCCGGTCGCGGTGGTCCCCCTGGAAGAGGACGCCGTCCCGGCAGCCGCCTGACCGTCCGCCCGGCACCCTCACCCGGCCACGGCAGCCCCCGCTCCCCTGACGTGAAGCCCTTCCAGCAGGTCCCTCGTAGCCTCCGCGACCGCGTCGACGGCGGCGTCGAAGACCTCCTGGTTGTGCGCGGCGGGCGCCCGGAAGCCGGACACCTTCCGCACGAACTGCAGGGCGGCGGCCCGGATCTCCTCTTCGGTCGCCTTCTCCGGGATGGCGGGCGGACGCAACGTCTTGATCGATCGGCACATACCTCCACTATCCCGCCCCGCACCACCTACCGACAGGCAAAGCCGGCCACTCACCACCACCCCCACTTCTTCTTCCGCAGCTCCTGCATCTTGGCCTTGGCCCGCTTCGCCTCCGCCTGCGCGTCCCCCTGCCGAGTCCAGCGCCCCTGGTGCCTGCCGCACTGGCCGCTCCCGACGATGGCCTTGCTCCGGCACCGCCCCCCACGCTTGGTCACCGCACCACACCTCGGCTGCGTCACCCCGCCACCCCTCTCCCGCTCACCTGCCGTACGCACTCCTTGCACCGTGCCGCAAGCTCCGAGGAGCAGGAAGGGCGCACAGCAACGCACGGGGAGCTCAGAGCGGTCTCGGCCCGCTACCGCGACGCGTCCCGGTCGTCTTGTCGTGGTGCGGTTCGGCTGTTCCCATTGGCTTCGGGGCGCGAAGTGTCAGGGGGCGGCATGGGCGAGCTGAGGGTTTCCCGATGGCGTAGGCCTGGTCACGACCGGTGGTACGTGAACCTCCCGGACGGGACCGCCGTCGCATGGGCGGACGTTCGGACCGGCAAGGTGACCATAGTGGTGGAGGAGCGGCGGGCTGAGGCGGTGGCCGCGCTTCGCGCGCACTTCGCCGAACAGTCCAGGGCTTCGGAGCAGCCGGGCACGTCGCCCGAGCCGGAATCGCGTCCGCGCCCGGAAGGAGTGCGGTCACGGGGTGTCGCGGAGCTGCCCGCGCTGACCAAGGAGAACGATCTGGCCCGGAACCGCCCCGGGGCGCAGGTGCGCGACCTGCTGGCGGCTCAGGGGCCGCGGCCGGTGGAGCGGGTGGTCAATCGGTTGTTGCGAAGGAAGAGCCGGTGGGACTCGTGGTCCAGGGGCCTGGCCGGCGAGCGGAGGACCGGCGCCGAGCTCGGGCGGCTGGCCCGGCACGGGTGGAAGGTGCTGCACTCGATCCGGCTGTCACGCGGAGGGGACGTAGACCACCTGCTCATCGGGCCAGGCGGGGTGTTCACGATCAACACCAAGAACCTGCAAGGGAAGTCCGTGTGGATCGGTGACGACGTGGTCAAGGTGGACCACGGCCCGGCCCGCCCGTACCCGGCCAAGAGCCGGGCCGAAGCGACGTACGTGCGCGGGGTGCTGGAGCGCTACTGCGCCTTCCCCGTTCCGGTCGAGCCCGTGCTCGTCTTCGTCGGCGCCCAGGACCTGCCGCGGGTCCCGACTCAGCTCGGCGTGCGGATCTACCGGGAGCGGGAGGTCTCCGTCCTGGGACCGCTCACCGGCAAACTCACCCAGGACCAGGTCGAAGCCGTCTACGCCGTGGCCCGCCATCGCGGAACCTGGCTGGGCCCGTAGGCCGGCCGACTCCGCGGGTGGGAGCCATCGCCAGGAGCGCACCGGGAGGCTCCCGCCCAAGGGCGGCTGCCGTCGAGAACTACGGCCGAAGGCCCCCAACCATGATCGGTTGGGGGCCTTCGTACTGGTGGGCGCGGACGGTTTCGAACCGCCGACATCTGCTTTGTAAGAGCAGCGCTCTACCCCTGAGCTACGCACCCGTGGATGAGTGGACAGCCTACATGCAGGGCGCACCCCCCACGCAAACCCGTTCCCGTGGGGGAGAATGGGCCGGGGCAGGGGACATGCGGACCGGGTACGGGAGAGGCGACTGTGACGACGGCACCCCGGCGGTGGTTCGGCGGCGGGCGGGACGAGAGTCGGCGGGCGGATGCTCAGGCGGCGAAGGACGCTGCCGCGGCGGCGTTCTACGAGCTGGACACCGCGCAGCGGGATCTGCGGATCTCGATCGAGACGATCGCGGCCGCGGACGGGTCGCCGGAGGCGCGCCGGGCCGGTGAGGGGTTCGCCGCGCTCGGGCAGCGGATCGACCAGGTCAGCCACGTCTACATCGATGCCGTCGACGCGCACGATCTCGACCGGGTGGAGCTGGAGGCGTCGGCCGCGACGCGTGCCCGGGACGAGCTGACGCGGGCCAAGGAGGAGCTGGTCCGGGTCAAGGGCGAGCTCGACCGGTTCGCGCAGGGGCTGCAGCCGCTGCTCGGCCGGGCGGAGACGCAGCTGGCGCGGGTGGCGCCCGCGCGGGAGCGGGCCAGGGCCGCGCTGCTCGCGGCGAGCACGGCGCTGGACGAGGTGCGCGGCAAGGGGATCCGGGCCGATGATCTGGCGGCGCGGCTGGCCGCGCTCGGGCCGGAGCTGACGAAGCTGAACCAGGGCGCCGCGCAGCACGGCGTGCAGGAGACCGTGCAGCGCGCCGACCGGATCCTGCGCGACGCCGAGGCGATACGGGCCGAGGCGGCGCGGCTCCCGGAGCGGGCCGCGGAGATCGACCGGCGGCTGGTGAGTCTGCGGACCCGGGCGCAGGCCCTGCGCAACCGGGCGGACCGGGTGGATCCGGTGCTCAGCGAGCTGCGCCGGCGTTTCAGCGCGGCCTGCTGGCAGGACCTCCAGCAGGTTCCGGAGCAGGCGGTACGGGACGTCGCGCAGGCGGAGGAGCGGCTCGCGGAGGCCGGCCGGGCCCGTGACCAGCAGCAGTGGGCGGTCGTGGCGGCCCTGGTCGAGGCGGTGCGGGCTTCGCTGGACTCCACCGACGAGGCCGTGTCGGCGGCGCAGGACCGGCTGACCCGGCTGGAGGCGGTGGCCCGGGATCCGCAGGCGGAGGTGGAGCGGACCCGGTTCGCGATCCGGGACGCGCAGCGCCTGGCGATGGAGGGCCGTACGGTCCCCGAGCCCCGGCACGCGGGCCCGTTGGACGACGCGGTGGCCAGGGTCGCCCGGGCGCTGGCCGCACTGGAGGACCGGCACCCCGACTACTGGGCCTTCCTCCAGGAGATGGAGGCCGTACGGTCGTCCGTGCAGCGGGTGGTGACGGACATCCGGACCGAGCGCGGCCACGGCTAGTGCCGTGCCGTCCGGACTTGTCCGGGCGGGGGCACCGGCGGATGCTGGAGGGGCCAGGAACGGAGCAGAGGAGGGCGCCATGGCCGCCCACGCTTCCCATGGACACCATCACCACCACCGTCACCACCGCCGCCACATGACTCTCGGATTGCGCAGGCCGCACAGGCCCCGTTGGTCCCGGGTTTCCCCTGCGCCCCCGGCGCCTCCCGCGTCGCAGGAGTCGTACGCGCCCCACGCGCTCTACGGGTGCCACGAGCCCCATGAGCACTACGCGCCCTACGTCGCCCACGAGCCGTACGCGACGGCGGCACCGCCCCGGACCTCCCCCGGGGTCCTGCAGCGCATGATGCGTCCCGTGAACGCGAGCCTCGACGAGCACCTGCCCAGCGATCACCGCCTCAGCAAGGTCTACCGGGTCGGCGCCGGGCTGACCGGACTCCTGCTGGTGGTCTTCGGGATCCTCGGGCTCATCGACCGGATCGGGTTCTTCGACACCGGTGGGGACACCGTGCTCGCGCTGAACACCAACGGCGCGCTGAGCGTGCTGTCGATCTGCATCGGACTGCTGCTGTTCATCGGGATGGTCATCGGCGGCACGTTCGCCTCGACGCTCAACATCGTGCTGGGCGTGCTGTTCATCGCGAGCGGGTTCGTGAACCTCGCACTGCTCGACACCGGGATGAACTTCCTGGCCTTCCGCATCCCCAACGTGCTGTTCAGCTTCGTGGTCGGCGTGATGCTGATGTGGTTCGGGATGTACGGGCGGGTGGGCAGCGCCCTGCCGCACGACAACCCGTACTGGCGCGCCCGCCACCCCGAGGAGGCGGCTCGGGAGCAGCGGGCGCGTATGAGCGCGAGCGGGGGCCGGAGCGGGAGGGCGCCCGTCGGCAGGCCTGCCTAGGCGCTGCCCCCGGCCCTACGCCTCGATGCGTTCGACCTTGTCCACGAGGAAGAGGAAGGACAGGGCTCCGCCGACCGTGATGCCGCCGATCAGCATCAGCGGGAGGGCGAAGGAGCCGTCGCCGCCGCCGATCATGTAGCCGATGACGATCGGTACGACGATGCCGGCGAGGTTGCCGAAGACGTTGAAGACCCCGCCGGCCACGCCGAGCATCCGCTCCGGTGCGATCTCGGTGACCAGGACCCAGGAGAACGACGCGAGGCCGTTGGCGAAGAAGGCCACGCACATGATGGCGATCATCGCGGCGTTCGAGGTGACGTAGTTGGCGGCGACGATGACGCCCGCGAGACCCAGGCCCGTCACGATCGGGGTCTTGCGGGCGAAGGACGCCGACATGCCGCGCTTGACCATCCAGTCGGACCAACTGCCGCCGCACAGCACGCCCACGAGGGCGGCAACGAAGGGCAGGGCTCCGGTCAGACCGCCCTTGTCGAGGCTCAGACCGCGCTCGTTGGTGAGGTAGGTCGGGAACCAGGTCAGGAAGAAGTACAGCGTCGAGGCGATGGCGAACTGGCCGAGGAAGACGCCCCAGATACGGCGCTGCCGCAGCAGGAAGCCCATGTCGCGGCGGAAGGCGCCCTTCTCCCGGGCTTGGGCGGAGCTGTCGGCGGTCGCCCCGTCCTCGGTGATGTGGACGAGCTCGTACGCGCCGACCTTGGGGTGCTGTTCGGGTCGGTTGCGGATGACCTTCGTCCACACCAGCGCCCAGGCGACGCCCACGCCGCCGAGGATCCAGAACACGTGGCGCCAGCCGAGCGTGGCGGCCATCCAGGCGATCAGCGGGAAGGCCACGCCCAGGCCGATGAACTGCCCCGAGGTGTAGACGGCGACCGCCCGGCCGCGTTCCGCGCGCGGGAACCAGGAGGCGGCGACGCGCCCGTTGCAGGGGAAGGCGGGGGCCTCGAAGAGACCGAGGCCCATGCGGCTGGCGAACAGGAAGCCGAAGCCCTTGGCGAGCGAGCCGAGTGCGGTCATGACCGACCAGCCGATCAGCGCCCAGGCGTAGACGATGCGCGGGCCGAACCTGTCGACGAGGCGGCCGCCGGGGATCTGGGCGAGGGCGTAGGTCCAGGCGAAGCCGGAGAAGAGCCAGCCCATCGTCTCCGGCGAGATGCCGAGGTCCTTGGAGACGTCCGGCGCCACGATCGACAGGACGCTGCGGTCCAGGTAGTTGATGGCGGTACTGACGAAGAGGACGGCGAGGATCGCGAAACGGTACCTGCCGATCCTGCGCTTCGGCAGCTCCGGTGGCTTCGCCGGGCCGGAGGGGCCGGTGCCGCTGCCCGGCCGCGTGGTCGCGGCGGCCGGGTCGTGGCTGAGGGACATCGTTGTCTCCCGGGGGGACGTGTGGGGATGACGTGTGGGGGTGACGTGCCAGGAGCGCCGAGCGGCGCGTGCCGAGCGGCGCGTGCCGAGCGGTACGCGGCGCGCGCAGGGGCTCCGGAGAGCGCCCAGGAGGGCCGCAGCACAGCGCGGAGCAGACGGAATCAGATGTTCCGGTAGCGCGACTCGATAATTGCTAATTAACGATTACTTGTGCAAGTCTTTGCCTTGTCAGGGCGACAAGTAGGGACCAAAGCCCCGGCAGGGAGAGGGGAAACCGGAATGAGCAGCAGCGAGGCCGCGTACGCCGGTCGCGGGGTCCACAAGGCGGCGGTGGAGGAACTGGCGCGGCGGATCTTCGACGGCACGCACGACGAGGGGGCCACCCTCGACCTCCCCCTCCTGATGGAGGAGCTCGACGTCAGCCAGACGGTGCTCCGCGAAGCCATCAAGGTGCTCATGGCCAAGGGTCTGGTCGACGCCCGGCAGAAGCGCGGCACCTTCGTGCGCCCGCGCACCGACTGGAACCTCTTCGACGCCGACGTGCTGCGCTGGAAGCTCGCGGCCGGCGCGCCCGACTGCTTCTTCTCGGACCTGCTCGAACTGCGCCGCTCGGTCGAGCCGGCCGCCGCCGCGCTGGCCGCCGTACGGGCCACCGAGCAGGACCTGGCCGCGCTGGACGCGGCGCTGACCGCGATGGCGGCAAGCGACTCCGACCCGGTACTGCACGTGCGGGCGGACGCCTCGTTCCATCTGGCGCTGCTGACCGCCTCGCACAACCTGTTCTTCACGCAGATGTACCGGGTGATCATCCCGGCCCTCGTCGAACGCGACCGCGCGGTGCACAAGGGGGACTTCGAGCACCCGCACGCGATCCACCGGGCCGTGGTCGACCAGATCCGGGCCGGGAACCCGGACGGGGCGCACCGGGCCGTGCTCGACCTCCTCGACATGGCGCAGCGCGACCACCCGTAGGACCCGCAAGACCCGCACAAGACCCGTAGGACCGGTAGCACCCGACCCGTACCCGAGGCATCGGCCAGCGCCCGCAGCGCCGGCCGCCGCCTCCCCAGAGATCCCCTCCTGCCACCCCACAAGGAGAGGACACCGTCAACCGTGAAGATCACCCGCATCGAGACGTTCATGGCCCCGCCGCGCTGGATGTTCGTCCGCGTGGAAACCGACGAGGGCGTCGTCGGCTGGGGCGAACCCGTGGTCGAAGGGCGCGCCGAGCCGGTGCGCGCGGCCGTGGAGGTGCTGTCGGAGTACCTCGTCGGCCGGGACCCCCTGCGGATCGAGGACCACTGGCAGGTCATGACCAAGGGCGGTTTCTACCGCGGCGGCCCCGTGCTGTCCTCCGCCGTCGCCGGGCTCGACCAGGCGCTGTGGGACATCAAGGGCAAGGCGTACGGGAAGCCCGTGCACCAGCTCCTCGGCGGGCCGGTCCGCGACCGGATCCGCGCCTACGCCTGGGTCGGCGGCGACGAGCCGCACGAGATCGAGGACGCGCTGGTCCGGCAGATCGAGGCGGGCTTCACGGCCGTCAAGATGAACGGCTGCGGCCGCATGAGCCCCCTGGCGACCCGCTCCGAGGTCCGCGACTGCCTCCGGCGCGCCGAGACCGCCCGCGAAGTCCTCGGCGACGACCGGGACTTCGGGCTCGACTTCCACGGCCGGGTCTCCCCCGCTAACGCCCGCCGGATCCTGCCGCTGCTGGCCCCGTACGACCCGATGTTCGTCGAGGAGCCGGTCCTCTCCGAGTACATGCAGGCCGTCCCCGATCTGGTGAACGCCTCCAACATCCCCCTCGCGCTCGGCGAACGGCTCTTCTCCCGGCGGGAGTTCCTCGCCCCCCTGCAGGCCGGCGTGGCGATCCTGCAGCCCGACATCTCGCACGCCGGCGGCATCTCGGAACTGCGCCGCATCGCCGCCCTCGCCGAGGTCTACGGAGCCCAGATCGCGCCGCACTGCCCGCTCGGGCCGGTCGCCCTGGCGGCCAGCCTCCAAGTGGCCTTCACCACCCCGAACTTCCTCATCCAGGAGCAGTCCATCGGCATCCACTACAACCAGGGCGCCGAGCTCCTCGACTACGTCACCGACCCCGAGCCGTTCCGCTTCGACGCGGGCTCCCTGGTCCGCACCGAGCGGCCGGGCCTCGGCGTCGAGGTCGACGAGGCGGCCGTCCGGGCCGCCGACAGGAAGGGCCACGCCTGGCGCAACCCGGTGTGGCGCCACGAAGACGGCTCCTTCGCCGAGTGGTGAGCCCCCACCACCACCCGGCGGCATCCCCACCCCCACCCCCACTCCCCACAACGGCACCCCCACCCCCCACACATCAGAAGGCAGGCATTCCCATGGAGTTCGGCGCAGCGCTGCGACAGGAGCGGCTCGTCGCCATCGTCCGCGGACGGGACGCGGAGGCGTCCTTCCGCACCGTCATGACCCTCGTCGAGGAGGGGGTCCCGCTCATCGAGGTCTCCCTCAGCGGCACCGACGCGCTGGACGTCATCGGCCGGGCCCGCAAGGAGCTCGGCGACGGGGCCTGGCTCGGGGCCGGTACGGTCCTGACCGCCGAGGACGCCCAGCGGGCCGCCGAGGCCGGAGCCAACCTGATGGTCACCCCGGGCCTCGGCGCGGGCGTGGACGAGTCCGTCCGGCAGGGGCTGCCGGTCCTGGCCGGGGTCATCACCCCGACCGAGGTCATGGCGGCCGACGCGGCGGGGGCCTCCGCGCTCAAGCTGTTCCCGGGCACGATCGGCGGACCGGCGTACCTCCGGGCCCTGCGCGCCCCCTTCCCCGACCTGCCGTTCGTACCCGTCGGCGGGGTGGACGCGGCCGACGCGGCCGAGTACCTGTCCTCCGGCGCGGTGGCCGTCGGCGTGGGCTCCCCGCTGATCGGCGACGCGGCCGACGGCGGCGACCTGCTCGCGCTGCGGCGCCGGGCTGCGGAGTTCAAGGCGGCCTGCGCGTGACCGGGACCTGGACCGGGGCCGGGGCCGTCACCGCCCCCGAGGTCCTCACCTTCGGGGAGACGATGCTCGCCCTGCGCGGCAGCGGCCCGCTGCGCCTCGGCGGGTCCATGGAGGTCTCCGTCGCGGGCGCCGAGTCGAACGTCGCGATCGGCCTGGCCCGGCTCGGGCACACGGTCCGCTGGGCGGGTGCGGTCGGCGAGGACGAAGCCGGTGAGCTGGTCCTACGGACCCTGCGTGCCGAGGGCGTCGACGTCTCCGGAGCCTCCCGCGACGACGGCGGCGCCCCGACCGGGCTGATGATCGCGGAGCCCAGGCTGCCGGAGGTCACGCGGGTGCACTACCACCGCGCGGGCTCGGCGGGCTCCCGCCTCAAGGCCTGTTCCCTGGAGCGGGCCTTCACGGCGGCCCCGCCCAAGGTCCTGCACCTGACCGGGATCACCCCGGCGCTCTCCCGCTCGGCCCGCTCGGCCTGCACCCTCGCCCTGCGCCTCGCGGCCGAGCACTCGGCGCTGGTCTGCCTGGACGTGAACTTCCGGTCCCGGCTCTGGTCCTCGGAGGAGGCTGCGGAGGTGCTGCGCGGGTGGGCGCCGTCGGTGGACGTGCTCATCGCCTCCGACGACGAACTCCCCCTGTGCCTCCCAGCGCACACCCCGGCCGACCCGGCCGTCCAGGCGAAGGAACTCCTCGCCCTCGGCGTCGGCGAGGTGGTCGTCAAACTCGGCGCGGCCGGCGCGACGGCCTACACGGACGACGGCCGGACGGTGCACGCCCCGGCCCGGCCCGTCCGCGCCGTCGACACGGTCGGCGCGGGCGACGCCTTCGTGGCGGGCTACCTCTCGGCGTTCCTCGACGGGGGCACGGCGGAGGCCCGGCTGGACCGGGCGGTCACGGCCGGCGCCTTCGCGGTGGCCTCGCGGGGTGACTGGGAGGGTGCGCCGACCCGCGCCGAGCTCGGGCTCCTGTCCGCCCCTGCGGGCACGGTGGTCCGCTGAGACTCCGGCGGGGCCGGGGCGACACGGGGGTGCGTCCGGGCTCCGCCGGTTCGGGGGCCCTGCGGGGCCGTCCCCTCCCCGCCCTTCCCCCGTTCCCCGGGCTCCGCCCGGACCCCTCCTGGGGCTCCGCCCCAGACCCCGCGCCTCAAACGCCGGCGGGGCTGGATGTGCCGCAGCGCGGACCGGGTCCGGGCAGCGCCCGGGGAACGGGCGAAGGGCGGGTAGGGGACCTCGCCCCGCAGGGCCGGCCCGACCGCGCCCCGGATCCGGCGCGCGGGGATTCCGGAGGCCCGGCCGGACTGCGTAGCCTGTCCGCATGCCCCGTTATGAATTCCGCTGCCGGACCTGCGAAGACGTCTTCGAGGTCAGCCGGCCCATGGCCGAGTCCTCCGCGCCCGCCGACTGCCCCGCCGGGCACGCCGACACCGTCAAGCTGCTCTCCGCCGTCGCCGTCGGCGGGACGAGTGCGGCCCCCGCCGCGCCCATGGGGGGCGGCGGAGGCTGCTGTGGTGGGGGCGGCTGCGGCTAGGAGGCCGCCGGTCAGCGCTTGCGGGACAGGGTGATGCCGTCGGAGATCGCCAGCAGCACCGATTCCATGCGGGGGTCCGCCATGACGTGGTCGTTGTAGGCCTGGACCCCCGCCGCCCCGCCGGTCGCCGCCGGGTCCAGCACCTGGCCGTGGTACAGCGTGTTGTCCGTGACGAGGAGCGCGCCCGGGCGCAGCCGCGGGACGAGCTCCTCCCAGTAGGCGACCTGGCTCTGCTTGTCGGCGTCCATGTACGCCATGTCGATGTGCGGCTCCTCCGGCATCGCGCGCAGCGTCTCCAGCGCGGGCGCGATCCGCAGGTCGATGCGGTCCGCGACCCCGGCCTTCGCCCAGGCTTCGCGCGCGTACGCCGTCCACTCCTCCGAGACGTCGCAGGCGATGAGGCGGCCGTCCGCCGGCATGGCCTGCGCCATCGACAGGGAGGAGAAACCGGTGAAGGTGCCGATCTCCACGATGTGCCGCGCTCCGGTCAGCCGGACCAGGAAGGCCAGCAGCGGCCCCTGCTCCTGCGCCGACTGCATTCCGGCCGCGTCCGGGAACACCTCGTACGTCGTCGCCACCAGCCCCCGCTGGACCTCGTCCAGCGGGGGGTTGTGCGCGAGCATGTACTGGTAGAGCTCGTCTGTGATCTTGGTGCTGTTGCCCTTGGTCATGGGCCCAGTGTGCCCACGATCAGGCGGCGGGTGTGCCCAGTCGCGTCACTTCGCGGGTGAACGCGCGCACGATCTCCTCACCGGCCAGGACGCCCGCCTGGGCCAGCGCCGTCACGTGCGGCGCCATCCAGCCCGCGTCGGCCAGCTCGCCGTGGCCCGGCCGCCAGGCCGTGTCGGCCGCGAGCAGCAGGTCGGCGTCGAGCAGCGAGTCGCCGGCGGCCAGCGTGCTCGTGGCCCCCGTGCGCCGGGCCACCTCCCGCATCGCCGCGCTCTTGGTCAGCGGCCGCGGGACGGCGTAGATCTTCCGGCCCTGGAGCGAGATGGTCCAGCCGCGCGCCTCGGACCACTCCGTCAGCGCCTTGATCCATTCCGCGGGGACCATCGCCCGCTCCACGACCAGGTACGCGAACAGGTCCTCGGCCACCCGCGCCTTGCGCAGCCACGCCGGGTCGGCCACGGACGTCAGGTGCGCGTTCATCTCCTCCAGCGGCACGGACTCCGCGGCGAGCCGGGCCGCGACCTGGCGGCGCCAGTCCCGGTCCGGGACCCCGTCGACGAGCAGCTGGCCGCCGTTGGCGCAGATCGCGTACTTCGCCGGGCGGCCGGGGAAGCGGATGCGCTGGTACTGCTTGCGGGTCCGGGTGGTGGTCGGGACGAACACCGCTCCCGGGTCGGCCGACAGCTCCGCCAGCAGCCCCGCCGCCGTTTCCGTCATGTACGACAGCGGCTTGCTCTCGTGCACCTCCACGCACAGCAGCCGCGGGGCCACCGGGTCGGGCATGGTCAGGCCGAGCGCGGCCGTCGAGTAGATGAGCGTACGGTCGAGGTCACTGGCTACGAGGACGGTCACTTGGCGGCCACAGCCTTTCCGTCGGCGCCCGTGGCGCCGCGCGTGAAGCGGGGATGGATGAGTCCTACGCAGCTGTACGGCAGGCCGTCGACCTCTTCGACCGGCACCCCCCGCTGCTCCGCGAGGAGTCGTACGTGGTCCAGGTCGGCACCGGCGCCGCGCTGCGCGAGGATCTTCCACGGCACCCGGCGCAGCAGCACCCGCGTGGTTTCGCCGACGCCGGGCTTGACGAGGTTCACGTCGTGGATGCCGTACTCCTCGCTGATCCGCTCCACCGCCCGCCAGCCCACCCAGGTCGGCGTACGGTCGGCGGCGAGGAGCTCCTTGACCTCGGCGTCCACGGCCTCGGCCACCTCCTCGAAGTGCGCGGAGACGGTGTCGACGAACGCGACGGAGACATCGGCACCGGCGAGCTCGCGGTAGAACTTCGCGCCGTGGAAGTCGGCGGGCCCGACCAGGTCGGACCTGAGAACCGTACGCGAGACGAGCCCGGAAACGGTGGAATTGAGGCAGGCGGAGGGGATCAGGAAGTCCTCGCGCGTGCCGTACGTCTCCACGCAGGAGCCGGGGTCGGCGAGCACCACGATCTCGGGGTTGAAGCCCTCGAACTCGGCCAGGGCCTCGCGCAGTTCGCGGGTGATGGCGCCCTTGCCGGTCCAGCCGTCGACGAAGACCACGTCGGCCGGGTCGTGGTGGGCGGCCAGCCAGCGCAGCGCGTTGGCGTCGATGCCGCGGCCCCGCACGATGGAGACGGCGTAGTGCGGCAGGTCCAGGCCGTGCCGGGCCTGCGCCCAGCGCCGCATGAGAACGCCCACGGGGGTGCCGGCGCGGGCCAGGGAGACGAGGACGGGGGACGGGGAGCGTTCGGCGAGGACCGTCTCGGTGACGGTGCCGACGGCGCGGGCCATCCGGGCGGCGGAGGCGGTCAGCGCGCTCTGGTAGAGCTGCTGGTACTCCGGGGACGGCTGGAACTCCACCGGCAGCGATTCCGCGTAGTGGGCGCCGCCGGCCTGGATGGCTTCCTCGCGCTCCTCGGTCGGGGCCTCCAGCTCGATGTCGGAGAGGTCCTGGAGCAGCCAGCCGACGTCCTCGGCGGCGTAGGAGGAGAAGGCGGGGCCGCGCAGCGGTTCGCCCAGGGGCCCGTGCTGGGCCTCGTGCTGGGGCCCGTGCTGGGGCTCGGTCATGATCGGCTCCTGCCGGTCGGGTACGTACGAAGGTATGACCGCGAGCAGGACCCGGCCGGTGTGCGGGGCGAGGGCCGCGAGCAGGCCGGTACGGAGCTCCGCGGTGTCCCCGGCCGAGTCCACGACGGCGACCACGGCGTCGAAGCCGGCGCCGGACGCACCGGGGGCGACGTTGTACGCGTACCGGTCGCCGGGGCCGTCCGCGGGGGCGTCGTGGGCGGGGAAGACCAGCCGGGTGCGGATGGCGTAGCCGGGGTCGTCCACGGCGAGCACCGGCGAGCGGGTGGTGGTGGAGAAGCGCACCTCAGCCGGTGCGGCGAGGGCGCCGGACGCCTCCAGGGCCTGCGCGAGGCGCAGCGGGGCGTACATCAGCTCCTCGTTGCCGAGTACGAGGACCCGCGCGGGGGCCGCTCCGAGCGCGGCCGCGAGCCGGTCGGCCATGGCGGGCAGAGCCGCCTCCAGGGCCGCGCGGTGCGCGGGGGTGAAACCGTGGCGTCCGCCGTCGGGTATCCCGGCCGGCCAGCCCAGCTCCACGCGGGTGACCGCGTGCGGGCCGTCTCCCGGGGCGCCTCCCCGGACCCCGCTGCTCAAACGCCGCAGGGGCTGGATCTGCCCGCCCCCGGGCTGCGATGCGCCCTCGGGCGCCGCAGCGGCCGCAGCGGCGGCCGGATCGTCCGCGGAGCCGGCAGTCGGGGCGGCAGCCAGGTCGGCCGGCGAGTCGCCGGCGGCTGCCGTCGCCAGGGCCTCGTAGCGCTCCACCAGGGCCTGGCCCTTCTCCAGCACCCCCTCCGGGAGGGAGACCGTGCCGGAGGCCAGGGATATGAGGTCCACGCGCGCGCCCAGGTCCTCCGCGAAGGCGAGGAGTCGGTCGCGGTCGGCCGGGGAGCGCATGTCGACGAGGGCGACGACCACGTAGTGGCCGCGCGGGTGGCGGGCGTGGAGGTCGGCGATGGTGTTCAGGACGGTGTTGCCGGTGGAGAACTCGTCGTCGACGAGGACCAGCGGGCCCGTGCCCGCCAGCAGCTTCGGGTCCTCGGGCAGCAGCAGGTGCGAGGTGGCGTGCGAGTGGGCCTCCTCGAAGCCGCCCGCGGCGGCCACGCCGGGCACGGGGCGGCGGGTGGAGTGCAGGTACGGGGCGCCGCCCAGGCCGTCGGCCACGCAGTGGCCCAGTCCGGTCGCGGTCTCCGCATAGCCCAGGACCACCGCCGAGGCCGCCTCCGCGTCGCCCAGCAGCTCCCGGACCCGTTCGCCGAGCCCGTACCCGGCGGCGTACACGGCCGCCGGGGACTGCGGGACGTGCTTGCCCAGCACCCGCGACACGAGCAGGTGCGCCCGCTTGGGGTTGCGCCGCAGCGCCAGCCCGAGGAGCTCCTCCAGCGCCGGCCCGCCGGTTGCGGTACCCGTCCCGTCCTCCAGGCTCACGCCCAGCCGGTCCGCGACCCACGTTCCCGACCACACCGCTTCGATCGTCTTGCCCTTCTTCGCAGTCAACGGCCCGCTCACACCTGGAGCCCGGCCGTGAGGAGGTCGACGAAGCCGACCTCCTCCTTCGCCACACCGAAGACCTCGGCGCGCAGCATGGTGCGCTCGGCCCAGGCCCGGTGGGGCTTCACCTCGTTCATCTTGTTCGTGTAGGCGGAACGCATCACTCCGCCGCCCCCGCGCTCGGGGCGCAGGATGTCTTGAGCATCGCTGAACTCCTCGTGCGACACCACCGAGAGCGCGTGGACCGGGGTGACGTGGGCGGGGTGGATGCAGGTCTTGCCCAGCAGCCCGTTGGCCCGGTCGAGCTCGATCTCGCGCAGCAGCCCGTCCAGGTCGTGCTCGATCAGCGCGGTGCGCAGCTCCTCGACGCCCTCCTCCAGGAAGGGGCTGCGGCGCAGCTGCGGCTTGAAGAGGCGCTGCTGGCTGCGGAAGTACTCCCACACGGGCCCGGTGACGGTGAAGCCGGTGCCGTCGGCGCGGCTGAGCACGTTGACCACGTCGGCGATCACCCCGGCCACGATCTGGACGTCGTAGGCGGTCATGTCGGGGGTGCGGCGCAGCCCGTAGGCGGAGCAGAAGTCGGTGACGCCGAGGCGCAGCGCCAGGACCCGCTCGCGGTACTTGTTGACCGTGCGGGAGATCCCGGCGAGGGCCTCGACCCGGGTCTCCAGGTGGAGCAGCTCGGGGGTCTCCAGGACCGGCATCGCGTACAGCCGGGGCTGTCCGCTCGCGGCCTCCGCCTGTGCGACGGCGTCGAGGAAGGCGATGCCCCGGGTCTCGCTGAACTTGGGAAGCACGAATCCGGCCAGCCTCGCCGCCGAGCCGCCGAGCCGGTGCACGAGGTCGGGGATCTGCTCGGGTTCCCGGACGCGGATGAAGAGCAGGGGGAGCTCGGCCGGGTCCTCGTGGAGGGCGGCGAACTGCCGGACGAGGTTCTCCTCGCCTCCCACGACGTCCGCGTCGCTGATGGAATCCTCCAGGCAGAGGACCATGGAGACGACTCCGAGGCCGGCCTGCTTGCGGATGTCACGGGCGAGCTGGGGCCGGGTGGCCGGGCTGTAGAGCGTGGCTCCCAGGGCGGCGGCGAGCACGGCGGAGGGGGAGGCGGCGGTGAACTCTGCCGGCTCCTGGTGGAAGAGGTCCTTGCGGACGGTGGGCGAAATATGCCCGAAGTGACGCATGTGCTTCCCCCGTACAGGCTCGGCGGCCGATCTGGCGTGGCCGGTAATAGTACGTACGAACGCGAGTCAAAAATTCCTCAAGCACATGAAATCCAGGTAACCCCTCATGCACCATGCCCAGGTCTCGCGATGCGGACAAGGTCTACGGGGGGCCGCATTGTCCCGGTCCCGCCCGGGAGGGCAGGATGACCGCCATGACGCACGCGATGCAGAAGGGCTCCAACATCCCCGTGGCCGCCGTGGCGGTCCGCGCGGTGCTGCGCTGGACCGCGGGGCCCGACGTACCCGACGTGGACGCCTCGGCGCTGCTCGTGGGGGCGGACGGGCGCGTGCGCTCGGACGAGGACTTCGTCTTCTACAACCAGCCCCGGCACCCCTCCGGGGCCGTCTGGCGGCTCGGGAAGAAGCAGATCGGCGACGCGATCACCGACGCGGTCCAGGCGGACCTGCGGGCCGTCACCCCGGTCGTGGACCGGATCCTGGTCGTCGCCTCCGCCGAGGACGTCCCGTTCCAGCGGGTCCACGACCTGCGGATCCTCCTCTACGACGCCACCGCGGCCGGTGGCGCCGAACCGCTGGCCTACTTCGACGTGCGGCCGGAGACGGGCGCCGAGACGGCGCTGATCTGCGGCGAGCTGTACCGGCGGGCCGACGCGTGGAAGTTCCGCGCGCTGGGCGAGGGCTACTCCAACGGGCTCGTCGGCCTGGCCACCGATCACGGGATCTCCGTCGACGAGAACGCCCCCGAGGCCCAGGAACAGGGCCAGGGCAGCCAGAGCGCGGGCCAGGCCTCCCCCGCGGCCCCGGCGCCGCCCACCCAGGCCCCGCCGGTGGCCCAGCCCGCCTACGGCTACCCGCAGCCGGTGGCGCAGGCCCCGGTACCGGGTCCGGGCGGGGACCCGTCCTTCCGGCTGCCGGCGCAGGGCCCGCAGTTCATCCGGCGGTGAGCGGCGGCCGGGCCGGCGGGGCCGCCCCGCCCGCTCCCCGGCCCCCTCAGGTCTTGGTCTTGTAGCCCCGGCCCCACTGGAGGCCCCACCCGTACAGCCGGTCCAGCTCGGCCTGGAACCCGTACACGAAGGTGACCTCGCGCCGCACGATCAGTTCTCCCTTGACGTTCTCCAGGGAGACGACCGCGCAGGAGCGGGCGTGCGGGTGGCGCTCCTCCAGGGGGATCTCGATGCGCGGCCCGGTGATCGGGTAGAGCGTGACCAGGGCGTGCGTCCGGTCGAAGGCCGGGGTCTGGTCGTAGATGTAGACGAAGACCAGCAGCCGCTTGATCTCCTCGGCATGGTCGAGATTGACGAAGATCGTCTCGCCGGAGGGCGCCCCGAACCGGTCGTCGCCGCTGAGCTTCACGTACGGCGGGCTGTTGATGTCCCCGTGCAGGTTCCCCAGCGGCTGGACGACGCCCCGGCTTCCGTCGGTCAGCTCGTAGAGGCAGCCGATGTCGAGGTCGACATTGACCATGCCCTGGGTGTGCGCCTGCACCATGTCCGGCTTGAACAGCTTGAACGGATGCCGGAAGAGCTGCCCGCTCTGGCCCGCGCTGCGGCCGCCGAAGTCCGAGGTGCGCATCCGCCAGGAGAGGTTCACGCGCAGATTGCCGTGCACCGCCCCCTGTTTGGTGAGCGACACCGTCGGATGGCGTTTGGTCAGCTCGATCGCGTTCGACGAGGCACCGCCCGACTGGAACTGCGCGCCGCGGCTGCCCCTGATGCCGTCGAAGAATCCCATCTCCACAACCCCCCTGCTCCCTTGGCGCTCCCGGACCCCCGCCGACGCGCCTGCTGACATGCGGACGGGGCGGCCCGGTGGGTCCGTGGACCCGCCGGACCGCCCCGCACTTGAGCGTTCCGCATTACCGCCGTGATCATGCCTCGGCGGTGGAACCCTCCAGTTCCAGGCGCTTGTTGCGGCGCACCGAGGACCAGAAGGACCAGGCGATCAGCACGACGCCGACGAGGCCGGTGATGACCTCGTGGATCTCGTACTGGATGGTGACGAGCAGGATGACGGCGAGCGCGCCGATGGCGTAGTGCGCGCCGTGCTCCAGGTAGACGTAGTCGTCGAGGGTGCCCTGGCGGACCAGGTAGACCGTGAGCGACCGGACGTACATGGCACCGATGCCGAGGCCGAGGGCCATGATCACGATGTCGCTGGTGATGGCGAAGGCGCCGATGACCCCGTCGAAGGAGAAGGAGGCGTCGAGGACTTCGAGGTAGAGGAACATGAAGAACGCGGCCTTGCCGGCCATGGCGATGGCCGTCACCGGCTTGCCGCTCTTCTTCGCCGCTTCCTCGGCCTCGTGCTCGGCCTCTTCCTCCTCCTCCAGCTTGTTCTCGAAGTAGCCGGAGAGGCCGCCGACGATCATGTACGTGATCAGGCCGAGAACGCCGGAGATCAGGACGGTCTGCGCCTTGTCCACGTGACCGGTGTGCTGGTGGGCCTGGGTGGCGAAGGTCATCGAGGTGATGACCAGGACGATCAGCGCGATGCACGCCGACAGCATGTCGATCTTGCCGAGCTTGGCGAGCGGGCGCTCCAGCCAGGCGAGCCACTTGATGTCGCGGTCCTCGAAGATGAAGTCGAGGAAGATCATCAGCAGGAACATGCCACCGAAGGCGGCGATGGACGGGTGGGCGTCCGTGACCAGCTGCTTGTACATGTCCTGGTCGGACACCGCGAGGTCGACGGCTTCGATCGGGCCGATCTTGGCGCTGATGGCCACGATCACGATCGGGAAGACCAGGCGCATGCCGAACACGGCGATGAGGACACCGATGGTGAGGAAGATCTTCTGCCAGAAGGCATTCATCTTCTTCAGGATTCCGGCGTTGACCACCGCGTTGTCGAAGGACAGGGAGATCTCGAGGATGGTCAGGATCGCGACCACCCCGAAGGCCTTCCACCCCCCGTAAAACACCGCTGCGACCAGTCCGAGCGCAGTGACTGCGAACGACCAGCCGAAGGTTTTCAGAACCACTGGCATCCCATCGTGTTGTACGGCTTTACGAAACGTTGACCCCGAAGTCTAGAGCGATGCCTCGGAGCCCCGACGCGTACCCCTGCCCCACCGCACGGAACTTCCATTCGCCGCCGTACCGGTAGACCTCGCCGAAGATCATCGCGGTCTCGCTGGAGGCGTCCTCCGACAGGTCGTAGCGGGCGAGTTCCTGGCCGTCCGCCTCGTTCACCACGCGGATGAAGGCGTTGCTGACCTGGCCGAAGCTCTGCCTGCGGGCCTCCGCCTCGTGGATCGAGACCGGGAAGACGATCTTGTCCACGCCGGCCGGGACCTTGGTCAGGTCGATGATGATCGACTCGTCGTCGCCTTCACCCTCGCCGGTGAGGTTGTCCCCCGTGTGTTCGACGGAGCCCTCGGGGCTCTTCAGGTTGTTGTAGAAGACGAAGTACTCGTCCCCGAGCACCCGGCCGTTGCTGCACAGCAGTGCGCTGGCGTCGAGGTCGAAGTCGGCGCCCGTGGTCGAGCGCGCGTCCCATCCCAGGCCGATCAGAACCCGGGTGAGGTTCGGTGCGGCTTTGGAGAGGGAGACATTGCCCCCCTTGGCGAGTGTGACGCCCATGATGTGGTCCTCCCCGGACGACGGTGGCGGTGTGACGCGGTGGCCGTACGACCGTACGGCGATGTGGCGGTGTGGCGGTATCGCGGTGTGACAGTGCGGCCGCGGGGCCGTAAAGCCGGTCCGGCGCCGTACACGCGAGTGCACGGCGCCGGACGGATGGAACGACTGCTCCGGTGGAGCAGGATCAGACGTTGACGCCGAAGTCCTGCGCGATGCCGCGCAGGCCCGAGGCGTAGCCCTGGCCGATGGCCCGGAACTTCCACTCCGCACCGTTGCGGTAGAGCTCGCCGAAGACCATGGCGGTCTCGGTCGAGGCGTCCTCCGACAGGTCGTAGCGGGCGAGCTCGGCGTTGTCGGCCTGGTTCACGACGCGGATGTACGCGTTGCGGACCTGGCCGAAGCTCTGCTGGCGGCTCTCGGCCTCGTAGATCGAGACCGGGAAGACGATCTTGGCCACGTCGGCGGGCACGCCGGCGAGGTTGACCTTGATCGCCTCGTCGTCGCCCTCGCCCTCACCGGTGGTGTTGTCACCGGTGTGCTCGACCGAGCCGTCGGGGCTCTTCAGGTTGTTGAAGAAGACGAAGTTCGCGTCGCTGGCGACCTTGCCCTGGTCGTTGGTCAGGATCGCGCTGGCGTCGAGGTCGAAGTCGACACCGGTGGTGGTGCGAGCGTCCCAGCCCAGACCGACGATGACCGCCGTCAGGTTCGGCGCGGCCTTGGTCAGCGAGACGTTGCCGCCCTTGCTGAGGCTGACTCCCACGGGTCCTCCATAAGGTTTTGTGTGGGGCGGGGCCCCGTCGTGCGGTTGCTACCGGATCAACGTTTCGATCCTAGTGACGGGTTCCCGCCTGTACGGGCTTATTCCAGGCGAACGGGCCCTCGTGCCTGTCGGCACCGTGCCCACGAGCCTGCGGCACGGACTCAGAGGCTGTCGAGGGCCTTGATGTACTCGTTCAGGTCACGGGCGTCGGGCAGCCCGTTGACGACGCTCCAGCGGACGATGCCCTCGCGGTCGATGACGAAGGTGCCGCGCACCGCGCAGCCCTTCTCCTCGTCGAAGACCCCGTAGGCGCGGGAGGCCTCGCCGTGCGGCCAGAAGTCCGACAGCAGCGGGTACTCCAGCCCCTCCTGCTCGCCGAAGACGCGCAGGGTCGGCACGGAGTCGTTGGAGACCGCCAGGAGCTGCACGTCGTCGTTCTGGAAGCGCGGCAGCTGGTCGCGCAGCTCGCAGAGCTCGCCGGTGCAGACGCCGGTGAAGGCGAAGGGGTAGAAGAGCAGCACGACGGCCTTCTCCCCCCGGAAGTCGGAGAGCCGCACGACCCTGCCGTGGTTGTCCTTGAGCTCGAAGTCCGGGGCCTTGCTGCCGACCTCGATCGCCATCTGTCGCATCCCTTCGTCCCGCATCCCTGCGTTGGGCTGTTCGGGTGATCTCACCTTATGGGTCCCGCGCACGTCCGGCTCCGGCCGCCCGCGAAACGCACACACCCCGCCCACCGGAGAGCTTCCGGCGGGCGGGGTGCGTGTGTCCGCATGGCTGCGGGGCGCGGCTCAGCGCTTGGACTTGGCCGTCTTCGGAGTCGCCAGCTTGGTGGCGGTCCACTCCTTGCCGACGGGGAGACCCTTCGCCAGCGAAAGGCCGGCCGTCTCGGCGGCCTCGCTGATGTCGCTGGCCTCGACGAAACCGTCCTTGCCGGTCTTGGGAGTCACCAGCAGGATCAGTGCGCCGTCCTCGACCAGCTCGGTCGCATCGACCAGGGCGTCCGTCAGGTCGCCGTCGTCCTCCCGGAACCACAGCAGAACCGCGTCTGCGACATCGTCGAAGTCCTCATCGACGAGCTCGTTGACGTGATCCTCTACGGCATCACGGAATTCCTGATCGACGTCGTCGTCGTAGCCGATCTCCTGGACCACCTGTTCGGACTGGAAACCCAGCCTGGCGGCCAGGTTCTCCGCGTGGTCCGCGGTCGCGCTCACGGGGTGCCTCCTGCTCATGTTCGGTGAATGTTCTTCGGCGGCGCGCGTACGCGCAGCATTGGGCGTAGTCCACACGGGCGCGGCGGATCGCGCAAGTACCCGGCCGCCGAGACCGTCGAAACGGTGACGATTGCGGCCGTCTCGCCGCAACTTTCAGCCCTTCCGCATGTACCCCTGGTGATTCATCCCACACCATTCCACCTCATTCGGCACGCCCCCGGGACTTTCGCACCTGTTTGAGGGACGAACGGCCTTGCGAAGGGAGTGATCGACATGGGCGTAAGGTTGCGGTTTGGGCGTTGTCGTCGCCGGAGCCAGCGCAATCCCGCCACCTCCAGGGATTACCCAACGGTAAAGATGACGATTTCTGCCGAGCGTAAGACCATGGGGGCGGCGAACCCCGTTACATCTTCAGCACGACACCCCCGACAGCGAAGGAACAGCGTGGCTTCCGCATCCGATCGCAATCCGATCATCATTGGTGGCCTTCCGAGTCAGGTACCGGACTTCGATCCGGAGGAGACGCAGGAGTGGCTCGACTCCCTCGACGCGGCCGTCGACGAGCGGGGCCGTGAGCGCGCCCGCTACCTGATGCTGCGGCTGATCGAGCGGGCCCGCGAGAAGCGCGTGGCCGTGCCCGAGATGCGCTCCACGGACTACGTCAACACGATCGCCACCAAGGACGAGCCCTTCTTCCCCGGCAACGAGGAGATCGAGCGCAAGGTCCTCAACGCCACCCGGTGGAACGCGGCCGTCATGGTCTCGCGCGCCCAGCGTCCGGGGATCGGCGTCGGCGGCCACATCGCCACCTTCGCCTCCTCCGCCTCCCTCTACGACGTGGGCTTCAACCACTTCTTCCGGGGCAAGGACGAGGGCGACGGCGGCGACCAGATCTTCTTCCAGGGCCACGCCTCGCCCGGCATCTACGCCCGCGCCTACCTCCTGGACCGGCTCTCCGAGCAGCAGCTCGACGCGTTCCGCCAGGAGAAGTCGAAGGCCCCGTACGGCCTCTCCAGCTACCCGCACCCGCGGCTCATGCCGGACTTCTGGGAGTTCCCGACCGTCTCGATGGGCCTCGGCCCCCTCGGTGCGATCTACCAGGCCCGGATGAACCGGTACATGGAGGCCCGCGGGATCGCGGACACCTCGAAGTCACACGTCTGGGCGTACCTGGGCGACGGCGAGATGGACGAGCCCGAGTCCCTCGGCCAGCTCTCCATCGCGGCCCGCGAGGGCCTCGACAACCTGACCTTCGTCGTCAACTGCAACCTGCAGCGCCTCGACGGCCCGGTCCGCGGCAACGGCAAGATCATGCAGGAGCTGGAGTCGCAGTTCCGCGGCGCCGGCTGGAACGTCATCAAGCTGATCTGGGACCGCTCCTGGGACCCGCTGCTGGCCCAGGACCGCGACGGCATCCTGGTCAACAAGCTGAACACCACCCCGGACGGCCAGTTCCAGACGTACGCCACCGAGACGGGCTCGTACATCCGCGAGCACTTCTTCGGCGGCGACCACCGGCTGCGGGCCATGGTCGAGAACATGACCGACCAGCAGATCCAGCACCTGGGCCGCGGTGGTCACGACCACAAGAAGGTCTACGCGGCGTACGCGGCGGCCAAGGCCCACAAGGGCCAGCCGACGGTGATCCTGGCGCAGACGGTCAAGGGCTGGACCCTCGGACCGAACTTCGAGGGCCGCAACGCGACCCACCAGATGAAGAAGCTGACGGCCGACGACCTCAAGCGCTTCCGCGACCGCCTGCACATCCCGATCACGGACGCCCAGCTGGAGGACGGCGCGCCGCCGTACTACCACCCGGGCCGCAACTCCCCCGAGATCCAGTACATGCACGACCGCCGCAGCGCGCTCGGCGGCTACGTGCCGACCCGCGTGGTGCGTGCGAAGCCGCTCCAGCTGCCGGGCGACGCGACCTACGCGGCGGCCAAGAAGGGCTCGGGCCAGCAGTCGATCGCCACCACCATGGCCTTCGTCCGCATCCTGAAGGACCTGATGCGGGACAAGGAGATCGGCAAGCGCTTCGTGCTGATCGCCCCCGACGAGTACCGCACCTTCGGCATGGACGCGTTCTTCCCGAGCGCCAAGATCTACAACCCGCTGGGCCAGCAGTACGAGGCGGTCGACCGCGACCTGCTGCTCGCGTACAAGGAGTCGCCGACCGGCCAGATGCTGCACGACGGCATCTCGGAGGCGGGCTGCACGGCCTCGCTGATCGCCGCGGGTTCGGCGTACGCGACGCACGGCGAGCCGCTGATCCCGGTCTACGTCTTCTACTCGATGTTCGGTTTCCAGCGCACGGGTGACCAGTTCTGGCAGATGGCGGACCAGCTGGCCCGCGGTTTCGTCCTCGGCGCGACCGCCGGCCGGACCACCCTGACGGGTGAGGGCCTGCAGCACGCCGACGGCCACTCCCAGCTGCTGGCCTCGACGAACCCGGGCTGCGTGGCGTACGACCCGGCGTACGGGTACGAGATCGCGCACATCGTCAAGGACGGTCTGCGGCGCATGTACGGCCCCGACGCCGAGGACGTCTTCTACTACCTGACGGTCTACAACGAGCCCATCCAGCACCCGGCCGAGCCGGCCGGCGTGGACGTGGACGGGATCCTCAAGGGCATCCACCGGGTCTCGGCGGGCACCTCGGGAGCCGTCCCGGCGCAGATCATGGCCTCGGGCGTGGCGGTGCCGTGGGCGCTGGAGGCGCAGCGGATCCTCGCCGAGGAGTGGAACGTCAAGGCGGACGTCTGGTCGGCGACCTCCTGGAACGAGCTGCGCCGCGAGGCCGTCGCCGTGGAGGAGCACAACCTGCTCCACCCGGAGGAGGAGCAGCGCGTCCCGTACGTGACCACCAAGCTGTCCGGCGCGGAGGGTCCGTTCGTGGCCGTCTCCGACTGGATGCGGGCGGTCCCGGACCAGATCTCGCGCTGGGTGCCCGGCACGTACACCTCGCTGGGTGCGGACGGCTTCGGCTTCGCGGACACGCGGGGCGCGGCCCGGCGCTTCTTCCACATCGACGCACAGTCGGTGGTCCTCTCGGTGCTGACCGAGCTGGCCAAGGAAGGCAAGATCGACCGCTCGGCGCTGAAGCAGGCGATCGACCGGTACCAGCTGCTGGACGTCCGGGCGGCCGACCCGGGCGCGGCCGGCGGCGACGCGTAGCAGTCGCGCTTCCGTGAGGGGCGCCGGGACACCTGTCCCGGCGCCCCTTACGCGTTCTTTACGATGCTCCGCATGAAGCAACCCTCCCCCCAGGCCCGGTGGGAACGCCGGTCGCAGACGCCGCTGCTGGTGCTCGCCCTGGGCTTCGCCGTGGCCTACGCGGTGCCGATCGTCCTGCCCGACGCGAGCCCGGCGGTGCACGGCGCCTGCAAGCACGCCGAGTGGGTGGTGTGGGCCGCCTTCGCCGCGGACTACCTGGTGCGGCTGGGCCTGGCGCACTCGAAGAGGGCCTTCGTACGGACCCACTGGCTGGACCTGATGGCAGTGGTGCTGCCGATGATCCAGCCGCTGCGGCTGCTGCGGGTGGTGTCCACCCTGATGCTGGTGGGCCGGCGGGCCCGGATGGCCCCGCAGATCCGGCTCACCACCTACGTGGCGGGCTCCGTGGTCGGGCTGCTGATGTTCGGCTCGCTGGCGGTGCTCAGCGTGGAGCGGGACGCCCCCGACGGCAACATCAAGAACCTCGGGGACGCGCTGTGGTGGTCGGTGACCACGATGACGACGGTCGGGTACGGGGACCACTCCCCCACCACCGGGCTCGGACGGCTGCTGGCCGTGGGGCTGATGCTGTCCGGGATCGCGCTGCTGGGTGTGGTGACCGCCAACATCGCGGCCTGGTTCATCTCCCGCTTCGAGCGCGACGACCAGGTGGAGCGCGCCCAGACGGCGGCGATCTCCGAACTGGCGGCGGAGGTACGGGCGCTGCGCGCCGAGGTCGCCCGCCTCGGCGGGGCGGCTCCCGCGGGGGCGGCCGCGGCAGGGACGGCCGGGGCGGGGGTGCCCGCCCCGGTCGCCCCCGAGGGCGGCGCCGCCGTCAGCGCTCCCACACCTTGAACGCCCTGACCTGGTACGGCGACTGGGGCAGCCACACCCCGTCACCCGGGTAGGTCTGGAACTCACCGGTCTCGGCGCATTCGGCCGACTGGTAGGTGGTGACCGGGCGGCCGGTCCGGTTCGTGAGGGACTGGGCGGTGGTCCCGGCGGGCAGGGCGGTGCAGCTGTTGATGTCGAGGGTGCTGAGCTCGTGGGTCGTGCGGGCGCCCTTGAACTCCGGCTTGGCCCACAGGCACAACTGCCCGGTGGCGCAGGCCCCGAGCGCCGGCGGCCCGGCCGCCCGGCCCTTCGTCCGCTCCTTCGCCTGGGCCTGTACGTGGGCCTGGGCGGGGATCAGGCCCGCCGCGTGGGCGGATTCCGCGGTGGTCGGGATCAGCAGGGTGGCGGCGAGGACGGTGGCGGTGGCGGCGGTGCGCCCGGTGAGGGTGGTGCTCCACGTACGCATGACGGGTCAACTCCTGGTGGACGTGCGGGCCCCGGACCGTTTCCGAAGCTCCGTCGGCACCACGCTGACCTGCGCGGACGGGCCGGCGGAAGGGGCCGCGAGCGGGTCCACCCGGATAGGCGACAGCCCTGCCGGAACCGCCCGGCAGGGCTGTCGTACGCACGGAGTTGACGCCTCCGCGGCCCCTTCCGATCGGCGGCGGTCGGGGCCGCGGAGGCGTGCGAGGCGCCGCCCGGGCAGCAGCGGGCAGCCCGGGCGGCGCCGGTCCTGGGGCCGCTCGGTCGCGGCCGGTCCGGGGCTAGATGTGGGCGGCGCCCGCGCCCGCCGCCGCGTTCTCGCCGCGCTTCGTGAAGCCGGCCACGATCGCGGCGAACACCGCGACGACGCCGGCGACGGTGAAGGCCGTGCTCATCCCTGACACGAACGTGTCGTGCGCGACCCCCGTGATGGTCGCCGCGAGCTGCTCCGGAGCGCCCGGCGGGATCGGGGAGATGCCGACCTGGATGCCCTTCTCGGCGAGGTCCGCCTGCTCCGGGGTGAGCGGCGGCAGCCCGGCTCCGGCCCAGTTGTCCTCGAAGACGCTGCCGACCTTGCTCGCCATGACCGCGCCGAGCACGGCGGTGCCCAGGCTGCCGCCGACCTGCATGGCGGCCTGCTGGAGCCCGCCGGCCACGCCGGAGAGCTCCAGCGGGGCGTTGCCCACGATGACCTCGGTGGCGCCGACCATGACGGGCGCGAGCCCGAGGCCCAGCAGGGCGAACCAGAGCGACATGGTGAGGGTGGAGGTGCCCGGGGTCAGCTGGGACATCCCGAAGCAGGCGGCGGCGGTGGCGACCATGCCGGCGACCAGCGGCAGCCGCGGGCCGACCTTGGTGATGGCCAGGCCCGCCAGCGGGGAACCGACGATCATCATGCCGGTCAGCGGCAGCAGGTGCAGGCCGCTGTCGACGGGGCTCATGCCGTGGACGTTCTGCAGGTAGAAGGTGACGAAGAACAGTCCGCCCATGAAGGCGAAGGCCATCAGGACCATCAGCACGGTGCCCGCGGACAGCGGCAGCGAGCGGAACATCCCGAGCGGGATCAGCGGCTCGGAGACGAAGTTCTCCCAGAGGCCGAAGGCCACGAAGCACACGAGGGACCCGCCGAGGAAGGCGAGGGTCCTGGTGTCGCCCCAGCCCCATTCCGAGGCCTTGATCAGGGCCCAGATCAGCGAGAACATCCCGGCCGACAGCAGCAGGATGCCCGGGACGTCGAAGGAGCGCGGGGCGTTCTCGGCCCGGTGGTCGACCAGGATGAACAGGCCGAAGGCGAGCGCGACGATGCCGACGGGCACGTTGATGAAGAACACGGACTGCCAGCTCACGTTCTCGACGAGCAGGCCGCCGACGATCGGCCCGGCGGCGGTCGAGGCGCCGATGACCATGCCCCAGATGCCGATGGCCATGTTGAGCTTCTCGGCCGGGAAGGTGGCCCGCAGCAGGCCCAGCGCGGCGGGCATCAGCAGCGCCCCGAAGACGCCCTGCGCCACGCGGAAGCCGATGACGAGCTCGACGCCGGTGGAGAGGCCGATGGCCGCCGAGGAGACGGCGAAACCGGCGATGCCGATGAGGAAGGTCTGGCGGTGGCCGAAGCGGTCGCCGAGCTTGCCCGCGGTGATGAGGGAGACCGCGAGGGCCAGCAGATAGCCGTTGGTGATCCACTGGACGTCGGCGAGCGAGGCGCCGAGGTCCTTCTGGATGGCCGGGTTGGCGACGGCGACGATCGTGCCGTCGAGGGTGACCATCATGACGCCGATCGCGACGGCGAACAGGGTGAGCCACGGGTGGCCCCGAAGGCCCGTACGGGTCGGCGAGGGGCCCGGTTCCTTGGTGAGCGAGAGTGCGTCCCCGCCGTCGACGGTGATCTGACTAGTCATGCGAACAGGTTAGTGACAGCGACTGACACTTCACAGGCCGGTTCGTCAGACAGCCACTGTCAGGTCGGTCACAGGTACCCTGACCGCCGTGATGACCGATCAGCAGCCCGTGTCCGCACCGCCGGCCGGACTGCGCGAGCGCAAGAAACAGCGCACGCGCGACGCGCTGCTGCGCGCGGCCCTCCTCCTCTTCATCGCCCAGGGGTACGAAAAGACGACCGTCGACGAGATCGCCGACGCCGTGGACGTGTCCCAGCGCACCTTCTTCCGGTACTTCGCCAACAAGGAAGAGGTCGCCTTCGCCGTCCAGGACCTGGTCGAATCGCACTTCGTCGCGGCGCTGCACTCCCGGCCCCCCGCCGAGGGCCCCTTCGAGGCGATGCGCTCGGCCGTGCTGGCCGCCTGGGACACCGTCGAAGAGGCCATCTCGGACCTGGTCCCGCTCGACCTGTACATGCGCAGCTACCGGCTGATCGAGTCCACCCCGGCCCTGCTCGCCGTGCACCTGCGCCGCTCCACCGAGCTGGAGGAGCGGATCGCCCGGCTGATAGCCGAGCGCGAGGGCCTGGACGTGGACACCGATCCGCGCCCGAGGGTGGCCGTCGCCGCGTTCACGGGCGTGATGCGCGTCACCGGACGGCTCTGGGGGCAGGGCGAGGACACGAGCGTGGCCGCCATCCGGCGGATGACCGAGGTCTACCTCGACCAGATCGGCCCGGCGCTGGCCTCCGACTGGCGCCGACCCGTCTGACCGGTGCACTTTCCGCCCGGCACGCGCCGCCGGGCACCGGCCGGACGAACCCGGACGAACATCCCGTACGGGCCGGGGCGTCCGCGCACACGGATCCCGTACGGGAACACCCGCCGGCGGGGCGTCCCACGGTCGGCGGTGACTCCCGTCACCCGGCGCGCAGGCACCCGCGACGGTCTCCTAGGCTGGGCGCAGTGAACCTGCCCGGCCCCGCCCACCCCACCTCCGCCGACGCTCCCGCGCGCCCGGCCGCCCTGCGCGCCCTGCTCGCGCTGACGGTGGTCTTCCTGATGCTCGCGACCACGGGCTGGACGGCCGTCTACCGGACCGCGAGCGAGGCGTCCCCGCGCGACGCGGCGCTCGCCTCCTGGGCCGCGGCCCGCTTCGAAGGCCGGGCCCTGCCCGCCGCGGATGCCCCGGCACCCGTGGTGGCACGCTTCTTCGCGAGCCTCGACGGCGCCCAGCGCGCCCGGCTCACCGAGGGCCACCCGCTGGTGGTCGGCAATCTCGACGGCGTGCCGTCCGGCGTCCGCTACCGGGCCAACCGGATGGCGCTGAAGCAGGCAGTGCGGACCGAGGACGCCCGCGCGCGCGACAGGACCCTGTCCCCTTCCGACCGTGCGACCGCCGCCCGGCGCGCCCACCGCTTCGCGTCCCTCGCCGAGCCCGGCCGGCAGATCCTCGTCTTCGACCCCACCGGCAGCGCCCTCGTCGCCGAGGTCTTCGGCGACCTCGCGGAGGCCCGCCGGGTATCGGTGATCGTCCCCGGCGTGGACACCGACGCGCTGACCTTCGAGCGCACGATGCGCCGGCTGACCGCCCCCGTCGGCATGGCGGAGTCCCTGTACGCGGCCGAGCGCGCGGCCTCCCCGGGCAGCCGGACCGCGGTCATCGCCTGGGCCGGCTACACCGCCCCTACCGGCGTCGGCATGGACGCGGCGACCGGGCGACTGGCCGTGGACGGCGCGGCCAGGCTGCGCTCGCTGACCTCCGCGCTGCCCGCACGGGCGAGCGTGGCGCTGTTCTGCCACAGCTACGGTTCCGTGGTGTGCGGCGTGGCCGCCCGCGAACTGCCGCCCCGGGTCACGGACATCGTGGTGGCGGGCAGCCCCGGAATGCGCGCCGCGAACGCCGCCGGGCTGGGCACCTCGGCGCGGGTGTGGGCGATGCGGGACGCCGGTGACTGGATCGCCGACGTGCCCCACCTGGAGTTCGGGGGCCTGGGCCACGGCGCGGATCCGGTCTCCGGGGAGTTCGGCGCGCGGGTCCTGTCGGCGGCCGGAGCCAAGAGCCACACCGGCTACTTCGAGCCAGGAACCGAATCCCTGGACAACTTCGCCAAAATCGGAACCGGTGCGTTCGGTTCCACGGTGTGCGCCTCCGGGAACGACACCTGCCGACGCGGAACATCCGGGACGGACGGTCCCTGACCGCTCGGCCGACCCGAAATCGGACCTCACGGCAGGGGGGACGCACGGGGGTGCGTCCCTTTACGATGTGCCGCATGGGTGACGTACTGGCCGGAAATCATGCCGTCTGGGAGTTCGACCGCACCACGAACTCGCTCATCATCCGCTTCGCACGGGGGATGCGAACGCCAAGGCTCTGGCACGCCCTGGGGGAACGGCGGGTTCCCCTCGAAGCGTTGTCCGGGGTGGGCCTGACCGCGGGACGGCGGGACACCCTGGTGCTGCACGCCCGCGTACGGGTGGGAGCGGACCCCCTGATGGAGGCCGCGGCGGGACAGTTGAGAGAAGCCTGCGATCCGTACCGGCTGGTGCTGCCCGGTGGCGGAGCCGGGGCAGACCGGGCGGCGGCCTTCGCCGGGGCCCTCCACGAGCAGCTGGGTCCGGCCGATCCGGCCGACCGGTTCCTCGTCTCCGTCCCGGAGCCCCCGGCCACGCTGAAGGCGTACGACGCCCGGCTCGCCTTCGACGGCGGGGCCGTCACCTTCCGCTGGTCGCGCACCGGGGCCACCAGCACCAAGTGGAAGGCGGGCGACCAGCGGTATCCGCTGGCCGCCCTGGCCGGACTGGTCTGGCACTCCCCGGAACGGTCCGGCGGACACCTGCGGCTGCTGCCCCGCGAGGGCGCCGGCGATCCGCGGCCGGACCACGACCTGGCCTCGGCCGTCTTCGGCGTGGGGTGCGGGGCCGTGCACGAGTCCCTGCCGTTCGCGGCCGCGGTGCTGGCCGCCCTGCGGGCGCGCACCCCGGTCGCCGCCGTGCCGCCGCAGCGGTCCTGGGAGCGGATCCGGCATCTCGCCGAGCTGCACGATGCGGGGCTGCTCACGGATGCCGAGTACCGGGCGCTGCGGGACCGGTTCACGGCCGGAGCCTGACCCTGCGGGGCTGTCCCCCACCCGCCCTTCCGCCGTTCCCCGGGCTGCGCCCGGACCCCGGCCCTCAAGCGCCGGACGGCTGAAGGAGCTACCCCTCGCGCGCCGTCGACGTGGAGCTCATGTCCGGGTAGCGGTCGCCCGCGACCCCCGCGGCGATGGGCTCCAGGAGGGCCAGTTCCGCGGGCGTCAGCGTGATGCGGGTCGCGCCTGTGTTCTCCGCGAGGCGCGAGGGCTTGCGGGTGCCCGGGATCGGGACGACCGTCAGGCCGTGCACCGCCGCCCGCTGCTGCACCCAGGCCAGGGCGATCTGCGCCGCGGTGGCCCCGCGGGCCGCCGCGATCTCCCGTACGGGCGCCAGCAGCGCCCCGTTCGTCTTCGCGTTGTCCCCCGTGAACCGGGGCTGGTACTGCCGGAAGTCATCGGCCGTCAGCTCCGCCGACGCGTCCGCGAACGCCCCGGTCAGGAAGCCCCGCCCGAGCGGGGAGTACGGCACGAAGGCCACGCCCAGCTCCGCCGCCGCGCCCACCGCGCTGCGCTCCACGTCCCGGCTGAACAGCGACCACTCCGACTGGAGCGCGGCGATCGGGTGCACCGCGTGCGCCTCGCGCAGTTCGGCGCCGGTCACCTCGCTGAGCCCCAGGTGGCGCACCTTGCCCTCCTGCACCAGCTCCCCCATCGCGCCCACCGACTCGGCGAGCGGAACGGCCGGATCGCGCCGGTGCATGTAGTAGAGGTCGATCACGTCGGTACCCAGCCTGCGCAGGCTGCCCTCCACCGCGCCGCGGACGTAGGCGCGGTCGTTGCGGACCCCCCGGTACAGCGGGTCGTCCGTCCGCTCGATGGCGAACTTCGTGGCGAGGGTGATCCGGTCCCGGTGCGCGGCCACGAACGGCGCGAGGAACTCCTCGTTGGCGCCGCGTCCGTAGACGTCGGCGGTGTCGAAGAGGGTGACCCCGGCCTCCAGCGCGGCGTCCAGCGTCTGCCGGGCGGCCGCCTCGTCGGTGGCCCCGTAGAACTCGCTCATGCCCATGCAGCCGAGGCCCTGGACGCCCACCAGCGGGCCGCCGGCGCCCAGTTCGACCTGCTCGATCCCTGCCGTGTTCCCGGTCATGTCCGGTCTGCCTCTCCCGCGACGGCTCCCGCGCCCGCTCCCGCGCCGGCGGTGCACATCGCATACGTATCGATCTTGTAGTCCAGGACGGCGAGCGCGTCGGTCAGCTCCGCGATCCGCGTCCGCACCTCGTCGCGCGTGCGCTCCAGCAGTTCGCGCCGGTCGTCGGCGGTGTGCGGGCCCTCACGGACGAGTTCCGCGTACCGGACCATGTCCGCCACCGACATTCCGGTGGTGCGCAGCTTGCCGACGAAGCCCAGCCAGTCGAGGTCCTTGTCGGTGAACCGCCGCTGCCCCGAGTGCGAGCGGTCCACGTGCGGCATGAGGCCGATCCGCTCGTACCAGCGCAAGGTGTGCTGGGTCAGACCGGTCCGTGCCTCGACCTCGCTGATCGTGTACCGCGTCTGCGTCTGCAGGGGGGTCTGGGTCAGGCTCATGGCTCCACGCTAAATCCTTGGAGTGCACTCCAAGCAAGTACCCTCGGCCGCATGGAGAGCTTGCAGAGTCTGCGCATCATCGAGAACTGGCCGGTTCCGACCGCCGCCGCGGCCGTCGTCCACGCCGACGGGACCGTGCTCGGCTCCCACGGCCCGGTGGACCACCGCTTCCCGCTGGCCTCCGTCACCAAGCCGCTCGCCGCCTACGCCGCCCTCGTCGCCTACGAGGAGGGCGCGATCGAGCTGGACGAGCCGGCCGGGCCCGAGGGCTCCACCGTGCGCCACCTGCTCGCCCACACCAGCGGCCTGGCCTTCGACGAGCACCGGGTGACGGCCCCTCCCGGGCAGCGCCGGCTGTACTCGAACGCCGGTTTCGAGGAGCTCGGCGACCACATCGCGAAGGCCACCGGGATCCCCTTCGCCGCATACCTGGCCGAGGCCGTCTTCGAGCCGCTGGGCATGGCGTCGAGCAGCCTGGAGGGCTCCCCCGCCAAGGACGGCGTCTCCACCGTCTCCGACCTCCTGCGCTTCGCCGCCGAGCTCCAGCAGCCCCGGCTGCTGGACGTGCGCACCGTCGCGGAGGCCACCGCGGTGGTCCACCCCGGGCTCAAGGGCGTGCTGCCCGGATACGGCCACCAGTCCCCCAACGACTGGGGTCTCGGCCTGGAGATCCGCGACGGGAAGGCCCCGCACTGGACGGGCGCCGGCTCCTCGCCGCGCACCTTCGGGCACTTCGGGCAGGCCGGGACCTTCCTGTGGGTGGACCCGGACGCCCGCGCGGCCTGCGTGGCGCTGACGGACCGCGCCTTCGGGCCGTGGGCGGTCGAGGCCTGGCCGCCGTTCACCGACGCGGTGCTCGCCGAGCTCAGGACCCGCTGAGTCCTACGGGAACTCCCAGATCAGCACCTCGGCCGGCGATCCGGCGACCAGCTCCAGCTCCGGCTCGCCGGTGAGCCGCGCCGAGTCCCCGGGCCCGAGCTCCGCGCCGTCCAGCCGCAGGTCCCCCCGTACGACGTGCAGGTAGACCCGCCCGGCGGCCGGTACGGCGACCCGCTCGCCCGCGCCGAAACGCCGGACGTGCAGGACGGCCCCGGCCGCGGGCACGGCGTAGGGCGTGCCGTCGGCGATCTCCCGGACCAGCGTGTACGAGGGCTCCCCGGCCGGAGCGACCGGATCGGCCGGGGCCAGCCACATCTGGACGAAGCGCAGCGGCGCGGAGCCGTCGTTGCGTTCCACGTGCCGGGTCCCGGACGCCGCGGCGAGGTGCTGCAGGTCCCCGGGCCGCACCAGGGTGGCCGCGCCCGTGGCGTCGCGGTGGGTGAGCTCGCCCTCGACCACCCAGGTGACGATCTCGGTGTGGCTGTGGGGGTGCTCCTCGAAGCCCGCACCGGGGGCCAGGCTCTCCTCGTTGCACGCCATGACCGGGCCGAACCGCAGGTTGTCGGGGTCGTAGTGCGGGCCGAAGGAGAAGGCGTGCCGGGTGGTGATCCCCGTGGCCGGACCGCCCGCCGGGGCGTCGGCGTCCGCTCCCTCGTACCGGTCGGTGCCTCGGCGTACATCAATCATGGGGGCCACCGTAGTCCCCGGGGCGCGGCCCGGGACGGGACCGGACTCCGCGCAGCCGTCCCGATAAGGCAGTCTTGTCACGTGCCCCAACCCGAACGTGAGCATTCACCCGCGGTCCACTCCGCGCATCCGGCTCCGCCCCATCCGCACTCCGCGACGCTGCGCCGACTGGAGAAGTCCTCCGGCCGGCTCGCCGCCAACGCCATCGCGCGCATGGACGAGACGCTGTCGTGGTACCGGGCGATGCCGCCGGAGAACCGGTCCTGGATCGGCCTGGTCGCCCAGGCCGGCATCGCCGCGTTCACCGAGTGGTTCCGGCATCCGGAGACGCCCCAGGCGATCTCCACCGACGTCTTCGGGACGGCTCCGCGCGAGCTGACCCGGGCGATCACCCTGCGCCAGACCGTCGAGATGGTCCGCACCACGATCGAGGTCATGGAGGCCGCGATCGACGAGGTCGCGGCGCCCGGCGACGAGTCGATCCTGCGCGAGGCCCTGCTCGTGTACGCCCGGGAGATCGCCTTCGCGACCGCCCAGGTGTACGCGCAGGCCGCCGAGGCGCGCGGTGCGTGGGACGCCCGGCTGGAGTCCCTCGTGGTCAACGCGGTGCTGTCCGGCGAGGCCGACGAGGGCGCGCTGTCCCGGGCCGCGGCCCTCGGCTGGAACTCCCCCGAGCACGTGTGCGTGGTGCTGGGCACCGCTCCGGAGGGCGACAGCGAGCTGACGGTCGAGGCGATCCGGCGGGCCGCCCGCCACCACAAGCTGCAGGTGCTCACGGGTGTGCTGGGCGACCGGCTCGTGGTCATCGCGGGTGGCAGCGACAATCCGATGCAGGTGGCGAAGTCGCTGATCGGGCCCTTCGCGGCGGGTGCGGTGGTCGCCGGACCGGTGGTCCCGGACCTGCTGAACGCCACGAAGTCGGCGCAGGCCGCCGCGGCCGGGCTCAAGGCCTGTACGGCCTGGCAGGACGCGCCGAGGCCGGTGCTCGCGGACGATCTCCTGCCCGAACGCGCGATCGCCTCCGACCCTTCGGCTCGCGAGCAGCTGGTGGAGGAGATCTACAGACCGCTCGAAGAGGCGGGCTCGGCCCTGCTGGAAACGCTGAGTGTCTACCTGGAGCAGGCGAGCAGCCTCGAAGGTGCCGCCCGGATGCTGTTCGTACACCCGAACACCGTGCGCTACCGGCTGCGACGTGTGACAGACGTCACCGGCTGGTCGCCCTCGGATGTCCGCTCCGCGTTCACGCTGCGAATCGCCCTGATCCTCGGGCGTCTGGCCGACGGCGATCTTCAGTCCTAAGCTTTTGTCGGACATCAACAATTACCCCGATGGTTCTTCGTCCCTGTCCCCACGGGCGGCGCGGACCGAACACAAGAGAGAGTGTGAGGGTGCTCGTACTCGTCGCTCCCGGCCAAGGCGCACAGACGCCCGGCTTCCTGACTCCCTGGCTCGAACTGCCCGGCGCCGCTGACCGCGTCGCCGGCTGGTCGGACGCCATCGGGCTCGACCTTGCCCACTACGGCACGAAGGCCGACGCGGACGAGATCCGCGACACGGCCGTTGCACAGCCGCTGCTGGTGGCCGCGGGCCTGCTGGCCGCGGCCGAACTGACCGCCAAGGTCGGCCCCGGTGCCTTCGGCGCCGTGGCGGGCCACAGCGTCGGCGAGATCACCGCCGCCGCGTACGCCGGGGTGCTGTCCGACACGGACGCGCTGTCCTTCGTACGCACCCGCGGGCTCGCCATGGCCGAGGCCGCGGCGATCACCGCGACGGGCATGGCCGCCGTCCTCGGCGGAGACACCGACGTCGTCGTCGCGCACCTGGAGAAGCTGGGTCTGACCCCGGCCAACGTCAACGGCGCGGGCCAGATCGTGGCCGCGGGGACCATGGAGCAGATCGCGGCCCTGGAGGCCGAGAAGCCCGAGGGTTCCCTGAAGGTCGTCGCCCTCAAGGTCGCGGGCGCCTTCCACACGCACCACATGGCTCCGGCGGTCGCCGGTCTGGAGAAGGCCGCTGCGGCGCTCTCCCCGGCCGACCCGGCGCTGACGTACGTATCGAACAAGGATGGTCAGGTCGTGACCACGGGCGCCGACGTCGTCGCCCGGCTGGTGGGCCAGGTGGCCAACCCGGTCCGCTGGGACCTGTGCATGGAGACGTTCGCCGCTCAGGGCGTCACCGGGATCGTCGAACTGTCCCCCGGTGGCACCCTGACGGGTCTGGCCAAGCGCGCGCTGAAGGGCGTACCGAGCGTGGCGCTGAAGACCCCGGACGATCTCGACAAGGCCGCGGCGCTCGTCTCCGAGCACGCGGTCTGAGAGAAGGAGCCCACTCAGCATGTCGAAGATCAAGCCTGCCAAGGGCTCCCCGTACGCCCGCATCCTCGGAGTGGGCGGCTACCGCCCGGTCCGTGTGGTGCCGAACGAGGTCATCCTCGAGACCATCGACTCCTCCGACGAGTGGATCCGCTCCCGTTCGGGCATCGCGACGCGCCACTGGGCCTCCCCGCAGGAGACCGTCGCCGCGATGTCGGTGGAGGCCTCGGGCAAGGCCCTGGCCGCCGCCGGGATCGCCCCGGAGAAGATCGGCGCCGTGATCGTCTCGACGGTGTCGCACTTCAAGCAGACCCCGGCCGTGGCGACCGAGATCGCACACCGCATCGGCGCGAACAAGCCCGCCGCCTTCGACATCTCCGCCGGCTGCGCCGGGTTCGGCTACGGCCTGACCCTGGCCAAGGGCCTCGTGGTGGAAGGTTCCGCGGAGTACGTCCTCGTCATCGGCGTGGAGCGGCTCTCCGACCTGACCGACCTGGAGGACCGCGCGACGGCCTTCCTCTTCGGTGACGGCGCGGGCGCCGTGATCGTCGGACCCTCGGACGAGCCGGCCATCGGCCCCACGGTGTGGGGCTCGGAGGGCGACAAGTCGGAGACCATCAAGCAGACCGTGCCGTGGGACGAGTACCTCGGCAAGGACGGCGGCGAAAAGTTTCCCGCCATCACGCAGGAGGGCCAGGCGGTCTTCCGCTGGGCCGTCTTCGAGATGGCCAAGGTGGCCCAGCAGGCGCTCGACGCAGCCGGGATCACCGCCGATGACCTGGACGTCTTCATTCCGCACCAGGCGAACATGCGGATCATCGACTCGATGGTGAAGACTCTGAAGCTGCCGGAGCACGTCACGGTCGCCCGTGACATCGAAACCACCGGCAACACCTCGGCCGCCTCGATTCCGCTCGCAATGGAGCGGCTCCTGGCGACCGGTGCGGCGAAGAGCGGCGACACCGCGCTCGTCATCGGCTTCGGGGCGGGGCTCGTCTACGCCGCCACGGTCGTTACCCTCCCCTAGGGCCCGGGATCCACATCCCGTGCTCCGTTCGACCCCCAGCTAGCTAAAGAAGGAGCGCCATCATGGCCTTCACCCAGGAAGAAATCGTCGAAGGTCTCGCGGAGATCGTCAACGAGATCGCCGGCATCCCGACCGAGGACGTCCAGCTCGAGAAGTCCTTCACCGACGACCTGGACGTCGACTCGCTGTCCATGGTCGAGGTCGTCGTCGCCGCCGAAGAGCGCTTCGAGGTGAAGATCCCGGACGAGGACGTCAAGGGTCTGAAGACCGTCGGCGACGCCGCGAGCTACATCCTCAAGCACCAGGCCTGAGCCTGACGAGCGTTTGTCGCCACCTGGCGGTGGCGCCGTGACAATTCACCCCCTGAAACATGGAGAAAGAATTCCTGTGAGCCCGACCAATCGCACCGTGGTCGTCACCGGTATCGGCGCAACCACTCCGCTGGGTGGCGACAGCGCTTCGACCTGGGAAGGTCTGCTTGCCGGCCGTTCCGGCGTAAAGCCCCTCGAGGGTGAGCGCTTCGCCGAACTCCCGGTCCGCATCGCCGCCACCGTCGCCGTGGACCCGAGCGAGGTCCTCCCCCGGCCGCTGGCCCGCAAGCTGGACCGCTCGGCCCAGTTCGCGATCATCGCGGCCCGCGAGGCGTGGGCCGACGCCGGTTACACCGCCCCGGCGGGCGAGGACGCGTCCATCGCGCCCGAGCGTCTGGGCACCGTCATCGCCTCCGGCATCGGCGGCGTGACCACCCTGCTCGACCAGTACGACGTACTGAAGGAAAAGGGTGTGCGCCGGGTCTCCCCGCACACCGTCCCCATGCTCATGCCGAACGGCCCGTCGGCCAACGTCGGCCTGGAGGTCAACGCCCGCGCGGGTGTGCACACTCCGGTCAGCGCCTGCGCCTCCGGCGCCGAGGCCATCGGCTACGCCGTCGAGATGATCCGTACCGGCCGTGCCGACGTGGTCGTCGCCGGCGGTACCGAAGCGGCGATCCACCCGCTGCCGATCGCGGCCTTCGCCAACATGATGGCGATGTCCAAGAACAACGAGCACCCGACCACGGCCTCGCGTCCGTACGACAAGGCCCGCGACGGCTTCGTCCTCGGCGAGGGTGCCGGCGTCGTGGTCCTGGAGTCCGCCGAGCACGCCGCCGCGCGCGGGGCCCGGGTCTACTGCGAGGTGCTGGGCCAGGGCCTGTCCGCGGACAGCCACCACATCGCGCAGCCCGAGCCCACCGGCCGCGGTGTCTCGGCCGCCCTGCAGAACCTGCTCGACAACACGGGTCTGGACCCGGCCGAGCTGGTCCACGTGAACGCGCACGCCACGTCCACCCCGCAGGGTGACACGGCCGAGCTGAAGGCCCTGCGCAAGGTGCTGGGCGAGGACCTCGACCACATCGCGATCTCGGCCACGAAGTCGATGACCGGTCACCTCCTGGGTGGCGCGGGCGGCATCGAGACCGTCGCGACGGTGCTGGCGCTGTACCACCGGCTCGCGCCGCCGACGATCAACCTCGACGACATCGACGAGGACATCGACGCGGACATCGTGCGCGACGAGCCCCGCAAGCTCCCGGCGGACGGCCCGATCTCGGCGATCAACAACTCCTTCGGCTTCGGAGGCCACAACGTCTCCCTGGCCTTCAGGACCGTCTGAGCCGTCCGCTGACACGTAGAAGGCCCGCCCGGGCATCCCGGGCGGGCCTTCGGCGTGTCCGGGGCTCAGACCACCTGGTGGAGCCAGCGCACCGGGGCGCCCTCGCCCGCGTAGCGGAAGGGTTCGAGCTCGTCGTCCCAGGGTTTGCCGAGGAGTTTGGCGATCTCCGCCTCCAGGTCCGTCTCGCCGTGCGCGGACCGGGCGAGGGCGGCGCGCAGCCGGTCCTCGGGGATCAGGATGTCGCCGTGCATGCCGGTGACGGCGTGGAAGATGCCCAGCTGCGGGGTGGAGCTGTAGCGCTCGCCCTCGGCGGTCGGACAGGGTTCCGCGGTCACTTCGAAGCGGAGCAGGTGCCAGCCGCGCAGGGCGGAGGCGAGTTTCGATGCGGTGCCCGCCTCGGCCTGCCAGGAGAACTCGGCTCTCCAGGTGCCCGGGGAGGCGGGCTGACGGATCCAGTCGAGGTTCACCCGCACCCCGAGCACGCCCGCAACAGCCCATTCCACGTGCGGGCAGAGCGCGCGCGGTGCGGAGTGCACGTACAGGACTCCACGTGTCGTCACCGGGACCTCCAGTATGGGACGAGGTCGGGAATAAACTCCAGAAAACGGACAGTATGTGACGTGATGTAATGTAACGGAAATTATTTGACATTGCGTCGCGGGACTTGCGGCCGAAACGCCACGGGAAAAAGCTACCGTGCGCCGGGGGTCATGGTGTGACGTACGGTCGCTCCGAAGCCCGTAAACACAGAGCATTCACTCAGCAGGACGCCCCCGAACGATGTGGGGACGACGAGGAGGGACCTTCCGCCATGCGCACCACCGCCCCACGCCGCCGCGCGCGTCGGACCTCTGCGGGCGCGGGCGCGGCGGCCGCCCTGCTGCTCCTGGCGGCGGGTGCGCTGACCGGGTGTTCGGCGGACGCGGAGCGGACCGGGGGCGAACGCGGTGCGCAGGCGGCCCCGCGGTGGAACACCGCACCGGCGTCGGTCGCCGCCGTGGGCGACTCCATCACGCGCGGATTCGACGCCTGTTCGGTGCTGGCCGACTGTCCGGAGGCCTCCTGGGCCACCGGTGACGACCCCGAGGTGCGTTCGCTGGCCGCCCGGCTCCTCGGTGAGGCCGAGGTGCCCGCGCGCAGCTGGAACTACGCGGTGACCGGCTCCCGGATGGCGGACCTGCCGGGTCAGCTCGCCTCGGCCGCCGCGCACAGTCCGGGCCTGGTCACGGTGATGGTGGGCTCGAACGACGCCTGCCGGCCCTCGGCTTCGTCGATGACCCCGGTGGCCGCCTTCCGCTCCGGCTTCGAGAAGGCGCTGGCCGGCCTGCGGGCGGCCTCGCCGGCCTCGCAGGTGTACGTCTCCAGCGTCCCGGACCTCCAGCGGCTGTGGGAGCAGGGCAAGGACGACCCGATGGTGCGCCAGGTGTGGAAGCTGGGCATCTGCCAGTCGATGCTCGCCGATCCGACCTCGGCGGCCGCCGGTGCGACGGCCCGGCGGGAGCAGGTGCGGGCGCGCGTGGTCGAGTACAACGAGGCGCTGCGCGAGGTCTGCGCGAAGGACGCGCTGTGCCGCTACGACGGCGGCGCGGTGTTCCAGTACCCGTTCTCGGCGGAGCAGTTGAGCCGCTGGGACTGGTTCCATCCGGGCAAGGGCGGACAGGCGCGGCTCGCGGAACTGGCGCACCGACAGGTGACCTCGGCCGAGCCTCCGCGTTGACGCGGTGAACGGATGGGACCGGGGGCGGGTGTCAGGGCCCGCCCCCGGTCCGGTGTGTGGATCACCTCCGCGTGGGGTGATTTCCGGCCATTACAGGTCGAGGGTCGCCGTCAGCCGCGTGTCGCCGTGCGAACGGCCCGCGCGGACCTCGTAGGAGCCGCCGATCAGCTGCCAGGAGTGCGAGGACTCGTCCCAGATCTCGTAGGCGCGCTCCGGCAGGGCGATCTCCACCTCGACGCTCTCTCCGGGGCCCGCGGTCACGCTCGCGAAGCCCGCGAGCCAGCTCGCCGGACGTTCGACGGTGTCCGCGACGGGCGCGAGGTAGAGCTGTACGGTCTCGCGGCCCGGCCGGGTGCCGGTGTTGGTGACGCGGACCGTCGCCCGCGCGGGGGTGGCCTCCAGGGACTCGTAGGCCCAGTCCGTGTAGCCGAGGCCGTGCCCGAAGGGGAACGCCGGGGCGATCCCGTGCTTCTCGTAGGCCCGGTAGCCGATGAAGAGCCCCTCGGTGTACTCCAGGCGCCCCTCGGTGGGGGTGACTTCGGTGACCGGCGCGTCGGCGAACTCGGCGGGCCAGGTCGTGGGCAGCCGCCCGCCCGGCTCGGCCTCGCCGAGGAGTACGTCGGCCAGCGCGGCCCCGCCCTCCTGCCCGGGGAACCAGGTCAGCAGGACGGCGGCCACCTCCTCGCGCCACGGCAGTTCCACCGGGGAGCCGGCGTTGACGACGACCACGGTGTTCGGGTTGACCGCGGCGACGGCGCGCACCAGGTCGTTCTGGCGGCCCGGGAGGGTGAGGTCCTTGCGGTCGAAGCCCTCGGACTCCACCCGCTCGGTGGTGGCGACGACCACGACGGCGGTGTCGGCGGCGCGCGCCGCTTCCACGGCCTCGGCGATGAGCTCGTCGGCGGAGCGCTGCGGGCCGAGGTGGAGGAGGGAGAACATGATGGCCTTGAGGGGCAGGGCCGTCGTGTCGGGGACCTGGTAGGTCAGCGAGACCTCGACGGCTTCGCCCTCGGTGAGATCCAGGCGGGCCCGCTCGTTGGGGGCGCCGAAGAAGGCCTCGAAGGGGTCGGCCTCGCTGCCCAGCTGCTGGACGCCGTGCCAGCGGACCTCACCGCCGACGGCGAGGCTGAAGGCGCCGAGTCCGCGGGTGCCGAAGGCGTGCTCGCCGCTCTCGCGCGGGACGAACGTACCGACGACCTCGATGCTGGCCATCGTCTCGTACGTGACGCCCTCGGGCAGGTCGTCGCCGATCCACTGGAGCTGCCCGGTGGGCAGGGAGCCCGTGCCGAGGACCGACCCGGAGGCGTCGCGGCAGATCGCCCGCAGCTCGAAGCCCTTGTCGGCGGGGGTCAGTTCGTCGCTGGGGTCGGCGCCGACGGTGAAGGTCAGGGCCCCGTCGGGCAGGGCCTCGGTGAGCCCGTCCAGCGGGGAGACGACCCGCTCGGGGAAGACGGTGGCGGAGCCGCCGCCGAGGACGCGGGCGTCGCGGGCGGCGGCGCCGATGAGGGCGACGGTGCGGCCGGCGGACGCGTCGAGCGGGAGCAGCGGGCCCTCGCCGGAGCCGGCCTCGTTGCGTACGAGGACGAAGCCGCGGGCGGCCAGCTCGCGGGCCAGGGCCTGGCCGTCGACGGGGGCGGGGGCCTCGCCGACCACGGCGGGGGCGCCCTCCAGGATGCCGACGCGGGCGGCGAGGCGCAGCACGTTGCGGACGGCTTCGTCGACGGCCGACTCGGGGACCTCGCCCGAGCGGACGGCTTCGGCGAGCGCGGTGCCGTAGACGGTGACGGGGCCGGGCATGATCACGTCGAGGCCGCCGAGGATGTCGCCGGTGGTGGAGCGGGCGGCCATCCAGTCGGAGACGTTGGCGCCGTCGAAGCCCCATTCGGCGCGCAGGACCTCGTTGACGAGGTGGGCGTTCTCGCTCATGAACACGCCGTTGACCCGGTTGTAGGCGGTCATGATGCCCCACGGGTGGGCGTTGGCGACGATGGCCTCGAAGGGGGCCAGGTACAGCTCGCGCAGCGGGCGCGGGGCGATGACGCTGTCGACGGTGAACCGCTCGGTCTCGGCGTCGTTGCCCACGAAGTGCTTGACGGTGGTGCCGACGCCGCCGTCCTGGACGCCGTTCACGTAGCCGCTGCCGACCGCGCCGGTGAGGAACGGGTCCTCGGAGTAGCACTCGAAGTGCCGGCCGCCGAGCGGGGAGCGGTGCAGGTTGACGGTGGGCGCGAGCAGGACGTGGACGCCCTTGCGGCGGGATTCCTGGGCGAGGAGGCGGCCGGCCCGGCGGGCCAGTTCGGGGTCCCACGCGGCGGCGAGCGCGGTCGGGGAGGGCAGGGCGATCGACGGGTCGTCGGCGGTCCAGCGCACCCCGCGCACCCCGATGGGGCCGTCGGAGAAGACCAGGGACTTCAGTCCGATCTCGGGGACGGCGGGCAGGGTCCACATGTCCTGGCCGGCCAGCAGCCGGGTCTTGGTGTCGAGGTCCAGCTTGCCCAGGGCCGTCTCTACGGCGTCGTTGCGGACCTGATCGGCATCGGTCACGGCCATGCCTCCTCGTTGGGTGCGGGTGCGCGGTGCGGCGCGGTGACCCCATGGTGGACCCATTACCTGTAGAGCGGTAGGGTTCGTAATCTGTTCGTGATATTCCGGATCCGGTGCGGCCATGCCGTACGGTCCTGCTGGCAGGTGTGGAACGGAAGGGGTGGCGGGGCGATGGTCAGGGCCAGGAGTGAGGAACGGCGCGTGGAGATCGTCCGCGCCGCCCTCGAGGTGATCGCCGAGCGCGGCTACCGCGGCGCGGCCCTGGGCACGGTCGCCGAGCGCGTGGGCCTGACCCAGCAGGGGCTGCTGCACTACTTCCCGACCAAGGAGGCCCTGCTGGTCGCCGTCCTGGAGGAGCGCGACCGCTGGGACACCGGGGGCGGCGCCCGTGCGCTGGCCGACGCCTGGCGCCCGGAGCTGCTGGCCTCGCTGGTGGAGTACAACGCCATGCGCCCGGGGATCGTGCAGACCTTCTCGGCGCTGCTCGGCGAGAGCGTCACCGACGGCCACCCGGCGCGGGAGTTCTTCGCCGAGCGGTACGCGCAGGTGCGCTCGGCGATGGCGGACGTGCTCCGCGCGGAGTACGGCGACCGGCTCCCCTCGGGGCTCACCCCCGAGCAGGCGGCCCCGCTGCTGGCCGCCGTGATGGACGGCCTCCAGTACCAGTGGCTGCTGGCCCCCGAATCCGTGGACATGCCCGGCGCCTTCCGCGCCTTCCTGGACCTGATCCAGGGGCCCCGGGCCTGACCCCGGGCCCGTCACCGGGCCTGCCCGCGGGGTCGGGACCGGGGCTGGCATGCTGGGCCGGGTGAAGATCGCTGCCGCGCAGCTGAGCTGTGTCCCCGCCGACGTGTCCGCCAACGCCGCCCGGGCGGCCGCGCTCGCCGTGCGGGCCCGGGAGGAGGGCGCCGCCCTGGTGGTGTTCCCCGAGCTCACCCTGACCGGCTACGAGCCGGCCGCCCTCGCCGCCGACCCCGGCCTGTGGCTGGCGGACGCCGAGGATCCCCGGCTGGACCCCGTCCGTTCCACCGGGATCGCCACCGCCGTCAACGTCGCGCTGCGCACGGACGGCCCCCGGCCCGTCATCGCGACCCTGGTCCACGACGCGGACGGCGCGCACGTGACCACGTACGCCAAGCAGCACCTGTTCCGCCACGAGCAGGAGGTCTTCGCCGCGGGCACGCTCCCGGGCCGCTTCGAGCTCGGCGGGATCCGGTTCTCCCTGGGGATCTGCTTCGACAACCACTTCGCGGACGTGCCCGCCGCGGGCGCCGCGGCCGGCTGCCGGGTCCACCTGGCGAGCTCGCTCTACGGCACGGGCGACGGCGTCGCCGAGCGGGCGGCGGTCCACCCGGGGATCGCCCGGGAGTTCGGGATGTACGTGGCCCTCGCCAACCACGTGGGACCCGCCGGGCCGTGGACCGGCTGCGGGGGCGCGGCCGTATGGGCGCCGGACGGGACGCCGTCGGCCGAGGCGGACGCGCACACGCCGTCGGTCGCCGTGGCGGACGTGCCGGCCGAGGTACCCGCGGAGGCGCCGGCGGGAAGCCGGGACGGGGGCCGCTGACGAGTGCGGCCCCGGGCTGACGGGGCGTCCGGGGACGCGCCCGCCGGGCCGGGGCCGGCAGTTCGGGGGTCGAGCGGTTCAGCGGTCGGGCGGTTCAGCGGACCTGGGTCACCCGTGGGTGGCGGTGGGCTTCCGCGCCGGGCTCCGGAAGGGATCCGGAAAGGTCCGCCGGGCCCTGCGCCCCGCCGGCTGCGGGCACGGCGGCGGGCGGTGGGAGTACGGGCGCCCCGTCGGCCACGCGGTCCCGCATCAGCCCGGGCAGTACGAGGGCGAACGCCGCCACCGTGTAGACGCCGGTCCAGAACACCCAGCCGCCGGGCGGGGCCCAGTGCGCGGCGTACGGGATCACGGGGCCGCTGATCCCGACGGCGAAGCGCCGCAGGGTCCAGTAGAACGCCGCCGCGTTGCCCAGGGCGAGCAGGGGCAGGGAGTAGCCGATCAGCCTGCGCAGCGGGAAGCCCTTCTCCGGCATCCGGCGCGCCAGGATCAGCACCGCCATCAGCGGCAGGCCGACGGCGAACGGCAGCAGGTAGCGGCCCTGCCAGACCAGGCCGATCTTCGAGGCCTGCGAGGTCTGTCCGACCACCGGCACGATCCAGATGGCGATCAGCATGCCGAGCAGCGCCACCATTTCGCGCTTGCGGCCGTACATCAGTCCCAGCACGGTCACCACGGCGATCACGCCGAGCCAGACGTACCAGGTGACGAGCGGCGCCGGGGTGTCCAGCCAGCCGAAGTAGCCGAGCATCTGCTGGATGTACATCTCGGAGGCGCCGAGGGTGCGGCGGGCCGCTTCCGTCGTGGTGAGGTACTTGGGGATCTTTATGACCGAGTTGTCGGGGTGCGCGGCCGCCCAGGCGAGCGCGCCGACCGTGGCGAGGCCGAGCAGCCCCGTCCAGAGCCACATCGCCTTGCGGCGGAGCACCGAGCGCAGCACGCCGCGCTCGGCCAGCAGCAGGCCGAAGCAGACCGCGCCGGCGAACCAGATCAGTCCGAGCGGCCGGATGTTGATCAGCACCAGGCCGCCGATGCCGACCCGGGCGAGCCTGCGGTTGAGCAGGGTCGGATCGGGCGACATGAGGATCGACAGCAGGCCCGTCCACACCAGGATTCCGGCGGCGATCTCACCGCCGCTGGGGTTGACCATGCCGGCCATGAACAGGGCCATGGGCGTCGCCGCCGTGAAGACGCCGAGCAGGGCCAGCGAGCGTCCGCGGCGCCATTCGGAGGCCGTCACCACGGCGCTGGCCAGCAGCAGCGAGCAGAACAGCGCCGACATCAGGCGCATGAGGTAGAGCCCGTTGGTGCCCTCCACGAGCAGGCTCGGCCAGCCGGTCATCAGGTAGTACGCCGGGTGGTAGCGGCCGGCGGCGGTGGGGACCTCGACGATGGTGTCCGAGGTGCCGATGGCGGGCGCGCAGGAGGCAGGGGTACCCGCGTGCCAGGAGTAGCACTCGTGGTGCTTGGGAAGGTCCGAGTACCACTCGGGGAGCTGCACGCCGGTCTCGGCGAAGTCGCCCTTGATGCCCGCGACGATGTGCGGAACCATCACCTCGGAGCCGTTGATCTGCCCCCGGGCGACGGCCGCCGCCCGGATGAAGTGGGCGTGCTCGTCGGGCGACGCGCCCAACGGCGTCGCGGCCGACCAGCTGGCCGCGATGGTGAAGAAGAGGACGAAGCTGACGGCCCAGAGCCTCTTGGGGGTCCGGGCCGACCAGTCGGCCAGCCGCGTCAATGCGGAGATCATGTCGTCCTCGTGATCATCTGATGTATGTCAGCCAAGTCTGATCGCCGTCCTTGGAGCACTTGTGCTCGGGGGCGAATTGGGGGCACTTTCCGTTCATCTGCCGAACCGTGTGCGACACGTACGGCAGGATCCGGTAGGTCCCGTCCTGGGCCGGCATGTACCGGTCGGCCATCGAGGACGACACCGTTCCGAGCAGGAGCAGCAGGGCGCACAGGGTCCCGATGACGGCCCCCTCCCGGCCCGGCAATCCCCGGCCCCGTACGGCCGTGGCGTCACCATTGTCCAATGTGCGCCGTTCGGCCAGCCGCTGCGACACCAGGTGGGCGACGAGTGCGGCGAGGATCAGCCCGCAGTAGAGCAGCTGGTTGTTGGTGCGTGTGTAGAGCTGGACGGTCTGCGTCTCGTACATGTGCGAGGCGATGTACATGCGCATCAGCCAGGCGGAGACGAACATCGCCGTGATGGTGACCACCATCGGCTTGCGCAGGCCCAGCCATATCGCGACGCCGAGGCATATGAAGGTCACCAGGGCGAACAGGCCGACCCCGCCGAACTCGCCGGGCGGCGGCCAGTCCCCGACCACCTTGCCCGGCATGTCCGTGCGCCACATCAGGTAGTAGGCCGGGTCGGTGAAGGTGTCGAAGCGGAAGTTGAAGTCCTTGGTCTCCTGGCCCTCGGTCAACATGACGACCAGGTACTTCCCCGCCACGGCCATGAAGGCCGCCAGGGTGACGCCGAGGAACGCGGCGCCCTTGGCCCGGCTCGTCTTCCAGGGGAAGTACAGGGCCGCGGCGAAGAAGACGCCGGCCGCGCTCCACAGGAACCAGCCGGAGTAGGTGAGGAAGAGCACACCGATGAGCGCGCCGAACCCGGCGGCCTTGAGCAGCAGCGGCCGCCAGTTCTCGGTGCCGCTGCGGCGCAGCGCCACCACCAGGGCGACCAGGACCGGGATCAGCACCACGAGGACCGTCTGGGCGTACGGCTTGTACGCGTCGATCAGCGCGAAGGCCGGTACGACGCCGAAGGCCAGCGCCCGCAGCGGGCTCAGCAGGAGCCGCCAGGCGAAGTAGACGAACGGCCCGAAGAAGGCGGCCCCGAGGATCTGGAGGTCCTTGAAGGCGTAGGCGGTGTTGCCGCCGTGGAACCAATCCGCGTAGTACCCGAGGGTGTAGAGCGGTGCGGGCGGGTAGACCGGGGAGCCGGAGGGCTGCCCGTTGACGACCGCGTGGGCCCACTCGACGATCCGGCCGCTGTCGCCGTTGAGGCCGAACATCGGCCAGGGCGTGCCGTGGAGCGCGACCACCGCTCCCGCCGCGACGAACCCGCTGGCCAGGCCGGCGAGGGCGGCCGCGGATATCCGGGTGGTCAGGTCGAAGTGGCGGCCACCGCGCAGCCGCATCGCGAGCACGACCGCGGCGATGAAGAGCAGACCGATCAGGGCGAACCGGAACTGGATCGCGGCCAGGCCGCTGACCTGGGCGATGCGGTCCAGCGGATCGAGCTTGAAGCCCACGGCCATCACGGGGAGCACGAGCGCCGCGGCGAAGGCGACGACGGCTTCCACAAGCAACAGGGCGCCCCGGGAGCGGAGGACCCCACGCGCGGGACCCGAAACGGGCCGGGCGCGCGTGGCAGGCCCGCTCGCGGGGTCCGAGCGCACAGGCTCCAACCCCTCGGTACTGACTCTCACGTGAAAGGTGTCCCTACTGCTGGTCGGTGCACAGCCCTGCGGCCGGTCGTCTCTGAGCAAGGCACTGTCGGGCTCGGACCCCGTACGGCCGATGCTCCGGACAAGGACGCGGGCTCTGGGACGTGGGGGACAGCTTTGAATCTTGCCGCTTGTCATCCTATCGGGTGGCGCAGGAGCGCTGCGGAGTCCCGGGAGGTGCCCCAGGCCCCCGCACAGGGTCGGGTACGGCAGGACAGGGCTCCCGAACCCGTACGGAAACAGGGCCCGGAGCGGCCGGAGAAGGGCCCGCCGGGGCCCTGGGCGGGGGCCTGGAGCGCCCGGCCTCCCCGCCCCCGGGGGCCGGGACCACCCCTGCCGCGACGGGGCGTCAGAAGACCCGCCACACCTCTCGAACACCCCACCTGACCTGGGCTTTCTCCTTGATCGCCGATAAAATCGGGGACAGCTGAAAGGGGTTCGAATGGACCGGAACATACGCAGTGTCGACGACGTGCTCGCCCTCTTGGACGGCCTCTTCGCACCGGAGGCCGACCGCTGGACCGACGGCGGCTCCGCCTGGTGGGACGGCTTCTACGCGGACCGCGAGCGGCCGGTGCCCTTCTTCGCGGCGAAGCCCGACGAGAGCCTCGTCTCCTGCCTCGACCGCGGGCTGATCCCGACGGGCGGCCGCGCCCTTGACCTCGGCTGCGGCCCCGGCCGCAACGCCCTGCACCTGGCCGCCCGGGGCTTCGAGGTGGATGCCGTCGACCTCTCCCCGACGGCCCTGGCCTGGGCCGGGGAGCGCGCCCGCGCCGCGGGGGCCCGGGTCCGCTTCCACCAGGGCGACGCCTTCGGCGCGGCCGGCGCCGGGCTCGTGGGTCCGTACGACCTGATCTACGACTCGGGCTGCTTCCACCACCTGCCGCCGCACCGGCGGGTCAGCTACCTGGACCTGCTGGACCGGCTGCTGGCCCCCGGCGGCCGCTTCGCCCTGACCTGCTTCGCCTCGGGCGCCATGGGATCCGAGCTGCCCGACGCGGAGTTCTACGGCCGGGCCCGCCTCGAAGGCGGGCTCGCCTACACGCCCGAGGCGCTGCGCCGGATCTTCGGCGACCTCACCGAGGTGGAGCTGCGCCGGATGAACGACGAGCCCGAGTCCTCCGGCTCCTTCGGCGAGGCCTTCCTCTGGACGGCGCTGTTCCGCCGCCCGGAGTGAGGGCCCGGCCGCCCCGGCCTCACGCGCGGACCGGCTGGACGGCCTCGGGGAGCAGGTGCTTCGTGCCCCACGCCCCGAGGGCCTCCAGGGCCCCGTTCAGTTCGTGGCCGAGCGGGGTCAGCGAGTACTCCACGCGCGGCGGGACCTCCTCGTAGACCTCGCGGTGGACGATGCCGTCCGTCTCCAGTTCGCGCAGCTGCGCCGCCAGCACCTTCTCGGAGACCCCCGGGACCAGGCGGCGCAGTTCGCCGAAGCGGCGCGGGCGCTGCTCCAGCTCCCACAGCACCGACACCTTCCACTTGCCGTCGATCACGGACATCGCCGCGGCGATCCCGCAGTGATCCGCGCCCGGCCGCTGAGTCGACGCCATCGCGCACCCCTCCCCACCTGTTCGCTCACCTCGGGGTAACCACCCACTCCGAAGTGCGTACTTGAGCACCTGACGGCCCTGAACCAGGCTAAACGGCATGACCGACACCAGCACGAAGACCGGCACGAAGACCCCGCTCACCCTCCTCGGACTCGGTGCGATGGGCACCGCCCTCGCCCGCACCTGGCTCGCCGCCGGTCACCCCCTCACCGTCTGGAACCGCACCCCCGGCAAGGCCGGGGCCCTCGCGGCCGAAGGCGCCGTCGTCGCCGCGAGCGCCGCCGAGGCGGTGGCCGCGAACGGCCTCATCGTGACCTGCCTGCTCGACCACGCCAGCGTCGGCTCGGCCCTGGAGGGCCTGGACCTCACCGGCAAGGACCTCGTCGACCTGACCACCGGCACGCCCGTCGACGGCCGCGCCCGCGCCGCGTGGGCCCAGGAGCGCGGGGCCCGGTTCCTCGACGGCGGGATCATGGGCACCCCGTCGATGATCGGCGCCCCCGCGGCCGGCGGGTACGTCTTCTACAGCGGCTCCCCCGCCCTGTTCGAGGAGCACCGCAGCACCCTGGAGGTCCCGGCCGGAGTCCGCTTCGTCGGCTCCGACCCCGGGCACGCGGCCCTGCACGACGTGGCCCTGCTGAGTGCCATGACGGGGCTCTTCGCGGGGATCTCGCACGCCTACGCGCTGATCGAGGGCGAGGACGTCTCCCCGAAGGACCTGGCTCCGCTGCTGACCGAGTGGCTGGGGGCGATGGGGTTCTTCGCGGGCGCCGCCGCCGAGCGGCTGGTCTCGGGGGACTTCACCACGGGGGTCGAGTCGAACCTGGCCATGCAGGTCACGGCGAGCGACACCCTCCTGCGGACCGCCGCGGAGCAGGGGGTCAGCGCCGAGCTGATCAGCCCGTACCTGGATCTGATGCGGGAACGGCTGGAGGCCGACGCGGCGGCCCACGGCCGCGAGGACACGGCCGGGGCGATCACCCTGCTCAGGCGCTGAGCGTCTTGCCCTGAACGGGACCCTGCCCCGGACCCGGAGCCTGACCCGGAGCCTGGCCGTGCGGCCGGCCGTAGGCCTGAGCCTGGTCCTGTCCGTGGCCCTGCGGCTGGGCCTGAGCCCGGTCCTGCGCCCGGCCCTGCTCCTCGGCCCCGTCCTCGGTGTCGTTCTCGCCCACCAGGTCGCGGACCATGAGCGTCGCTCCGGCCACCGCGCCCGGCATCAGGAAGACGGCGACCAGCGGCACCAGGAAGGACACGACGAGCGGCACCCCGAAGCCGAGCGCCAGCATCCGGCGCGCGCGCAGCAGCGCGAGCTGCTCGGTGAGCTGGACCCGGCGGCGCATCAGGGCGACGGAGGTGAGCTCCTGGGCGAGGAAGAAGCCGGAGACGCAGAAGCCGAGGACCGGGACCACGGTCTGTCCGATCACCGGGACGAAGCCGAGCGCGAAGAGCAGGATCCCGAAGAGCAGCACCCGGCCGAGGATCCGCAGGCTGTCCCGGGCGGAGATCCACAGCTCCTGCGCGAGGGTGAGTCCCGACTCCGGCACCGTGCCGCCCTCGGTGCGGTCGACCTGCTCCGAGAGGGACTCGTAGAACGGCTGGCCCACGAGCAGGGTCACGGCGGTGAAGGTGATCACCGCGAGGAAGAGCCCGAGGCAGAAGACCAGGGCGGTCAGGAAGCCGCGGAAGAGCCCGAGCCACGGGGCGGACCAGTCGTCGGCGAAGGGGGTCGCCCAGGCGGTCAGGTCGTCGGCGCCGAAGCCGAGGCCGACGAGGGCGGCGGCGTACAGCACCAGGGAGACCAGTCCGGGCAGCAGGCCGAAGCCGAGCCACCGTCCGTGACCCAGTACCCATCGCTGTCCGGCCAGCAGATAGCCGAATCCCCCCGCAAGATCACGCATGGATCCAGTCTAGGGCTGGCGCACGTACGGGCGGACGGCGGGCATGCCGAAGGCCGCACCCCGGTGCCTGGGTGCGGCCTTCGGCGTACAGCCGGGCGGGTCGGAGATCAGACCGCGAGCTCGACCGTGATGTTGCCGCGGGTCGCCTTGGAGTACGGGCAGACCTGGTGGGCCTTCTCGATGAGGTCCTTGGCGGTGGCGGCGTCCACGTTCGGGATGGAGGCCGAGATCTTGACGATGATGCCGAAGCCGTCGTCGTTCTTGCCGATGCCGACCTCGGCGGTGACCGTGGAGCCGGAGATGTCGGCGTTCTCGTTGCGGGCGACGACGCCGAGCGCACCCTGGAAGCAGGCGCTGTAGCCGGCGGCGAACAGCTGCTCGGGGTTGGTGCCCTCGCCGCTGCCACCGAGCTCCTTCGGCGGGTTCACGACGACGTCGAGGCGACCGTCGTTGGTGGCGACGCGACCGTCACGGCCGTTCTCGGCGGTGGCAACAGCGGTGTACGCGACGTCGGACTGCTGGATGGACATGTAAGGAAATCCTCCTGGTGAATCGCCGGGACTCGCGCCCACGCGTCACGGCGGTGTGCAGTGAGCCTAACCGGTGAAAGAAACGATCATCTTTCCGGTGTTGTCACCGCGCAGCATTCCGAGGAAGGCGTCGGCGGCGTTCTCCACTCCCCGGACGACCGTCTCGTCGGCGACGAGCTGCCCGGAACGCAGCCAGCCGGCCACGTCCTGGACGAACTGCTGCTGAAGTCCCGCGTGGTCTCCGACCAGGATTCCCTGCAGGCGCAGCCGCTTGCCGATGACGAGGGCGAGGTTGCGCGGGCCGGGCACGGGCTCGGTGGCGTTGTACTGGGCGATGGCCCCGCACAGGGTGGCCCGGCCGTGGACGTTCAGGGAGGAGATGGCGGCTTCCAGGTGGTCCCCGCCGACGTTGTCGAAGTAGACGTCGATGCCCTCGGGGGCGGCGTTCTTGAGCTGCTCCGCGACGGGGCCGCTCTTGTAGTTGAAGGCGGCGTCGAAGCCGTACTTCTCCGTGAGGAGCGTCACCTTCTCGTCGGAGCCGGCGGAGCCGATCACCCGGGAGGCGCCCTTGATCTTCGCGAACTGGCCGACGAGGCTGCCGACCGCTCCGGCGGCGCCGGAGACGAAGACGGAGTCGCCCTCCTTGAAGGAGGCGACCTCGAAGAGCCCGGCGTAGGCCGTCAGGCCCGGCATGCCGAGGACGCCGAGGTAGGCGGAGAGGGGGGCGAGCGCGGCGTCCACCTTGGTGGCGTGCTTGGCGTCCAGCTCCGCGTACTCGCGCCAGCCCAGACCGTGCAGCACGTGGTCGCCGACCGCGAAGCGCTCGTCGGCCGAGGCCACGACCTCGCCGACCGCGCCGCCGTCCATGGGCTTGTCCAGCTGGAAGGGCGGGATGTACGACTTCACGTCGTTCATCCGGCCGCGCATGTACGGGTCCACGGACATGTGGAGGTTGCGCACCAGAATCCGGCCGGCTGCGGGCTCGGCGTTCACCGGTACCTCGCGCAGGGCGAAGTCCTCGGCGACGGGCCACCCCTGCGGGCGGCGGACGAGGTGCCACTCACGGCTGACGGCGGGGATCTCGGACATGGCGTCACTCCTGGGGAGGGGAAGAAGTGCAAATGCTTCAGAACGTGAAACAACCATGCGCCTGGATATTTCATGTTGTCAAGTAAATGGGTACGCTGGATCCATGCCCAGCCGTCGCGCAGACCCCCTGACCCTCGAGGTCGTCGAGCTCATCGGCGACGTCGTGACCCGCTACCACCAGGAGTACGAGCACGCCGCCTCCAGCCACCAGCTCACCGGTGCCCAGGCGCGCGTGCTGAACCTGCTCTCGCTGGAGCCGATGCCGATGCGCAAGATCGCGCAGAAGCTGCGGTGCGAGCCGTCGAACATCACCGGCATCGTGGACCGCCTGGAGACCCGGGGGCTGGTCGAGCGCCGCCCCGACCCGGCCGACCGCCGGGTGAAGCTGGCCGCGCCCACCGAGGAGGGCCTGCAGACCGCCGACCGGCTCCGCGAGTCCCTGGACTTCGCCCGGGAGCCCCTGGCCGGGCTCTCCCCGGCCGAGCGCGCGGTCCTGCGGGACCTGCTCAGGCGGATGCTGGGCTGAGCCCCGCGCTCACCAGCACAGCGGGTTCCACCAGTCGTCGCACTCCGGAGTGGGGTCCGGGGACGGGGGCGGCTTCGGATGGGGCTTCGGCTTCCCCTCGGGCTTCTTCGTACCCGAGGGCTTTCCGGGAGTGGCCGCGCCGCTGGACCCCGACGGGCTCGGAGCGGCGGACGTGGGAGCCCGGGAGGCGCTCCGCGACGGCTCGGCCGGCGCGGAGGCGGAGGCGGATCCCGACGACCCGGCGGTGGCGGGTCCGGTACTCCGGCCGGCCCCGCCCGGCTTCGCACTCCCGGCCGTGGCCTTCGCGGAGCCGGTGGCCCGCCCCTTCGCCGTGGCCGTCCCGGTGGGCGCGGCCGGGTCCTGCGTCAGGCCCGGCAGCGGAGCCGGCTCCGCGGGCGCGTCGTCGGTCAGCACCACCGTCGCCGCCCGGTCGGTGCGCTCCCCGTCGGCCGTCAGCCGGGCCAGGCCCAGGGTCGCGACGGCGGCGAACAGCAGCCCGAGGCCCGCGGTGAGCGCGGTCCGGCGGCGTCGGCGGTGCCCGGCGCGGCGGCGGTCGCCCGCGCGTCCGCGGGCCCGGCTCCGGCCCCGGCCGTCTTCGCGGTCCCCGGACAGCACGACGAGGGAGTCGGCGTAGACGTCGGCGAGCACGGCCGGGTCGCTCCCGAAGGCGCCGGCGGAGCCCGGGGCGGGCGGGGCGGGCGGGGTGGGCGCGGCGGATATCAGGCGTTCGGCCGGGGTCCCGCATCCGGCGCACGCCAGCGCGCCGTTGAGGTACCTGCGGCAGGCGATGCAATAGTCCATGGCGCCCCGCAGGCTACGCGCCCGCGCGCAACGGCCGTATACCGGGATCGTGAGGATCCTGTGTGGAAGGGTGGGAACCCATGACGAGGACACCGCGGACGCCGGGGACAGCGCCCCCCGCCCCGGGCCCTTTCGGCCCCAGGGGCTTCCAACTGGTGCTGCTGCGCCGGATGGCGGACTTCCAGCCCGGCCTCGCGGAGGAGGCGCGGCTGCGGCTCGGCGCCTCCCTCGCCGAGCAGCGGGAGGCCAACAAGCGCTGGCAGGCCATGGTCCGTTCACCGCGTTCGCGGGGCGCCCTGGCCCGCTACCGCTCGGTGCTCGGCCCGCCCGAGTCCGCCTCCTCCCGCACGATCGGCGATCTGACGTGCGAGGCCCTGCTGTGGCCGGTGCCGCTGTGGCCCGGACTGCGCTTCGAGGTGCTCGCCGCGCCGGACGGGGCGGTCTGGAACGAGTGGCTGGTCCGGGCCCCGGGTGCGCCCGGGCCCGTGCTGGAGGGGGCGGCGGACCTGCTGCCCTGGTCGGCGACGGTCGACGAGGTGGCGCGTGCCTTCGCCCCCGTGCGCCCCATGGAGGGCACCGCCCCGACGCGGTGGAGGCTGGCGTTCACCGCGTCGGGGCGGGCCTGCGTCGCGGAGTTCACGTACGGCCTGCTCCAGGAGGTCTCGGTGGCGGAGCCGCCCCGGCCGGCCTGAGGGATCAGGAGCGCAGGAAGGCCCGTACGCCCGCCGAGGTGGGGTCGTCCCCGAGCAGGTCGTTGTGCTTGAGGCAGCCGACCGGGGTGTTGGCCGCCCCGGTGAGCGGGACGCTGTCGTCGGGGTTGATGACCTCGTCGCAGTTCGACCAGAAGGTGGCGTACCGCACCGTGCCGGGGGTCTCGTCACCGGAGTTCAGGTTCTTCACCACGTAGGAGCCGGGGGTCATGTCCCGGCAGGCCTGGTCCCACAGGGCGCAGGCCCAGGCGGTGGAGGTGCCGCGGTTGGGGCCGGCGAGGGAGACCCAGCGGTCGACGGAGGAGCCGCCGCCGCCGAACTTCACGTACCAGCGGGTGACCAGCGAGCCGAAGGAGTGCGCGACGAGGTCCACCCGGGCGGCGCCGGTCTGCCGGCGCACCTCGGCCACGTAGGCGGCGAGCCGTCCGGAGAGGACCTCGTTGACCGACTGGTGGGTGTCGTAGCCGAAGGAGAAGAGCTCGGAGTCGGCGTATCCGTCGGCGCGCAGGTCCTCGCGCAGGGAGCCCCAGACGCCGGGGTCGGCGTTGTAGCCGTGCACGAAGACCACCGGATTGCGCGCACCGGCCGATCCGGAGCGCACGGCGGCGGGTGCCGTTCCCCAGATGGCACCGGCGGGCGCCGTTCCCCAGATGGCGCCCGCGGGGGCCGTCCCCCAGATGGCGCCGGAGGGCGAAGCGCCCCGATGCCCGTCGGCGGCCTGGGCCGGGAGCGCGGGCGCCGCGAGCAGCGTCAGGCAGAGCGTCAGCAGCGCGAGCAGTCGCTGGCGGACCGTCAGCATCGAGTCCCCTTTACCTTGTTACGCACGAGTAGCACGATCGGTGCGGGCATGGTCGCGCCTGGCGTCGCAGAATTCCACCCCCGTGCAGCACCCACCGGCACCTCTCGTGACCCTTCCGTATCTCAAGACACCCCCCACCCGGAGCATCAAATCGGGCAATACGGGTAATTCACCCGAGAAGATACGAAGTGTGACCGGCGCCCGCCGGTCTTCTTGCGTCAGTGCTCTCGGGAGGATCTGCCGTGACCGTAAGTCTTGAGCAGTTGCGCCGCTGCCACGTGGCCGTCGACCTCGGAGCGGCCAGGACCCGCGTCTACGTCAAGGGCCTCGGCCTGGTCGTGGACGAGCCGAGCGTCGCCGCCGTGAACACGCGGACCGGCGCACTCATCGCCGTCGGCACCTTCGCCGAGCGGATGACCGGCCGCACGCCCGACTACATCAGGGTCGTCCGCCCCGTCTCCGGCGGCACCGTCGTCGACATCGAGATGGCCCAGCGCATGCTGCGCCACCTCCTCGGCGAGAAGCTGCGGCGCGCCCTGCGCCGCAAGCCCCGGCTGCGGGCCGCCGCCTGCACCCCGCACGACGCCGACCCGCTCGCCCAGCGCGCGGCGGTGGAGACCATGGTCGGGCTCGGCGCCCGGCGCGTCGAACTCGTCGACACCCTGATCGCGGCGGCCGTCGGCTGCGGACTGCCCGTGGAGCAGCCGACCGCGACGATGATCATGGTGTGCGGGGCCGCCGCAACGCAGGTCGCCGTCCTCTCCCTCGGCTCCATCGTCACCGCCGTACGGATCCCCGTCGGCGGCGAGGCCATCGACCACGCCGTCGTGCAGCACCTGCGCCACGCGCACGAGCTGATGCTGCCCAGCCAGGCCGTCCGCCCGCTCCAACTGGCCCTGCACGGCAACGGCATCACCGCCGGCGGACCGACCTCCACCCTCATCCACGGCCGCGACGTGGCCACAGGCCTCGCCCGCTCCGTGCAGGTGGACACCGCGGCCGTCCGGGACGCCATCCACACCCCGCTGACCGCCGTGCTCGACGGCATCGGCAAGGTGCTGCGCGACTGCCCGCCGGACCTGGTGGCCGATCTGACCGACCGAGGGATCATGATGGTGGGTGGCAGCGCCCTGCTGCCGGGCCTCGACCAGATGCTCCGCGATGCCACCGGGATGCCCGTGGTCATCGCGGAACGCCCGGACGTCTGCGCGGTACTGGGCCTCGGCATGATGCTCGAAGGGAAGATCGCCCCGATGGTTCTGAACCCCCTGGCCGAATGACGCGCGCCGAGTCCCCCACTCCGCCCTCGACCCCGTCCTCCGCTCCGCCACCCGAGGACGGGACGGGCATCGCCGCCCGCCAGGCCGCGAGCCTGCCCGTCCTCCTGGAGGCGGTCCTCAGCGTCGGTTCCGAACTCGAACTGCGCAACACCCTCCAGCACATCGTGGACTCGGCGACCGAACTGTGCGCGGCACGCTACGGAGCGCTCGGGGTCGTCGACCCCGAGCGCGCCCGGCTGACCGAGCTGTTCACCTCCGGCATGACCGAGGCCGAGAGGGCTGCGATCCCCCACCTCCCGGACGGCCGTTCCGGCCTGCTCGGCGCCCTGATCACCGATCCGCGCCCGCTCGTGCTGGAGGACCTGGGCCAGGACCCCCGCGCGGCGGGATTCCCGCCGGGGCACCCCCCGATGAAGGGCTTCCTCGGCGTCCCCATCCGGGTCCACACCGAGGTCTTCGGCAACCTCTACCTCACCGACAAGCAGGGCGGCGGCCCGTTCACGGACGAGGACCTCGCGCTCGTGCGCGTCCTGGCCTCGCAGGCGGGGATAGCGATCGGCAACGCCCGGCTGTACGAGACCGCGCGCCGCCGGGAGCGCTGGATCGAGGGCGCCGCCGCCGTGACCACCACCCTGCTGGCGGGCCGGCCGGCCGCGGACGCGCTGATGTGCGTCGCCGAACGGGCCAGGCTGCTGGCCGACGCCGCGGCCGGGGTCGTCCTCCAGCCGACCCCCGAGGGCGGCATGGAGATCGTGGCCGCCTCCACGCAGGGGGACCCCGGAGACCTGGTGGGCACGGCCATCGCCCCGGGCTCGGCGGTCCTCGAACAGCTCCTGGGCGGGGAGCCGGTGTTCATAGAGGACTCGGCGACGGACCCCCGGATGACCACCCACGTACGGGAGCGCTTCGGCCCCAGCATGATGCTGCCCCTGCAGAGCGGCGGCCAGCTCATCGGCACGCTCGCCCTGCCCCGGGTCCGCGGCGGTCCCGCCTACGACGCGGTCGACCGGCTGCTGGCCTCGCAGTTCGCCTCCCAGGCCGCCCTGGCCCTGGTCCTGGCGGACGCGCAGCACGACCGCGAGCAGCTGGCCGTCTACGAGGACCGGGACCGCATCGCCCGCGACCTCCACGACCTGGTGGTCCAGCGGCTGTTCGCGACCGAGATGATGCTGGAGAGCACGCGGCGGCGCTCCGCCAAGTCTCCCGCCGGGGACACGGTCGGCGAGGAGCTGGGCCGCGCGGTGGACGAGCTCGACTCCACCATCCAGGAGGTCCGCACGGCCATCTTCGCCCTCCAGCAGCCGCCGACGGACGCCCCGACCACCTTCCGGGGCCGGGTCCTGCGGGAGACCGGCGGGGCGGCGGTCCTGCTGGGCTTCCAGCCGTCGGTGCACTTCGCGGGCACGGTGGACGCGCTGCTCCCCGACCCCGTCGCGGGCGACCTCCTCGCCGCGCTGCGGGGGGCGCTGGCCGCGGCGCACCGGCGGGCGGAGGTCACCTCCATCGAAGTCGAGGTCGACGCGGTCCCCTCCCGGGTCCGTCTCACCGTCTCCGACGACGGCCGCACGGAATCGGGCACCCGGGGCACCACCCTGACCTGGGAAGCCCCCCTCTGACACTGCGCCGCTCGCGTGCCCTGCGGAGCCGTGCCCCGCGGGGCGAAGTCCCCTACCCGCCCTTCCACCGTTCCCCGGGCTGCGCCCGGACCCCTCCTGGGGCTCCGCCCCAGACCCCGCGCCTCAAACGCCGGCGCGGCTGACATTGCCCTGCGGGCAATCCAGCCGCCTCCGGCACCATCCGGCCCCGCCGGGCGAAATCCAGCCCCTCCGGCGTTTGAGGAGCGGGGGTCCGGGGGCTGGCCCCTGGCGACGGCGCCGCACGTTGCAAGGGTCCGGGCGCAGCCCGGGGAACGGGGGAAGGGCGGGTCGGGGACGGCCCCGCAGGGAGCGGTCGGGCGCCACGCGAGCTTCGCACCAGCCGGCGGCCGTACGCTGGCGGCGTGACGACCCGCCCCTCGGCCCGCGCCGCCATCACCTCCGCCACCGACCCCGGCACCTTCACCGAACTCCCCGCCCCGCCAGGGGACTCCGCCCCCGACGGCCCCCTCGGCTGGGCCGGCTACGACGACTCCCGCGCCCGCGCCACCGCACGCACCGGCGAGGACGAGTCCGTCATCACCGGCACCGCCCGCATCGGCGGCCGCGAAGCCACCGTGATCGCCTTCGAGTTCGGCTTCCTCGGCGGCTCCCTCGGCCACCGCACCGGCGACCGGCTGGAGGCGGCCTACACCCACGCCCGCACCCACCGCCTCCCCCTGGTCTCCCTCATCGCCACCGGCGGCTCCCGCATGCAGGAGGGCATGCTCGCGCTGACCCAACTGCAGCGCGTGGCCCGCCAGTCCGCCCTCACCCGCACCGCCGGCCTCCCGCAGATCGCCGTCCTGCGCGACCCCACGACCGGCGGCGGCTGGGCCACCCTCGGAGCGGGGGCCGACGTGATCCTCGCGCTGCCCGGGGCGCAGGTCGGGTTCGCCGGGTCCCGGGTGCGGCCGCCGGACGCGGATCCGGCCGCCTACACCGCCGAGGGGCAGTACGCCGCCGGGCACGTGGACGCCCTCGTCCCCGCCCTGCACCTCCCCGCGACCCTGGCGGCCTGGCTCCGGGTGCTGGCCGCGCCGCGCTCCGCCGAGCCGGTGGAACCCCCCGCCGCGCTGGCCGACGTAGAGCTGCCGGCCACGGGATGGGACGCCGTCCGGCAGGCCCGGCACCCCGGGCGGCCGCGCGCGGAGCAGTACCTGGACGCCTACTTCGAGCTCCGCCTCCACCTCTCCGGCGACCGGGCGGGCGGCACCGACCCCGGGATGCTGTGCGGGTTCGGGCTCCGGGAGGGCCGGGCCGTGGCCTACGCCGCCCAGTGCGGCACGGCGACCCGCCCGGCCGGGTACCGTACGGCGGCCCGCGTCGTCCGGCTCGCGGACCGGCTCGGGATCCCGGTGCTCACCCTGGTGGACACCCCCGGCGCGGCCAACGACGCCGCCGCCGAGCACGCGGGCGCGGGCGCCGCCATCGCCGACGCCTTCGCGGCGCTCGCCTCGGCCACGGTCCCCGTCACCACCCTGCTCATCGGCGAGGGCGGCTCGGGCGGCGCGCTCGCCCTGGCGGCGCCCGGCAACACCTGGGTCACCCCGGACAGCTACTTCTCGGTGATCGCCCCCGAACTGGCGGCGGCCATCCTCAAGCGCCCCGCGGAGTCGGCCCCGGCGACGGCGGACCAACTGCGCGTCCGCCCCCAGGACCTGGTCGCCCTGGGCGTCGCCCGCGGCATCGTCTCCCCCGCGAAGTCCACCGACGGGACCTAGGCAGTCGCTTTCGGGTCTTGCCGGGCCCAGCTCCGTGCCGGGAGCTTCACGTCCAGCCGGTACAGCCGGGTGATCTGCTGCGGGAGCTCGTTGTCGTCGCTGGTCAGCAGCAGCCGCACACGGCCGGACCGGCCGTGCCCGTCGTGCCCGCCGTCATCCGTGACCACCATGCCCTCGACGTTGTCGACCAGGGGGTGGTTCTGCGGCAGCTTGGACGGCGCGCCCAGCGTCGGGCAGCCGTCGAGGTCGCCGATCGGCGTCTTGCGTGCGGTCCGCAGTCCCGGGCCCTCCTCCAGCGCCGCCACCTTCGAGGTGTCGGTGGCGCCCAGCGGGTCGGCGACGTACAGCCGCACGGTGATCTTGAACTGCTGCGTGAAGCCGCGCTCCAGCACGATCAGCCGGCCGTCGCGCGTCGGCGCGAGCTCCACCAGCCCGTGTCCGGCGTCCACCGGGTACGCGTACTGCCGCCCGAGGACGAACCCGCCGTCCCGGCCGCGGCGTTCCCAGGTCTGGATCCGCTGGAGGGTCCGCCCCTGCGCGTCCTTGCCGTCTCCGGCCAGCACGCCCTCGACGCCGGCGACCAGGGTGTGCCCGCCGGGCAGCAGGGTCAGGGACTCGAAGGTCTGGTTCACGGTGGCCCGGCCCTCGGGCGCGAGCTTGAAGGCGCCCGGGATCGGCAGCGTGCCCAGCACCTCACCGGTGCGGGAGTACCGCCGGATCGCCGGAGCGTTCTCATCCGTCACCAGGTAGGTGCCGTCTCGGTCGACGGCGATCCCCTCGGAGTCGAGGATCCTGCCCGCGCCGTCGGTCAGCGGCAGCCGGGCGGCGGCCGTCGCCGTCGGGGTGTCGCCGCGGCCCACCTTGAGCTTGTACAGGGCCGACTTGTCGGAGATCGCGGCGATCGTGCCGTCCCGGTCCACCGCGAGGCCGGAGAGCCCGCCGACCGGCTTCCCGTCGAGGAGGGCCTTGTCGAGGGAGTCCGAGTAGCCGGCGACCGAGAGGTACGGCGAGCAGGAACGGTCCCCCTTAGGCGCTCCGGGGGCCGTGGGCGCGGCGAGGGCCTGCGGAACGAGAGCTCCGGAGAGTGCGGCGGTGGCCACGGCGGTGGTGACGAGCGTACGAAGGCGCATGAAGGCCTTCCTCCTGGATCGGACGGGGAGTTGCGAGGCGGGTGCGGGGGGGGGCGTTACTTCCTAACTGTCATATGGCGAATCGAAAGAAAACGGAAGACCCGGCAACGCGACGGCAACGAAACCGCCAACTTCCCTTCACCTGCGGCCGGATCGCGCGAACCGTGCCGGGCTGATCCCCACGTGCCGCCCGAAGTGCCGTGTCAGGTGCGCCTGGTCGTAGAAGCCCGCCGCCACGGCGGCCTCGGCCGGCCGCATCCCCGCGAGCAGCAGCCGCCGCGCCTTCGCGACCCGCAGCCCGGTGAGGTAGGCGTGCGGAGGGAGCCCGAACGCCTGCCGGAAGCTGCGGATCAGGTGGGTGGGATGGGTGTGTCCCAGAAGCGCGGAAGCCTCCTCCAGGGTGATCCCGCCGAGGACCCGCGCATCGAGGAGCTCGCGCAGTCGTACGGCCGTATCCGGGCGCGGAGCCCCGTACGGGACCATCGGGCGCCCCTCCAGCCACGTGCGCAGCCGCTCCTGGACGAAGGCGAGCCGCGACTGCGCCTCCAGCCGCTCGACCGCGCCGGCCGGCAGTTCCCGGGCGCCCAGCGCGCGGTGCAGTCCGTGCACGCGGTCCCGCAGGGCGGCGTCGAGCAGCAGCGGTGCGTCGACGGCGGCCCCGGTCAGCGACTCCGGGAGCACGGTCGCGTCGAGGTACAGCACCCGCTTGCGGAAGCCCGTCTCGGTGACGGTCCGCCCGTCGTGCACCACCCCGGGCGGCAGCAGGGCCACCGTGTCCGAGCCGCCCACGCCGTGCCGTTCGCGGTCGAGCCCGAAGTCGACGCGGCCGCCGTCGAGGATCATCAGCGTCCACGTGTCGTGGACGTGTGCGGGGTAGGCGTGGTCGGTGAACCGGGCGTGGAACACCTCGGCGATGCCCGGCACCGGCGGCTGCCAGGCCGAGACCGTGCGGTGCGGCGGACGTATCGCGGCTGACATGTCAGGAACGTACAAGATCTCCCGCCCGCACCCCGGCAGCCTGTCCGCATGACGACATCCGAGAGCACGTACGAGAACGCTCGGCCCACGGCGGCCGTGGTGAACATCGCGGAGAAGCTGGCCGGTTTCACCGAGCAGTGGGCGCCGCACCGGATCGCCCGGGTCAACGACTACGAGGTCAAGATCGCGAAGGTCCAGGGCGAGTTCATCTGGCACACCCACGAGGACACCGACGAGCTCTTCCTCGTCGTCAGCGGCACCCTGACGATCCGGCTGCGCGCCGGGGACGTCGTACTGAACCCCGGGGAGATCTACGTGGTCCCCCGCGGGGTGGAGCACTGCCCGCAGGCCGACGGGGAGACGGCGATCCTGCTGTTCGAGCCCACCGGCACCGCCAACACCGGCGGGGAGCTCAGCGACCGCACGCGCGAGCCGGTGGACGCGTAGGGCGGTCTGCCGTCCCGGGGCGGGCCCCGTGGTGGGCGTCCTCCCGCCGCGGCAGGAGGCACCCGCCCCGGGACCCCTCAGGCCTGAGGTGTCCGTGCGTCGTACCGGGCGAAGCCGCGCCACCGGGCGGCCAGCAGCGCCAGGACGAGGACGCAGGCGAGCCCGCCGCCGGTGATCGCGACGGTCGGGGAGGTGAGCTCGGCGGTGGCGCCGGCGAGGAAGTCCCCGAGCCGGGGCCCGCCGGCGACGACCACGACGAAGACGCCCTGCAGGCGGCCCCGCATCTCGTCCGGGGTCGCGGCCTGGAGCATGGTGGTGCGGAACACCATCGAGATGCTGTCGGCGCATCCGGCCAGGGCCAGGAAGAGCAGCCCGAGCCAGAGGTCCCGGGTCAGCCCGAACACGGCGATGGCCAGGCCCCACGCGGCGACGGAGAGCAGGATCGCCACCCCGTGCCGCTGGATCCGCCCCTGCCAGCCGGAGAGCAGCCCCCCGAGGAACGCCCCGACGGCCGGGGCGGCCACGAGCAGCCCGACCGTCTTGGCGTCGCCGCCGTACCAGAGCACGGCGACGGCCGGGAACAGCGCCTTCGGCTGGGCCAGCACCATGGCGGCCAGGTCGGAGAAGAAGGTCATCCGGATGTTCGGCCGCGTCCCCAGGAAGCGCAGGCCGTCGAGGACGGAAGCCCGCCCCCTGCGTTCACCGGACCCCTCGGGCTTCATCGGCGGCAGCCGCCACATCGCGTAGAGGGCGGCGCCGAAGGTGAGGGCGTCGACCAGGTAGGCGGCCTGGTAGCCCCACCAGCCGACGATGACCCCGCCCAGTGCCGGGCCGGCCGTCATCCCGAAGGTCCAGGTCATGGAGTTCAGCGCGTTGGCGGCGGGCAGCTGCTCCACGGGCAGGAGCCGCGGGATCATCGCGGACCGGGCGGGCGCGTTGAGGGCTCCGCAGAGGGACTGGAGCGCGACCACGGAGTACAGCAGCCAGACCCGGTGGTAGTCCAGGAGCGCGGCGCCGGCCAGGGCGAAGGAGAGGACGGCCAGGCCGAGCGCACTGACGAGGCCGAGCTTGCGCCGGTCGACGGTGTCGGCGATGGCCCCGCCGTAGAGCCCGAAGGTGACCAGCGGGACGAGCGAGCAGAGCCCGACGAGTCCGACGGAGAGGCTGGAGCCGGTGATCTCGTAGACCTGGAGGGAGATGGCCAGGGCGGTCATCGCCTGGCCCAGCGAGGAGACGGTTCCGCCGAACCACAGCCTGCGGAAGTCCGGCGAGGTCTTCAGCGGCGTGGGATCGGCCCATATGCGGCGTCGGGGGCGGGTGGATGTGGGCGGAACAGTCGTACGAGTCACATCGGATGATAAGCCCGCCCCCGTTCGGGACCCGGCGCTCCCCGGCCGGAGCCCGCTCGAAGCGCGGCGGGAGGCCGCTCAGGGCCCGCCCGAAGGCCGCTCGGGCGGACTCCGCATTTCCCGCACGGACACCATTCACCCCACCCGGAACCCGCGCCCCGCCGCGGCGCATTCCTTGCCGCTAACTCGCCACTATCACCGGACATTTGACCGAATAGACGTGCGCTCCTCGCCGGAAGTTCAGCTCATGATGAAAAGACTCGTATGTCCAGGGAGGCGCAGTGATCGAACCTGGCACCAGCACCACGAGCACCGGCACCACGACATCGGGCACCGCGGCATCGGGAACCACGCCCTCAGGCACGACGCCATCGGGCACCACGCCATCGGGCCGCACGGCAAAAGGCGCAACGGGACCGAAGGCGCAGGGACCGCGCGCGACCGGTCCGGTCTTCCCCCTCACCCTGGGGGTCGAGGAGGAGTTCCTCCTCGTCGACGCCCGCACCCTGCGGGTGGTCCCGGCCGCCCCGCTCGTCCTGTCCACCGCCGCGGGACTCCCCCACGAACTGCACCCCGAGGGCACCCGCTACCAGGTGGAGATCTCCACCCCCGTCGCCGACTCGGCCGCGATCCTGCGCGGCGAGCTCGCCGGCCTGCGGCGCACCCTCGCGCGGGCCGCCCGCGCCCACGGCTGCCGGCTGCTGGCCGCGCCCTCGCCGGTGGTCGCCCTGGATGGCCCCCTCCACCTGACCGACGACGAGCCGCGCCAGCGCGAGCAGGCCCGGCGCTTCGGCGCGCTCACCGACACCCTCGTCAGCTGCGGCCGGCACGTCCACATCGGCACCCTCGACGTGGACACGGCGGTGGCCGTCTCCAACCGGATCCGGCCCTGGCTGCCCACGCTGATCGCGCTGGCGGCCAATTCCCCCTTCTGGGGCGGCCGCGACACCGGCCACGCCAGCTGGCGGGCGATGGCCTGGGCGGGCTGGCCCTCGGCGGGCCTGCCCCCGCACCACACCTCGACGGCCCACTTCCGGCGCTCCGTGCAGACCCTGCTCGGCTCCGGGGCGGCCCTCGACACCAAGATGGTCTACTGGGACCTCCGGCCCTCGGGGAACTGGCCGACGCTCGAACTCCGGGCACCCGACATGTCCCCGGACATCGACTCGGCCATCCTCCAGGCCGAACTGGCCCGCGCCCTCGTCGCGACGGCCCTGCGCGAGATCGCCGAGCAGCGGCCGGATCCGCCCGTACGGGACGACGTACTGCGCCTCGCGCGCTGGCGGGCGGCCCACGACGGCCTGGAGGGCTTCGGGCTGGACCCCTACACGGGCGTGGAACTCCCGGCGGCGGACCTGGCGGAGGCCCTGCTCGACCTGGTGGCCCCCGAACTGTCCGCGTCCGGCGACCTCGACCACGCGTCGAGAACCATGGCCGGCCTCCTGCGCGACGGCTCGGGCGCCCACCGCCAGCGCACCGCCTTCGCCCGCCGCGGCGACCTGAAGGACGTCCTGCACCACCTGGTGGACGAGACGGAGGCCGCCTGACCCGATGAGGGCCCCATCGGGGTGCCCGCCCGGCGCGGTCCGGCTCAGTCCTGGCGTCGGGTGTCCAGGCGGAAGGTGCTCAGGACGGCCTTGTGGTCGGTGGGCCAGGTCCAGGTCGGCTCCACGAAGGTGTCCCGGCCGTTCTCCCGTACCCGCTCGTTGCGCACGATCGAGGTGGCGGGGCCGACGATCACGCTGTCCTGCAGGCGGATGCGGCGGTCCGGGTGGTAGAAGACGAAGTCGATGCGGTCGCGTTCGTCGGCCTTCGGCGCCCAGGTCAGCTCGGAGACGTCCGCGCCCGGGTTGTCGCTGGGCCAGGTGAAACCGGGGCTGGTGACCGGGTCGGGGTGGACCTCGCGGTAGCTGTCGCGGAAGCCGGCCTTCTCGAAGGCCTTGGTGGTCGACCACTCGATCACCGTGCCGTTGTGGTCGTAGAGGTGGCGGGTGCGGCGGGTCCAGTCGAGGTGGGAGGGCTCGTTGAAGTCGCCGGCCAGCAGGGTCAGCCGGCCCCGCTTGCGCTCCCGTTCGGCGTCGGCCAGGACCGTCCTGGTGACCTGGGTGCGCCCCGAGGCCGCGTTCAGGCGGTTGATGAGCGCGGTGTCGGTGATGGGGCCGGCGGGGATCTCGTCCCATCCGTACTCGGAGGTCTCCAGCGGCGCGGGCGTGCCGCCGCCGTACCCGCGGGGCAGGTAGTTGACGTAGTAGCGGTACTCCAGGTGCCCGGAGTACGCGGCTATTTCCGTCCCGTCCACGGAGACGACCGCCTTGGACCAGTACGGGTACGACTCGTGCGCCACGACCGGGTGGAGGGAGATCACCGCGGCGTCGCCGGGGGCGGAGTTCCCGTAGTAGACCAGCCCGCGCTCCGCGAGGTCGGCGAGCAGGTTCGCGACCCGGTCCGGGCTGGACTCGCTGAGCATCACGACGTCCGGGCGGACCGCGGCGACGGTGTCCGCGATCCCGGCGCGGCCGCCGGCCACCCGGGCGCCGCCGAGCCAGATGTTGAACTGCATGACCTTCAGCGTCCGGGTTCGGCGAGGGCCGCCTCGCTCCGCCTCGACCTCGGCCGCCGAGGCCGTACCCGCCCCCAACGCCACGATTCCCGCCCCGACACCCGCGCCCAGCATTCCCAGGACCTTACGACGCCCAACCACTGCAACCTCCACGACGTGCCATGTACGGAACACCGGAGTGCGGTCCGGCGCCCACCGGGAGTCTTGGGTCCGTTGGCAGACGCTCCGTTAACCGGACGCCAACTCACGGAATGCGGAACAGGTCGTGCCGGTGCCGGGACGAAGGAGAGGGGCGTCTCGCTCGTTCCGCCGGCCCCGTTCCAGGGGGCCGTAGCGGTGGGTCGCCGGCCGCCAACGGCAGGAGATGGTTCGGCTACGGGCCCGCCAGCTGCGTGACGTCCACGGCCGGGCCCGGGGCGGCCGGGGCGGCCAGGGGGAGGGCCAGCCACAGGGCGGCGAGCGCCGCCAGGGTGGCCGCGGCGGCGGCGATGCCGCGGCGGCCGTGGGCCCAGCGGGCGCGGTGGCGGACGGGGTCCTCCACGAGGACCTTGGAGGCCACAGCGAGGGCCAGAGCCGTACCGCCGAGGACCAGCGGCCGGGCCCAGCCGGGCAGTTGGGGTCCGGCGTGGTCGAGCAGCAGGATCAACGGCCAGTGGCACAGGTAGAGGCTGTACGAGAGGCCGCCCAGCACGGTCAGCGGGCGGCAGCCCAGGACCCGCCCCAGGGGGCTCGCGGGGGCGTGCGCGAGCAGGGCCATGAGCCAGGCCGCCGCCGCCGAGTGCAGGAACAGCCCGCCCTGGAAGAGGAAGGTCTGCCCGGTGCCGGAGGACACCGCCCATGCGGTGGCCAGCAGTCCCGCCGGGACCAGCGCCAGGCGGCCCGCCGCCGGTCCGGACAGCCGTGCCACGCGGGTCCGTACGGCCGGGGTGGCCGCGAGGGCGCCGAGCAGCAGGGCGAAGGCGCGGGTGTCGGTGCCCTCGTAGACCCGGGTGGTGTCGGCCGGGTTGAGGAGGAGGGCCATCAGCGCGGCGGAGGCCAGGGCGCCGAGGAGGGCGAGGGCGGCCAGGGCGCGGGGGCCGGGGGCGCCCCGGCGCGCTCGCATCAGGAGCAGGACCACCGGCGGCCACAGGACGTAGAACTGTTCCTCCACGGCGATGCTCCACATGTGGGTGAGCACGCGGGTGGGGGTGGCCTGGAAGTAGCCGACCTGTTCGGAGACGAAGTGCCAGTTGGCGAGGTTGGCCACCACCCAGGGGGCGTCCTGGTGGGCGAAGAGGACCATGGCCGGGCTGCCCAGCAGCGTGGTCACGATCATCGTCGCGGCCAGGATCGCCGCCAGTGCGGGCATCAGCCGGCGGGCCCGGCGGCCCCAGAAGGCCGCCAGGTCGATCCGGCCGTCGTTCTCCGCGGCCTCGCGCAGCAGGAGGCCGGTGATGAGGAAGCCGGAGAGGACGAAGAACAGGTCGACGCCGAGGAAGCCGCCGGGGAAGCAGCCGAGGTGGAAGAGGACGACCCCGAGGACGGCCAGGCCGCGCAGGCCGTCCAGGGGTGGGATGTGGGACCGGCGGCGGGGCGCCGTGCGGCGGTGTGAGGGCGGGGCGGTACGCCCGGCGGGGGACGGCGGCGGGGGCGCGGGCGCGGTCTGCGCCGACGGTGTGGCGGGCACGTCAGGAGCAGTTCAGTTCGGCGAACACCTTGGACTTGGTCCAGTCGCCGTTGGCCCAGTCCTTGGCGTCGCCGGGGGTGAAACCTGCCAGCTTGCCGAGCTCGGTGGTGAACCACTGGGCGAACTTCGCGCTCCCCTGCTGGCAGGAGTGGGTCTTGTCGGCGGAGCGCATCGCCTTCGGATCCTTGTAGTCGGTGCCCCAGAGCGCGGAGGCGTCGAGGAAGGAGGCGTCGGAGGAGTGCGCCGCCACCGCGGCCTTGGCGGCCTGCGGGGCCGAGGCGATGTCGGCCTTCTTCTTCGCGTAGAACTCGTCGTCGGTGTCGAAGGGCGGCGCGGTGACCAGCACCAGGTGCGCGCCCGCCGCCTTGACGGTGCCGATGAGCTTCTCGTAGGCCTGCTGCTGCTCCTGCGCGCTGCCCCAGTCGTAGGTGGTGATCTGGTAGGCGACCGTGTCGGGGCGGACCTCCTTGAGCTGCTTGTCGAGTTCCGCCCAGGTGGAGTCGGTGATCGGCTTCGGCCCGAGGATGCCGCCTCCGCCGTCCGCGGCCATGGAGGTGACCGTGATGCCGGAGGCCTTCAGGGCGGCGGTCACGGGGAGGGCCTCGCCGACGGCGATGGAGTCGCCCATCCACAGCATCTTCGCGGGCTTCTTCAGGCCGCCCTCGCCGGTGGAGGTGGACGCGTCGGTGGCGGACCCCGACTGCTGCTGCTCGGTTCCTCCGGCGTCGTCCGAGGCTCCGGACTTCGGCTGCGATCCGCACGCGGTGAGGGAAAGGGTCGCGGCCAGCGCTGCGGCCGAAAGGACGACCGCACGCCGCAGCGGGTTCGCGGAGCGAGTGGGCCGGATGCGGTGGGCGTGTTCGGTGGTGTTCATGCCGATCACGAAAACAGGTGGTTCGGGCGGATCCGGCGTTCGTCATCCTCCCGTCATGGATCACGGGTGGATTCATCATGGGGAGGGGGTGGAGCCGTCGGGTGCGCCCGGTCGAGGCCGCCGACGAGGCGCCTCGTGCGTGACGCGTGGGAACCGTCATCGTCCCGTCACATCCTTTCCGCGAGAGATCGGACAGACTGCCTTGTCTGTCCGAAATGCCGGGAAGGTTTCATGGCTCGCGTTCTGCTCATCGAAGACGACCCCGCGGTCCGCAGGGGCGTCATGCTCGCGCTGCACCGGCTGGGGCACGAGGCCGAGGCCGCACCCACGGGCGAGGACGGCCTGCTCGCACTGGACGACTTCGCGCCGGACCTCGTGCTCCTGGACCTGATGCTGCCCGGGATCAGCGGCCTGGAGGTGTGCCAGCGGATCCGCGCCGTCTCCCGCGTCCCGATCATCATCCTCTCCGCCCGCGGCGAGGAGCTCGACATGATCGTGGGCCTGGAGGCCGGGGCCGACGACTACCTCGTCAAGCCGGCCAGCGGGGCGCTCCTGGAGGCCCGCATGCGTGCGGTGCTGCGCCGGGTCGCCCCGGCCGGTCCGGAGGAGGAGCCCGCCGCGCCCCGGCCGCCCGGTCCGGAGGTGCACGGGCCCCTGACCATCGACCGCCCGGCCCTGATGGTGTTCAAGAACGGCGCCGAGCTCCCCCTCGCACCCGCCGAGCTGAAGCTCCTGCTCTTCCTCACCAACAGCCCCGGCCAGGTCTACTCCCGCCAGCAACTCCTCGAACTCGTCTGGGAGTACACCTTCCACGGCGACGTCCGCCTCGTCGACGCCTGCGTCCTGCGGCTCCGCAGCCGCATCGAGGACGACCCCCGCCGGCCCGTCATGATCCAGACCGTGCGGGGCTTCGGCTACCGCTTCGGGCCGCTGTGAGCCGCTTCGACCGGGCAGGCCGACCCACCGGCAGGACCTTCGCACGAGGGGCCGGCCGGTGAACCGCCATCGACGCACGGCCTGGGCCGGAGGGCTGCGCGGCCGCCTGATCGTGGCCTTCCTCCTCGCCACGGCCTTCGGCTCCCTGCTGACCGCGGTGCTCACCTTCCGCGCAGCACGAGCCTCCACGCTGGACCGCACGCAGAGCGCCGCCGTAGGAGACCTGCGGACCCAGCTGACCTCGCTCGCCCCGGATCTACCGATGCCTCCCACGACCGCCGATCTGCGGACCCTCACCTTCCAGCTGGACCTGGCGGGCGGCTCGCGCGGCTGGACCACCACCGCCGTACAGGGCGCCGAGCCCCCCGTGGCGGCCGTTCCCACCCCGGCACCCGGCGCTTCCACCCCCGGGCGGCCCGCTCCGCCCACGCCCGGAGTGCCCGACGCCCTCGCCGACGAGCTGCGCACGGGCACCGACTCCGCCTACCAGCGCTTCGACTTCGGCGGCAGACCCTGGCTGGCCATCGGGGTCCCCCTGGCGGCCACCGCGGAGGGCCGCCCCCCGCAGCCGACCGGGCTGCGGGTCTTCGCCGTGTTCCCCCTCGGCAAGGAAGCCTCGGACATCTCCGCACTGGTCACGGCCGCCGAAGCCGGCATCCTCCCGGCCCTGGCGCTCGCCCTCGTCCCCGCCCTGCTGGCCGCCCGCCGGGTCCTGCTGCCCGTACGGCAACTGCACCACGGCGCCCGACGCGTCGCGGCAGGGCACCTCGACACCCGCCTCGACGTCACCGGCAACGACGAACTCGCCCAGCTCACCGCCACCTTCAACACCATGGCCGGCAAACTCCAGCACGATGACGCGGAGCTGCGCCGCCTGGAGGAGAACGCCCGCCGGTTCGCCGCCGACGTCGCACACGAACTGCGCACCCCGCTCGCCGCCATGACGGCCGTCACCGACGTCCTCGACGAGGACGCCGCCTCCGGCATCCTGCCGCCCGACACCGCCGACGCCGCCACCCTGGTCGCCACCGAGACCCGGCGCCTGGCACGCACCGTGGAGGACCTGATGGAAGTCGCCCGGTTCGACTCCGGACGCGCCGAACTGCACGCCGAGGAAACCGACCTGCGCACCGCGCTCGCCACCACCCTGCGGCTGCGCGGCTGGGCGCAGGACCCGAGGATCCTGATCGACCTGCCCGAACCGCTCCCCGTACGGATCGACACCCGCCGCATCGACGTCGTCCTCGCCAACCTCGTCGGCAACGCACTGCACCACGGCCGTCCCCCGGTCACCGTGCACGGCCGTACCTGCCCGCGGCACGCCGCCGCCGTGCTCACCGTCACCGACACCGGGCCCGGCATCCCGGAGGCCGCGCTGCCGCACGTCTTCGACCGCTTCTTCAAGGCCGACTCCGCCCGCCCCCGCTCCGACGGCAGCGGCCTCGGGCTCTCCATCGCCGCCGAGAACGTCCACCTGCACGGCGGCACCCTCACCGCCGCCAACACCCACGGGGCCGGCGGGGGTGCGGTGTTCACCCTGACCCTGCCACTGGCCGACGCGGATGCCGACACCGCGCGTCCCGGAACGGAGCAGGCACCTTGACCGCCCGCCGGGCTCGACGAGCCCTCCGCACCGCGCGCATGTACGGCGCACCGTCCGCTGCCGCCGCGGCCGCTTCGCTCCTCGTCCTGACGGGCTGCGGCATCAGCTCCACCGGGCCGGTCCGTGCGGGCGGCCCCGCGACCGGAGTACCCCAACGGCCGTCGGAGACCAAGACCGTAAAGCTCTACTTCGCCAGCCCGTACGGGGTCCGTCAGGTCTCCCGGCCGGCCAACGGCGCCACCACCCCCCAGCAAGCCCTCAACCTGCTCCTCGAGGGGCCCACCGAGAGCGAGCGCGAGCGCGGCCTGACCAACCGCGTTCCGCTCCAGCCCCGCCAGGCGAGCGCGTTCGCGATCAGTGGCGGCGTGGACCTCTACGTACCCCTGACCATCTCGGCCGGGGAGCTGGACAACGTCGCACTGAGCCAGATGGTCTGCACCCTCGCGCACACCAAGAACATCGGCGACGTCCCGCCCGACAAGGTCGTCGTCCGGGTCCACGAGAACAGCGCGGGAGGCCCCGAGACGCGGGGGGCGCCGTTCCCCGTGCGCTGCGGCCCCCAGTCCGTGGTGGTACCGGCGTTCGGGGCCGCTCCGTAAGCGTTGCCTTCACCTCTGTCGTGATGAGCCCGCCCCCGCTCCATGACGGGGAGATGACGAACCGGGATTGGCCGTTTTTGCCCTGGTTCGCTGTCTCCCATGACCGACGAACTCAAGACCTCAGCCGAACTCAAGACCTCAGCCCCGAACACGGCTCCGCGGCCCCCGCTCCCGACGGTCCCGCGCCCCGCGCGCCGTCGCATCCGTCCTCTGGTCGTGAGCGCGGCCGTCGCGGTGACGGTCGCCACCGTCGCCGCCTTCGCCGGACCGGCCTTGTTCGGCTCCGGTTCGCGTCCCGCGCCGGACCGGAGCGGCGATGTCGCGCAAGCCTCGGCCGGCACAGTGAACTCCGAGATATCGCGTGCGTCGGAGACCAAGGGCAAGGCCGTCAACATCACCCTCGACGACGGTCCGGACCCCACCTGGACCCCCAAGATGCTCGAACTGCTGCGGCAGAACGACGTGAAGGCCGTCTTCTGCATGGTCGGCCCGAACGCCGCCGCCCACCCCGAGGTCGTCAAGCAGGTCGTTTCCGCGGGCCACCGCCTGTGCGACCACACCGTCAGCCACGACACCGCGATGGACAAGAAGCCCGTCGCCTACCAGATCAAGGAAATCGAGGACGCCCGCCAGCAGATCGTCAAGGCCTCCGGCGGCATCGCCCCTCTGTACTACCGAGCCCCCGGCGGCGCGTTCACCCCCGAGAGCCGCCAGTACGCCGCGGAGCAGGGCATGCGCCCGCTCGGCTGGCGCATCGACCCCGGCGACTACAAGCTCCCCGGTGTCCAGAGCATCGTCGACAACGTCAAGGCCGGCGTGCAGGCCGGGCACCAGACCATCCTCATGCACGACGGCGGCGGGAACCGCGAACAGACCTATGCGGCCCTCGAAGAGCTCCTGCCCTGGCTCAAGGAACAGGGGTACGCCTTCGGATTTCCCGAGGCGTGAGGCGGACCGGAGCTCTCCGGGGCCGCCGGCGCACGTGCATCCGTTCATCGAGGCGGAGAAGACTGCAGGTCACAACGTCACCGACCGCGCGGGCGGGCGCCCCTTGCTGCGTGTCACCTGCCCGAAGGAGCTAGGACGGATCATCCCGGTGCATGACGATTTCGGTGCGGATGGCCGGTTGCAATGGGAGCCGGCCCGTCAAGGGCACCGACCCGCATTTCGGAGGCCCTGATGAACCGCCGCACATTGACCGTCGGCACCGCCCTGGTGGCGGGCTCGCTCGCGTTCCTGGGCACGATGTCCCTCGTGGCGACCCTTGTCCCGGCTCACGGGCCGTCAGCCTTCCGCGCCCTGAGCGACGCAGTCGACAGCACCCTGTTCCACCGCGAGAGCTTCATCGTGGACCGGGCCCGGGACGCCACCGCCGGCCAGTCCCGTCATCTCTTCTCGTGGATTCCCGAGGACGCCGCAGACGTACGGGCCGACTACAGCACCACCGGCGGCGAACGCCTCATCCGCTTCCAGCTCGGCGCCACCGCACTGCCGTCCAGCGACTGCGACCAACCCGCCGGCACACCGCAGGACCCGTTCCTGCAGCCCCGCTGGATGCCGGAGGGACTGACCGACGACGCCACACCGTACTGCACCGGCGACGACTCACCCCGCGAGCACCCGGCCTGGATTGCGGTCCGCGGCAACACGGTCTACGCCTGGAGCAACGAACACCACTGGACGTGAGAACGCCTCGCCCGCCAAGGCCGCCGTCCGGATCCGCGAGAACAGCGCCGACGGGCCCGAAGGCGACCACCGACACCCTTCCCTAAATGGCACTCAGTGCCACCATGAGGGAATTAAATCGGCACCGAGTGTCAAATTCGGGCGGAATGCAGGGCTTCATCAAGAATGCCGTGCCGGTCGGCGCGCGTCCGATAGATCCACCCCTCCGACCCTTCTCAGCCGCGGAGTTGGAGTGTCGTCGCGCGGACCGGAATGACCTTGGACCTTCGGTGCGGGACCTTTACCGGACGAAATGATCGATCAAAAGTCGTCCAATGGAGAAGTCGGGGGGCAGCAGCTCAATCGGAAGGCGCGAACCCATGACAGCCATTTCTGAAGCCCCGGCCGGCGAGCGGGCCTGGGACGGTTTCACGGGCGGAGCCTGGCGGGACGCGATCGACGTCCGCGACTTCATCCAACAGAACTACCGCCCCTACGAGGGCGACGCCTCGTTCCTCACCGGACCCACTCCACGCACGAAGGCCGTGTGGGACAAGCTGTGCGGGATGTTCCCGGAGGAGATCGCCCGGGGCGTCTACGACGTGGACGTGTCCACCCCGTCCCGCATCGACGCCTTCGCGCCCGGCTACATCGACCGGGACCTGGACCTGATCGTCGGCCTGCAGACCGATGCCCCGCTCAAGCGCGCCATCATGCCCAACGGCGGCTGGCGCATGGTCGAATCCTCGCTCACCGACTACGGCTACACCCCGGACGAGCGGGTCAAGGAGATCTACACGAAGCTCCGCAAGACCCACAAGCCGGCACCTTCGACGCCTACACCCCCGAGATCCGCGCCTGCCGCTCCTCCGGGGTCATCACCGGTCTCCCGGACGCGTACGGCCGCGGCCGCATCATCGGCGACTACCGCCGCATCGCCCTGTACGGCGTGGACCGCCTGATCGCCGCCAAGCAGGCCGAGAAGGCCGCGCTCGACGACCAGTGGCCCACGGACGCAATCATCCGCGACCGCGAGGAGATCTCCGAGCAGATCAAGGCGCTCGGTGAACTCAAGGCGATGGCCGCCTCCTACGGGTACGACATCTCCGGCCCGGCCACCACCGGCCGCGAGGCCATCCAGTGGGTCTACTTCGGCTACCTGGCCGCCGTGAAGGAGCAGAACGGCGCGGCCATGTCGCTGGGCCGCACCTCCACCTTCGTCGACGTCTACCTCCAGCGCGACATCGAAGCCGGCCTCATCACCGAGGAGCAGGCTCAGGAGTTCATCGACGACTTCGTCATCAAGCTGCGCATCGTGCGCTTCCTGCGGACCGAGGACTTCAACCAGGGCTTCTCCGGCGATCCCACCTGGGTCACCGAGTCCATCGGCGGCATCGGCGAGGACGGCCGCCCGCTGGTCACCCGTTCCTCCTTCCGCTACCTCCAGACCCTCTACAACCTCGGCCCGGCCCCCGAGCCGAACCTCACGGTCTTCTGGTCCCCCCGACTCCCGCAGGGCTTCAAGGACTTCGCGTCCAAGGTGGCCATCGACACCTCGGCCCTCCAGTTCGAGTCGGACGACCTGATGCGTCCCAAGTACGGCGACGACACCGCGATCGCCTGCTGCGTCTCCCCGTCGGCCACCGGCAAGCAGATGCAGTTCTTCGGCGCCCGCGTCAACGTCGCCAAGGCCCTCCTCTACGCGATCAACGGCGGCCGCGACGAGAAGACCGGCAAGGTCGTCGCCTCCGGCTTCGAGCCGATCACCGACGAGGTCCTGGACTACGAGACCGTCGCCCGGCAGTACGACGCGCTGCTCGACTGGCTCGCCAAGACGTACGTGCACGCGATGAACGTCATCCACTACATGCACGACAAGTACGCCTACGAGCGCATCGAGATGGCGCTCCACGACTACGACCCGATGCGCACGATGGCCTTCGGCGCCGCCGGCCTGTCGGTCGCCGCGGACTCCCTCTCCGCGATCAAGCACGCCAAGGTCCGCCCGATCCGCGACGAGACCGGCCTCGCCGTCGACTTCGAGATCGAGGGCGACTACCCCGCCTACGGCAACAACGACGACCGCGCCGACGACTTCGCCGTCCGCATCGTGCACGACTTCATGGACAAGCTCCGCACGTACCCCACCTACCGCGACGCCGTCCACACCCAGTCGATCCTCACGATCACCTCGAACGTCGTCTACGGCAAGAAGACCGGCAACACCCCCGACGGCCGCCGCGCGGGCGAGCCCTTCGCCCCCGGCGCCAACCCGATGAACGGCCGCGACGAGCACGGCTACATCGCCTCCGCCCTCTCCGTCGCCAAGCTCCCCTACGACGACGCCGAGGACGGCATCTCCCTCACCAACACCGTCACCCCCGACGCCCTGGGACGCACCCCCGAAGAGCGCGTCACCAACCTCTCCGGCGTCCTCGACGGCTACATGGCGAGCGGCGGCTTCCACATGAACGTCAACGTCCTGGACCGCGACACCCTCATGGACGCCATGGAACACCCCGAGAACTACCCCCAGCTCACCATCCGCGTCTCCGGCTACGCGGTCAACTTCGTCCGCCTCACCCGCGAACAGCAGCTCGACGTCGTCAACCGCACCTTCCACAGCACCCTCTGACAGCCACCGACCACCCCCTCGCCCGGCCGCCGCAGGCAGTATCCGCGACGGCCGGGCGAGACAGCACCCGGACGGCCACCTGCCCGTCCGCACTCCCAGGCCACTGGCCGCTGACCGCCGCAACCGGTTCTCCTCCACCGGGAAAGCCAACGTGAACCAACGCACCTGCGCACTGGACCTGACCGCACCCCTCACCCCGTCCACGGCAGCCCGTAACTCCTCCACCCAGGCCCCTGCCCCCGCCGGGGACAGTGCCCCCGGCGAGACAGACCTTCGACTCCGTACGGGCACGTCATGGCGGTGCTGTCGGGCGAAGCGGCCCTGATCACCCCCATGGCCACGGACAGACCTCCCCTTCCGACCGCCCACGCACCTTCCTGCTCCAAGGAGCACGTGCTGGCGGCCCTGCGCGAAAGCGGCTCCCCCTTGTCGCTCTCATCCCTGTCAGCCCGCCTCGGCCCGTCGGCGACGACCCTTCGCCACTACCTGGGCGCCCTCGTCGCAGCCGGACTCGCGATCCCGGTCCACTCCGCGAGGCAGGGAAGCCGCCGCTCCCGGCTGAGCTACGTCGCCGCCACCACAGCCCTGCCGGAAGGCGAGCACCACCGGCTGTTCGGCACCCTCGCCGACGCACTCACCGGCAAACCGGCCGAAGTGCTCGACACGGCTCACGCCTGGGGTGTTCGTCTGGCACGGACCTGCTTCCCCCACACGGCGGCCACGGACCGGGTCCTCACGCACTGCGCCCGCATGCTCATGGCGCCCGAGGCTCCCCCGTCCCCAGGTTCCCCGACCAGCCTTCCGCTCCGCGCCTGCCCCTACGGCGAACCGCTGCGCCGCTCGAACCCGCTCGTCTGCGCCGTACACGAAGCCGTCCTGCGAGGCCTGGTGGCGGACACCGCAACATCGATCACGCTCCGCCCGGACCAGCACGGCTCCGGCTGCCACATCGACTTCGCACCCGGGGGCTGATGCGGCGACGGCCGCCGGCGCACCCCAACCCTCCATGCCCAGAGGCTGCGAACGAACGGCAACAGGAGAGGCGGACATCCTCGCCACCATCTCAAGTCCTACGCGAACAAGCATCGCGTATCGGGACTTGGAGTCTCTTCGCCCGGCCCAGAGCCGGCCGCAGTCCGAGTGCTCCCTTGAGGCTGTCAGCACCCTGTGACGGGATGCGTACTGGACCACCGTCCCGAGATCGACCGGGGGCGCGTCCACAATGCCGACGCGGAGCAGGGCGTTTCGCGCCAGAGGCATGAGATGTGGACGTCTCTGCCAGTGCTCATGGTGGCAATCGCCACGTCGCTCGAAACCAACCAACCCCTCGACCGCGACATGCCCGTGGTGGAACAGGATCGCAGGCTTCGCTGGGACTCCCTACCGTTGCAGAGTTGACGGGCTTTTCGTCGGTCATGACACGGCAGCGAGCAGTGAGGTAGGGGCTGCTCCCGGAGTGACGGGTGTTGTCAGACCGAGAGTTCCAAGGTGTCCCGCCGTCTCTCAAGTGGGCATCCCTTGGCCTCGTAGTGGAGCGAACGGTGCGGGTGAGCCGCAACGCCCGTCGAGGGCGGCGAGCTCACCGAGGACGCCGTCGAGGCCCTCGGCTTGGCGGCCGGCACCTCCGTTCCTGAGACGCGATGGGCGACGCCTCCACCGTGGTCGGCGTCAGGCCGAATTCGATGGGCTGGGGCGCGCAGTTCAGAGGCAGTTGCTCCTGGAGGCTGCCAGCTCACCGGGTCAGGCGGGAGCCGAGTACGGGCAGCAGCCGGTCTACGAGGATGCGGCGAGCCGGCTCGGAGGACAGCCACAGCAGTTTGTGGCGCGTGCCGTCCTTCATCGTCACGGCAAGGCCGGACGTAATGGGGCCGCGGTGCAGACGGGCGTTCCCGATGCCGTCGAGGGGGATGACCTTGTTGGTGCGGTGCCCTGCGAGGACGGCCGCCGGATCAAAGCTGATCACAGTGGTGGCGGTGTGTTCCGGCACACCGGAGCTGAGTGACCGCACGAACGCGTCGCGAAATCCGCCCCGCATGCGGACCAGCGAGCCCGGCAGTAGCCACAACTCACCGTGCAACCAGTCGAGCCAGCCCGTCGTGCAACTGGTGGCAAGCAACTGGGCATGCTGCAAGGTCAGTGCGTGACCGTTCTGCACGGCGTTGTCCAGCAGGGCGTCCCATGCTTCGAGGGAGCGGACACGTCTGCGCTCCTGCACCCACCCGAGGGAGGAGTGGTAGGCCAGAGCGACCGTTCCGTCGGCCTGCAGTTCGACGGACAGAACAACTCCCCAGTCCGGTCCTGCCATCTGTACGGCAACGGCATCGGGGGCCGTGACCGGGCCGTGCTCGGCCGATACGTACGAACCCGTTCGGTGCCGCCACAGGACAGGCGATGCGTACAGGCCTGCCGTGAGCCACCGCTCCCTACGGAGGCCCAGGCGCACGCCGGCCAGATGCAGGTCTATACGGTCCCTCATCGCCACGGCGGCACCTCATCGAAGGGAATCACTGTGCCGACACCGCAATACCCATGACCAAACGGTACCTGTCCGTCATCGCAATCCCGTTCGCATTCCTCAACGTTGCGTGGCATGCCGCTTCCGTCTCGACTTCACCTCCGAACGGCCCCTGCTCGGCTCAAGCCTGCCGGCCATCGAGTACCGTTCCGGCGGGCCGTCAACAACCTCAACGCGGTCCTGCGCCGGCCGACAGCACCAAGGCACCTCCCCCACTCGCCGGGCCGGGGAGGGGACTTGGCGCCTGTGTCGGCGTGAGATCACCCAACCATGGGCCGCCACGCTGCGTCATCAGCGGGGTCCAGACTGTCGCCCCACACCAGGCGGCCGCCGACCAGGCCGGGCAGGTCCCGTGCAGCCAGCGCCGGGTACTCCAGCATGTCGGCCATCTCCTCCAGGTAGGTGACCACCGTGTCGGCTTCGTCGAGCTCGGTATCGCCGTACCGGGACCACTGGCCGAGCATGCTGGTTCCGGTGTCGAGGTACAGCCCGATCGCCCAGTCCCCCCTGTTGGACATCACGAGGATCCAGTCGGCACCCCAGCCGGAACCCTGCGCGTTGATCTGCTGCCGGTAGAAGCCGACAATCTGCTCCCGGGGCAGGAGAGCCATGCTTCCGGGCATGCAGCCTCCTCGGTTGGTTCCGCCGTCTCCGCCGCACCTGTGCCACAGGGCCCGCCGCTCGACGGGAATGCGCACGCCCAGATCCTGCTCGAACAAGTCGGTGAGGCCGGGGAGCAGGGCGGCGTGAGAAGCAGGCACATGCTGTGCGAGCCAGCTGGAGATGCGCTGCCACACCTCGGTCACCTGCCGCTCGGTGGCAAGTTCCTGCGCGGGGTCGGGGGCGGGCGTCATGGTGGGCCCCTGATCGCTACACGTGCACGGGGTGAAGGTGAGCCTGATGCCGGGATCGCCTTCACGTCCTGCCGCCCACCCTTTCTACCAGCACGGTTGACATGCTCGCGGCTTCACAAAGTCCCTACCCTGAGCGGCATTTGACTGCGAACGGCAGCCGGGCGTGCCTCGTGGACGCGGTCCGCGAAGTCGGGCCTGCGGTCTGCCCCTGGCGGCCGAACCGTCGGGCGCGTGCGGCAGTCTGGGCGTATGAACACTCGGGCCTTACGAGGCCGCTGTCCGGGACCATCTGCGCCTGCTGTTGCCGAGGAAGCTGCGGGTCGCGAAAGCTGACGGGTCACGCGCAGTGATCGACTCCTCCCACGCCAGGGCCGCTGGGCGGGGCCCAAAGCGGTGCCGGCCTGCCTGGTAGACCGTGGGCGTCCGGTCGGCAAGCACCACCCGATCGTCGACGGCCAGGGCATCCCAGCCGCCGTGTCGTCGCCCGACGGGAACCGCAACGATGTCACCCAGCTGGTGCCACCGCTTGGGAAGACCACACCTGGTCACCGGCCGGGCCGGCCGGCCCCGCAGTCATAGCGGAGCGCGCCGAAGCCACAGCCGGAACAGCCTCCGGGGCTACGCCTTCGACGCACGGCGAGCCGGCCCGCCTTGTGCTCTCTCAGCCGCGCAGGTAGGCGTGGATCGCGGATGCTATGGCCGTCCCCAGCGGAATTGGAACGGCGTTCCCGATCTGGGTCGCGATTTCGGTCTTCGATCCGCACCAACGGAATTCGGTCGGGAACCCCTGGATTCGGGCGGCTTCGTAGTGGGTGATCGGACGGGGCAGGGTCGGGTGGAGGTAGCGACCTTTCTCCGGTTTGAAGAATTCCGTCCGAATGGTGACGGACGGCTCACCCTCGCGGAGCCGACCCATGACATCGCCACTTCCGTTGTTGTGCCTGTCCCAGCTCGCTGTCGAGAGATAGGAGACCGGCGCGACCACGCCCGGAGGGTTCGGAACGGAGAAGAATTCAAATTTCCCGTTCGCATTGACCGCATACCACGTGTCACGCAGGTTCTTCCGGTTCCCGCCCGGCGGGATGGCCTCGTAACGGGCCCTGGAAAGCTCTTCCGGATTTCGGCCGAAATGAAGATCTTCGGTCTTGAAGAAACCGGGGATCATGGCATCGATCTCGGCGACGTGTTCCTTGCCGTCCGGCAGCTCGGTTCCTCGGAGCCCAAGTCGGGAGGACTCCTCGAAAACACTGTCGACGGGCAGCCAGTGAAGAGCTCCCTCGTCGATCCCGTCAATCGGCTGCATGGAGATCTTCTTCGAGGTGTTCGTCCGCTTCGGCGCCCGCGTCCGGGTCGCAATCGGGTAGGCCATCTCCCGATCGTTCGACTCGCTGCGCAGTACTCCGATGACGATGGCCCGTCGACGCGCCTGAACGGCACCGTAGTTGGCGGCGTTCAGGAGGTACCGCTTGTTCCGCTCCTCCGGCGTGTCGGAGGGCAGGCAGCCGGGAGGGTCAACGAGGCGGTAGTCCTCCAGCAGCCCGCCCTCCTGTACCTCCCCGAGTAGATTGGCGAATTCGTCCGACTTCAGGAAGCGGTCGACGTTCTCGATCACGAACACCTTCGGGCGAACACGCCTGACGATGCGAACGTACTCTTCCCAGAGCCGGTTTCGGTGGCTGCCTTTCTTCGTGCGATTCAGGGCCGAGAACCCCTGACACGGAGGACCTCCGACCACTACGTCAGCGTGGAGTTCCTCCGGCGTCGGATGCCAATCCTCGATGTCACCCACGTACACACGGGCCGGCGAGACATCCGCCTCCAGCCGTGCGCTGCCGAAGTTCGCGGCATACGTCGCAGCCGCGGCCTTGTTGTGCTCGACCGCAGCAATGCTGCGAAAGACGGCCCCCCCGTCGGATCCACTCTCGGGACGGAACTCGTGAAACCCCTGGGTGAAGCCACCACAGCCGGAAAACAGATCGACGACGGTGATGGGCTCGGAGGTCTTGGGGCTGCGCGCGTGCATGGGACGATCCTATCCGTGCAGGGCCACTGCGATCGCCCGTCCGACCGCTTCCGCGAGGGGTGGAGGCATCGCATGTCCGATCTGCCGATATCTGGAGGTCTTGCCACCGAAAAACTTCCACTGCTCGGGGATGGCCTGGATCAGCGCGGCTTGGTCCACGGTCAGCCTCGGTACGGCATCGACGGGGAACTGTGCGTCTGGTGCACTGTCACCCAGACTGATGCCGTTGACCCCGAGCGCGGCCCACGCCTTCTTGCTTCCGGTGGGACCGAGGTCCGCGCCACCCCGACGGTCGGACCCTCCGACCACCGCAGGTGCGATGCGATCGGCACCCTTGATCCAGCGTTCGGCCCCTGGCCAACCGTGTACGGCCATGGACGGGCCGAGGACCTCACCCACGGTCGGAGGGGGAAGATCGTGCGGTTCAGGCCAGCGGAATCCGGGGAAATCCGCTTCTCTCAACGCGATGAGAAATCCGCTGCTGCGATTCTGCGGAACTCCGAAATCTGCAGCGTTCAGCACACGCCACGCCGTTCGATATCCCAGAGCACCGAGAACATCCTCGATCTCTTTTCGGTCCTCCTCGAAGTTCTGCCCCTCTACAAGTTCGGGAAGGTTCTCCAGCAGCACGGCTCTGGGCTTGATCTCTCGCGCCAATGCGATCGCGGCCTTGAGTACGTGACGTTCTTTGTCGTCCTCCGGACGACTGACGGCAGCCTGGGCTTTAACTCGCGGAAGGCCACCACTGAGCAGATCAACCCCCACTGTCTCCGGCCGCATGCTCGGGTGGAATTGCGCCACGTCCATGCAGACGACCTCCCAATCCGGACGATTGAGGTCGATCGTGAAGCAGGCATCCGCTTTGCTGTCGATGAGGAGGACCGGGTCGAAACCTGCCAGCTCGAGGCCGAGCGCCTGGGCGCCCGCCCCGGCGCACAGCTCCACCGATGTGAAGCGACGCGGCGCCACCTGGGAGGCAGGGGACACGGGATGGGAGACCGCGATCCGCGGATCCGTCCCCGACACCGGTTCGGTCGCGGTGGAAGCGGGATCGGATGTGGGCCCGGCCGCCGGCACGGACACACGCCGCTGCGCGTCCACTGACTCCCCGGCGACACTATGCAGTTCCTCGACCAGCGCGTCTTCCTCCACACCGTCGAACAGGACGAACGGTGCGAGCCGGAGCAGTCTCTTGAGGAAATCGCGGAGGGTGTCGCGCTCGTTCAGCCCGGTGAGATCCAGTCGGCTCCAGACATGCAGGATGGCCCGCACCAGATGGGGGCTGCCTCCCAGGGCCGCACGACGGGCGTAGATCTGGTCGAATGCCGCCTCCCCGAGAATCTTCAGGGCTTCGTACGGCTCCGCAGCGTCCGAGGAGTGCACGAGCTGCGCCCTCCACCACAGGCGCCCGAAGACGTGCCGCGTCAGGTCCGTACCGAGAACACGGTCCGCGGGGGGCTTGGGGTAACGCCAGAACGCGACGTCCGGAAGGAGGACCACCGCGAGGAAGGCCCACACGTCACGCGAGGCGGCCTCGGCCGGGACCATGCCCGTCTCGGCGTGCAGCAAGGCCGCGAGCCGGAGGTCGAACTCCGCGTTTCGGGTGCGATCTGTGTCGTCGGGGAAGCCGGACCGCCGGGCCAGGTCGACGATGGCCGCACGCAGTTCCAGGAGCCGAGCGGCGGAGACCCGGTCCCCTCCCGTGGCCACGTACACCGCCGACTCGTGGGACGAGTCCACCCGCCCGGTGAGTTCGGAAACGGTCAGGTTCCGGTACTCCTCGAAAAGGGGCTTGGCCTGGTCGGCGAGGAGCCGAGGATAGAGGAAGCTCATCACGACACCTCGAAGATTCTGACCGCCGCCTGAAGGTCCGAGGCGAACAGGGCCGGCGACTGTCGTTGGCGCAGCCGCATGTCGGTGACCGATCGCCCCGGAAAGAGCCGGTCGAAAAGACTCATCAGGGTGGCACCCAGGGACCCGTCGGGGAAGTCGACGTCCTCGACGAACTCGTCGATGTGAAGAGCGTGCTCGATCATGATGCGGGCGGTGTCCGCGTACACCGCCGACAGCACGATCCGATCGACCGCCCGAGGCTTGCTCGCGTTTCGGAATGCGGTGGCGGTCACGGTGTTCCGCTCGTTGACCAACAACAGCAGGGAGCCCATGGTGGCGCTCTCCAATCCTCCACTGATCTGCAGGTGCCAAGCCGCGTCATCGGGGAAGGAGGTACGAGCGAAGTCGATCACCGCCATGGGGAACTGGGGAGCGTCTCCCTGCAAACGCAGCGACCGGCGGTCGCTCCACAGCACGGAGCCCGCTCTACGGGGGGCGGACGGACGGGCGTTACTCAGCCGTTCAGCCAGTACGAGCGCCGTGTCGAGCAGGAGCAACCCTCCCAGGTCGGCGCCACGCAATCGCACGTCGAGCACGAGATCGACGACTCCGGTACCGGTCAGCCGCAGATGTCGAGCCGGCCCACTGAGGTTGGAGCCCGTGGCGGTCCAGACGACCGAGAGCATGAGCGCGGCGTTCGCGCGGAGGCCCGACTCCGACCTGGCTCGGTCCAGATCCACCCGTACGACCCTCCGCAACGGGAGGTCCATCCGATAGTCCCAGTCCGAAAGGGCCTCGGAAAGGGCCACCTCCCCGTCCTCGGTCACCAAGTGCCATACCTCGGCGCCGACGACGTCCTCGGAGGGGACACGATAGGGAAGGACACGTCGTGTCACGAACCCACCACCGCCTCGACCTTGATGCCGATCTCGGTCATGGTGTCCGCCGCCGGCCGCACGACGGCACGCCAGACGGCGTCCCCTCCCTCGATCACGCAGGTCTCGGAGGTGTACAGAAGCCCGTCCCCGCTCTCCCAGCCGACGAGCCGGGGCATGCTCGCGCCCAGCGGGGGGTCCGTCTCTCGACCCCCGGAACCCGGAAGCACGATGGCCAGGTCGATCCGAACTCGTTGGGGCCCCCTCACAGGCAGGCGGAAGTTCTGGATCAGCACGGAGTCGTCGTCGTGATCGTCGTAGTAGGGGTCGCCCACGTACTCCACGCGCGGGCGACGGCGGGGCACGCCCGCTGCGCCGTGCCCGGTGCCCTCTGTCCCGGGGACTCCGCCGGAGGTCGCCACGTCGTCGTCGAGGCGATCCGGCTTCGCGCCGGACGCGGCTCCCCTCACCTTTTCGGGATTGGAGGCGCGGGTGGCCGTGCTGCCGGGCTTCGCGTAGGCGGTGGCTCCGCCGATCCCCCACGCGCCGCCGACCAACCCGGAGAAGAACGCGCTCGCCGCCCCCAACGGGACGCTGCTCGTCCCGGCTTTGGCGACGCCGCCGAGGGTGAGCAGCCCCTCCAGAGCCTCGTTGATGCGCCTGAACGTCGTGTGCACGAATGTGCTCTCGGGTCTTTCGAGCGACTGGGGGTTCCAGGCGTCGTGTGTCGGCGGTTCGGCCTTCGCGTAGATCTCGTCCATGGTCTCGTCGGCTCGGAAGACCCCGGCGTAGCCCTGGTTCTCGCTCGGGGGTTTCGGCCCGGAGAAATACGTGACGACGAGTTCGGCGGGGCGCATGAGACACACGTGGTGGACGAGGTCCTCGATGTCCAGCATGCGGGATGCCCGTGTCGGTTCCAGCGGCGGGATGATCCGCTTCACCAACCCGAGGCGCCCCAGGTGTCGCTTGGGGCTCTTGCATTCCAGTTCGGCGCCGTCCGGGCCGGCCATCGCTTCGTAGGCGGCGACGAACATGTCGAGAGGACGGGTCTCCCTCGGGTCCGGCACCGGATGCTCGACCCCGTCACAGGTGACGGAGAACCGCATGGCGGGTGCTCTGCCTCCGGTCGCGATCGCCTTGGGCCACAGGTGCCAGGTAATGGACTCGGCGAGGTAGTCCGCGGCCTCCGATGTCGTGAGCCCGTCCAGGATCGGGTCGATGACGACCACGGTCGTCCCCGTCTCGTCGGGGCCGAACGGCTTCAAGCCCAACCGGTGGGCCGCAGCCTCCGCCTCCTGTCCGAGTAGAGGCTCCACCACATCTCCCGAAGTGTCGCCCCACCAGTGCCGGCCGGTGAAGCGGCGGCCGGCGTGCGGGCCCACACCTTCGTAACTCTTCCAGAGCGCGCACCCGATGAGACGTGTTTGGGCGCCGCCCTGCTCCGTGCGGCACCGAGAGTGCACCAGGACGGTTCCGGACCTCGACAACAGGTAGAAGATGCCCTTGCCGAAGCCGTAGGTGCCTCCACCCAGAGCTGTGCTGCGCGGTTCTCCGATGTTGCGGACGAAGGAGACGAAATCACGGTCGGGACCCACGGCCGTGTCAGCGCGGGTCGGCCCTCCGAGCCCGCGCGTGCCCCGGTCAGAGACGGCCAGCACGCGGATCGCCCCCTGCTTGACGGTCTCGCGCAACGGAAAGTTGTTTACTCCGGCGGGAGCCCCGTCGAGCAGCAGTCGACGCCAGGACTCGGCGTGGGCCGGCCCGACCGTCCACATGTCGATGCCGTAGTCGACAGGCTCGGAGGACGAAGGGACCCGGGCGTCCCAGCTGTTCTGTGCGGACTCCCTCACCAGGATCGTCAGCAGATCGAGTTCAGGGCGTCCCAACTGGTTGCGAATGCCCTCCGCGGCACTCGCGCCTTCCGGCGGGTAGGGCTGGGAGACCCATCGTGGCGCCGTCACAGCGACTCCTGAATCAGGTAGTCGACCGTCTGCGACACCTCGCCGGGCCCCATGGTCCCGATCGTCTCGCCCGACAGGTCGATGGTGTACGAAACGTCCGAGACCAGGGCCGGAACTCCGGCGACGAGGCTCTGCCCCACCAGACGGGGGAAGCCTGCACCGACTCGGTACCAGCGCTCCTCGGCGATCACGAAGCGGACATCCCGGTACTGCTCCGCGTCGAGGGGGAGGTATCCGACCCGAGCCAGCCGTGCAAGGAGGGCCTTCTCGTCATCACACATGTGCATCAGTCGGTCGACCAAATCCACGAGGGCGACCCCCTTGCCGTCCAAGGTGGCGCGCCGCAGGCCGAACCAGGCCAGGCAGAGCGTTCCGGCCGACGGCGCTTCGAGCTGGGCGAACCCGTGTATCCGTGGCCGCCGGCCCGTTTCGGCCGTGCTCGACTTCACCTCGACGGCGGTGGTCCCGTTGGAGAAGTCGTGGGGGTGGCCCTCCGGGCCACGCCACAGGCGGTGCCCGCTCGGGTCCTTCGCGAGCAGCCGCTCCAGTACCAGGAGTTCGCCGAAGAGGCCCGCGACCTGGTCCGGGCCGAGCCGCGCTCCCCGTGTCCGGAAGAGGGCCCTCCAACGGTCCAGAACCCGGTAGAGCGCCTTGACCGGGTTCTCTGGCAGTTCTCCAGTCTCGCCGAGCACGTCCACACACAGCTCGGTGAAGAGGTCGTCCAGATCCTCGCCCCGACAGGCCAGGTCGGCGTAGACCTGGTACGTCTCCTCGCCCTCGAGTGCACGTCGGCGGAGCTGGAGGCCGGGACCGTCGAGGCCGGAGCGGAGCTTTCGGTTGGCTTGGATCGGCACGAGGACGTGCCGATGCCCCTCGCTGTCGACGGCCACGGCCAGCGGACCCTGGTCGACCACCACAGGCAGCTCGGCGACCCTCAGACTGCGTTCGCCCGCGGTCTGCTCCGCTTCGAGCTCGGCCCAACGTTCCTGTATGAGTTTGCGCAGCACTTCCTCGTTCATGCGTCGTCACTGTCGAGGAAGCTGAAGTCCTCGTCCTCGATCGAGATGTTGGGGAGCTTGGCCGAGATGTACTTCTCCACCGTGCTGTCGCCGTGCCGTGGCGCCGGGAAGACCAGTCCCACACCGATCACGTGCTCTTCGGCGTTCAAGGCCGTACGCAGCTTCTTCGAAGGGATGGGCTCCGAGACCCTGTCGATCGGGTAGAGGACCAACAGGCCGGTGTCCGGGGCCTGGACACGACGCAGCTCCATGATTCCCTCCTCCGTCAGCTTCGCCGTCTCTCCGATCAAGTCCACAGCGGCGTCCCGACGGCTCATGAGCGTCTTGATGTCGGCGGAGCCGGGCGTGGGATTGGTGACAGCGAGCCGTGCACGGAGGTTCCGCCCGACGGTGACGCCCGGAGCGAAGGTGAAGTCCCGGTCCCCCGCCGAATTGCCGATGACGGCGACGTTCCATCGTCCCAACGAGCCCGCCGCTGCGATGCGCTTTCGGATGTAGCCGATGATCAGCTCGGGATCGTTCTCCGGAGAGTTCTCGTGGAACTTGTAGGTCGACAGGAACTCGGTGACGACCTCGTGCGGGACGTCGCGAAAGACGTGCCGTCCGTCTTCGGGACGCTGATCGGCGCGGACGGCGTTGGCGACCGAGGCCTCCACCAGCGAACGCGCGGCGGCGATGTTGCCGCTCAGCCAGTCACGGTCGGTGTGGAAGAAGTGTGTCTGCACCCGCTTGCCACCGTAGGAGGAAGCCGCCGTGACGGCATCGCGCATCTTGGCGGCGGCCGTCACGCGCAGGGCCGGATGCGTGCGCAGACGCACGGCGAAGGTGAGGGGGGTCTCGTCCTCTGTCATGTAGACGTCGATGTCCCGACGCATCTCGGTCTCGACCGTGGCCAGGTGACGGAACCACTCGGCGAGCTCGTCGGTCATCCAAATCCGGGGAAGGTCGGCGTACCCGTTGCGGAAGCCGAACCATCGGCCCATCTGCAGCAACGTGTCGTAGGCGGACACGGCGCGAACGAAGTAGCTGACGGACAGCCCTTCGAGGGTGAGACCACGCGACAGGGTGTTGCCTCCCACGGCGATCGCCACGACCGGGCCGTTCTCGTAGTCGAGACGGTCCTCACTGCTGGAGTTGTCCATGATGACCCGGCACTTGCGAAGGACCGCCGGCAGCTCGTGCACCAGTTGCTCGAAGGGCACGCGGGTCTCACCGAAGTCCTCCGCGGATACCTTCGCGGTCTCCTCTTCCCAGAGAACACGCAGTCGATCAAGGTAATCGGCGTCCGTGAGGGACTGCGCCGCCTGCTCGCAGAGGTGCTGCAGGGGGCGCTTGAAGCTGTTGTGCACGGAGGTGTTGACGCTGGTGTGGACCAGCATCGTGTTGTGCGGGTTGCCGGATCCGCGTGCGCGTCGGGCCGCCGTGACGAGCCAGAAATACTCGACCGCCCTGCGCAGGGTGTCGGTGATGACGGGCTCGAACCCCTCTACATCCGCCTTCTTCTCGGGACGCACGCATGCGACGTCGTCCTGAGGAACGGACCGGATCATGTCGTATCCGTCGTCGACCTGAGCCGGATCCTCGCCGTCGAGGGCGTAACGTCCGAAGAGCACCTCGGTACCGAAGTGCCCGTGCGGCTTCGGTAGATTGACGACGAAGTCCTTGGGGTAGAGATCCTCGGCACTCGGGTCGATCAGCAGGTTGGCGAAGGGTGAGGCCGTGTACCCGAGGTACGCGGACTTCGGCAGGCAACCCATGATGTCCAGGATGAGCGGGTTGATCGACTTCGTCGCCACGGTGGCCTGATCGGCCTCGTCGTCGATGATCAGCGCCGGACAGTCCACGAGGTAGTCGGACGCCTTCTCCAGCCAGCGGGAGAGCTTGCGCAGGACCGTCGCGTTCTTCTTCACCACGCACAACACGTGCGTCTTGTTGCTCTTCCCGAAGTAGGAGGCCGGGTTCTCCTGCGGAGTGAAATCCTTGTCGAGCCCTGTGAGCTGCGACCACATCGCGGGGTTGGGCATCACCAGCTGCTGTTCCAGTCGCGCCTGCGTCTGGCGCCGAAGACCGTTGTGGATGCCCGCGAGGACAATGAACAGCTTGTAGCCGCGGTCCGCGGCTTTGGCCATAACCGAGGTGAAGTTGGTCGTCTTTCCCGACTGCACGTAGCCGACGACGAGTCCCCGGGTGGAGAAGGCCTTCTCCTTGGGGTGGTTCAGCAGGGACATGATGCGCGTGGAGGACTCGTCGAGACTCCGGATCGCCGGCTCGCGCGGCCAACGGTCCTTGATCAGCAGGTCTTCGATCGCGGGCCAGCACTTGTCCTTGGCCCGCGGACCCGTGTACCAGGTGTCGCGGTTGCCCAGGATCACCGCATGCGGCTCTTCGAGCTCCTTGATCAGAATCGTCTTCTGCTCGTGCCTCTCACGGATCCGCTGCACGACGTCCGGACTGATACCGAACTGCTCCAGCCGCTTGACCGCCTCCGCGGGCGGGAACGAGTCCAAGATCGCCGTGAACGTCTCGTACATGGCGTCGAATTCGTCGCTCATAGGCTGCGGCTACCCCCGGCTCTCGTTCGCTGCGGCGGGAAAGATCCTCGGAACCCCTCCGACCCTGCGGCTTCACGCAGCGAACGACATAGGCGCACCGAGGCATCCGCCATGTGACACCTCATGCAACGTCACACAGTATGCGGCGCACCAAGCCTGCACACGGGCCTAAAGTCACGGTCCGCCGGCGGATCTCGACATCCGGACTACGACGGTGCCGGCCCGTATCCGCCGGGGCCCCCGAACCCGGATGCCACGAAACACCCCGGCGCCCCTGAGCGATCGGGGCCGAGCCTGGCGACACCGGATGCGCCAACCGCACACGGCCTGGAACTACCGCTCCATGACCGTCACCGATGAATGGCCGATTCTCGACCTCCACGGAGACCGGTGGGCGACCTTCACGGATACACGGAGACGCTCCTCAGGCTTCCCCTGCGCGCAGGGCGCCTCTCATGGTCCGGCGCCGGCACGGAGCGGTCGGCTCGCCGCCCCGCGCTGACCTTCAGCAGGGTGTTTCGGTTGCAGAGGTCGCCGACTCCGCCATCGACCTGCACACCGGCAAGGACATCACTGACATCGGGCCGTCGGCACCAAGGAGCCGACAGCTCACCCAGGGGTCGGCCGCCCACCTCAGGAGACATCGAGGGCGACTGAAGCACCATCAAGGCTCCGAGTCAGCCCAGGCCGGGACACTCAGCGTGAAGGGCCTGCCGAAGTCGAGGATCGGATCTGCATCCTCCGCGACAGCGGGGCCGGGTGGGAGCACTGACCACTCGGTCGACTGGGAAATCGAGCAAAAACACAGGTCAAGCGCCTGCACGTGCCCACAGAAAACAATCTTCGCCACACGCTCGCCACACCGATCCGAGGCACGCGAAGATCACGAAAGAGCGTTGTCCCAGGCCAGAACGTTTCTCCTGACCTGGGACACAGTGGGGCGGGTGGGACTCGAACCCACGGCCGACGGATTATGAGTCCGCTGCTCTAACCGGCTGAGCTACCGCCCCTTCACGGCGTGGCGCGTACATGTGTGCGCGCCGTCTGCCGCAGCATAGCCGCTCATACGATCTCCTGCCTCGGATGCCTCGCATGATCGGCTTCGCCTGCCCAGAGAGACCGCGCCGGGCCCTGCCCGGTTGCGTGCGGAGGGCAGAAAAAAGAAAAAGGACCCACCGGGGGTCCTCATTCCTTCTTGCTCCCCCGACTGGACTCGAACCAGTAACCTGCCGATTAACAGTCGGCTGCTCTGCCAATTGAGCTACAGGGGACCGCGCTCCCCCGACTGGACTCGAACCAGTAACCTGCCGATTAACAGTCGGCTGCTCTGCCAATTGAGCTACAGGGGATTGCTGCGTTGCACCGAACAGCCCACCTCCGGCCTTGGCCAGGGGGCGAGCGCCCGTTGCGAGTCATAGATTAGCGCAAGCAGGGGGGTGCTCCGCCAATCGGTATCGCCAGCGGGCCGGGCACCACACGACGAAGGGTGGCAGGCATGCGGTACAAGGTCACGTTCGCGGTCGGGCTGGCCCTCGGGTACGTGCTCGGGACCCGGGCCGGACGCGAGCGGTATGAACAGTTGAAGAAGTCCGCGCGCGAGTTCGCGCAGAACCCGGCGGTCCGCAACGCCGCCGAAAGCGCCGGTCAGAGCAGCCGGGAGTTCGCCGGCAAGGCCTTCGCCGCGGTGAGCGACAAGGTGGGCGACGCGGTGCCGGACGCCCTGGCCGGACGCGTACGGGGCCTGCGGGCGCGGGTCGGCGGCAATGGCGCGGCCGAGGACGACTGGGGCACCAGCAACACCTGACGGCCCGGCCCGGAGCGGGGGCCCTCGCCCGAGGGCCCCCGCTCCGGCGTCCCGCCCGGCCGCCCGTACGGGGCTCCACATAAGGGACGGCGCCCGTCCCGGGCGCTCCGGGGCGGTCGAGACCGCCCCCGCGTGCGGCAGAATTCTCCGCATGGGGATAGTCGCCGGGCTGGACAGCTCTTCCACGTTCACACGCATCGTCGTCTGTGACACCGAGACGGGCGCCGTGCTGCGCCAGGGGTACGCCCCTCATCCGCAGCCCACCGGCGAAGCGGTGCCGCACGAGACCGATCCGCAGGCCTGGCTGCTCTCGCTCGGCGAGGCCGCCGGCGGCGGGCTCCTCGAAGGGGTGCAGGCCATCGGGGTCTCCGCGCAGCAGCACGGGCTGCTGCCGCTGGACGCGCAGGGCGGCCTCGTCCGTCCCGCCCTGATCGGCAACGACAAGCGCGGCCAGGCCGCCGCCGCCGACCTGGTCGAGTCCTTCGGCGGCCGGCAGGCCTGGGCAGAAGCCGTCGGCTCCGTCCCCCACGCCGCGCAGCCCGTCGCGAAGCTCGCCTGGCTGGCCCGGACCGAGCCGGAGGCGGCCCGGCGGGTGGCCGTCCTGATGTCCCCGCACGACTGGCTGGTGTGGCAGCTGCTGGGCCGCCCGGCCCGGCGGACCACCGACCGGGGCGGCGCCTCCGGTACCGGCTACTGGTCCGCGGCCACCGGCGCCTGGCGCCCCGACCTGGTCGAGCGGGCGCTCGGGCACCGGGCGCTGCTGCCCGAGGTGCTCGGGCCGGCCGAAGCCGCCGGGACCACGCCCGAGGGGCTGCTGATCTCCGCGGGTACCGGGGAGACCATGGCGGCCGCGCTCGGGCTCGGCATGGGACCGGGCGACGCCGTGGTCTCGCTGGGCGCGTCCGGATCGGTGATGGCGGTGCACCACGAGGCGCTGACGGAGCCGGGCGGGCTGATCACCTCCCTCGCCGACGCCACCGGGCTGCACCTGCCGGTGGTGAACACCCTGAACGCCGTACGGGCCCTGCGCGGCACCGCCGAACTGCTGGGCACCGATCTGGAGGGGCTGAGCGAGCTCGCGCTGAAGTCGACCCCGGGCGCGCACGGACTCGTCCTCCTGCCGTACCTGGAGGGTGAGCGGACGCCGAACCTGCCGCACACCGCCGGGACCCTGTCGGGGCTGCGCCGGGACTCCATGAAGCCGGAGCACCTCGCGCGGGCCGCCTTCGAGGGCATGCTGTGCGGGCTGGTGGACGCGCTCGACGTGCTGCGCAGCCGCGGGGTGGAGATCCGCCGGGTGTTCCTGCTCGGCGCGGCCGCCGAGCTGCCGGCCGTACAGGCCTTCGCGCCGGGACTGTTCGGCACCCAGGTCCTGGTGCCGGCGCCGGCCGACTACGCGGCCCTGGGCGCGGCCCGGCAGGCCGCCTGGGCCCTCGGCCTGGCGCAGGGCGGCCCGGCCGCGAACACCCCGCCGGTGTGGCCGGCGCCCGCGGCGCAGCTGTTCGAGCCGGACGAGGAGTACCCGGCCTGGCAGGGCGCGCGCCAGCAGTACATCGCGACCCGGGACCAGATCCACCCGGGGGCGTTCCGGGGATAGGCCAAGGCCCGGCAGCCCGGCCGGTCCGGCGTGGCGTAGGCCCCGCCGGTCCGGCGTTCTACTCCTTTTGACCGGGCTTTACGAAATCCGGTGGGTTCCGGCCTCCCGTTGGCAGAAGATGGAGTGAACCCCCTCGATCATGCCGACCGGAGCCTGCGCGTGCTCATACGACTTCTGCGGACCCATCTGGGCCCGTACCGGAAACCGATCTCCGTGCTGGTCCTGCTGCAACTGCTGCAGACCAGCGCGAGCCTCTACCTGCCCACGCTGAACGCCGACATCATTGACAACGGTGTCGTCAACGGCGACACCGGCTACATCCTGCGCTTCGGCGCACTGATGCTCGGCGTCTCGCTGGTCCAGCTCGTCTGCAACGCCGGCGCCGTCTACTACGGGGCCCGCACCGCCGCGGCCTTCGGCCGGGACGTCCGGGCCGGCGTCTTCGACCGCGTGCAGAGCTTCTCCGCGCGTGAGCTCGGCCACTTCGGCGCCCCGTCGCTGATCACCCGTACGACGAACGACGTGCAGCAGATCCAGATGCTCGTGCTCATGACCTTCACGCTGATGGTCTCCGCGCCGATCATGTGCGTCGGCGGCATCTTCATGGCGCTCTCGCTGGACGTGAAGCTCTCGGGCGTGCTGCTCGCCGTGGTCCCGGTCCTCGGCCTGGCGGTCGGCGCGATCGTGCTGAAGACCCGCCCGCTGTTCCGTGCGATGCAGACGCGTCTGGACACGGTCAACCGGGTCCTGCGCGAGCAGATCACCGGCAACCGGGTGATCCGCGCCTTCATCCGCGACGACTACGAGAAGGACCGCTTCCGCGAGGCGAACGCCGACCTCACCGGCGTCTCGCTGGCGGCCGGCAAGCTGCTCGCGCTGATGTTCCCGACCGTGATCGTGGTCGTGAACATCTCCAGCGTCGCCGTCGTCTGGTTCGGTGCGATGCGCATCGACTCGGGTGACATGGAGATCGGCCAGCTGACGGCCTTCCTCGCCTACCTGATGCAGATCGTCATGTCCGTGATGATGGCCACCTTCATGTTCATGATGGTGCCGCGCGCCGAGGTCTGCGCCGAGCGCGTCCAGGAGGTCCTGGACACCGAATCCAGCGTGGTCCCGCCCGCCGACCCGGTCACCAAGCTGCTCCACCGCGGCCGCCTCGAACTGCGCGGCGCCGACTTCCGCTACCCGGGCGCCGAGGCCCCCGTGCTCCGCGGGGTCGACCTCGTGGCCCGCCCCGGCGAGACCACGGCGGTGATCGGCTCGACCGGCAGCGGCAAGTCCACGCTGCTGGGGCTGATCCCCCGGCTCTTCGACGCCACCGGCGGCGACGTGCTCGTCGACGGCGAGGACGTACGGCGCCTCGACCCCGGCCTGCTCGCCAGGACGGTCGGCATGGTGCCGCAGAAGCCGTACCTCTTCTCCGGGACGATCGCCAGCAACCTGCGCTACGGGCGCCCCGACGCCACCGACGAGGAGCTCTGGCACGCGCTGGAGGTGGCACAGGCCAAGGGCTTCGTCTCCGAGCTGGAGGGCGGGCTCGACGCGCCGATCGCCCAGGGCGGAACCAACGTCTCCGGCGGCCAGCGCCAGCGGCTCGCGATCGCGCGCACGCTCGTACAGCGCCCGGAGATCTACCTGTTCGACGACTCCTTCTCGGCCCTGGACTACGCCACGGACGCGGCGCTGCGCTCCGCGCTCGCCCGCGAGACCGAGGAGGCCACCGTGGTCATCGTCGCCCAGCGGGTCTCCACGATCCGCGACGCGGACCGGATCATCGTCCTCGACGAGGGGCAGGTGGTGGGCGAGGGGCGCCACCACGAGCTGATGGCCGGCAATGAGACCTACCGGGAGATCGTGCTCTCCCAGCTGACGGAAGCGGAGGCGGCGTGAGCGGGCCCGGAGGACGGATGATGATGGGACCGCCGACCACGCGGTCCATGGACTTCAAGGGCTCGGGCAAGCGGCTGCTGAGCGCGCTGGCGCGCGACCGGGCCAAGCTGTGGGGCATGATCCTCGCGGTCGTCGGCAGCGTCGCCGCGTCGGTGACCGGCCCGAAGATCCTCGGCGAGGCCACCGACCTCGTGTTCGCGGGGATCGTCGGCCGGAACATGGAGAAGGGCCTCACCAAGCAGCAGGCGCTGGACGGTCTGCGCGCCAGGGGCGAGGGCGGGATGGCGGACATGCTGTCCGGCACCGACTTCACCCCGGGCAAGGGCATCGACTTCGGCGCGGTCGGGGTGGTGGCGCTGTGGGCGCTGGCCGTCTTCACGGCCGCTGGTCTGCTGATGCTGGTCGCCACCCGGCTGTCGAACCACATCATGAACGGCACCGTGTACCGGCTGCGCGAGGAGCTCCAGGCGAAGCTGTCGCGGCTGCCGCTGTCGTACTTCGACCAGCAGAAGCGCGGGGAGGTGCTCAGCCGGGCCACGAACGACATCGACAACATCGGCCAGACGATCCAGCAGACGATGGGTCAGCTGCTCAACTCCCTCCTGACGATCGTCGGCGTGCTGGCGATGATGTTCTGGATCTCGCCGGTGCTGGCGCTGGTCGCGCTGGTGACCATCCCGGTGTCGGCGTACGTGGCCGCGAAGATCGGCAAGAAGTCGCAGCCGCAGTTCGTGGCCCAGTGGAAGACGACGGGCGCCCTGAACGCGCACATCGAGGAGATGTACTCGGGCCACACCCTGGTCAAGGTCTTCGGCCGGCAGGCGGAGTCTGCGGCCCTGTTCGCCGAGCAGAACGAGGCGCTGTACCGGGCCTCCTTCAAGGCGCAGCTCGTCAGCGGGATCATGCAGCCGGTGATGCTGTTCATCTCGAACATCAACTACGTGCTCGTCGCGGTCGTCGGCGGTCTGAAGGTGGCCTCGGGCACCCTGTCGATCGGTGACGTCCAGGCCTTCATCCAGTACACGCGCCAGTTCTCGATGCCGCTGACCCAGGTCGCCTCCATGGCGAACCTGGTGCAGTCCGGCGTCGCCTCCGCGGAGCGGGTCTACGAGCTGCTGGACGCGCCGGAGCAGGAGCCGGACGCGGAGGTCCCCGAGCGTCCGGAGAACCTGCGCGGGCAGGTCACCTTCGACAAGGTCGCCTTCCGCTACGAGCCGGACAAGCCGCTCATCGAGAACCTCTCGCTGAGCGTCGATCCCGGTCAGACGGTCGCGATCGTCGGCCCGACCGGCGCCGGCAAGACCACGCTGGTCAACCTGCTGATGCGGTTCTACGAGGTCACGGGCGGGGAGATCGCCCTCGACGGCGTGGACATCGCGAAGATGACCCGCGAGGAACTGCGCGGCGGCATCGGCATGGTACTCCAGGACACCTGGCTGTTCGGCGGCACCCTCGCGGAGAACATCGCCTACGGGGCCACGCGCGAGGTCACGCGGGCCGAGGTCGAGGAGGCCGCACGGGCGGCCCACGCCGACCGGTTCATCCGCACCCTGCCCGAGGGCTACGACACGGTGCTGGACGACGAGGGCGCCGGGGTCAGCGCGGGCGAGAAGCAGCTGATCACCATCGCGCGGGCGTTCCTGTCCGACCCGGTGATCCTGGTGCTCGACGAGGCGACGAGCTCGGTGGACACCCGTACCGAGGTGCTCATCCAGAAGGCGATGGCGCGCCTCGCGCACGGCCGCACGTCCTTCGTCATCGCGCACCGGCTGTCCACGATCCGCGACGCCGACCTCATCCTGGTGATGGAGAGCGGCTCGATCGTGGAACAGGGCACGCACGAGGAGCTGCTGCGCTCGGGCGGCGCGTACGCGCGGCTGTACGCGGCGCAGTTCGCGCAGGCGGTCGCCGAGGTCGACTAGCGGGGCCGGTACCGGCAGGTTCCGGGAGGGGCGCCCTGCGGGGCGCCCCTTTTCCGTCCTCAGTCCAGGTACCCGCGCAGCTGGTCCGCGAAGGCGTGGTCGCGGAGCTTGTTGAGGGTCTTGGACTCGATCTGGCGGATCCGCTCCCGGGTCACCCCGAAGATCCGGCCGATCTCCTCCAGGGTGCGCGGCCGCCCGTCGGCGAGGCCGTAGCGGAGCTGGACCACCTTGCGCTCCCGCTCCCCGAGGGTCGACAGGACCGCTTCCAGGTGCTCGCGGAGCAGGAAGAACGCGGCCGATTCGACCGGGGAGGCGGCGTCCCCGTCCTCGATGAGGTCGCCGAGCGCGACGTCGTCCTCCTCGCCCACGGGTGCGTGCAGCGAGACCGGTTCCTGCGCGAGGCGCAGCACCTCCAGGACCCGCTCGGGGGTCAGCTCCAGGTGGACGGCAACCTCTTCGGCGGTGGGTTCGTACCCCCGCTCCTGGAGCATGCGGCGCTGGACGCGCACGACGCGGTTGATCAGTTCGACGACGTGGACGGGGACCCGGATGGTGCGGGCCTGGTCGGCGAGGGCCCGGGACATGGCCTGGCGGATCCACCAGGTGGCGTAGGTCGAGAACTTGTAGCCGCGGGCGTAGTCGAACTTCTCGACGGCGCGGATCAGTCCGAGGTTCCCCTCCTGGACCAGGTCGAGCATGGTGAGGCCGCGGCCGACGTAGCGCTTGGCGACGGAGACGACGAGCCGCAGGTTCGACTCGATGAGGCGGCGTTTGGCCATCCGGCCCATGACGACGAGCTTGTCGAGGTCGAGCGTGAGCTGGAGGTCGAGCGGGGCTCCGCTGCCGAGCTTCTCCTCCGCGAACAGGCCCGCCTCCACGCGCCGCGCGAGCTCGACCTCCTCGACGGCGGTGAGCAGCGGGATCCTGCCTATCTCGCGCAGGTACTGCCGGAAGAGGTCGGCGGACGGCCCCGCTCCGCCGGTGCCCTCGGCCGCGCGCTTGCGCGGCGCGGGCACCTTGTCCGTCAGCTCCGGACCGTCGAGCTCCTCGGCCTCCTCGGCCTCCTCCTCGTGCATGGCGTCGGCCTCTGCCTCGGCCTCGGGCTCTGTGTCCGGGGGCACTGCGGCGGGCGGGCTGACGGTGACGGTCAAGCTCTGGGTCTGCACGGGGGCGACCTCCACAGGGCTCCGAGGACGGGTGCACCGCACCTCAGTGTGGGGTACGACACATCGCTGCCACGAGGGGCGTGCGACCACTTTCTGGGTCCGGTGCGTGACCGATGGTTACCCCCGGACCAGAACTCCGATGCGGATCGGACGCATGTCCGAGAAGATCGTGGCCATGTCCGTGTACGAAACCCACGTCACCGTGCGATGCCCCGACCCGGGGGAACTGGCGCGGCTCGAATCATGGTCGGCGGAGCGCGAGTTGAAGGTCACCCACATCGTGCTGGCCCGGGGCCGGATGGTCTCGCAGCCGATGCTGACGCTGCCCGACCGGGACGGGCACGAGGTCCTGGTGCCCCGGCTGCGCGCGGCCGGCTTCGACCCGGTCCGGGTCAAGGTGGAGACCGTCCCCTGGACCACGGACCGGCCGGGGCCGGGCGGCGGCTACTTCGAGCACCACCTCAAGCTGCGGCTCCCGGACAGCTGGGACCGGGCCGCGCTGGAGTCCCTGGTGGTCCCGCACGCGGCGCACGTCTCCTGGAACGCCCGCCGGGTCCTGCCGGGGGCCGCGCAGGAGCGTTTCGTGACCCAGCGGTGCCGGGGCGGCGCCCCGGAGGCGACGGCGGCGTGCGATGCGCTGGTCGCGGCGCTGGCGGGGGCGGGGTACGAGATCCGCTCCGAGGAGCGGGAGTTCGTGCTGTACGACAGCGACCTGTCGGTGGACGACGGGTGGATCGAGGAGGAGGGCTCGCGATGAGCAGCCAGGAGTGGAAGCCGTCGATCCCGGGCGGCCCGGACGATCCCGCGGAGCCGGTGGAGGAGCAGATGAGGCGGAGGGACGAGCGGCCCCGGACCCTGCGGACGGGCGACCGGGGCGAGCCGACCGAGATGGCCTTCGATCCCGCCCTCAAGCACTTCAGCGAGGCGTACCGGCCACTGGATCCGGTCATCCCGCAGCCGGCGGCGCGCACGGCCTGGCAGTCGGCCCGGCGGGCGGCGATGGAGGCGGCGCTGAGCGCGGTCGGGGCCTCGGGGTACGCCGATGCGCTGGTGCTGCGCGGCAGCATGCTGATGTCCCGGTGGTTCGGGGAGGCCGCGCGGGAACCGCACGACCTGGACTTCGTGGTGGTCCCCGCGGACTGGATGATCGAGGAGGACCGCACCGGGCGGATGCTGGAGGCGATCGCGGCCGCGGCCGAGCGGGCGGCCTCGTCCGCGGACCTGGTGATGTCGGCGGCGGACGCCGTCTCCGAGTACATCTGGACGTACGAACGCGTCCCGGGGCGCCGACTGGTCCTGCCGTGGTCCGCGCCGGGGATGCGGGGCGGTCAGGTCCAGCTGGACTTCGTCTTCAACGAGCCCCTGCCGGTCGCCCCCGAGCCCGTGGAGGTCGCGGGGGTACCGCTGCTGGGGGCCACCCGGGAACTGTCGCTCGCCTGGAAGCTGGTGTGGCTGGCCGGGGACATGTACCCGCAGGGCAAGGACCTCTACGACGCGGTCCTGCTGGCGGAGGACTGCGCACTGCCGTACCCGCTGCTGGCGGACGTGTTCGCGTTCTCCGGCGAGTTCGAGGCCGGCGGGGTGCAACAGCCGCCCACCCCGGAGGTGTTCGAGGGGTTCACCTCGATGGACTGGGACACCTTCCACCAGGAGTACCCCGGGATCACCGGATCCCCGGAGTCCTACGCGCGCCGCCTGCTGGCGGCACTCGCGCCCACCTTCGCCGCCGGCCCGGCCTAGGCCGGCTCGACGCGGACCGCGCAGACCTTGAACTCCGGCATGCGGGACGTGGGGTCCAGTGCCGGGTTGGTCAGGGAGTTGGCGCGGCCTTCGCCCGGCCAGTGGAAGGGCATGAAGACGGTGTCCGCGCGGATGGCGTCCGTGATGCGGGCCGGGGCGACCGCGCGGCCGCGGCGGGAGGTGACCGCGAGGGGGGCTCCGTCGACGGCGCCGATGCGGGCCGCGAGGCGGGGGTGGAGTTCCACGAAGGGGCCGGGGGCGGCTGCGTTGAGCTCGTCCACCCGGCGGGTCTGCGCGCCCGACTGGTACTGGGCGACGACCCGGCCGGTGGTGAGGAGGAGCGGGTACTCCGTGTCGGGGACCTCGGCGGCGTCCCGGTGGGAGACGGGCACGAAGCGGGCCCGGCCGTCCTCGGTGGCGAAGCGGTCCAGGAAGAGCCGGGGGGTGCCGGGGTGGGGCTCCGGTTCCGGTTCCGGTCCGGGCTCCCCCGGGTCGGGCTCCCCGGTCCGCGGAGCCGCGGGGCAGGGCCAGAAGACGCCCTGTTCCGCTTCGATGCGGGCGTAGCTGATGCCCGAGTAGTCCGCCGGGCCGCCCGCCGAGGCGCGGCGCAGCTCCTCGAAGACCTCCTCGGCGGCGGTGGGGAAGCCCTTCTCCACGCCCAGTCGGGCCGCCAGGCCGTGCAGGACCTCCAGGTCGGAGCGGACCCCCGGCGGCGGGGTCAGGGCCCGGCGGCGGAGCAGGACGCGGCCCTCCAGGTTGGTGGTGGTGCCGGTCTCCTCCGCCCACTGGGTGACGGGGAGGACCACGTCGGCCAGGGCGGCCGTCTCGGAGAGGACCACGTCGGCGACGGCCAGGAAGTCCAGGGAGCGGATGCGTTCCTCGACGTGGGCGGCGCGGGGGGCCGAGACCACCGGGTTGGAGCCCATGATGAGGAGGGCGCGGACGTCACCGCCGAGGGCGTCGAGGAGTTCGTACGCGCTGCGGCCGGGCCCGGGAAGGTCGTCGGGGTCGATCCCCCACACCCCGGCGACGTGGGCCCGGGCCGCCGGGTCGGTCAGCTTGCGGTAGCCGGGAAGCTGGTCGGCCTTCTGGCCGTGCTCGCGGCCGCCCTGGCCGTTGCCCTGGCCGGTGAGGCAGCCGTAGCCGGAGAGCGGGCGGCCGGCCCGGCCGGTGGCGAGGCAGAGGTTGATCCAGGCGCCGACGGTGTCGGTGCCCTTGGACTGCTGCTCGGGGCCGCGTGCGGTGAGCACCATCGCGGATTCGGGCTCGCAGAACAGCCGGACGGCCTCCCGGAGCTTCGGCACCGGGACGCCGGTGATGCGCTCGACGAGCTCAGGCCAGTGCGCCATCGCGGCGGCCCGGGCCTCCTCCCAGCCGCTGGTGCGGGAGGAGATGAACTCCTCGTCCGTGTGCCCGCCCGCGACGACGAGGTGCAGCAGGCCGAGCGCCAGCGCCAGGTCCGTGCCGGGGCGCGGGGCCAGGTGCAGGTCGGCCTGTTCGGCGGTGCGCGTGCGGCGCGGGTCCACGACGATCAACGTGCCGCCGTTCTCGCGGAGTTCCCGGAAGAAGCGGAGGGCGGGGGGCATGGTGTCGGCGGGGTTGGAGCCGACGAGGACGACGCAGCCGGTCCGGGGGATGTCCTCCAGCGGGAACGGCAGCCCCCTGTCGAGCCCGAAGGCCCGCTGGTGCGCGGCGGCGGCCGAGGACATGCAGAACCGGCCGTTGTAGTCGATCTGCGAGGTCCCCAGCGCGATGCGGGCGAACTTCCCGAGGGCGTAGGCCTTCTCGTTGGTCAGCCCGCCGCCGCCGAACACCCCGACCGCGTCGGCCCCGTACGACCGCCGCGTGCGGGCGAGGCCCTCGGCGACGGCGTCGAGGGCCTCCTCCCAGGTGGCCGGCTCCAGCCGCCCGGCGCGGGTGCGGACGAGCGGCTCGGTGAGGCGCACCCGGGAGGAGAGCACGGCGGGGGCGGTGCGGCCCTTGCCGCACAGCGCGCCCAGGTTCACGGGGAAGTCGGCCCGCTCCTCCACCGCCACGCCCGCGCCGCCCGGCTCGGGACGCAGGTTCATCCCGCACTGCAGCGCGCAGTACGGACAGTGCGTGGCGGTGGTGGCGTCCGAGGTGTGCATGGAGCCAGCGTGCGTCGGCGGTGTTACGCGGGCCGCCGCTCCGCGTTACAAGTCGGCGTGCGGCTCCTCAGCGCGGCCCGGCGGCTCCGGTGAGGCCCTGCGCACCGGAGCCGGGTACCGGCCGGTCGGGTGCGCCGGGTCCGGGTCACTGGCCGGTCAGGTACTTCACCGTGAGGCCGGCCGTCCAGCCGCCGTCGACCGCGAGCTCGGCGCCCGTCATGTAGCCGGCGGCGTCCGAGAGGAGGAAGGCGACGGCGGCGGCGATCTCCTCGGGGAGGCCGACGCGGCCGAGGGGGGCGCCGGGGTAGTTTCCCTCGCCCGCCTGGATGCCGACCGGGGCCGTCATCGGGGTGAGCGTCATGCCGGGGTGGACGGAGTTCACCCGGATCCGGGATTCCGCGAGCTCGACCGCGCCGATCTTCGACAGTCCGCGCACGCCCCACTTGGAGGCTCCGTAGCCGGCGGTGAGGGCGAGGCCGGTGAGGCCGGCGGCGGAGGAGATGTTGACGATGGAGCCGCCGCCGTTCGCCCGCATCAGCGGGATCGCGGCCTTGATGCCGATGAAGACGCCGACCAGGTTGATCTCGACGACCTTGCGGAAGTGCTCGATGCTCTCGTGCTCCAGGAACGAGCCGGAGGCGATGCCCGCGTTGTTGACCAGCCCGTCGATGCGGCCGAACTCGGCCAGGGCGAAGGCGAGGGCCGCGTCCCAGTCGGCTTCGCTGGTCACGTCGTGGCGCAGGAAGCGCGCCGCGTCGCCGAGCTCGGCCGCCGTCTCGACGCCCTCGGCCTCCAGGACGTCGGTGATCAGCACCTTGCCGCCGCCGTCCACGACGGCCTGCGCGGCCGCCGCGCCGAGGCCCCGGGCCCCACCGGTGATGACGACGACCTTGCCGCTCAGATCCACAACAGCCACGGTTCCACACCCTTACCCCGACACGACACGCATAGGACTGATCGCCATATGACTAATCGGCATACACCGATCGCGGCGTCAGTCTGCCAGAGAGGCCAGGGCCCGCGACACCCCCTCTTCCTTCGGTCCCAGGAACCGCGGCTCCGGCTCGAACACCGCGTCCAGGGCCGCCTTGCCCGCCGCGAAGACCTCGCGGGCCCCGCCGTAGTACCAGGTCGCGTCGTGCACGTCGGAGACCCCGACCCCGTACGAGTCCACGCCCGCGGCCCGGCACAGCGCGACGGCCCGGCGGATGTGGAAGCCCTGGCTGATCAGCACAGCCCGGTGCACGCCGAAGACCTCGCGGGCCCGGACGCAGGAGTCCCACGAGTCGAAGCCGGCGTAGTCGCTGACGACGCGGGCGTCGGGCACCCCGTGGCCCGTCAGGTACGTGCGCATCGCGTCGGGCTCGTCGTAGTCGCGCCGGCTGTTGTCGCCGGTGACCAGGACGACCTTGACCTTGCCCGCCCGGTAGAGCTCGACGGCGGCGTCCAGGCGGCGCGCGAGGTACGGGGTCGGCCGGCCGTTCCACAGCCCGGCGCCGAAGACCACCGCCACCTCGGCGGCGGGCGCGTCGGCGGTGGTGCGCAGCCGGGGACCGGCGTAGGCGTGCGTCCAGGCCGAGGGCAGCAGGGCCAGCACGCAGCCCGCCATCACCAGCCGCACGGCCCGCCGCCGGGCCCGTACGGTCCGGGGCACCCCGATCCGTACGGCCTTCAGCCGCTCCCCTGCCGCCCGGGCCCGGCCTCGTAGCGCTGCACGCCTCGTCAATGCGATCCCCTTGTCGGTGCTGCCGGCAGTCCCGCCGGTCCGTTCCCCTCGTCTACGGACGCGCGTACGGTCCCGGAGGTTTCCTCACGGCCGGGACCGCACCACCGCGTACGCCGCTCCCCGCCCCAGCGCCGGCAACAGGAAGGAGACCCAGGCCACGGCGCCCACCACCGGCTGCGGGTGTCCGTACAGGGCCGGCAGGTGCAGGGCGAGGGCGAGCAGCAGCGCGGCGGTCCAGCAGAGCCGCGCGCGCCAAGAGCGCGGGAGCCGGCGCAGTTCGTCCGGGTCCGTCACCGCCGTGGCGGCCAGCCCCGCCAACAGCACGAACAGCGTCAGCAGCGCGGCCAGGAGGACCGCTTTGCGCGCCTCGTCCACCTGCGGGAACGGCTCCCAGGACACCGGACCCGCGACGGACCTCAGGTCCTTGCGCGCGTCGACCCGGCCTTCCAGGGCGGGCTGCGAGGGCGCGTACAGGAGCTGTACGCGGTCTCCCTCCTTCGGTTCCCCGTAGGTGTAGGCCGACGCCCCGACCGGCTCGGCGCCTCCGGGGACGGCCAGTTCGAGCCGGGAGGTCCACCCCAGCACCCGGCCCTCGCTGGTGTGCGCGTGCACGCCCGAGGGTGCACGCACCACGACGGCCGTCACCACCACCGCCCCGGCCCGCCGCAGTTCGGGCTCCGCCTGCCGGTGGTGCTGCTGGAAGGAGGCGACGAGCAGCGCCGCGGACGCCAGGGCGACGAGCAGCCACACCGCCGCCTCCCGCACCCGCACGCCGAGCACCCCGGAAACAGGGCGGGCCGCACCCGATCCCCTCCGACCCACCGTCCGGGCCGCCTTGGGCCCGGACACCCCCGAGCCGGACGCTCCCGAACCCGCCGCCCCCGAACCGGACCGCACCGCGCCGGACACCCCCGAGCCGGACGATTCCGGTCCTGACCGCCCCGAGCCGGACGACCCCGCACCGGACCACCCCGCACCGGCCGAGTCCCGCTCGGCCAGGGCCCGCGCAGCGGCCGCCGTGGCCGTGCTCAGCGCGGCGGCGCCGACGGCGGTCCAACCCCAGAGGGCGATCCGGCCGAGCAGGTCGCCGGAGCCCCACGCGCCGAGCGACAGCACGCAGGCGACGACCGCCGCGCCGCCGGACAGCGCCGCGCAGCCGCGGTCCGCCCACGTCAGGAACCCGCCCATGTGCCCCCCATGTTTCCCATGCCCCCAGCGGCCCGCGGCCAGCGCACGGCACAGGGAAGCACGGCCCGATCCCACCCCCGCCGTCCACCCCCCTGTGAGCAGGTGGAAAACACCCGTCACGCCCGCGCAACGCACCGGCAACCTGCCGCGCGCAGGATCGGTTCATGACGGAGCCGGCGCATCCTCCCGAGTCCCTGCCACCGCTTCCGCCCGCGACCACCGCGGAGTTGCTGACCCGGATCACCGCCCAGCTCGGCACGCAGCTCAGCGGTCTGCGTCCCCGACACCACGCAGGAGTCCTCCCATGCAGCAGCCCGCCCTCGTCGCCGTGGCCCACGGCAGCCGCGATCCGCGCGCCCTCCACACCGTCGAAGCCCTGCTCGAACGGGTCCGGGAGCTCCGTCCCCGCCTCGACGTCCGGCTCGGTCACATCGAGCTGAACCACCCGCTGCTGGACGACACCCTCAACGGACCCGTACGGGCAGCCGGAGCCGCCGTCCTGGTGCCGCTGCTGCTCGGCCGCGGCACCCACGTCAAGCGGGACCTCCCGGCCGCCGCCGCCCGCGCCGGGCACCTGCTGACCCGTGTCGCCGCCCCGCTGGGCCCGCATCCGCTGCTCGTCGAGGCCCTGTACGAGCGGCTCGTGGAGGCCGGCTGGAGCGCCGGGTCGGCGGTGGTGCTGGCCGCCGCCGGGTCCCGCGACCCCGACTCCGCCTGCGATGTGCGGGCCACCGCCGACCTGCTCTCGGAACGCCTCGGCGGGGTGCCCGTGGTGGCCGCCTACGCCTCGGGCACCGCGCCCTCCGTGCCCGCCGCCGTACGGGCCCTGGCCGCGCGGGGCCTCCACCGGGTCGCGGTCGCCTCCTACTTCACCGCCCCGGGCCGCTTCGCCTCCGCGAGCGCCGCCGCCGCACCGGGCCCGGCCGCGGCCCCGCTGGGCGCGCATCCGGCGCTGGCCCGGCTGGTGCTCCAGCGCTACGACGAAGCCGCCGCCGCGCTCGCAGGATCCGTAGCAGAACCCCTGGCGGGAACGGCAGGACGGGAGCGGCCGCTCGAACTGGCCACCGCGTAGCCGTCGGGTTGGTTCACAATCGCTCTGATTGCTCCCCTTGACTCGTCTTGTCGGTTCGTGCGGTTACCGTTTGACCATGGAAGGCATGGAAGGCACCACCGCACCTGTCCGACCCGGCTCCGATCTGCCCGGCGAGCCGTACGAGCCCGCCGATGTCGAGCGCTGGGCCACCGAGCCCGACAAACGGCCCGGGCGGACCGCCTTCCAGCGCGACCGCGCCCGCGTGCTGCACTCCGCCGCGCTGCGCCGGCTCGCCGGGAAGACCCAGGTGGTGACCCCGGGGACGCGTTCGTACGACTGGGACGCCAGTCCCCGTACGCGGCTGACGCACTCCCTGGAGTGCGCCCAGGTGGGCCGCGAGCTCGGCGCCGCGCTCGGCTGCGATCCCGATCTGGTCGAAGCCGCCTGCCTGTCGCACGACATGGGGCACCCGCCCTTCGGCCACAACGGCGAGGAAGCCCTCAACGAGTTCGCCAAGGACTGCGGCGGTTTCGAGGGCAACGCCCAGTCGCTGCGCCTGCTGACCCGGCTGGAGCCCAAGCGGTTCGTCCCCGACCCGGCGACCGGCGAGCTCGTCAGCGTCGGGCTCAACCTCACCCGGGCCTGCCTGGACGCCGCCACCAAGTACCCCTGGGCGCGCGGGGACCACCCCACCGACCCGGGCTCGGTGAAGTTCGGCGCCTACGAGGACGACCTGCCGGTCTTCGCGTGGCTGCGCCGCGGGGCGCCCGCGGACCGCAAGTGCTTCGAGGCGCAGGTCATGGACTGGGCGGACGACGTGGCGTACTCCGTCCACGACTTCGAGGACGGTCTGCACGCCGGCCACCTCGACCCGAACCTGCTCTTCGCCGAGCCCGAGCGCGCCGAGATCTGGCGGGTGGCCATCGGCCGGTACGTGCCCGCCGGCACGGAGCCGGAGGAGCTGCGCGAGGCCCTGGACCGTCTGATGGAGCAGGAGTGGTGGCCGCACGGGTACGACGGCTCGGCCGTGGCCCAGGCCCGGTTGAAGGATGCGACCAGCCAGCTGATCGGCCGTTTCTGCCTGGCCGCCGAGGGCGCCACCCGGCAGGCGTACGGGACCGGCCGGCTGACCCGGTACGCGGCGGAGCTGGTGGTGCCGCGCGAGGCCCGCAACGAGTGCGCGGTGCTGAAGGCCGTGGCCGACCTCTACGTCATGCAGCGCGACGAGCAGGAGCGGATCCGCGCCGATCAGCGCATCGTCCTGGCCGAACTGGCGGAGGCGCTCAGCGCCCGCGCGCCCGAGGGTCTGGACCCGCAGTTCCGTGCGATCTTCGACGCGGCCCCGGACGACCGGGCCAGGAAGCGGGCGGTCGTGGACCAGATCGCGTCCCTCACGGACGCCTCGGCGCGCTCCTTGCACGCCCGCCTCACCCAGCGCGCGCGACGCGCCGAAGGGTGAGCCGATCGGGCCACTCCCCCTTCACGCGGCAGGCTCGGTGCGGGACGCTCGCATGTGGTCGCATGTGGCGCAGAGGTTATGAGGAGGCATCAGGTGGTCGACGCACACCGGACGTTCGTCATCGTCGGCGCAGGGCTCGCCGGGGCTAAGGCGGCCGAGACGCTGAGGTCCGAAGGGTTCACGGGGCGGGTGATCCTGATCGGCGACGAGCGCGAGCATCCCTACGAGCGCCCCCCGCTCTCCAAGGGCTACCTGGCGGGCAAGGAGGAGCGCGAGAGCGTCTTCGTCCACGAGCCGTCCTGGTACGCGGCGTCCGACATCGAGCTGCACCTCGGCCAGCCCGCGGTCCACCTCGACCGGGACGCCAAGAAGGTGGTCCTCGGCGACGGCACGGCGCTGCCGTACGACAAGCTGCTGCTGGCCACCGGCGCCGAACCGCGCCGGCTCGACATCCCGGGCACCGAGCTGGTCGGGGTGCACCACCTGCGCCGGCTCTCGCACGCGGAGCGGCTGCGCAAGGCGTTGGCCAGCCTGGGCCGGGACAACGGGCACCTGCTGATCGCGGGCGCCGGCTGGATCGGCCTGGAGGTCGCGGCGGCCGCCCGCGGGTACGGGGCCGAGGTCACCGTGATCGAGCCGGCGCCGACCCCGCTGCACGCGGTGCTCGGTCCGGAGGTCGGCCGGCTCTTCGCCGACCTGCACACCGAGCACGGGGTCCGCTTCCACTTCGGCTCCCACCTGACGGAGATCGTCGGGCAGGACGGCATGGTGCTGGCGGCCCGTACGGACGACGGGGAGGAGCACCCGGCGCACGCGGTCCTCGCGGCGATCGGGGCCGCCCCGCGGACCGCGCTGGCGGAGACCTCGGGCCTGGCCCTGGTGGACCGGGAGCACGGCGGCGGGATCGCCGTGGACGCCTCGCTGCGCACCTCCGACCCGGACGTCTTCGCGGTCGGGGACGTGGCGGCCGCGCACCATCCGGTGCTGGGAGCCCGGCTGCGGGTGGAGCACTGGGCGAACGCGCTCAACGGAGGTCCGGCCGCCGCCCGGGCGATGCTGGGGCAGGAGGTCTCGTACGACCGGGTTCCCTACTTCTTCTCCGACCAGTACGACGTGGGCCTGGAGTACTCCGGGTACGCCCCGGCGGGCGGCTACGACCAGGTGCTGATCCGCGGGGACGCGGGCAAGCGGGAGTTCATCGCCTTCTGGCTCTCGGACGGCCGGGTGCTGGCCGGGATGAACGTGAACGTGTGGGACGTCACCGAGGACATCCAGGCCCTGATCAGGTCGAAGGCGCCCGTGGACCGGGAGAAGCTGGCGGATCCCTCCGTTCCTCTCTCGGCCCTGGTTGCGGTGGAGGGTGCCTGACGGGATTGTCTCCGCCCGGCCGTAGACTTGCGCGTGTGGCAGGACGGATCAACGACGACGACGTGAAGGCGGTACGGGACGCAGTCCCGATCGACGCCGTGGTCTCGGAGTACCTCCAGCTGCGCAACGCCGGCGGCGGCAACCTCAAGGGCCTCTGCCCCTTCCACGACGAGAAGTCCCCGTCCTTCCAGGTCAGCCCCAGCAAGGGCTTCTACCACTGCTTCGGCTGCCAGGCGGGCGGGGACACCCTCGACTTCGTCATGAAGATCGACCACCTCTCCTTCTCGGAGGCGGTGGAACGCCTCGCCGGCCTGGCCGGCATCACCCTGCGGTACGAAGAGGGCGGCTACACCGCCGGCACCAGCGGCCGCGGCGAGCGCATCCGGCTGGTCGAGGCGCACAAGGCCGCGGCCGCGTTCTACGTGGACCAGCTCGGCAGCGCCGAGGCGGAGATCGGCCGCAAGTTCCTGGCCGAGCGCGGCTTCGACCAGGCCGCCGCCCAGCACTTCAGCGTGGGCTACAGCCCGGCCGGCTGGGACCACCTGACGCGTTTCCTGCGCGGCAAGGGCTTCAGCGACAAGGAACTGATCACCTCGGGCCTGGCCCAGGACAGCCGCAGCGGAAAGCCCATCGACCGCTTCCGCGGCCGGCTGATGTGGCCGATCCGCGACATCAGCGGGGAGGTCGTCGGCTTCGGCGCGCGCAAGCTGCGCGACGACGACAACGGGCCCAAGTACCTGAACACCCCCGAGACGGCGATCTACAAGAAGTCCCAGGTGCTGTACGGCATCGACCTGGCCAAGAAGGAGATCGCCAAGACCTCCCGGGCCGTCGTGGTCGAGGGCTACACCGACGTCATGGCCTGTCACATGGCCGGGGTCACCACCGCGATCGCCACCTGCGGCACCGCCTTCGGCGGCGACCACATCAAGATCCTGCGCCGGCTGCTCATGGACAACGCGACCGCCGAGGTGATCTTCACCTTCGACGGGGACGCGGCCGGGCAGAAGGCCGCGCTGCGCGCCTTCGAGGACGACCAGAAGTTCGCCGCGGAGACCTCCATCACCATCGCCCCGGGCGGCATGGACCCCTGCGACCTGCGCCTGGTCAAGGGCGACGCGGCCGTCGCGGAGCTGGTCGAGGCCCGCACCCCGCTCTTCGAGTTCGCGCTGAAGCACATCGTGGCCCGGCACAACCTGGAGAACCCGGCGGGACGGGCGGCAGCCCTGGAGGAAGCCGCCCCGATCATCAAGAAGATCAAGAACGTCGCGATCCAGCACGAATCGGCGGTCCAGCTGGCGGGCATGCTCGGCATGCGCGACGAGCAGTTCGTGGTCAAGCGGATCGCCCAGCTCGACCGCTGGGCCCGGGAGCGCGGCAACCAGCCCCAGCAGCAGCGCCGGGGGCAGGCCGACCACGCGTACGAGGACATCCCTGCGCCGGCCGCCGCCCCCTCGGGTCCCGCGCTGAACCTGCGCAGCCCCGCCGCCCGTACCGAGCGGGAACTGCTCAAGCTGGCGCTGCAGCGACCGGCCCTGGTCTCACCGGCCTTCGACGCCTACGGAGTCGACGAGTTCACGGCGCCGCCGTACGCGGCGGTCCGCCAGGCCATCCAGGACGCGGGCGGCGCTTCGGCCGCCGACGACGACTACCTGGTCCGGGTCCGGGAGTCCGCGCCGAACGACACCGTCCGCGCCATGGTCACCGAGCTCGCGGTCGAGGTCATCATGCGCAAGACCGTGGACGAGATCTACGCCGGCGAGCAGCTGGTCACGGTGCGGCTCCGCGCCGTCGACCGCCGGGTCCAGGAGATCCAGGGCACCCTGGCCCGCCTCGGCCACCAGGACGCCCCGGAGCAGCTCGCGGCGGTCCAGGAAGAGCTGTGGGTGCTCCAGCAGTACGGCCAGCGCCTGCGCAACCGCGGCGCGGAAGGCCTGTAGGTCCGTAGGCCTGTAGGTCCGTAGGCAGTCCCTTCCGGATCAGGGTGCTCCCCGGCGGCGCAGCCAGTCGCCGCCCGGGATGGGGGTGCCGGAGCGGGCCAGGTGGTGGGCCAGGGACGGGGCGGCCAGGTAGACCCAGGCGCGGACCGGGGTGCCGTCGGGGCGCAGGGCCTCGCGGGCGGTGCGGTCGTAGATGTTGGCGGGGTGTCCGGGGCCGGCGTACTCCTCCAGCAGGTCGAGCGCGACGAGGAGTTCCGCGTAGGCCCCGGGGGCCGGGGTGATCAGCTCTCCGGCTATCGCCGAGCCGGGGCGGTCCACGGCGTACGGGTATCCGGGGCCCTCGTACAGGGCCGCGTCCGGGAGGCGGGCGGGCTCCTCGGCGGCCGTGCGGCCGCGCAGGAACAGGGCGTGGTTGACCTCTCCCGGGCGCAGGGTCCCGTAGACGAAGAACGGCAGCTCCTCGCTCCGAGGAATCGTTCCTCCGCCCTGGCCTTCCGGCCGATCGGCCGATGTCATACGGGCCTCCCTCGCTTCAGACTGGGCTGCTGACCGGTCTCCCACCGGCCGTGGTCCGGGTCCGAAGTCCCGACTTCGGCCACGGGATCCCGCCTCCGCACGGCTGTTACACGACCGCCCGGTCCCTGTGACCGACACCGTCTACCGTCAGTCTGCCTCCCCGCACGCCGCCCTCCCCCACCACACCCCCACCCCCCACCCGACGGTTCCGCCTCCCATGACTCGACCGACCCTCCGCAGCATCGCCGCGGCCGCCCTGCTCTGCACCGGCCTCGGCGGCTGCGCCGCGCCCGGGGGCCTCGGACCCGGTGAGGTCGCGCCGCCCGTGTCCGCCCAGCCCCGGCCGAAGCCGCTCTGGCCCACGTGGACCGAGGCCCCGAGCTCCGGCGGTACGGCGGTGGCCGGCCGGGTGCCGCCGCCGCGGCCGCTCGACGACGCCCCCACGGTGGGGCCGGGGGGCATCGAGAAGGTCGACGTGATGGCCGTGGTCCGTGCGGACAAGGCGATGAAGCGTTTCAGCGACGGGAAGCAGATCCAGAGTCCCGGCAAGGCCGGGCTCCGGCCGGCCCGGTACGCGGACCTGACGGGCGACGGACACCACGAGCTGATCGTCGCCGCCGACACCCAGACCGGGCGTTCGGTGCTGAGCGTCTACACCGTGGCCGACGGGAAGATCGTTCCGATCCTGATGACCAGCGGCCGGCGGCTGAGCGCCGAGACCGTCGGCACCGATCTGCTGGTCCGCACCACCGACGACGACGGCTCCGCGCACGACATCCGCTACCACTGGGACGGCCAGCGGATGAGCGTGCTCAGCGACGAGCACAGGTTCGGCAACGTCATCTCCGCACCGGGCTCCGGCACGTGCCCGGCCCCACTGCCGGACGGCTCCGACTCGGGCTCCGACTCCGGCTCCGAAACACCCGGACCCACCGACCGGGGCGGCCGGTGAAGCGCCTCCTGCTCCGCGGCCGCCGCCTGCTGCACTCCCTCGGCCTGCGCTGGAAGATCGCCGTCCTGCTCGCCGTCGGCTGCTCGCTGGTCGCGCTCACCATCGGCATCCTGATCCACGAGGCCCGGGCGAACCAGGTGGCCGACGCGGCGCGCCAGAGCGCCCTCGCGCAGCTCGTCCGGGTGCGCCAGGTGTACGAGCTCACGGGCCAGCTCGACTTCGACAAGGTCGGCGAGGCCGACGCGCGCCTCGACTGCCCGAGCCTGCCCGAACCCCTGCGGCAGGCCGCCCTGGCCGGGAAGCGCACCACCTACCTCGACCTGCGCGGCCCCCAACCGGCGGTGTGGGCGGCCCGGCCGGTCGGGGGCGACCACGTGCTCTCCGTACGCCAGTCGCTGGCGGCGGAGCAGTCGGAACTGTGGGAACTGGACCAGAAGTTGATGGCCTTCGGGGCGGTCGTCGTCACCCTCGCGGCGACCGGCGGGGCGGCGCTGGCCAGCCGGCTGAGCAAGGACCTGCGGTCCGCGGCCGAGACGGCCCGGCGGATCAGCACGGGCGAACTGGACGCACGGATAGGCCCGTCGGGCGTGCCGGGGACGCGGAACGAGGTGGCCGAGCTGTCCGCGGCGGTCGACACGATGGCGGCGAGCCTGCAACGGCGGCTGGTGGCGGAGCAGCGGTTCACGGCGGACGTGGCGCACGAGCTGCGGACCCCGCTGACCGGTCTGCACACCGCCGCCGAACTGCTCCCTCCGGGGCGGCCCACGGAGCTGGTGCGCGACCGGGTCGCAGCCCTGCGCAGCCTGACGGAGGACCTCCTGGAGGTGGCCCGGCTGGACGGGGACCGGGAGGTGGCCCAGCTGGACGTCCACCCCCTGGGGCCGCTGGTGGAGGCCGTCACCCGGCGTTCGGGGGTGGAGGCACAGGTCCTGGGCGCCGCCGACGGCACGGCCCGCGTCCGCACGGACGTCCGGAGGCTGGAGCGGATCCTGACGAACCTGCTGGTCAACGCCCGCAAGCACGGCGGGGAGCCGATCACCGTGACGGTGTCCGGGAACACGGTGACCGTACGGGACCGGGGCCCGGGCTTCCCGGAGGCGCTGCTGCGGGACGGACCGCAGCGGTTCCTGACGGGTGCGACGGAACGCGGCCAGGGCACGGGCCTCGGCCTGACCATCGCCCTGGGCCAGGCCCACGTCATCGGAGCCGGCATCACCCTCACCAACCCCACCCCCACCGGAGCCGCGGCCACCCTCACCCTCCCCCCGGCCTGACCCGGCCCGGGGGCCGAGCCCGCACCCGCGAGCTCGGCGTCACCCGGACGGGGTGGGGGCCCGCAAATGTCCTCCCACCGCGCCCCACCTGCGGGAACGCCCCGCCACCCCCTCCCCCCGACGTCGATCTGACACCGCATCAGCAGGCGGTCGCCCGGCCGCCCGGGTTACCTCGGAGACACGACCCCGTGTCCACAGGAGACCCGCCATGCGCCGACGCACCGCCCACGTGCTCACCGCCACCGCGCTGACCGCCGTCGCGTTCGCCGGACCGGTGGCCGGCGCGGTCGCCGCCGCGGACCTGGGCATGACGGGCTTCGGCATGACGGGCTTCGCGGCCGGCGACTTCGCCCCGCTGGAGATCTGGCCCAAGTCCGCCGCCCCCGGCACCACCGTCACGGTGAACACCACGGCCTGCGGTCCCGGCAGCCACGCCGAGGGCGACGCCACCACCGTCGGGGGCGGTCGCTTCAAGCTGACCCCGGGCACCCACAAGGAGGTGGTCGTGGGACAGTTCCAGGTCGCCCGCGGAGCCCACCCCGGCACCCACGCGATCGGCGCCACCTGCGCGAACGGCAAGTTCGCCACCGGCGACCTGATCGTCACCGAGCACGACCGCGCCCCCCAGGGCCACGTGCGCACCGGGGTGGGCGGTGGCACGACCACCACCACCGACCCCGCCAAGATCGCGGCGGGAGTGGCAGTGCTGGCCGCCACCGCCGTCGGCGGTACCTGGTTCCTGCGTCGCCGGGCGAGCGGCACGCGGAACTGACGGACGCCCACCGCGGCTCCGGCCGCGGTCCGACCGGTACCGTCCCCCGTCGCCCGCCCCGCGAGGTCCCCCCCGTTCGCGGGGCCGGGCGACGGCCAGTCACCTCGTTCACGTCACACGTCACACGTCACCAAGCCGAGGGGGCCGCATGGAGGCAGAGGGACGCCGCGCCCGCGCCCGCGCCGGTGGGCTCGTCGCGCTCGCCACCTGCATCGGCGTCTGGCTGATCGGCAGCGGCTCCAGCGAGCCCGTCCGGCCTCCGCTGCCGTCCCCCGGTGAGGCGCTGAGCGCCCAGGCCCGCTTCCCCGCAGCCATCGCCGCGCTCCCCGGCTCCCCTCCCACCCGGATCCGGATCCCGTCCATCCGGGTGGACGCCCCGCTCACCGGGCTCGGGCTGCAGGCCGACGGCAGTCTCGAAGTTCCGCCGCCCGCGCGCCGGGACCTGGCGGGCTGGTACCGCGAGGGCACCACCCCGGGCGCCACCGGCACCGCCGTGGTCGCCGGGCACGTGGACAACGCCACCGGCCCCGCGGTCTTCTACCACCTCGGCGCCCTGCGCCGCGGAGCCCTGATCGAGATCGCCCGCGCCGACGGACGTACGGCCGTGTTCACCGTCCACGCGGTGGAGGTCTACGACGCCAAGGCCTTCCCCGACTCCCGCGTGTACGGGTCATCGCCGCGCGCCGAGCTCCGCGTCATCACCTGCGGCGGGGGCTTCTCCCCGCGCACCGGCTACCAGGGCAACGTGGTCGTCTTCGCCCACCTGACGGGCACGTATTAGAGGGGCACGGCCTAGCCGGTGCGGACGACGGCCTGCTCGCCGTGGGGGCCGAACAGGTGCAGGATCTCCACCACCTCGCCTTCGGCGGGGCCGAACCAGTGGGGTTCGCCGGTGTCGAACTCGGCGACCTCGCCGGGGCGCAGGGTGAGGCTCCGCTCGCCGATGACGAGGTGGAGCTCGCCGGCGAGGACGTAGAGCCATTCGTAGCCGGCGTGGGTCACCAGTTTCGGCTCCCGGTACGCGAGCACCTGCTTGAAGACCTGGACCCGGCCGGGGTACGTCGTCAGGGGGACCAGGATGCTCCCGTCGCGGCGGCGGGGCTTCAGGTGGACGCGCGCGTCACCGGTGACCGGTGCCGCCACGAGCTGGTCGAGGGCGACGCGATGGGTGCGCGCGAGCGGGAGGAGCAGTTCGAGGGTCGGCCGCCGCTTGCCCGACTCCAGGCGGGAGAGCGTGCTCACGGAGATCCCGGCAGCCTGGGAAAGGGCCTCCAGGGTGAGGCCGCGCTCGCGCCGCAGCGCCCGCAGGCGCGGGCCGATGGCGTCCAGGGTCCGCTTGAGTTCGGCGTGCGCGGCGTGTTCGGCGTCCCTGTCCATGGGGTCATTTTGCGGTACCGGCAAATTTCCTGGGCCTTGGCGGCCGCCCGGTCCGAGCATGGGGCGACATCCGAAGCCGGCGGCCGACAGGCCGTCGCGGACCCGAGGCGGACCCATGACCACGACGATCCCGGCCGGAACGGCCACAGGGCCGGCCCTCGGCGCGCGCCGGCGGTGGACGGTACTGGCCGTCTGCGCGCTGAGCATGTTCCTCATCGGAGTGGACACCACCATCGTCAACGTGGGCCTGCCCGCGATCGGGCGGGGCCTGGGGACGGACACCCGCGGTCTGGAATGGGTCGTGGACGCCTACACCCTGGTCCTCGCCAGCCTCCTCATCGCCTCCGGCGCCCTCGCGGACCGCTTCGGACGCCGCCGGGTCTTCCGGTGCGGGCTGGCCGTCTTCGGTCTGGCCTCCCTCGCCTGCGCCCTCGCTCCGTCGCTCGGCCTGCTCGTCGCGGCGCGGGCCGTCCAGGGGATGGGGGCCTCGATGCTGAGCCCGGTGGCCCTGGCGATCGTGGTCAACGCGATGCCCGACCCGCGGGAGCGGGCGCGGGCCATCGGCATATGGGCCTCGGTCTTCGGGCTCAGCATGGCCGCGGGGCCGGTGATCGGCGGATCCCTCATCGCGGCGTTCGGCTGGCGCTCGGTGTTCTGGATCAACGCCCCGGTGGTCGTCGGCGCGCTCGTCCTGGTGGCGGTGTTCGTGCCGGAGTCCCGCGGGCAGCGGGCCCGGCGGCTCGACCTGCCCGGCCAGTTGCTCCTCACGACGGCCCTGTGCGTGTCGGTCGGCGTCCTGATCGAAGGCCCCCGCATCGGCTGGACCTCCCCCGCCGCCCTGGCCTGCTACGCCGTCGCCGCGGCGGCCACGGCCGCCTTCGCCCGGGTCGAGCTCCGCCGGCCCGAGCCCCTGATCGACCTCCGGCTGTTCCGGCGGCCGCCCTTCGCCTCGGCGGTCCTGGGCGCGGTGGCGGTGTTCGCCGCGCTGAGCGTGAGCCTGCTCCTCACCACCTTGTACCTGCAGGACGCCCTCGGCTGGACCCCGCTCGCGGCCGGTGCCGCGACCCTGCCCCTCGCGCTCGGGGCCACGGTGTGCGCGCCCTGGTCGGGGAGTCTGACGGGGCGTCTCGGGCCGCGGCGACCGCTCCTCCTCGCGGGCGGGTTCACCGCGGCGGGCGGGCTCTGCATGGCGGGCGTGGGGCTGGGCCCGAGCCCGGGCGTGCCGCTGCTCCTGTCGGCCCACCTGCTCATCGGCATCGGGTTCGGCTTCGCCAACGCCCCGCTGACCCAGACCGCGGTCGGCGGACTCCCGCCGTCCCGTGCCGGTGTGGCCGGGGCCGTCACCTCCACCGCCCGCCAGGTCGGATCGGCGGTCGGCATCGCCGTCGCGGGGGCTCTGGCCGCGGGCGTCGCCCCGGATGCCCTCGCCCGGGCGTCCCGGCCGGGCTGGCTGCTCGTGACGGCCTGCGGACTGTCCCTCTTCGCGGTGGCCCGGGCCTCCGTGAAGCCGCAGGGGGCTGAACCGTCTGCTTGACGAGCGCCTCGCAGGCCCCGAGGCCCTCCCCGAACCGCCGAGAAAGAGACGGCCTAGTACGCCGGCGCGTACCAGCGGCGGTGGACGTACGGCTCCACGCACAGGACCGCGGCGCCCGCCACGGCTCCCACCAGGAGCGAGGTCCAGCCGCCCCCGGCGACGAGCGCTGCGGCGCAGGCGGCGGCCACGACCAGGGGGCGGACCAGGGTCAGCGGGCCGAGCCCGACGGCCACGGCGAGGGTGCCGGCCCGGAACGGCAGCGCGAGGTAGGCGGCGAGGGAGAACACGACGGCGAGGGCATAGGCCCCGAGCGGGACGAGGAAGCCGAACCCGCCGTCGGCCAGGGCCCCGTACGCCCGGTCCGGATCCTCGGCGAGCAGCAGGACGGCGCCGGCCGTGAGCGCGGGGGCGAGCAGCAGGACGGCGCCGACCGACAGCCCGCGCAGGGCCGCACGGACGACGGCACGGTGCTTGCGGATCCGGGCGTCCCGGCCGGCGTAGGCGCGGAAGCCGCTGAACGCCGCGTCGACGAGGCCGAGGGCGGCGAGTGCCCAGGCCGGGTTCATCGCGCGGCCCCGGTCCCGGCGGTCGCGGACCATGCCGCGGGGTCGTGCCCGGTCGGTCCGCCGCGGATCAGCTGCTCCGCGCCCACGAGCCGGCGGGAGTCGCGGCCGAGGGCCTGGCGCAGCGGGTCCTCCAGGTAGGGCCGGATGCCCAGGACCGGGCGCAGGGTGGTGGAGAAGGGGTTCGACAGTCCGCGGGGTTCGTAGAGCAGCGGCCGGATGCCCGGTACGGTCGCCGCGCGCAGCAGGGTTTCGTCCGAGTGGGCGCGCCGGGCGGAGACGACCCCGTCGTGGCGGCCGAGCGGATGGCGCATGCGGGCGCGGTGGAACATCCAGGCGCCCAGGGGTGCCAGCCGGGTGGCGGCGATGTCGAAGTGGCAGAAGGCGAGTGCCGGGGAGTCGGCCTGGGCCTCGAAGAACTCCGCGAGCGCGGGGCCGCGGAAGTGGTGCAGCACTCCGGTGGAGACGTAGACGGTGGCGACCTCCGGCAGGTCGAAGGCGTTGCCGTGGACGAACCGGCAGTCGAGCCCCTCGGCGCGGGCCAGCCGGTCGGCCTCGGCGACGAGCGAGGCGTCGAGGTCGACGCCGATCAGCTCGACGTTGGGGCCCAGGGCGCCGGTGGAGGCCAGCCAGCGGACGAGGTAGCCGAGCCCGGATCCGATGTCGACCAGGCGGAACCTGCCGCGGCGGCCCGCGATCTCGCTGATGGCCTCGAACAGCGGGTCCAGTATGTGCACCAGCCGTTCCCCGATGCGCAGTTCCTCGCTGAGCCGCTGGAGCTCGGTGTGGACGCCGATCATCAGCCGGTCCACGGCGAGCGGGTCGAGCACGTCGTCCGGGCCGGCCGGCAGTCCGGCGACGATCCGGGCCGCGCGCGGATCCCCGGCCTCGTCGAGCCGGCGGACCACATCACCCCGGCGCACCGGCAGTCGCGCCCCGCTGAGCGGATCGGTGACGGTGATCAGGTCGGATATCTCAAGGTGGGGCACGCTCGCAACTTTATCCCCCGACGACCGTCTCAGCTGCAGGTCAGCCCCATTGTTCGAAACCCAGCTTCACTACCAGGGCTCCGACGACCGTCAGGAGGACTCCTCGGACGAATCCGCTGCCCTTCCGGAGCGCCATCCGGGCTCCGATCATGGCACCGGCCAGGTTGAACACGGCCATCAGTGCGGCCAGTTGCCACAGCACCATGCCCTGGTAGGCGAACATGGCGAGCGCTCCTGCGTTGGTGCACACGTTGACGATCTTCGCCGTGGCGGAGGCGGTGACCAGGTCGAGGTGGAGCAGGGCCGTCAGCGCGAGGACCAGGAAGGTGCCGGTGCCGGGGCCGATGAGCCCGTCGTAGAAGCCGATGCCGAGGCCCGCCAGCGCGATGGTGAGCAGGACGCGTCGGCGGCCGACCGGAGCGGCTCCGGGGGCGACGCCGAAGGCGGGGCGGAAGAGGACGAACGCCGCGACGACCACCAGGACCGCCATGATCAGCGGGCGCAGCGCGTCCTTGCTGATGCCGCCGGCCAGGGCGGCCCCGCCCATCGAGCCGGCGAGGGCGGCCAGACCGATGCGGACGGCGAGCTTCACGTCCACCGGGGTCTTGCGCAGGTACGACACGGCCGCGCCGGAGGTCCCGACGATGGCCACGGCCTTGTTGGTGCCGAGGACGGTGGCGGGGTGGGCGTTCGGCAGGCCGAGGAGCAGGGCGGGCAGGAGCAGCAGCCCGCCGCCGCCCACGACGGCGTCGATCCAGCCGGCCGCGGCGGCGGCCACGCACAGCACGATGATCATGGTTGTCGATATGTCAGGCACGGCCCGACCTTATGGAGCAGATGGCTGCACCGGCCATCAATCTCCGGAAACTTGCGCAAAGGTTGAGCTTCGCCCGGCCGGAGCCCGGTCCGGGGCCACGGGAGCCGACGGATCCACCGCCGCCGTCAGCACGCTCGCGACCAGCACACTGACCAGCCCGAGCCCCGCCGCGAGCCGCCTGCCCGGCGGTACGGCCCCCCAGGCAGCCCGCACCACGGCCCCCCGAGGCCTCCGATGCCGAGCCACCACCCCAGGACCGGGCAGAGCAGAATCCACCCCTTCCGGCACCCGCCGACCCGCCACCGGAGGGACGGGCGGAGCCGAATCCAGCCCGTCCGGCGTTTGAGGACCGGGGTCTGGGGCGGAGCCCCAGGGAACGGGCGAAGGGTGGGTAGGGGACGAGCCCCGCGCAGCGGCAAAGGACACGGGCAGGGCGACGTGCAACGGGTGACGCACAGGGGTGGCGACCTCTCGGGGGCGGGGGCGAATTCGGGCGCGGGCGGCGCGGAAGCGGGATCGAGGCGCGGGCTCAGAGTCCGAAGCACTCCGCATGGATCCGCCCCACCGGCACCCCGGCCCGCACCAGCGCGGCCATCGTGGCGTCCGCCATCCCCGGCGGCCCGCACAGGTACACGTCGTGCTCCGCCAGCTCCGGTACCAGCTCGGCCAGTGCCTGCGGGGCCAGCGGGTCGAAGGCGGCGCCCGACGGCCCGAGCAGGTAGTGCAGCCCGGCCTGCCGCTGGGCGGCGATGGCCTCCAGTTCCGAGCGCAGGACGAGGTGTTCCTCGGCGCCCGCCCGGTAGAGCAGGGTGATGTCCCCCGGCCCGCCGGGCAGGGTCTCGAACAGGGCCCGCATCGGGGTGATCCCGACCCCGCCGGCGATGAGCAGCACCTTGGTCCGGGTCCGCCGCGCAGCGGTGAGCGCCCCGAAGGGCCCGGTGGCGAGGACCCTCGTGCCGGGGCGCAGCCGGCGGATCCGGCGGGAGTGGCCGCCGAGGGCCTTCACGGTGATGCGCAGGGTGTTGCCGCGGACGGGCGCGGACAGCGAGAACGGCAGCGCGGTGTGCCACAGCCTGCGCTGGAGGAACCGCCAGCGCAGGAACTGCCCCGGCTCGGCGCGCAGCTCCGCGAGGTGTTCCCCGTAGACGAGGACGGAGACCACCCCGGGCCCCTCCGCGCGGACCTCGGCGACGCGCAGCGCGTGCCGCAGGGCCTGGCGTACGGGGACCACGGCCCGGTACCAGACCAGCAGGACGGCGACCACGGCGTGCGCGAGGGCCCAGAACCAGGCGACGAGGGCCAGGTCGGGCCCGGCGAGCTGGTGCCCGAAGGCGAGGGCTGCGGCGAGGTACACCAGGAGGTGGACTCCCCGCCAGGTCTCGTGCGACACCCGGCGGCGTACGGCGCGGGCGGAGGTGATGCCGACGGCGGCCAGGAGGACGGTCCCGGCCGCCGCGGCGGCCAGGGCCGGGTAGCCGAGCAGCTCCCGGACGGCGGAGAGCACGTCGACGCCCTGGTGCACGGCGTAGCCGCAGAGAGCGAAGAGCACGTGCCCGAAACAGAGCAGCAGGACGTGGCGGCCGCCCAGCGCGTGCCAGCGGGCGAGCCGGGCCGCGCCCACTCCGTGCTCGACGGCGGGGACGCGGGCCATGAGGAAGAGCAGGACGAGCACTCCGTACCCGGCGAGGAGGCCGGACAGGTGCGCGGCGGTCGCGAACAGCGCGTCGAGCCGGGCCGAGGGCCGTACCTGGGCGGCCCACAGCAGGGCGACGGCCCCCGCCCCGCCGAGCATTCCGCCCTTGACCCGAACCGCCATGTCTCGCTCTCGCATGCGGCCACGCTAAGGCCGCTCAGACGCCCCTCCCGGCCTCCCGGTGATCCTTAAGGCGGCCTTGAGGAACGCCTCACGGGCGCTTAACCCGCGCGCTGAGGTCGAGGTTCCGTCCGGGAAACAAAGGCGATGCCGTGGGGAAACAGCGGCCGCGCACTCTCGTGTCATGACCTCGGAACAGCAACGCGTGGTGGTGATCGGCGGCGGCCTCGCCGGCCTGCGGCTCGCCGCCCGGCTGGGCGGGGACGTGCGCGTCCTCGGCGAGGAGGAGCACGTCCCCTACAACCGGGTCCTCCTCGCGGAGGTCCTGGCCGGCCGGTACGCACCGGAGGTGACGGCCCTCCCGGCCCCCGGCCCGGCGCTGCGCCGGGGCGTGCGGGCGGTACGGATCGACCGGGCGGAGCGGGTGGTGCACTGCGACGACGGCTCGGTCGAGCGGTACGGCACCCTCGTCCTGGCCACGGGGTCGAACCCGGTCCTCCCTCCCCTCCGCGGCCTGTTCGAACCCGAGGGCCGGGAACTCCCCGCCGGGGTGCACGCGTTCCGCACCATGGACGACTGCCTGGCCCTTTCGGCGGCCGTACGTCCCGGGGCGCGCGCGGTGGTGATCGGCGGCGGCCTCCTCGGCGTCTCGGCGGCCCGCGCCCTGGCCGAGCGGGGCGCGCAGGTGGTCCTCGCCCAGCAGGGCGAGCGCCTGATGGAGCGCCAGCTGGACGCGGAGGCCTCGGAGCTGCTGCACGCCCACCTCACCGGCATGGGCGTGGAGATCCACACGGAATGCCGTGTCCGCGGCCTGCTGACGACGACGGACACGACGGCGTCGGCGGCAGCAGCAGCGGCAGCAGCAGCAGCAGCACCAACGGCAGAAGCAGAGCCGGCGCACCCCGCCGGCCCCGCCGACCGCCGCCCGAGGACCACCCCCGCCCCGGCCCCCCGCCGGGTGACCGGCGTGGAGCTCGCGGTCGGCTACCGCCTGGAGGCCGACCTCGTCGTCCTCGCCTGCGGAGTCCGCCCCCGCACCGGCCTCGCCCAGGCCGCCGGCCTGGACGTCCGCAAGGGCATCCTCGTCGACGACGAGCTGCGCACCAGCGACCCCCGGATCCACGCCGTCGGCGACTGCGCCGAGCACGCGGGCCGGGTGTACGGCCTGGCCGGCCCCGCCCTCGAACAGGCCGATGCCCTCGCCGGGGTCCTCCTCGGCACCGGCAAGGGACTCGGCCGGGACCCCGCCTACAACGGGACCCGCGCCCTGACCCGGCTCACCCTCACCGCCGGCGGTGACCGGCCCCTCGACCTCGCCGCCTTCGGCGAGACCACCGCACTCCCCGGCGACGACGTCGTCCGGCTCGCCGACGCCACCCGCCGCACCTACCGCAAGGTCGTCATCCGCGGCGACCGGCTCGTCGGCGGGGTCCTGCTCGGCGAACTCTCCAGCGTGGGCGCCCTCGCCCGCAGCTGGGAGGACGGCGCCCCCCTCACCGACCAGCACGGTCTCACCGACCTGCACCACCTGCTCACCGACGACGGAGGCTCCTGATCATGGCCGCAGCCACGCCCCACCCCGCCCCGGCCACCTCCCGGGCCACCGCCACCACCCCCGCAGCCCGGCCCGCCCTGGTGCTCATCGGCCACGGCATGGTCGGCCAGCGCTACCTGGAGGCGCTCGCCGAGCTCGGCGCCACCTCCACGCACCGGATCACCGTGCTCTGCGAGGAGCCGCGGCCCGCCTACGACCGCGTGCACCTGACCTCGTACTTCTCCGGCAGCACCCCCGAGGACCTCTCCCTCACGCCCGCCTCCTTCATGGAGGAGCACGGGATCGCGCTGCACCTCGACGACCCCGCCGAGAGCATCGACCGCGCGGCCCGCACCGTCACCGCCCGCTCGGGGCAGGTGTTCCCGTACGACGTGCTCGTGCTCGCGACCGGCAGCTACCCCTTCGTGCCGCCCGTCCCCGGCAAGGACGCCCCGGGCTGTTTCGTCTACCGCACCATCGAGGACCTCCTCGCGATCGAGGAGTACGCCAAGACCCGGACCACCGGCGCCGTGGTCGGCGGCGGTCTGCTCGGTCTGGAGGCCGCCGGCGCGCTCAAGGGCCTCGGACTCGCCACCCGCGTCGTGGAGTTCGCGCCCCGGCTGATGCCCGTCCAGGTCGACGAGGGCGGTGGCGCGGCCCTGCTGCGCACCATCGAGAACATGGGGCTGACCGTCCACACGGGCGTCGGCACCCAGGAGGTCCTCACCGGCGAGGACGGCTCGGTCAGCGGGATGAAGCTGTCCGACGGCTCCAGCGTCGACACCGAGCTGGTCGTCTTCTCCGCCGGTGTCCGCCCCCGCGACCAGCTCGCCCGCGACAGCGGCCTGACGGTCGGCGAACGCGGCGGCATCACCGTCGACTCCCGCTGCCGCACCTCCGACCCGCACGTCTACGCCATCGGCGAGTGCGCGCTCGCCTCCGACGGCCGCGTCTACGGCCTGGTCGCCCCCGGCTACGAGATGGCGGAGACGGCCGCGGCCGATCTGCTGGGCCGCGAGAAGGAGTTCACCGGCGCCGACCTCTCCACCAAGCTCAAGCTCCTCGGCGTGGACGTGGCCTCCTTCGGCGACGCCCACGGCGCCACCGCCGACAGCCTCGACGTCGTCTACTCCGACTCCCGCTCCGGCGTCTACAAGAAGGTGGTCGTCTCCGCCGAAGGCGTCCTGCTCGGCGGCGTCCTGGTCGGTGACGCCGACTCCTACGGGATCCTGCGCCCGCTCACCGGCTCCGTACCGCCCGTCACCCCCGAGCAGCTGGTGCTGCCCGCCGGGGTCGGCGCGCCCGTGGCGATCGGCCCGGCCTCGCTCCCGGACGACGCGGTGATCTGCTCCTGCCACAACGTCACGAAGAAGGCGATCACCGCCCACACCACGGTGCCCGAGGTCAAGAAGTGCACCAAGGCGGGCACCGGCTGCGGGAGCTGCCTCAAGGTGATCGGCCAGCTGATGCCGCCGGCCGCCGACAAGGGGCTCTGCGACTGCTTCTCCTTCACCCGCGCCGAGCTCTACGAGATCGTCCGCACCCTGCGCGTGACCTCGTACGAGAAGCTCCTCGACAGCCACGGCCGCGAGGAGGCGCGCGGCGGCGCGGGCTGCGAGGTCTGCAAGCCCACCGTCGGTTCGATCATCGCCTCGCTGGCCCCCACCCTCGGTGCGAGCGGCTACGTCCTGGACGGGGAGCAGGCCGCCCTCCAGGACACCAACGACCACTTCCTCGCCAACATGCAGCGCAACGGCTCGTACTCCGTCGTCCCGCGCATCCCCGGCGGTGAGATCACCCCCGACAAGCTCATCGTGATCGGCGAGGTGGCCCGCGACTTCGGCCTCTACACGAAGATCACCGGCGGGCAGCGCATCGACCTCTTCGGCGCCGCCATCGACCAGCTCCCCCTCATCTGGGCCCGGCTGGTGGAGGCCGGCTTCGAGTCCGGGCACGCGTACGGCAAGGCCCTGCGGACCGTGAAGTCCTGCGTGGGCCAGACCTGGTGCCGCTACGGGGTCCAGGACTCGGTACGGATGGCCATCGACCTGGAGCTGCGCTACCGGGGCCTGCGCGCCCCGCACAAGCTCAAGTCGGCGGTCTCCGGCTGCGCCCGCGAGTGCGCGGAGGCGCAGAGCAAGGACTTCGGGATCATCGCGACGGCGAGCGGCTGGAACCTCTACGTCGGCGGCAACGGCGGGGCCACCCCGCGCCACGCGGACCTGCTGGCGCAGGACCTGTCCGACGCCGAACTGGTCCGGCTCATCGACCGGTTCCTGATGTTCTACATCCGCACCGCCGACCGGCTGGAGCGCACCTCCACCTGGCTGGACCGGCTGGAGGGCGGCCTCGACCACCTGCGGGACGTGATCGTGCACGACTCGCTCGGTCTGTGCGCGGAGCTGGAGTCGCTGATGGCCGACCACGTGGCGCACTACCGCGACGAATGGGCCGAGACGCTGGACGACCCGGAGCGGCTGCGCCGGTTCGTGTCCTTCGTCAACGCCCCCGGCGCGCCCGACCCGAGCGTGAAGTTCGTCCCCGAGCGCGGCCAGGTCAAGCCCGACCTGACCGTTCTGACCCTGGAGCCCCTGGGAGGCACCCGATGACCGTGGAACTGCAGGTGGCGGAGGGATGGCTCACCGTGTGCGAGCTGTCGACGCTGATCCCCGGCCGCGGGGTGGCGGCACTGCTGCCCGACGGGAGCCAGGCCGCCGTGTTCGTCGACCGCACGGGACGTCCGTACGCCATCGGGAACCGGGACCCCTTCACCGGGGCGCAGGTCCTCTCGCGCGGGCTGGTCGGCTCGGCCGCGGGACGGCTCTTCGTGGCCTCGCCGCTGCTCAAGCAGCGCTTCGACCTGGAGTCGGGGCACTGCCTGGACGACGAGGAGGTGGCGGTCCGGACCTATCCGGTGCGGACCGCCGCGACCTCCGGCTGAACCGCGCGTCAGCCCTGGATCATCGACGGGTCCATCCACATGATCTCCCAGGTGTGACCGGAGAGGTCGTCGAAGGCGCGGCCGTACATGACCCCGTGGTCCTGTGCGGGACGGGGCTCGGTGGCGCCCGCCGCCAGGGCCCCGTCGACGAGCTCGTCGACGGCGTCGCGGCTCTCGGCGCTCAGACACAGCAGCACTTCGGAGGTCTTCGTGGCGTCCGCGATGTCCTTGTGGGTGAAGTCCTTGTACCGGGACTCGGTGAGGAACATGGCCACGATCGAGTCGGTGATGGGCATCGAGGCGCAGTTCTCGTCGGTGAACTGGGCGTTGAAGGTGTAGCCGAGCTTGCCCCAGAAGGTCTTGGTGGCCTCCAGGTCCTTGACCGGCAGGTTGACGAAGATCATGGTGGAGGACATCGCGGTCTCTCTTCTCTCGGTCTTTCGGGGCGGTTCCGTTGCTTTCGAGAGGTAGACCGCAGGCCCCCGGAGAACTCATCGCTCCCCCGCGAAGTTTTTTCAGATTTCTTCGACGCTCTACGAAACCGCAGGTCAGGCGGTCATCGAGCGCAGCTCCAGGGCCGCCAGCGGTACGAAGCCCACCGTGCCCTCGCCGCGCAGCAGCTCCGCGTCCGCGCCGGCCAGCCGCTTGTGCAGGGTCAGCGCGATCCGCTCGCCCTGGGCCTTGGCCCGCTCCGCGTTCGGCCCCCGGTGCAGTCCGTCGATCGTGGCCCGCCACAGCTGCACCCAGCGGCCGAAGTCCTCGGCGGTCATCTCGCGGGCCGACTGGAGGGCCGCGTGCGGGGCGAAGGCGTTGCGCCGGTAGTCGGCGCTGCGGAAGAGGGCCCGCTCCCAGAAGTCGGTGATCCGGGGCAGGTGCACGTCGAGGTCGGTGCCGGCGATCTCCGTGAAGAAGGGCCCGATCCGCGGATCGGCGAAGGCCGCCGTGTAGAAGCGGCGCAGCACGACGTCGAGGTCGGCGCGGCCGGTGATGTCTGCGGCGGCGGGGGCGGCGGCGGTGTGGTCCATCACTCCACCATCCTCCCGCACCCGCCCCCTCCCCAGGGCAGAAAGTCCTGCATCACCCCGCTCCGATACCCGTCCCGATGCCTCTTCGGTACCCCTTTCCCGCCTCTTCGGTGCAGTTTCGATTTCGGCAAATCCCCCGGGAGGATTCACCTCGTGCCGGTCGCTCCCGCGTCATGTGGAATTGACGTCACGTCAACTCGACGCTCCTAAGTTCCTCGACGCGTGCGTGACTCCCCGCCCGACCGGGCGCGGAGCCCCTCCTCCACAGGAGTGACCGTGGAACGTCGTACCTTCCTTCGCGGGGCCGTCATCGGCTCCTCCGCCGCCGCCTTCGGCGGCACGCTGATGCACGGCGCGGCCTACGCGGCCCCCGCCCAGCCCGGCTCCGGCCCCTACGGGGCGCTCGGCGCCGCCGACGCCAACGGCATCATGCTGCCCGCGGGCTTCAGCAGCCGGGTGATCGCGCGCTCCGGCCAGACCGTCGCCGGCACCTCGTACACCTGGCACAGCGCCCCGGACGGCGGCGCCTGTTTCGCCGACGGGACGGGCTGGATCTACGTGTCGAACTCGGAGATCAACCCCTCCGGCGGTGCGAGCGCGGTGAAGTTCAACTCCTCCGGCACCATCACCGGCGCCTACCGGATCCTGTCCAACACCCGCCAGAACTGCGCGGGCGGCAAGACCCCGTGGAACACCTGGCTGTCCTGCGAGGAGGTCGACCGCGGCTTCGTCTACGAGACCGACCCCTACGGGGTGAACGCCTCCGTGCAGCGCCCCGCCATGGGCCGTTTCAAGCACGAGGCGGCCGCCGCCGACCCTGTGCGCAAGGTCGTCTACCTGACCGAGGACGAGACCAACGGCTGCTTCTACCGCTTCATCCCCACCACCTGGGGCAACCTCTCCTCCGGCACCCTCCAGGTCCTCAAGGCCGGCACGGCCGCCTCCGGCTCCTTCACCTGGGCCGACGTCCCGGACCCGGACGGCTCGCCGACCACCACGCGCACCCAGGTCTCGGGCTCGAAGAAGTTCAACGGCGGCGAGGGCTGCCACTACGCCAACGACACGGTGTGGTTCACGACCAAGGGCGACAACCGGGTCTGGCAGCTCAACCTCGCGAACAGCACCTACGAGCTGGCCTACGACGACTCCCTGGTCCCCGGCGGCAACGCCCCCCTGACGGGCGTCGACAACGTCACCGGTTCCTCGTACGGCGACCTGTACGTCGCCGAGGACGGCGGCAACCTGGAGATCTGCGTGATCACCCCGGACGACGTGGTCGCCCCCTTCCTCCGGGTCACCGGGCAGTCCTCCTCGGAGATCACCGGCCCCGCCTTCTCCCCCGCCGGCAACCGCCTCTACTTCAGCAGCCAGCGCGGCACGAGCGGCAGCTCGACGGGCGGCATCACCTACGAGGTCACGGGCCCCTTCCGGGTCTGACCCCTTCCGGGTCTGACCCCTTCCGCGTCCGGCCCTTCGGGCCACCCCCACCCCGGCGGGTCACGGACCCGCCGGGGTGCGGCCGGTCACGAGACCCCTGCGCCGCCCTTGAGCAGCGCGGCTCCCAGCGGCGTCACCGTGTGCAGGACGGCGTTGCCCCGCCGCAGCGTGGTGACCAGCCCGGCCTCCCGCATGACGCCCGCGTGCTGGCTCGCGGAGGCCAGCGAGACCCCGGCCCGGCGCGCCAGCTCGCTCGTGGTGGCCCCGTCGCCGATCGCCTGGAGCACCACCGACCGGGTGTGCCCGACGAGCTTGCCCAGGGTGTGCTGGCGCTGCCGGCGCCGCTCCTCCGCCGGCCGGGCCGCCTCCCCGCCGGCCTGCGCCGCGGAGGGCTCGGCCGCCGCCGGGTACACCAGCACGGGCGCCAGCTCCGGATCGTGCAGGGTCACCGCCGTGCGCCGGCAGAAGAAGGAGGGCTGGAGCAGCAGCCCGCGCCCGCGTAGCCGTACGTCCCGGTCCACGGGGTAGTCGCACTCCAGCACCGGCGCCCGCCACCGCAGCATCGGCGGCAGCGAGGCCAGCAGCTCGTCCGCGCCCCCGTCGAGCAGCGCCCGCCCCCGCGCGGCCCGCTCGGCCTCGATCTGCGCCTGGATGTGGCTCCAGTACGGCTCCACGGCCGCCCGGTGGTACCCGCGCAGCTCCCCCAGCAGCCGGGGCAGGTGCGCGGTGTCCCCCTCCAGGAAGTCCCGCAGCCGCCTGGGGACCAGGGGCTCGGGGCCGCGGTACGCGGTCCCGCCCTCCGTCACCGGCATCCCGAAGGCCGCGGCCATGCCGGAGCCGGCTTCCACGCCCCGGCCGAGCAGGACGAGCTCGCGGCGCAGCCGCTCGGGGCGGATCCCGCGGAGGGCGTCGAGGCCCACGTCCCACCCGTACTGCCCCTCCGTCGGGGTCAGGAAATCGGGGAAATACCCGCGGCTCGGTATCAGCGCACCGAGAAGTCGGGTTTCACCATTCAGCCTGGTGCGGGTTTCCGCACGCCAATCGCCGAAGAGCCGGGTATCCCGCCGGTCCCGTAAACGGTGAAAACTCAGAATCGTTTCCCACAACGCATCCGGACGCCCTGCCATCCTTACGCGCGCGAGGTCCACTCCAGTGAAATGGATACGCAGCACCCGAACCCCCACCTGTGCAACCGCAATCCCCCCGCCCCTCGAGTATGCACTCCGTCACGCGTGGTCACCATGGCCTTTCAGCCACAGTTGAAACCCCTTTCGGCGAAGGTGTGACAACCGAAATCCTGTACTCCGCCGGGCACACTCCGGCGCGACCGAAACGCTCCGCGAAGGCCGTGGGGGGCTTTGCGGGGCCTGGCGGTCGGTCGCACCGGGAAGCGCCGACGTGTCCGGCGGATTGGCGACAGGCGGTGGACGGGTGGGGATCCGTCCGCCGCCTGTTGCCGTTAAGGCATCTGGAACAACATTGAACCAATTCTGGGCCCCGGGAACGACGGGGAACGACCGGGAACGCCGCCCGGGAACACCGGGGAAGTCCACGGGAAGGGCGAGGAAGGCCGAGGGAAGGCCGCGGAAAATAGAGCGCGCCTGCCACCGGACGTCAGGGAACCCGGGGGCAGGCGCGGTCATGGGGGCCCTCAGCGGGGCCGTGGCGGGGTCAGCGGCTGTCGCTGCCCTTCGCGTCGGCGGCGGCGCGGCCGGCCTCCAGGCGCGCGACCGGGATCCGGAACGGCGAGCAGGAGACGTAGTCCAGACCGACCTCGTGGAAGAAGTGGACGGACTCGGGGTCGCCGCCGTGCTCTCCGCAGACGCCGAGCTTGAGGTCGGGGCGGGTGGCCCGGCCGGCCTCGACGGCGCTGCGGACCAGCGTGCCGACGCCGTCCCGGTCGATGGTCTCGAAGGGCGAGACCCCGAAGATGCCCTTCTCCAGGTAGGCGGTGAAGAAGCTGGCCTCGACGTCGTCGCGGGAGAAGCCCCACACGGTCTGGGTCAGGTCGTTCGTGCCGAAGGAGAAGAACTGCGCGGCCTCGGCGATCTGGCCGGCCGTGAGGGCGGCGCGGGGCAGCTCGATCATGGTGCCGATGGTCAGCCGGAGGTCGGTGCCGGTGGCGGCCTCGACCTCGGCGATGACCGCGTCGGCCTCCTCGCGGACGATCTCCAGCTCCTGGACGGTGCCCACGAGCGGGACCATGATCTCGGCGCGCGGGTCGCCCTTGGCGTTCTTGCGCTCGGCCGCGGCCTCGGCGATCGCCCGGACCTGCATCTTGAACAGGCCGGGGATGACCAGGCCGAGGCGGACGCCGCGCAGACCCAGCATCGGGTTCTGCTCGTGCAGCTTGTGCACGGCCTGGAGCAGGCGCAGGTCGTTCTCGTTGGCGTCCTTGCGGGACTCGGCGAGGGCGACGCGCACCGACAGCTCGGTGATGTCGGGCAGGAACTCGTGCAGCGGCGGGTCGAGCAGGCGGACGGTGACGGGCAGTCCGTCCATCGCCTCGAACAGCTCGACGAAGTCCTTCTTCTGCAGCGGCAGGAGGGCACTGAGTGCCTCCTCGCGCTCGTCGTCGGTGTCCGCGAGGATCAGTCGCTCCACCAGTTCGCGGCGCTCGCCGAGGAACATGTGCTCGGTGCGGCACAGGCCGATGCCCTGGGCGCCGAAGCGGCGGGCGCGCAGCGCGTCCTCGGCGTTGTCGGCGTTGGCGCGCACCCGCAGGCGGCGGACGCGGTCGGCGTAGGCCATGATCCGGTGCACGGCGGCGACGAGCTCGTCGGCGTCGTCGGCGCCGGCGTGCATGCGGCCCTCGAAGTACTCGACGACCGGGGACGGTACGACGGGTACCTCACCGAGGTAGACCTTGCCGGTGGAGCCGTCGATGGAGACGACGTCGCCCTCTTCGACGACCGTTCCGCCGACCGTCATGCGGCGGCGCTTGGTGTCGACCTCGAGGTCCTCGGCGCCGCAGACGCAGGTCTTGCCCATGCCGCGGGCGACGACGGCCGCGTGCGAGGTCTTGCCGCCGCGCGAGGTCAGGATGCCCTCGGAGGCGATCATGCCGTCCAGGTCGTCGGGGTTGGTCTCGCGGCGGATCAGGATGACCTTCTCGCCGGAGCGGGACCACTTGACGGCCGTGTAGGAGTCGAAGACGGCCTTGCCGACGGCCGCGCCCGGGGAGGCGGCGATGCCGCGGCCGAGCAGCGTGGTGCCGGCGTTCTCGTCGAAGCGCGGGAACATCAGCTGCGCGAGCTGGGCGCCGTTGACGCGCTGGAGGGCCTCGGCCTCGTCGATGAGGCCCTGGTCGACGAGCTGGGTGGCGATGCGGAAGGCGGCGCCGGCGGTGCGCTTGCCGACGCGGGTCTGGAGCATCCACAGCTGGCCGCGCTCGATGGTGAACTCGATGTCGCAGAGATCCTTGTAGTGGGTCTCCAGCGTCGTCATGATCGTCATGAGCTGGTCGTACGAGACCTTGTCGATGGTCTCCAGGTCCGCGAGCGGCACGGTGTTGCGGATGCCCGCGACCACGTCCTCGCCCTGGGCGTTCTGCAGGTAGTCGCCGTAGACGCCCGCGTGGCCGGTGGCCGGGTCGCGGGTGAAGGCGACGCCGGTGCCCGAGTCGGGGCCGAGGTTGCCGAAGACCATGGAGCAGATGTTGACCGCGGTGCCCAGGTCGCTCGGGATGCGCTCCTGGCGGCGGTAGAGCTTGGCGCGGTCGGTGTTCCACGAGTTGAAGACCGCTTCGACGGCGAGGTCGAGCTGCTCGCGGGCGTCCTGCGGGAACTCGCGGCCGGCCTGCTTGGCGACGATCTTCTTGAAGCGGGTGACCAGCTTCTTGAGGTCGGCGGCGTCGAGGTCGGTGTCGACGGTGACCTTCTTGGCGGCCTTGGCCTCGTCGAGGGCTTCCTCGAAGAGCTCGCCGTCCACGTCCAGGACGGTCTTGCCGAACATCTGGATCAGGCGGCGGTACGAGTCCCACGCGAAGCGCTCGTTGCCTGCCTGGGTGGCGAGGCCGGCGACGGACTCGTCGGAGAGGCCGATGTTGAGGACCGTGTCCATCATGCCGGGCATGGAGAACTTGGCGCCGGAACGCACGGAGACCAGCAGCGGGTCGTCCGACTGGCCGAGCTTCTTGCCCATCTTCGCCTCGAGGGCGGCGAGGTGTGCGCCGACCTCCTCGCGCAGCTCGGCCGGGGCCTCGCCGCTCTCGAGGTAGACCTTGCAGGCCTCGGTGGTGATGGTGAAGCCGGGAGGGACCGGCAGACCCAGGTTGGTCATCTCGGCGAGGTTGGCACCCTTGCCGCCGAGAAGGTCCTTGAGGTCGCGGTTGCCCTCCGTGAAGTCGTAGACGAACTTCTGATCTTTGTTTTCCGACACGGGTCTCGACTCCTCGAGGCTCGGTGGCTGCCCTGACGGCCAGGAACATACCCAGATCGAAGGCTTATGGGTACGTCCACTTGGCGGTCATGTGGCCGTAACCACCTGGGTGCCAGCCAATCGAATGTAACTGACGAGTAGCCAAAACATACGAAGACCCTTCAGGTCCCGAAGGGTGAGGTGCCCACCAAGGCTTGCTTCCGCTCGGATGAGCGATCATCGATACATTTGCGTTCAACACTTGAACGCACAAAGGGTGGCACCCAGTGCCACCCTTTGAAAGTCTTACCCGTGACCAACGCGCTCATCTGAGCGAAACCTCACCCATGCGTGGCGTATGTCACGCCACTCACGGCACGTTTTGCCACCCGGTTCTCACCCTCCGGACGTGTCCAGTTCGGCATCCTCGCTCACGCCCGCGCAGTCGTACGGATCCTTCAACCAGCCCTCGGGCAGGACAACCCGGTTGTTTCCGGACGTACGGCCCCGCGGGCCGTCCGCGCTCTCCGGCCAGGGCTGGTCCAGGTCCAGCTCGCTCAGATGAGCGTCCAGCTCGGCCAGGGAGGAGGTGACCGCGAGCTTCTGCCGCATCTCCGATCCCACCGAGAAGCCCTTGGTGTACCAGGCCACGTGCTTACGGAAGTCGATCACCCCGCGCGCCTCGTCGCCGATCCACTCCCCCAGCAGCTGGGCGTGGCGGAGCATGGTCTGCCCGACCTCCCGCAGCGTCGGCTTGTGGAAGTCCTCCGGGCGCCCCTCGAAGGCCGCGACCAGGTCGTTGAAGAGCCACGGCCGCCCCAGGCAGCCGCGCCCCACGACCACCCCGTCGCAGCCGGTCTCGCGGACCATCCGCAGCGCGTCCTCGGCGCACCAGATGTCGCCGTTGCCGAGCACCGGAATCTCCGGCACGTGCTCCTTGAGCCGCGCGATGGCCTCCCAGTCGGCGGTGCCGCCGTAGTGCTGGGCGGTGGTGCGGCCGTGCAGGGCTATGGCGGTGATGCCCTCCTCGACGGCGATCCGGCCGGCGTCGAGGTAGGTGAGGTGGTCGTCGTTGATGCCCTTGCGCATCTTCATCGTCACCGGCAGGTCGCCGGCGCCCGCGACGGCCTCGCGCAGGATCGCCCGCAGCAGGTTGCGCTTGTACGGCAGGGCCGAGCCGCCGCCCTTGCGGGTGACCTTGGGCACCGGGCAGCCGAAGTTGAGGTCGATGTGGTCGGCGCGGTCCTCTTCGACGATCATGCGGACCGCCTTGCCGACCGTCGCGGGGTCGACTCCGTACAGCTGGATCGAGCGGGGCTTCTCGGTCTCGTCGAAGTGGATGAGCTGCATGGTCTTCTCGTTGCGCTCGACCAGGGCCCGGGTCGTGATCATCTCGCTCACGAACAGCCCCTTGCCGCCGGAGAACTCGCGGCACAGCGTACGGAACGGGGCATTGGTGATGCCGGCCATCGGCGCGAGCACCACCGGGGGCTGCACGGTGTGCGGGCCGATCGCGAGAGGCGGGGGGAGCGTGGTCATCCCCCCATTGTGGCTCAGCCGTGCCGTTGATCGCATGTCGTTAGTTAGGCGTACTATCGGCATCATGGACGAGTTGACCCAGCGGCGGCGCCTGCTGATCCTGACGATCTGCTGCATGAGCCTGCTCATCGTCAGTCTCGACAACACCGTCCTGAACGTCGCCCTCCCCTCCATGCGCCGCGATCTGGGCGCCTCCGTGGCCGGCATGCAGTGGACGATCGACGCGTACACGCTGGTCCTGGCCTCGCTCCTGATGCTGGCGGGCTCCACCGCCGACCGGATCGGCCGCCGCAAGGTCTTCATCGCCGGCGTCGTGCTCTTCACCGCCGGCTCGGTGCTCTGCTCGCTCGCGCCGAGCCTGGGCTGGCTGATCGCCTTCCGGATGATGCAGGCCGTCGGCGGCTCGATGCTCAACCCGGTCGCCATGTCGATCATCACCAACACCTTCACCGAACCGCGCGAACGCGCCCGAGCCATCGGCGTCTGGGGAGCCGTCGTCGGCATCTCCATGGCCGCCGGCCCGCTGATCGGCGGCCTGCTCGTGGACTCGGTCGGCTGGCGGTCGATCTTCTGGATCAACCTCCCCGTGGGCATCGTCGCCCTCGTACTGACCCTGCGCTACATCCCGGAGTCCCGGGCCGACCACCCGCGCCGCCCGGACCCGGTGGGGCAGCTGCTGGTCATGGGGCTGCTCGGCTCGGTCACGTTCGGGATCATCGAGGCCCCCGCAGCCGGACTGCGCTCCCCGCTGATCCTGGGCTGTGCGCTCGTCGCCGCCCTGTCCCTGGCCGGGCTGCTGGTCTACGAGTCGCGGCGCACGGAGCCCCTGATCGACCCGCGGTTCTTCCGCAGCGCCCCCTTCAGCGGGGCCACGGTGATCGCGGTCAGCGCCTTCGCCGCGCTGTCCGGGTTCCTGTTCCTGAACACCCTGTACCTCCAGGACGTACGGGGCCTCGACGCCCTGGACGCCGGCCTGTACATGCTGCCGATGGCGGCCTTCGCCTTCCTCTGCGCGCCGGTGTCGGGTCGGCTCGTCGCCACCCGGGGACCGCGGCTCCCGCTGCTGGTCGCGGGCGTGACCATGGGGGCGAGCGGGCTGCTGTTCGCGGCGTTCTCGGCCGAGAGCTCGACGCCGATGCTGTTCTGCGGGTACGTGCTCTTCGGCATCGGGTTCGGGCTGGTCAACGCGCCGATCACCAACACCGCCGTCTCCGGGATGCCGCGCTCCCAGGCCGGGGTGGCCGCCGCGGTGGCCTCCACCAGCCGGCAGACCGGCGGGGCGCTGGGCGTGGCGGTCGTCGGCTCGGTGCTGGCCGCCGGGATGGCGGGCGGAACCGGTTCCGCCGCCGCGTTCGTGGCCGCCGCCCGGCCCGCCTGGTGGATCATCACGGTGTGCGGGCTGCTCGTCCTGTGCGTCGGCTTCGCCACCAGCGGTTCCTGGGCCCGGGAGACGGCCCTGCGCACGGCCCGCGCCCTGGAGCCGAAGTCCGGCCCCGTGCGGACGGGCGGCGCACCCCGGCGCTGAGCCGGGGGCGGCCGCCTGCAGCGGCTACTCGTCGCAGGCGAAGTCCTCGCTGTGCGAGTCGATCCGGTCCAGCAGACCGCGCAGCACGTCCCGGTCCTGCTCCGAGAGGCGGGCGAACAGTCCGAGCTCCACCGCGTCGAGGGCCGCGTTCGTCTTCACGAGGGCTGCGGTGCCCGCTTCGGTGATGGCGACGTTGTGGCGGCGGCGGTCGGCCGGGTCCCGGCGGCGCTCGACGAGCCCGGAGCCCTCCAGGTCGTTGAGGATCCCGACCAGCACGCTCGGATCCACCTCCAGACGCTCGGCCAGCGCCCGCTGGCCGATGGGTCCGCCGTCCAGGTGCGTCAGGGTCATCGCGTGGCGCGGGGTGAGTCCGGCGGCGCTGAGCGCCTTCTTCATGCGGGTCTGGGTGACCGATCCGTGCCAGGCCAGCAGCAGGCCCAGCCGCTGCGGCGCGTGCGCGGAGTCCTGAATAGCCGTCATGTCCACATCGTAACAACCGGGAAATGATTGCACCCTGCCGATCGTTGATGGTATTCAATGATTCACCACCACCGATCGTTGGAGCCTTCCATGTTCATCGCCTACGCCGTCGTCGCCGGCCTGCTCGCCCTCGTCCTCGCCGCGTCCGCGACCTTCACCTTCCAGCGCAACCCCGCGATCACCGAGAGCATGACCAAGGTCGGAGTGCCCGACTCCTGGCTCCCCCGGCTGGCCGCCCTCAAGGCGGCGGGCGCGATCGGCCTGGTCGCGGGCCTGTGGCTGACCCCGCTGGGCATGGCCGCGGCCGTCGGCGTGACCCTCTACTTCCTCGGCGCGGTCATCAGCCACCTGCGCGTGAAGGACTACGCCCTCGCCCCCGCGGCCGTCCTCGCCCTGGTCGCGGCGGCCGCCCTGGCCCTGCGCGCGGCGGCCTGACGCGGATGCCTCAGGCGAACGGGTGACAGATATTGAAATCTGTCACCCGTCATGCCATTCTCGTTCCATGACCACGAACCAGAGCACCTCGGCAACCACCCCCTCGGCAGCGAGCACCGCACCGCACCGCACCCTCGGCAGCACCGGTCCCGGCGTCTTCCCCCTGGGGCTGGGCTGCATGGGAATGTCCGCCCTCTACGGCGAGGCCGACCGGGCGGAGTCCCTCGCCACCATCCACGCCGCCCTGGACGCGGGGGTCACCCTCCTCGACACCGGCGACTTCTACGGCATGGGGCACAACGAGCTCCTCATCAACGAAGCCCTGCGCACCGCCCCCGCCGCGGCCCGCGACCAGGCGCTGACCAGCGTGAAGTTCGGCGCCCTGCGCACGGTCGAGGGCGGCTTCACCGGGTACGACGGGCGGCCGGAGGCCGTCAAGAACTTCCTGGCCTATTCGCTCCAGCGGCTCGGCCGGGACCACATCGACGTCTACCGCATCGCCCGGGTGGACCCCGACGTGCCGATCGAGGAGACCATCGGCGCGATCGCCGAGGCCGTCACCGCCGGGCACGTCCGGCACATCGGGCTCTCCGAGGTCGGCGCGGACACCCTGCGCCGGGCAGCCGCCGTGGCTCCGATCGCCGACCTCCAGATCGAGTACTCCCTCATCTCGCGCGGCATCGAGGCGGAGATCCTGCCGACCGCCCGCGAGCTCGGCATCGGCGTCACGGCGTACGGCGTGCTGTCCCGCGGCCTGATCAGCGGCCACTTCACCCGTGACCGGGCACTGGCTCCGGGCGACTTCCGCGGGATGAGCCCGCGCTTCCAGGGCGACAACCTCGACCGGAACCTCGACCTGGTCGACGCCCTGCGCAAGGTCGCCGACGAGAAGGGCGTCAGCGTCGCCCAGACGGCCATCGCCTGGGTGCTCGCGCAGGGCGAGGACATCGTGCCGCTGGTCGGCGCCCGCAGTCGCGAGCGGCTCGGGGAGGCGCTGGGCGCCCTCCAGGTCGACCTGACCCCCGCCGACCTCGCCGCCATCGAGGACGCGGTCCCGGCCGGCGCCGCCGCGGGCGACCGGTACCCGGCAGCGCAGATGGCCCACCTGGACAGCGAGCACTGATCCGGCTGTACGGTCGTACTCATGCCACCCGCAGCCGCCGAACCCCTGACCCCCGAGCGCATCCTCGAAGCCACCGAGGAGGTGCTGCGGCGCTTCGGCCCGACCAAGGCGACCGTGGTGGACGTGGCCCGCGCCCTGGGCGTCAGCCACGGCAGCGTGTACCGGCACTTCCCGTCGAAGGCCGCGCTGCGCGAGGCGGTCACGGACCGCTGGCTGGCCAAGAGCGTGGTCATGCTGGAGGAGATCACCTCGGCTCCGGCCGAGCCGGCCCCCTCCAAGCTGGAGTCCTGGCTGGAGGCGCTGTTCGAGGCCAAGCGGCACAAGGCCGGTGACGACCCCGAGTTGTTCGCGACGTACATCGCGCTGCTCGGCGAGAGCAGCGGCGTGGTGGAGCACCACATCGCCGAGCTGATCGAGCAGATCTCCCGGATCATCGGCGAGGGGGTCGCGGAGGGCTCGCTGAGTGCGCCCGACGTACCGGCCGCCGCGCGCGCGGTGTTCGACGCCACCGGCCGCTTCCACGATCCGCAGTACGCGGCGGAGTGGCGGGAGCCGACGATCACCGCCGAGTTCGAGGCGGTCACCGCCCTGGTCCTGCGGGGCCTGCGCGCCTGAGGCGCGGAACCGTCCGGTCCGGACGGCTTGATCATCATTTTGGGCGGTGGGCCCTTGCCCCGCACCTGCCCTGTTCCTAGGTTCCCCTTACCGCACACCATCAGGTCGTTCCAGGGGGAACCGTGTCCACTCAGCAACAACCGGCAGCACCGTCCGGGCCACCGGCCCGCTCCGCGGGAGCCGCCGCGATCGGCTGGATCCTGACCATCGGATTCAACGTGGTCGCGCCGATCCTCACGTACAACATGCTCACCGACCGGGGCTGGAGCGAGTTCGCCGCGCTCCTGGTCAGCGGTGTCTGGCCGGTGGTCGACTCCCTCGTCCACCTCGCCTGGCGCCGCAAGGTCGACGAGTTCGCCGTGGTCACCCTGGTCTTCCTGGTGATCACCGCCCTCGTCGCGCTGATCGGTACGCACTCGGCACGCGCCCTGCTCATCAAGGACTCGGGGGTGACGGGCCTGTTCGGCGCACTCTGCGTCGCCACCCTGTTCACGCCCCGGCCGCTGATGTTCTACTTCGGCCGCAAGTTCGGGACCGACGGGACCAAGGAGGGCGTGGCGTACTTCAACGGGCTCTGGCAGTACCCCGACTTCCGCAGGGCGATGCGGAAGATGACCACCGTCTGGGGCGTCGCGTACCTGGTGGAGGCCGCCCTGCGGGTGGTGCTGGCGTACACGCTGAGCGTCGACACGATGGTCTGGGTCAGCCCCGTCCTGATCTACGGGTTCCTGCTCTCGCTGATCTTCTGGACCATCCGCTTCTCGAAGCGCAGCCAGGCCGAGGGCGAGGCCAGGGCCGCGGCCCTGGCGGCCGCCGCGGCCGCCGGTCCGGCGCCCGCGTAACCGGCCGGCCCGCGATACGGCAGTGGGCCAATGCGCCCCCCCCCCCCAACCCCCCCCCCCCCTTCTGTTGGGACCCCACAAACCAATAGAAAGATGTCTGGGGGGGGTTGGGTTTTGTT